>JAQSXR010000003.1 GCA_029256575.1 Clostridiales bacterium | reverse complement strand
CAGTCTCTTAATTCAAACCTATTGACATCCATATAATCCAGTGATATTATAATTAACAAAATAAGAAGTTCTACTTCTTCATAACATTAACAACTGTGAAAAAGAGGAGTAAATTTATGAGTATCCGACAGGAATGAAAGGTCACCGGCTGAGAGCCTTTCTTGGAATAAAGTAAATTGAAGGTAGCTTTGGAGTTGGTATATTGAAATAGTAGTAGATATATCCGTTATGCTTGCGTGAATAGCTTAGAGTTTTACAAGATTTTTTGTAAAAAAATTAAGGTGGTACCACGAATCCCTAGTTCGTCCTTATAGACGCACTAGGGGTATTTTAATTTATGGCATTCGAAGTATAGAAACTCGTAATGTACGATAAGGAGCGTGGTCCAATGTTAGAAGGAAAGTATAATTTTACGGAAAGTGAAAAGAAGTGGCAAGACTATTGGCAAGGTGAAGGAATTTATGAGTTTGAGAAAGATAGTGACAAACCAGTATTTTCAATTGATACACCACCACCAACAGTAAATGGAAAGATTCATATCGGACACATTTTTTCTTATACGCAAGCAGAGATAATGGCTAGGTATATGAGAATGAAAGGCAACAATGTATTCTATCCATTTGGTTTTGATGATAATGGTTTACCGACAGAAAGATTAGTTGAGAAGAATAACAATATCAAGGCACATGAAGTATCGAGAGAAGAGTTTACAAATCTTTGCTTAGAAACAACAAGTGAATTAGAAAAAGAGTTTAGAAAATTATTTATTTCAGCAGGATTTAGTTGTGATTGGAACTATCAATATTCCACCATTAGTAAAAAAGCGCAGCTAGCATCTCAAAGATCGTTTCTTGATTTGCAGAGAAAAGGCAAGGTATATTACTCGAATTCCCCTGCTATTTGGTGTACAGAATGTAATACGGCGATTGCACAAGCAGAACTTGAATCGAAAGAAATACCATCCATATTCAACTATTTGAGATTCGATTTAGATAGTTCAGAAAAGTATATTGAAATTGCTACTACGAGACCAGAACTTTTACCAGCTTGTTTGTGTATTTTTGTAAATCCAAAAGATAGTAGATATATTAATTTATTAGGAAAAAATGTAAGAGTTCCAATCTTTGATTTTACAGTTCCAATTTTAGTAGATGATAAAGTGGATATGGAAAAAGGAACTGGAATCGTAATGTGTTGTACCTTTGGAGACCTAACGGATTTAGAATGGTACAAAAAACACAAATTAGAATACAAAGAAGCTATTCTTGAAGACGGGAAAATGTCAAAGATATGTGGCAAATATGAAGGGTTATATGTTAAGAAGGCAAGAAAGCTCATAATCGAGGATCTAATCGATGCGGGATATATGATCAAACAAGAAGAGATTTCCCATAATGTTTCTACGCATGAAAGATGTGGGACACCGATGGAGATAACGATTAAGAAACAGTGGTTTATTGATATTCTTTCAGAAAAACAAAGATTTATCGATGCTGGAAATGAAATTAATTGGTACCCAGAACATATGAAAAATAGATATTTAAACTGGGTAGAGAATTTAGAATGGGACTGGTGTATTTCAAGACAACGTTACTTTGGAGTACCTTTCCCTGTATGGTATTGTAAGGACTGTGGCGAACCTATTTTTGCAAGTGAAGATGAACTACCTGTTAATCCGCTAACGACATTACCGAAGCACCCTTGTAAATGCGGCTGCACGGAATTTATACCGGAAAAGGATATATTAGATACGTGGGCAACGTCCTCCATAACACCACTTATTAATGCAAAGTGGGGTGAGGATGACAACTTGATGGATAAAATAATGCCAATGAGTTTACGTCCGAACGCACATGATATTATAAGAACTTGGGATTTCTATACGATAGTAAAGAACCTATATCATATGGATAAATTGCCTTGGGAAAATGTTATGATTTCAGGACATGTAATGGCAAGCAAAGAGGAAAAGATAAGCAAAAGAAAAAGCAATTCTAAGATGGAACCAACTGAAATTATCAAAACGTATTCAGCAGATGCAATCAGGTGCTGGGCAGCAATGGGAAGCTTAGGAAGTGACATTGTTTTCTCAGAAGGTGAGATTAAGAACTCAAATAAACTAATCAACAAACTATGGAATGCATCTAAATTTGTACTAATGCACTTAGAAGATTATAAATATGATGATACAGTTGCTTTGTTACCAATGGATCAGTGGATTATAGCCAAGTACAATGAAATGTTCCGAAGATACCGTAACTATTTAGAAAAATATGAAATTGGACTTGCACTAAAAGAAGCGGAAAGATTCTTCTGGAATTTCTGTGATAACTATATTGAAATAGTAAAAAATAGACTCTACAAACCTGAAATTTACTCCGAAGCATCCCAAAAGTCAGGACAGATTGCTTGCTATCAAGTATTGCTTGGAATAATAAAATGTTTCGCAATCTATATGCCACACATTACAGAAGAAGTATATAAGAACTTCTTTGAACGTTATGAAAGTCAGTGCTCCATACATTTGACTCTATTACAGCAAATAAGTGAAGAAGTACAACACGGTATCATTGAGAGTGGAGATATGGTAGTTGAGATAATCTCACAAGTAAGAAAATACAAATCAGAAAACAATGTATCATTAAAAACAGAGCTGGAAGAAGTAGTTATTATCACTAGTGATATGGAGTTTGTATATAAAGTTGATTACGATATAAAGGCAACTTGTAATTGCTTAAAATTAAATGTAATTGAGGGTAGTGGAGTTAAAGTTGAGATAATCAACTAATATTAGGGTTGGGTCGAGAATACTGAAGTGATTATGTGTGTAAATAAATTGGATATAATATATTGGTAATCTAGATATTTCAATACCAAAATTGGCACCAGAAGAGAGAAAAGAGAAAGAACGGAAATGCAACAAACGCAAAATAGGGATGTGTTGAAAAAGTCCTTTCATGAAACTTGATAAAAATGCTTGTGCACCCTTATTGAATTTTGCGTGACCGTCTGAAAGCAGTGCTCATGTTTCGTTAAGACACAGTGAAAAAACGAACAAAGTGAGACTTTTTCACACGCTTTGTGGCTTATAAGAAACATACTGCTTGAAGGTAAGGCACCAAAATTTAATAAGGGTGCACAAGCATTCAAGATAAATTTCAAATGGACTATTTCAATCACATCCCCTAAACACCATTGTTCTTTTACTTAATTTTTTTTCTCCCTTTACATAACTTTTCTGTTATGTTACAATAATTAAGGTTATGTTTATAACCTAAATTTAGCCATTGTTCAGTATCAGGACACTCCGACCTTTACTTAGCAATAGGCGATCAAAATTCCAGGAGGAAATCAAGAATGATTAACAAAGACAAAAAACAAGAAATTATCAATACTTATGGAAGAACTCCACAAGATACTGGTTCACCAGAGGTTCAAATAGCTTTACTTACAGCTAGAATAACTGAACTTACTGATCACTTAAAGACTCACAAAAAAGATCACCATTCAAGAAGAGGTCTTCTTCAAATGGTAGGACAAAGAAGAGGGTTATTAGAATATCTTAAAAAATCAGATATTGAAGCTTACCGTAAATTAATCGAACGTTTAGGATTAAGAAAGTAAGGTTTTATTTAGAGTGGGGAAATCCCCACTCTAATTCTATTTTAAGTTTTACTAATTAACGGAGAAATTCCGTAAATCAATTTATGACAAGACAGCCCAACTATATGAATTCTTATATATAAGTGCTCAACCATTGGTTAACACACTTGAACATTTATATATAAGAATTATGGGAAAGCTGTGATTGTCTCAAAAGAAGGAGAGATAAGAATGAATTATGAAGTAAAAACATTTACTATGGAGCTTGCTGGCAGAACGCTAAGAGCTGAGATAGGAAGAGTAGCAGAACAAGCAAACGGAGCAGTTTTACTATCCTATGGAGATACAGTAGTATTATCTACTGCAACTGCATCAGAAAAACCAAGAGAAGGAATAGATTTCTTCCCACTTAGCATTGAGTATGAGGAAAGATTATATTCTGTAGGTAAAATACCTGGAGGATTTATCAAAAGAGAAGGGAAACCTTCTGAAAATTCAGTATTAACATCAAGAGTTATTGACCGTCCTATGAGACCACTTTTTCCAAAGGATTATAGAAATGATGTAGCAATCAATAACTTAGTATTATCAGTAGATCAAAATGCGAGTCCTGAGATAACAGCTATGATTGGTTCTTCAATCGCAGTTGCGATTTCTGATATTCCTTTTAATGGTCCTACAGCATCAACAATTGTAGGATTAGTAGATGGTGAATTTGTATTTAATCCAACCAGAGATCAAAAAGAAAAATCACAAATGACTTTAACAGTTGCATCAACAAAAGATAAAGTTATTATGATTGAAGCTGGAGCAAATGAAATTCCAGAAGCACAAGTAATCGATGCTATTTATAAAGGCCACGAAATTAACCAACAAGTAGTAGCATTTATTAATACAATCGTTGATGCATGTGGCAAACCAAAGAAAGCCTATACAAGTGCAGACATTCCTGCCGAGATTTATGAAGCAGTAGTAAACATCATAACTCCAGCAGCAATGGAAACAGCTGTATTTACAGATGAAAAACAAGTTAGAGAAGGAAACCTTAAAGTATTAACAGAAAAGGTTCAAGCTGCTTTCGCAGAAACAAATCCTGACTGGGTTTCATATATTGGAGATGCAATTTATAAGTTTGAAAAGAAAACAGTTCGTAAAATGATTCTAAAAGATCAAAAACGTCCTGATGGAAGAAAAGTTGATGAAATCAGATTCCTTTCAGCAGAAGTTGATATATTACCAAGAACTCATGGATCAGCATTATTTAGAAGAGGACAAACTCAAGTATTAACAATTACTACTTTAGGACCTTTAGCTGAAATGCAAAGATTAGATGGATTAGATGAATTAGAAGAAAACAAGAGATATATGCACCACTACAATTTCCCTTCATACTCAGTAGGCGAAACAAGAGCATCAAGAGGACCAGGTAGACGTGAAATTGGTCACGGCGCATTAGCTGAGAGAGCTTTAGTTCCAGTACTACCTTCAGAAGAAGAGTTCCCATATGCTATAAGAACAGTTTCAGAAGTAGTTAGTTCAAATGGATCAACTTCACAAGGAAGTATTTGTGCATCAACATTATCACTTATGGCAGCAGGGGTTCCACTTAAGAAACCAGTTGCAGGTATTTCATGTGGTCTTGTAACAGGTGACACAGATGATGATTATATAATATTAACAGATATTCAAGGTCTTGAAGATTTCTTTGGAGATATGGACTTTAAAGTAGCTGGTACGAAAGATGGTATCACTGCAATCCAAATGGATATTAAGATTGAAGGATTAACAAGAGAAATCGTTGAAAAAGCAATTTATGATACACAAAAATCAAGATATCATATATTAGATGAAATTATGATTCCAGCTATTCCAGAACCAAGATCAGAAGTTTCATTCTATGCACCAAAGATCGTACAAACGAAAGTTAATCCAGAAAAGATTAGCGAAATCATTGGTCAACGTGGAAAAACAATCAATAAGATTATTGAAGAAACAGGCGTTAAGATTGATATTGAAGATGATGGTAGAATATTTGTATGTTCAACTGATATGGCTAGTATCAACAGAGCATTAAAGATAATTGACTCAATCGTTAGAGATATTGAAGAAGGTCAAGAATTTGAAGGCAAAATCGTAAGAATTATGGCTTTCGGTGCTTTCGTAGAATTAGCTCCAGGAAAAGATGGATTACTTCATATTTCAAAATTATCAACGAAGAGAGTTGAAAAAGTTGAAGATGTTGTAAATATCGGAGATATAGTAAAAGTTAAAGTATTAGAAGTTGATAAACAAGGCAGAATTAACCTTGGTTTAATTACGGAATAATATATATATGGGGGGATCGCAAATGAAGAAAATAAACATGTTATGGACTTTATTAGGTGCAATTATTATTGGAGTATTTAACATTATTATCTTTTCAATAACAAAGACGTATAATGCAACATTTTGGATTTCGTATGGATTTATACATCTAGCGTTTGTAATGGTAGTGATATCAATGATTTCAAAGACTAAAGTTGGAAAAAGCATTAGCATAAAAAATGTAAGAATTACATTTTCATTTCTCTACTTTATAGTTGAATTAATACTTGGAACTTTTTTCATATTGTTTAAAGATGTCGATTTTCAAATTGCATTAGTACCTCAAATTATTTTAGCAGCGATTTATGGAGGTTTTTATATCTTATCACTTATTGCATATGAATCTGCAAGTGCGGATAAAGAAGAGAATACAATCCCAATTTCTAAAGAGCTGTAAGGTAATTAATAAATTAACCAAATAAAAATAAATAGTTAGAAACCCTGTTTTAGCAAAAGCTGAAACAAGGGTTTCTTTTATACTATGCTTGATTTTAAATGATATGTAGGATAGAATACATTTATGTAAACTTTTAGATTATTATGAATATTTATATTAATGATTAGGAATCCACGAATAACATAAAATATATGCATGGAAACGAACAGGAGGAATTATGAATATAAAATTAATAGCGATAGATATGGATGGGACAACGATTAGTAGTGATCAAACCCTTTCAGTAAAAAATAAAAATATAATTGAAGAAGCAATCAGAAAAGGAATCATAGTAGTACCGGCAACAGGGCGTATGAGCGGAGAAATTCCACTTGAAGTACAGCAAATCGAAGGAATCGAATATATGATTACTTCAAATGGGGCTTCTGTTATTGATAAAAAGAATAATAACTCTCTATATAAGAATTTAATACCACATGAAATTGCACTAAAGATGATGAAAATCTTAATTGATTATGGTGTTTTTCTAGAAGTATATAGCGAAGGGGAAGCTATAATGCAAACAGCAACTGTCGAAGAGTTATTAACATATGGAGTACCGGAAGAGTTTGCGGAACTAATGCTGCATTACAGAACTGTTGTTGATGATTTATATGAACATATAAAAAATGCTGCTGTTCCAATTGAGAAAATAAATGTATCTTTCAATAATTCTGAACTACGTGACAAGGTTTGGAATGAATTTTTACAAATAAAAGAAGTTAAGATAACATCGTCCTATAAAGATAACATGGAAATTAATAATTCAACTGCAAATAAAGCGGACGGATTGGCTAAATTATGTGAGTATCTAAATATTAGCAGAGAAAACGTTATGGCAATTGGTGACAGTAGTAATGACGTGGATATGCTTAAGTTTGCTGGTGTTTCAATCGCAATGGCGAATGCGACTGATGAAGTGAAAGAACTTGCAGACCATATAACATTATCGAATAATGATAGTGGGGTTGCATATGCAATAGAGAAATATAGTTTCTAAGTAATGAATTTATGTTGTTGAGATACTTCATCTGTTTTTGGATAAATGGAAAGAGGAATGGTATGGATAAGAATAGTAAAGTAACAAGTCCGAGATATCAGCAAATTGCGACTGATATAGCGGCTAAGATAGTGGATAAGCAATATCAAATTGGAGAAAAGATTTATGCAAGATCAGCAATAGCAAGTCAATATGGTGTTTCTGCAGAAACAGCAAGGCGAGCAATCTGTATTCTATCAGATCTAAATATTGTAGATACCACTAAGGGAAGTGGAGTTATCATAAAATCGTATGAAAATGCGATAAAATTTGTACAACAGTATAATGACATCCAAACAGTAAATGATTTAAAAAAGGAAATCCTAGAAAGTGCTGAAAGACAAAAGCATGAGACAGAATTTCTGCATAATTGTTTAGCAAAATTAATTGACAGAACGGATCGTTTTCGTGCAATTAATCCGTTTAATCCACTTGAGATTTTAATTACAGCGGATACACCATATCTAAATAAAACAACTTCAACTATAAATTTTTGGCACAATACTACGGCAACTATTATTGCAATTAAACGAGATAATAATTTGATTATGTCACCAGGTCCTTATGCTGAATTTATGGAACATGATATTTTCTATTTTTTAGGTGATGAAAATAGTTATGAACGTGTTTTTAAATTCATGTACCCAATGAAATAAATTTTTTTTTCACACCTTATTTGGAACTTAATTCTAAATTATCAAACGAGCTAAACCCTAAGAGGAAAGCAGTTTGAGGCTTTTGGATAAGTTTTCGATGAGGTGTTTTTTTATTGTTTCAATAATGGAAAAGTGGTTTCCTAGGTTTGACAAAAGTAACAACCTTAATATATAATTAGATTGTTACTTTAAATTAGGAGGGAACAAAATGATTAAATTCGAAAATATTTCTAAAAAGTTTATTAACAACTCGGTGCTGACAAATATATCATTTAATATTAAAAAGGGAGATTTGGTAGCTATTATTGGAGCTAGTGGTTGCGGTAAAACAACAACACTAAAGATGATAAATAGGCTAATTAAGCCAACTTCCGGAAAAATTTTAATTAATGGAGAAGATATTGCTGATAAGGATGTGATTGAACTCCGTAGAAGAATGGGTTATGTAATTCAACAGACAGGACTTTTCCCACACATGACAATTAGAGAGAATATTGAAATGATACCAAGAGTGGAGAAAAGAAATCAAGAGGACATAAAGAAACGAACACTCGAGCTAATGGAAATGGTAGGACTTGACGCGGAAGAATTTTTAGATAGATATCCAACTGAGCTTAGTGGAGGACAACAACAAAGAGTAGGGGTTGCAAGAGCATTTGCGACAGATCCAGAAATCATTTTAATGGATGAACCGTTTTCTGCACTCGATCCTATTACAAGAGTAGGACTTCAAGATCAATTAGTAAATCTTCAAGCACATCTCAAGAAAACAATTATCTTTGTAACTCACGATATGGACGAAGCAATAAAAATAGCAGATATGATTTGTATAATGGATGGAGGACAAATCTTACAATATGACACACCAGAAAATATTCTAAAAAATCCGTGTAATGAATTCGTTTCTGAGTTTGTAGGGAAAAATCGAATATGGACTTCACCAGAATTTATTCGAGCTGAAGATATTATGATAGAAAGTCCAGTGACGTGTCAAGGGAATCTTCCTCTCAATAAAGCATTAGAAAAAATGCGTACGTCAAAAGTAGATAGTCTAATGGTTATAGATAATCCAACAAAGAAATTACTTGGCATTATAAAAGCAAAACAGATACAATCACAATCGGACAGAACGATTGAAGTAAATGCAGTTATGGATATTGATTTCTTAAGTGTAAACCCAGGAGATACAATCGTAGATATCTTGAAGGTAGTAGATGAAAATGATGTATCAGGTATTCCAGTTTTAGATGATGCCGGGATTCTTATAGGACTAATTACAAAGAGTAGTCTTATAACAACATTAAGTCAGCAATATTTAGATACAGAGGGGGTAGTATAGTATGGGATTTTTTGAATATTTAGCAGGGAGCAAAGAACAAATCTTTAAATTATTAATGGAGCACATCCAACTTACTGCGATATCAGTTGGATTAGCCATATTAATAGGTGTTCCTCTTGGGATATTGATTAGTTATGTAAAAAAACTAAATAAGCCTATTCTAGGAGCAGCAAATGTAATTCAGGCTATACCGAGTATGGCATTGCTTGGATTTGCAATTCCATTTTTGGGAATCGGAACACTTCCAGCAGTTACGATGGTTATTTTATACTCACTTTTACCTATTATAAAGAATACATATACAGGTATTGGTAATATAAATAAGCAAACATTAGAGGCAGCAAGAGGGATTGGCCTTACCAAACTTCAAATATTGACAAAGATTCAAATTCCACTAGCATTACCGGTAATTATGGCAGGAGTTAGAATCTCGGCAGTAACTGCAGTTGGCTTAATGACAATAGCAGCATTTATTGGTGCTGGTGGACTGGGTTACTTAGTATTCTCAGGAATAAGAACAGTAAATAATAATCAGATATTGGCGGGTGCAATACCGGCATGTATATTAGCTTTAGTGGTTGACTTTTTGGCAGGGCTTGTGGAAAAGCTTGTTACTCCAATCAGTTTGCAAACAGTAAAGAATTCGAATAAAAAGGCATTAAAGAAGACCAGAACCAAACAAAAGATTACACTTTCAATTGCAGCAATTATGGTAGTAGTGATTTTTGTTGTAACAGCGATTAGTAATTACAATCCAAATAAGAAAGTTATCTCAATTGCGGGAAAAGATTTTACAGAACAACATATATTAACGCATATGCTTTCTGATTTAATTGAAGATAGAACCGATATTTCGGTGGAGCGTAGAACAAATCTAGGTGGAACACAAGTATGTTTTACCGCGCTTAAGTCAGGTGATATTGATATGTACATTGATTATAGCGGAACAGCATACGGAGATACCTTGGATTACCCGCCAATTAGTGATATGGAAGAAGTATATAACACAGTTAAAATAGATTTTAAAGAAAAGTTTGATATAGATGTATTAAAACAAATGAGTTTTAATAATACTTATACATTGGCGGTTACACAAGAAACTGCACAAAAATATAATCTAAAGACATTTAGTGATTTGTCTAAAGTAGCAAATCAGTTAACAGCTGGAACTACTCTAGAATTTTTAAATAGAGAAGATGCACTACTTGGTCTTGAGAAAAAATACAACTTTAAATTTAAAGGCACAAAAGGACTAGATGGATCTCCAAGATATACGGCACTAATAAATAAAAACACAGATGTTGTGGATGCATTTGCAACTGACGGATTACTTAAAAAGTTTGATTTATACGTACTTGAAGATGATAAAAACTTTTTCCCACCATATTATGCAATACCACTTGTAAGGGGCGAAACAATAAAACAATATCCTGAAATAGTACCAATAATTGAAGAACTTTCAGAGATACTTACAGATGATGTAATGGTAGAACTAAATTACAAAGTTGATGAATTACAAATGGAACCAGACGCAGTTGCTCACGATTTCTTAGTAGAACAAGGGCTAATAGATTAATTTAATAATTTAGTGATACAATGGGGACGGTTCTTTTTGTATCATAATGATACAAAGGGGACGGTCCTTGAAATATATTCTTTCAGGACCGTCCCTACTGTATCAAAGTGATACAAAAAGAACCGTCCCCATTGTATCACTTGCATATTTTAGTGTAATATTGTACAATTTTATTCAAAGGACGTGAGGAATTGAATCTTTTATTAGTTGAAGATGATAAAATTATAGCAGATGGCTTGGAGTACTCGCTTACGCAGGAAGGCTTTGAGGTTACTAGAGCTAAGAGTGTGGAAACGGCAAAAGAAAAATTAAATATGCATTATGATTTGGTTCTGCTTGATTTAGGATTACCGGATGGAAGTGGTTATGATATTTGTAAAATTGTGAAATCAAAATCAGATACACCAGTTATCTTTCTTACTGCCTGTGATGATGAAGTGAATGTTGTAATGGGCTTAGATATGGGGGCGGATGACTATATAACGAAACCTTTTCGGATAAGAGAACTTATTTCGCGTATAAAAACGGTTCTTCGTCGGTATAAAAAGCAAGATAGTCATGCGACGACTATTGAGATAAATGATATTCGAATAAATACAGCACAAGCAAAAGTGTATAAACAAGATAAGGAAATCATTCTTACAGCGCTTGAATACAGACTACTCTTGACTTTGGTTAATTCGAAAGGGCAGATACTTTCAAGAAATCAGTTGCTAGAAGGCATATGGGATGTGGCGGGTGATTTTGTTAATGATAATACCTTGACGGTTTATATTAAGAGGTTACGTGAAAAACTTGAGGACAATATGCAAAATCCCGAAATTATCATAACAGTTAGAGGTCTTGGATATAAGGTAGGTGTTTAAGTGATTAAGAATAAGGACTTTAGAGTTTTATTAGGAATAAGCTCTTCTTTTGGATTGATATCTTCATTTGCTCTCTTATTTATCGATGAGATAGCGGCAGTTGCTGTATTTTGCGTAAGCTTAGTTTTTATTCTAATGTTTTGCATCTTTATTAAATACAGATATAGTAAATTAAATGACCTTTCAAATTATCTTAGACAAGTATCAAGTGGGGAGTATTGCTTGGATATTAGGGATAATGTTGAAGGTGAATTAAGTATATTAAAAAATGAAATCTATAAAGTAAGTGTAAGATTGGTAGAACAGGCAGAGCTACTACAAAGAGATAAATTATTTCTAGCCAACTCTATTTCGGATATTTCGCATCAGTTAAAAACACCATTGACCTCTATGTTTGTAATGACAGACTTATTGGGTCAAGATAATTTGCCGATTGATAAACGTATTGAATTTACAAGTAATATTCGTTCACAGCTAGAACGAATTGAATGGTTAGTGACTTCGCTTCTGAAATTATCCAAGTTAGATGCAGGGACAATTGTAATGAAAAAAGAAGTTGTTAATGTAAGTCAAATGATTGAGAGAGCCTTACAACATCTATTGATTCCAATCGAATTAAAAGAACAGAATTTAGTCATTCGGGGTGATACGAGGGTTAGTTATATTGGAGATTTTAATTGGTCGGCAGAAGCTTTTACGAATATAATAAAGAACTGCATTGAGCATACGAAGAACAAAGGTGAAATAAAGATTGAATTTGAAGATAATACAATCTATACTAGGATAGAAGTGTCTGATAATGGAATAGGAATACATAAAGAAGATATCAGTTTTATATTTGATAGATTTTTTAAAGGAAAGAATGCCAGTACAGAAAGTATAGGAATAGGACTTGCTATGTCAAAGAATATATTTCTAAAACAAGGAGGAAGTATTACAGTCGACAGTAAACTTGGGGTGGGAACTAAATTTATTATTAAGATATTTAAATCGGTAATATAAAATTAGTATTATGATGAAAAAATAATTACGCATGGAGGATATGATTATGGAATACAGAAAGTTTGGTAATACAGGGGTAGAAATATCAGCATTAGGGCTAGGTTGTATGAGGTTCCCAACTACAAATGAACCAATGAGCCCAGATATCGATGTAGATGAAGCAATAAAAATGATTCACCATGCGATTGACGAAGGTGTTAATTACCTTGATACTGCATATCCTTACCATGGTGGGCAAAGTGAAATCGTAGTAGGAAAATCGCTAAAGGGTGGATATAGAGAAAAGGTTTATTTAGCGACTAAGGCACCTGTTTGGATGATTAATCGTGAAGAAGACTTTGAAATTAATTTAGATGAACAACTTAGAAAATTAGATGTTGAATATATTGATTTTTATTTGTTGCATGCTTTGTCACTCGATAGATGGAATAACACGATATTAAAGCATAATGTTCTTGGGCAATTGGAAAAGGCAAAAGCAGCAGGTAAAATAAAGCATGTCGGTTTTTCATTCCATGATGATTATAATGCATTTCAAACAATTGTTGATGGATATGATAAGTGGGAATTTTGTCAAATACAGTTTAATTATATAGACATTCATAACCAAGCAGAGCTAAAAGGCTTGAAATATGCTGCAAGCAAGGGTCTTGGAGTAATTGTAATGGAACCACTATTAGGTGGAAAATTAGCAACGCCTCCTGCAGGAGTAGCAAAGGTATTATCGGATACGAAGACTCCAGTAGAGTGGGCATTCGATTTTATATGGGATTTTGAAGAAGTAAGCTTTTTATTGAGTGGAATGGGATCAATGGAACAAATTAAAGAAAACTTGGTTTATGCTAGCAGATCATCGGTAGGAAAATTAAGTGAAGATGATTTGAAAATGCTGGAACACGCAAAAGTGGTTTATGATACAATGGCTCTGGTTCCTTGTACAAAATGTGCATATTGTATGCCTTGCCCATTTGGACTAGATATTCCTAAAATATATGAAGCATATAATAAAACTGCTTCCGTTGGTTTAAGGGAAGCGAAAGAAATTTACCAAGCACTAGAAATTAGCGCAGAAGCTTGTCAGCAATGTAAAGAATGTGAGAAAGTATGCCCGCAAAAGATTATGTCAAGTGATCTAATGTCAGAGATTCACAAGGTGTTTATTTAGATATATAAGATTAATCCCAGGGTTTGTGGTGACTGTTATAGGTCACATACAAACCCTTCATTTTAATAAAATGGAAGTAAGTGACGAAACTGTCACATAGATAGTCACCGAGCAGTCACCTTCGCACGATATAATCAAAATATAAAATAATAAAGGAGAGAATTATGGAAATATTAAAAGTTGAGAATTTGACAAAGACGTACGGTGAAGGTGAAACATTAGTAAAAGCTTTAGACAACGTTTCTTTTAGTGTTGAAAAAGGAGAGTTTGTCGCAATTATAGGACCATCTGGTTCTGGTAAATCAACATTGCTACACATCCTCGGAGGAGTAGATAGACCAACGAGTGGTAAAGTAATGATTGATAATACAGATATATATAAATTGAATGAAACCAATCTTGCAATTTTTAGACGACGCCAAATAGGATTAATATATCAGTTTTACAATTTGATTCCTGTTCTTAGTGTAGAAGAGAATATTACGCTTCCAATGCTACTAGATGATAGGAAAGTTACGGATAAACAGCTAGGGGAAGTTGTAACCACTCTTGGTTTAGGGAACCGATTGAACCATTTACCAAATCAATTATCAGGTGGGCAACAACAAAGAGTATCAATCGGGAGAGCATTAATTAATAACCCAGCTATCGTATTAGCAGATGAACCAACTGGAAATCTTGACAGTAAAAATAGCAGTGAAATATTAGAACTACTTAAAGTTTCAAATAAGAAATACAATCAAACACTTATTATGATTACGCATGATGAAAGTATTGCCCTACAAGCAGATAGAATTATCTCGATAGAAGATGGAAAGATTGCTAAAGATCAAGTAATACGCCCACATATTAGAAAAATGGGGGAATAGTTTATGAACATAGTAAATAAATTAACCTTACGTCATTTGAAATTAAATAAAAAACGTACACTTGTAACGATAATGGGGATCATAATATCAGTCGCCATGATAACCGCAGTAGCATCATTTGCAACATCATTTCAAGATATATTGAAACGTCAGGAAATCGCGAGTGATGGTAATTGGCACGTGTTATATAAGAATGTAGCGAAAGAAGATATTGATGTTATTACAAATCATAAAAACACGAAAACCAGCATAATAAGCAGAGATTTTGGCTATTCAAAATTAGATGGTGGGGCGAATGAGAGCAAGCCTTATCTATTTGTAAAAGGGTTTAACAACAGTGGGTTCGAGAATTTTCCTATTAAATTAATAGAAGGTAAACTTCCAACCAATTCAAGTGAAATAGTGATACCTAAACATTTGGAGACAGATGGAGGGGTAATATACAAGATAGGGGATAAAATCACACTCAATGTTGGGAAAAGAACAAGCGTAGTATCAGAGGTAATATCAATCACCAATAGTGATGGTGAAGAATTAGAATACAATGGTGAAGATGATGTATTTCAAATAATGGATCAATACAGTCCGTTTAATGAAAAAGAAACTTTTACGCCAGAGAAAACACTTGAATACACGGTAGTAGGAATAATTGAACGACCTGGATTCGAGTATAATTGGTCACCAGGTTATACATTGATTACCTATACAGATGAAACTATATTGGAAACAGGAGAAACTGCAAATGTATCAGTAATTTTAAATAAGGTTAATAAAAAACTATATAATCAAAGCAAAAATATTGCTGAAAGTATTGGAGTTGAACGTGATTACAACAATGAGTTGCTAATGTATTCAGGCGTGACAACAAATAGTACAGCATTTGGAGCACTATATATGATGATGTTTATCCTGATATTAATAATCATGGTAGGCTCAATCTCATTAATTTACAATGCATTTTCAATCTCAATAGCAGAGAGAAGTAGGCACCTTGGAATGCTTGCAAGCGTAGGAGCAACAAAGAAACAAAAACGAAATTCCGTATTTTTTGAAGGAACAGTAGTTGGAGCGATAAGTATACCGTTAGGGATACTTGCTGGAACGATTGGTATGGGGATCACATTTATACTAGTGAATCCTTTGTTTAAGACCATAAGCAACATAGATCAAGATCTAAGACTAGTTGTATCGCCAATTTCTATCATTGTGGCAATCGTATTTTCTGTGCTTACAATATTTATTTCTACCTATTTACCAGCACGTCGTGCATCAAAGATAAGTCCAATCGATGCAATCAGACAAACAAATGATATTAAACTTACGAATAAAAATGTTAAGACTTCAAAATTAACTCGAATTTTGTTTGGATTTGAAGCAGAAATAGGATTAAAAAATCTTAAAAGAAATAGACGAAGATACAGAGCAACTATATTTTCACTCGTAATAAGTATACTTTTATTTTTAACAGTTTCAACCTTTACTACTTATATGAAAGGTGCATACTCAATAACAGAAGTAAAGTTAAATTATGATATAGCAGTAATGATGTATGGAAATACAGGCGACATTAGTACTAAGATTAAAGCGATTGACGGAATAGATAAAATTCTAATACAAAAAGGTTATTTTCAAAATATTAAGATAAACAAGAAATATTTAGCTAACCCAGACCTTGCAGGCACAGAGGAAGAAATTAATATGTACGTTGATTTCTTAGCTCTATCTGATACGGATCTTCAAAACTATGCCAAAGAAGTGGGAGTTGACTATAATTCATTAATAGATATTAATGATCCACAGGTTATCGTAATCAATGAAACAAATTATCAAACAAAGGGTGGAAAGTTTGTACTAGAAGAAATCTTAGATGTTAGTACAAAAGAAGAAATGCCAGCAATTGTTGTAACTTATGATAATGAAACAGGTGAAGAAATATTTATTAATCATCAATTCAAATTTGCAGCAATAACGAATAGGATTCCAATGGGATCGATGGTTGCTAGTAATTCAAATCAAATTAAGTTTGTTGTTTCAGAGATTGTACTTAGACAAATAATTGCAAATATTTACGATGAATTATTGGATAAAAATGAATTTGCAATAGAAGAAAAGTATGATCGATTTGAAGAAGGTATTTTTATAATTACAAAGGATTCAATGAAGTTAGAAGAAGAAATAAATACGGTTATAAAAGAAGCAAAATCTGCTTCATTCAACGCTTCCTATTATATAACAAATTTTGAGAGACAAAGACAAGAACAAGATAATATGATTCTTTTAGTATCAGTATTCGTATATGGATTCATAGTACTTATTACAGCAATCTGTATTGCCAATACGTTTAATACAATATCAACAAGCATTTCACTAAGAAAACGAGAGTTTGCAATGTTAAAGTCAGTCGGTATGACACCAAAAGCATTTAACAAAATGATGAGGTACGAAAGTATTTTCTATGGGATGAAAGCCCTGTTATACGGGTTGCCACTTAGCTTTATAGTAATGTTCTTACTATATAAATCAATGATACAAGGCTTTGAGATGAAATTCATGGTACCTTGGACCAGTGTAGGAATCTCAGTAGTAGGGGTATTTGTAATCGTAGGAATTACAATGCTATACTCAACCGCAAGACTAAGAAAAGAAAATATCATCGATACACTGAAACAGGAAAATATTTAATAATGATACAATGGGGACGGTTCTTTTTGTTCGAAAGTGAACAATGGGGACGGTTCTTTTTGTATCAAAGTGATACAAAAAGAACCGTCCCCAATGTATCAAAGTGATACAAAAAGAACCGTCCCCATTGTATCACTTGTATTTCTTGTGAAAATTTTGTGAATAATATAGACAAATGTATACAAAGGTGGTAGTATGTATCGAGGAAATGAGGTGCGATAATGGAAATATATAAACCTAATGAATTTGCTAAGTTAATAGGGGTATCGGTAAAGACTTTGCAGCGTTGGGATAATGAACATAAGCTTATTGCATATAGAGCACCAACAGGTAGGAGGTATTACACACATAGGCAATACACGGATTATATTAGCGATGGGAAAGTTGTAAAAGGGAAGAGTGTTATTTACGCAAGAGTATCGCATAATGACTTCAAGGATCATTTGGAAAAACAGATTGTATATTTAGAAGAATATGCTTTGAAAAATGATATTCAAATTGATGAAGTTATTATTGATATTTCAAATGGCATTCATCATGACCGTGCTAACCTTCATAAAATGATTGAGGAGTGTATGTGTGGAAATATAAGTTTGATCCTGATTGCATACAAGGACAGACTTATGAGGTACGGATATGATATGATGAGTAAATGGTTAGAAACTAGTAAAGTCGTTTTGGTTGATCTTGATAATATTGAATTTTCCCCGAAAGAAGAAATCATATATGATATTGCAAGTTTGCTAGAATTTTCTCGGATTGATATTAAGGAATATAGTTTACTTCTTGATAATAACGGCCAGATGATTAAAGAAATTATGAAAAAGTATTTACCAGAGAAAAAGGAGTAGAAATGATGAATTTGAAGGTAGCAATAGAACAAACAGACACAGGTAGAACATTACCTCTCCCTAAGTATATGAGTGCAGGAGCAGCAGGTTTGGATTTATATGCAGATGTACCAGTAGATGAACCAATAACTCTCGAACCAGGAGATTATAAGCTAATACCGACAGGAATAAAGATTGCGTTACCAGAAGGCTTTGAAGCTCAGATAAGAGGAAGAAGTGGTCTTGCTGCAAAATATGCGATTGGAATACCAAATGCACCTGGAACAATTGATGCAGATTATAGAGGCGAAATTAAAGTAATATTGATTAATTGGGGCAAAGAAGCTTTTGTTATTAACAGAGGTGAAAGAATCGCTCAAATGGTTATTAATAAAATTGAACAAGCTGAATGGAAAATTGTTAACTCCCTCGATGAAACACAAAGAGGAGAAGGCGGATTTGGCCACAGCGGACGTTAAATGAAAGGTAGATGATAAGATGTTAAGGTTAGGATCCTATTTAAAAAAATATTCTATATGGATATTATTTGCAATTGCATTAATTTATACACAAGCTCAATTCGACTTGGCTCTTCCAGATTATATGGCAAAAATAGTTGATGTTGGCATAAGTAAATCAGGTATTGAACATTCGATACCAACAGCTATTCGTGCAAGTGAATTTGATAAGATTAAACTATTTTTAGATGAGGATACGAATAGAATCGTTGAGGATAGTTATATATTATTAGATCGCGAATCATTGTCTACAGAGGACTATGATAAATATGTAGCGAAATATCCAATTTTAGCAAATGAACCTATTTATAAACTCAATACAAAAGTGAAAGAAATAGAAGAGATAGATTTGGAACTTGGCAAAGCCATTATGATAGTAGGCCAGATGTCTGCTGGTGAAATGCCTGGTTTATCTATGGCAGAACTTCCAGAGGGAATGACAATATTTGATGCAATGGCGGTTATGCCAGCTGAACAGCGGAAAGAAATGCTTTCAGGAATCGAAGAAAAATTAGCTCTCATTCCAGAAGCAGCCATTACTTCTGTTTCAGCGAACTATTTAGCAGCAGAATATGAAACAATAGGGTTGAATATCAAAAGTATTCAGAACTCGTATTTATTTAAAACAGGTGGTATAATGACGATTATTTCATTGTTATCACTACTTGTTACGATTATCGCGAGCCTTATTTTCTCAAGAATTGCAGCAGGCGTTTCACTCAGAATGCGTAGCAATATATTCTCAAAAGTGGAACATTTTTCAGGAACTGAATTTGATAAATTCTCAACAGCATCTTTAATCACAAGAACAACCAATGACGTTCAACAAGTACAGCTCGTAATTGTAATGCTTAGACTTATTATTTATGCTCCAATATTAGGTGTTGGAGGAATAATCAGAGTATCAAGTACGAATTCATCAATGGTATGGATCATTGCATTAGCAGTTGTTACGATGCTTATTTTAGTAGCTTCTCTATTTTCAGTAGCAATACCGAAATTTAAGAAGATCCAGAAGTTAGTAGATAAAGTGAATTTGGTAACCAGAGAAAGCTTAATCGGAATAATGGTTATTCGAGCATTTAATACTCAAAAACATGAAGAAAAACGCTTTGACGATGTAAATCAAGAATTAACGAAAACAAATTTATTTGTTCATAGGGCAATGTCACTTATGATGCCTATGATGACGATTGTAATGAATGGAACTTCTATATTAATCGTTTGGTTTGGAGCAAAGCAAATTGATGCAGGTGGATTACAAATCGGTAGCATGGTAGCATTTATACAATATGCAATGCAAATAATTATGTCATTCCTTATGTTATCAATGGTATTCATCATGGTACCACGTGCTTCCGTTTCGGCGAATCGTATTTTTGAAATATTAGATACGAAACCAACAATCAAAGATCCTGAAAAAGCAAATCATTTTAGTAATAACAATAAGGGTCTTATTGAATTTAAAAATGTATCCTTTAGCTATCCAGGTGCGGAAGAATCCGTATTAAAAGATATTACTTTTACAGCGCAACCAGGTAAAACAACAGCGTTTATTGGTTCAACCGGTAGTGGTAAATCTACATTGATTAACTTGATTCCAAGGTTCTATGATATATCAAAAGGTGAATTATTGGTTGATGGAGAAAATGTAAAGAATGTAACACAACATGAATTAAGAGAAAAGATAGGTTATGTGCCACAAAAGGGATTACTATTCTCCGGTACAATAGCGAGTAACTTACGATATGCGAATGAAAATGCAACCGATGAAGATTTGGAAAAAGCGGCTGATATTGCACAAGCAACTGAATTTATACGTACAAAACCGGAAGGTTATGAAACGGAAATTGCAGAAGGCGGAACGAATGTATCAGGTGGACAAAAACAAAGACTATCCATTGCGAGAGCGTTAGTTAAGAAACCAGAAATATATATATTTGATGACAGCTTCTCAGCTCTTGACTTCAAAACAGATGCCGAGCTTAGAAAAGCATTAAAAGCAGAAACAGGAAATAGCACAAAACTAATCGTAGCACAACGAATTAGTACGATTATTGATGCGGATCAAATTATAGTTTTAGATGAAGGCGAAATAGTTGGAATCGGAACACATAAAGAATTATTAAATACTTGTGAAGTATATAAAGAAATAGCATACTCACAATTGTCAAAGGAGGAACTAGCATAATGGAAGATAATAAAGCGAAAAACCCTCGTAGACAACAACAAGGACCATTTGGTGGCGGCCCAATGGGTGGTATGGGCGCAGGTGAGAAAGCAAAGAATTTCAAAGCAACTATGGTCAAATTAGGTGGATATTTAAAACCATTTACTCTTCAGATTATAGTAGTTCTTATCTTTGCAATCGGTAGTACAGTGTTTACAATAGTTGGACCTAAGATATTAGCAAAGGCAACGAATAAATTAGCAGAAGGTATCACAGCAAAGATGTCCGGTGTTGTAGGAGCCGGTATTGATTTTGGATTCATTGCGAAGATTCTGATTATGTTAGCAGTTATATATGCGGTATCAGTAGTGTTTATGTTTATACAAAGCTATGTAATGGCAGGTGTTTCACAAAAAATAACATATAATTTTAGAAAACAAATCGATGAAAAGATTAATAAAATGCCGCTTAAATATTTTGATACCATGAGTCATGGTGAGATCTTATCTAGAATCACAAATGATGTTGATACAATAAGCCAAAGTTTGAGCCAAAGTATGACACAAATAATAACGTCTATTACTGCATTGATTGGTATCATCATTATGATGTTATCAATTAGTCCAACATTAACAGGAATAACGGTACTGGTTCTTCCAATATCAATGATATTAATAATGATAGTTGTTAAGAAATCGCAAAAGTTTTTTAGCCAAAGACAAGAATATCTTGGTAAAGTAAATGGACACATCGAAGAAATGTACGGTGGACATATCGTAATGAAAGCTTTTAACGGCGAAGAAAAATCCATCGAGCAATTTGAAGTGTTGAATAACAAATTATATGGTTCAACTTGGAAAGCGGAATTCTTATCCGGTTTGATGATGCCATTAATGATGTTCGTTGGTAACCTAGGATATGTTGTTGTAACTATTATGGGTGGATGGTTAGTTGTAAAAGGAAATATTAAAATTGGTGATATTCAAGCATTCATTCAATATGTAAGATCATTTAATCAACCAATTGCACAAACAGCACAGATGGCTAATGTACTTCAATCTACTGCGGCTGCCGCAGAAAGAGTCTTTGAATTCTTAGGTCAAGAAGAAGAGATAGAAGACGTTGTTAATGGAGCTGATATAAGTAACATCAAAGGAACAGTAGAATTTAAGGACGTAAGCTTTGGATATAATGAAGATAAAATTATTATTAATAATTTCTCTGCAAAGATAAAGCCTGGTCAAAAGGTTGCTATTGTAGGGCCGACAGGTGCTGGTAAGACCACAATGGTTAAACTTCTAATGCGTTTTTATGATGTAAATAGTGGAGCAATCTTAGTGGATGGACACGACATTAGAGAATATAAACGAGATGATTTAAGAAGCCAGTTTGGTATGGTATTACAAGATACTTGGCTATATAATGGTACAATTAGAGAAAATATTCGTTATGGTAATTTAAATGCGACAGATGATGAGATTAAAGCGGCATCGAAATCAGCACATGCGCATCATTTTATAAAAACACTTCCAGACGGATACGACCTAATTCTTAATGAAGAAGCAAGTAATGTTTCCCAAGGTCAGAAGCAGTTGCTTACGATTGCAAGAGCAATATTATCAGATCCTAAGATATTGATATTGGATGAGGCGACAAGCTCAGTTGACACAAGAACAGAAATCTTTATCCAAAAAGCGATGGAAAACCTCATGAGTGGCAGAACAAGTTTTATAATTGCTCATAGACTTTCAACGATTCGAGATGCAGATTTAATACTAGTTATGAATGATGGTGACATTGTTGAACAAGGAAGTCATGAAGAACTAATTGGAGCAAATGGTTTTTATGCTTCATTATATAATAGTCAGTTTAGTACTTCGGAAGAATAAATAGAAATAGAAGATTAAGGATAAATAGAACTACATATAAATGTAGTTCTATTTTTTTTAGCCAAACACACAGGGTGGAAGTATTTGGTATTTAATGTCGTTTTATGTAAAAATACTAGTTGCTTTTAGTATAAAATAAAGGTAAAATTAAATAAAATACTTAATTTTTTATACCAAATAGACAACCGGAGGAAAACAAATGAAACTAAAGGGACAAATTACTTTTTTTGTATCAATTATTATGATAATATCGGTTTTTGCTACTGCAACGATAAGTATTTATGAATCAGGAAAGACATTACGAGTAAGAAGTATGGAAACAATCGAAAATGAAGCGGGAATTGTAGGGCATACAATATCTGCAATGATCAGTACATATGAATTACATGTTAAAGATTCAAAAGCAGCAGGAAATACATTTGAAGATAGCAAGGATTATATTGTACATCAAATGAGTGAATATATGGCTGACTTTGTTGTGACTGGTTCGAAATCAGGCTATGCATATATTACTGACCGTGATGGAATTATGTTATATCATCCTACCGCTGAAAAAGTTGGACAACCTGTAACAAATAGTTCGGTAAAGGGTCTAATTGCTGAATTAGCAAATGGTGTAAAATTAACAAGTGGTTCTTCCACTTATGTTTTTGAAGGAAAAGACAAACAATATGGATATTATATCGTACCAGGTGTTGAATGGGTTGTTGTAGTAACGGCTGATCAAGATGAAGTAACAGAAGTAAATAGAGATTTAATGATGTCTATTGTATATATGGCACCAGTTCTGCTCTTAATATTAGCTGTCGTAATTTACTTGTATGCGAATAGTATTGCAAAACCAATTAAGAAGTTAACGAAACTTATTACAAAGACATCTAATTTAGATTTAACGAATGATAATGAAGGAAACACATTAGTGAAACTAAAAAGTGAAGTTGGAATTATGGCGCGTGAAACTATTAAAATGCGCGATATACTTCAACATACAATAAATCAAATATCGAATTCTTCTTCAGAAATTGAAAATACATTTATAATTGTAAATGAATTAGTGACTGAAGTTGAGAAAGATAGTATGGAAGTTGATAGCAATACAGAAGGCATTTCTGCTGGTATGCAAGAAACAGCAGCATCTACGGAAGAAATTAATGCATCTATTGAAGAGATTAGAGCACATTCAGAAGAAATTAAGACAAGAACGCAAAAAGGAAAAACGCTATCGGATGAAATTATGAAACGTGCAGAAGGATTAAATCACAATGCGGTTGCCTCATTTGATAATACACAAAATATGTACGGAACATTAAAGAGCGGATTAGAAGATGCGTTAGAAAAATCAAAAGCAGTTACTCAGATAAATGTATTAGCAAACACGATACTTGAGATAACAAATCAAACAAATTTGTTAGCACTAAATGCAAGTATTGAAGCAGCAAGAGCAGGCGAACACGGAAGAGGATTCTCAGTTGTTGCAGATGAAATTAGAAAGTTAGCGGAAGAATCATCCAAAACAGCATCAGGAATTCAAAACATCGTTTTAATCGTAAACAAAGCAGTTAATAATATGTCAGAACGTTCTCAAGAAGTAATGGATTTTATTGATAAAAATGTTATTAGCGATTATGATGGTTTCATAAAAGTAAGTGAAGACTATGATAAAGATGCGAAATCAGTTGGACATTTAATTAAGAAAATAGATCAAGCAATCGAAGAACTTAGTGCCGCAGTTGAGAATATCACAATAGCAATTGAAGAAGTTGCAACAACTGTGAATGAAGGTGCAAATGATGTTGCCGTTTTATTTGATAAAAATGTTGGAGTTACACAAAAGATTGAACAAGTAAAAACAAAAATTGACTTTAGTGTTGAAAATGTAAAAGAACTTAAAGATCTCGTAACTAAATTTACAATCTAGAGAATAAATAATTTGTGAACAACCATACTATCTCTATGCGAGGTGATAGTATGGAAGATAAAAAAATAAATGAAGAAACAAATGAAGACAACGATGAACAAGTAAGCGAAGAAATAGATAAAGAAGCAAATATTGATAAAAAAGAATTTGAGTTCAAGAAGATGCAGGAACTTGGACAAGGTGTTTTAAAAGGTAGCGTTAATAAACCTGCGATACATCTACTGAATATTATTGGCGAAATTGAAGGTCATATTGTTCTACCACAAAATACAAAATCTACAAAGTATGAACATGTATTACCAGAACTCGCTGCGATTGAGAATAATGATGAGATCAAAGGTGTACTTATACTTTTAAACACCGTAGGTGGTGACGTAGAAGCAGGACTTGCAATTAGTGAACTAATCGCTTCGATAAGTAAACCAACAGTATCATTAGTGTTAGGTGGAAGTCATTCAATAGGTGGTCCTTTAGCAGTTGCTGCAAATTATAGTTTTATAGTACCCTCAGCAACAATGATTATACATCCGGTTAGAATGAGTGGGACGATTCTAGGAATACCTCAAACCTTTGAGTATTTTGAAAGAATGCAAGAAAGAATCTTAGATTTTATTGTAAGGAACTCGAATGTACAAAAAGACAGATTAAGAAATCTTATGCTAGATACAGGGAAACTTGCAAAAGATGTTGGTTCTATATTGGTAGGAATAGAAGCAGTTCATGAAGGCATAATTGACGAAATAGGTGGAATTCATGAAGCATTTGATAAATTATATCAAATGATTAATGACCGAAATCCGGATAATTTCGAGAATAATGTCGAAGAAAATAATGAAAAACAAGTAAAAAATAAAGGTAAGAAA
Organism: Clostridiales bacterium; assembly: GCA_029256575.1. GTDB lineage: Bacteria > Bacillota > Clostridia > Lachnospirales > JAQSXR01 > JAQSXR01. The sequence continues at coordinate 489,821 of JAQSXR010000003.1, read as the reverse complement.
CCTGCAGTTAAAAAAGGTGACAAAAAGCAAGGAAAATAATTTCCTTGCTTTTTGCTTATTATACACTTGAACTATGTTTGAATTAATAGTAAAATGAAATGATGAATAAAAGTACCCATGTAGCAGTGGGCTCGTGAAAATATAATAAAAACTGTTTAAGGAGGATAAGATGGCACCAGCAAAACAAACGAAAAAGGCGTCTACAGCGAAGAAAACAAGCGCAAAGAATTCACCCAAAAAGACGACCTCAAATACAAGTTCTACAACTAGAACTGCAAGTTTTAGAGAAGAAATCATTATCTTAATGATATTTGCATTATCAGTATTGCTTTTTATTGCTATATATTTTGGCAGCAGCGCTGGTGATGTGGGAGAATTCTTTAATGAAATATCTTTTAAAACAATGGGCACAATATCCTACATATTTCCTTTTTACTTATCTATCGTTACTCTATATAAAATAGCAAATAAGAAAAATAGAAAAGTATTCTTGAAAATACTATGCTCCATCCTATTGATGGTGGTATTAGCAACATTTTTACAAGTCTTAGCGACAGCATATGATAAAAATCAAGAATTTATTGAAGTAGTGAAGACTTCAATAAATATGTCTAAACCTGCCACAATATCTGGCGGTGCAGTTGGTGGATTTCTCACATCTATTTTTTACAACCTTTTTGGTAAGGCTGGAACTATAGTTGTTTTATCTACGATGTTAATCATACTATTTATTTTCTTAGCAGAGAAATCTTTTGTAGAAATAGTGAAGAAATTTACGAGAAACACCAAAAATGTAGTAACTACATCATATGAAGAAGCTGGAAAGATAATGGACCAGACATATGAAAAGATGGAAGAAAAGAAAGCAAGAAAAAATAAAACCTATGCATCAGAAGATACTTCCGTCTTACTTGAACGTGTTACAATTCCAAAAGAAGATATTGCTCCAGAAACTCCAACTGCTCTCGTATTGGAGCCAACGTTTGCGGGTGACACTCTAGAAGTAGAGACCGAGGTTGACCCATTTGTTCAATTAACGATGCATACGAAGACAACAGAGAAACCAGCAGAAGCAATAAAGGAGTTAGTTAAGAAGAAAAAAGAAGTTGTTGAGCCGATTGAGGCTTTAGAAATGAAAACAACACAACCTCAAGAAATTGCAGAGTATTTCTTTCCACCAATTGATTTGTTAACAAAGGGTGCTAGTGTTACTGCTCAATCAAAACAGTTTTATCGAGAAAGTGCGCTCAAGCTTCAACAAACCTTAGAAAACTTTGGGGTAAAGGTTACGGTTACACATGTGAGCTGTGGACCAGCTGTAACCCGATATGAATTACAACCAGAACAAGGAACCAAGGTAAGTAAAATCGTTGCACTTCAAGATGATATAAAGTTAAATCTTGAAGCCTCCGATATAAGAATAGAAGCGCCAATACCAGGAAAAGCAGCTGTTGGAATAGAAGTACCAAACAAAGAGACACAAGCTGTTTTGCTTAGAGATATAATCGAGAGTGATGAATTTAAGAAATTCCCTTCTGACCTCACGTTTGCGGTAGGGAAAGATGTTTCTGGACAAGTAATCGTAACAGACATTGCGAAGATGCCCCACCTACTCATCGCAGGTGCAACTGGGTCTGGTAAGTCTGTTTGTATCAATACACTAATCGCAAGTATTCTATACAAATCAAAACCTTCTGATGTAAGGCTTATTATGATTGATCCTAAAGTTGTTGAATTAAGTGTATATAATGGGATACCACATCTATTAATACCAGTTGTAACGGATCCTAAAAAAGCAGCAGCTGCATTAAACTGGGCAGTAATGGAGATGACTGACCGATATAAGAAATTTGCAGAATTTAATGTTAGAGATTTAAAAGGTTATAATGCAAAGGCATTAGAACAAGGTGAAACAGAGAAATTACCACAGATAGTAGTAATTGTTGACGAATTAGCTGACCTTATGATGGTTGCTCCTGGCGAAGTAGAAGATGCAATATGTCGACTTGCTCAAATGGCAAGAGCCGCTGGCATCCATTTGGTTCTCGCAACGCAAAGACCATCCGTAAATGTTATTACTGGATTAATTAAGGCAAATGTTCCGTCGAGAATTTCGTTCGCCGTATCATCTGGAATTGACTCTAGGACGATAATAGATATGAATGGTGCTGAGAAATTACTTGGAAAAGGGGATATGTTATTCTACCCTGTAGGAATGCAAAAGCCGATCCGTGTTCAAGGAGCCTTTATTTCGGATAAAGAAGTTAGTAATGTGGTTGAGTTCTTAGGAAGAAATCAAATCACTCAATATAATGAAACTGTTATTAATAAAATAGCTTCGGCTAAAACAGAACAAAAACCTGACGATAATTCAAGCCAAGACGAATATTTTGAAGATGCTGCTCGACTTGTAATTGAGAAAGATAAAGCATCGATTGGTATGATACAAAGAATGTTTCGAGTTGGATTTAATAGGGCGTCAAGAATTATGGATCAATTAGAAGAAGCAGGTGTAGTTGGACCAGAAGATGGAACAAAACCGAGAATTATTATAATGACAATAGATCAATTTGAGGAATATATAAATTTCTAGGAGGTTAAGATGAAAACAGATATTCAAATTGCACAAGAGGCTAAATTACTTCATATTAAGGAAGTTGCAAAGAGACTAAATATTGAAGAAGAAGAATTAGATTTTTATGGGAAGAATAAGGCAAAGCTTTCAGATGAACTATGGGAAAGAGTAAAGAACAACAAAAGTGGTAAACTTGTATTAGTAACAGCAATTAATCCGACCCCTGCGGGTGAGGGTAAGACTACTACTACAGTTGGACTTGGACAAGCTCTTGGATTATTAGACAAGAAGGCTGTAATCGCTTTAAGAGAACCATCCCTAGGACCTTGCTTTGGCGTTAAGGGTGGTGCTGCAGGTGGTGGTTATGCACAAGTTGTTCCTATGGAGGATTTGAATCTTCACTTTACTGGAGACTTTCATGCAATAACCTCTGCAAATAATCTTCTTGCTGCTATGCTTGATAATCACATTCAACATGGAAACAAACTAGGAATTGATCCACGTCAAGTTGTTTGGAAACGTGCAGTCGATATGAACGATAGAGTTCTTAGAAATATTATAGTAGGTCTTGGCGGTAAGACACAAGGAATACCAAGACAAGACGGATTTGTAATAACAGTTGCATCGGAAGTTATGGCAATTCTATGCTTAGCAGATGATCTCAGTGATTTGAGAGACCGATTATCTAAGATAATCGTTGCTTACACATATGAAGGAAATCCAGTTACAGCGGATGAACTCAAAGCAACAGGTGCCATGACTGCACTTTTAAAAGATGCGTTAAAACCAAATCTAATTCAAACATTAGAACATACACCAGCTATCATACATGGTGGTCCATTTGCAAATATTGCCCATGGATGCAATAGCGTAATTGCAACTAGAATGGCACTCAAATTAGCTGACATCGTAGTAACTGAGGCAGGTTTTGGTGCTGATTTAGGAGCTGAGAAGTTCCTAGATATTAAATGTAGAAAACCAGATCTTAACCCGGATGCAATAGTATTAGTTGCAACTATAAGAGCTTTAAAGTATAATGGTGGAGTTTCAAAGTCAGATTTATCGACAGAAGATTTGGATGCATTACAAAAAGGTATCGTAAATCTTGAAAAACATATAGAGAATCTTCAACAATATAACGTGCCAATCGTAGTAACTTTAAATGCATTTACTACCGATACGCAAGCTGAGTTAGATTATGTGAAAGAATTCTGTGAAAACCTTGGTTGCGAATTTGCTCTGTCAAATGTGTGGGCTGAGGGTGGTAAAGGTGGAATTGAACTTGCAAAGAAAGTAATATATACACTAGACAATAAACAGAGTAATTTTACACCTTTATATGATTTGAATTTATCAATAAAGGAAAAAATAAGTACAATAGCAACAAAGATATATGGAGCTGAAGGAGTTACTTTTGATTCAGCTGTAAATAAAACAATTAAGAAATTAGAAGAATTAGGATTTGATAAGTTGCCAATTTGTATGGCAAAAACACAATATTCATTCTCAGATAATCCAAACCTACTTGGTAGACCTACAGGCTTTACAATTAATGTTAGAGACTTATATGTATCTGCCGGAGCAGGATTTATTGTAGCGATTACAGGAGCAGTAATGACTATGCCAGGATTACCTAAAGTCCCAGCAGCGGAACGCATTGATGTTGATGAAAATGGAGTTATTGTTGGATTGTTCTAGACGATCCCCAAAAGGAGAAAAGTTATGCCACAGATTATCGACGGAAAGAAAATATCGCAGGATATTAAAGATGAATTAAAATTAAAAGTTGAGACGTTAAAAAAGCAAGGAAAACCCCCTACCCTTGCAGTTATTCAAGTGGGACAAGACCCTGCATCAACCGTATACGTAGGGAATAAGAAAAAAGCTTGTGAGTATATTGGAATAAATTCACTTGCATTTGAATTATCAGAAGAAACAACTCAAGATGAGTTAATAAAATTAGTTAATGAGCTTAACGATAGAGCAGATGTGAATGGAATTTTAGTTCAATTACCATTGCCTAAGCATCTAGATGAAAGCATAATTATAAATACAATTGATCCTAAAAAAGATGTTGATGGATTTCATCCGATAAGTGTAGGAAACTTAAGCATTGGACAACCAGGCTTTGTATCATGCACCCCAGCAGGTATAATAGAATTGTTAAAACGTTCTAATATAGAGATAGATGGTAAGGAATGCGTTGTAGTAGGTAGAAGTAATATCGTTGGTAAGCCAATGGCATTGTTACTACTAAGAGAAAATGGAACAGTGACTATTTGTCACTCAAAGACAAAGGATTTAAAAGAAGTAACTCGGAGAGCTGATATACTCGTAGTGGCAATTGGTAAGCCAAATTTTATCACGAAAGAATATGTCAAAGATGGAGCAGTTATAATAGATGTTGGAATACACAGAAACCAAGTGAATAAATTATGTGGTGATGTGGATTATTTGGACGTGTTCGATACGGTTAGTGCTATAACACCAGTACCAGGCGGGGTTGGTCCAATGACAATAGCAATGCTTATGAATAACTGTGTAAATGCAGTAGATTGTTTTTAGGAAGGAGTCAATATGAAAGTATTTTTTGCATCCTTAGGATGTGACAAGAATCTAGTTGATACGGAAGTTATGCTAGGTAAACTTATAGAAAACGGCCACTCAATAACGAATAATGAAATTGAGGCTGATGTTATAGTTGTTAATACGTGTTGTTTTATACATGACGCAAAAGAAGAAAGTATTAATACGATTTTAGAAATGGCTGAATATAAAAAAACAGGAGTTTGCAAGGCTTTAATTGTAACTGGCTGTTTGGCTGAAAGATATAAAGAGGATATAACAAAAGAAATTGAAGAAGTTGATGCACTATTCGGCACAACTAGTTATGGCGATATCATTAGCGTTTTAGAAGAAGTGTTAAAAGGGAATAAACATACACTTTTTAGAGATATAGATTACTCACCAGAACCATATAATAATAGAGTAAATACGACTGGAGGCTATTCAACTTATATAAAAATAGCAGAAGGTTGCGATAAACATTGCACATATTGTATAATTCCTAGTTTAAGGGGAAAATTTAGAAGTGTACCAATGGAAGTTGTTTTAGAAGAAGCCCAAATATTAGCCCAAAAGGGAATAAAAGAGTTGATATTAGTAGCTCAAGATACCTCGGCATATGGAATTGATATATATGACAGATTTGCTTTACCAGAATTACTGACAAAAATGTGCCAGATAAAAGAATTGGATTGGATTAGAGTTTTGTATTGCTATCCAGAGCAAATTACAGATGAACTTATAGAAGTAATGAAAAATGAACCAAAGATTTGTAAATATATTGATATTCCAATACAACATGCAAGTGACGAAATCCTACGCAAAATGGGAAGAAGAACTTCGCAAGATGAGCTTCGAACTGTAATCAATAAACTTAGAACCAATATTCCGGGAATAGCAATTAGAACTACTTTAATCACTGGTTTCCCAGGAGAAACACAAGAAGAACATATTGAATGTGTAAAATTTGTTGAAGAAATGAAATTTGAAAGACTTGGTGTATTCACTTACTCAAAAGAACCAGGTACACCAGCAGCAAAGCTCAAAAATCAAGTTCCAGAAAAAACAAAGAAGAGTAGACGTGACGTGATAATGGCCTTACAACAAGAAATAGTATTTAAACATAACGTTGAAATGGAAGGCAAACTAGTAGATGTTTTAATAGAAGGAAAAATTCCAGAAGAAAACGTATATGTTGGAAGAACGTATATGGATGCACCAAACGTTGATGGATATATCTTTGTTAACTCACCTGAGGAAATGATATCAGGAGATATAGTTAAAGTAAAAGTAAGTTATGCCAAAGAATACGATTTGATTGGAGATAGAGTATATGAATATAGCAAATAGGCTCACACTTATAAGAGTTTTACTAATACCATTGTTTTTAGTCTTTATGCTAATTGATTTTTGGGATTATAATAATTACATTGCATTTGTAATATTCGCAGTTGCAAGTTATACAGATTATTTAGATGGCCATTTAGCAAGAAAACATAATCTAGTAACTAACTTCGGTAAGTTCATGGACCCACTTGCAGATAAATTATTAGTAGGGGCTGCCCTAATTGGTTTTGTAGAATTAGGAATAGTTCCTGCATGGATCGTAATAATTACAATAAGTAGAGAATTTATCATTAGTGGATTTAGATTAGTTGCTGCATCACAAGGCTTGGTTATGGCAGCTGGATGGTGGGGCAAAGTTAAGACAGCAGTACAAATGACAATGATTTTAGTATTATTATTATGGATGAATTTCCATACGTATGATATCGTGATATTAGAATACTTCGATACACTACTTAAATATGTAGGTATCATCACAATGTACGCATCTGTAGCACTTGCAATTATTTCAGCAACAGAATATATTGTTAAAAATCTAAATGTATTGAAAGAAGGCAGCAAATAAAATGACAGCAGAATTTATCTCTGTTGGCACTGAATTGCTACTTGGAAATATAGTAAACACGAATGCCCAGTATCTGTCACAAAAATGTGCCGAACTTGGGCTTTCCGTTTACTACCAAGTAACAGTTGGTGACAATGAAAAAAGGTTGGAAGCAACAATTAAACATGCGATAAATCGTTCGGATGTAGTTATATTAACGGGAGGGCTAGGACCTACGGAAGACGACTTGACGAAAGAAACAGTTGCAAAGGCAATTGGTCGTAAACTTGAGACAAATGAAGAATCTTTAGAATTAATCAAAAGTTATTTCGCAAAGAGAAAAGCCACCATAGCAGCTAACAATTATAAACAAGCAGAAGTAATAGAAGGAGCAATCGTACTTCAAAACGGGAATGGAACAGCTCCAGGACAAATAGTGGAAGATGAAGGTACACTAATAATACTATTACCTGGACCTCCAAATGAAATGAAACCAATGTTTGAAGAACAAGTATTTCCTTATCTAAGAAAGAAGAATAAATATTCACTTTACTCCAAAATGGTTAAAATCACTGGCATTGGTGAGAGCTCAGTTGAAATGGCAATAAAGGATCTAATAGACAAACAAACCAATCCAACAATTGCTCCATATGCAAAAGCATCAGAAGTTAATCTGAGAATAACTGCGAGTGCTAAATCAGAAAGCGTTGCAGAAGCATTAATTGCTCCAATAATCGAAGAACTGCGAATAAGATTTGGCAATAAAATATTTACGACTCAAGAAGATGAAACCTTAGCAATGGTGGTAGTAAAGCTACTAAATCAAAAAGGATTAAAAGTATCAACCGCTGAATCAATAACAGGCGGCTTAATCGTAACCAAATTAACAGACTGCCCAGGAGCCTCAAATGTAATTGAAAAGGCATATATAACCTATTCCGATCAAGCAAAAGAAGATGAACTTCTTGTCCCATCAAAACTAATCGAGAAATACGGAGTTGTAAGTGCAGAAACCGCAGAAGCTATGGCCAGAGGACTCTACAATAAAACAGGTTCCGATGTAACCCTTGGAATAACAGGAGTATATACAAGAAACATTGTACTCCCAGGAAACCGCGCCAAAGTACGCGAAGATGCAGCAATCAACGCACTCGATTTAATTCGCATATCAATACAATAATAATAAATAATGGGTGATACAATGGGGACGGTTCTTTTTGTATCACTTTGATACAGTAGGGACGGTTCTTATTGTATCACTATGATACAGTAGGGACGATGCTGCTAGGTAACACAAGGATGATAAAAAGAGACGGGACTAATAGTTAACTTAAGAATGATACAATGGGACACTTATTATTTTGATTGTGCAAAATAGTGTAGAAATTAGGTATTACATTGTAAAAAATAATTTCAAACCTTACGAAACTACAATTCTATTGTAAAATGCTTGGTGCTGTCGACAAATAACGATAAATAAATACAAATTAATACAAAATAACTTCGAATACAGACAATGATAAAACTATAATTGTTATTAATTTGAATATGTCTAACAATTGCCTTTGACAATCTATATATGTTGTGTTAATATGGCGATATGGGGGTGATTATGGTATGCCGAGGGGAGCTAGAGAGAAAAGTTCTAGTGGAATTTATCATATTATGTTACGTGGAATTAATAAACAAGTTATTTTTAATGATGAAGAGGATTTTAGCAGATTCATTTACTATTTAGGGCGCTACAAGAAAGAATCTGATTATAAAATATATTCATATTGTCTGATGAATAATCATATTCACTTAATCTTAAAGGTGAATTCCATTGATTTGGAATCTATTTTAAAACGCATAGCAGGGTCTTATGCACAATGGTACAATAGGAAATATTCTAGAGTTGGGCATCTTTTTCAAGATAGATTTAAAAGTAAAGCTATTGAGGACGAGAGATATTTATTTGCCGCGATGAGATATATTCATATGAATCCAATTAAAGACAACATAAGCAAAAGTATGGAAAACTATGTATGGAGTAGTTATAGTGATTATCTTTATGGCAGAGGGATAACAGATATTTTAGGGCCGCTAATATTGTTTCAGATGATGAACTAATAACCATAATTCAAGATATGCATGGGATAAATATAGAGGAGATTAATTCCTTTTCTAATACTAGATTATCAGAAATACTAAAAAATATCCAAACGATCAATAAAGTTGGGATAACTCGAATGGCCAAAATAACAGGAATAAATAGATTGAGAATTATAAGATTAATCAATAAATAAGACAGTATTGAAACAGAAGAAGATGATTATAATGTCATCTTCTTTTTTGTTCATGAGCACCGTCCCTATTGTATCAAAGTGATACAAAAAGAACCGTCCCTATTGTATCATCTTCTTTTTTATTTACTATGAGCACCGTCCCTATTGTATCAAAGTGATACAAAAAGAACCGTCCCCATTGTATCATCCAGTGTATCACCTAGGGGCAACTCCTTGTAAGTTTATGTTTAGAATTTGCAGATATCTTGAATACATATATTGTATATACTGTAAATTCCAACCAAGGGTTGTAATTGTTTGTCTAAACATGTTATACTGTGAAAGTAGCGAAGAAGAACAACACTGAAACTAACAACATTAAGGAGGAAACAAGATGAAAAAAAATAGAATGGGATCTTTATTACTCGTATTAGTATTGATTTTTGGCTTGTTGCCAAGTTTAAATATTTTTGCAGCAACATCTTTTAGGGATATGCCAAATAATTGGTCAACGAATGCTTTGAAAAGTTCAGTTGACAACGGATTGTTAAAGGGTTCAGACGGATTAATTATGCCAGAGAAGAATATAACGAGAGCTGAGATGGCAGCGATGGTAAATCGCGCTTTGGGATCAATCAAGACAAAATCACTCAGTGGATATTCAGATGTAAATAGCAGTGAATGGTTTGCTACTGATATGGCGAAAGCAGTTCATACAGGTATTATAGCAGGCTCTAATGGTAAGCTAAATCCGACAAAGGATATTACAAGAGAAGAAGCGTTTTCAATTCTTGCAAGAACAATTAAGTTAAATACGTCAAATACAACTTCATTAAATAGATTTACAGATGCAAGTCGAGTTAGTAATTGGGCTAAAAATGATTTAGCGGCCTTAGTTTCAGAAGGTTATGTAGATGGAGCAAATGGAAAGTTAAACCCAACAGGAAAAATTACTAGGGCAGAACTTGCGCAAGTGCTAGATAACATTATTGGCGATTACTCAAGTGCGAATCAAACAGTTACAGAAACGCTTTTAGGAAACTTGATGATACGTACTAAGAATGTTACACTTAAAAATACTACTATACAAGGTGATTTAATAATCGGTGGCGGTGTTAGTTCATCTAATTTAGTGCTAGATAATACTGTAGTTAAGGGTAGAATTGTAGTTAGGGGTAGTGACGCAGGAACAATTACATTAACGAATAATACAAAAGTAGCGGATAAGATTATTGTTCAGAATAATGATAATAATACTAAAATAAATATTGGATCTGGAGTAAGTGTTCCAGCGATTGATAAATATACAGATGCGACAGTAACAGGGAATACAGCGGGAACTAAGATACAAGATAAAACTACTACTACACCAGCACCAACTACACCAGCACCAACTACACCAGCACCAACTACACCAGCACCAACTACACCAGTTCCAACTACACCAAGTGATATTAAACCAGGGGCTGCATATGTGGAACTTGGTGGAGCGAAAATAACCATAGGTGAAAGTGCTTCAAGTGTTACATCAAAGCTTGGTTCACCAAATAGAATTGATAAAGGTATTGAAAAGTATGATCAATATGTTTATAACAAAGATTATAATAAATATATTATGATTGGTATATTAAGTGGCAAAGTTACTTCAATTTACACTTCCAATACAAATTTTAAATTAAATGGTAACACTGCTTTTGGAGCAACTTCTTATACAAAAGCCACAGATGTAACCTATTATGTTGATAAGCTTGATGGAAATAAGTTATATGGTATTTGGGTAGGAAGAGGGTCAAGTACGCATAGTGGAACAGGTTTTACAAATATGTCAAATAATTTTGCAGGACTACACACTATAGTTGAGGCGCAAAATCTTGATATGCTGAACGCTTTTAGAGTAAAAAGAGGGCTTAGTGTTCTATCAGTAGATTCGATTGCTAAGAAAACAGCTACGCAACATAGTCAAGACATGGCCAACAAAAATTACTTTGACCATATTGGATTAGATGGTAGATCACCTTTCCAAAGATACGATGATAACAATGGAACTCACAAAGCAAATTATGAGAATATTGCAGGCGGTTACTATAGTGCAGTAGATAATTTTGATGGATGGTTAAATTCATCAGGTCATAGAAAAGCAATGTTAAATACAAGTTCAAAATATGTAGGTATAGGAATGGGATACAAAGTAGGTTCACAATACAAGTTTTATATGACTCAACTATTTTCTTACTAGAAGTAAATAAAAAGATATAATCCCGTTTTGAAACGTGAATAGTTGGCATATAAGCATGCTATTCACGAAGCAAAACGGGATATATTTTTATACGTGTAAAAGGGGTTTATAGTGAAAAGTATATAAATAAAAAATATCCCCTTTAATTTAATAAATAATTATGATAATATCGTATACAATATAAATTACAATAATTTAAAAATATTTCTTTATAAAAAAAGAGGGCGACTAAATGAAAAAAGTTTATTTTTGTTTTATATTAACTTTAATTTTAATATTAAGTGCATGCAGTAAAGTAAAAATGCCTAAAACAGATGAGATTCTTGAACCGATAGTAAGTGAGACAATTGATACGGATGGAAGTAGTGCTGTGGATAATTCGGATGAAGTTAACGACCCAAAAGATGAGGAGCTAAATCCTGTAGATACAAATACAGTGGATGTAATTGATGATAACGACGATGACGATATTGACGACGATCAAGGGGATACGATTAGTCAAGATACAACAGAAGAAGTATTTAAGACGAGAGTGGCCATATCTACAACTGGAAAAGAAGTTGTGCTTCAAATTCCGAATACAACGAAAATTATTATTTCAAATAACAATGGAATAAAAGTTGATAAAGTAGAAGTAGCTAACTTAGAAAAGCTTATGAATAGTTTTGATAGTAACGTATCCTTTTTCTATATTGATTTAAAAACCGGTTTAACAATGGAAGCCAGAGCGGATATTAAATATGCATCAGCAAGTGTAATAAAAGCACCGTTTGTAAAGTCAGTATTAGAAAGCGGAGCAGATTTAAATGAAAAAATAGCTATCAAAAAACAAGATTATCATGGGGGGTCTGGTACCTTACAATACCAACCGGTTGGTACATTATATACCGTTAAAGATTTAATCAAATATACAATAGAAGATAGTGATAATGTAGCTTATAATATGCTCTGTAGAAGATTTGGTTTTGATCAATTTAGTAGTAATGCTATAAAGTTAGGCATCAATGCAGACCAAGCAGCTAATTTGAAATTTGGTCATTTGAGTAGTAGGGATGCAGCGCGCAATCATTTACAGTGAAAACCCATATGTTATTTCGATATTTTCAAATTTAGATGAAACCGACGGAAAAGCTGCTATGTATATCAATCAAATAGCAACTAGCATTGATAAGATACACAATTCACAAAAGTAATACAATGGGGACGGTTCTTTTTGTATCACTTTGATACAAAAAGAACCGTCCCCCCTGTATCACTTTGATACAAAAAGAACCGTCCCCATTGTATCATCTTGCAGGTTTTGTTGGAAAATGTTACAATAAGTGTTGTTAGAAAACTTATATTGATGGAGGAATGAAAATGAGTAGTTTAAAACTTACAGATAAAGTATATTCAGTAGGGGTTCTTAACCCGAACGCAAGAGTTGCTGATGTAATTATGAATATAAAATATGGTACTTCATACAATTCATATATTGTAAAAGGTAGTGAAAAAAACGCTATCGTAGAAACGGTACACCATAATTACTTTGATGAATATATGGAGAATATTAAAAGTGTAATTGGCGATGAGAAAATAGATTATATTATTATCAATCATACGGAACCAGATCATTCAGGTGCCCTAAGAAGAATTAAGCAAGTATATCCAGAAGCACAGATTTTTGCAACTTCAGCTGGGGCTACCTATTTGAAGAATATTGCAAATGAAGATTTGAATGTAAAAGTTGTTAAGAATGGCGAAAGCATTAGCCTTGGAGATTTGTCTTTTGAATTTATTAGTGCCCCATTTCTTCACTGGCCAGATACAATGTTCACTTATTGCAAAGAAGAAAAGGTTGCATTTACCTGTGACTTCTTAGGCGCACATTTTTGTGAACCAAGAATGTTATCGAATCTAATTGGTTATCAAGAAGCTTATGATTATTCTTTTGAGTATTATTATAGATGTATTTTTGGTCCTTTTAAATCTTTTGTTCAACAAGGTTTGGCAAAATTACAACCACTTCAAATTGATGTTATATGTAATAGTCATGGACCGATTTTGATGGGTAAGGATATTGAGATAGCGATAGAGAAATACAATAAGTGGTCATTACCAGTTGAAAAGTCAAAGAAGGAAGTTGCAGTTGTATATGCTACGGCATACGGATGTACCAAGGCTGTTGCAATGGACATTCAAAAGGGTATTCAAGACGAGTTAGGGGATAAGGTTGATATTTCGATGTATGAAATAAATGTCAATAGCCCAGAAGAAATAGCAGATAAGTTAAATAGCTGTGATGGTTTCTTGTTAGGCTCACCTACAATTAACCGTGAAGCAGTACCACAAATTTGGGATTTAATTTCTCGTTTGGATGCAATCAATACGAAGAGTAAAACAGTTAGCGCATTCGGCTCATATGGTTGGAGTGGCGAGGCAGTTGCTAATATCTTAGAACGACTTAAAGCACTAAAGTGTAAGGTGTTTCAAGAAGGCTTAAGAGTGTGTTTTGTACCATCGGAAGAAGAATTGAAATCTGCATATGAATTTGGTAGAGAATTCGCGAAACAACTATAAGAATAATATAACATCTGTTTGTACGTAATTGCTCGTACATACAGGTGTTTTTATATACATATAAAGATATATATTATACAAAGATTTATTGTAAAAATTAATATATTTATAATTTAACTGTATAAATAAATATAACAATATTATAATATTTGAAAACAAACTGTGAAATATAAGGGTTTTATTTAATGTATTCCTGGGAAAGACATGTATAAATATTAACGTTAATGAATTATTATGTTGACTTGCCCTCTATAATGCAATAATATAGGATTATAACCTATAAATTTTTCATTCATTTCAAGGGGGAACCAGAATGGCAAGAGGATTTAATGATAAAGACCTTACGCTTATTAAGAAAGGCCTTTTAACTGAGGGAAAAGAAAGACTAAAGATTACAGGACTTAAGAAGACGACAGTTGATGACTTAGTAAGAGCTGTGTGCATTTCAAAAGGAGCATTTTATAAATTTTATCCTTCGAAAGAAGCGTTGTTTTTTCATGTACTTGAGTTGGCACAAGAAAAACCAAAGCAAAAGTTCTTGGATTTATGTGATGACTTAGACTATAATTCGGTAGATTCCTTGAAAGATGCCATTAGCCAAGCTGTTTTTTCTGAAGAGATGGATGCATACCTAAGACTATTTAATAAGGAAGAGTACGACTATATTTTTCGAGTTATCGAACCTCATATCTTGAGCAAACATTTACATAAAGATTATGAATTTATTAAAAAGGCATTTAGAAAATTAGAGATGGCTGGCCTTGATGTGATTATTGAACCAGAACAAGTTCAGGCATATTTAGTTGGATTTACATGCATTTTCTTTGAAAGAGAGAAGATAGGTGACAAATTCTTCGCAGCAATCGTAAATTCCTATATTGATTCATTTGTAGATAGATTATTATTTTAAAAATAGATCATAGATGAGTAGATACAAAAAAGTCCACTATTATATTTGTTTTGATACGACTGCATACGCATTCAAATACATTCATACCAAACAAAGGAATAGGTGGACTTTTTATTCTTGTTAACATGGATAGCTTCCAAGGGGAATCGGACCCCTGACCTACGCATTACGAGTGCGTCGCTCTACCATCTGAGCCATGGAAGCACAGAATAAGAAAATAAAGAGCAAATTATTTTCTTATAAATAAAATTCCTAAAGTATTTGGACCACAATGACTTGATATTGTACAACCGGCATTTGTGATTAGCACTTCCTTGAAATTTTGTGTTGCTTCAATCTGAGCCTTGACCATTTGCAGTATTTCTTGATTGCAACCACTGTGCGTTATAAAGATTCTATCTAAATCGATATCAATTCGATTTTCTAATCGTTCACTAACATAAGCTTTTAAGCATTTCTCAAGGCTACCTCTGTATTTCTTGCCTACATTCATCGAGCCATTCACAACTTCAATGCAAGGCTTTAACTTAAGAAGATTCGCTCCAAGTTGTGCGAGTGTTGAACAACGCCCACCTTTATGAAGATAAGTTAAGGTATCGATGATAAAACTTGCTTCCACTTTAGAAGTATATATGTTTAATTTATCTACAATATCTACCACGTCGTGACCTTTGGCTGCTAATTCGGCAGCGAGTATAGCGATATGGCCACTACCGGAAGAAAGGTTTCTGGAATCTATGATATAAGTATTGCCAACTTCCTCCGCTGCAAGGCATGCATTTTGATAACTAGAAGACATTTCAGAGCTTAGATTTATATGTATTACACGATATCCTTCATTTATGTACTTTGTAAAAATAGTAATATAATCATTCACAGGAACAGCAGAAGTCTTAGCTAATATATTTTCGTTATCAAAATAATTAAATATTTCTGAAGGGACGATATCAACACCGTCACGAAAGGAATCATTTTTGATATTAATATATAATGGAATTATTTCTATATTATATTTAAGGATTAATTCAGGTGATAAATCGTTGGTACTATCAGCTGTTATTTTAATTTTTTGTGACATAGAACCCTCCTTGAAAAAAGATTATGAATATCAATATAAGGTACAATTTATCAAATATTTTATTGAATCATATAGAAAAATATAACATAATTTTCAATAAATGTATAGTATTAACAAAAAAATGTTTTTGATTATTTGTGTATAATATCTTGTAAAATAACCATAATATATTATGGATACACAAATCAATTCTTTATGTTATGTAAATATCATAAAGAATAAAAAAAATGTGTCCGTTAATATATAAATCAATTGTAGTTTATGTCTCGGGACTACAAGATAGCAAGAATAGTTTACTATAAAATTTGGGAGATGGTTACGTTGGACAGGATTAGGTCGTCAATATAATTTGAGTACCGAATGGAATCAGTAATAAGATGTAAAAAATCTAAAATTCAAGCTAAAAAAATATTATATTAAATACGAGACGAGATAAAGCAAGAATCTTAAAAAATTCTTGCTTTTATTATTGTTTAATATTATAAAGTAAATTGAATTAATGTGTTACAAAAATCAAGAAAATAGTTCATTAGTCCTTAAGTTATGTACATATAAGCATATATTTGATAAGCTAGTATAGTCGACACAACTAAATAACAATACAATATATAAGTGAAAATATATCAACAAATCTGTATAAAAATGTTGACTATGGAAGACGAGTATATTATAATAGAGAAAACGAACATTAGTTCGATGATTCGGAAGGGGTATACACAATGTTAAACGGAGAAAAGCAAAAAGCGTTAGATGCTGCATTAGCACAAATAGAGAAACAATATGGCAAAGGGTCTGTTATGAAACTTGGAGAATCCAGAGCGACTATGAATGTCGAGACAGTTCCAACAGGATCACTAAGCCTTGATATAGCACTTGGAGCAGGCGGAATTCCAAGAGGAAGAATTATAGAAGTATTTGGACCAGAATCAAGTGGTAAGACTACAGTTGCACTACATATGGTTGCAGAAGTACAACGAAGAGGTGGAATTGCTGGATTCGTCGATGCAGAACATGCACTTGACCCAGAATATGCAAAGAATATCGGTGTAGACATAGACAATCTCTATATATCACAACCTGATAGTGGTGAACAAGCCCTTGAGATTACAGAGACAATGGTAAGATCAGGCGCAATGGATATTATAATTGTCGACTCTGTTGCAGCATTAGTACCAAGAGCTGAGATTGAAGGCGAAATGGGAGACTCACATATGGGTCTACAAGCAAGACTTATGTCTCAAGCGCTTAGAAAGCTTACATCAATCATTAATAAATCAAAGTGTATCGTAATATTTATCAATCAGCTTCGTGAGAAGATTGGAGTTATGTTTGGTAATCCAGAAACAACAACTGGAGGACGTGCTCTTAAGTTCTACGCGTCTTTAAGACTTGATATAAGGAAAATTGAGACATTAAAGCAAAGCGCAGAGGTAGTTGGTAATAGAACTAGAATAAAAGTTGTTAAGAATAAGATTGCTCCACCTTTTAAAGAAGCAGAATTTGATATTATGTTTGGTAAAGGTATTTCAAAAGAAGGTGATGTACTTGATTTGGCTGCTAATGTAGGAATCATTATCAAGAGTGGCGCATGGTATGCATATAATGAACAAAAGATCGGTCAAGGTAGAGAGAATGCAAAGACATATTTATTTGAGAATCCAGCAATCCTTGATGAAATAGATAAAAAAGTACGTATACATTACGGCCTTGGTGGTCAGGTTGAATCAGCAAATGAAATTAAAGTAGCAGAAAAGAAAGCGGATAAAGCGAAAGAAAAAGAAAAGTCAACTGATAAATCAACTGACAAATAATAATTCTTTAAAGGGGATATGCTTATGTTAGTCACTTCAATAGAACAAATTAATAGACTTCAGTACACGGTTACGCTTGACCATGAGATACAATTAGTTTTGTACAAAGGAGATTTGACGAGATTCGGAATCGAAGAGGGTAACAGCATAACGACAGAGAAGTATCATATTATAGTTGAGAAAGTAATACTAAAGAGAGCAAAAGCAAAACTACTACAACTAATTAAGATATCTGATAAATCTGAGAATGAACTTAGATTGAAGTTAAGGCAGAAGAACTACTCAATTGATGTTATTGATAGAGCAATTGAATATGCAAAAGGCTATGGTTATATTGATGATAGAAGATTTGTAACTCATATCATAAATGCTCGAATATCAAGAAAAAGCAAAAGAGAAATAGTTGCCTATTTAAGAGGCAAAGGGGTCTCAGCTGAACTAATTGAAGAAGGCTTCCAAGATACAAAGACAGACGAAGTAGAAGTAGTTAGAAAATTACTGCATAAGAAATTGTCAACAAATGAAACAATTTCCAATGAAAAGAGTTGCAAACTGTATGGATATTTATTAAGAAAAGGATTTAGTGCGGCAACTGTTATGAAGTGCCTTCACGAAGTTGGACTTAAGTATAATGAGACAGAAGATTTAGACATTTTTATATAATATTATAGAATATCTTATGATTTACAGTAAGATATTCTTTTTTTACTTGACTATATTTTCTTTTGAATCACAACAAATGATTATTTTTTTGCAAATTTATTTTTTGATTTCTAATAATTTTTAGTTATAAATTGTATAAATGCTACAAAATATCCAAAAAAATTGAATGATTACTTGACATAATGTGCAAAACAGGATAAAATTTAATAGTTGTATAATGTACAATGAAAACTAAATAAGGAGGTGTCATCCTGTGCCGATAGAAATTATATATGCACTTATCAGCTTTGTAGTAGCGTTGATTATAGTAGGACCTATAGCATTTAAGCTAGGCGTCTCATATAGAATGAAAATTTCGGAAGCTAAGATTGGAACAGCGGAAGAAAAAGCCAGACAGATAATTGAAGAAGCAATAAAAACGGCTGAAAAAGAAAAACGTGAAGCAACTTTAGAAATCAAAGAAGAAGCATTGAAATCTCGAAATGAAATCGAAAAAGAACAAAAAGAAGCAGATAAAGAGTATAAAGAAAAACAAAATGATTTAAAAGCGCATGAAAGACGTCTTGTTCAGAAAGAAGAATCTCTTGAAAGAAAAAATGATGCGATAGAAAGAAAAGAAACAGCATTTGTGCAAAGAGAAGAGAAGATTACTAGAATGTCACAAGAGGTCGAAGAAGTGCATAGACAGCAGGTTCATGAACTTGAGAGAATCTCAGGTCTCACCTCAGAGCAAGCAAAAGAATATTTGCTTAAGACTGTTGAAAACGAAGTTAAACATGAAACAGCAATATTAATTAAAGAATTGGATGCGAGAGCTCGCGAAGAAGCAAACAAAAAAGCAAAAGATTATGTAGTTACTGCCATTCAAAAATGTGCAGCTGATCATGTATCAGAAACTACTATTTCAGTAGTTCAATTACCAAGTGACGAAATGAAGGGTAGAATCATTGGTCGTGAAGGTAGAAATATTAGAACACTTGAAACACTAACAGGAATTGACTTGATAATTGACGATACTCCAGAGGCAGTAATATTATCTGGATTTGATGCAATTAGAAGAGAAGTTGCAAGAATAGCACTTGAAAAACTTATTGTAGATGGTCGTATTCATCCAGCTCGTATCGAAGAAATGGTTGAGAAGGCTCAAAAAGAAGTAGAACAAATGATAAGAGAAGAAGGCGAAGCAGCAACATTTGATGTTGGCGTACATGGTATTCACCCTGAATTAGTAAGATTATTAGGTAAGATGAAATTTAGAACAAGTTATGGTCAAAATGCACTGAAACATTCTATAGAAGTAGCACATATTTGTGGGTTACTCGCTGCAGAAGTTGGTGTGGACATAAAGACAGCAAAACGTGCCGGTTTATTACATGACATTGGTAAAGCTGTTGACCATGAAATTGAAGGGTCACATATTCAAATTGGTGTTGATCTTTGTAGAAAATATAAAGAATCCGCAATCATTATTAATGCTGTGGAATCACATCATGGAGATGTTGAACCGGAAAGTCTTATCGCTGTATTAGTACAAGCTGCTGATACAATATCCGCTGCTAGACCAGGAGCAAGACGCGAAACTTTAGAAACATATACAAACAGATTAAAGAAATTAGAAGAGATTGCAGAAAGCTTTAAAGGCGTAGACAAAACTTTCGCTATCCAAGCGGGTAGAGAAATTCGTATTATGGTAGTACCTGATCAAGTTAATGATTCAGAAATGATATTATTAGCAAGAGATATTTCAAAGAGAATCGAAGATGAACTTGAATATCCAGGTCAAATAAAAGTTAATGTAATTAGAGAATCTAGAGCAACTGATTTTGCAAAATAGTATGTATGAATGAAATAAAATAGCTAAACCTTATAAATAGTATTTATAAGGGGTGGCTATTTTTTTGATTTATAGGAGAAATTTGCAAGGTACTGTTGACTATTTATTCATTTACGCAATATCATACATCCAAATAATTCAAAATAGTCTCCTATTTGTACAAAACCACAGAAAAACAAAATAAATACGAATTATTTTAAAGTTCAACTTGCAAAAACAAGATTTGTATAATACAATATAACAAGACAAATAAATTTGAATTAGGATGGTGTAATAAAGATGTTATCACTTAAAGTTCAGAGAATCAAACCTTCAGCAACACTTGCAATTACTGCAAAGGCAAATGAAATGAAAGCAGCTGGTAGAGACGTGGTAGGTTTTGGGGCTGGAGAGCCTGATTTTAATACTCCAGAGCATGTTAATGCAGCGGCTATTAAAGCAATCAACGAAGGCTTTACGAAATATACGGCTGTAGCTGGTATACTTCCATTAAGACAGGCAGTATGTGACAAATTAAAAAACGACAACAATTTGGATTATAAACCAAATCAAATAGTAATTAGTAATGGAGCAAAGCATTCACTATCCAATATATTTATGGCAATATTAAATCCAGGAGAAGAAGTACTAATTCCTGCTCCATATTGGTTAAGTTACCCTGAAATGGTAGGCCTCGCAGATGGTGTTCCTGTATTTGTAAAAGGTAAGAAAGATAACAATTATAAAGTAACAGTAGAAGATCTTGAAAGCAAGGTTACTTCAAATACAAAGGCAATGATACTAAATAGCCCAAGTAATCCAACTGGTATGTTATATACAGAAGATGAATTACGTAATATTGCTGATTTTGCTGTAAAGCATAATATATATGTAATTTCAGATGAAATCTATGAGAAATTAATCTATGATGATTCAAAACACGTTAGTATAGCAACTTTTAATGAAGAAATCTATAAAAGAACAATAGTTGTAAATGGAGTTGCGAAAAGTCACGCAATGACTGGATGGAGAATAGGCTTTACTGCTTCTGCACCAGAGATTGCGACATTAATGAGCAACATGCAAAGCCATAATACTTCAAATGCCAATTCGATCGCTCAAAAGGCGACAGTAGCAGCCCTTGAAGGATCTCAAGAATGTGTAGAGACAATGAGATTAGAGTTTGATAAACGTCGTGTATATATGTATGATCGAATATCAAAGATGCCACACGTTAGTTGCTTTAAGCCTCACGGTGCATTCTATACTTTCCTTGATTGTGAAGCAGTATGCAAGCAGACATACAAGGGTGAATTAATCGGAACAGCTGCGAATATAGCGAAGATCTTACTAGATGACTTTGATATCGCTGTTATTCCTTGCGAAGACTTTGGTATCAAACATCATATAAGATTGTCATATGCAATATCAATGGAACAAATTACCAAAGGTCTCGATCGATTAGAAACGTTCTTAAATACATTATAAATTTGGAGGAGGAGCGGAAACGCTCCTTTTTTATTAAAGAGTATGTAAATTTTACTAAATAAAATACTGAAAAAAGTCATAAAAGGGTATACAAATTAAATGGAGTGTATTATTATATAAAGTAGAGACTATTGCTATACAATTCATTTAATGGTAAAATGTGTAAGTATGTTTTTCGGGGGAGAAATATACTTGGTAGTGGGAACATGATTTAGGGAACAAGAGGGAGATACTATGGACTAACATGCTTAATATATTATTTTTTAACAGATAAAGCAAATACGGTATATGTATGGCTACCAATCATTGCATACTATCTGGTGACAGTTGTAATTTTTCATATTTTTAAAGTTTATGATGTTGTATGGCGATACGCTGATTCCAGAGATTTCGTGAAATGCATGAAAGCCACGGTAGTAGCAGTATCTATTATGACATCTATTTTTGTATTAATAAATTATTATTTTCCTGAAAACTTAGTTCGACTTGAATATTTATTGTTTAGGGTTCCTAGCTACCAGAGTAATCGAAGAATTAAAATTCTTCAAAAACTATAATTATAGTATCGTTGGTATGCTTTCGGATAATCCCTCAAAACTTGGTAGAAATATTAAGAATATACCGGTAATCGATACGAACGATAACGTGATTCGTGTATGTAAGGAAAAAGAGATACAAGTAATATTAGTTGCTAAGACCTTTGATAGTATTAATGAGAAGAATAAAATAATCGAAGATTGTATCGCAACAGGATGTGAAGTCAATATAATACCGGAACAATATGGAGATATACCAAACGAAAACATAGCAAATAAAATTCGTAAAATTGAGATAGAAGATTTATTAGGTAGAGATCAAGTAGTCTTAAAAAAAGAGAATTACAAATACTTGGAAAATAAAGTAGTATTGGTAACTGGTGGCGGCGGGTCAATCGGCTCGGAAATCTGTAGACAAGTGGCAAGTATACATCCTAAAACTTTAGTCGTTCTTGATATTTATGAAAATAATGCCTATAACATACAACAAGAATTGATAAGACATTACGGAGATACCCTAGATATTCAAATAGAAATCGCATCGGTGCGAGATCTCAATAAGTTAGAATACATATTTAAGAAGCACAAGCCACAGATCATATTTCACGCAGCGGCTCATAAGCATGTACCACTCATGGAAACGAATCCAGACGAAGCGATAAAGAATAATGTAATGGGTACTTATAATACCGCGCAGATGGCGGATAAATATGGAGTGGATAATGTTATGAATCGAAAGAGTAAGACCAAGTTCTGTGCAGTTCGATTTGGAAATGTTCTCGGTTCAAATGGGTCTGTAGTCCCACTCTTTAAGAAACAAATAAAAGAAGGCGGACCAGTAACGGTAACGCATAAAGATATCATAAGGTACTTTATGACAATACCAGAAGCTTGTATGTTAGTACTCAAAGCTGGGGGAATCACCAGTGGTGGTGAACTATTTATCTTAGATATGGGAGAGCCTGTAAAGATAAGTGAGCTTGCAAAGAAAATGATCGTGTTATCCGGATTTGAAGTAGATAAGGATATAAGAATAGAATACACAGGGCTTCGACCTGGAGAAAAGTTATATGAGGAATTACTGCTAGAGGCAGAGGATCTTGAGTCGACAGTAGATGAGAAAATCTTTATAGTTGGTCAAGAGGACATTGATGAACAGTGGTTGAAAGATAAAATACATACACTGGATAAAATGGCTAAGAATTTCAAGGCAAAAGAAATTGTTGAATTTATGCCAGAGGTAGTAAATACCTATAAAAATGAAGAAGGATTTAAGCAGGTAGTGTAGGACTAATTTACTAGAAATAATTATAGCTATAAAAGAGGTGTTAAGATGAAGATTTATCCGATATTCAAGAAATTAATTGATTTAGGGTTATCACTGATTGGGACTATATTACTATCCCCCATATTTTTGATTATCGCTATTATTATTAAACTTGATTCAAAGGGACCTGTTCTATTTAAACAAAAGAGAGTAGGTAAGAATAAGAAATATTTCTACATATTGAAATACAGGACAATGAGGACGGATACACCGAGTGATATGCCTACACACATGTTAAGTAATCCGGATGCATTTATTACAAAGACAGGAAAGTTTCTTAGAAAAACAAGTCTTGACGAAATTCCTCAGATTATTAATATACTAATTGGACAGATGAGCATCATTGGACCTAGACCAGCACTCTGGAATCAATATGATTTGATTGAAGAAAGAGATAAGTATGGGGCGAATGATATAAAACCTGGATTAAGTGGATTAGCGCAGATTAGTGGTAGAGATGAGTTGTCGATAGAGGTTAAGGCGAAGTTGGATGGTGAATATGTTCAACGTATGAGCTTGTGGATGGATGTGAAGTGCTTCTTTGGGACTATTGTAAAGGTACTAAAGAAGGATGGGGTTGTTGAGGGTGGTACTGGGAAGCTGGAGAATGTAAAAGTCAAAGATGTGGCTATACTTATAACAGGTGCCAATAGTTATATTGGCACTTCGTTTGAAAAATGGGTGGCACAATGGCCGGATAGATATGTAGTTGATACATTGGATATGATGGATGGTAGTTGGAAAGAGAGCGATTTTTCTGAATATGATTCTATTTTTCACGTGGCAGGGATAGCTCATGTCAAAGAGACTAAAAAAATAACTGAACTTTATTATAAGGTTAATCGTGATTTGGCATATGAAGTTGCACAAAAAGCGAAAGATGACGGAGTGAAACATTTTGTATTCTTGAGTACAATGAGTGTTTATGGGATAAAAAGAGGTATTATTACGAAAGAAACTAAGCCATATCCTAAGAACAATTATGGAAAATCGAAATTAGAGGCTGAAGAATTAATTAGTGAACTTGAAGATAATAATTTTAAAATAGCAGTACTTAGACCCCCTATCGTCTATGGAAAAGGTTGCAAAGGTAATTATCCACGACTAGCTAAACTAGCCCTTAAATTGCCATTGTTTCCTGAAATAAAGAATCAGCGAAGTATGCTTTTTATTGATAATTTGAGTGAATTTGTGAAAATAGTTATCGACAGAAAAACGTCTGGTATTTTATGGCCACAAAATATGCAATACGTATGTACGACAAATCTAGTAAGGTGTATAGCTAATTTACATTGTAAAAAGATAAGAACAACTAAGTTGTTTAATCCAATTTTAAGATTTATGAGAGTTAGTATTGTTAATAAATTATTTGCAGACTTGATTTATGATATGGAAATGTCAAAGCACATTGAATATCAGTATTGCATTTCGGATTTTGAAAAATCGATTATTGAATCAGAGAGTAAGTAATTAATAAAAATATAAAGTTAAGTAGGTGTATTTATGAAAACAAGAGTATTAATAACTGGCGGCGCTGGATTTATTGGAAGTAATTTAGCAGTAAAAATGATAAAATTAGGATATGATGTTGTAATTCTAGACAACTTAAGTCCACAAGTACATGGTGATGATTGTGAAAAGTCGTATTCGTATCGATTAATTAAAGATATTGTTACCTTTATTAAAGGGGACGTAAATAATGTTTGCGATTGGGAAAAAGCATTAAAAGATATTGATATAGTTGTACACCTTGCTGCTGAAACTGGAACAGGACAATCTATGTATGAAATTAACAAATATATAGAATCGAACATTGGTGGAACGGCAAAAGTTTTAGAGTTATTGACTAATACAGAACATAAAGTTAAGAAAATGGTTATTGCTGCATCTAGAGCAGTATATGGAGAAGGCAAATTCGAATGCTATGAACATGGGATTGTATTTCCTGAATCAAGAACAGAAGAGTGCATGAAAAATGGTGATTTTGAAGTGAAGTGCCCTATATGTAGCAAAACAGTGACTATGCTTCCAACAGATGAATCATCAGAACTACATCCTACCTCTGTATATGGTTTTACAAAGCAAGCACAAGAACAGTTATGTATGATTGTTGGAAAAGCACTAAATATTCCGGTAGTTGCATTTAGATTTCAAAATGTTTATGGACCTGGTCAATCTCTAAAAAATCCGTATACAGGAATTCTATCTATTTTTTCAACGAGAATAAAGAATGGGAATAACTTGAATATTTTTGAAGATGGACTTGAAACAAGAGATTTCGTATATATTGATGATATTACAGATGCAATTCTTTTGGGAATAGAAAAAAATGAGGCAAATTACAATACCTTTAATGTGGGCTCTGGTGAAAATATAAATGTATTAGAGATTGCTAATACTTTAAGAGAAAAATATGAATCAAATATTTCAATTGAAGTTTCCGGAAATTATAGATTGGGTGATATAAGACATAACCTTGGTGATTTAAAACAAATTAATAAAAAACTGGGATATAAACCTAAAGTATCTTTTAAGCAGGGAATATCAAACTTTGTTGATTGGGTAGAAAATCAAGAAATTGAAATTGATAATTATGAATCATCAATAGAAGAAATGAAACAAAAAGGACTGTATAAATAATGAATCTAAAAAATAAAAATATATTATTTTTTGCTCCAGTTTTCTTTGGGTATGAGAAAAAAATGAAAGAAAAAATGGAGGAACTTGGTGCAATCGTTGACTTTTATGATGAGAGATCTGTTAGTAAGCCACTAGAAAAAAAACTTATGAGAATTGCTCCAAAAATATTCGATAAAAAAACAGATGCATATTATAATAGAATAATAGAAGAAAATACAGAAAAAAAGTATGACTATGTTCTGTTTATTAAATGTGAATCTGCTAGTGAATCTCAATTAGCTTTACTAAAGAAAAAATATACAAAGGCAAAATTTATATTATACCTCTATGATTCTGTTGAAAATATTAGAGGCATAGATAAAAAATTCGTGTATTTTGATAAGGTTTTATCTTTTGACCCGCGAGACTCCGAGAAATTTGATTGTATGAAGTTTAGACCTTTATTTTATTTGGATTGTTATCGAAAGAATAAAATAAAAGAAAATTATATTTATGATTTATGCTTTATTGGAACTGTACATTCTGATAGATATAATATTTTAAATCGAGTCAGAAATTATTGTAAAAATAACAATAGATCCTTTTATTTGTATATGTTTATACAAAATAAATGGGTATTTATAATAAACAAATATATAACAAAATCATTTAGAAAGAGTGAATTAAATGAGTTTAAATTAGACAAGCTTTCTAGTGACGAGATTTCTGAAATAATTAATAATTCCAATATTATTGTAGACATTCAACATCCTAAGCAAAAAGGACTAACAATGCGTACTATTGAAATTATAGGGATGAATAAAAAATTGATTACGACAAATAGTGAAATTGTAAATTATGATTTTTACAATGAGAATAATATTTTAGTTATTCAAAGAGATGAATTTGCTATACCACAGCAATTTATTGATATGAAATATGAGGCAATAAATGAAGAGACTTATGAAAAATATTCTATTGGTAGTTGGGTTAGGGATTTATTTGACTTTGTAAATTAAGTGTTCTTTATCATTAAGCGAGATACTAATTTAGAAATTATAAAGATTTGTAAAAAAAATGAAAGTATAACTTCTCACAAATAAAAGGAGATAAATATGCATTTAAGCAAATTTTTTTGGGGGTTAAGGGCTTTAGCATACAAGATTAAATTTCGCAGTTTTGGAAATTTTTCTTATATTGGAAAACCAATATATTTGTCAGGAACAAAAAAGGTTACAATTGCTAATAAGGTTCGTATTTTTCCAGGACTTAGGATGGAGGTCTACGGTAAAAATGGAAAGATTACTATTGAAGAAAATGTTTCGATTGGACAGAATTTACATATTACATCATCTGATGATGAACTAATAATTGGAAAAAACACTACAATACTTGGGAATGTTTATATTACAAATATTGATCACGAGTATAGGATTATTGGGAAACATATTATGGATCAAGATTATATTATTAAGAAGACAATAATAGGAGAGAATTGTTTTATTGGTTTTGGTGTTGGAATTCAGGCTGGAACAATACTGGGTAAACAATGTATTATTGGTTCAAATTCAATAGTCAGAGGAACGTTTCCAGATTATTGCGTCATTGCAGGTGCCCCTGCAAAAGTAGTGAAAAAATATAATCATAATAATGGGATATGGGAAAACGAAATTCATTAATAATCAGATAACATTAAGATAAGAGGTGTATAAGTGAGAATATCAGTAGTAATTCCAATGTATAATAGTAAGGAAACAATTATAAATGCATTAAAGTCAATTAATAATCAAACTGCTCTAAATGAAATTCTTGAAATAATTGTTGTAAATGATGGATCAACAGATAATTCTCTTGATTTAGTTTATAAGTATAAGAAAATAAATGCAGAAGTACCAATAGTAGTTATTGATAAGCCTAATGGAGGCGTTTCATCTGCAAGAAATGTTGGAATGAAATCTGCAAAAGGAGATTGGATAGCATTACTAGATTCTGATGATGAATGGATAGATAATAAGATAGAACTTCAAGTTAAGTTAATTAAAAAAAATTCTGATATAGATTTTCTAGGAGGAGATATTGATGATAATGGCTTGAAAATTCTTGGTAGACGTATAAAGGGATTGTATAAGGCTAATATACGTGATATTTGCTTGAAGGTGTTTCCTCAAACATCTGTTGCTATTTTTAAAAAAGAGATATTTGAGAAAATTGGTGGATATGATGAGAATCAAAGATATGGTGAAGATGCAAACTATTTCATGAAAATCTGTACTAAATTTAATTATTATCACATCCCGATTAAAATGGTGGTTTACGGTGGAGGAAAACCAGGGTTTGGTTTTAGTGGACTGTCAGCTAATCTCAAAGCTATGCAAGAGGGTACTATAAAAAATATAAAAGAATTACATAACGATGGGGTAATTAGTGTTTCATTTTATTGTTTTTTGAGAGTGTTCTACCTTTTGAAATATTTTAGAAGAATTTTAATTACTAGGTTTATAATAAAAAATAAGTAAGTATTTTTTATAGAAAGTACAAGAGGATACATTTGTGAAAAAAATATTGATTTATGTTGATTCAATGAATCCTAGTGGAGGAATTGAGAGAGTGATAGCAAATTTATCGAACCAATGGATTAATCATTTTTACGTTACATTACTTGTGAAAGATAATAAAAGAAGTTTTTATTCTTTAGATAAAAGGATAAAATATAGTAGTCTTGATTGTCCATTGAAAATTAATTATATGAATAGGCTTTTAAGAGGGTGTGGTTTTTTAAAAAGCATTATTACAACTCGAAAAAAACTTAAAAGATTTTTAAAAAATGAAAAACCAGATTGGATATATACTGCTAGTATAGTGAATTCGTTTGAAATATTACTTCAAGGACGTCAATATAGGAGAAATCTTGTAATTAGCGAACATGGTTCATATTATGGGTATAATTCAATTTATACCAAATTAAAAAGATATTTATATCCCAAAGCATATAGACTTTCAGTACCTACTAAAATGGATACTGAAATATATTTAAAATGTGGTTATCCTGCTGTATATATACCTCATTTATCAACTTTTACTGTAGTTAAAGAACAAAGTCTAAATGATAATAAAATTGTGTTAAATATTGGACGATTGACATCAGATAAACAACAGCTTAAATTATTGCAAATATGGAATAAAATAATAGAGAGAAGTAAGGAATTTGATTGGGTGTTACAGATTGTTGGGAACGGTGAAGAAGAAGCTACCTTAATTAATTATGTAAAGGTTAATAATTTACAAAAATACGTTGATTTTGTTAAACCAACAGAAAATATTCAAGAATATTTCAAAAATGCATCAATATTTGCATTTACATCTCGAAATGAAGGTTTTGGAATGGTACTTTTAGAGGCTATGTCTTTTGGTGTTCCATGTATATCATTTGACTGTCCGAGTGGACCAAGAGATTTAATTACTCAGGATAACGGATTTTTGATTGAAAATAATAATATGGATAGCTTCGCAGAAAAACTTGAGGTGTTAATTAATGATAAAAATCTAAGATTTTCCAAAGGAAAAGTAGCATTAGAAGATGCTAAAAACTGGGATAATGATTCTATTGTAAAAGCATGGGGTGATTTATTTAGAGGTGAAGAATAAATTATAAAGTAGATTTTGACGCAACTTTAACTAAGGGATCATAATCATCTGGTTTACATTATTAAAATCTTGATTCTCCTTGCGGATCAAGAGATATTTAAATTGATAGATATAAATAATATGATTTCATAAATTATAGTACTACATTACTGAACAAACAATGAAAGGAAATTCGATAATGAAAATAATTGCGTATTATTTACCTCAATTTCATACAATTCCTGAAAATAATGAGTGGTGGGGCGAGGGATTTACTGAATGGGTAAATGTTAAAAATGCAAAACCGTTATTTAAAGGTCATAGACAGCCCGTTATGCCATTTAAAAATAATTATTATTCGTTGGATCAAGACGAAGCAATCAAATGGCAAATTGGTTTAGCTAAAGAATATAATGTGTATGGATTTTGCATATACCACTATTGGTTCAATGGAAAAAAATTATTAGAAAAGCCAATGGAACGACTTAGAGATAATCCTGAATTAAATCATCCGTATTGTATTTGTTGGGCAAATGAAAGCTGGACGAATGCTTGGGTGGCTGAAGGAGATGTAAAGACCTTAATTAAGCAGACTTATGGTGGGAAGAAAGATTGGAAAGAGCACTTTGATTATCTTGTGACTTTTTTCAAAGACAAAAATTATATTAGAGAAAATAACAGGCCTCTTTTAGTTATTTATAGACCTGAATTAATTGAAAAGCTTAATGAAATGTTGGATTATTGGACAGAACTTGCAGTAAGTGAAGGGTTTGATGGAATAGATTTTGCTTACCAACAAATATCCTTTTCTTTAATGAAAGATAGGGACGATAGTAGGTTCAAGTATGATATTGAATATGAACCAGGTTATGCAAGGTATGATTTGCAAAATTCCAATAGTAACAAATCAGGTTTATTATTTTTCAAAGCTAAAAATGCGATAAGAGATATTGCTAGCCGTATAGATAAGAAGTTTAGTACTAACATAACAGCTAGACTAAGCAAAAAACAATTGCAATTTGAAGATTATGATGAGTTATGTAAAGCGATAATTAACCGCAAACCTTCAAGCGATAAATCTGTACCTGGAATGTTTGTAGGATGGGATAACACACCAAGACGAAGTAAAGGAGGGAGAGTTTGCCTTAATTCGTCTCCTGAAAAGTTTGAACATTATCTTACGAAGCAAGTTGATAATGCCATAAACAATTATAAGAATGATATGCTCTTTATTTTTGCTTGGAACGAATGGGCTGAGGGGGGTTATCTTGAGCCTGATTCACAATATGAATTCAAGTATCTCGAAGCTATTAAGAGAACAGTAGATAATTATTCTAGTAAAGAAAAGGGTAATGAGAATGATGATATCGAACATAACTAATAAGGGAATAAAAAAAGAGTATTTCTTTGTGGTAATGATTTCATTACTATTAATTATCTGTAATAGTATATTATGGTTAATTTTGAGTAATTTTTTAATACCACTTAGTGATGCTATTGTCATCTTATTAATAATATCAATAATACCAAGTTATTTTTTTATGTTATTTAGTACAAGAAAATATTTTGGATTTGCTAGGTTCTATTTTGTTTTTTTAGTACTTACAGTGTTTTTTTATTATGGACAACATATTTTGGTAATTCTTGACTATAACTACCTGATAAGTCAAGATTTTACAATATTAGATGGAAGAATTAGTAATCAGAGCATTCTAAATGCATCATTTCTAATAATTCAATCACTTTTACTTATTCATATTGGCTATTTTAGTGGGATAAAATCTAAATGGGATGAGAATATTTTAAGAGAAACTAAAGATTATATTGATAAAAGGGTTCACACATCATTTAAAATTATAGCTTGGACATTATTTATAGTTTCAGGTATTGCGATGTTGATTAAACTTTCTTATTTAATACAGTTAAATCAATCTTATGGTTATTTGGAAAGAAGAGCACTTGAGGCTTCAAACGGATTTACTGAAGGGTTAGGTAGCTTTGCTTTGTATTTATCAGAATGGTTTTTTCCTTCTATTTATATGCTGTTCATCTTTAACACAGGTAAATTAAAGAATAAGGCAATGTATTTGATAATTGGTGTTTTTTCAATACTCTATTTGATGTCTGGATCTCGATTTTTACTCTTAAAGTTAGGTATGGGTATTTTTTTAATACAATTTATTTGGATTAGACCTCTCACAAAAAAGACATTAAGAAGAATTCTAATTTTAGGCATTGTGGGTGTTATTGTGTTAAAGATAATATCCTTATCAAGAGCTATACCTAATGCTGGTTTAAGTAGCATTTCCGATATTTTTAATGGACTTATGAGCGAAGGAATTTTTAGTGGCGTATTATGGGAAACAGGAATTACATTTACGTCGGTTAGTAATGTTTTAGATAAAGTCCCATCACTTATTCCACATTTTGGAGGCAAGTCATATTTGGGATCAATTCTAATTTTTTTACCTTCATTTATGAGATTTGGTTTTTTTAGCCAATATAATATATCAGTTAGTGCAACTTTTTCACCTTTGTATTATAATACAAATTTAATTGGATATGGTTCATCATTCATAGCAGAAGCGTTTTATAATTTAGGATATCTAGTGCTACCTTTTATGTTTTTAATTGGATTGCTTTTCGCTAAAACTGAAAATCTACTTATGAAAGCAAAAATAACAAAAAATCCGCCATTGTTTTTTATTTCAACTTATATATTAAGTGAGTTGATATATATTGTTAGAAATGATATGTATCCAATACTTAGGTATGTGATTTTTTATGCAGTTGTACCAATTATTTTATATAAAATATTACATTCAATATTCCGAATCAAAATGAATTTATCAAACTAAATAAGGTGGTGAAAATTTTATATGTTGGTTAGTTTATACCGTTTTAAAAACAAGTTTACTAGAAAGCTTATTTATAGATACTTAGTAAAATACGATGGTGGAGAAATGTGGTCAAAAAAACTAAGACAAATTTATAAAAAATATTACAATATTGAAATTGGTATTGGAACTTATGGATATAATTTTGGAGGGTTTCCGGCAGGTACCCAAATTGGTAAATATTGCTCCCTGGCAAGTTATATTACCGTTATAAATGTTAATCATACAATGACGACTATTACTACGCATCCATACTTATTTAATCCAGTTGTTGGCTTTATTAAGAGCGATTTTAGAACGAAGACAAAGTTAAGTATCGGAAATGATGTTTGGATTGGGCAAAATACAATTATATTACCGAAAGTTAGCAAAATAGGTAATGGTGCAATTATTGGAGCAGGTTCTGTGGTGACAAAAAATGTTGAACCGTATTCAATAGTTGCTGGCAATCCAGCAAATCTTATTGGTTATAGATTCGATAGAGAGACGATTATGAAACTAGAAGAAATAAAATGGTGGGATTTTGAACTAGATTATATTAAAAATAATTTAAACAAGTTTTACGATGTTAGTACGTTCATTGCAGAAATAAAGAATGAATAACTGTAAAGTAGGATGATAAATGTCAAAAATAATAGGTAAATTCGATAACTTAACAAAATCGTTTAAAGATAAGAAAATACTTAGTGCAAGTCTTGGATATACTATAGGTAATTTTTTAATAAAAGGAGTTTCATTCTTAACACTTCCAATTTTTTCGCGAATTCTAACAACATCAGATTATGGATTATATAATACATTCATGGCATACGAAAGTTTATTTGTAATACTGATAAGCTTTGGGGTATACATGAGTATAAAAGCTGCAAGTGTTGAATTTAAAGAAGATTTAGATGGATATATTTCAAATATAATTACATATACAAGTTTCGTTTTATTCTTGTTTTTTGTTCTATTATTCTTATTTAATGATATGATTACGGGTGTTTTTGGATACAACACAGTATTAATAGGCATCATGCTTCTTCAAAGTGCTTCAACTACTATAATAACTATATATAACATTAAGCTTAGCTTAGATTACTCATATAAGAAATATCTTGTTATTGCGTTGTTTATATCACTTGGATCGGTTATTCTTTCATTACTATTTATTTTCTTTGTTTTCACAGAAACCAAATATTATGGAAGAATTCTTGGAGGAGCATTGCCTTCCTTAGCGGCTGCTTTATATGTAATTTTTATATCTTTTAAGAGTAAATATCCAAAAAGAAATAAGCAACACTTAGTATTTGCAATAAAATATAGCATTCCACTTGTACCACACGGTATATCTCAGATAATATTATCGCAATCAGATAGGATAATGATAATGAGGTATATTGGTAGCGTAGAGGCTGGGTTATATAGCTTTGCATACAATATAAGTGTGATACTGCAAATATTGTCAACATCGTTAGATACTGTATGGGGACCCTGGTTTTTCAAAAATTATAGTTTGTCAAAATTTGAAAATATAAAAAAGCGTTCAAGTCAGTATATATCAATTTTTTCGACACTAACGATACTATTGATGTTTATTACTCCAGAACTGGTTAAAGTATTAGGCTCTCAAGCATATAGCAATTCGATAGAGGTTCTAATTCCAGTAATTTTAGCTATATATTTTACTTTCTTATATACCATACCAGCACAATTAGAATACTATAAGAAGAAAACTGGTCTTATAGCAATAAGTACAATTATTGCAGGGATAGTAAACATTGTATTAAATATGTTGTTAATACCCAAATATGGATATATAGCTGCAGCTTATACAACACTTATTTCATATATTCTAAATTTTGTTTTTCATATGATTGTATCCAAACGAATTTCAGAATATTGGCCATTTGATATAAAGGTCATTAGTTTAAATATTATTATTGTAATTATTTTTTCGATAATATCATATGTTTTAGTTGATTTTATGTTAGTTAGATGGTTGATTATAGTATTTATTTTGGGATCTTCAGTCTATATTTATCGGAGATACTTTAAAGTAATAATTGAACACGTTGACTAATATCTTAAGTAAATTTTTTAGGAGGAACAAATATGAAAGGAATTATTTTAGCAGGAGGATCCGGAACCAGACTCTATCCGTTAACAATGGTTACATCAAAACAGTTATTACCAGTTTATGACAAACCTATGATTTACTACCCACTATCAGTTCTGATGTTGGCAGGTATTAAAGATATTTTAATTATTTCAACTCCAACTGACTTACCAAATTTTGAAAAATTATTAGGTGATGGTAGTGAATTTGGAATTCGTCTCTCTTATGCTGTACAACCATCTCCAGATGGGCTTGCTCAGGCCTTTATCATAGGAGAAGATTTTATTGGTAAGGACAATGTAGCTATGATTCTAGGTGATAATATTTATTATGGTAATGGATTTACGCCAATATTAAAAGAAGCAGTTGAAAATACAAAAAATGGAAAAGCTACAATATTTGGATACTATGTTCAAGATCCAGAACGCTTTGGGATAGTGGAATTTGATGAAAGAGGCAAGGTTCTTTCTGTGGAAGAAAAACCGCAAAATCCGAAATCAAATTATTGTATTACTGGATTGTATTTCTACGATAATAGAGTTGTAGAATTCGCCAAGAAAGTTAAGCCCTCTGTGCGTGGAGAGCTAGAAATTACTGATTTAAATAGAATTTACCTTGAAGATGGTACACTTAACGTTAAATTACTTGGTAGAGGTTATGCATGGCTAGATACTGGAACTATGGATAGTTTAGTAGAAGCTGCAGAGTTTGTTCAAATGATAGAAAAAAGACAAAGCATTAAAATTTCCGCCCTTGAAGAGATTGCTTATCATAATGATTGGATTGATAAAGAAACTCTTTTAGCATCAGTGAAGAAATATGGGAAATCACCATACGGAGAACACTTAAAAAAAGTTGCTGAAGGTAAAATACATTACTAGAAATGAGGAAATAATAAATGAACATAATAAAAACAGACATTGAAGATGTAATTATTATAGAATCAAAGGCGTTTGGTGACAATAGAGGATGGTTTACAGAAACATATTCAAAAATAAAATTTGACAAACTTGGTATTGATACAACCTTTATTCAAGATAATCATTCCTTTTCAGCTCAAAAATGGACATTAAGAGGACTTCATTTTCAGCTTAATCCAAAAGCACAAACTAAATTAATAAGGTGTACAAAAGGTAAAATTATGGATGTTGCTGTAGATATCCGAGAAGGTTCTCCAACATATAAAAAATGGGTGGCTGTAGAGCTTACAGAAAAGAATAAGAAGCAATTATTAATTCCAAAGGGGTTTGCCCATGGATTCGTAACATTAACAAATAACGTTGAAGTTCAGTATAAGGTAGACGAATATTATTCTCCAGAAAATGATAGAAGTATTCGATACGATGATCCTGAAATTAACGTTGATTGGGGAGTTATAAATCCGATTTTGTCTGAAAAGGATTTGAATGCACCAGTTTTATTAGAGAGCGATGCTAATTTTAAATACTATATTAAGGAGGATGTATAAAATGAATGTTTTAGTAACCGGCGGGGCTGGATTTATAGGAAGTAATTTTATTTTTCATATGTTAGAACAACATCCTACATATAGAATAGTTTGTCTAGATGCATTGACTTATGCTGGTAATTTGTCAACACTAGAACCTGTGATGAACAACTCAAACTTTAGATTTGTAAAAGGTGATATTACAGATAGAGAACATGTAGAGAAATTATTTGAAGAGGAAAAATTTGATTTTGTAGTAAACTTTGCTGCAGAGTCACATGTAGATAGATCAATAGAAGATCCAGGTATTTTCTTGAAAACTAATATACTTGGGACACAAGTACTTATGGATGCATCCAGAAATTATGAAATCAAGAGATTTCATCAAGTTTCAACAGATGAAGTATATGGCGATTTACCACTAGATAGGTCAGATTTGTTTTTTACTGAGGAAACACCGATACACTCTTCGTCACCATATTCAGCATCAAAAGCTTCAGCAGATTTATTGGTACAGGCATATCACAGGACATTCAAATTGCCTATAACAATTTCTAGATGTTCCAATAACTATGGGCCATATCATTTTCCGGAAAAGCTTATACCTCTTATGATTTCGAGAGCATTGAACGATAAGCCGTTACCTGTTTATGGTAAAGGTGAAAATGTTAGAGATTGGTTGTATGTTGGTGATCATTGTACAGCGATAGACCAAATTCTACACAAAGGTAAAGAAGGTGAAATTTATAATGTCGGTGGACATAATGAAAAAACGAACCTAGAAGTAGTAAAGACAATTTTAAAATTGTTGGATAAGCCTGAAACATTAATAACATATATTAAAGATAGAGCTGGTCATGATATGAGATACGCTATCGACCCATCTAAGACTAGACGTGAACTAGGCTGGGAACCAACAACTTTATTTGATGATGGTATTAAACTAACAATAAAGTGGTATCTTGATAATAGATCTTGGTGGGAAAATATAATCTCAGGTGATTACAAAGATTATTACCAAAAGATGTATAGTAAAAGGCCTGGTGATAAATAATGAAAGTTTTAGTAACAGGGGCTAACGGGCAACTCGGATTTGATGTTGTTAAAAGGTTGAAAAAGAGTAGAATTGAACTTTTAGGTACAGATAGAAATACTTTGAATTTATCGAATAAAGAGCAAGTAAAAAGAGTTATACGTGAATATAAACCAGATGTAGTAATTCATTGTGCTGCGTATACTGCAGTTGACAAAGCAGAAGATGAAAAGGAATTATGTCGTGAAGTGAATGTTTTAGGTACACGATATGTTGCCGAAGCATGTAAAGAAATAGACGCTAAAATGGTTTATATTAGTACAGATTATGTATTTGATGGAGAGGGTGATAAACCATTTGAAGTGGTAGATAAACCAAATCCAATTAACTATTACGGTCAGACAAAGTATGAAGGTGAATTGGAAGTTCAAAATTATCTTGATAAATACTTTATTATACGTATATCTTGGGTTTTTGGTAGTCATGGGAATAATTTTGTTAAGACTATGCTTCGTCTGGGAAAAGATAGAGAACAATTGTCTGTAGTATCAGATCAAATTGGATCCCCTACATATACTTATGATTTGGCAGAACTATTAATTAAAATAATTCAATCAGATAAATTTGGCATTTATCATGCAACTAACGAAGGGGTCTGTAGTTGGTATGAGTTTGCATGTGAGATATTTAAACAAGCAGGAATGGATGTAAAGGTTAAATCTATTAAGACAGAAGATTACCATACTAAAGCTATAAGACCTAAAAACTCGGTTTTGAAGAAAAATCATGTTGAGCTTTACAAACTATCAAATACTTGGCAGGATGCACTAAATCATTTCTTTGAGGAAATTTCAAATAAATCATAGCCTTTTAATAATATGATTGGAGACAAAACAATGAAAGTCGTAAAAAAAATTATAATAGCAACAATAAATATTGTTATATTTATTGTTTCTCTTACTATACCTAAATCGAAAAAAATTATACTTGTTGGTGGATGGTTTGGTGAACGATTTGCAGATAATTCTAAGCATTTTTTTATTAGTACATTCGAAAGTAAAGATAAATTAACTTTTGATAAAGTAGTATGGATTACTAGAAATACTGAAATATACAATGAGTTAAGAAAAAATAAATTTTTAGTATTTAAGGCGTGGTCATTTAAAAGCATTTGGTACCACTTTAGAGCTAAGTATCATGTGATAGACCAAACTCTTACTGATATCAACCCTTTTTTTTCTATTAGATCAATTCGCATAAATTTATGGCATGGGTTTCCTT
The DNA here is from genome assembly GCA_029256575.1 of Clostridiales bacterium. Classification (GTDB taxonomy): domain Bacteria; phylum Bacillota; class Clostridia; order Lachnospirales; family JAQSXR01; genus JAQSXR01. The sequence continues at coordinate 451,100 of JAQSXR010000003.1, read as the reverse complement.
TGAAAAATATTGGTATTTTTATGAAAAATAATTGTGTTAGGAAGCCGCAATATGGATCAAGAAAATGGATTATAGATAAAATAACTTCTAAAGGTTATTGGTATGATTATTATTTATTGGCTACATCTGAATTTTCAGCAAATATAATAGGCAATGCTTTTGAAGTAAATAGAGAGAGAATAATAATTTCTGGATATCCAAGAAATTATATAGCTTTAAATGAAGATTCTAATCTATTTATTCCACAAAATGAAGAAATTTACCGTGAAAGAATCCAGGCGATTATCAATGAAGGCTATAAAATAATCGGATTTCTTCCTACATTTAGAGACAAGAGAGAGACTATGATTTTTGGAACAGACAATATCAAAGAATTAGAAGGTTTTTTAGATTTCTGTGAGGAATCAAAGTTAAAAATAGTTGGGAAGTTCCACTTTGCAGGCAAAAATGATAAATTTGGAGAATTTCAAACTCATGAGGCATTTATTAATTTGCCATCAGATGCGGATGTTTATACTTTTTTAAATCTGTTTGATGTTTTGATAACCGATTATTCTTCAATATATTTTGATTTTCTATTATGGCGAAAACCAATTATTTTCTTTCCATACGATTTAGAATATTATAGAGATCAAGATAGAGGATTAATTTTTGATTATGAAGAATATACTCCAGGGCCTAAAGTATTTAATTTAGATGAGCTAAAATTAATATTATCTTCAGGAATTGAATCTTTAAGTTCGAATTACAAAACAAAGTATCAAAAGCAGGCAAATGACTTACAAGATAAAATATTTGGGAATGTTGAAGAATTGGGAATTGAGCATTTAGTTAATAAAATTAAAAAAATATAAGATAAATAAACAAAAGTCGGTATTTTGATTTAGTATCGATTAGTCTGAAATAATTGAGGTGATCAAGTGTTTTCATTTAATTTACCAATGTTCTTGGCTATAGAAGAGAATATTACTAATGATTTAATATCGAAACTTGATAAAGAGTTCAAAGATATAGCAAACAAAAAAATCATAATACTTACATCTAAAGGTATATATGAAAAATTCAAAAAAGGTATAGATAGTTTAATCAAGGAATATAGAAAAATATCCATATATTTTGTTGAAGATAGTTCCTATGATATAGCAGTAAATGTTGCTAAGAAAATATCTATAGAAGAATTTGAGATTGTCATTGGTTTCGGTGGAGGAAAGGTTTTAGATACAGCAAAATATGCATCATATGTTAGTAAGAAGAAATATGTCTCAATACCGACAACCTTAAGTAATGATGGTGTAGCTTCTCCAATTGCAGTATTAAAGACATTTGAAGGTAAAGCCAAAAGCTTTGGATGTAATTCACCAGATGGAATAATTATTGACACAAACATTATTAAAAATGCACCGAACATCTTGTTGATGGCTGGAATCGGAGATACTGTTTCAAACTATACTGCATTATTTGATTGGAAACTTGAAAGTAAGCACAAAGGAATTCATCCAAATGATTTTGCTTATTTATTATCTGATACTGCACTTAATATGTTGTTGTACAGTAGAGAAGAGCACATTAGAAATGGAAATTTTATTAAGCAACTTGCACAATCTTTGGTTTTAAGTGGCTTGGCTATGGATATTGCTGGAAATAGTAGGCCATGTAGTGGTTCTGAACACCTCTTTAGCCATTCACTAGATGAGCATTACAATATTAATAAACCACATGGTTTAAAAGTGGCTCTTGGTAGTATTGCTAGTTGTATTTTTCAAGGGAGGAGCTATGAGCCAATTGTTACTTTTTTGAAAAGATATGATGTTGATGTATCTCCTGAAAAACTAGGGATATCTAAAGAAATATTTATTGATACATGGATGAAAGCTCAAGCTACCAGGCCAGATAGATTTTCAGTTTTAAACACAATAGAATTAAGTAAAGATTATTTAGAAAAAATATATGAGGAAATTATGGAGGTATTAAAATGAAAGCGTTAATTTTAGCTGCTGGATTAGGAACAAGATTGAGACCAATAACTGATACTAGGCCGAAATCTATGGTTGAAGTCAATGGAAAACCAATTTTGTTTAAACAAATTGATAATCTTATAGAAAACGGAGTAGAAGATATTACGGTTATTGCAGGATACAAATCAGACATGATGGTTGATGCAATAAACAATTCATATAAAAATGTTAAGATTATTATTAATGATGTTTATGATAAAACCAATAATATGTATTCTGCTTATATGGCATTAGATCGTATGTACAATAATGAGTTTCTGCTCATGAATGCAGATGTCTTTTATGACTCAGTAATTATAAAAGAATTAGTAAAGAGTGATTACAATAACTCTATTGTTATTGAAGAAGGTATTTATAATGATGAGAATATGAAAGTAGCTTGTAATGGTGACAGAATAGTAGAAATTAGCAAAGTAATTACAGAGGATGATGCGTACGGAGTTTCTATTGATGTTTATAAATTTTCTAAAGAAGGATCTAAGGTATTTTATGACAAAGTGATAGAATATATTGAAGACAGAAAAGAGCTAAACCAATGGACAGAAGTAGCACTAAATGAAGTATTAAAATTAACAGAATTTAAACCTTGTCCCTTAAAAGGTAGATGGATGGAAATTGATAATCACGAGGACTTAGAGAAAGCAGAGAGTATTTTTAATGACTAAATACAATATAAAAAATAAGAAATTTTTTTTATTAGATATGGATGGAACAATATATCTGGACGGTGAACTATTTGAATACAGTTTAGATTTTCTGAATTATGTTAAGTCAATTGGTGGGAAATATGTTTTTTTAACAAATAACTCTTCAAAAAGTATTAATGATTATATAGAAAAACTAAAAAAACTGTCTATTGAAGTAGACTCATCAAATTTCATGACCTCTTCACAAGCAACATCACTTCATCTTAGACAACATAGTAAATATAATAAAATATATGTTCTTGGTACAGAATCTTTCAAACAAGAATTAATAGAGGATGGGTTAAATATTGTAGACGAGTATACAAATGATATTGATTGCTTACTAGTAGGATTTGATACCGAATTGAAATATTCTAAACTTGATGATGCATGTAGAATACTTACAAGAGATGTAGAGTATTTGGCAACAAATCCCGACTTGCTTTGCCCTACATCATTTGGATTCATACCGGATTGTGGATCTATTTGCAATATGATTGAAACTGCAACAGCGAAGAAGCCAGTATATATAGGTAAGCCAAATCCGAAAATGGTTGAATTAGCAATGGAAGCTAATGGATTTTCAAAAGAAGAAACTATAGTGATTGGAGATAGATTATATACAGATATTGCATGTGGTATTAATGCGGGTGTATCTACAGGTGTTGTCTTGACTGGTGAAACGAAAATTGAACATCTTGTGAGTACTGAGTTTAAACCTGATTATGTGTTTGAAAACATTGGACAACTTTATAAGATGTTGATTGATTGATTGATTATATTGATGCACTAGTATCAGGTATTGAAACGGTACACTGGATATCTCAACACCCACCAATAAATCAAACTCCAGCAGAGCTAAAGCTGTGAGGCAGTTAGGGTGGAAGTTGAGATTGAGGTTTAATGTGCTTGGATACTTTGAAGTTAGCAGAGAACAAATGAAATATACAGCTATCTATAAAAGTTAAGAATTAAAATTAAAAAAGGGATACAAATAACAGTAGAGATGTAATTGAAAAAGAAAAAAATATGATTTACTTGAAAGTATAGATACCAAGATTACTTGTAAACATAGATAATATGACTTCTAGTCAAGATATAATTCTTTATAGTGATTCATTCATATTACTGTCATATTTTGTTGACACACTCCCGATAGAAAGTTATAATAATATGGATAAGTATTCAAGGTTTTAATAATATTAAGTAAACATAATTGAGCTTCTATTATAGTTAGAGTAAAGGATGACTAGCGCATCTTTTTATTTTAATCTCTAACGTAGAAAAGCTCTTTTTTATTTGCATAGGGGGAGCATTATGGATGGATATATTGATATACATAGTCATATTTTACCACAGTTAGACGATGGTTCAAGGAGTATGGAGCAAACCATGAGTATGCTTAAGATTGCGTATTCAGATGGGATTCGCACCATAATAGCAACTCCTCACTTTCGAGAAGGCAATATTACCACGACAAAACAGATGATGGAAGATTGTATAGCAAAGGTAAACTGTGAGATGGGGGAAGATATCCCACAGATAAATATTCTAATAGGAAGTGAAATCTACTATAGCCATGAAGTGGTAGAACTAATAAAAGAGAAACTTATTCCAACTATGGCAGGCACAAGGTATGTGTTGGTAGAATTTTCACCAGTGGCAGAATATTCATATATCAAGAATGGTTTGCAACAATTTATATTTGAAGGATACATACCAATATTGGCGCACGTTGAGCGCTATGAGAATATTACGAAAGACTTGAACCAAATTAAAGACTTGATTGATATGGGCGTCTACATTCAAGTGAACGCTATGAGTATAATTGGTGAGATGGGAAGAACGAGTAAAAAGGTAGCAAAGATTTTATTAAAGTACAACTGGATACATTTAGTTGCGACGGATGCACATAGTGATGGAACGAGAGCACCAAGACTTAAGAAAACAATTGAATATATTAGTAAGAAATATGGAGAGGCTTATAGCAAAGAACTTTTATTTGATAATCCAAGTAAAATACTAAATAATCAATATATATAGTTTTAAACCACAGCATAAGGGGAGAAAAATAAAATGGAACAATTAGATACAAATAAAGAAATTAATATTAATCTTAAAGAAATAATGGGTGTATTATTACGAAAATCATGGATTATTGTATTGGCTGGAGTCTTACTTGCAGCGGTTGCATATTTCGTATCGTCATATTCAATAACACCTATGTATCAATCAACAACCCAGATATATGTAATGAGCAAGCAAGACAGTTCTACAGCAGTTACCTATAGTGATTTACAGACAAGTAGTCAGTTAACGAATGATTATATGACATTAATTAAGAGCAGACCTGTGACGGAGAAGGTAATACAGGAACTTGAATTGGATATGAAACACAATGATTTGGTAAATATGATCACCGTGTATAATCCTTCAAATACAAGAGTATTGAATATTACGATAGAGTTTTCAGACCCATATTTAGCAAAAGAGATAGCAGATGCGGTAAGAGAAGCCTCTTCCATACATATTAGTAATGTAATGGATATTAAAGAAGTAAATGTAGTGGAAGAAGCAAATCTTCCAGAAAACCCAGTTTCACCAAATGTGAAACGTAATACGGTATTAGGTGGAATACTAGGGGTTCTTATTGCGGGAGCTATAATATTAGTTATTACCATGTTGGATGATACAATCAAGACCCCAGAGGACATCGAACGATACTTAGGGGTAAGTGTCTTAAGTTCAATTCCAATTCAAAAACACTTAAATAATATGAAAGATAAAGACACAAAACCAAAGAAAATATCTAAGAAAAATAAAGCAACTACGTAGAAAAAGGAAGGAGAGAATATATGAATAGCGTAAATATTAATAAATTAAAAGAACTTGATTTCCAAGGCAAAGAAGCATATAACACACTAAGAAGCAATATTATGTTTAGTGGAAAAAATATTAAGGTTATTGGGTTAACCAGTTGTATACCAAACGAGGGAAAAAGTAGTGTTACAATGCATCTTGCAGAGGCCTTGTCAGATGCAGGAAATAAGGTTATACTTATAGATGCAGACTTACGTAAGTCCGTATTAATTGGTAGATATCGAATCGATAAACCAATAAAGGGACTCACTCATTATCTTGCTGGTTTGAATACAGAAAGCGAAACAATCTATCATTCTAGTATTGATAATCTAGATATGATGTTTGCTGGACCGGTACCACCGAATCCATCTGAACTTCTTGGAGGAGCTATGTTTGCGGATCTAATTCAATCGCTTAGTCAAAGATATGACTATATTCTGATTGATACTCCACCTCTTGGTAGTATAATAGACGGGGCAGTCGTTGCCACTCTCTGTGATGGAATGATACTTGTAATAGAGGCTAATAACATAAGCTACAAATTCGCCCAGAAGGTAAAAGAGCAGTTGGATAAATCAGGATGTAGAATTCTTGGTGCAGTACTTAATAAGGTAGACATGAGTAAAAGTGGTTATAGTAAGTATTATGGCAAAAGTTATACCGCTTATGCTGAATCAAAATAATAGTTTATGTCACAATACTCAATAAAAAGGAGATACACATGGAACAACAACTTAATCAACAATATAATGAGGAAATTTCAATCAAAGAACTTGTTCTAATGGTATTAAATCAGAAAAGATTAATTTTTATAATAACAGCTATTATAACAATCATAGCTATTATATTTGCAGTCGTTATGAAAGCTCCAGTTACAACTACAACGACACGTATCGTATTAGATTTCGATTCATTATCAGAGGGGAATAATCCTGATGACACGGTATTTACGTTTGACCAAGTTATTTCTCCAAGTATTATTAAGTCAGTTATTGAAACGAACAATTTAACGAGTAAGATAAATATGACGGATCTTCGAAAAATGATCCGTGTTACCCCATACATCCCATATGAAATCACCAAATTATATGAACAAAAAGCCGCCGGAACCTATACAGAAGAGGTAATCTTCTACCCAACCGAGTACATCCTATCAATTAACACCGACTGGCGTAGTAGTATTAATGAAAAAGATGCAGCGGTAATACTAGAATCAATTATCAGTACATATCGCACTCAATTCATTGATAAATACGGTAAAGATGTTTACTTCGGAAATATTTCAATTACCGATGATTTGGCATCTTATGATTATGATGAAGCACTTCAAGTTATTAAATCAGACCTAGAACAATTAAAAGAAAACGCAGATCTTAAAAGCGAAGAAGCACCTAGTTTTAGAGGGATAAATGGACTAACCTTTCGAGAGCTTTCTGATGCTGTTAGTCTTGTGTTAGAAGTTGATTATAGCAGGGCAGAAGCTTTGACGAATATGAACAATCTTACAAAAGATGAACAAAAGCTTATTAAGAGATATGAATATCTTATAAAGAATGCAGAACTAGAATACCAAAAAGCATTAGCGGAAAATACTTCTGTAAAAGCGATAATCGCAACGATTGATAAACCAGAGAGTATTATAATTGACGATACAGAACTTTCATCGGAAGAAGAACTATTGACAAAGTTATTAGGAGCAGCTTCTGGAGATGATTATTATAACGGTTTAGTAAAGCAAGCAACTGAGTCTGGTGAGTTGGCAGCGAATTACTTAGCAGATAAACTTTACTACCAACAAGAGGTGGCAAAGTTTACGAATGGATTAGTACAAGCAGATGATTTGGCTTGGGCTAAGAAAGAAGTTGAAACCGATATTAATTTAATGCATGAATTTATCGTGAGTACATTTAATACGTTTAATGTGTTAAATAAGGATTACAGAGAAACTTCAATTAATGATAGTATTAAGATTACACTTCAACCAAGTGCATCAAGAAGTATAAAGACTTTCTTATTGCTTCCAATCGTAGGGGTAATACTAGGACTTATGTTTGGATGTTTCATTGCATTAATGAAGGAATATTGGACAGCAGAACCTGTTGTTGATAAGACAAGGAGGTTGAAATAATGAAAAAGATATTAGTAAACTATAATATGAAATTTATTGCAATTTGTCTTGCTATATCCTTAGTAGTGGGTTCTTTGTTTTGCTTTATTTCAATATTTAATGGTAGAGAAACAGTAGCAACGCTTCAATTGACTTTTGACGGATTAGAATCTGGTAATAACCCAGATGGAAGTAGATTTAGAAAGAACCAGATTAAAGATACTACAATATTAGAAACGGTTATTGATAAGTTGGAATTGGATATTACTGCTGAAGAGCTGAATCGTCAGGTATATGTTACACCAATTATACCAGAAGAGATGGCAGCGCAGTTAAAAGCAACTACACAAGCAAGTTTCACACCAATTTATGAATATGTTCCGAATGAATTTAACATAAGTATCAATGAACCAGACATATCTGGAATATCAAAAAAAGATGCGAAGCGAATTCTAGAGGCAATTGTTAGCGAGTATACGAATAGTTTTACAACTAAATTTGGTAATGGTAATATAGGCAGTCTCGTAACACTTGATAAGAAGATATCAGAATATGATTATTTAGATGCAATTAAGGTAGTGGAAAGTAGATTGGATTTATTAACATCTGCTGCAGATAATATGGCAAGTCGAGTTGGATATTATAGAGGCAGTGATGATAATATGTCATTCGAAGATATCGCGAACAAAGCTGAAAATCTAAGTAGTGTTGATTTAGTGGGAGTATCTTCACTTATAAATATTTATAATATTTCAAAAGAAAAAGAGAAACTTCTAAGTATATTTGAATATAAGATTAAAATGTATGATTATGAAGTTCGGAAAAATACGAATTTATCAGATGTAGCTGTGGATATGATTTCAGTGGTATCAGCAGACACAAATACAGATGCAAATGCAATTACAGAAGTACTCAAATCTCAAACTTTTATGAATTCACTATTATCCTCAGCAGCAAAGAATAGTTACTATTCATTTGTTGTTCAAAAGGCAGTTGAGGCTAATGTAGCAGCAGAATTGGCGAATACGCAAAAGAAGTATTACCAAGCAGAAGTAGCTAAAATAAAAGGGAGTACGATTGATGCTTCTCAAGTTGACTGGGCTACGAAACAGGTAGAATTGCAGATTGCAAGCATTGAAGAAAAGATGAATAATTTATATGCATCCTATAATAAATTAAGTAATGAATACCTTACATCACAGGTTGATAATACGATTAATCTTGTCGGAGCAATTGGTCTTATAGGAGTTAGTAAATTAAAGCTTCTCGTATTTATGGGAGGGTTTGGGTTTATTGGACTTGTTGGAGGAATTGTGTTTGGAAAGAAAAAGATTAAGTAGGTAAGGATTTGTGTAAGACTAGATAAGGAATTCAGTGTTGAATTGAGTATATTGATATGGTAAAAATGAATTAGTATTTATATTTAATTAAATAGATTTAACTTTGCTCCAACTAAGGTTGGAGCTTTTTTTATTTCGAATTATAGAATACATGCTGCCATTATATGGCATACAAAGAAAGAGAGTTGTATATATTTACAAGGGACGTGTTATTTTGCATATACCTACTAATTTTATATAAAGGAGAGAGGGATAATGATTAAGAAGAGAATAATTAGTATAGCCTTACTAGTAACTATGATATTTACTCAGTTACATACACCGGTATTGGCTGAAAATGGGCTAATGTTTACAGACTTACCCAATGATTGGTCTACGGAAGCAATTGAGCATGCAATCGAGAATGGATTGCTTAGTGGAGATAATGGTAAGATAATGCCAAAAGAAAATTTAACTCGTGCGCAGTTAGCATCTGTTTTGGTACGAGCGTTTGGTGCAACAAAAAAAGGATCTCTTAGCGCTTATGTGGATGTATCCAATACGGATTGGTACTATGACGCTATGGCAACAGCAGTACAAATGGAACTCTTTGAAGGGAGTGACGGGAGACTATATCCAAATAGAAATATTACACGTGAAGAAGCTTTTGCTGTTCTTTCCCGAGCGTTCAAGCTAACCGGAGGTTCCATACATGGGCTTAATAAATTCACAGATAAAGATTCCATAAGTCCATGGGCAGTTGATGGAGTGGCATCCTTAATTTCTGAAGGGTATATTTCAGGTACAGATGGAAAAATTAATCCAAAGAATTTCATTACGAGAGCTGAGTTTGCTCAAATAATGTATAATATTGCACGAAATTATATTAGAAACGCAGGGACATATACAAGCAATTATACGAAGAGTGTAATAATTAATGTTGCGAATGTAACTCTCAAAAATCTTACGATAGAAGGCGATTTAATTATTGGTGATGGAGTAGGGGATGGAGAGGTTATTCTGGATGGAGTTACTGTAACTGGTAGAATTATTATCCGTGGAGGCTCTAAAATCACAATATTGAATAACTCAAATGTAAATGATGTTCTAGTGACAGCAATAAATACAACGCTAGTGGTAAGTGGCACCGTATCAAACCTGGTAATTGATGCGATGAATGCAACTATTATTGCAAACAAAGGAGCTAACATACCTCAAATTACTATTAATGGTGAAGGAACAACGGTTCGTGGAGAAGGTCAAGTGGGCTCTGTTTATGCAAATACCAATAATATTAAGGTTACGGTACCTTTCACAAAAGTTATAGCAGGTAAGGGTACAAGTGGTGTTACTGCTGGAAATGTTACTTTAGGTGCTGGAACAAGCGCTACGGTAAATTGGTCTGGAAATGGAATCGTAGAGGACGCCGATTATAGTAATCGAATCGTTACGTTATCAATCTCAGATCCAACTCTCACAATATTAAAGACTTATGATGGAAGCCGTACTGCTGCAGTTAAGATTGGTAAATTGCAGGGAGTAGCAAGTGGGCATGATGTTCTTATAAGTGCAGTTGCAACCTATGACAATGCGATTGTAGGAATAAACAAAACAATTACGGTAACATATCAAATTTCTGGAGCGGATGCAGGAAAATATATCAAGCCAGCAGATTATGTTGTGAAAACGGGAGAAATAAAGGCATTACAGTTAACAATATCAGCTCCAATATTACAGACAACGAAACCATATGATGGAGGAACCTCAGCTGGAGTTACTATTGGAGAATTAGGTGGAGTAATTCAAGGAGATGATGTAACAATAACTTCTATTGCAACCTATGATACGAATCATGCAGGAAAAGACAAAACTATAACTATAGAATATAGTTTAGCAGGAGAGGATGCAATTAACTATATTAAACCAGAGAATTACACAGATAATTCTGGAGAAATTACAAAGATACAATTAACAGTGGCTGATCCGACTTTGACAACATCGAAAACCTATGACGCTGGAATCGGTGCTTTCGTTTCAGCAGGAGAATTAGCAGGCGTAGTTAGTGGTGAAGATGTAACAGTAAGTGCAATCGCAAACTATGATACTAATGTAGTAGGAACCGGTAAAAAAATAACGGTAGAATATACACTCGCAGGAGAAAATGCAGGCAACTATATCAAACCAGAAGATTATATAGTGAATACGGGTGAAATATTGGCATTACAGTTAACAATAGATGCTCCAATGTTGCAGACAACGAAACCATATGATGGTGGAACCTCAGCTGGAGTTATAACTGGAGAATTAGGTGGAGTAATTCAAGGAGATGATGTAACAATAAGTTATATTGCAACCTATGATACGAATCATGCAGGAAAAGACAAAACTATAACTATAGAATATAGTTTAGCCGGAGAGGATGCAATTAACTATATTAAACCAGGGAATTACACAGATAATTCTGGAGAAATTACAAAGATACAATTAACAGTGACCAATCCGACTTTGACAACATCGAAAACCTATGACGCTAGAAACGATGCTTTCGTTTCAGTGGGGAAATTATCAGGCGTAGTTAGTGGTGAGGATGTAACAGTAAGCGCAATCGCAAACTATGATACTGATGTAGTAGGAACTGGTAAAAAAATAACGGTGCAATACACACTCGCAGGAGTTAATGCAGGCAACTATATTAAACCAGCAGATTATATAGTGAATACCGGTGAAATAAAGGCAGTACAGTTAACAATATCAGCTCCAATATTGCAGACAACGAAACCATATGATGGAGGAACCTCAGCCGGAGTTACTATTGGAGAATTAGGTGGAGTAATTCAAGGAGATGATGTAACAATAAGTTATATTGCAACCTATGATACGAATCAAGCAGGAAAAGACAAAGCTATAACGATAGAATATAGTTTAGTCGGAGAGGATGCAATTAACTATATTAAACCAGAGAATTACACAGATAATTCTGGAGAAATTACAAAGATACAATTAACAGTGGCTAATCCGACTTTGACAACATCGAAAACCTATGACGCTGGAAACGATGCTTTCGCTTCAGCAGGAGAATTAGCAGGCGTAGTTAGTGGTGAGGATGTAACAGTAAGTGCAATCGCAAACTATGATACGACCGCTGTAGGAACCGGTAAAAAAATAACGGTAGAATATACACTCGCAGGAGTTAATGCAGGAAACTATATCAAACCAGCAGATTATATAGTGAATACTGGTGAAATATTGGCATTACAGTTAACAATAGATGCTCCAACGATAACGACATCTAAAATATATGATAGAAGTACCGCAGCAAGCGTTACAGTAGGTGAAATAATTGGAGTATATCTAGGTGAAGATGTAACAGTAAGTGGAGTTGCAACCTATGATAATGCAGTTGTAGGTAAAAACAAAATCATTACAGTGGAATATCATATCTCAGGAGTGAATTCTTCAAACTATATTAAGCCTGTAAACCATCAAGTGATGGTGGGTGAAATAGTGGCATTACAGTTGGAAATGTTAAGTGTAATGTTTAAACATATAAAACCATATGATGGAAATACCACAGCTGATGTAGATTTTGTAACGGTAACTGGGGTAATGAGTGGAGATGATGTAATACCGACTGGAATAGGATCTTATGATAATCCTGAACCCGGAACAGGAAAAACAATAACAGTTGAATTTATACTCGGAGGAAAAGATGCGGTTAATTATATTAGACCTGAGAGTTACTCACTTGCTTTGGGAGAAATAACGAAACTCGAGCAAGTTAATCCAACTGGTTTAATTGGCTTAATACCAACTACGATAGATAACAATGATGGAAAAATTACAGGAACAACGGATAAGATGGAATACAAACTGTCAACATCTACAGACTGGATACCTGTAACTGGCGCAGAAATAACGAACCTGCTTAATGGAACTTATGTTGTAAGGTATGCAGCCACACCATATTATAAGGTAGGACCTGCAACAGAAGTAATAATACCGGAATATATAGAATCATTGAGTAGCAAAAGCATTGCTAATCTAGATTTTGCAACTAAATATCAATATAATCAAGTAAAACAAATAAGTAAAGAAATAGCATCATCAGACTTTAGTGGTGCGAATAGAAAATACTTTACAATAACAGATCAGGCAGGGAATATTATACCTGTAGATCTATGGTGGAATATACCACTAAATGAATATGCGACTACTCCTGCTTTAGCAGTAGGTTCTGCTATCGAAAGCTATATTCAGCAGTGGTTTTATGACAACAAGGGCGGAGCAGCTGGTATTATGAATAGAACTATGTATGCATATGGATCTGGTACCAGAGTAACAATTGGGACATTTTCAGCTGACGCTGGATCTTCGATTCAAGTAGGGGGAAAAGATTGGGCATTCTTCTTTGATAGTAACGAGAAAGTAACAGGAGTAATTGAAAACAAATCTGCAAATGTAACCTTTACAATCAGTGATGGGGTAAATACAGCTACCATATTACTAAATCAAAAATATAATAATATAAGTGAATTAGTGACTGCAATCAACCTTCAAATAGCAATGACAGATGTTGTAGCTTTCGTTAAGGCAGATGGAACGGACAAATTCATTCTAGTAGGAAATAATCTAGTCATTGATGGATTGAATAAAGGAGTATTTTTCAGTACATTTGAGACTGTATGATGAAGAGAACACTTTTGCCAACCTTGAATACTATATACAAAACTTAAAGAGATGTGATTCCATGTTTTACGATGCACGAACAGTAAACCAAGAACTCCCAAACAATACTAGAAATGAAAATAGATCAGAAGAAGTAGTCGTTGCAGCATCTATTATAGGTGGTCCGTTAGCACCAGAGATTGAAGGTATTGTATATTTTGATCCAGTAGAAGATGGTACGGATGTAACGGTTATTGTATATGGGCTGCCAGATTATCAACCAGCAAGAAATGGTCATGCTCCGATTGGGCCTTTTGGATTTCATATTCACGAGAATGGTGATTGTAGCGTAGGAAATTCGGATTCTCCTTTTGAGATTTCAGGAAATCACTGGAACCCAACAAACCAACCTCATGGTAATCATGCAGGGGATTTTCCGAATCTTTTCTCTAACAACGGATTTTGCCAGATGTCTTTTTTTACAAATAAATTCACACCTGAAGAGGTATTAGGAAAAGCAGTTATTATTCACCAGAATCCTGATGATTTTCGAACACAACCTGCAGGAAATACAGGAAAGAGATTGGCTTGTGGTGTGATTGGTTATTATTCGGAGAGATAAAATGGTGTTAATAACAAAAGATTTAGACTTTTGAATGACAAAATTGAATAGATTAAAAAATGCTCTAACTAAGGTTGGGGCATTTTTATTTAATTGTTATTTGTCACCACATTTCAACATTTTATTCTATTTTATTAAGTTACAATATAACTATTGAATTTAATAACAGTATTTATGGGGGAAAAACGAATGATGGAGCAAAGAGTAAGGAATTGTGATCTAGAATCGAATAACGTAAATATTTATAAGCAAAAAGACCTTGATTTTCAAGGGAATGAAGCATTTAAAACGTTAAGAAGTAACATTCAATTTTGTGGTAGTGATGTCAAAGTCATTGGGTTAACCAGTTGTAGGCAAAATGAGGGAAAAAGTAGTATATCTATGCATCTTGCGGATGCTATGGCAGATTCACAGAAGAAGACAATATTAATTGATGCAGATCTACGTAAATCTGTATTGTTAGGAAGATATAGAATTGAGAAACCAATAAAAGGGCTTACTCACTATCTTTCTGGTCTGAGCATGGAGGACGAGGTAATTTATAAAACGAGTACGAACAATCTTGATGTTATATTCTCTGGACCAGTACCACCGAATCCGTCTGAACTTCTTACTAGTCAAATATTTGTTAGTTTAATACACTCACTTCGTGAGAAATATGACTATATATTGATTGATACACCTCCACTTGGAAGTATAATAGATGGAGCAGTAATATCCAGAGTATGTGATGGTATGATACTAATTATTGAGGCAGATTCAATCAGTTACAAATTTGCACAGAAGGTTAAGTGTCAGCTAGAAAAGTCAGGATGTAGAATATTGGGTGCGGTACTGAATAAAGTGGAACTAAGGAAAAGTGTTTATAATAAGTACTATGATAAAAGTTATGGTGATTATGCGAGTGTAGATTTGAAAAGGATATGGAATACGGCGGTGGAGAATGATTTAAATAGTTGGTATAATATTACAAATATTATATGTATGAAACATATAAATAAAATAGCTATCAGACAAAGATACGTAAGACATTTGACTATTTTGAGGTCAAGTGTCTTTTTTTTATAATTTGTATATGTACCAGATATATCAAATATAACCTAGGGAGGGGAATATGGGGACTATAAAGATTAATACAGATGGGGTATTAGCAGTGAGTAAATTACTAGTTAAAATTGAAAGAGAAGTATCAGAAACAAAAGCAAGAATCAAAGAAGTAAAGAGTGGTATAAGTGATGATATATTAGCACGAAGAAATCTTCATTATAGGTTTACGATGTTAGTTTCAATCTTGGAGAAATGCGGTAGAGAGATTGCTGCTTTAGAAGAGATAGGGAAAATGGGGGCAAATTCGTATAGTAGTACGGAAAAAAGATTATCGGAAGAAGTTCTCAAAATAGAATTTGGTAAACGTAATCCAAAAACAGATATTAATTGGGAAGAAGTAGAAAAACAAATAGTAAAACAAAAAATAGCAAAGCAAATAGATATCTTTACGAAAACTGCTGAGTCATGGGGTCGTTCAGTTGTGCAAGAAATGAATGAAAAAATCTTGGATTTTAAAGATATTTTTAACTTTTCTAATAAAGATGGTAATAATAGCGAAGAAAGTATTAAAAAAGAAAGAGATAAAGC
This sequence comes from Clostridiales bacterium, assembly GCA_029256575.1. GTDB lineage: Bacteria > Bacillota > Clostridia > Lachnospirales > JAQSXR01 > JAQSXR01. The sequence continues at coordinate 435,189 of JAQSXR010000003.1, read as the reverse complement.
ACTTAAAAAATTAATCCAAGTAGATTCGGACGGGGACATTACATATAACTGGGATTTCTTTAAAGACTTGATGAATCAAAATTTGCAGCGTGTAAGTTATGGAGAATTCGAGGCTTTATATATAATGTATGGGTCAATGACTGAAGACGAAGATATTGAAAGATTTATAAACTATTCATATATTGTTGATTCCAATATGAAACAAAAAGATGTACAAAATCTTCTAGAAGACTATTTAATGAATGAATTCGATCATTCTTTATCAGCGGTTGATAGTTATAATGTTCTGAGTAATGACTATACTATTTGGCAGTTAAGCCCTGTGTTTAAAGCACTTGCATTTCCATATGGTAAGCATCTAATATATCCATTATGTGAAAATACCTACTATAATGAAACATTTAGAGATTCAATCACCAATTATGTGGATGCGAATAGAGAAGAACTTAATACTATGGGCTTTGATGTAGATAATGCAGAGGGGTACGCTAAGGAAATGGAAGACTTTGCTGTCCGTGAGTCATCAAAGGCTGCAATACTAGAGAATATTTTAGTAAATGGTAAGTTTTTCTTTGGAAATAAATCATTTGCTACTGATAACTCATTGCCATTTAAAATAAAGCGAGTAGGGAAACTGGATGTATATGATTATGTGATAGACGCACCACGTTCGTATATGTTGGAAGAGGCTAGTTTTAACAGACAAACCATAAAGGTATATGACCTCCGGGATTCTAGTGGGGTGGACAGTGCAATGGATGAGTGTGTAAAATATACTATAAATGACTATAAATATAAAGTAGAGGATGTAATAGTTGATTTAGCATTCTTGGGAGTTGATATAAATGCTCCATTGCCAGGCCCTATGGGAAGTATATATTCAATGATAATGGCAGGTATGGGTATGGCAATGTATCTAGAAGAGAATAGAGAATTGGATCAAGTAATTCGGAATGTTGATTTCGCAAATAGAGCCCAAAGAATATATTATGAAGCAGTAATGTCTAAGGTGGGGAATAATTACATTATTAATTACGCACACATTGATAGGGAAAAATTACAGCAGGATGTAGATTTGTTTAATGAGTATATAGAGGATTTGGAAATAGAGGGATATAGAAAAATTGCAGAAGAATTTTCATATACTGATGAACAGATAAGACTCTTAGATTTGAACAACGCCTTCTTTACTATTGAGGATATGATAGATGGTTTCTATAAAACGGATGAAGCTAGCATATTAAAGTTTGATTTATATTATTATTGGATTGACAATAGGAAGAGAACAGATTAATTAATTATATAAAATAATGTAGTTGGAGGAAGTATAGTGAAAATAAATTTTAGAGAGATTATCAAATGTAAACAATTAACAGTTTTATCTTTATTTTTTGTTACACTAATAATTGTAGTGTTTTGTGTATTAATAATACATAAAACTAACCTATACGAATACAAGATAATACAAGGCGAATCTTCAGTTATAAAATATAAGGGGGAAGAAAGTATAGTTATCATCCCATCCTATTTTAGAAATAAACCAGTAACAACAATTGCAGAGCGAGCTTTCAAAAGTAATATTAATGTAACTGAAGTAATATTTCCGTCTGGACTTACTTATACTGGAGCATATTCTTTTCACGGATGCCCTAAATTAATTAAGTTAGTATTTAACGACACTATTAAAACTATAGGCAAGTATGCGTTTGGATCGTGTCTAGCGTTAGAAGAAATAGATCTTCCTAAATCTTTGACATACATTGATGATGGGGCTTTTTATAATTGCATTTCTTTATCAAAAATAAAAATACCTGAAACGGTAACAGATATAGGTTTAGCTGCATTTATTGGCTGTATAAGGTTACGTGAAATAAATATTCCGAACCAAATAACCACCATAAATAGAAGTACATTCGCACAATGCTATAATTTAGAGTTAGTTCAAATACCTGATTCTGTGACAAAAATTGATGCTAACGCATTTTTTCAGTGTTATAGTTTAACAGAATTATATATACCACCAAGTGTAGTTACAATAGATGAAAAAGCATTTAATAACTGTTGGAATCTAACGATAATTGCAGAAAAGGGATCTGAAGCTGAAAAGCATGCAATTGAAAATGGAATCAAAGTAATTAAACGAGGGGAGTGATTTGACTTGAGCTTTATTAACAAATTAAAAAGTATGAATATAAAAATAAAAAATATATGTATCACTCTAATTATTGCGTTAGGACTAGTTGGATTCGGGTTCTATACGATTAACTTGAATTGCAAGTATGATTATGAAATTAATAATTGGAAAGTCAATATTACTAGATATCACGGCAATGAATCGGAAGTTAAAATGCCAAATAATATTTGGTTTATGCCAGTTGTCTCTATTGATGACTATGCATTTGAAGGGCTTAAGAAATTAAATAAAATACGAATATCAATTAATGTTACTAGTATTGGAGTAGGTGCATTTAGTGCATGTATGCATTTAGAAGAGATTAAATTACCTTTAGGACTAAGGGAAATTAAAGATAATACATTTTTTTTCTGTCTTGAATTGAGAGAAATTGATATACCTGAAGGTGTAGCTAATATAGGTAATTCATCATTTAGTGTTTGCGATTCCCTAACGACAGTAAATTTCCCCAAAAGCTTAGAGAGTATAGGTGAATATGCCTTTTCAGAATGTTCAAGTTTAATATCCGTAAAATTGCCTATTGGATTGATTACAATTGATAATTTTGCTTTTGTTGATAGTGAAGATTTGGATGAAGTGTTCATCCCACAAGGTGTAAAAACAATAGGTAAAGGAAACTTTTATGACTGCGATAAATTAACATTAATTATAAGTGAGGGTTCCATTGCGGAACAATATGCTGTGGACAATGGGATTGAATATGTGGTTGGTATTGAATAAGTATATAAAATTTCGGAGGTAGTGGAGTGAAGGTAAATATTATCATACATAAACGAATAAAACCTTTATTTTTAATTCTAGTTGCACTATTATTAATGCTATTTTGTATTATTCTATTTCATAAAAGCAAGTTATACGAGTATAAGATAACACAAGGAGAAGCCTCAATATTAGCTTATAAAGGGAAAGATTACCAAATGAACTTACTGAGATTGGTCCAAGTTCATTTCTCGGTTGTTATCAATTAAAAAAAGTAATATTACCCGAAACCATAATAAATATCGGTAATTACGCATTTGGCACATGTTTTTCATTGGAAGAAATAAATTTACCAAATTCTTTAGAATATATTGGTGACGATGTATTCTCCAATTGTTTTTCTCTTTCAAAATTAAAACTACCCGATACAGTATCATATATAGGATATGGTGCATTTGCTGGCTGTATTAAGTTGCGTGAAATAAATATACCGAATCAAGTGAAAGCTATTAAGAAGAGTACATTTGCACAATGTTATAATTTAGAATTAATTAATATTCCTGTTTCAGTAACAAAGATTGAGGGGAGTGCTTTTTTTCAATGTTATAGTTTGACTGAATTATATATACCTCCAAGTGTAGTAACAATAGATGAGGGGGCATTTAATAGCTGTAGAAATTTAACTATAATTGCTGAGCAAGGATCTGAAGCGGAAAAGTATGCAATAAAAAATGGAATCAAAGTAGTGATACGAGAGGAGCAAAATTAACTTGAAAATTATTCATACACTAAAAAATATAAAAATTAAGTATCTCTCTCTAATAATTGTTGGTTTGGGACTAGTTGGATTAGTATGCTATACGATAAACATAAATAGCAAGTATGATTATGAAATAAATAATTGGAAAGTAACTATAACAAAGTACCAAGGGAATGAACCAGATGTTAAAGTACCTAATAATATTTGGTTTATGCCAGTAGTCTCTATTGATAATTATGCATTTGAAGGCCATAGAAAATTAAAAAAAGTACAAATACCACATAACGTTACTAATATAGGGGTAGGAGCATTTAGTATATGTATGAATTTAGAAGAGGTTGAATTGCCGTTTGGGTTGATTGAAATTAGAGATAATACATTTCTATATTGCAAAAAATTAAAATATATTGAAATACCAGAAAGTGTAACCCAAATAGGTGATTCCTCATTTAGTGCTTGTTCTTTCCTCTTATCAGTTGATTTCCCAAAAAGCATTGAGCAGATCGGTAAATATGCTTTTTCAAAAAGCTCAAGTTTAACATCCGTAAAGTTGCCATTAGGATTGGTTACAATTGATGATTTTGCATTTGTTGATTGTGAAGATTTGGAAGAAGTGTTTATTCCACAAGGTGTAAAAACAATAGGAAAAGGAAATTTCTATGACTGCGATCAATTAACATTAATTATTAGTGAAGGATCCGTTGCGGAACAATATGCTGTGGATAATGGGATTGAATATGTGGTTGGTATTGAGTAATTTCCAAATAAATTCTTAGGTAAAGAAGTGAAGGTAAATACTATCATACATAAATGTATAAAATCTTTGTTTTTTGATATACGCAAAACAAATTGTATTATATTTGTTTTGCGTATTTTTTTGATAACTTTCATTATAATTAATAAGTAGCTTATACATATGGTACCATAGTATACCAGTATAGTTCAAAAGAGGTGGACGTATGGGACTAAGGAGTAGTTAACGAATTCTATTATTGGAGAGTACCAAACTATACTAGTGTGGGATGTGACCAAAGGAAGAAATGTCTATAATGAGATTAAATGATGAATGACACATTCACCATAAATAAAAGGAGGATACAAAGAATGAAAAGAAAAAGTATTTTATTAGTTGTAACATTATTATGCATGGCTAGTTTGATGGCAGCAATGGCTTATACAAGTGCAATAGTAACAAATGGTGCGAGCTTTATCGTATCAAATACGGATGATGCTCTCTTAGCAATCAAAGCTGGTAATCATGCAGCTGCTGGTTACACTACTGGTTCTACTGCAAATGAATTAGTTATTAACTGGGCAAAAGGTAAAGACGGAGCAGAATTTGGTGTTCAATCAGGTAGTGTATATACTTGGGAAGATTTATTTAATGTAAAAAACAATTCAGAAAAAACAGTTGAAGTAAGTGTTTACGTACCAATAGATAGTGCAAAACCAGAACCAAATATTGGCTCTAAAGTATATTTGAAAACTGAAACAAGTGATAATTGGGTTAGTGTAGCTTCTCGTCATACAGGCGCATACGGTACTAAGGTAGTATTCACATTAGAACCAGGTGCATCAATTAACATTGATTCAAAAATCGATACTATGCAAAGAACAATTGCAAAAGGTGAAAAATCATTCAATATAGTTGTAGAAGCAAAAGAAGTAGCACCTGTTGTAACTCCAACTCCATAAAAGATTAGGTTTCATAAATATAAAGGTGGTCTCTATAAATATTTAGAGATCACCTTTTTTAATTGGCACGTTTGTAATAAGGGTATACTAATGTACCATATAGTGTAGTCTTTGGAGTAATTACTTTTTTGTATAAGCATAATACAATATATTATGGGAGGGTTGTTTATGCGAAAATTATCTAAATTTATTGATATTATTTTATATATTATTGTTAGCATTGTGCTGACTGCGGCGGTTACCTCAGCCATATGGGATAAGCCTATGCTATTATCATCGGTTCGCTCCAACAGCATGTATCCACTGTTTCAACGAAGTGATATGCTTATAATTAAACATCTTCCTGATAAGACTAGAGTCAATATTGGAGATATTGTTGTATTTAAAGTTAAGGAAGGTGCATTATCTACGAAAGGGTGGATTGTTCATCGAATCATTGGTGGCGATGAAAAAAATGGATATATTACTCAAGGAGATGCAAATGAATATACAGATCAGGCATCAGGAGATACTGGACCTATCCAACGAGATTGGATTGTTAGTAAAGTAATAACGATTCATAATAAGCCGATGAAAATACCACTAATAGGATATATTCCTCTTTGGATGGAACAATTTCAATCAAACCCATATACCATGCCTTTGATTGCTATATTACTCGCTACTATTATTGGGGTGAGTGAAATTATGCATAGCAAGAAGAAAAAGAAGAAAAAGAAGAAAAAAAAGAATGGTTTAGAGATACAATTAGTTTACTTTTTTGGTGGATTAACGCTTTCAATTATTATGGGGGCAACGATGTTGACAACGTATCAGAGAATTAATCTTCCATACGAGATTTCAAATGAAGGAAATGGAGTAATAATGGGAAGTAGTGTTGGTATCATAAAATTAGGTGAAGAGAGAACAAAACAATTAACTATGCTTAGTAATAAGGGTATATTTCCGATTGTTGCAACTATTACATCAAATGATGATCAAATCTCATTTAACAAATCTCTAACAACACTTAAACAAGGTAACATTCTAGAAGTAGAAATGCAACTAAAGGCATCTGCTATTGGTAAATACAATACAATCATTAATGTTGGAATGTTTTATCCATTCTTACCTAGTAAGCTGATTTATTATTTAGCTTTAAAAAGCTATTGGTTAGCATTGGTAATTGTATCAATCATACCTGGCCTTCCCTTAATGCTATATCCATTGATAGACGGTAGTATGCGTAGAAAAACAATTAAAGCAATACGGAGTTTATTTCGTAAAATCTGCAGAAAAATTCCTCTATTTAATTAGACATCATAAGTTTGGAATATGTTATTTGTTTTTTAGTATATCTCTTTTACTAATTAAATTTCATCATAAATCCAATTATTGGTATAAATATATAGCAATTTGGATATATTTCTAGAAGATGATTCATTGTACATACATATATAAGTTTGTTATGAGAGGGGAATTAAGAATGAATACAATTAATCGTAAAGTTATACTGATGGCAGTATTAGCGCTATCAATAGGAATTTGTACAAAAGTAACCAGTTATACCACAACAAAGATAGAAAGTAAATTAAAAATTGTGATTGATTCCTCTGAAAAAGCACTTATAGCAATACCAGAAGATATTGAAATTAAAGTGACTAAATTAATATCTGTTACAAAGACGGTAAAAGATAAGGATAAAGACGAAGATAAAGACAAAGACGAAGATAAGGTCAAAGACGAAGATAAAGTCAAAGACGAAGATAAAGACAAAGACGAAGATAAAGACAAAGACGAAAATAAAGACAAAGACGAAGATAAAGACGAAGACGAAGACGAAGACGAAGATAAAGACGAAGACGAAGATAAAGACAAAGACAAAGACAAAGACGAAGATAAAGTCAAAGACGAAGATAAAGACAAAGACAAAGATATAGTCAAAGACAAAATTACGGAAGAAAACCAAGTTAATAATTTAGTAAGCGAAGAGATAAATTCGAAAGAAACAGCCGTCCATATAGATAGCAATGGATTTTATATAAATAATAATATGGATAATTTTATATTTATTGATATTAGTGAGAATAATGGATTCCACAGTTCTCAAAACAGTAGTTTATTTAATTTTAAAAATGTACTTATTAAACCAGGAGAAATCTGGGAGGTTCCTTGTAATTTTGATGAAGAGATTGAAGATAAAACTTTTGAAGTTACAATTACTGCATCGTGGATTGGTGGGTCTTCAACAATCAATAAGAATATAAATATTATTGTAGAAACTTTTATTGATGAAAAAGTAATAAAAAGTAAATAAACAGGGGGACTAAATAATGAAAGGTACTTTAACTAGAATATTGCAATGGGGTAAGAGCAATTACCAGAAAGTTATAATAGTTATGATAGCAATAGTGTGGGTAACCTCCACATTTTTTGCCTGTAAAGCAATCAGACAACCTTTAAGGAAAGAGAATAAGATAACTCAAAATATACTTGAGCAAAAGAAAGCATATCATTATGCTGCAAAGGTAAAACCAAGTGTATTGTATCCGGAAGGTGGAGTAATAGTACCAGAGGGTGTTATATTTAATAGTTTGACAGAGCAATTAATCATTACGTTAGATGCAGGTATTCATTCTGAGAAATCAATTAAAGTTGAAGGAAGTGCAGGTATAGTCTATAGCATTGTTGCTAAGGATTTGTGGGAAAGAGAATATGAATTAATCGCAAATCAAACGATTATGTCAGAAGGAGTTAATCATTCTTTGTTACAAGAGGAATTCAGCATAGATGTTAAAAAAATTGTTGATTTAATTGAAACAATTGAAGAAGAAACTTTAGCAAGGCCTGTTAATTATTTATTAGTAATTAGACAAAAAATTAGCGGGAAAATATATCAGGAAAATGGTGAAGAAATACGTACATTTAACAGCGATTTAGAGATACCATTTGAATTAACGAGTCAATATATTAAATATGCTGGAGAATCTTCAGAAAAAGAATTCGTTGATATAATACCAATAGAAGAAGTTAATATAATTGACCAGAGCTTTCATTTTCTGAATCATAATGTCTCGATTATAGGAGCTCGATATAGTTTTAGTTTAATCTCAATTCTTACTTTTATTCCACTATTTATTAAAATTACAAAGAAATATAAACATATAAAGAATGAAGTTACTGAAATAGATATGATCGATAAAAAACATAAAGGTAGAATTATAGAGGTTGCAGATGAAATTAGTTTTGAAATTTTACCTAAACTTGGCTTAAAAAACTTTAATACTTTGCTACAAATAGCTGATGAAAAAGAAGAACCTATATTTAAGTTTGCAGATACGAAGACAGGAAGTGTTTTTTACTATATTTTAGGCACTTCTAATATTTATTATTATAGTATTGCAGAGAAACTGTTGCTAAAGGGAAGTGAATTAGCTCTTGATATGTAAGTTGAAATCAATATTTTATAAAATATCGAATATTCATATAAGTAATAAGCCGGTCTCAGAAGGAGTAAAGATTATATATACCTATCGATTCCTGTCATGGATATTAACTTCCTTTGTTTATATGACGGGTAGGCCTTATTCAATCATTTTTTTCAAACTAGGAGTGATCGGTTCTCTTTTTATTTTGACAACTATTATTAATGATTTATATATTAAACATATGGATAACAAAGGAATATTAAAGACGTTACTATTGATAGAAACCTTTGGAATTGCTTTGTTATTGTTACCAACAGGAGGATTGTTGAGTCCATTTATATGGTATGCTTTGAATCCAATACTAGTTGCTGCCTGTTACTTACCTACTTATTTTTGTTGGATGAATCTAATATTCTACTTAACAGCTGGTTCTACAATGTCATTTTTTTTGTTTAATTCAAAGAATTTAAATATTATAACTATAGTTATGAATAATTACAATATAGTGCTCGTTTTTTTACTTATTACGTTAGCAGTACAACTTCTATCTAATTTAACAAAAAAATTGTATATTCAGACCGATGCTTTAAAGGTATCCAATATGCAGAAACAAGAATCTATTAATTACATTATGTCTTTATATCAAATTATTGAAGCATTAAATAATCATTGTACAAAAGGTAAACTTTTTGAGACATTAGCTGATTACACAGCTAAGTTAACTAGTAGTAATTTGTGTTTTTTCTGGTTACCAGGTTTGAAAGAAGAAGAATATATTATTAAATCGAATAAAAACTTAAAATTAACCTTGCAGCAAGAAATAAATATAGAACTTCATAAACTAAGTCAACAATGCTTAGGGGTGAGTGTTCAAACGCGTGTTATAGCTAACATAGAACTATTAACAATTCCAATCCTAACGCCTGGTTACCCTTCTGGGTTAATCGCGATAGAACAAATGGATCAATTGAATGATGATAAAAAGGTACAAAATATTAGACTTTTAGAATTTTTATCAGGATTAAGTGCTGTTACATTGGAACGATTTAATCTTGAAGAAATAGAGAATAACCTGATTGTAATGGAAGAGCAGAATCGAATTGCCAACGAAATACACGACAGTGTCTCACAAAGACTTTTCAGTATTTCATATGCAATTTATGGAGTGTTAGGTAAATGGAGAGATATTACAAAAGAAGAGCTTAAGGAATATATGGTTGAATTGAGTGAAACTTCAAATCTTGCAATGCAGGAGCTTAGAAACTCTATATATAAGTTGAGTTCTAAAAAGAAGGGTGAAAAGACGTTAAAAGTTACCCTTAAGGATTTTCTAGATAGTATATCGAAACTACATCATGTTGCAATCGATTTTAAGATTCACGGGGATGAGGGACTATTGCCAATGCCTTTAAAACAGGGGATCACTCGTATTATTCGAGAAGCATGTGGGAATGCAATCCGACATGGAAAATGTGGAAGTATACAATTGGTTTTAAATATAAAGAGAGAAAGAATCAGCATAAATATTACTGACGATGGTATAGGTTTTATACTAAATAAAGAAGATATAGAGGATCAAAAAGGACTTGGAATCTCTAATATCAAAAATATAGTTGATTCTTTTAATGGAATAATTGATATTAAAAGTCAAATTGAGGTTGGTACTGTAATTCAAATTAAAATATCGTTAAATAATGATTTGATAAATGTTCAACAGGAGGGAATTGTTGTATGAAGATAATATTAATTGATGACCATCCACTAGTACGCAAAGGGTTAGCATTTGTTCTAGCTTTAGAAGATGATATGGAGGTCATTGGGGAAGCAAGTAATATCAAAGAAGCAATTGAGATAATTAAAAAACAACAGCCAGACGTTGTACTAGTGGACCTAAGATTAGGAAATGAATATGGGTTAGATATTATTGAAAAAAGTAAAAAGAATAGTATCATTAGTAAATTTATAGTGCTAACTTCTTCAGCAGATGAACAGGATTTTAGAAGAGCTGAGGAGGTAGGGGCACATGGTTATGTTCTGAAAGAAGCATTGCCAGAAGAATTGTTATATGCAGTTAGATTGGTGTATAACGGAAGAAAATATTACGACCCTGGAATTTTGGAGGAAATGATGAAGGTATCTTCTCAGGAAGGGATATTGGATGTATTATCGCCTAGAGAACAAGAGGTATTAATAGAATTAGGCAAAGGGCTATGCAATAAAGATATCGCAAAGAAACTGTTTATAACGGAATATACAGTTAAAAAACATGTCAGCCAAGTGCTTGCGAAACTAGAACTAACAGATAGAACACAGGCTGCTTTGTATGCTTTTTCGAAAGGATTTACAAGGGTTGGGTAATTTGCTTTACAATAGTTAGAAAGAGAGGTAAATAATAGAATGATGAATAAAGATTTTATTAAGAATTTACCTACTTGGATAAAAATATTAATAGGCATTTGCGCTATATTAGCTGTTATTGTTATAGGAACTTATGCTTATATAAATTCTAAATTAAATTTGATAAACCGTCCAAAAGCATTTGTCGTAATCCCACCTGAAGAAGAATACTTTGAGATCGATGAATCAACAAATGTTTCAGGCATTGAAAATGAAGAAGCCATAATCACAAATGAAGAGGTTAATTATAAAGATATAATATGGCCTGCCGATGGTAGCTTACTAAAGGATAAGAAGATTATTAACATATTATTAATAGGTCAAGATAGAAGAGTAGGTCAGCCAAGAGCAAGGGCTGATTGTATGATGATTGCAACAATTAATAAAAGAAATGATACAATTAAGATTACATCACTCCTTCGGGATATGTATGTACAAATACCTGGATATAGTGATAATCGTATCAATGCTGCGTATGTATTTGGTGGAATGGACCTGCTCGATGCAACGATCGATAAGAATTTCCAAGTACATATTGATGGGAATATAGAAGTCGATTTTACAGGATTTCAAGAAGTAATTAATCGGATTGGTGGTATCGATATTAAACTTAATGCAGAAGAAGCAGCTCACCTAACTGGGATGGGCTTTAAAGGTTTGTCAGAAGGAATGGTGTATATGGATGGCTCTTTGGCGTTGGCATATTCTAGAATTCGCTGTATTGGGAATTCAGACTATGAAAGAACAGAGAGACAAAGACATGTTATAACTGCTGTTTTTGATAAAATAAAAGGGTTAGGTATTTCAGAAATACTTGATTTGATCAATGTTATATTCCCGCTCGTCACTACTGATCTAAGTAATGGGCAGATTATAAGCATGGCAACTTCGGTTGCATTAATGGGAGTAGATGATGTAGGAACATACTCTCTTCCGATGAAGGGAACCTATACAGCAAGTGAAGTTAGAGGGATGGCAGTGTTAGTACCGGATTTATCAGCGAATCGGATTGCTTTAGAAGATATCATTTATGGGGAGTAACATAATTTTTCTTGGTTTTTCTACAAACTTTGGTATAATATATCATAAAGAGATTATCGAAGGGACTACATAAATGAAACGCAGAAAAATACTTTCTTATACGATGTTAATAATATGGATGATATTAATTTTTTACTTTTCTTCACAAGTAGCAGATGATTCAAATCAAATCAGTACAGGGATAATGGATAAAGTAATTGATTTTATAAATCGCTTATTTCCAAATTCATCTTTTGATTTTACAAATTTTAATTTTATAATTCGTAAGAGTGCTCATTTTATTGTTTATTTTATACTTGGTATTCTTGCGTTCAATGTAATTAAGAGTGAAGGGATTCAAGGATATAAGCTGATAATACAAGCATTATCAATCTGTGTAATTTATGCAATTTCTGATGAAATTCATCAGATTTTTGTTTCAGGTAGAAGTGGACAAGTAAAGGATGTTATTCTTGACAGCTTAGGAGCAAGTACAGGATTATTCTTGTATTATGGAGTAGGTAGACTCTATAGATTGCACCAGAAAGGTAAGCGTAATTTAAATGATTAACCATATTAAGATATCTGTTCGTAACCTCGTTGAATTTATCTTAAGAGGTGGAGACATAGACAATAGAAGAGGGGCATATTCGGATAAGGATGCGATGCAAGAAGGAAGCAGAATCCATCGTAAGATTCAAAAACAGATGGGATCATCCTATACTGCCGAAGTTCCATTAAAGATTGAGATTCCAATTGATGAATTTGTAATTTCTCTAGAAGGTCGAGCAGATGGTATTATTATAAAAGAAGATGAAGTTACGATTGATGAGATTAAAGGAGTATATGCGGATTTGTCGTATATAGAAGAGCCGGTGTTTGTTCATAAAGCACAGGCTATGTGTTATGCGTACATATATGGTATGCAAAATGACTTGCAAAACATTTCAGTACAAATGACATACTGTAATATTGAAACGGAAGTGATTAAGCGTTTTCATGAGAGTTTTGAGTTTGATCAACTGGATATGTGGTTTCGAAGTGTAATTAGTGAATATGCAAAGTGGGCAAGATTTTCTTATCAATCTAAAAAAATTAGAAATCGATCAATTAAAGGAATTGAATTTCCTTTTGAATATAGAAGTGGTCAAAAAGAATTAGCAGTATCAGTGTATAAGACGATTAAGAGAAGAAAGACCTTATTTATTCAGGCACCAACCGGAGTTGGTAAAACGATGTCTACCATTTTTCCTACTGTGAAGGCTATGGGGGAGGAGCTTGGAGATAAATTATTCTATCTGACTGCTAAGACGATTACTCGAACAGTTGCAGAGGAAGGTTTTGAAATATTGCGAAGTAAGGGTCTTCAGATAAAGACTGCAACCATAACTGCTAAGGACAAGCTATGTATTTGTGAGGAAAAAGAATGTAACCCTGATGCATGTCCATATGCAAAAGGGCATTACGATCGGATTAATGAAGCAGTGTTTGCTGTTGTTTCTCAAAATGATAATATTACTCGAGATATTTTAATTCAATATGCAAATGAATATACGGTTTGCCCTTTTGAGATGTGTTTGGATGTAACTTACTGGGTGGACGTAATAATATGCGATTATAATTATGTATTTGATCCAAATGTTTTTCTAAGAAGATATTTTAGTGACGGAGTTAAAGGAGACTATATATTCTTGGTTGATGAAGCTCACAATTTGGTTGAGAGAGCCAGACAAATGTATAGTGCTGAGTTATTTAAGGATAATTTTCTGGAAATTAAGAGAGTGGTATCTTCCCAGAGTAAATCATTAGCTTCAGTTATTGAGAAATGTAACAAGCATCTACTAGCGATGAAGAAGCTTTGTAATAATTATGTCGTGATGCATGATATTGATAATTTTATAATAGAACTACTTCGATTGATGACACAAATGGAGAAATTTCTCGAAGAGGAAAAGATTTTCGATGAACGTAAGAAAGTACTCGAATTCTATTTAAACGTTAGGAATTTCTTGAAGATATATGAATTAGTGGATAAGAGTTATGTAATATATGTTGAGAATAATAGTGATACTGGATTTATGATTAAATTATTATGCGTTGATACTTCGACCAATTTAAGAGCATGCTTAAATAAGGGCAATGCAACTGTATTTTTCTCAGCTACGCTACTACCTATAAAGTATTATAAGGAACTGCTAAGTAATAATGTAGAAGATTATGCGGTTTATGTGCATTCTCCTTTTGATATAAAGAAACGACTATTAATGATCGCAAGTGATGTAAGTAGTAAATTCACGCGAAGAAATAGAGAAGAATATAATAAAATATATGAATATATCAAACAGGTGGTACAGATTAAGAGTGGAAATTATATTGTTTTTTTTCCATCCTATAGCTTTATGCAAGATGTATATGAGGTTGCAATCGAGAATGGGTTGGACCATGAGATGGAGCTACTAAAACAAAAGTCTTCCATGCTAGAAGAAGAACGTGAACTTTTCCTAGGTAATTTCAAACCGAATAGAGACACGTCTTTGGTGGCTTTCTGTGTATTAGGTGGTGTTTTCTCGGAGGGAATTGATCTAAAATTAGATCGATTAATAGGAACGATAATCGTAGGTACAGGTCTTCCAATGGTATGTAATGAACGTGAGCTTTTGAAGCAATATTATGAGGAACGTGGTGAAAATGGATTTGATTTTGCCTATCTATATCCTGGAATGAATAAAGTGCTTCAAGCAGCAGGACGTGTGATTCGAACGGATTTTGATCAAGGTATTATATTACTTTTAGATGAGAGATTTAATGGAAAACAATACAAAAACCTTTTTCCCAAAGAGTGGGAGGAATATAAAGTAGTGAATCAATTAACGCTTGAACCTACAGTTGAAGAATTTTGGGGATGAACAAACGGGTAAATTAGGAGCCACTATCTTCTTGCTTAAAGCAGAGGATATTGGCTTTATTTGTGTAAAATATTTCCATGTGGTATAATGTACACATACCACATATACATACAACATACATAAATCGAGGGTATATTATTCATAAATATTGGGGAGGTAACAATGATTAAAAAGAATAATAGGGAAAATATTATATTTACAAAAATGAAGAATATCTGTAAGAAGTATAAGATAGCGCTATTGGTTTCTATTCTTGCAGTTGCTTCTATATGCCTGTTGATAGGGCTTAGCTTTGCAAAGGATAAGAATATTATTGAACCAAAAACCTTGGATGATACAATACTTGAAGATACTACTTTTGAATATAAAACGGTATCCATTACACCGACTAAGTTAATGGCTAAGGGGGTAGCAAAAGATACCCAATTTCATATTGTTATGAAACAAAATACAACTGTAAAGGAAATAAAAAATATTATTAAGATATCTCCAGAGATGAAGTACGATGTGGAAGAGATAAAGAAAAACGAGTTTCTTCTAACTGCTGCTGAACCTTTCAAGGATAATGAAGTGTTTAATATTTTGGAGCAGGGCCAGGATGGTAGAATAAGCAAATCATGGGCTTTTCAGACAGAAGGAACCTTTCGAATTCTTGAGTCATATCCAACAAATGGTTCTACCTATATGTCTAACATGACTGGTATTGAGATTACTTTTTCTAGCCCAGATGTTGAAATTGATGAGATTAAGAAAAATGTTGTGTTTGAACCAAGTGTAGAGTTTGAAGTAAAAAGATATAATTCCACTTATGTATTAACCCATACCGGATTGGAAAATGGGCAAGCCTATAAAGTTACCATAAAAAGTACCCTAAAGAATTCAGCAGGGGATCAATTAGGAGAAGATTATACGTTTGAATTTGAGACACGACCAGAAGACGACGATACTTACTTTAATTTTGCCTTTGAAGGGACTCATTCCTATACTACAAATGACCTTCCTGTAATAACAGTGCTCACTTCCAACAATTCTAAGGATAAATATAAAGGTGAAATTTATCAATTCAATTCCGCGCAAGATTATAAGGAATATTTAAGTAATTTTGTTGAAGAGGATAAAATGAATCTTTCTCTTAATCAATTAGAGATGACATTAATTCATAATTTTGATATAACAATAAACTTGGCTTCCGATAATTATACAGAAAAAATAGTTTTACCAAATAAGCTTGATTTCGGGTATTATGCTTTGGTTGTGAAACAAAAAGAGAATGATCTGGTAGAAGATATTATAACGATGCAGATTACAGACCTAGGAGTATATGCAACCAGTGATGAGGATAAAGCGATAATTTGGGTTAATGATGCCAACCTAGGAGGGCCTGCCAACCAAGCCTTTGTTCAGATTGAGATGAACGGTGATAAATATGAAACGCGTACAAATGCCAGTGGGTTAGCTACTTTTAATGGTATTACCATTGATTATCAATCGAATGCAATCCTTTCGATATCGACAGTGGATAATAAAAAGTTTATAGACACTATTTCAAATAATACCGAGGTGTATAATATCGATTCAGGAAGTAGTGAAGATTTATTTGAAGATTACTTTTCTTATATCTATACAGACCGAGGAGGTTACATGCCTTCAGATACTATTCGAGTATGGGGAGTTATTAGACCTCGTAGAGAAGGAACGCCTATTCCAAATGAGTTGGAAATTACATTAACGGAAAGCTATCGAGCGAATAATCAAGATTTTTACAAAACAAAAATCAAATTATCGAAGGATGGAGTATTTACTGCAAGTATTCCTTATGAAGATTTGTCTAGTGACACATATTATGTAAACCTGGTATCTGAGTTTGGAACACATAATTCCAATTATGTGAGAATTGAGGAATATGTAAAGCCAATTTACATCAATAAATCGTCCAGCAGCCAACTTCTATATGATGATTATAAAGGGGATGACATTGTAATTACAACCGACCTAAGCCTCTATGATGGAACAGCAGCAGCTGATATGAATCTTAAAGTTGATTATTATTATAGTAGCTATAACACCAATATCAATCTAAATATGAAAAATGAAATTGCAGTCACCAATAAAGATGGAATCGCCAAACATTTTTTGAGTATTAGCGAGGATGGATATGGCTCGCCAAGTCCTAGGTCCATTCAGTATTCTGTATCAAATCATGACGAAGGGTCTGAGTATATAGGTACAAGTGGTAACTTTTATTTGGTAAATCGAGACGTATTGTTAGAATCATCGGAGGGAAAAGACGTTGATGGTAAATATGTAATCGAATTAAATACGAATCTAACTGATTATAGTCAGATTACCTCACCTGATGATATATACAACCGGAATAAATATATAGGTGCTCCATTTGATACAGTAGTAAATGCCTCCGTTACGTTATATGAACATGTAAAATCAAGCTTAGGTTTTGTGTATGATCCCGTTTATAATGAAAATGTCGAGAGATTTCGATATGATACAGTAGGATATTCAATGGGTGATTTTGAGATTCGTACAGTGGATGGAAAAGCAATATTTGATCAGCTACCACTATTCAATGAGGATGGTAGTTACTATCAAATCACATATCATTATACAGATTCCCAAGGAAGGTTAACGTTGGTGGATCAGACGTATTATAATAGCACACAACTTTATGATTATTATGGATATACCAATGAAAGATATACTCTTAATTCGAAAGAATATAAGTTTGACAGCAATACTCCTGCTACATTCAAGTTGACTAACAATTATGCTAAGGATAAAATAGCAGATGGTTCCTTTTTCTATTATACAATTAGTAAAAGAATAAATGAATTCCAGGTTACTACTTCGGATCAGATACAAATAGATTTTAATGAGAAGTTAGTGCCAAATTTCATGATTACGGGTGCCTTTTTTGATGGAACACATGTCTTTAATGTTGGTGAGAGTTACGTAAGGTATAACTATATGGAAAGAAAAGTAGATATCCAGATAGAGGCAGATAAAGAGAAATATGCTCCATCAAGCAAGGCAAAGGTCACGATTCGAGTCGTTGATCAGGCTAACCAACCAATACCAAATACCAATGTTCTTGTATCTATGGTAGATGAAGCCCTTTTTGCCCTTTATTATAATGATGATGATATTTTACGTGCACTCTATGCGCATGCTTACTCTAGTAACTATATGAAATATGTTTCCTATATACCAAACGATTTACTTCTATCTGGTGGAGCAGAGATGGGTGGGGGAGACGGTAATTTGGTTTCTGTCAGAAGTGATTTTGAGGATACCGCTATATTTGCGAATGTGGAAACTGATAAAAATGGATATGCTACTGTTGAATTAAAGCTACCAGATAATATTACGAGTTGGAGAATTACAGCTTTAGCGTTAACGGATGATATGCAAGCTGGAAGTAATAGAAAGAATATTATTGTAACAAGAGATATCTATATAACCCCAATTGTAAACTCTCAATATATTTATGGAGACGATGTCGCTGTGACCCTTAAGAGCGCAGGAGATCAAGCCACAACGGGCGAGGGTGTAGAATATGAAGTTGTTGTATCAAATGGAAAGAAAGAAAACGATATAACTCAAAAGATTAATAGTTTAGTTGGTAAAGTGGAAGTTGCTAACTTTGGAAAGCTACCAATTGGCAAATACACCATACAACTATCAGCAAAGAGTCAGGGTTATTCCGATGCTATGTTATTAGACTTTGAGGTGATTGATTCAGGAATTAATACTATTTTATACAAAGAATACAACCTTAGAGATAAAATTAGTTTGAATGCAAAGCAGTACCCTGTGAATCTAACCTTTTATAATAGTGAATACAAACAATATCAAGCGATCCTAAATAGTTTATCCTGCACTCGATTAATCCGAAAGGATGAAAAGGTAGCGTTAATATTTATGAAAGAAATGTTTGCTCAATCAGGAAACGACTTTAGCTGGATTACAGCTAACTATCCATACTCTGATATAATCAGAGGAGATGGCGGAGTAGGTGAACTAGATGGTTCATCGTCAAATGTTGAGTTTACTGCTCGGTTATGTGCTGCTTATCCAGAATTTTTTAATCATGATAAAACGATTCAATACCTATCAAGAATAATAGCAGATAAAGAGGCTACCGAAAATCAAGTGACTGCAGCCTATATGGGCCTTGCCGCTCTTAAACAACCCGTTTTATATGACATTAAGTACTTATTAGTAGAGGTCGAATTAGACGAATTAAGCAGACTTTATCTAATTGCTGGGCTAGCATTAATAGGAGATTCCGATGGAGCTCTTCAATATTATAAGAAGGATATAAAGCCTAATTTAACAATTGATAAAATAACGGAGGAAGCAACATACAGCAGCGAAATTGACTACAATCCTATTTATCTCACTGCAATTGCATCCATTACCACTTCGATTCTAAATACGGAGGAATCTGAAATGGTAATCCAGACACTAATTACAAATAGTGGAATAGAGTATTTACTTCTTTGTGAAAAAATGGTATATATCAAATACTTTGTGCCGTTGACCCAAGCAAATTCTACTTTTGAATATACCCTTGACGGTAAAAAGATTCGCAAGACCATAGACAATTTAGGCTATGTTTCAATATCTGTTTCAAAAGAACAATACAAAGATTTAGATCTAAAATTGTTAACAGGTAATGTTGATGTGAGTGCAAAATATGTTGGAGCTATCACGGAAGCGGATATAACAAAGAATCAGATAAAAGTAGAAAAGACAATTACGGAGTATTCAAAAACAGAAAAACTAGTTACAATCAAGGTAACGTTACCAACTGCAAATCCAGATCAAACTGTCATAGTAGATGATTATATTCCTTCTGGAGGACGTTATACAGGATTTATCTATGAGCCTAGCGGCAATGGAGCGTACCTTGCAAATCAAGAAAAACAACGTATTCGATTTATCTATCATTACGGTAGTAGTTCCTTTACGATAAAGTATAGAATACGAACCATAATACCAGGTGATTATGTAATGGAAGGTGCAGTAGCAACAATTAATAATTCAGTAACATGGGGGACATCATATAAAGGCACGGTGAAGTTTAGTGAATAGAAAAAAAAGTGTATTAATGTTTATCATATTACTAGTTTGTATGATTGCTACAGGGGTTAGTCTGTATCTTAAACTTGGGTTGAATCATACGGATCAGATGGTAGATGGGAACTTGGATATTACTCAAACAACGGAGGACAGTCAAACAGAAAATCAACAAAGCTATGATAATAGAACGATAGCTTGCCTCTTTTATAACGAGAAAGATTTTATTAAGTCGATTCGTTTAAAACAAAATTATGAGGGATTAGATGACACGGTGGTGGGGATTATTCCTCACCACTTAGTGGCATCTGATATGATTGCTGGTTTCATTAGTGGGATTGCCAATGATACCATAGAAACGGTAGTCATTATTGGACCCAAACATGTAAAATATAATTCTAAAATAGTAACCAGTGACGTAAATTGGTCTACAGCATTTGGGACAATGGAAGTGGACAAGGACAACATAAATAATCTACTATCGCTATCCAATATAAATGCAAACAATAACTCTGAAATAATGGAAGCAGATCATGCCATATCA
The DNA here is from genome assembly GCA_029256575.1 of Clostridiales bacterium. GTDB lineage: Bacteria > Bacillota > Clostridia > Lachnospirales > JAQSXR01 > JAQSXR01. Next base: position 414,470 of record JAQSXR010000003.1, on the reverse strand, counting down.
AGTTTAATTCCTTATATAAATAAGTACATGCCACAAGTAAAAGTGATACCGATACTATTAGGTGGAAATGTTACTTTGGAAGAAATCGATATACTTTCTGATTTTTTAACTGAAATAAGTAAGGACAATACTATGCTAGTATTAGGATCCATCGATTTTTCACACTATTTAAGAAGTAACGAAGCTATTGCAAAAGATGTGGAAACTCAGGATTTAATTAAAGGAAAAGATTATAGAAGACTGAAGGATTTAGGTGATGATCATATTGACTCACCTGAGACCTTAATTACATTGATGAAATATATCGAGAAGATGAATTATGAAGACTTGGAATTCGTTGATAACAGTTCCTCCTTAGAAAAAATAGGTTTACCAGAAAATTCAGAAGTATTTAAAGATGGGTTAACAACCTATATGATTTATAAAAGTCGACAAAAATAAGCTTAAAAGGTGCTTTTAAGTTTAGTAAAATTTACGTAAATTTAATTAGTTATTTGTCTTTTTTTATGTTATAATGCTCGGTATAACGTTGATTAAATTGTGAGGTGTCTAATTTGAACAAAATAGGTTTTATTGGAATGGGTAATATGGGACGTGCTATGTCCAAAGGAATTATCAATGAATTTGGTAAGGATAATGTATTATTTAAGGAAGCTAGCCTTGAGATGATGGAACAATTTTCGAGAGAAACAGGTATCATGTATAAGGAAAATGTTGCTGATTTAGCAAAGGAATCAAAATATATCATATTAGCAGTTAAACCACAGGTGTATCAAGCTGTACTAGAAGAATTAAAGCAATTTGTAGATCAAAAGCATATAATAATATCAATAGCGCCTGGAATCAGCATTAACGATGTTAAGAACATTTTAGGAACTAGTATCAGAGTCGTTAGAGCAATGCCTAATACTCCAGCAATGGTTGCTGAGGGAATGTCAGCACTATGTTTTTCAAATGATGAATATTCAAACGTAGACAAAGATACGATTGAAAGAATATTTAATTCTTTTGGCAAAAGTGTAATTCTTGATGAGAAATTAATGAATGCTGTTGTTGGAATATCAGGTAGTTCACCAGCATATGTCTATATTTTTATAGAAGCATTAGCAGATGCAGCAGTAAAATATGGTATACCAAGGGATTTAGCGTATACTTTAGCAGCACAGTCTGTACTCGGGTCAGCAAAGATGGTATTAGAAACCAAAGAACACCCTGGTAAATTAAAAGATCAAGTGTGTTCACCTGGTGGGACTACGATTGCAGCAGTTGCAACTTTAGAGGAAACAGGTTTTAGAAGTTCGATTATTAAGGCAGTAGATAGCTGTTATGACAAGTGCGTATCAGTCGGTGAAAGGAAGTAGATGATGGTTCAGTTTAAGCGTGTAGGTAGAAGAGAAATATATAAAGGCAGAGTAGTAAACCTAGTTCAAGATCTTTTAGAAACCCCAGATGGTAAAGTAGTAAATTGGGATTTAATTATTCACAATGGAGCATCTGCAATTATTCCTGTTGATGCGGATGGCAAGATAATAATGGTAAGACAATATAGAAATGCGGCTGATTTAGAAATGCTAGAAATTCCTGCGGGTAAGCTTGAAGAGGGTGAAGATCCTTACGAATGTGCTAGAAGAGAGTTAGAAGAAGAAACTGGCTATGCAAGTGATGACGTAGAATTCTTAATAGACTTTTATCCAGCAATAGGTTATAGCAATGAAAAAATCTATGTTTATGTTGCTACGAATCTGAAAGAATCACAGCGATATTTGCCTATAAAAATAAATACAATCTGTAAAAATATAGTATGCCCCTATGATTAGGCGGCATATTTTTTTTATTCTTGAATATAATCTTGTATCACGGTATGCGAAGGAGACAAGTATGAATCGAATAAAAAATAGGTTTCCCAAAATAAATATTCAAATCAGTACATATAAGTTGATCTTAATTGTATTTGTTATTGGCTTAATAACGGGGACGCTGTACGCCAATTTAATGGACAATGCTAAGCTGAAGGAGATTCAAAATATTAATAATTATTTTTATGAAAAGTACGAAGTAATAAACATTGATTATGTTGCATTACTAAGTTCAGTTCTGTTTAACAGAATAAAAATAGTAACAATTGTTTGGGTGCTTGGTTTAACATTTTTATCAATTCCAGTTGTGTTTGGATTTGCAGCATACTATGGTTTTTCATTAGGCTTTATATTGTCAATTAGCACAATGAGTTATGGAATGCTTGGTATTGTAATAGGAATGATCTTCTTGTTACCACAATATATATTATATACACCAGCAATCGTTTATTTGATGAATACTTCGCTTGGTGTTTCTAAGAAACTGTACTTTAATAAACTTGGAGGAAGAAGTGTAGATAAAGTTACGAAAAAGCAAATGTTAATAGAATACGTTCTTATCTTTTTTATAGTATTATTTATAGTTGTACTAGGTTGCTTATTAGAAACGTTTGTTAATCCAAAATGGGTAATGTTCTCTATTAAAAAGTTAATATAGTTTAAAAGATGCTAAATTACGTGCGAAATGTCACTTTATAAAAAATATTTGATTTTATTGACGAAATTTATTATAATATTAACATTGGGTTAATTTAATATGCAACATACATGCGATTAAGAGGGGGAATTATAATGCAAGAAGCTTTAAATCAATTCCTAGATTATTTTAGTAATGTAAAAGGTGCATCAACAAATTCTGTTTTATCTTATAGAAGAGATCTAGAAAGATTTATGGAATACTTAGAAGGTAGAGGAATTACGCAAGTAAAGAAGGTCAATGAAACGTCATTAAATTCGTATATACTTATGCTTGAAAATGAGGGGAAGGCTTCCTCGACAATATCAAGAACAGTAGCTTCAATACGAGCGTTGTTTGCTTTTTTATCCGAGAAGAGGCAAATAGACATGAATCCAGCAGCAGCACTAAAGTCCCCAAAATTAGAGCGTAAACAACCAGAATATTTATCCTTGCAAGAAATAGACGTTTTGCTCAAACAACCAGATGTAATCTCCTTAAAGGGGATAAGAGATTTGGCAATGCTAGAACTCCTATATGCTACCGGTGTAAGAGTATCAGAGCTGATTAAATTAAGCTGCAAAGATGTAAATCTAGAAGTAGGATACATAAAATGTGATGATGGAACTCACGATAGAGCAATTCCGATTGGAAACGCAGCTAAAAGAGCACTAACAACCTACCTAAAAGATGCACGACCGCAGATGCTAGCAAACCCAGATGAAACATTACTGTTTGTGAATATAACCGGAGAGCATCTAAGTAGACAAGGTTTCTGGAAGATAATAAAATATTACGCAAACAAAGCAAAGATTGGTAAAAAGATAACACCACATATATTTAGACACTCCTTCGCAATACATATGATAGAAAATGGAGCCGATCTAAGATCGTTGCAAGAAATGCTAGGGCATTCGGATATCTCAACCACTCAAGTATATGCAAAGATGAACAATAATAAAATAAAAGAAGTATATGACAAAGCGCATCCAAGGGCTTAACTAAAAACGAACAATGGGGACGGTTCTTTTTGTATCAAAGTGATACAATGGGGACGGTTCTTTTTGTATCAAAGTGATACAATGGGGACGGTTCTTATTGTATTAAAGTGATACAGAGGGGACGGTTCTTATTGTATAGGAGGAAACAAAAAATGAAAAAATATATTTGTTCAGTATGTGGTTATGTTCACGAAGGAGACAGTGCTCCAGAAGCTTGTCCATTATGTAAAGCTCCAGCTTCAAAATTTAGTGAACAATCTACGGTAGGTCTATCTTGGGCAGATCAACACGTTGTAGGTGTGGCTAAGGATTGTGATCCAGAGATATTAGAAGGCTTGAGACAAAACTTTTCTGGTGAATGTATGGAAGTTGGAATGTATCTTGCAATGGCAAGAGTTGCTGATAGAGAAGGTTATCCAGAAATATCTGCTGCATTTACCAAATATGCATTTGAAGAAGCTGAACATGCTGCAAAATTTGCTGAATTACTAGGTGAAGTTGTAACAAACTCTACTAAGAAAAACCTTGAATTACGAGTAGCTGCAGAGAATGGTGCTTGTGCTGGTAAGAAGGAAATCGCTACAAGAGCAAAACAATTGAACTTAGATGCAATACATGATACCGTTCATGAAATGGCAAAAGACGAAGCAAGACACGGTTGTGGATTTGCTGGATTATTAAAGAGATATTTTAACGCTTAGTAAGCTAAGAGTCTCCCCCCCTCACTCTTAGCATTAACATAGATTAATTTCTAAAAATAGATACTAAGGATAAAAAGGAATACAAACCTCCCCGGTGTATTCCTTTTTTTCATGTTCATCTTCAGGAGTACAAAAAATTAAGGCAAGTATTTAGCACCGTCCCCATTGTATCAAAGTGATACAAAAAGAACCGTCCCCATTGTATGGAAATTATGAAGAATATTCAAAACAACTACAAAGATTAATAAAGCAACACCGCCAACCACCAAAAGGTGGCTGGCGGTGTTGTAACTCAAACTCAAAATGCTTTATTATAGTATCTAAAACTCAAGGGAATTCTCGTGGGTATTGCCCACGAAATTATTCCCAGTTTCAATGCATGATTGATGGTACATGGATTGAGGAACGAAGGTAACCGCCATAGAGGTTAATGTTTTTGCGGTTTTTTATCAAACTCAAGGGAAAACTCGTGGGAGACTTGCTAAAAATGAGGGGTAAAAAAGTGTATCAAGGGAAACATCCCACGTGTTTTACAGACTGGTAAAGTTTTATCAGCGGGATTTTTTTTGTTTATGAAAATTCATATAAGCCATTATCAGAAGTGTTGATATATCATATTCAGTATGTTATATTTGTAATAAAATGGCATACGGCCTTAAATCAGTTGTACTAATGTTGAATTTTTTATTGAGGAAGAAAATTTTATATGTCCATAGGTGATGAAAACAGAAATGAGGTTAACCAATGATTGGATTAAAACGAGGTGTTGTTGAATTACCTGACCACCAAATAGAATGGGATTTAAGATTGAAATGGAGGACTTAATATGAATGAGCTGATAAATAGAAATTATCCTATGCGTTTTGACAGCTTTGAACTGATGCGTGAAGGCGGAAGCATGGCTTATATCGCCAGTTCTGGTAATAAAAAATATTTTCTGCGTGTTATAAAGCCAGCATTTTATGATACTGCGATTAACGCCGTCGAGATTCAGGTGTTTTTACAGGAGAAGGGGTTTCCCGTTCCACATGTCGTTTTTACGAAGGACAGTAAGCCATATATTCAGGAAAATCAAGACGGTGAAAATTATTTATATGTTCTATATGAATATATAGAAGGTGTAGAGTCCGAGCTGGAACTGGATGCAGAAGCTATCGGTGAGTTGCTAGGACAACTACATTCCACGATGAAAGGTTATACAAACGAACTAATCAAAAGGGACAAGCACTTTTTTATTGGCCGATATATTGATATTCTTCGTAAAAAACAATACGAGAAAATAGGTGAATTTGAGGAATACGGCAACGCACTTTGGGATAAAATTAAAGATTTGCCGCGCGGATACTGTCACGGCGATATGTATAGCGGCAATATACACAAATCTCCGGATGGTAAATTATATGTACTGGATTTTGATACTTCTTGTGAAGGTTTTCCGTTATACGACCTCGTATTAATCTGTAATAGGACGAATTATTTTGATTACGACAATGCGGGCTATGAAAAGTCAGGAAAGATTTTTGCACGTTTATTACCGAAATACCAAAAATATTGTGCATTAAATCAGGAGGAAATTAACGCATTTTACAATCTGATTGCTTTGTACCACTTCGCTTTACAGGCGACAATAATAGAAATTCATGGTATTAACTGCGTTGATGCAGCATTTCTTGACAAACAGCTTGATTGGCTTTACAGATGGCAGGAGCAATGTGAAAAATTAATAAGCTAAGAGTTTCCCCCCTTCACTCTTAGCATTAACATAGATTAATTTCTAAAAATAGATACTAAGGATAAAAAGGAATGCAAACCTCCCCGGTGTATTCCTTTTTTTCATTAAGTAAATATTCGAAAAGGTAATCTCAATGTATAATAGACATTACTTGTAAAGAAAATATTAACTCAAATTTGATAATATTATGTAAGTTGTATTTGATATGAATATAGAATTAATTATGGTACAATTAGGAATAATGATTGTGATAAGAATGAGAGGGTATTGAATGATTAAGAAAGTATTTATGTTAGTATTAACTGCTATACTTTTAACATCATGCTCTGACAAAAACAAAGCCGTTACATATGAAGATTCAGTTACATATTTAGAAAGTAATGAAGACAAATTACCAGAAAAAGTGGAAGCTGCTACAGAAGTTACGACTACAGAAGTAGGAAAAGTTGTAGATGTAGAAACAGCTACGGATCAATATTTAATAGTAACGGGTGAAATCATCGCTGATGGTGACTATTCATTCAATTATGAGCATGGACTAATATATTTTGTACCAGATAAAGAAAGCAAAGAAATAATTGATCAAGTTAATAATGGGAAAGAACCACCAGAAAACTATTATTTATTATATGATGATATATCCAAAGTAAATAACATCCCAGAAAGTTTAGGTATATACAAAGTAAAAGTTGAAATGGATCATAATTTTTTAATAAGAAAAATAGAACAAACAGATAAAATAGGTACCATACTGTATGAAGGTAAGACCTATGAAACCAATGATTTGGATTATAATGTAAAAGTAAAGGACAGAGTTTGTGGACTAATAGTGCAATCTATTATATCAGATGGTACAGGTATCGAAATTTATTTTGCAGGAGAAATAGAAAGCGAAGGATACTATAGTATTCAGTATAATGAAATGGAAGGAATAAATACTGGAAAGATAGATGTTGATGAAGAATATTATGATAATTTTCCAACATTCAAAGGAGAAAGAAACATTTTCTCAATATATTTCCGAAAGACAAACGAACTATTTGATGAACTAGAGAATCATTCCGCTTTTGGTAGAGGAAAGTTCAAGACTTCAGGTTTTTATATCGTATACAACATTGCAAGAGGTGTCAGTCCAAGTGAAAGCTTGAAGGAAATTATATCTTTAGATGAAGAATATAAGAAAATGTTTGAATTAAGTAGAAGTAAATTAGTGTATATAAAAGGTATTAGTAATGACTTTGTAATAGTTAATTCTTTGGATTGTGAAGATGATGGACATGTTCATAATATTGATTATTATTATATAAACAAAAAAAATCCAACAAAAAATTTTATGCTTTCATCTGAATATTATTATGAATTATCAGATACGATAAATGAATTTGAGTTTATATTATCTTCTAATGGATATAACGCGGTCACAGGCCAAATGGATGAGGCTCATAATATAAGATGCATAATAGAAAAAGATACAGGAATTTGTCAAGTGATTGGAAGATAATTGGAATTCCTTGACTTTCCTTAAACTCTATGCTATTCTAAATGAAATTTAAATCAAAACAGCTATGATGAGAAATAGTAGATATTTACTGGAATCACAGAGAGAAGATGCTTGGTGTAAGTCTTCATGAAAGTAATATTGAAGCAGTCTTGGAGCTATGGACCGAACAGAGAAATCTTAGTAGACTTCATCGGATGTTCCACCGTTATTGGGAAAGCAGTATCAAGTGGCATCACTTCGTACTGGCAAAGTGCAGAGTTTTCTCTGAAATTAGGTGGTAACACGGACATGATAGTTCGCCCTAAGTTGAATATAATTTCAACTTAGGGCTTTTTTGCATTTAAAAACAAAATAAGAAAGGAGTAATTAACATGTTAGCAAGCGAATTAAGAAGAAAGTATATTGAATTTTTTACAGAAAGGGGGCATATGGAGATTGCCTCTGCCTCACTTTTGCCTGAAAATGATCCAAGTGTACTATTTACAACGGCAGGAATGCATCCACTCGTTCCATATTTGCTAGGAGAAAAGCATCCGTTGGGGAAAAGGCTTGTAAATTGCCAAAAATGTATAAGAACAGACGATATCGAAGAGGTAGGAGATGCTTCTCATTTAACTTATTTTGAAATGCTTGGAAATTGGTCATTCGGTGATTATTTTAAGAAAGAATCAATAACGATGAGTTTTGAATTTCTAACTTCAGTTTTAAATATACCGATTAAAAAACTAGCAATCACTGTTTTTGAGGGAGATGTGAATGTACCTAGGGATGAAGAATCTTATCAAATATGGAGAGGCTTAGGAGTACAAGAAGAGCAAGTTTATTTTTATGGTCGTAAAGAAAATTGGTGGGGACCTGCCGGCCTTACCGGGCCATGTGGACCTGATACAGAGATATTCTATGACAATGGTATCGAAAAATGTTGTGAAACCTGTGGCCCTGCTTGTAATTGTGGGAAATATGTTGAAATTTGGAATAATGTATTTATGGAATACAATAAATGTGAGGATGGCACGTATACAATATTAAAACAAAAGAATGTTGATACTGGCATGGGACTGGATCGAATATTAGCCATTATGAATGGAGTTAACACTGTATTTGAGACGGATTTAATAAAGCCTATTATTGAAACAATTGAAGTAATTACAGGTGTAAAATATACCTACGAAACAGCACTTGAATTTCGCATAATAAGTGATCATGTAAGGGCAATTACATTCATTTTAGGAGACTCTAGGGCTTTAGTCCCATCTAATTCAGAACAAGGATATATACTAAGAAGATTAATTAGGCGTACAGTCAGACTTTTAAAGCAACTGAATGTAGTAGGAAATATACTGAGTAACATAGCAGATACTGTAATTGAAATAAATAGAGAAATTTATCCTGAACTATTAAAGAACAGAAATTTCATTCTGGATCAATTGGATAAGGAATATAAATTATTTACGAAAACGTTAGATAGCGGTCTTAAACAAGCAGAAAAATATCTAAGTTGTCTGACAGATGGAAATCGCCTAAGTGGCGAACTAGCTTTTAAATTGTATGATACTTTTGGTTTTCCGATAGAATTAACTCAAGAAGTTGCAAAAGAAAAAGGATTTGAGGTTGATATAGTAAGATTTGAAGAAAAGTTTGTGGAACACCAGGAGAAATCCAGAATTGGTGGGGAGAGTAAATTCAAAGGTGGATTATCTGATAATAGTGAACAGACAACAAAACTCCATACAGCGACTCATTTGCTAAATGCTGCATTGAGACAAGTGTTGGGAGATAGCGTGTATCAAAGAGGAAGTAATATAAACGCAGAAAGGTTACGGTTTGATTTTTCATTTGAACGAAAAGTAACATCAGAAGAATTGAGTGAAGTAAGTAAGATTGTAAATAAAGCGATCCAACAAGGAATTGCTGTAAAATGTGAAGAGATGTCAGTGGAAGAGGCAAAGGCACAAGGGGCAATTGGTGTTTTTGATAAAAAGTATTCTGAAATTGTTAAGGTATATTCGATTGAAGGCTACTCCAAAGAAATTTGTGGAGGTCCACACGCTAATAATACAAGTGAGCTAGGGAGTTTTACAATCTTAAAAGAAGAAAGTTCATCTTCAGGAGTGCGAAGAATTAAGGCGATTATTTAGCACCGTCCCCATTGTATCAAAGTGATACAAAAAGAACCGTCCCCATTGTATCACTCTCCTTGCACAACTTCAGGCAATAATCTATAATAGAAATATATTTATATAAAACGGAGGATTGCAAATGGAAAGAATTAAAAATGCAGCAAATTTTATCAAATCTAAGTTAGGTGAAGTACCAGAAATAGCTATTATTCTAGGGTCAGGACTAAATAATTTAGCTGAACTTTTTGAAAACAAAACAATTATTGACTATAAAGATATTCCTGGTTTCCCAGTATCAACCGTTGCTGGACACAAAGGCAGATTTATCGTAGGAGAACTAGCTGGTAAAAAAGTAATGGCGATGCAAGGTCGTTTTCATTATTATGAAGGAAACACGATGGAGGATGTCGTTCTTCCTGTTAGAGTTATGAAAGTATTAGGCATTAAGAATTTAATCGTTACGAATGCTGCGGGTGCTGTAAATACAAGTTTTCGTGCAGGGAACTTAATGTTAATTACAGATCACATTAATATGCTTGGAACGAATCCTTTAATAGGAAAAAACTATGATGAATTTGGACCTCGTTTCCCGGATATGTCGGATTCATATAATAAAAAGGATAGACTAATGGTAAAAGAAATTGCTAAGGGGCTCGGTGTAGATTTAAAAGAAGGTGTTTATTGTGCTATGACAGGTCCTTGTTATGAAACTCCTGCTGAGGTACGAATGGCAAGAATTATTGGAGCAGATGCAGTAGGAATGTCTACTGTTCCTGAAGTAATTGTTGCAAATCATGCAGGAATTAAAGTGATTGGAATTTCTTGTTTAACGAATATGGCAGCTGGTATTTTGGACCAACCGCTTTGCCATGAAGAGGTTATGGAAGCTTCTAATATGGCTTCAACAAATTTTGAAAAATTAGTTTCTGCAATTGTAGCTGCACTATAATTTATTACCGTACTTATCCATGCATATTAATAACATTTTTACAAAAAATATGTTCACAAGATAAAATTAAGGAGTGAACGTATGAAAAAGATTCTAGTATTATTTATGGCTTTAGTTATGGTTAGTATAAATACAATAAGTATACATGCCGAAGAGCAACCAGTGGTTACAACTACGGCTGAACCTGCTATGACACTAACAGCGGAAGCAGCTATTGTAATGGAACCTGAGAGCGGTAAAATTATTTTTGAAAAAAATTCACACAAGCAATTGTATCCAGCAAGTGTCACTAAAATAATGACTCTTCTTTTAATATTCGAAGCACTAGATGCAGGTAAAATTAAGCCTGAGGATGTTGTTACGACAAGTGAATATGCAGCTAGTATGGGTGGATCCCAAGTTTGGTTAGAAGCTGGTGAAACACAAACAGTTGAAACTTTGATAAAATGTATCAGTATTGCTTCTGCAAATGATTGTGCAGTAGCAATGGCAGAATTTATAGGAGGTTCTGAGGAAGGCTTTGTTCAGAAGATGAATCAAAGAGCCAAAGAACTTGGTATGCTTGATACTACTTTTAAAAATGCCTGTGGTTTAGATGATAATGTAGAAGGCCATGTTACATCTGCTTATGATATCGCAGTAATGTCAAGGGAATTAATTATAAAGCATCCAGAAGTATTTAAATATTCTACTACATGGATGGATTCAATCACGCATGTAACGAAGAAGGGTGAATCTGAGTTTGGATTAACCAATACGAATAAATTAATTAATTCCTATCACGGAATTACAGGATTAAAAACAGGCACTACAAGTAAAGCGAAACATTGTCTTTCTGCAACAGCTAAGAGAAATGATATGCAAATGATAGCAGTTGTTCTGGCAGTTCCAGTTGGAGCAATAAGATTCCAAGAAGCAGCAAGGTTATTAGACTATGGTTTTGCTAATTGTACTTTATATAAAGATTTAGCGACACAATTGCCTTTAGATGCAGTTAAAGTAAAAAGCGGTACCAAATCAGTTGTAAATGGTGAAGTTATAAAGGATTTTAGTTATGCATGTGTTGTAAGTGAAAACCCTGATGATATTAAGAAAGTTATCGAAATGCAAAACAATTTAGTTGCTCCGATTGCGAAGGGAACAATTATAGGTAAAATTGTTTATTCATTAAATGGAAAAACAATAGGGGTATTGGAAATTTATGCAAAAGAAGATATTATTAAGGCAACTTATAAGTTTTATTTTAATAAAGTTATGAAGTTATTTAGCAAATAATTAGGTTACAGAAGTGTTACAAATATATGAAGATTGAGTAGTTGCAAGTTTTTTGCCATAGTGGTATACTCCAAAATGAAGAAGTTGAAAGGGGTATATTTATGAAAAAACCTTTTGTAAGAGTAGCATTAGCATTAATAAGCACATCGATTGTTGCTGTAGCTATATTTACGGGTGTTTATTATCTTTTAACTATGGGAAAAGAACTTAATAATACAAATATAAATGATACAATTGATTATACGACAGTAGTAACCTCTAGTGTTCAAAGCCCTAGCAAACAAGGCGAAATGGCATTAGTACTTCCTGAAGAAGTTGAATTTACTATTTATAAAGATTACAATCTAATTAAAACTGCTTCAATAAATGATATATTTACTTACGATGGTAGATATTATTTGTCACTAGAATTATTAAATGAAGTCCTTGGATATTCATTTAATTTAGAAGTTGAAGAAAATATATATGTTATTCATAATGAAGAATATGAGCTAGTGTTTAGAGAAAATTCAGATGAGGTGATACGAAGTTCTATTTATGGTGGTTCCCCGTTTTACTTTAATCTAATGAACTACACGTATGGCGTAGGTGATAAATTGTATATTCCTTTATCATCAATTTCAACATGTTTTGGTGTATCAATAGAAATAGATGACTTATATCGTGTTTATTTTGAAACGATCGATTATCTTTATGCTGAAAGTGCAGAAAAGCTTAATAAATTAGGAATTAATTTAATTGAACCTAGTCATTTATTAGTTTATGCTAGGACTGTATTTGTTCAAAATAATAAAAAAGGGATAATATCTGTAGATGGAGATGTTATTGTTCCGGCAAATTTTGATGAAATAACGGAGTTATTTCAAGATATATATTTGGTCAAGAATGGAAATGATTATGGTCTATATTCTTATAAGGGCGATATCATTCTTGAATGCATGTATGATAATATTTCACTTCTAGATCCATATAACAAATTAGTTCTTGTGAAAGAAGAGACCAAAGTAGGATTAGCTAATCAAAATGGAAAGTTTGTATTACCAATTATTTATACGGAGATTGGAACAACTAGTTTGACTGGTTTGGATACAGGAATGGAAGAGTCAATATTTATACTTGGCGATTGTATCTCAGTTAAGTTTTATGGGAAATATGGAATCATGTCTATTACAGGCGAGGAAATAATTCCTCCTGAATTTGATAGTATAGGATATATTAAGAGAACAAAGAATGAAGAAGGCGAATATTTAGAGACTTTCTTAGAATTGTATGAGTTAGATGCTGTAGTTGTTGGCAGAAATGGTCTTTATGGAGCCGTAAATAGACAAGGTGAATTTGTATATCCTTGTGAGTATAAAAATATTTATATTGATGAGAATGGATGGAAATTCGAATAAAAGTTACACTTAAAGAGCAACTAAAATGAAGTTTTCTTCATTCGTTGCTCTTTTTTAAGGTTGGTAGTTAATGGTATGTGTATATTTTTCTTTTCAATAGCAATAATAAACATGTCAGGTAAATAAATGTCTGTCATGAAAAATGTTGCGAGGAGCTATCGATTATGCGAAGAATTCATTTAGACGGAAAGAAGATATATAGAGCTGTTTTAATTTTGGGGTTATTTGCTTTTATATCAACTTTTATATATTATGTAATAGAGACTAAAAACAATACGGCTTTTCAAACCGATAAAATTGTAACGCCAGTAAGTGGCACGGCAAATACAGGTAAAACAGATTTAACAGTAGATTATGGTGATAATTTAATAGTAGTAAAAGAAAAAGAGGATGTTCATAAAGGTGATTTGATTCTTGTAAATAACAGCATTTTATACCATTTTCCAATTAATGAAAGTGTTGCAAGTGTATTTTTTAATAAGAGTACAGGTTATAAAGTTAGAGATAAAGAAGTTTTATTAAAGCAAAATGTAACAAATGCAATTAATGTTATGTTTTATGATTTTAATACAAAGTTTAAAAATGATGACGTAACGGTTGTTAGTGGATATAGAACATATGAGTACCAAGCAGAAGTATTTCGGAGTAAAGCAGCTTTAGTTGGCGAAGCAAAAGCGAGAGTATGGGCAGCGGAACCAGGAGGCAGTGAGCATCATACGGGATTAGCTCTTGATATTAGTATATATACAGATAATGGAGAGAATATTGTATATGATGGGACAGGAGACTATGCTTGGATAAATGAGAACTCATATAAATATGGATTAATCTTACGATATACAGAAGAAAAAACAGATATTACAGGATTCATGTATGAACCTTGGCACTTTCGATATGTAGGATTACCTCATGCATATTATATTACACAGAATGGATTATGCCTTGAGGAATATATTGATTTACTAAGGAGCTTTACATTTGAAGGAATACACCTTCAAGTAGTCGTTGGAGAAACAGTATATGAGATATACTACCAAGAAGCTTCCGAAGATAATACGGCGATCACGATTCCGAAATCTTGTGAATCATATGAAATATCAGGAAATAACGTAGATGGATTTATTGTTACATTAAAATATAACAAGTATTAATACAATGGGGACGGTTCTTTTTGTATCACTTTGATACAATGGGGACGGTTCTTTTTGTATCACTTTGATACAATGGGGACGGTGCATGATTGTTTATTAATCCACTAGTAAAAACATAAAATTCAGTTATCAAACTAGTTTGCAGACTATTATTTAGGACAGGTTTAAATTCCAATATATGCATTATTTTACCAAAATATGGGTTGACAAACCATGTTTATAGAGGTACGATTTAATTACTAGACAGCTTAGCATTTCTATACATAAGAGACACACAAAATACATAAGTAGGTAATGTAAGAAAGCTAGAATGATGGGGGGGACGCAGAAAACAGAGTATATTTAACTTTTATCAGAACGAATTAAATGGCAGTAAAAAACTATCAAAAACCTGATATCTATCATCATATTTTTATATGGTAATTATCAGTAAGGAGGCAATAATGTTGTTAAGGAACAAACGGTTATTAAGTTTAGCAGTTGCATTTTTGTTGATATTTGGTATTGCATTTACACCGGTTTATTCTAATGCTGAAGAAAAAAATTTAAACATTACTATTATTGGAACAACAGATATTCATGCAAATATATATAATTGGTCTTATGAAGATGGGATAGAAAAAGCTGATATTGGAATGGCAAAAGTTTATTCTGTTATTGAGGCAATAAGAAAAGAAAATCCTAACACTTTGTTAATTGATAATGGAGATACAATTCAAGGAACAATTTTAGCAGATGATTTATATAACACAAAATTAGATTTAAAACATCCAGTTATTGATGTAATGAATTTTATGGGCTATGATTCAATGACATTAGGTAATCATGAATTTAATTTTGGAATTGATTTAATAGACAAAATGGCGAAAGAAGCAGAATTTCCAATCTTAGCAGCGAATGCAACTAATAAAGACGATGGTTCATATCTTGTAAAACCTTATGTAATTATTGAAGTAGCTGGAGTTAAAGTTGGTATTCTAGGGATAACAAACCCTAATATTCCTAAATGGGATGGGCCAAAGGTTACTGGGTTAGTATTTGATTCACCAGTAGCATCAGCTGAAAAACATATAAAACAAATGAAGAGCGAAGGTGTAGATGTAATTGTACTTTCAACTCATATGGGTTATGAATCTGAATATGGTGGAGATGGAGCAGATGAAATAATTGCTAAGTTTCCAGAAGTAGCAGCGGTATTAACAGGGCATGCACATACCACTGAAAATCAAAAAGTTGGTAATACACTTGTTGGAGCAGCTAAAGATGCCGGAAGACAAGTAGTTCGATTTGATTTTGAATTAGCGAAAGAAAATGGAATGTGGAAAATAGTAGATAGTAAAGTAAGTGTAATAGATGTTAATGAATATACTGCATCTCAAGAATTAAAAGATTATGCTACTGAGTATCATGAAAAAACATTGGAATTTCTAGTTGAAGTACTTGGAACAGCGTCCAAGGACTTTGCTCCTCAATCAGAAATCCCTGGTATACCAGAAGCTCAAATTAGAGATACTGGAGTAATTGATTTAATTAATGATGTACAGTTGAAATATACTGGTGCTGATATTGCAGCAGCTGCGTTATTTAGCCAAACTTCAAACTTAAGAGCTGGTAATATTACATATGCAAATATTTTTGAAATATACAAATATCCAAATACATTGGTTGGTGTTGAAGTAACTGGTGCCGAACTTAAGGCATATATGGAATGGTCAGCTAAATATTATAATACTTATGTTCCGGGAGATATTAATTTAAGTTTTAATCCAAGTATTCGGGGTTATAACTATGATATGTTCCAAGGTGTAGATTATAAGATTGATGTATCAAAACCAGAAGGAAATAGAATAGTGGGCTTGAAATTTAAAGGCAAAGCTGTTAAAGATACCGATACTTTTAAGATAAGTATTAATAATTATCGTTATGGTGGATTGAAGAGTATGGGAATCATAAGTGGTGAGCCATATTTCGAATCAGATCCAAAATCATTGAGAAGTTTTATTGCAGACTATATTAAAGAAAATTCCCCAATTACACCAGTTGTTGATAATAACTGGGAAGTAATAGGAGCAGATTTTAATCATCCGTTAAGAAATTATTTAATTGGAGAGATTAAAGCAGGTAGACTTGAACTTCCAAAATCAGAAGATGGAAGAAGTTATAATGCAAAAGCTATTAATGCAGATGAAATGATTAAGGCTGGATTAATACCAGATGAGTTATTGGTAGAAAAATATGTTGTTAAATCAGGAGATGCATTATATAAAATTGGTTGGAAATATAAAATATCATGGAAGAAGATAGCGGAGTATAACAAGTTAGTTAATCCTAATTTGATATTCCCTAACCAAGTATTATTGATTCCAAAAAATTAGTTAAAGGCATGAGGACAAGGGATAGAAACCTTGTCCTCATTATTATATATAGCAACGACTTCTTTTGGATGTAATGTAGTTGAGCACCGTCCCCATTGTATCAAAGTGATACAAAAAGAACCGTCCCCATTGTATCATCACTCGATAATTTAATATGTACTATTTTGATAAAAAATGTTAGAATAATGTTTATGTACATAAAATAAAGGAGCAAGAAAATGAAAAATATAAATCATAAAATAATTAATAATGTAGACACTATCGTTATGTCAATTGGCGCTTATGAGGCAGTAATTGTTCCCTCAATTGGTGGTAATATATTTTCATTTAGAAATACGAAACTTAATATAGATATCTTAAATTCTGCTCCCAATATGGATATATTTAAAGAGTATATAATGTGTTTTGGAATTCCAGCATTAATGCCACCAAGCAGAGTGGAAGATGGGAAGTATAGCTTTGAAGGTATTGATTATGTAGCACCAATTAATGATAAGCAAAATAATTGCTGGATACATGGGTTAGTTACAAGAAAAGAATGGACGCTAGATAATGTTGAAGAAGACGATGAGAGTGCACTTGTTACTGTATCCTATACGCATAATGAATCCAGGCAAGAATATTCTTATTACCCTTTTAGCTTCAAATATGAAACGAAATATTTATTGACCAAAGAGGGATTACAGCATACAGCAACGATTACAAATTTAGGGAAAACGAATATGCCTTTATCTCTTGGGTATCATACAACTTTTGCATTACCGATTGGTGAATCCGGTAATGTAGAAGATGTTAAATTAAGATTAGCAGTAAAAGAAAGATGGATTGAAAAAGAAAATGGTATCCCAACCGGTGAAGTGGCAAAATTGGATTCTGATGAGGAACTTTTTATAACGAATGGTATTAACCCACTTTATAAAAATCTAGATCATTTGTATAAAGTTGGTAAAATAAATTTTAATGGTGAACAAAAGAATGTTGCAATCCTTGAAGATACAGTACAAAATATAAAAATAGTATATGAACCAGGTGATATGTTTCAATTCTGGGTTTTATGGAATTGTGAAAAAAATGGAAATTTTGTTAGCTTAGAGCCACAGACTTCTACGGTAAATGTATTTAATGCAAAAGATAAGGTAAAGGGAAACTTTATTATCCTTGAACCACACGTTGACTTTATTGCAACGAGTAAAATATATGTGATATAATAGCATATATTAGCAAATAACGACGAGGAGGTTTTTATGCTTGATAATGTTATAGAAGTTGTTGCAATTATAATTGCTGCAATTATCGTTATGATTTTTCATGAACTAATTAAGTATTTGGTATATTTAATAGCTGAGCCAAAAAGAAAAGCAACTGACTTTAAGAATATCTTAAAAGTTCATAAATTTATAGATGTTATAGGTTTGATATTTTTTATCACAACTTGGATGGGATTTTCAAAAACCTCAAAGTATAAAATTTCAAAATTAAAGACTCTTACGTTAATCGGAATATCAGGATTTATTTCAATGTTTATGCTTTTTTCATTATCCATAGTTTTATCTAAGTTTGTATTAATGAATCAATATATACCTGAGAAAGGTACTGCAATGTATGTTGTAGTGATGTTACTTTTGAACATTAATACTTTTGTAGCTTTATTTAGTTTATCTATGATAATTACTAATCTATTTCCACTGGCAACCTTCGACTTATCCTATATTATTGCGGGGAGATCTCAAGTTGCATATGTAAGTATTTTAAAAGCAGATGTTATTTTGAAAATTTTATTTACATTTTTGGCGTTAAGTGGATTAGTATCATCAATAATAAGCTATATATTGAACTTGCTAAAATTATAAAGGAAGTGGAATACTATGGAGTTAGAATATAAACTAGATGCGTTTAATGGGCCTTTGGACCTGTTACTTAATTTAATAGATACTAACAAAATTAATATTTATGACATTCCTATTGTTGAGATAACCGAGCAATATTTGGTGTATGTAAAAAATATGCACGAGCAGGATATGGACATAATGAGTGAATTCTTGGTAATGGCATCAACTCTTGTGAGTATAAAAGCAAAAATGCTACTACCAAGGATTGGTAAACCGGATGAAGAAGAAGAGGATCCAAGAGCTGAACTTGTGGAACGACTATTAGAATATAAGAAATATAAATATGCATCGTTTGAATTGGCAAAAGGTCAACTTGATGCGGAACGATTAATTTTTAAACCCTCTACAATACCAGATGAAGTTAAGAATTACGTAGAAGAAGTTAACGTTGAAGAAATTCTGGCAGATGTAAACTTAGCAAAACTTTATGATATATTTACATCTATAGTTAGAAAGCAAAATGACAAGATTGACCCTATTAGAAGTAAATTTGGAAAGATAAAAAGAGAAGAAATTAGCTTAGAAGAAAAAGTTAACTACATATATTCAATGCTTTTAGAATTAAATGAAATTAGATTTTCACATCTATTAGAAGAACAATCTTCAAAGCTTGAAATAATAGTAACATTTTTAGCGGTGCTTGAATTAATGAAAATAGGTAAAATAATAGTAGTTCAAGAAAACATATTTGATGATATCACTATAAGGCCTATAGGAGAGAGTGCAAATGGATGAAATTAAGAAATTAGAAGCAACCATTGAAGCGATACTATTTACAATGGGGGATGCGGTTTCACTTAACAAAATAGCAGAAGCAATCGAACACGATTTAGAAACAACACGTAAAATCATTGCAAATATGATGGACCGATACGATGAAGTTGATCGAGGTATTAATATAATCGAAATAGATGGATCATACCAAATGTGTACAAAAGCAGAACAATATGAATACATAAGAAAGGTTGCACAACAACCCAAAAAACAAACACTTACAGATATATTGCTTGAAACGTTATCAATAATTGCTTATAAACAGCCAATTACAAAGCTAGAAATCGAACATATAAGAGGGGTTCGTTCCGATCATTGCGTAAATAAGCTGATTGAATATAATTTAATCTCAGAAGTTGGGAGAATGGATGCTCCGGGTCGACCAATATTATTTGGTACATC
Source organism: Clostridiales bacterium (assembly GCA_029256575.1). Lineage (GTDB taxonomy): Bacteria > Bacillota > Clostridia > Lachnospirales > JAQSXR01 > JAQSXR01. The sequence goes on along the minus strand of JAQSXR010000003.1, from coordinate 394,671 downwards.
AGAAGATTTTTTGAGAAATTTCGGTATGCAATCCCTTAAGGATTTACCAGAAATAGCGGATGAAGCAATAGAAAAATTTAAAGAAGAAGCAGAAAAAGAAGTAGATGACGACAATCAGTTGACACTAAGAGACATATAAAGTTCATTGGGTGATACATTGGGGACGGTTCTTTTTGTATCACTTTGATACAAAGGGGACGGTCCTCAATGTATCAGAGTAAAGTGATACATTGAAAACCGTCCATTTTATACTAATTTTAATATTTAATAGTCTTCACGAACTCCGAATTCTGCTGACTCAACCCAGTCTTCAGGTTTGATTAACATTTGTATAAGTTGTTCAAGGATGCTGCAATGTGTTTCTTCCTGCTTCAACAGATAGCCAAATACTTTTTTCGATTCTTCATCGGAAGCATCTTTCAAAAGTGTATCATAAAAAGTAAGACTTTCTTTTTCTAAAGCTAGTGCTGTTCGATATGAATCTAATTGACTTGGGATATCTTTAATGTCAATCTTGAATTTACCAAGGTTCTTGAATAAGTTCATGGATTCATTCAGAAGTTCACTACTCGGTAATTCGTAAGTGATTTTATCTTTATGATTTCTTAAAATATCTGCATGTATTTCCTCTTCTTTTGCAAGTAGTAAAAATACAGCATTTAAACTATTATCTTTGTTCAGTTCTGCTTGCTCTTTATAGCTTTTTTCTAAATCAATTTCTAATGATAGTGCTAAATCTAAAACATTCATTCTAATTTGCTCCTTTTCATAGTTCGTATTTAGATATTAATTTTATATATTAAGTTTAACATAAATAAGATAAGTGTGGAAGAAAATATTTTTATAGCACCGTCCCCTTTGTATCAAAGTGATACAAAAAGAACCGTCCCCATTGTATCACTCATAGTTCAAATATAGAACATCAGGAAAATTGAGCCTTGACAGTACTGGGTACATATGGTAATATAAAAACAGAAAGAATTTGGCGAAATAATTCAGCTAAGTTCAAAATTAATACTACCGTTCAAAATATGAAGTATATAAAATGAGTAGCTGGGTTATGAGCTTGTTCACGTATTCAATGAATGTGGGGATGAGTAAATTTTCCAAAATAGCTATATGAATCTGCTAAACTAATAATCGATTGGCTTGACAGACTATTAAAGCGAAAATTTTATTGAAAAATAATTTTTAGAACTGGGGTTTGATTAGGATCAAATGGTCATAATCTATGCTATGTTTCATGTGGTATAAAGTGAACTGATTATTCAGGAAAGCTTAGACACTCTAACTCTATTTTTATAGAGCTAGAGTGTTTTTTATTTTTAAAAATATATAATGGGGGAATCAATAATATGGAGCCGATGATTGAAGTTACAAAAAACAGAATGGAAAATGAAGTCGTTACTGCGGATACGCTGAAGATGTGGAAGGACTGGAGGTGGCAAGCTAAAAATACAATTAAAGATGTAGATACGGTGGAAAAAATATTGGGTATAAATTTTTCTAAAGAGGAAAGAGAGCATCTTGAGGAGATAATAAAGATATTTCCTATGTCTATAACACCATATTATCTTTCACTTATTAATACAGAAGATTATAAGAATGATCCAATATTTAAACAAGCGTTTCCTGATAAGAGGGAGTTACATATCGCAAAGTATGACATGGTAGATCCTTTGGCAGAAGACAAGAATAGTCCGGCACCTGGAATAACACACCGGTATCCCGATAGAGTTCTTTTTCACATAAGTAATGTATGTGCTATGTACTGTAGGCATTGTACAAGAAAAAGAAAAGTTGGGGATAGGGAATGTATCCCTTCAAAAGAAGAGATGGAAATGGGTTTGGAATACATCAGAAATAATCCTGTTGTTCGGGACGTACTATTATCTGGTGGAGATCCATTTATGTTATCGGATGAGTTGTTGGATTGGATTCTAGGTGAATTAAATAAAATAGAACATGTTGAGGTTATTCGTATCGGAACTAGAACACCAGTTGTTTTACCTTATAGAATAACTGATAGTTTGGTAGAGATATTAAAAAAGCATGGTGTTATTTGGATTAACACGCACTTTAATCATCCCAAAGAAATTACAATAGCATCGAAGGAAGCGCTTAAAAAATTAGCATTGGCAGGTATTCCACTAGGCAATCAATCTGTTTTATTGGCTGACGTGAATGACTGCCCACGAATAATGAAACGTTTAGTTCATAAGTTGGTAGAGAATAGAGTTAGACCATATTACATTTATCAATGCGATTTATCGGAAGGTCTTGAACACTTCAGAACCTCTGTGGGTAAGGGAATTGAAATAATGGAAAATCTGAGGGGCCATACGAGCGGTTTTGCAGTACCAATTTATGTTATTGATGCACCTGGGGGTGGTGGTAAAATACCGGTTATGCCAAATTACCTTATTTCTTGGTCAACTAATAAAATAATACTTAGAAATTATGAAGGGGTTATTACAACCTATCAAGAGCCAAGTGACTATCGACATAATGATTGCGATTTAAAGTGTGATTTGTGCAATTTACAACTTAAATTACACGAGGGTGAAGAAAGTAAAATCATAGGGATCGCTAAACTCATCGCGGACTATGAAGAAGTCATTACATTAACACCAGGCGAGTAATTATTCTAAAAGGAGACTTTATTATGTTAGATTCAATAACTGAAATTGGTAAGTCAATTGTTCATCATGGGAAAAGTAATAATCGAATATATCTTATGTCACTAGATGATTCAGACTTACCTAATATTATAAAAAAACTAGATGATTTAGCGAATGAAAATAGATATACGAAAATAATTGCTAAGGTTCCAAAGTATGCGAGTGAATTGTTTGAGGGCAGTGGTTATGTAAATGAGGCAATTATTCCTGAATTTTATAATGGAAAAGAAGATGCTTATTTTCTTTCAAAATATTTGGATGAAAATAGAATAACAGATACATTTGAAAATTATTGCAATCAAGTATATGAATGGGCAAAGAGCAAAGATATGGGCCAGGATATGAAACCGTTTGGCGAAAGTTTTTCTTGTCGAGTTGTTACGGATAAAGATTTAGATGATATGGTCTTAGTATATCAAGAGACTTTTAAGACATATCCGTTTCCAATACATGATAAGAGTTATTTGTTAAAAACTATGAATGAAAATGTAATATACTTTGGTATTTGGATCAAGGGGGAACTAGTGGCAGTATCTTCAATTGAAGCCGCGAAGGGGTATTCTAATGCGGAACTGACTGACTTTGCAACGCTCAAGGCATATAGAGGTCAAGGATATGCTAGCTACCTATTAGCGGAGATGGAAAAGACTATGAAGGAATTAGGATTTCATACTGCTTATACAATTGCTCGAGCAAAATCATACGGTATGAACATAACTTTTTCAAAAAAAGGTTACCAATATGCAGGTCGCTTAATAAATAATACCAACATTTCAGGCAACATCGAAAGCATGAATGTCTGGTATAAGATTCTTAGATAAGAATAATGTTATAAAATAATCTTTCTTTATGAACTAGGATAGAACGTTTTTTATTATGAATATGTATAATAGCGTTATCCGAGGGACACCACTATTATTACAACTTTATTTTATATATTTAAAAGAAGGAAGAACCATGGTCGTAGTTACACATGAAATGGGCTTTGCAAAAGAAGTGGCAGATCGTGTTATCTTTCTCAGTGAGGGGCTTATTGCAGAAGGAGGTATTTAATAACCCACAAGATGATTGGTGTACATCAATCGACCCTTTATTCAACTCCTTTTGTAATCCCAGTTCTCTTAGCCTTATCAATCCCACCTGACATATGGTTTGTGGAACCATCAAGAAAGCAGGCTCTCTTTACAGAGTCTTCACCGTAGCGCCCGCGAATTTCATCTATTGCAGAATCTAATTTTTTGAGTTTATCATATTTATACATATCAAATAAATTATACTGCCTGTAATCGTCGTTTGATAGTTTGCTTGTATGAACTCCTAGTTGTCTTATTGGAGTTTTTTTGTCCCATAATTCATCAAATAGAAGACAAGCAATAGTATAAATCTCGTTTGTTATATTAGTCGACGCTGTTATGTTGCGTTGATGAGAAGCATGAGAAAACTCGCAATCAGTTATGGAAACGGATATACAAGAAGCTTTTATATTATCTGCACGAAGTCTTGTGCTAACCGTTTCGCAAAGGGATAGCAAAACCATCTTAGCTGAACTTGCAGTAGATGCATCAATTGGGATTGTAATACTATTACCATACCCTTTGTTTTGTGGAGTGATATCAATGAGAGGTGTAAAATCATATCCATTTGCATAGTTATAAATTACTTCTCCATGTTTTTTAAAATGGTAACGTAATATGTTAATATCAGTATGGGCTAATTCTCCAATGGTTTGAATGCCAAGGGAACGTAACTTCTTCTGAGTAGCTCTACCAACAAAGAATAAATCTCCAACATCTAAGGGCCACATCTTGTCAGGGATTTCTTCGGGGAATAAGCTGTGAACCATATTTGGTTTTTGGAAGTCACCTGCCATCTTTGCTAACAATTTATTCGATGAGCACCCTATATTTACAGTAAAGCCAAGTTCTTCATATATCTTATCTTTAATATAGGTAGCAGCGGCGATCGGTGTCCCATAGATATTTTCAGTTCCAGTCATATCACAGTAGGCTTCATCAATGCTATATTGTTCTACAAGGGGAGAAAATTCCTTTAGAATCTTAAGAAGCGCTCTTGATGAAGTTACATATAATTCGTAATTTGGTGGTACGATAGTTAAATTCGGGCATTTGTTTAAGGCACTAACGAGGGGTTCACCAGTCTGTATTTTGTATTTCTTAGCTGAATTTGATTTTGCGAGTACGATACCGTGACGCTTTTCTTGGTCACCACCTACCACAGAAGGTATGTCACGTAAATCAGCAGATTCACCTAGTATATTTACTCTATAACAAGCCTCCCAACTAAGGAAGGCTGAATTAACATCTATATGAAAAATAATTGGTTTACTCATTGTACCTCCTATGACAATATTTTTAGAATTGTCCATTTGTGTGATTGGACATTATACATAAGCTCGATTAAACGCTCAACACCATGAATATGAACTTTACATCCATAGCGATAAGATATAATACCGGATAGGTTACACTCTTTGCTATATATTATCTCATTAACATTTAGTATCATAAGTTGATGATTGTCGTCTTCGAGACGGATACGCATTGGGCGAATATCTCCGATCGTATTACATACGGAAATAGCTTCTACGGGTATATTATTTGTTTGCAAATTGTTTCACCTCCAAGTATAATCGAACATTTATAATTTAATTATAACAGAACATATGTTCTTTGTAAATTGAACAAATAATATTTTAGTGATTAAAATATGGAAGACTATTATAAGTTAGAGAAATATGATAAAATGTAGTAATACATATAATATCCAATACTATAAACTTGATTCGATTGTACATAGCATTTAATGGATTAAACGAAAGGAGTGAGAGTAATATGAATAATATTTATGAAAAATTCAACCTTTTATTAGTAGAAGAGAACAAAGAAGAGGCAACTAAATTTATATTAGAATTACTTCAAAATAAAGAAATTGATATTTTAGAGTTGTACATGGACATTTTGACACCTTCACTAAATCTCATGCAGTGTATGGAGGATAAGCGTTTATGTATTTGGAAGGAGCATGTAAGAACGGCAATTATAAGAACTATAGTTGAGTGCTGTTTCCCATATGTACTTAAAAAACGAGACGAATTGAATTATAGTAAGAAAGGGACTGCCATTGTTTTATGTCCACCAGAGGAATATCATGATTTAGGGGCTAGGATGGTTACGGATTTTTTCACAATAAGTGGTTATCATGCAATTTATGTGGGAAGTAATACTCCTTATAGCGACTTTCGCAATGCAATCGATATAATTAAACCTAATATAGTTGCAATTAGTGTTAGCAATTATTATAATATGGTAGTTACAAAAAAGGTAATTAAAGAAATTAAAGAAGTAGTTGGATATCCAATAAAGATTGTTGTTGGAGGCAATGCTTTTAATAATGATACAGAAAAATATAAAATAGTGGGTGCAGATTATTATGCAAAAACATATGAAGATATTAAAAATATCGCAGGCGATGAGGTGGCATTATGAGGTTAGGATATAAAATCGCAGTTCGATTTCTGAAATCAAATAAAGGACAAACACTCCTTATCATCTTAGGTATAGCCATTGGAGTTTCTGTACAGATATTTATAGGTTCACTTATACAAGGACTTCAAAAGAGTTTAGTAGAGAAGACAATTGGAAATTCTTCGCAAATTACCATTTCATCAAATATGGATGATAAAATAATTTCTGATTATGATAAACTATTAACTGATATAGAAACGGCAGATGATAATATTAAAGAGATTTCTGTTGCGGCAGACTATCCAGCGTTCTTAGAGTATAGTGAGAACTCACAGTCTATACTGATTAGAGGCTTTGAAATTGATAAGGCGGATGGAATCTATAATTTTATTGAAAGCATAGAAGATGGAACCTATCCAAGAAATGATAATGAAATAATACTTGGAGTAGATTTAAAAAAGGAATATGGAATTCAATTAAATGATGAAATAAAATTAATTACAACAAATCAAGATACCGTTATGTGTAAAGTTGTAGGATTCTTTGATCTTAAAGTTTCAAGTTTAAATAAGAATTGGGGAATCACAACACTATCAACAGCACAAAATATATTTGATATCGGAAATACAATCACGTCAATTGAGATTCAAGTAAAGGAAGCTGCGGTATTTACAGCAGATGAAGTAGCAGACAAGATTATTGAAAAAATTGATAATAATAATTTAAAAGTGGAAAATTGGAAAGTTCAGAATGAACAGCTACTTAGTGGATTACAAGGGCAAAGTATTTCTAGTATTATGATTCAAGTTTTTGTACTAATATCTGTTGTACTTGGAATAGCGAGCGTTTTAGCAATTACAGTTATACAAAAATCAAGACAGATTGGTATTTTAAAAGCAATGGGAATTAAGAATTCTTCAACAAGTTATGTTTTTTTATTTGAAGGATTAATATTAGGAATGTTTGGAGCAATTCTTGGAATTATTCTAGGGTTAGGGTTATCACTTGCATTTACTAAATTTGCATTGAATCCAGATGGCACGCCTGTCATCGCACTCTATATTAGTTATCCATTTATCTTAGTTTCTGGACTTATTGCAGTTGTCTCATCTGTATTGGCAGCACTTATTCCTGCAGTGAAATCTTCGAAATTAAACCCAATTGATATCATTAGAAATAACTAGAGGAGGGGAATTTATGAACAATATACTTGAACTAAAGAATATTGATAAAATATATGGAACAGATATAAAAACACAGGTATTGTATGACATAAATTTATCCTTTGAACAAGGTTCATTTAATTCAATAATTGGACAATCTGGTAGTGGAAAAAGTACACTCCTCAATATTATTGGAACTTTAGATAAGCCAACATCGGGTGAAGTGCTCATTGATAATAACAATGTAGGGAATATGTCAAATAATAAGCTTGCAGCGATAAGAAATAGAATGATAGGATTTGTTTTTCAATTTCACTATCTTCTCCCAGAGTTCACAGCTTTGGAGAATGTATTAATGCCTTATGAAATCAAAGGTGGAAAAATAACAAAGGAAATTGTAAAGAAAGCAGAAGAATACTTAAGCCTTGTTGGATTGGATAATGTAAAGAATAACTTAGCAACAAAGATGTCAGGTGGTCAACAACAACGGACTGCAATAGCGAGAGCTTTGATTAATGAACCGAAGATAATATTGGCAGATGAACCAACAGGAAACCTAGATTCTGATTCAACAGAAAATATATATGAGCTTCTTCGTAAAATTAATCAAGAAATTGGTACAACATTTATAATTATTACACATGATAGGAAGATAGCTGAAAAGACAGATCGAATCATTGAAATTAAAGATGGTAGAATTAATTTGGATATTAGAAAGTAAAATTAGCGGATAAATATAAAATAAAGACGATGAAGGATTGAAATAGGGGGAATTTGTATATGAATAATAAAAAGTTTAATTACTTAATGATAATTATTTCAATTCTATATTGTATATATTTTATTGCTACTATATTCGAGTCTGATTTTTGGGGGAATTTATTATCTCCTATACTAGCTTTAATGGCCTCTGGAATTATTTTCGCAAGGTACTCGAATAAAAATAATTCTTACATTGAAAAATCTGTATGGTTATGCTATTCCTTGGCTTGTCTTTCCTGGGCAATTGCAGATGTTACCTGGATTATTTATGAACTATCACCTAAGCTAGATCCAGAAGCAAGTCTCTTAATTACATATATGTATACACTAACTAATGTTTTTATTATAGGAGGTGTAATTATATATGGAATCTATACGTTTAAAAAGTGGAATATGATACAATTATTAGTTGATTCTGCGGTAACATCAGCTACATCCATTCTATTAATTTGGATTTTATATTTAAATAAGAGTTCTGATATGATAGATAAGATTATAAAAGATGGATGGATTTCTGGTATTAGCATACTATTTGATATCTTAATACTGGTCGGAATATTTATTTGGTTTATTTCCGTACGACAAGGAGGCTTACCGAAATCAGTTCGAATATCCGCAACTGGAATATTAATTTATGCTTTGGTAGATCTTATATATTATTATATCTATTTCTATAACGTATATGTTCCAAATTCTTTAATAGATTCCGTATATATGGGGGCCATTCTATGTATTGCAGTTGGTAGTATGTTTGCAAGAGAGTCGAAACAAGTAGTATCAATGAATGTAAATCAGGTGGGCTATAAGAATATTAAAATCAGATACAAAGGACTATTATTTTTTATCGCACCAATTTTAATATTTATTGACGAAGGGTTTGTCTTAATTGATTTATTAATTTTCTTAATTCCAGTAGTAGTCCATCAAACATTAAGTGTTTATATACAGGGTTCTGTTCAAAATGAAATCCTTTTGGAAAAGCAAAAAGAACTAAATAAAAAATTAGAGAGTAAAATTGATAGAAGAACAGTTGAAATTATTCAGAAAAACATAGAATTAGAATCTAAAAATAAGGAATTAGCTTTTTTATCGAATCAAGATACATTAACGAATTTACATAATAGGCGATTTTTCCTTAATAAATTAGATGAGGATATTAAATATTTAGATCCAACAGAAACGATAGGTCTTTTATTTATCGATGTTGACCGGTTTAAAACCATTAATGACACATATGGACATGATATAGGAGATCAATTAATATTTATCTTATCAAAACGGTTGCAAGCTATGATTAATGGGTACGAAATCTTAGCAAGACTAGGTGGAGATGAATTTGTAATTGGATTTAAAGGTAACTATGAATACGAACAATTAGAAGATATTGCAAACAAAATAATTGATAAATGTAGTGAAGAAATAGAAATAGATCAATATATTTTCAAAGTTGGAATAAGTGTAGGAATAGCAATTTATCCGATTGATTCTAAAGATAGTCAGACCCTTATGAAAAATGCAGATATCGCAATGTATCAGGCAAAAGCATTGGGACGTGGGAAATGTGTATCTTATGATAGCGTATTTACAACTGTGCTTCATAGAAAAAATGAAATAGAAATATTACTTAGAAAAGCTAATTTTGATGAAGAATTTGAATTGTTTTATCAGCCTCAATTTAGTATTCCAGATAATAATCTAATTGGAGTTGAGGCACTACTTCGTTGGAATGTCCCTGATATAGGATATATTTCACCTGCAGAATTTATTCCAATTGCAGAAGAGATAAATTATATTAATCCGATTGGTGAATGGGTATTAAGGCATGCAATCTGCCAAATTGGTGAATGGAACCGTGAATACTCAGTTGATTTTAAGATGGGGATTAATGTTTCACCAAAACAACTGGATAACAAAAATTTAATAAAAATATTAAAAGAAACATTGGAAAAAGAAGCTGTTTTAGCTAAAACGATTGATATTGAGATTACAGAAAGTATTGCAATTGAGGGAGAATATAGAATTAAGCAGATAGATTCTATATTTGAAGGATTAGATGTATCGATATCGATTGATGATTTTGGTACGGGATATTCTTCACTAAGTTATTTAAAATTCTTTCCATTTGAGAGAATTAAGATTGCAAAACCATTAATCGATGTAATCGCTACTGTAAATTATGACCTTGAGATTGTAAAAGCAATCATAATGCTTGCAAAATCAATTGGAATTAAGACAATTGCGGAAGGCGTTGAGACAAAAGAACAATATGATATCTTAGTAGAGCTTGGGTGCGATGAAATCCAAGGATACTATTTTGATAAGCCACTGCCAGTTAATAAATTTAAAGAAAAATACTTATAAATGCAATTTTGTTTAAAAAACAAAATTCTTCTTGAATTGCTTCGGTGAGAAATTCTTATATAACTTAAATTGTTTAATAAAATAGCTGGCGGTGGAGAAACCCACTGCCATTGCTATTTCTGTAATGTTTAAATCCGTCGAGATTAATAATTTCTCCGCTTCTGTAATTCGAACATAATTCAAGTATTCGTTAAAACTTGTTTTCATAACATTATTAAAAGATCTAGAAAAATAGCTATAACTCATATTACACAACTTCGCCATATCGAGCGCCTTAATATCTTTCTCATAATTTTCTGAAACAAAATAAAATACAATTTGAAGCTTCTTATATAATTCTTCACTCGTATCTGAATATATATTTAATTCCACTCCAGCTTTATGCCAATAGCGTAAAATCCATAAGAATATTTTGCAAATATGTGCTTTTATTGCAAGCTCAAAACCATAATCTTTATTTATAAACTCGAATAGAATCTCTTGTAGCATACCAGGTATAAAAGTAGATACTATTTCAAAATTCTTGAAAACTTTTTGATGAGTAGAATTATTTAACGTAAAGGGTAGAACGTATTTCGACTCAAATACACTTTGTGACATTGTGTAGATTATCTCTGGTTCAAATCGAATTACAATATATTGACCAGACCCCTCTGATAAAGAAACTATCTGATGTACCTCTTGCGAGTTGATTAATACCATATCCCCAACTTGAAAAGTATGTCTATTTCCATTCAAGTAAACATCAAAAACACCAGTTATTCCATATAAAATCTCTATATAGTCATGTAAATGAGCATTGACTAATAGACCAGGGCCGTTACACTCTTCAACATGGCAGAAAAAGTTATAGGGTACACCATTAATGGTTGCTTTTTGCTCTTCAAAGTAATTCATGAATAAACCCTCCATGACAAATTATTGCTATTTTAATATAGAAGAATTATATCATAACAGGTTATACTATGCTACAATTTTCTTATGAAATAGGAAAGTAGTCTTGCTCGCAAAAAAAAATGCAGAGTAGCCCTTTCTTGTAGACATTAATAGAGAAGACAAATAAATATAATAAATCGGAGGATAATATATGAAATTAGGAGTAATGAACCCAGTAATTGGATCTCTTTCTTTTGAAGAAGCGTTAAAATATTTAAATAGTCTTGGTGTAGATTGTATTGAAATAGGTGCAGGAGGATATCCAGGTGATGTTCACCTCAAACCTTTGGAGTTAATTGGTAATCCAAACAAGATATCTGAATATAAGGCTTTACTAGAAAAGTATAATTTAGAAATATCAGCAATTAGCTGTCACGGAAACCCGCTGCATCCACAGAAAGAGATAAGTGATAAATTTCATAATGATTTCAAGAATGCTATTTTAGTAGCAGAAGCATTAGGGATTGACACAATAATCGGATTCTCTGGTTGTCCAGGTGACAGTGAAACATCAACGTATCCAAATTGGGTAACTTGTCCTTGGCCAGATGATTTTAGTACGATATTAAAATGGCAATGGGAAGAAAAGATTATTCCTTATTGGAAGGAAATGTCGGAGTTCGCAAAAAGCCATAGTATTACAAGAATTGCTTTAGAAATGCATCCAGGGTTTGCAGTATATAATCCAGAGTCATTGCTTAGATTACGGGCTGCAGTTGGAGATATAATTGGTGCAAATTTTGATCCAAGTCATTTATTCTGGCAAGGAATTAATCCAACATCTGCAATTAAAGCATTAAAAGGAGCAATCTATCATTTCCATGCAAAAGATACTTTGATTGATGAGAGAAATTGTCAAGTGAACGGAGTCCTCGATTGTAAATCTTATGGTGATATTCTGAATCGTTCATGGGTATTTCGAACAGTTGGGTATGGTCATGGTAAAGAAGTATGGAATGATATGATAAGTATGCTTAAGGTAGTGGGCTATGACGGAGCGATTAGTATTGAGCATGAAGATGGACTTATGTCACCGGCAGAAGGTTTGGAAAAAGCAGTACAATTTTTAAAGGAAGTATTAATATTTGATAATGCAGGAGAAATGTGGTGGGCATAATGAATAAACAACATACATTAGGGATCATTGGATTTGGTGGTATGGCATCGCATCATAATCAGTCTTTAATTGATTATGAAAGGGTAAAGGTAAAAGGGGTCTTTGATGTAAACATTGATCGGTTAAAATATGCCGAAGAACTTGGATTAGTTGCATATTCTTCAAAAGAGGAACTTCTAGCGGATGAAGAAATTGATATTGTGTTAATTGCAACAACAAATGAAGTACATAAAGAACTTTCAATTGAAGCTATGGCAGCGGGTAAACATGTTATTTGTGAAAAACCAGTTACCTTAGATTCGAATGAATTAATTGAAATTATGGAAGCATCACAGAAGTATGGAAAAATATTTACCATTGATCAAAACAGACGTACAAACAAAGATTTTATATTAATGCGCCGTAATGTTGAAGGTGGTGCGATTGGTAAGCCTTATGTGATAGAGTCGAGAGTGGAAGGGTCAAGGGGAATGCCTACAGGATGGCGTACTATAAAAGAACTTGGCGGCGGAATGATGCTTGACTGGGGTGTACATTTAATTGATCAACTTATGCATATGGTTGATGAAAAGGTGACCAGTGTTTATTGTAAAATGTATAACATTGAATATAGTGAGGTAGATGATAATTTCCGACTTACTATGACCTTTGAAAGTGGACTTACTGCTCATATTGAAGTATCCACGAATAATTACATTACACATCCTAGATGGTACGTATTAGGGACTATGGGAACACTTGTAGTTTACGATTGGGATTGTAATGGAAAGATTGTTCGCTGCATAGATAAGGAAAATAAATGGGAAGAAGAAATCGTTTATACAAAAGCAGGGCCTACTAAGACGATGGCACCTAGAAACGAAAATACCACAGAGTCAATCGATTTGACGGAACCTATGGATGTAGTAGATCACATATCCGTTGTATACGACCAATTTGTAGATGCAATAGAAGGCAAAGCAGAACTGACAATTACACCAGAACAAGCGTTACGTGTAATGAAAGTAATGGAAGCATCTTTTTTATCGGCAGAAACAAATTTAGCTATTGAAACTGATATTTAACTTACTAATATAAAACAAAATTTATTACTATGGAGGAATAGAATGAACGAATTAAAAGTAGGTTTACAACTATATTCCATTCGTGATGATATGCAAAATGATGTGGATGCAACGCTAAAACAAGTAAAAGATATGGGCTATGATTATGTTGAGTTTGCAGGATATTTTGGCAAAACAGCCGAGGAAGTACTTGCATTATTAAAGAAAAACGGTCTTGAATGTGTATCTGTTCACCAAACACATGATGTATTTATTAACAATGAAAAAGAAAGCATTGATTTTATAAAAACGATCGGTGCAAAGTACTGTGCTGTTCCTTGGATGGGACTAGAGCATCATGCTGGAACAAATCTATTTGAACAAACAAAAAAAGAGTTCATTCAAGTAGGGCAAGCACTGAAATATGCGGATATTCAATTGCTATACCATAATCACGATTTTGAATTTCAAACATTTGAAGATAAGTTTTTACTAGATTGGCTTTATGAAAGTATTCCAAGTGAAATATTACAAACAGAGATAGACACTTGTTGGGTAAAGTATGCAGGGCAAGAACCAACAGAATATATTAGAAAATATGCAGGCCGTTCTCCAGTTGTACATCTTAAAGATTTCGTATGTAAGAATCTTGGTGGCAAAGCAGTATATGCTCTAATTGATGAATCAGGTCAAGAAACGAAACCGGTAACACAAGAAGATAATGGATTTGAATTTAGACCTCTAGGTCAGGGGATGCAGGATTTTCCAGCTATTATAGAAGCAGTGAAAGAAGCGGGTGCTAAATATATAATAGTGGAACAAGACCAATCACCAACTTGTTCACCTTTACAAGCGGCAAAAGAAGGCAGAGAATATTTAAAAAGCCTTGGAATATAAGTGAAAAAAACTATGATAATGACAACACAAAAAATTGAAAGAGGGTTACAATAATGGCAAAAACAAACGAAGATATTTTAAACAGATTTAAAGACGTTCAAGAAGAACAAACTGTAGTAGATGCAAGTAAAAAGATTCAAGTAGGAATTATCGGAACAGGCTGGATTGCAGAAGCGCATGTAAAAAGTTATATGAGTATGCCGGATGTTGAGATAATCGCTGGAGCTGATTTAGTTCCTGGCAAAGCAGAAGAATTCTTTAAGAGGTTAGGTGTTGAAAATGTTCAAACATTTGAAAGCCACACTGATTTGTTAGATTCAGTGGAACTTGATGCAGTAAGTGTATGTACTTACAATGCAACACATGCAGAGTGTGCAATAGCTGCTTTAAACAAAGGCATACATGTAATGCTTGAAAAACCAATGAGTGTAACTCTTGATGAAGCAGCTGAGATTATGAGAGCTGAGAAAAAAAGTGGAAAGATTATATCAATCGGTTTTCAACCACGTTTTGATCCAAATATGAAAATGATTAAAAAGATAGTTGAAACTGGCGAACTAGGGCAAGTATATTATATTCAAACAGGTGGTGGAAGACGTAGAGGTATTCCAACTCCTTGTGGAACCTCATTTATTGAAAAAGATACAGCAGGATTAGGTGCACTTGGAGATATTGGTTGTTACTCTCTCGATATGGTATTGAATGCAATTGGTTATCCAAAGCCACTTACCGTATCCGGATATAAATCTAATTTCTTTGGAACAAGACCAGATTATTATCCAACGCACCCAGAATATGCAGCTAAATTTGGAGTTGACGATTTTGCAGCAGCATTTATTCGTTTAGAAGGTGGAATTGTATTAGACTTTCGAATAGCATGGGCAATGAATTTAGATACACCAGGAGACACTCTAATACTCGGAACAAAAGGTGGACTTAGAATTCCATCTACTGAATGTTGGAACGGTAGCGTTGGTGGAGCATTGAAGATTTATCATGACGTTGCAGGAAGTCAAGTGGAAACAGAGATACCAATTATTAATGATGATGGACCAGATTTATTTGATAGAAAAATACGTTCTTTCCTTGATGCAATTAAAAATGGAGGAACAGCTCCTGTACCAACAAGCCAAATTCTCTATAATCAAGCGATTATTGATGGTATTGCAAAATCAGCTGAGGCTGGTATGGAAATTGCGATTGTAATACCAGAGATTTAATATTTGAATTTACTAGAGTTAAAATATACTTTGACTAAATAATATTTATATATTTATTATTAAAATTCTTGCAATTTTACAAATATAGGATAAAATAAATTTGTGGCGAATGATTGATTTGAAAGGAAATATAATAAATATGATAGAATCATTGAAGCAAAGATGTGAGTTATTTGTTGTAAATAGAGAAATAATGAAAAACAATTTTAAATGGGATAATTCTATGTTATATCCTTTGTGTGCCAGTCTTTATGCAGCAAATGGGTTAGAAGTAGATGCTATAAAAATTAAGAAATGCAAAGAAATTATAAAGAAAAAAACAGGTATGTTCTCATATTTTAGAGGGACTACATTTCTTGCATTAGCAACTATGCTTTCTTTAGAAGAAAATCCTGAAGATAAATTTGAAAAAATATTTGATGTATATAATCAATTAAAGAAGAAATTTCACACTACCACTTTCTTAACAGTAGCTGCTTTTGTTGTTGTAAAAATGGTCGAACCTTGTGAGTACGATAGAGTAATCACAAAGGCAAAAGATATATACATAAAGATGAAAAAGGAACACCCAATCTTAACTTCAAGTGAGGATTGTGGATTTGCAGTTATGTTTGCTGTTAGTGATTTATCCGTGCATAGGGCAATTAATGAGATTGAAAAATGTTATAGTTTATTGTCAGGAAAGTTCTTTTCGTCAAACGCAGTTCAGGCGCTGAGCCATACCCTAGCCTTAGCAGAAGATAGCGCAGAAGTAAAATGTAACAAAACCATGGATATATACAATCTACTAAAAGAAAAGAATTGTAAATATGGAACTGGTATGGAATTAGCCACTCTAGGGGTAATTGCATTAGCAACTGATAATGTTGAGCAAGTTGTAAACGACATTGTTGAGGTAAATGAATATTTGCAATCGAACAAAGGGTTTGGTGCATTGGGGACAGGGAAGAGTCTGAGAATTATGTATGCAGGTATTTTAGTTGCAAATGAATACTCAAATAAATTTATAATTCAAACAATGAATACAACAGTAATTAATAGCTTAACTAGTATTCTGATTGCACAACAGGTTGCGATAGCGGCAGCAGTTGGAGCAAGTGCTGCTGCGGCTAGTTCAGGTAGTTAGATAATTCGCAAATTAATTTATTTTTGCCCTATTATTTTTTGATAGGGCATTTTTTATGTTTTATGTATATATTATCTTGTCCTTTTATAAACTATAATGATTAATACATCTGGAGTTTATATGAAAAAATTGATTTGTATTGTTCTGTCAATATGTTTCGCTATCATTCCTTGTATCGAAGCTGATACAGCTGATGATGATTTGAAACTACACGCGAGAGCGGCATTATTGATGGATGGAGATAGTGGAAGAGTTTTATGGGAGGAAAATGGCTATGAAACAAGAGCTATGGCAAGTACAACTAAGATAATGACTTGCCTTATTACAATAGAGACTTGTGATTTGGATGAAATAGTAACTGTGAGTAAAAAGGCATCTCAAGCACCGGATGTTCAGTTAAATATAAACAAAGGTGAGCAGTACATATTAAGGGATTTATTATATGCATTAATGCTTGAATCTTCAAATGATGTAGCAATTGCAATAGCGGAGCATGTCTATGGAAATGTTGATATATTTTGCAACAAAATGACAGAAAGAGCATTGCAAATAGGCGCGATAAATACAAGCTATAAAACACCGAATGGACTAGATGCGAAAGGTCATTATTCCACTGCGTTTGATCTGGCACTTATTACAAGAGAAGCTTTAAAAAATGAGCAATTAGTAGAAATTATTAACACCAAATCATATTCATTTAAAGATGTAAAAAATAAAAGACAGTTTTCGGTAAACAATAGGAATAATTTTTTGGATATGATGGATGGAGCAATAGGCGTAAAGACAGGGTACACTGGGGAAGCAGGGTACTGTTTTGTTGGAGCTGTAAAAAAAGATAATAAATATTTTATCTCGGTCGTATTAGGATCTGGGTGGCCACCTCAAAGAAGTTATAAGTGGAAAGATACATTGAAAATTATGATGTTCGGAGATAAGAATTTTGACTATGAGAAGATATTTGATAATAATATCGTGTTTGAAAATATATCTGTAGTAAATGGGCAAATAAATAGTACACAAGTATATATGACAGGCTCACTGGGACTATTACTCAAGGATGAAGAAGAAGTTGAGATACGAATAAATATTCCAGAAGAACTTACGGCTCCAGTTGAGATAGGAACTGTAGTCGGTAGTGTAGATATCTATATTGATAGCAAATTATATACGAGTTATGATATTGTAACGGCAACTGCTGTAGCAGCCATTGATTATAAATTTTGTTTTGATAAGGTATTGAATAAGTGGTTAGGAAGCTTTCAAAAGATAATAACAGAATTAGAATAAACAAATATAATATGGTTGCTCGAATTTTGTTTGTTGTGTAAGAAGTTCAAATTTATAGTAGATTAATAGAAAAAGGTAATTGTAGTTGAATAGTGAATATAATTGTAGGTATAATACAAATAAGGATCTAAGCTATGAAGAAATCGTATAAAGAATTATAGAATATCTAGTTAGTGGGGGTCGGGTTCCCCCTAGATTTGCACAGATGAAAAGGATGAATTATGAAAATGGTATTGTATTTAATTGTAAGCATTATATTAGCTGTATATGGAGGGATAAATTACTATATTGGTCTTTGGATTTGGAAACACCTTGGAAATAAATTACCGTTTCTTAATGTAAAAGTCTACTGGACTGTTTTTTCGTTACTTGGAATAGTAAGTTTAGTGGGAGTGGGGTTGAATCATTATTTACCACATTTTCTAAGAAATGGAGTTTATTTAATTGCATACTATTGGCTAACTTCCGTATTTTATTTTACCTTGTCAATCGTAATCATTCAATTAATTAGTAGATTAGACCGATGGTTAGGGTTTATACCGGAAAACTTAAAGAATACTAGGATAGCGCCTTATTTTGCAGGCCTATTGGTCTTAGCTACTGTATGTGGTTTGCTTATATATGGAACAATCAATGCAAGTAATTTGAAAATCACATCTTATGATATAAGTATCCCAAAACAAGCAGGTTCCCTTAAGCAACTTCGTGTTGCTTTCTTATCAGACACGCACCTTAGCGGGTTAGACGATAAAAACTTAGCAAAATTAGTAGAAGCAATTAATAAAATTAACCCAGATATTGTTTTGATATCAGGAGATATAATTGATGCAAACCGAGATACGGATTCCTATGAGCAAAGAAAAATGGAAGAATACTTTGCACAAATTAAAAGTAAATATGGAATATATGCATCATTAGGAAATCATGATTATGATTTTACAGGGGATTCAGCTGAACGGATAGACCGATTTAAACAAGCAGGCGTTAATATATTAAGAGATAGCAGTATAAAAATTGATAATAGTTTTTACATTTTAGGGCGTGAGGATAAGACTTATGAAAGAGTTAGTGGGCAAAAACGTAAGGAATTATCTAGTATTGTTCAAAATATGGATATGGAGCTTCCTGTGATTATTCTAGACCATCAACCAATTAGTCTGGAAGAAGCAAACAAGGTAGGTGCAGATTTACAATTATCGGGTCATACACATAGTGGGCAGATGTTCCCGATAAATCTTATCACAGATAAAATCTTTGAGGTTGACTATGGGTACTTAAGTAAGGAAGGATTGCAAGTTATCGTAACGAGTGGTGCTAGAACATGGGGGCCTCCTGTACGAATAGGTAGTCCTTCAGAAATAGTTGTTATTACAATACAATTCGAATAAAATGATAATGAGATAGGCAAAGAACTATTTCTTATTTGGAGGTACTAGGATGAATCATAAAAATAATTTTAGTGGAGCTCTACTCAAATTAGAACGTTTAAAAGTAAATAAGGGGCAGAAAGAAATCTGCCAAGGGATCTGCGTTGTTTCATATCTTAGTAAAATTGAACATAATCAGGTAAATCCAGATCCAGAAATTATGAAAAGCCTTTTTAAAAGACTTGGAATTAATTATACCGCGGACAGAAAATTTGTTGATGATAATTATTTGCTGATAGATGAATACTATCAGCAGAGATTATATGATTTTGAGCGATGTGCATATCAAGAACTCTTAAAACATGATGACAAACTAAAATATAGTCCTTTATTTCTAGATTGGTTATTGATTAAAGCCAATGAGCGGGACGAGATATCATTTGAACATCTACGCGAGTGTCAAGAGTACTTAAATAAAGAGCAACTGGCAAGATTTTATATGTTGTTACCGATTGAATTTCATAATTCAGCTGAAGTTATTTTGGCGTATGAAGAAGCAAATCGAATTCTAAATAATAGTGCAAGTATTATAAATGTTGTTTACGGTCATATGTTACTTGGTAATTATGATTTGGTAAATAATTATGCGAGCAAAGGGATAACGGCAGCTTTGGATGAAGGGAATACTAGAAATCTAGCTAACTGCTATCTATTACAAGGATCGGCATATGCAAGTCAGAATCTAGATCAACTTATGATGCCATACTATCAACGAGCCATTAATTTGTTAACTGGTACGATATGGAAACAGGACCTTTCAGGAATATATTACAATATGGGAGCTACCTTTTTATGTGCTGAGAAATATGATAAAGCATATAAATACCTGAATATGGTAGAAGGGGATGAAGATGGATTTTTATTGAATCACAAGAAAGCGCTAACGTTAATTCGATTAGGGAGAATAGATGAAACAGATATTTTCCTTGAAAAAATGAATCATTGGATCTTAGCAAATCGTGATAATGAAGTGGAAAAATTAATGTATGAAGAAACGTTGATTGAGTGCCAGAAAGACTTTATCGATAATCCGATCTTTGTAGAAGTTATGGAAAAGCTTATGAAATTACTTAAGGTAACAAGACATAAAGGCTACTTGATTTTTTACAAAAAGTTATTAAAAGAAGCATATTGTAGGCAACGTAAATATAAAAAGGCATTGGAACTAGAAGAAGAACTTTCTTGATTTTAAACAATTACCTTAACTTATTGCTCGAATTACATAGATAATTTCTCAAAATATAAAGATTTACATTACTTAACTCCTTCCATATAATTACACATGGAAGGAGTTTTTTTATGAGAAAAAATAAATTATGGACGAAAGATTTTAGCCTTATCACGATTTCAACTATTTTTTCTGCTATTGGGGGAGAAGCAATGAACTTGCCCATAAGCCTTCTCGTATTTGATGAAACAAAATCAACGTTACTAGCAGCGATAATTCTTGTATGTGGAATGTTACCCGATGTTATTCTTCCAATTTTTATTGCTCCATTCATTGATAAAGGTGGTAAGAAAAAATGGATCGTAGGTTTGGATGCAGTTATGGCAGTACTGTATTTACTAGTTGGAATTATTGTTTTGAGGATTGGATTTAACTATTTGCTTTATATTGTTTTTACATTGGTTATTGGAACTATTTCAGTATTTTATCGACTTGCATTTCAAGCTTGGTATCCTGACCTAATTCCAACCGGAGAAGAGCAAAAAGGATTCGCTGTGAGCGGAACTATTTATCCAACGGTTACAATAGTTATGGCACCAGTTGCAGCATTTTTATATCAAGTACTTGATATAGGCTATATCTTTTTTATAGTGGCAGGAATAACGGTAATCGATGTTATACTTGAATGTTTTATTAAAGAAATATATAAGCCAAGTGAAGAAGCCTATGGAATTCTACAGTATTTCAAAGATATTAAGGAAGGATTTATCTTTATAAAGAAGGAGAAAGGAATTCGTAACATTTATTCTTATATGAGTATTACAAGTGGGGCTTCCAGTGGAGTAGCGACTATGACACAAGCATATTACCAAACACAGCCGTGGTTATCGGTAGCTATGCTTGGTTTTCTAAGAAGTAGTGAAACAATAGGGCGTGTAGTTGGTGGGTTAATTCAATATAAGAAAGAAGTACCAGTTCAGAAAAGATTTATGTTGACGAAATTTGTGTATGCTTTTTATGATACGATGGATGCATTTTTACTATTTATGCCTTACCCCTTTATGTTAATGAATCGCTTCTTGTGTGGAGCATTTGGAATTACCAGTGCCACTATTCGCGAAACAGCAGTACAATCTTATTTACCGCCTGTTATGCGGGCAAGAGTTCATGCTTTGTTTAATACAATTTTTGCAGTGGGTGGGATAGTATTTCAACTTATTGCAGGAGCACTAGGACAAATAATGTCATTTAGAACAGTTGCACTTATAATTGGGTTATTCACTCTTTGCTGTATGATATTATTAATTTGCATTCCGAAAAAAGAAAATCAGCCAATTTATGAATCTGTAAGAGAATATAGTCTAATTGAACCCGCTCAATGAGCGGGTTTTTTGATTGAAATTGTATCCTTGACAAGTTAAATTAATTACAATACTATTAAATTATAACCAATATAAGGAAGGAGAGATTATGATATGTCAATCTATGATTATTCATTTAAAACAATAGAGGGAAAAGAAACACCACTTTCCAATTACAAAGGTAACGTATTAATAATAGTAAACACTGCTAGTAAGTGTGGATTTACGCCTCAATACGAAGGGCTTGAAGAACTTTATAAAACTTATGGGGATAAAGGACTCGTAGTTTTAGGTTTTCCATGTAACCAATTTGGAGAACAAGAACCAGGATCGAATACTGATGTAGAAAACTTCTGTAAGGTTAGATATGGAGTTTCATTCCCTTTATCTGAAAAGGTAGATGTAAGAGAAGCAAATGCAGATCCTATTTTCAAATATTTAACGGAAAAGACATTTTTTGATGGAGTCGGAAAAGGGCTAAAAAACATGGCCTTTGAACTAATGCTAAAGAAAAAATATGGAGAAGGATATGATGATAACTCAATTAAGTGGAATTTTACTAAATTCTTAATTGATAGAGAGGGAAATATTATAGGGCGTTTTGAACCTATGATTGCCCCAAAAGATATGATTCAAGACATTGAGAAGTGTTTGTAATTAATTATGAGCCATGCAGAAGTTTTGTTTGAAAAAAGAGATTGATTCTTTCTATCATACAAAACAAAACTCGTGGCTCTTTTTCATTTAAAATAAAATATTAGAAAACGTTTGCGTAAAAATTGTTTTAAATTAGTTTGAGATTATGATACTATTTGTTTATAGGATTTGTTGATAGAATTTGTTTATAGGATTTGTTTATAAGATTTGTTTATAAGATTTGTATATAGAATTTGTATATAAGATTTGTAAATAAGATTAATGTTTTAGTTAATAATATAAGAAGCAGACGTCAAATAAGAAGGGTGATTAAATGGAAAAAATAGATTTATTATATTTAGATAACAATCATCAAATAACGGAAGAAGAATTAATTAAAAATTTATCAATCAATATGGATGCACTTGATGAAATATATGAAAATAATAGTCAGTATCAAGATAGTCTTGGGTGGCTTAATGTAGAGGAATGGGCAGGAGATGAAGCGATTTCTCATTTAGTTAAGAAAGCAGCTCAAATTAGAAAAGAAGCGGATGTATTTGTGTTAATTGGTGTTGGTGGTTCAAACCAAGCAGCTAGGGCAGTTGTTCAGGCATTACAAATTGATAATAAACCAGAGATATTATATGCAGGAAATAATATTTCAGCTCATTATGTAAATAAATTATTGAAGAAGTTAGAAGGAAAATCGGTTTATATTAATGTAATTGCAAAGAACTTTGAAACATTAGAGCCTGGAATTGGTTTTCGAGTATTGCGAAAATATTTAGAAGAAACATATGGTGAGGCAGCAAAGGATCGTATTACAGTTACAGGAACAATTGGAAGTTCATTAAATCAAGTTGCAAAGGATAATGGATATGATTTTTTAGTTTTTCCGGAAAATATAGGTGGAAGATATTCAGTTCTCTCAGATGTTGGTCTTTTTCCAATGGCAGTTGCAGGGATTGATATAAAGGCTCTCGTACAAGGGGCTAGGGATATGAAAACACGTTTATTCTCAGAAAATAATACGGATAATATTGCATTAAGATATGCAACATATCGTAATTTGCTTTTGCACAAAGGATATAATTTAGAGATGATGGCATTTTTTGAAGAACAATTACATTATTTTTCTAAATGGTGGATTCAATTATTTGCGGAAAGTGAAGGAAAAGAAGGAATCGGAATATATCCAGTAGCGGTAAGTTATTCGGAAGATTTACATTCCATAGGTCAATATGTTCAAGAAGGCCAGAGGATGATTTTTGAAACATTTATAGATATTCAAGAGCAAAATAGTAGTGTTATCTTAAAAAAGGATCATGTAGAGGATAGATTTGATTATTTAAATGATAAAGATTTTTGGGACATTAATAAAGTAGCATTTGAAGCAACACTTGAAGCTCATAGTGAAAGTGGAATACCTTGTATGAAATTTATTTTACCAAGATTGGATGAATACTATTTTGGACAAATGTTTTATATGTTTGAATTTGCATGTTATTTATCAGGAAGCGTATTAGGAATTAACCCTTTTGATCAACCAGGAGTTGAAAATTATAAAGGTTATATGTTTAAAAAACTAGGTAAATAATTCAATTACATTATTTTGGTAAAAAAATAAGACACTAATGGTTGTTATAATTCCAATTAATATATATAATGTATATAAGTTTTGCGATTAACTAAATAATAGGTTAGGTGAAAAACAATGAAACAAAAGGAAATTATGATAACTATTATTGATGGGCAAGGTGGCGGTATCGGTAAAAATATTGTCAGTAAGCTTAGAAAATTAATATCGAAAGATAGTAGTATTACAATATGTGCTCTGGGAACGAATTCTACAGCAACGAACAATATGATAAAGGCTGGAGCTGATATTGGTGCGACAGGTCAAAATGCTATCGTCCAAACTTCAAAACAATCGGACATTATATTGGGACCAATAGCAATCGTGGTAGCGAATTCAATGTTAGGTGAATTTACACCAGAAATGGCATTAGCAGTAAGTTCGTCTCCAGCAGAGAAGATTCTGATACCACTAAACCGCTGTAATATAACAATCGCAGCAGAACTAAACTATACTACAGATACGTATATTGATTATAGTATAAAGTTAGTAAAAGAATATTTAGATAGAATATCTGCAAAGTAAAGATATAGTGTAAAGTAAAGATACATCTGATTTATATATCAATAAATGAATGCAATCAGAAGATGGCAGCAAGTCAGATAGAAAATAAAACTTAAAAAATGAATATCGATAGAATAAGAATCATGAAGATTCTAGCCGCTGAGAACAGTCGGTTAGTTCTTCATGTTTTTTTATATATAATCTACATCTTTTATTATTATTATTTATTAACACTTTGAAGGAGGAATGCACAATGGATGAAAATGAAGAAATACATAGTAAAGTGTTAGATGATAAATATGCTAATTATAGGATTGTCTTTGATAAAGTGGATGAACTTTTGAATCAAAATGATTCTGTAGTAATTGCTATTGATGGAATGTGTGGGAGTGGTAAGAGTCATTTGGCTGGATTATTGGCTGAAATATATGACTGCAATGTTTTCCATATGGATGATTTTTTTCTTCCGTTTGAGATGAAAACAAGCGAAAGATTAGCTCAACCAGGTGGTAATGTTCATTATGAGAGGTTCCAAACAGAGGTACTTGATTCATTAAATAAAGGTGAAAAAGTTACGTTTAGACCATACTTATGTCCTCAGTGGGTTCTAGGTGAACCAATTCAAGTGGAACCTAAGAAACTGACTATAATTGAAGGAAGTTACAGTTTTCAACCGAAATTAGAGCAAACATATGACTTGAAAATCTTTTTAAAGATTGATTCTAAAGTACAAAAAGAGCGAATTCTAAAAAGGAATGGAGAAGAAAAACTTCAAAAATTTATTAACCTTTGGATTCCACTCGAGAAAAATTATTTTGATTCGCTTAACATAGAGGATCAAGCTAACGTTGTTATTGACACTACTGTTTTTTAAAACAGAAACATATTATTAAAGGAGATTTATATCATGAAAAAAACACAAACTAGTAAACTTGTATATACAGCACTTTGTGTAACATTAGGAATTCTACTTCCACAAATTATTAATTTAATACCGATCCTTATGCAACCGCATGTGGAATTATTTTACCACCACTTGTATTTTTACTAACGGGGATGCCACCTATCTATCCAATCGGATTAACTATGATGTTCGAACTTGGAGCATATGGAGCAGTAACGGCAATTATTTATAAATATTCAAAGGGTAAAATATATCCATCTTTGATTGGTGGAATGATTGTAGGAAGAATTGTACTGGGTATTGCTAGTACAGTAATTTTGGGATTTGCGGGAAAACCATATGGTATGTCAATATTCTTAACAAGTGCATTTGTAACAGCTTTACCAGGCATTATAATACAACTTATCGTTATACCTGCTATTGTGTATGCTTTGAAAAAAGCGAAGATATTAGCATAAAAACAAGTTAGAAATATAATAATGGAGTATAGTTAAGTGATTAAAATTGTCAAATGTCAAATATTTTGTATAGGAAGGAAGAGATATATGCATATGTCAGATGCATTGTTGTCATTAGCAGTCGGAGGGACTATGACAGCTATTTCAACAGGAACTATCGCTTATAGTGTTAAACAGATTAAAACATTTGATCTAGATGAGAAGAAGATTCCGATGATGGGTGTTATGGGTGCATTTGTATTTGCAGCTCAAATGATTAATTTCACAATTCCAATTACTGGATCGAGTGGTCACATTGGTGGAGGTGTTTTGTTGGCTGCTTTACTTGGGCCATTCCCAGCACTTATTACTTTAGCATCAGTACTTTTGATCCAGTGTTTGTTTTTTGCGGATGGTGGGTTGCTAGCACTTGGTGCAAATATATTTAATATGGGAGTATTAGTGTGTTTGATCGCATATCCACTCATATATCGGCCTCTAGTTAAAAAGGTAATGACAACAAAACGGATTACGATTGCATCTATTTTATCTGTTATCGTAGGGTTGCAATTAGGATCATTCTTTGTTGTTTTAGAAACCTTTGCTTCCGGGATTACTAAACTTCCATTTATAGCATTTGTATCATTAATGCAACCAATTCATCTAGCTATTGGTTTGATTGAAGGGATAATAACAGCAGGAGTACTATGTTATATCTTTAATACTCGAAGAGAGATATTGGATCGTTCATTACAAATTGCACCGATAGAAAAAGTATCAATGAAAAAAACTCTCGCAATTTTAATTATAGCAACTATATTTGTTGGAGGAGTATTATCTTTATATGCATCATCTAAACCAGATGGATTGGAATGGTCTATAGAAAGGGTAACTGGAACAGCAGAGATAGAATCAGAAAAGAATATTCATTTTACTATACAGAAAATTCAAGATAAAATAGCTATATTACCTGATTATACTTTTGTTGAAAAAGACGAAATAGAAGAACAACTGGTTGGAACAAGTATATCAGGCATTGTTGGGGGTCTATTAACTATGGCTACAGCAGGGACTATAGGAATTGTTATTCTGATTTTTAAAAAGATAAAGAAAACAGCTGATATCTAAGTGTATCAATTCTATGACAATATTAGTTTAGAAAAGGGTTTTATAATGTCAAATATGAGTAAGTCAGTATTGCAAATGAATACTTTAGAAGAATTAACACGTAAAGATACGCCTATACATAGATTTCAACCATCCGCTAAGCTTATAATTACCGTAATATATTTAATTGCTATTATATCTTTTGGTCCTTATCAAATAAGCGGGTTGATACCATACATTCTATATCCAATTATTTTTATGATACTAGGAGAGATTCCTTTTAGACCTCTTTTTTATAGAGTGTTAATAGCGTTACCATTTGCTTTGGCTGTGGGAATATCAAGTTTAATTTTTAATAAAAATATTGCAATTTATATATTTGGTATGGGTATTTCGGAAGGGTTGTTATCGTTTTGCTCCATTTTATTAAAGACTGTATTAACGGTACTGGCAGTATTAGTATTAATTTCTACAACGAGTATAAATGAATTAATGTATGTTATGGTTCGTTTTAAGATACCACCTATTATCGTTATACAGATTATGATGACGTACCACTATGTAAGATTACTATTAGAGGAAGTTTCTGCAATGTATCACTCTTATATACTGCGAGCTCCAAAGGAAAAAGGAATAAAATTAAAGGATATGGCACCATTTCTAGGACAATTGATTATTCGCAGTTTTGATAGGGCAGAACGAATCTACAAAGCAATGCAATGTAAAGGATTTGAGGGAAGTTTTACATTCTCAAAAAAAGAAAAAATTACAAAAGAAGGTTGGTTTTATATTACTTTTATTGGTTGCTTGTTTATACTAATGCGGGTTGTTAATGTAAGTAAAGTAATTGGAAATTTATTGGTGAAATAAAGCTTGGAGGAAGTGAAATGCTTAAGATTGATAATTTGTGTTTTAAATATTCAGATGGAAACCAAGTGTTAGATCATTTAACCTTCGATATTGATAAGGGAGAAACAGTAGGAATTATAGGGGCGAATGGAGCAGGTAAATCTACACTTTTTATGACTATCGTTGGATTATTGCTTCCTTCTGAAGGTGAAATTACAATTGATGGAATTAAACTTACTAGGAAGTCATTAAGAGAAATAAGAGGGAAAGTAGGTGTAGTGTTTCAAAATCCAGATGATCAGCTATTTATGTCTAATGTATATGATGATATTGCTTTTGGATTAAGAAATTATGGGTTCAACGAAGAGATGATAAAACAGAAAATCTCCAATATTATGAAGATATTAGATATAGAACGATTACAGAATAGTCATTCAAATAAACTTTCTGGTGGAGAGAAGCGAATCATTGCAATTGCTACTATTTTGGTTATGGAGCCATCGGTTATTCTATTTGATGAACCAACTTCGTTTTTAGATCCAAAAACCAGAAGAAAGCTTATAGAGCAATTAAAATGCATTCATGGAACTAAACTAATCGCAACCCATGACTTAGATATGGCTTTAGAGGTATGTGATAAGGTAATTATACTAAAGGATGGTAAGGTATTTGCGAATGGAAGTTCCAAGGAAGTATTAACAAATGAAGCATTATTATTGGATGCAGGCTTAGAATTACCTTTTTGTTTACAACATATAAATAGGTAATAGTGCGACAGTATTAAGTCGTACTATTACCTGTTTTTTTATATTTCTAGTCAATTATTATAACTAGTTTGTTGTATTATCTAATATTAGATAGCCGCACCCGTCGGAGTAACCATTTCACCCTTTATTGATGTTATGTGGAGTGAGAGTTGATGTGCAACTGCAATATTTACAACAGCTGGCACAGGGACTGGGAGAGTTCCATGTTGACATTTGATATGTCCGGTCCCTTCATATAATTCAGATACGATAACATCTCCAATATTTAAATTATCAATGCATATTGCAGTTGCAACGATATCAACGATTGAGTCAATGGCTCCGACTTCATGGAAATGTATTTCGTTAATAGGTTTACCATGTGCAGTTGATTCTGCAACAGCGACAATATGAAAAATCCTCTTAGCAATGTCTTTCGCATTATCAGATATAGAAGATTGATCTATTATGGAATTAACATCATGTAGATTTCTATGTTCGCGATGACCAAGATGTAAATGGCCATGATCGTGAGTGTGAATATGCTCCTCGTGATCGTGTGTATGTCCGACTTCGACTTCATTATTGTGGTTATGACTATGTCCGTGTTCGCTAGTGTGATCGTGATCTTTCTTGTGATCATGAACAAGACTATGCTGATCATGGTCATGATGATGTTTATCATTATGATTATGGTCATGATTATGATTTTCATTATGATTATGATTATGGTCATGATTATGATTATGACCATGCATTTCTTCTCCATCTAATATTACATCAAAATCACAAGCATCAATGCTGCTTTTTGTTCTTCTACCTATTACTATCTTATATCCATCTACATTTAGACTACTTAGTCCAGCTAGTAATACATCTTTGTCAGCTCCTAAATCGATAAGCGAAGCTACGGTCATATCTCCACTAATTCCAGAATAACACTCTAAATATAACGTTTTCTTTTCTTGTTTATTTTCTAATTTATTTCCCATTATAGTTACCAGCCTTTTCATTTGTTTTCTTATAGTTATTTTGCTTATCCTTAATAGTGATGCAACTTTCTCTAACCGCGATTGAAAATGGTAGTTCAACTTTCATTGAAAGATTCTTTCCATTTTCGATACGGTCTATTAATATCTTAGCAGTCATTTTGCCTAGCTCCTCCATAGGAACCCTTACGGTAGTTAGCATAGGGGAGACGTATTGGGCAGTGTCGATGTCATCAATACTAATAATTGATATATCGGAAGGGATTGTAAGACCATGTTCTTTAATTGCTTTCATCGCACCAATTGCAGTTAAATCATTTGCGCAAAAGAGTGCAGTAACCGTTCGTTCTTTCCTTAAATAATCTTTGACACCGGTATAGCCACCTTCAGAAGATAGAGGTGTGATAACGATATTATCTCTCGTTAAGGGTAGGCCTAATTCTTCTAGTGCATCACAATAACCTTGATATCTAATTTCTTTGTTTTTTTCTCCTACATAACCTATTTGCGTATGTCCAAGTTTGAATAGATAGTTAACAGCAGCAATTGATGCTTGATAGCCATCACATATTACTTGATCATAATCTGTGTCGATTTTATTAAGACCAGTATATACAACGTGTTTATATTGCTTTTTAATAAAGCTTAATAGGCTAGAATCAAATCTTCCAAGTACTGCAATCCCATTTACTTGATTATTGGATATTAGATGAAATGTATTTGAATCATTAATATCATAGGCAGAGAAAGAATATTTCATTATATAACCTTGTCTAAATGCTTCCTGCTCGATAGCTCTTGCAATTTGTGAGAAAAAAGGATCATTTATTATATTTGATGAGCGGGCAAATATACAACCAATCGTTTTAGTTGGAATCTGGACATAATCTGTTGTATTACCCAGCTTTAAATTTCGTGCGGTAGAATTTGGTACATAATTGCTTTCTCTTACAATTTTCCAAATAGCATCTTGAACCTCTTTACTTGCTACTTTTGAATTACTATGATTAATAACTCTAGAAACGGTTGAGATTGAAACACCGGCTAATTTAGCAATTTCTTTTAATGTCATGTGGACCTCCTATTCATATCAAAGAGTTTATTTAATAACTTGGTTATAGTGTCAAAAGTAAGTTATTATCACAAACGTTGAAAACGTCGAGACACTATTTTCATCAAACTATGTATATATAAGTGTATTATACAAATGATATTATAACATGGCTAATCAAAACTATGCAAACGTTTGCGTAAAAAACGTGAAAAAAGCATATGATTTTATAAATAAACATGATAATATCAAATTACAAGTGAAAGAAACATACGAAAGGTGGTATCAATATGAAGAGCAATCTTTTAATTGTTCATGGTGGAGGCCCAACAGCAGTAATAAATTCCTCACTCTATGGGGTTATCACACAAGCTAAGAAAAGTGATAAAGTAGATAAAATATATGGTGCAATTGGTGGATCAGAAGCGATATTAAAAGAAAATTTTCTTGATTTAAGTACTATGAACGAAGATAAATTAAAATTACTACTAAATACTCCAGGAACTGCCATTGGATCTTCAAGATATGCGTTGGTGCAAGAAGATTATGACAGTATGGTAGATATTTTTAAGAGAAATAATATTAAATTTGTTCTATTTAATGGCGGAAATGGTTCAATGGATACTTGCGGAAAAGTTCATGCTGTATGCAAAGATGAAGAGATATATGTCGTAGGAATTCCCAAAACAATAGATAATGATCTTTCTATCATCGATCATGCACCAGGTTTTGGAAGTGCAGCAAGATATATTGCAGCAACTACTGCTGAAATAGGAGCAGATGTTAAATCATTACCAATTCATGTTTGTGTTATTGAGGCAATGGGAAGAAATGCGGGATGGATTACCGCAGCGTCAGCATTAGCAAGAAAGAATAAAAATGACGCTCCTCATCTAATTTACCTTCCGGAAAGAGCGTTCGATGAAGAAGAATTTTTAGAAGATGTTAAGAAGTTGTATGAAGAGCTTGGTGGAGTAGTTGTAGTAGTTAGTGAAGGACTTAAGAACAAAGCCGGGGAATCCATCGTCCCTCCAATCTTTAAAACAGGAAGAGCAACTTATTATGGTGATGTAAGTGCCCATCTATCGAATTTAATTATTCAAAAACTAGGAATTAAGGCGAGAAACGAAAAACCAGGGTTATGCGGAAGAACTTCGATTGCACATCAATCAAGTGTTGACCGAGAGGAAGCAGTATTAGTTGGAATGGAAGCGGTTAAAGCTGTAGTGGAAGGTAGAACTGGAGTGATGATTGGAATAAATAGAGTTCCTGGTGATGAATATAAAATTGAAACCTCATTAATCCCAATCGAAGAAGTTATGCTGAATGAAAGAATACTTCCTGGAGAATATATAAATGAACGTGGCAACAATGTTACAGATGAATTTGTATCGTGGTGTAAGCCGTTAATAGGTGAAGAATTGGACGAATTTATCAGTTTTAAAGATGAGATGTAATCGATTTATATTTATGAAATGAGGATAAAAAATGAAACATATATATTTGAATTTAAAAAGATTTGATATTCCAAAAGAATATGGTGGTGTAAATAGCATAGCTAATATAAATATTTGGGGTAGATATATAGTAGAGAATACACAAGAAGAATTAAGCAAATATAGCAAAGAAGAAATCGAATTTGTAATGTACATGCCAGAGGCACATTTGATTGCAGCAGTCTTAGCGTTGAATGAAAATGGTAATTTGCAAATTGGTAGCCAAAGTGTATATAGAGAAGACACATCGGTAGGCGGTAATTTTGGAGCATTCACAACAAATAGAACTGGAAATGCAATGAAAGCAATTGGATGTACTGGTACGATAATAGGCCATTTCGAAGAAAGAAAAGATAAAGCTGGAATATTATTAGAAGCTGGTGTGACAGATGCAGATGCGCTAAATAGAATTCTTAACAAAGAAATTAAATCAGCTATATCAGCTGGATTATCCGTATTATACTGTATTGGTGAAAGTTCAGAAGAACAACAAAATTGGGAAGAAGTACTTAAAAATCAATTATCAATCGGCTTAGATGGCGTTGATATGAGCAAAATTGCAATCGCGTATGAACCTATTTGGGCAATTGGACCTGGCAAAACGCCACCAGATAAAGAATATATAGAGAAAATTGCAAAGTTCATAAAAGCAGAAACCAATGGAGCACCTGTTACCTATGGTGGTGGCTTGAAAGTGGACAATGCAAAGATGTTAGCATCAATCGATGATATAGACGGTGGATTAATTGCATTGACAAGATTCCAAGGAGATATAGGTTTTTATCCAGAAGAATATTTAGAAATTATTAAAACATATATGGGAAAATAGAATATTACAGGGGGACGTTTTGCTTGCTAAGTGTAAGAGTGCCCCTCCCTCGACAACTTGCACTCGGCAACTTGCTATAGGCAACTTGCACTTGGTAAACAAAACGTCCCCGTGGTGAGATGAATAGAAAATGAAAGTGAGGAATTTATATGAAATTATCATTCGAATATGGACATGGCATGATGGAGGCGAATCTTCCAGACAACACAGATGTATTTATACCAGGAGAAACAGTTCCAGATCCTGCATATATTCCAGAGGATCAACTAGTAGATAAGACATTAGAATCATTACGTAACCCAATTGGTATGGAACCATTAACTAAGCTTGCAAAAAAGGGTTCTAAAGTTACAATTATATTCCCAGATAGAGTAAAGGGTGGAGAACAACCAACCGCACACCGTAAAGTATCAATAAAACTTATTTTACAAGAATTATACAGTGTAGGAGTAGAAAAAGAAGATATACTTTTAATATGCTCAAATGGACTTCATAGAAAAAATACAGAAAAAGAAATTAGAGGCGTATTGGGAGACGAGCTATTCAATGAATTTTGGCATACACATCAAATTATGAATCATGATAGTGAAGATTATGATCATTTAGTTGATTTAGGAGTTACTGGACGTGGTGATCCAGTCATAATGAATAAGTATGTATTTGATAGTGATGTTGCAATATTAATTGGACATACGCAAGGAAATCCATATGGTGGATATTCTGGAGGATACAAACATTGTTCAACAGGGATCACACATTGGAGATCAATTGCATCTCACCATGTACCACATGTAATGCATAGAAGTGACTTTGTACCAGTTAGCGGACATTCTATGATGAGAACAAAATTCGATGAAATTGGACAACATATGGAAGAGAGAATGGGAAAGAAATTCTTCTGTTGTGATGCTGTACTTGACACTAGATCAAGACAAATTGAAATTAATAGTGGATATGCAAAAGAAATGCAACCAAAATCATGGGCTACAGCAGATAAAAGAACTTATGTACCATTCGCAGATAAGAAGTATGATGTACTAATATTTGGTATGCCTCAGTTCTTCCATTATGGGGATGGAATGGGTACAAATCCTATAATGTTTATGCAGGCGTTATCCGCACAAGTAATTCGTTTTAAAAGAATAATGAGTGAAAACTGTGTTATTATTTGTTCTTCTGTATGTAATGGATATTTCCATGATGAGCTATGGCCATATTTAAGAGAAATGTATGAGTTGTTCCAAAAAGATGGTATGAATACGCTTCCTGATATGAATCGTCTTGGAGAATATTTTGCAACAAATGAAGAATATATCAGAAAATACCGTTATACAAATGCTTTCCATCCTTTCCACGGTTTTTCGATGATATCTTGCGGGCATATTGCTGAGAAGAATACTTCTGCTATCTATATAGTAGGAGCCCAAGAACCTGGATATGCTAGGGGGATGGGATTGAAGACAAGAGCAACATTTGAAGAAGCATTAGAAGACGCAAAAAATAAATTTGTTGGTCAAAAACCAAATATATTAGCGTTACCTATGACCTTTAAATTAGCCTCTGTGCATTTAACAATGAAGAATGAAATATACCAAGGATAATTCCCATAACCACTCAAGTTCTGAGTGGTTATGATTTTAAATTACTAACAATAGGTATTTATAACTATATTTATAGTATATTACAAATTCGAAAGGAAGATCAAATTATGAAATTTTTTATTGACACTGCAAATGTAGAAGAGATTAAAAAAGCGAATGATATGGGAGTAATATGCGGAGTTACTACGAATCCATCCCTTATCGCAAAAGAAGGTCGAGACTTTAAAGAAGTAATAACTGAGATTGCAGCAATCGTTGATGGACCAATTAGTGGAGAGGTAAAAGCGACAACTGTTTTGTCAGGAGATATGATAATTGAAGGAAGAGAGATTGCAAAGATTCACCCAAATATGATTGTAAAAATACCTATGACAGTAGAAGGACTAAAGGCAACTAAGATACTTTCAAAGGAAGGCATTAAGACAAATTTGACCTTGATATTCTCTGCGAACCAAGCTCTACTAGCTGCCAGAGCAGGAGCAACTTATGTTTCTCCTTTTGTTGGTCGTCTCGATGATATATCTGCATTTGGAATTGATTTGGTTCGATCTATTTCAGAGATTTTTGATATCTATAATATAGAAACAGAGATTATTGCAGCAAGTGTGCGCACACCAATACACGTTACAGATTGTGCGTTGGCTGGTGCAAATATTGCCACTGTACCATATAGTGTAATAGAACAAATGGTAAATCATCCATTAACGACGCAAGGGATTGAGAAATTCAAGAATGATTACACTGCAGTATTTGGAGAATAAGGTCTAGAAATATTTAATGTAAAAAGGTATGATAGAACTTCATACTTATGTACAAATCCTTTCCGAGATATAATAAAGCTACGATATGGCGAAGCAATTAAAAAATAAGCCGTAAAAATTATATTGAATTTGCTACGCAAATTCTGGAAAGGAATGTTTTAATGAAAACTAACACAACGGCAAAACTAAAAAAAACAGGCAACAGAAATAGCACGAAAATCTCAAGTAAGATATGGGTACTTATTTCATTATCAGCAGCGATGTTAGTTTGGTGGTTATTATCAATCAATCCACAGACATCTCGAAGTTTTCCAAATGCAGTAGTAGTATTTAAGTCAATGAAAACAATGATAGATAGAGGTGTATTCTTTACAGACATTGGTAGTAGTTTGATTTCTGTAGGAGCAGGATTTGCGATAGGTTTTGCAATAGCTCTTCCAGTAGCAATTTTAATGGCTTGGTATCGACCAGTTCGCAATATTATTGAACCGTGGATTCAATTTATTCGAAATATTCCACCTCTCGCATATGTACCACTCATTGTTATTTCTGCAGGGGTTGGACGTAAACCACAAATTATCGTTATCACAATTGCAACATTTTTAACTATGGCAATTACGATTTATCAAGGTGTTGTAAATATTGATGAAACTTTAATTAAAGCAGCAAGAGTACTAGGTGCAAAAGATAAAGATATCTTCCTAAAAGTTATTGCTCCAGCAACGCTTCCATTTATTATTACAGCAATACGACTTGGTGCATCAGTAGCGTTAACTACCTTGATCGCCGCTGAATCAACTGGGGCCACAGGTGGCGTAGGT
Source organism: Clostridiales bacterium (assembly GCA_029256575.1). Classification (GTDB taxonomy): domain Bacteria; phylum Bacillota; class Clostridia; order Lachnospirales; family JAQSXR01; genus JAQSXR01. The sequence continues at coordinate 358,267 of JAQSXR010000003.1, read as the reverse complement.
ATGAGAATTAGAGCTTTAAACAATTCATTTGATTCTGCTCCGATGCTACTATATATTATTGTAATTGGTGTAATAGGAATAACGTTAGAGAAATTGATAAAAATGGCTGAAAGGAGATTGACAGGATGGCAAGAGAAGAGAGAAGTATAAAACTTAAAATTGATAATGTTAAGAAAGTATTTAATTCACGTAACGGTGAGATGATTGCACTTAATGGAATTAACTTAGATATTATGGAAAATGAATTTATATGCGTTGTTGGACCATCAGGCTGTGGTAAATCAACATTATTAAATATTATTGCAGGACTGTCAGAACCTACATCAGGAAAAATATATTGTGACGGTCATGAAGTAACTGGAACAGGGACGGAAAGAGGAGTAGTATTTCAACAATATGCACTATTTCCTTGGCTTACAGTTAAGAAAAATGTAGAGTTTGGATTAAAGTTAAAGGGGATTAAAGGAGCAAAAGCTTCTGAAATCGCTATGAAATATATTGAAATGGTAGGATTACAAGACTTTGCGAATCATTATCCAAAAGAATTATCTGGTGGTATGAAGCAAAGAGTTGCGATTGCTAGAGCTTATGCAGTTAATCCAAGTGTTTTATTGATGGATGAACCTTTTGGTGCATTAGATGCACAAACAAGAACACAACTTCAACAAGAACTTCTTGAAACTTGGCAAAAAGAACAAAAGACTTGTTTCTTTATCACTCACGATGTAGATGAAGCGATAATTCTAGCCCAAAAGGTAATCATTATGAGTGCAAGGCCAGGGCGTATTAAGGAAATAGTAGATATTAATATTCCGTATCCACGTAATCAAGAAACAAAAATGTCACCAGAATTTTTAGAATTAAAGAATTATATTTGGGGTCAAGTTTACCAGGAATATTTGGAAGTAAGAAAGTAATTATCAAGTTCCCGATTTATCTCCCTTATCTTGGGAACTTGTTAATATAATTTAAAACACTTATGATAATTGCTTTAACAATTAATAAAGTTGTTTTATCACAATTATCTCAAACAAACCTTAAGGAGGAAGTATTATGAGAAAGGTATTAAGTTTATTGGTGGCATTAACAATGGTAGCATCTTTATTAATCGGTTGTGGTGATAATAAAAACACAAACGATAAGACAGAAACAAATACGAAAACAGAAACAAATGCAACAACAGAGACAGCCGTTAAAGAAGTAACGTTAAATATTGCTTATATGCCAAACTTTGCAAGCTTGGTTACAGTAGTAGCTGGTATGGAAAAGGGTTATTTTGAAGAACAAGGTATAAAGATTAAATTAGTTGAATTTGCTGATGGACCTACAATTATTGCAGCTATGGAATCAGGTAGTATTGATATTGGTTACATAGGACCAGGTGCACATAAACTTGCTATACAAGGGAAAGCTGATGTTTTTGCTTTTTCACATTTTGGAAATGCAGACGAAATTATTGGTAACACTGAAAAAGGTGTTAATACTATTCAAGATTTAAAAGGAAAAACAATTGCAATGGCTTCAGGAACAACAAGTGAAACGATATTAGATCTAACACTTGCAAAAGCAGGATTAACTAGATCAGACATAACTATTATGGATATGGATGCATCTGCGATTGTAACAGCTATGATATCTGGTAGTGTTGATGCAGCATCTACTTGGTCTCCAAATACATTTGCAATAAAGAAAGAAATGGGAGATAAAGCCTTAACATTAACAAATAATATGACCTTTGTTAATGAAGTTCCATCTATCGCTTCTTGGATCTGTAATCCAAGTTATACTGAAAAAAATTCTGACGTATTATTACGTTTTACAAAAGCACTTTATAAAGCAATGGATTATAGAACAGATAATATAGAAGAAGTAGCTGGTTGGGTAGCGAAAGAAGTTGCATTAGATGCAGATTCAGTACTTAATCAAATAGGCGATGGTAATTGGGGAACTTCAAAAGAGTTACTTGAATCAATAGCAGATGGATCACTTGAAAAAGCTTACAAAGCGCAACAAGATAATTTTATAGCAAGTGGTGCAGTTACCGAAGAAGCAGCAGTAAGTGATTATGTATTATTCCAAAATATGCTTGATGCAGGAAAATAAGATGATATAATTAAAACAAATAGGGCTGTCGCTATTGTGATGGCCCTTTTATCTATAAAATTAGGGAGATGAATATATGCTTATCTTATTAATGGTTTTTCTTATCATAGCATCTATTGTGCTATTGATAATTAAACGGAATAAAGAATCATTTTATTTGTTCGGTATGTGTTTGAGTCTTGCAGTTCAATTAACAGGGATTCTAATATATATCGCAAAAAAAGGTGGTATTTCAAGAGAATTACAAGAATTTTTATTCTTATCTCTCAAAATTAAGACATATATTCAATACCTACTAATTACTTTAGATAAATTAGGATTAATAATTGCTGTTGGAAGATATCTATTCCCTGCTTTTTTAATCTTATTAGCTTTGAAGTATTCAATGATTCCATGGGTACGCAGAAATCAATGGCTAAATAAAGTTGTTTTAATATTTCCGGTTATATCATTAATTATTTATCAACCCAATATATTTCGTTTGTTAACCCATAATAGAGTTGACATACAACAAGTGATCGTAACATTTTCATCAGTGTGGACTAGATTTTATGTATATATTTCGTTTTTATTATTGATAGTAGAATTATTTTCAATTACGATGAAGTTTTGTAGAAAACAATTTATTCAAATAATAACATTTATGGTGTCAATATCATTGTTATATTTACTATATTGCGGTCAAGACCCAGCGCAGGTTTACCAATTCTATGCAAATGATTTTTTATGGAGGAGTGGTATTCATTATATGAATTCTAAAATATACACAAGGTAATTTTGCAGATAATAAAGAGGAATACGTTTTAAAAAATAAATATGATACAGTAAGTTTTGGAACTTCTGTTTTTGTACACAGTATCAAGAATCAGTTGCTTGCTAATCGTGTCATTCATAAAAGAGTTGGGCAACTCTACGAAAAAGAAACGATAGATACAGTAAAAATAAAAGAATATATAGATGCATTATCAATGCAAAATGAAGTGATGCTTACAAGACTTGATGAGTTATATCGATCCGTAAAATCAAAATCAATTTATTTGTTTCCTATAACTTTGAATGAAATCGCAGAAACTTCAGTGGAAAGATTCCATAACAAATATCCCGATAAAATAGTTGAAGTGAATATTGAAACAAACGCTACCGTATTAGCAGATAAGACTCAGTTATGTGAGGCAATATACAATCTTTTAATAAATGCACAAGAAGCCATAAATGATGCAATAGATGCACAAGGAATTACCGATAATGCGACATATGGAAAAGTTTCTTTATTAACTCATAATGAACGATTATATACAGTTATTGAGGTTCGTGATAATGGAATTGGTATGAATGAGTCCGTAATGAAGAAGATGTTTGAGCCATTTTACTCAAGTAAAAATTCTAATTATAATTGGGGAATGGGACTGCATTACGTTCGCACCATTGCAAAAGGACATTTTGGTAGCCTTAGATATGAGAGCAAAGTGGGTGTGGGAAGTAGATTCTATATTCTACTTCCAAAATATAAAGAATAGGGAGCGAAATATTTATGGAAGATTTTATTAAAGTCTTAATTGCGGACGATTTTCAGTTATTACTAGAAGATTTGACAGAAGTGATTAATGGTGAATCTGATATGATGGTAGTTGGAACTGCTCGTAGTGGACGTGAAATCATACAACTGTCTGAACAAGTAGAGTTTGATATTATATTGATGGACATCGAGATGGAAAACTTATTTGCAGGAATAAATGCTACTGAGTTAATAAGAGATAAAAATAAAAGTGCTAAGATAATCTTTTTGACTGCCCATGAAACGAAGGATATCGTTATTAGTGCAATGGCAGCAGGAGCAGTGGATTATGTAGTAAAAGGTGGACCAGAAGATGAACTACTCTATCATATCCGCAGTGCTTATGAAGATAAACCTATTATGAAGGGTAAAGTACAAGAAATTCTCATGCAAGAATATAAAAGATTACAGGAATCAGAAAAGAGTCTATTGTTTTTTATCAATAACATATCACAGTTAACGAGTGCAGAACGAGAATTAGTTCGACTGCTTCTAAAAGATAAGAAAATTAGTGAGATAGCAGAAGAAAGATTTGTAGAGGTTGTAACGGTAAAAACACAGATAAAAAGTTTGCTTAGAAAATTTGGATGTTCTCGTTCAAAGGAAATAGTTAAGATTATTCGGGATTTAAATCTGAGCCACCTATTCTAAGATCAATATTCGAAATGATATATACAGTTTAAAGGGTATATAGTTTAAATGATATAAAGTTTAAATGGTATATAGTACTAATAAAATTGGAGGACATTATTATGAAACATAATTATTATACTTATAATAAACAGGAGTTAATACAAAATCCAAAGATTCCACTCATTGTGATGGATGGTAACCAAACCATTTTTAAAGCTATTGCAGAAGAAATGATAGAGGAAATTGAAACAAAAAACAAACAAAACGAGAAGACAGTTTTTATTTGTCCAGTCGGACCAGTCGGACAATATGCTTACTTTGTTGATATGGTTAATGAGAAAAATATTAGCTTAAAAAATGTATGGTTTATAAATATGGATGAATATTTAGATGACAAAAAACAATGGATCGAAAAAGAACATAAATTAAGCTTTCGAGGATTTATGGATCGCAATGTATATACGAAAATAAAAGCAAATCTTGTTATGCCAGAAGAACAAAGAGTATTTCCGGATCCTAACAATATAACTTATATTCCAAACTTAATTGAGACCTTAGGTGGAGTAGATATTTGTTTTGGAGGTATTGGAATTAATGGACATGTAGCGTTTAATGAGCCACAAGATGATTTATCGTCAGAGGAATATTTGAATCTAAAGAGCAGAGTTCTAGAAATTGCTCCAGAGACACGAGCAGTTAATTCAATCGGTGATTTAAATGGTGCACTAGATGATATGCCAAAATACTGTGTAACAATTGGTATAAATGAAATATATAATGCAAGAAAAATTAGATTAGGATGTTTTAGAGACTGGCATAGAGCAGTTGTAAGACAAGCTGCACATGGGGAGAAATCATCTCATTTTCCGGTAACATTATTACAAGGACATCAAGATATTAATATTAAGTTCACGGAATTTGTTGCAAATTTAGAAGGATAGTTATTCAAATAAACGAGTGAAAATGAAACGAATTAAAAAGAAACGAATTAAAAAGAAACGAATATGAAGATAAAGGAGGATTTTCAGATGAATGATTTAATTATTAAGAATGGTAATGTTTTTATTGATGGTCATTTTCAAAAAGTGAATCTTACTATTAGAGATGGCATCATAACAGATATTAATTCAGATGAAAAAAACTTCGAAGATATATTGATGTATGATGCAAAAGGAAATAATATAGTCCCTGGATTTATTGATATACATACACACGGGGCGATAAATGTGGATGTGAATTCAGCAACAGCAGAAGATTTAGCTAAAATAAGCCATTATTTTGCAACACAAGGAACTACTTCTTGGCTTTGCTCCATATTAACAGATACAAAAGAGCAAACACTTTGGTGCATTGATCAATACAATGCCTATAAGCAACTGAATAGTAATGGCGCAGAACTAATGGGAATACATCTAGAAGGACCATTTTTAGCTACAGAATATAAAGGCGCAATGCCAGAACATCTACTTCAAAAGGCAGATATTCAGCTACTTGAAGAATATCAAAAGGCAGCACATGGGGAAATAAAATATATAACAGTTTCCCCAGAGGTAGAAGGAATTCCAGAAAATATCAGGCAAATAATTAATATGGGTATGACCGTGGCAATTGGACATTCAGGAGCTGATTACGACACCTCAATGAAGTGCATCCAATCTGGCGCGAGAGGCATTACGCACACCTTCAATGCAATGAAATTAATGCATCAACATGCTCCATCAATCGCTGGAGCAGCACTAGAATCGGATGCATATTGCGAAGCCATTTGCGATGGAAGACATTTACACCCTGCTATCATTCGACTTCTTATCAAAACAAAAGGAATTGATAGAGTGGTTGCAGTTACCGACTCAATCATGGCGACAGGCCTCCCGGATGGGAACTATAAACTAGGCGTTAATGAAGTAGTAGTAATTGATGGGGATGCCAAAGTCGTATCGACCGGTGCCCGCGCTGGAAGCACCCTAACGACAGCGCAATCACTGAAAAATCTTCTAGAGTTCACAAATCGACCACTAGAACAAATAATCCAACTATTAACCCAAAATCCCGCCAATCTAATAGGAGTCAACGACACTCGTGGCTCCATTGCCGTTGGAAAATACGCCGACTTAGTAATTCTTAACCAAGACAACGACATCCTTCAAACCTTCGTTAAAGGATCCCAAATAACAGACAAAGAAAAGGAGTAATTATTATGCCAATCATTCCATTAAGACCTTTATTAGAGGCAACTGATAAATATAATTTCGCGCAAGGAGCATTTAACGTTAATGCAGTATCACAAGTAAAAGCAGCAATTGAAGTACATGAAATGTTTCGTTCAGCAGCCATTCTTCAAGGAGCTGATTTAGCAAACGGTTTCATGGGCGGAAGAGGAGACTTTTTAAAGTCGTCTTTAGAAGATAAAAGAATAGGTGCAAAAAACATTGGGGATGCCGTTAGAAAATTTGGAGAAAACTCACCAATTCCAATCGTATTACATTTAGATCACGGTAGAGATTTTGATTCAGTGAAAGCTGCAATTGATGGTGGCTATACATCAGTAATGATTGATGGTTCTTCATTACCTTTTGACCAAAATGTTGAACTCACAAGAGAAGTAGTAAAATATGCACATGCAAGAGGAGTTTCGGTAGAAGGAGAACTAGGAGTACTTGCTGGAGTTGAAGATCATGTATTTGCTGAATCTTCTACTTATACCAACCCACTGAGTGCGGTTGAGTTCTTTCGTAAAACGGAAGTTGATTGTCTAGCGATTTCTTATGGAACAATGCATGGAGCGGTAAAAGGAAAAGATGTAAAACTTAGAAGAGAAATAGTAACAGCAATTAAAGAATGCTTAAAACACGAAAAAATATTTGGAGTCCTAGTATCTCATGGATCTTCTACAGTACCTAAATATATAGTAGATGAAATTAATAACTTAGGCGGAGAAATTAAAAATGCAGATGGGATTTCGGTAAATGAATTAAAACAAGCAATTTACTGTGGAATTGGTAAAATTAATGTAGATACTGACCTTCGACTTGCTGTAACTAGAAACTTAAAAGAATTCTTTAAATATAATCCAACAAAACGTGATAGTGCATCAGTTGGAGCAATTTATCAACTGTTAGAAGAGAAGAAGAATCAATTTGATCCAAGAGCTTTTATTACACCGATTATGGATACCGTTATGTATGGTAATATCCCTGACGATGATGTTGCAGCGGTAGTTGAATGTATGGAAAAAGGAGTAAAAGAAGTGTTAGGAACACTTATTGTTGAATTTGGTTCTGTTGGAAAGGCTCCACTTGTTGAATGTCCAACTTTAGAGGAAATGATTGAGAGATACAAGAAGTAAGGAGGTACTTAATGAAATTATTTAAAAATATGACCATTAGAACTAAATTATTAACAGGTTTTATAAGTATAGCAATACTAGTTGTTATTGTTGGAGGATTAGGTACCCTAGGAACAAAGGAAATTCAAAAGAATGCAACTAAATTATATAGTTATAATCTTAAAAGTATTAATGAACTGCATTTGATTAAAGAAAATTTATTAAACATGCGCTCAGAAATACAAGATGCAGTATTGCAACAAGACCAGGAAGTAACAAAAAAATCAATCGATAATATTAAGCTGTTAATGGAAGAAAACACAGTTCTTATCGATTCCTATAACAATTTCCCCCTTTCTATAGAAGAAAGGGAGGACTTTAATAGGCTAATCATTTTATTGGAAGATTATAGAGGGATAAGAGGAGAGGCTTTGGCATATGCATCCAATGGAAAGTATGAAAAGGCAAAAGAAAAAATGCCTCAAATTAATGAGAAACGAGATGAAATGGATGCAGTACTCAATAATTTAATTAGAAGAAATGAAGAACTTGCTGCCAAAGGAAATGAAACAAATATAAAGTTATATAATAAGATAATAGTATTTATGAATATTTGCATAGCTATTGGTTTACTATTTGCTATTACAATTGGACTATTTTTATCATTCTATATATCGAAAGTAGTTAAAAAAGTACTTGCGTTTGCAAAAGCTCTGGGAGATGGTGACTTAACCTACTCCATTGAAACGAATAGTAATGATGAGCTTGGTAAGTTAATTCAAGCACTTAATATAGCAAGAGTTAAGATGCAAACATTAATACATAGTATCGTTGATCAAGTACAAGAGGTAACAGCTTCTAGTGAAGAGTTATCTGCTACATTAGAAGAAATGGCGAGTAACTTTGTTGAAATTGATAAGAATACCTCTAACATCGTAGATAACATTCAAGATATAAATGCGACAACTGAACAATTAGCAGCTACTGTTGACCAAGTAAATTCAGGTATTTCACAACTTTCTTCTGATTCTACACAGAGCAATCAAGAGGCTGTACATATTATGAACAGATCAATTGAAATTAAAAATAAAGGGTCTGAATCTAAGCGCGTAACAGACGAATTATATCTAGAAAAAGAAAGTAAGATTTTGTATGCGATTGAACAAGGGAAAGTAGTTAATGAAATAAGTATTTTTGCACAATCAATTGCAGAAATTGCAGCTCAAACTAATTTACTAGCAATTAATGCGGCAATTGAATCTGCAAGGGCAGGAGAACATGGCAGAGGCTTTGCTGTTGTTGCAGATGAAGTTCGCTCTTTGGCCGAAAAATCGTCAGAGTATGTAAAAAATATTCAAAATGTAGTAAAGAATGTTCATTCAGCAGTCGAAAATCTATCTATTAATGCGAAGGATATCTTGGATTTTATCAATTATCGAGTTAGAGTAGACTATAATTTATTAATTGATACAGGTATATATTATGAAAAAGATGCTGTCTTTGTAGGTAATTTATCAAATAATATTGCTACGATGTCTGAGGAACTAAATGCCTCTGCGGAAGAGATAGTTTCGGTTGTACAAGTGGTTGCAAGTAGTATATTGAATACTACGAATAGCTCAGAAGAAATTCTAAGAAGCATTGTACAAACATCGTATGCAATGGACGAAATTGCTCGAACAGCTCAACATCAATCAAGTGTTGCGGAAGAGCTTAGCCGTATTGCAAGTATATTTAAAATATAATAGATCAAATGTTATTTAATATCTAAGAGTATAAAAAAATGTATGGAACTAATCATTTTGATTATTTCCATACTTCTTAATTTATTTATAGTTTATGTTTACTACTATATAATAAAGATCCTAACAGATTCTTTTAAATTCTCAGCATTTTCTTTTAACTTAGCAGCAACTGCATTTAATTCAGAAACGGCCTCTAGTTGATTATTTGCAGTCTCTGACAATTCCCCTGTTGCGGCAGCTGTTTCCTCTGAGATAGCGGCAATACTCTCAATAGCAGATAATGTATTGTTTTTTGTATTTTCTATATTTTCAATGTCTTCTATAATAACAGCTAAATCTTGTATTAGTCCTGTAACTTGGCTATCGATTGATTTAAAAGCATCAATAGTACCATCTAAGGCGGTTTTTTGGGAGTCTACTATTAACTCTGCCTCCATTGCAGTTCCTACTGTTTTCTTTGTCTGATTTTTAATAGCTGTAATAATGGTTGCTATATTTTTACTTGCTAAACCAGATTGATCTGCTAATTTTCGAATCTCATCAGCGACAACTCCAAATCCTTTTCCAAATTCACCAGCCCTTGCAGCCTCGATAGAAGCATTTAAAGATAGTAGATTCGTTTGTTCAGAGATATCATTGATAATATGAACAAAGTTAACTATTTGAGCTGATTGTATTTCTAAATTTTCAATATCAGATATTATTTTTCTTGTTATTGAATTTGTATCTTCAGCTTTTTTACTGAGATCATCAACGACAACAATACTATGTACAACAGTTGCCTTTGTATCATTGGCAGCTTTTTTGATTTTAGTTGTATTCTGATTCATTCTTTCGATTTGATTTGATAATCCTTCCATCTTAAACAAACAGCTTTCAGCATCCTCGGCTTGCTGAACAATACCTTGTTCAATTTCATATACAGCTTTAGCAATATCATTTGTAGTAGCGAGTAATATCTCGGCACTTTCAACCACGTTATCTGAAGTTGTTGAAACAGTGGTACTAACGAGTGACATCTTGCTAATTAAGTTCTTCATACTAAAAATCATATTAGAAATACCTTTGGATAAAAGGCTGAATTCATCTTTTCTATTTACTACAAGTGTTGATGTTAAATCCCCATTAGAGGCTTTATCCAATACTCGATTTGTTTTATTAATAGTTTTTGAAATACCAGTAGCAAACATAGTTCCAATGAGTGTAGCTATGATACATCCTATAATTACGATAAGAATGGTGATGTCTTTAATTCCATCCGCTTGCTTGATAATAGTCGATTCTGGAATAATTGCACACATAGAAACTCCACCAATGCCATTAAGTGAGTAGATATAACGGTAGTTTTCACCGTTCATTTCTATTGTATCGATTCCTTCTATCTTGGAACTATCAGCTGTTATTTGCGCAATACTATCTTGATAAAATTTCTGCTTTACGAAAGAAAAACTATCGCTATTTGATCCGGTAAGTACTTCTTTTCCATCAGCAGTAATAAATCCTACGATGCTACCTTCATCAAACTTCATTTCATCTAAAGCTGTTTGAATTATGTCTTTTTTTAAATCCATTACAATAAATCCGATATTATTATAGAGAGGATCTTTCAAGTATGTAATGTATGATATAGGATATTCAGTGGGGTCTTTTTCTGCTTTTGTATCAATATATGGATGATCACCAACCCAGATACCATTGCTAGAAGAATTAAGTAATTTTGATCCTTCAGCAGATGTTAAGAAGCCATTATAATAATCACCTTCTAAACTATCAGTAGTTGAGAAGGCTTGACCATACTCAGCAAATAAATAAATTTCATCTAAAAAATTATCTGCACTAAGCAATGAATTTGATAAATTTCGAATTTCTTCAAGACTAGATTTTTCTTTATAAGACTCGAAAGAATAAATACCAGCATAATAATTAGTAACGGAACTATTCGTGTTTAACTGAGTTGTTTTTCCTTGAACGGTATTAAGTATTACATCAAGATATTTTTGGGTCATATTTAACGTAATTTGGGTCGATTGCTCATATTTTTCAATCATTCCAGTTGAAGTCATTTTATATGAAATAACTCCCAAGGCAATAATTAATGCAACAGGTACAAAAAAAGCACCTATCATTTTCACTATAATACTTTTGATAAAGGAAATTTTATGTAAGTTTCTTCGGTTGTCGTTGCTCTTCCTGCCCATTAATATCACTCCTTGTAGTTAGTTTTTTTTTATTATATATCCATAAATTTTGAGATATATTATTTTACTTATATTTTACCATGTTGAAATAATAAAAACAATATGATTAGCAAAAAATAGCATATTTTAGGCAAATATTATGAAAAACTGCTAAAAACTTTAATAAAATACTGATATTCTACAAAGATAAGATTCGAATTTTACTTGATATTTTACTAAATGATGGATAATTTTACCTTGCAATTACAAATATAAATAGAAAATTCGGTTACTATATTGAATGATGAGATACGTTTGAAAAAATAAATTAATTAGTCTGTTGGTTATTGACATACATATAGTACTTGGATATAATTGAAACACAACATATTGTGTCGCAAAGCAATAACAATTATTAGATAATAAATGTAATTAATAATATATTGCATTAAAATACAGCTTGATATTACGGATGGAGGAAATGAAATGAAACATTTATTAGCAGATGATTTTTTAAACAAATATATCAACACAAAGAGCCCTTTAAGTCATATTGGAGAATTTGTATATCTTAGAACATATTCTAGATATTTAGAGAATAAGAAAAGAAGAGAGAATTGGTTTGAAACGGTCCTTAGAACAACTATATATAACACGCAGTTAGGAATAGAATACAAGAGAAGAGTTAATATACCAATAAATTTAGAAGATGAGGTAAAAGAAGCGGAAGCTTTATTTGACAATCTCTTTCACTTGAGAACATTTACATCTGGAAGAACTTTATATATGGGTGGTACTGATATTGTGAAAGAGTATCCATTATCTAATTACAACTGTGCATTTACAATGATAAAGAAAATGCATGATTTTGTAGATGTATTTTATTTGCTTATGGTAGGAAGTGGAGTAGGAATTCGAATTGAAAAAGAATCCATAGCAAAGTTACCTAGCGTAAGAAGGGTTCAACTGGTTGATAATTTTGATGAGACGATACGTATTACAATACCAAAGGAAGAGCTTGAGCATACAATACTTAATATAGATAATATTAATTCAATTGCAACGATAAAAGTTGGTGATAGTAAAGAGGGCTGGTGCGATGCACTAAATATTTATTTTGATTTAGTGACGACTACGGAATATAAAAATATTGCTAAAATATTAATCGACTACAGTTTCGTGAGGCCGGAAGGATATAGGTTAAAGAGATTTGGAGGAAGAGCTTCCGGTCATAAATCGATTAAAAGAATGTTCGAGAAGATTAATAGAGTTATAAGTCGGAGAGCAGGCGAGAAGTTGCATTCAATAGATATTCTAGATATAGCAACTATAATTAGTGAGAATGTAGTATCTGGTGGTGTAAGACGTAGCGCAATGATGATTATCTGTGATGAAAATGAAATAGAAGTTATTAATGCTAAGAGAAATATATACAAAGTGATTGACGGAGAGTGGATTGAAGACGAAGAAATTTCACACAGGAAGATGAGCAATAATTCGATTCTATATTCAACAAAACCGTCTTTGGAAAAAATAAAGGAAATAGTAAATTCGATTAAACTAAATGGTGAACCAGGTTTTATAAATGGAACTGAGGCAAAACGTAGGAAAAAATCATTTAATGGTTGCAATCCATGCGGTGAAATATTACTAAGATCCAAACAATGCTGTAATTTGTCAACAAATAATCTAATGGCTTTTGTAAGTGAAGATAATACCTTGGATATGAATGCCTTAGAGGAGGGAATTAAATTATCAACTAGAGTTGCGATTAGAATGACTTTAGTAGATATAGAATTAGAAGAATGGGATAAAGTAATGAAAGAGGATAGAATAATTGGGATTTCCTTAACAGGAATGATGGATATGGTAAACAAAACAGCGATGAGCTATGAAAAATTAACGGTTTTACTTAGACAACTAAAAAATATTGTACATACGGAAGGAAAGAGATATTGCCTGGAACTTGGAATATCAGCACCTGAGCTTATGACTACAATAAAACCTGAAGGTAGTCTATCAACATTGCCTTGTGTAAGCTCTGGAATTCATTATGCCCACTCTAATTATTATATTAGAAGAATTAGAATAGCAACAGCAGACCCTTTGTATAAGATGATAGAAAAACAAAAAAGTTATCCTATCTATAATGAGATAGGGCAAACAGAAGATAACTGCACTATTAAAGTAATTGAATTTCCGATAAAAGCCCCAGAGGGTAAAACAAAGTACGAGGTTGGAGCAATTGAACAACTTGAATTATATAAATTGTCAATGATTAATTGGACAGATCATAATACTTCTATTACCGTTCATGTGAAAGATGACGAGTGGGAAAGCATTGCACATTGGGTATATGATAATTTTGAATATGTTGTTGGTATAACATTCTTACCTCTTTATGAAGAGACATATCCTCTTCTTCCATATGAATGTACAACCAAGGAGGATTATGAAGAGCGCATGAAACATGTAAAACCTATCGATTATGAATTGTTAGAAAAATTAGACGATGATAATGATCATCTAATTATAGATAAAGAATGTGCTAGCGGAATTTGTCCTATAAGGTAGTAAAACATCAAATTACCAAACATTGTAAAATATTTAACAATATAAACTTGAAAAATTATCCTAATAGGAGTATACTGTAAAGTGGCGAAACAGTTGGTTTGCTTTAATAAAATACAAATAAATGGAGGGCCTAAAATGAGCGAGAACAGCAAACTTAATGATCTCATTCAACGTCGTGCCAAAGTGGAAAGCGGTGGAGTCGAAGCTACTAAAGTAAATGGACAACTATCTGCAAGAGATAGAATAAATTATTTACTTGATGATAATAGCTTTGTTGAAATTGGCGCATTTGTGACACACAGAACTACTGACTTTAACATGTCAGAAAAAGAAACACCTTCAGATGGTGTTGTAACTGGTTACGGTATAATTGATGGTAGCTTGGTATATGTATATAGCCAAGATTCATCAGTTTTAAAGGGTGCAATCGGTGAAATGCATGCCAAAAAGATTTGCAATATTTATAATATGGCAATGAAAATGGGTGCACCAGTTATTGCATTAATTGACTCAGCAGGATTAAGACTACAAGAATCAACAGATGCTTTAAACGCTTTTGGAGAAATATTCTTAAAACAAACTCTTGCATCAGGCGTAATCCCGCAAATAACAGCATTATTTGGGGTATGTGGTGGTGGAACAACATTTATACCAGCTTTATCCGATTTTACATTTATGACTGCAAAGAACGCTAAACTATTTGTAAATAGTCCAAATGCACTTGATTCTAAATCAGCATCTTTTGAAACGGTAGCATCTGCAAAATTCCATAGCGAAAAATCAGGTATGGTTGATGTAGTTAGTGAAACGGATGAAGAAGTGCTTTCTAAGATTAAAGAACTAGTACTCTTATTACCAGCTTGTAATGACGATGACTCATCATATGAAGAATGTCAGGATGATTTAAATAGAGTTTCACTCAATTTAAATGATATGAATATCTCCGATTCAGATGTATTAGCAGTTATAGCTGAAATAGCAGATAATAATAGCTTCTATGAACTAAAAGAAAACTATGGAAAAGAAATTGTAACTGCATTTGTTAAATTAAATGGAGTAACGGTTGGCGTAGTAGCAAATCAAAAAGAACGACTTACAACAAAAGCTTGTATCAAAGCAGCTAAATTTGTTGGATTTTGTAATGCGTTTAACATTTCATTATTAACGATTACTAACGTAGTTGGATTTGAAACAACGGTACTTGAAGAAGAGACTGTGGCAAAGGCAGCATCTAAATTACTATATTCATTTGCAAATGCTACGATTCCAAAAGTTAACCTTATTATAGGTAAGGCATACGGAACTGCATATGTTTCGATGAATAGTAAACATATTGGAGCAGATTTTGTATATGCATGGCCAACTGCTTCTATTGGAATGATGGATTCGGAAGCGGCAGTAAGAATTATGTATGCTGATGAAATAAAAGAATCTACGAATGCAGATAAAGTTATCGCAACAAAGACTTCAGAATATGAAAATAATCAAGCTAGCCCATTTGCTGCAGCATCTAGGGGTTATATTGATGATATAATTGAACCAGCAGCATCAAGAAAACGTATCATAGCAGCGTTTGAGATGCTATTCACAAAAAGAGAGGACAGGCCAAATAAGAAACACGGAACTGTTTAATAAGAGGTGAATTAAATGAGTCAAATAATAGTGAAAAGTATAATTAATTTTGCAGCAAATGCAGTTGAAGTTAAAGAAGTAGTAGATGTAAGTAAAATGACTACAGGTGAAATACTTGTAGATGGTCTTTTATACACATTAATTGGAATGGGAATTACATTCGCTGTACTTATTGCTATAGCATTTTTAATCTGGTGTTTTAAATTTATTCGTATATTTGAAACATCGGTATCTAACAAAAAAGCATTAAAAGAAAATGATAAAATTGGGATTCAACCAGTTATTCAGGAAAAGTTTGAAGTTGAAGAATGTATCGATGATTTAGAATTAGTTGCGGTTATTGCGGCTGCTATTGCATCATCTTTAAACACATCAACAGATAATTTACAGGTTAGATCAATTAGAAAAGTTAGAGCATAGCAAACAAAACATAAATTATTTAGGAGGAACTTGTTATGAAAAATTTTATTGTTACAGTAAATGGTAATAGATATGATGTACAAGTAGATGAAGTTGCGGGTGGACAAAGTACAAATACAGTTGCTGCACCATTTAAAACAGTAGCTCCAGTTGTGAAAGCAGCCCCAACACCATCATCAAGCGGAGCGGGTAAAGTTAATGTGACTTCACCAATGCCAGGTAAAATTGTATCTGTTAAAGTTACAGTTGGACAAAAGGTAGAAAAGGGTGAAATCATAGCAGTATTAGAAGCAATGAAAATGGAAAATGAAGTAGTAGCAACAAGTGCTGGGACAATCGCAAGTGTTAATGTAACACAAGGACAAGCAGTTGAATCAGGCGATATTATTGTTACATTAAACTAATAGGAATTTATATTAAATTCCCTAAACTATAATAATAGGGAGGTCACTTTTAATGGATAAAGTTATAGATGCGTTACAAGGCCTTTGGGAAATGTCGGGATTTACAACATTAAAGCCTGAACATTTTTTGATGGTGCTAGTTGCATTGATTTTCTTATACCTTGCAATTAAAAAAGAATACGAACCATTGCTTTTATTGCCAATAGCTTTTGGTATGTTATTAGTAAATCTATTCCCGGACATAATGGCTAAGCCAAGTATTGTTAATGGGATTCATGAGCCGGGTGGATTATTGTATTATTTATATCAAGGTGATGAACTTGGTATTTTTCCACCACTTATCTTTATGGGTGTTGGTGCGATGACGGACTTTGGACCGTTGATTGCAAATCCTAAGAGTTTCTTGTTAGGAGCAGCTGCACAATTTGGTATTTTCTTTGCATTTGTTGGAGCCTTGTTATTAGGCTTTACATTTCCAGAAGCAGCTTCAATCGGAATAATTGGAGGAGCGGATGGTCCAACAGCTATATATACTGCAACAAGACTTGCGAAAGATTTAATGGGGCCAATTGCGGTAGCGGCATACTCGTATATGGCATTAGTACCGGTTATACAACCACCAATTATGAGGGCACTTACAACTAAGAAGGAAAGAGCCGTTAAGATGGAACAACTAAGAAGTGTTTCTAAATTAGAAAAGATTCTTTTTCCTATTATAGTTACTAT
Organism: Clostridiales bacterium; assembly: GCA_029256575.1. Taxonomy (GTDB): domain Bacteria; phylum Bacillota; class Clostridia; order Lachnospirales; family JAQSXR01; genus JAQSXR01. Next base: position 340,973 of record JAQSXR010000003.1, on the reverse strand, counting down.
TTTTGTTGTAATATTACTACCTTCAACAGCACCACTTATCGGTATGCTTATGTTAGGTAACTTATTTAAAGAATCTGGAGTTGTAAATAAACTTACTGAAACAGCAGCAAATTCATTAATGTATATAATTGTTATTTTTCTAGGAGTTACAGTTGGTGCAACTACAACTGCAGAAGCATTCTTAAAAATCGATACATTAAAGATATTAGCTTTAGGGCTAATAGCATTCTGTATTGGAACAGCTTCGGGAGTATTACTTGGAAAATTAATGTGTAAATTATCAGGTGGTAAGATTAATCCACTTATTGGTGCGGCAGGAGTATCTGCGGTTCCTATGTCTGCTCGTATTGCACAAAAGGTTGGAAAAGAAGAAGACCCTACAAACTTCTTATTAATGCATGCAATGGGACCTAATGTTGCGGGTGTTATTGGCTCGGCTGTTGCTGCAGGGGTATTCTTAGCATTATTTTAAAAATTAAGAAAGGAGGATATATTATAATGGCAGAACAAATAAAAAAACCAGTATTAATTACTGATACTATACTTCGTGACGCTCCACAGTCACTTATAGCAACAAGAATGTCAACAGATGAAATGTTGCCAATCGTTCCAAAACTTGATCAAGTTGGTTACCACTCAGTAGAATGTTGGGGAGGAGCTACCTTTGATGCTTGTCTTAGATTCTTAAAGGAGGATCCTTGGGAAAGACTAAGAAAATTGAGAGCTGGATTTAAGAATACCAAACTACAAATGTTGCTTAGAGGACAAAATCTTTTAGGATATAGACATTATGCGGATGATGTTGTTGAATATTTCGTTCAAAAATCAATCGCAAATGGTATTGATATTATTCGTGTATTTGACGCACTAAATGATCTTAGAAACCTAGAAAGTTCTGTAAATGCAATTGTTAAAGAAGGTGGACACGCTCAAATAGCTATTTCATATACATTAGGTGATATTTATACGGATGAATATTATATGAATTATGCAAAACAAGTAGAGTCTATGGGTGCAAATTCTATTTGTATCAAAGATATGGCAGGTTTATTATTACCATATGAGGCCTCTAAATTAATAGGTGCTTTAAAATCAGCAATCAAGATTCCAATTTCACTTCATACTCACTATACAAGTGGTGTTGCTTCAATGACTTATTTAAAGGCGGTAGAAGCTGGTGTTGATATTATCGATACAGCAATTTCTCCATTTGCTTTAGGAACAGGTCAACCAGCAACAGAAGTTATGGTTGAAACTTTCAGAAATACACCATATGATACTGGATTTGATCAAAATTTATTAGCTGAAATAGCTGATTACTTTAGACCGATGAGAGATAAAGCTCTTGAAACTGGACTATTAGATCCTAAGATTCTTGGTGTTGATATAAAGACTTTGCTTTATCAAGTACCTGGTGGAATGTTATCGAACCTTGTGTCTCAATTAAAAGAGCAAAAAGCGGAAGATAGATTCTATGATGTGTTACAAGAAATTCCTAGAGTTAGAAATGACTTTGGACAACCACCACTTGTAACTCCTTCAAGCCAAATCGTTGGTACACAAGCTGTACTTAATGTATTAGGTGGAGAACGTTACAAAATGATAACGAAAGAATCGAAAGCTGTTGTAAGAGGAGAATATGGTAGAACTGCAGTTCCGATATCTGAAGAAATAACAAAGAAGATAATTGGAGATGAAACTCCTATTACTTGCAGACCGGCAGATTTGTTAAAACCAGAACTTGCATCTCTTGAAGAAAAAATGAAACAATACAAGATACAAGATGAAGATGTTTTATCGTATGCACTTTTCCCACAAGTATCTGAAGATTTCTTTAAATATCGTCAAGCTCAATTAACGAAGGTTGATCCAGCAGTGGCTGATACAAATAATAAAGTTTACCCAGCATAAATCTTACGGAGTAATATAGTAATATATTACTCCGATTTTTAATGAAAAGATGCAATGCTTTTGTAGTAGAAAAATTTTTGTACTATACTTTGACTTATCCATTAAAAACGCGAAAATGAAATATTGTTTACTTAAAATTTCATTTGTGTTATAATAGGTTGAAAATTATCGAGCGATTCGTAACATAATTTAGGGGTGATAGAATGTATAAACAAAATGATTTAATGAAAAGAATTAATGAGAAATATAAGGATTTTAGTAAAGGACAGAAACTATTAGCTAATTTTATTACTAATAATTACGATAAAGCAGTATTTCTTACAGCTGCAAAATTAGGAGTAGTAGTTGGCGTAAGTGAGTCGACTGTTGTTAGATTTGCAATTGAATTAGGTTATGATGGATACCCAAGATTGCAAAGAGCACTAGAAGAATTAGTAAAGACAAAGTTGAATTCTGTACAACGTATGGAAGTAACATCAGATAGAATGAGTAAACAACATGTTTTGAAAAGCGTATTGCAATCTGATGCGGACAAGATTAAGACTACACTTGAAGAAATGGATCCGACTATTTTTGATGAATCTGTAGATATGATTTTGAAAGCTAAGAAAATATACATAATTGGAGTAAGAAGTTGTGCTGCTCTTGCAAGTTTCTTAGGATTTTATTTCAATTTGATTTTTGATAATGTAAAATTAATTCACACAAATAGTGTTAGCGAAATGTTTGAACAGATTCATAGAATTGGTCCAGATGATGTTATGATTGGGATTAGTTTTCCAAGATATTCAAAGAGAGCAGTAAAAGCAATGGAATTTGCTCAAAGTAGAGGAAGCAAGATCATTACTATTACAGATAGTATTTTATCACCAACAGCACAATATGCCGATTTCACATTAATTGCACGAAGTGACATGGCAAGTCTTGTTGATTCGCTTGTAGCACCGTTAAGCGTAATTAACGCACTTATCGTTGCATTATCCATGAAAAAACAAGCCGAAATAGTAGAAACATTACAAAAACTTGAAAAGATTTGGGAAGAATATCAGGTATATGAGAATGAAGATGAAATAAACGGTAATTATAATGTTAACTCAGCTTCAAAACTTTTGTAAAATAAGATGACTGAATTGACACGGAGAATAGAATAAAATGAGTAGAATAATAATTATAGGTGGCGGAGCCGCTGGGATGTTTGCTGGAATAATAGTAGCTAGAAATGGACATTCAGTAACTTTGCTAGAGAAGAATGAAAAACTAGGAAAAAAATTATATATTACAGGTAAAGGAAGATGTAATTTAACCAATGCATGTGATATGGAAACTTTATTTAATAATATAAAGACAAACGCAAAATTTATGTATAGTTCATTATATGGATTTAATAATTTTGATGCGATAGATTTTTTTGAGCAAATAGGACTTAAAACAAAGATTGAAAGGGGAGATAGAGTTTTCCCTGAATCAGATAAATCATCAGATGTACTAATGGTACTTGAAAGTGAGTTAAGACGTTTAGGAGTAAGAATTAAGCTTAATTCTGAAGTTCGAGATGTTATTTCTGAAAATGGTTGCTTTAAGTCAGTAAGATTAAGAGATGGGAAAGAACTACTTGCAGATCATGTAATTATTGCTACAGGTGGTGTTTCATATAAATTGACAGGTTCTACCGGCGATGGATACCGTTTTGCAAAAGAGATGGGTCATAAAATAACGGATACTTATCCTTCGTTAGTTCCATTTAACATTAAAGAAGAATGGACTAAGGAATTGCAAGGTCTTTCTCTTAGAAATATTTCTATTCGAGTAGAGCAAGAAGGAAAAGAAATATATTATGATTTTGGAGAACTTCTATTTACTCATTATGGAGTGAGTGGACCAGTAATTCTAAGTGCAAGTAGAGCGGTAATTCCGTATTTAAAGAATAAGAACTTAACACTTTCAATTGACTTAAAACCAGCATTAGATAATGAACAGCTGGATAAGAGAATATTGAGAGATTTTGAAATGTATAAAAATAAACAATTCAAAAATTCATTAGATGAATTATTACCACAGAAGTTAATTCCAGTAATAATCAAAATAACAGGAATTTCTCCTGAAAAGAAAGTTACTGAGATTACAAAAAATGAACGAGCTATTTTATTGGATACCCTTAAAAATCTAAAATGTAGTATAATTAACTTAAGAGATTATAATGAAGCTGTAATCACTTGTGGTGGGATTAATGTGAAAGATATTAATCCGTCAACTATGGAGTCTAAATTAGTTAAGAATGTATATTTTGCAGGGGAAGTCTTAGATATTGATGCACTTACTGGAGGGTTTAATCTACAATTAGCTTGGTCAAGTGCTTATTCAGCAGCAAATAGTATAGCTGATTAATAAATTTAATAGTTGATTAACAATATAATAGCTGAGTAACAAATATATTTGTTGATTAACAAATATAATAGCTGATTCATAAATATTATTGCTGATTAATAGTGGTAATATTTACTGCTTGTATAGAATAAAATTACTTGTACTATTAATAGTGAAGTAAAAAAAGAATATAAAAATAATATGTGTTAACTTAGTAATATCTTTATATATAATTTTACTGGAGGATTTAATATGTATAGCATAGCAATAGATGGTCCTGCTGGTGCGGGGAAGAGTACGATAGCAAAAAATATAGCAAAAGAATTAGGGTTTATCTATATTGATACAGGCGCAATGTATCGAGCAATCGCTTTGTTTTTAATTAGAAATAACATTCCGTCTGATGATGAGAAAAAAATATCAGAGGCAGTTAAAAAAGTCAATATTGAGATTGAATATGTGAAAGGTGTACAACAAGTTATCTTAAATGGAGAAAATATAAGTGAGTTAATTCGAACAAATGAAGTAAGTAAAATGGCTTCAATTAGTTCAGTTTACCCTGATGTTCGATTAAAACTTGTTGATATTCAACGATGTTTAGCTGAGAAAGTAAACGTAGTAATGGATGGTAGAGATATAGGTACATATGTATTACCAGAGGCTACTTTGAAAATATATTTGACAGCAAGTGTTGAAGAAAGAGCAAAAAGAAGATATAACGAGTATGTAAATATTGGTGTTTCAGCTAATTTAGAAAACATTAAAAAAGAAATAGAAGAACGCGATTTTAGAGATATGAATCGTGATTTTGCTCCATTAAAAAAAGCGGAAGATGCTGTCGTTGTAGATAGTTCTTTCATGAATATTGAAGATGTTAAAGATTATGTAATTAATAAGTTTGATTTAGTGAAATAATTACTAATATTAGATTCTACTATAACTTTTAGAAAGGAATGCAAATAACAATGGAAGTAATAATGGCTCAAACAGCTGGATTTTGCTTTGGTGTAGATAGAGCTATAACAAAAGCATATGACCAGACAAAAAATGAAAATGTTTATACATTTGGCCCAATCATTCATAATAATCAAGTAGTAGATGATTTAGCTGCACATGGGATTAAAGTAATTAATAGCATCGAAGAGTTACAAAAAGTTCCAAAGGGAACAGTTATTATGCGTTCTCATGGAGTTGAAAAAGTTATTTATGATAAAATAAAAGAAAGTGGATTCGAAATTATTGATGCTACATGTCCATATGTAAAAAGAATTCATAAATTAGTTGAAGAACACAGCAATAAAGGTGAAAAAATTGTCATAATTGGAGATTATAAACATCCAGAAGTTGTCGGAATAATGGGTTGGTCAAGTACACAACCTATAGTAATAAAAGAATTTGAAGAGGCTTTGGCTTTGGAGTTTGATCAAAACGAAAAAGTATGTATAGTATCCCAAACGACATTTAACTACAATAAATTTAAAGATTTAGTTGAAATTCTTAGAAAAAAAGAGTATGATATATATGTTTTTAACACTATATGCGACGCTACTGAAAAACGACAATTTGAAGCGGCTGAAATTGCTAAGAATGTTGATGCAATGATAGTCATAGGTAGCGAACAAAGTTCTAATACACAAAAGCTTTATGAAATATGTAAAGAAGAATGTGCAAATACTTACTATATACAGACACTCGTTGATTTGGATGAAGAAACGTTACGTTCTTTTGGTAAGGTAGGTATTACCGCAGGGGCATCGACCCCAAACAAAATTATTGAGGAGGTTCAAAGACTATGTCAGAGATGAGTTTTGAACAATTATTTAACGAAGGAAAGTACGACGTATCAATCCATAACGGAAAGATAGTAACAGGGACAGTAATTGATGTAAAGGATGATGAAATAATCTTAAACATTGGTTATAAAGCTGATGGTATCATTTCTAAGAGTGAATTTACAAATATGCCACATGTTGACCTTACTACTTTAGTAAATATTGGCGATGAGTTACAAGTAAAGGTAATCAAAGTTAATGATGGTGAAGGCCAAGTGTTGTTAACTTATAAAAGATTAGCAGCTGAACAAGGAAATAAGAAATTAGAAGATGCATTTAATAACAAAACTGTATTAAAAGCAAATGTAGCACAAGTACTTGATGGTGGTTTATCAGTTGTAGTTGAAGAAGCTAGAGTATTTATTCCAGCTAGTTTAGTATCCGATTCATATGAAAAAGATCTATCTCAATATGCTGGTAAAGAAATTGAATTCATTATTACTGAATTTAATCCAAAAAGAAGAAGAATTATTGGCGATAGAAAAATACTTCTAAGTGCTGAAAGAGCTAAAAAACAACAAGAATTGTTTAGCAAAATTAAAGTTGGTATGGTTGTTGACGGTATCGTTAAGAACGTAACTGATTTTGGAGCATTTATTGATTTAGATGGAGCAGATGGTTTACTTCACATTTCAGAAATGTCATGGGGAAGAGTTGAAAACCCAAGAAAATTATTCAAAGTTGGAGAAGCTGTTAAAGTTCTTATCAAAGATATTTCAGCTAATGGTAATAAAATTGCACTTAGTATGAAATTACCAGAAAACAATCCTTGGACAACAGCTACTGAGAAATTTGCAATTGGTACAGTTGTAACAGGAAGAGTTGCTAGAATGACTGATTTTGGTGCGTTTATTGAAATCGAAAAAGGCGTTGATGCATTACTTCACGTTTCACAAATTTCAAAAGAACATGTTGAAAAACCATCAGACGTTTTAAAAGTTGGCCAAGAAGTAACAGCTAAGATTGTTGATTTTAATCTTGATGACAAAAAGATCAGCTTAAGTGTTAAAGCTTTAGAAGAAGTAACGGAAGAAGCAACAGAAGAAGAAACTGTAACTGAATAGTTTTATATACGAAAAGAGGGCTGTTATGTTTGAAGATTATGAAGGCTTTAAAACCCAAATACTCCAACTAACGTCAATCGACTTAAATGCTTATAAGGAAAGGCAAATGAGACGGAGGATCGAATCACTTATTAAGAAATCTGATATTAGTGATTACGAGCCTTATGTCCACGCCTTGAAAAAAGACAAAGCCTTATTTGATGAATTCGTTAATTACTTGACGATTAATGTTTCTGAATTCTATAGAAATCCAGAACAATGGAGATTGCTAGAGAATGACATTTTACCACAGTTATTTGGTAGATTTGGAAATAAACTAAAAATATGGAGTGCAGCTTGTTCAACAGGTGATGAGCCATATTCTTTAGTAATGCTTCTTAGCAAATTTTTACCATTAAATCAAATTAAAGTTATAGCAACAGATATAGATAAAGAAGTATTAGATAAAGCTAGAATGGGTATGTATAATCCAAAAAGTCTTGAAGGACTTCCGGAAGAGTTTAAGAAAAAATATTTTAAACAAATATCTTCTACCGCTTATCAGATTTCAGATGATATTAAAAAATGTGTTGAGTTTAAACAACATAATCTTCTGAAAGACGAATACATAAAAGAGTGTGATTTGCTTGTTTGTAGAAATGTATTAATATATTTTACAGATGAAGCTAAGAATGATATTTTCTCAAAGTTTCATAAATCATTAAAAAAAGAGGGAATCTTATTTTTAGGAAGCACAGAGCAAATAATGCAACCACAACAGTATAATCTTAAGCTTTTAAAATCATTTTTCTATATTAAAGAATAAAGTAAATAATTAAAGGTGTCTTGGATTAATCCTAAGACACCTTTTTTGTTATTAAATTAGTTAAGCCGTTCATTTTATCATAATTTTATATTTAAAAGATCACATAAATATTTTAGTATTTCTAGTTTGTTGTAATAAAAACCTTCTATCGGTTCGAAGTAGGATATTTTATCGTTAATTTCTTTATAGAAGTATGGAGCAATTAAATTTGTTCTTTGCGGTAAAAAGGTAGAATTTAATTTAATGTAGCAATTATTTTTATTCGCCTTTTTCTTATGTTGGCTATCAACGAATTGAGCCACTGATTTGTGAATTGCTTGATCTTCTAATGGAAGGTAATAGTATTCCTTGTAATTATCAAAAAAGTGTTTTAAAACGCCTTTAAATACCTTTATTTTGATATCTATTTCTGTAGAATTACTATAACCTATTAAATTTATCAATAAATCATTGAAATGTATACTACATGGAAGAGGAAGATAAGTGTTTAATTTAATGTTTATGAAATCCTCGTTAATAACGACAGAAGTTACTTCAAGTTTATCTTTCGATAATATTTTACCTAATAAAGATGTTGGAAGAAGTTTTACTGTTCCGATCAAGTCATCTTCGTTATGTAGAATTAATTTATCAAAATCTTCTTTGTTTCCAGTAGATGTAAAATTAAAGTAATTTTGTATTAATTCTCCACCAGAGTAAAGGTCACGTCTAGTAATACCGAGGTGTTTCTCAATTGCTTTTAAACTAAACTTCTCTAAGGGTAAAAAATTCTTAAAATTCTTGAAATATTTATATAAATCAATACTATCAAGTCCGTCGAATGAATAATTCAAGTCATGAATTGTGCATTTTTTCTGAATATAGGGCACATCAAAATTATCTCCATTAAAATGTACTATATGATGAAACTCCTTTGTAAATTCGAAGAATTTCTCTATTATGATTAATTCATCGGATCTGGTCTCGGCTAGCCATTGAATTAGCCTCCAGGAATCATCCTTGTAATAAGTTACGCCAATAAGGTATAATTGGCTGCTGTGGGCGGAGAAGCCTGTAGTTTCTATATCAAATATAAGAGCATCTGAAATATTATAAGGTAAGTACTTAAGAACGTTATTTATTTCAGACTTGATTTCTAAAACTTTATTTACTTCTATCATTGTATCACCTCGTAGAATGATTGTATGGTGTGTATGTTTGTTGACATGATATATATTTTATCAAATATAGGCGCGAAAGACTATAAAAATTAATTAAATAACAGTTACCAATTAGATAATGTTAACCAAACATTAGGATAAAATCTTTGACAAGTATTCATATATATAGTATAATTAGAACAAATGTTCTATCGGAGGGGTTTTATGCTAGCTTTTGTTAAGGGTGAGTTAATACACATTGGAAATGATTATATCGTTGTAGAAGCAGGACAAATTGGTTACGAGATTACGGTACCTCAATCTGTTATAGTTGATATTCCTCGAATTGGACAAGAGGTAAAGATTCATACATATATGTATGTTCGTGAGGACGCGGTTAATTTATATGGATTTTTAACACGAGATGACCTTGAAGTATTTAAGTTACTCATTACTGTAAGTGGGATTGGTCCCAAAGGAGCATGTGCCATCTTATCAGTGCTGACAACAGATGAACTCAAATACGCGATACTTGCAGATGATTCAAAGACCATTTCAAAGGCACCGGGAGTAGGCTCTAAGACAGCTCAAAAACTAATAATTGAATTGAAAGATAAAATGAAAATAGAGGATATGTTTACTTCAAATAATAAAGATATTGGGAATGTTGCGTCAATTAGCAACGATTGTGTTGGTGAAGCTGTACAAGCCTTAGTTGCTTTAGGGTATACTAGTACGGAAGCAACCAAAGCGGTTAGAGCGGTTAATATAGATGGGGATATGCGTGTAGAAGACCTTATTAAAGCAGCACTTAAAAAACTTATATAGTCTGGCGGTGAAATGTTATGGAGAAAAGAATAATATCAACAGATTTAATTGATGAAGATTTGAAAAATGAAACGAATCTAAGGCCGAAGCATCTCTCAGAATATATTGGTCAGGAAAAAGCAAAGGATAATCTTAAGGTATTTATAGAAGCTTCGAAGCAAAGAAATGAACAATTAGATCATGTCTTATTATATGGACCTCCTGGACTTGGTAAAACAACTCTTGCAGGTATTATCGCAAACGAGATGGATGTTAATCTTAAAATTACTGCTGGTCCAGCAATTGAGAAGCCGGGAGATATTGCGGCCATTTTAAATGGATTACAACCAGGTGACTTGCTATTTATTGATGAAATTCATCGGTTAAATAGACAAGTGGAAGAAGTCCTTTATTCAGCGATGGAGGATTATGTTATTGATATCATTATAGGGAAAGGACCGGCTGCCAGATCAATTCGTCTTGATTTGCCTAAGTTTACTTTAATAGGTGCGACAACTAGAATTAGTTTACTTACAGCACCACTTAGAGATAGATTTGGAGTGGTACACCGTCTAGAATATTATACTCCCAATGAATTAAAGCAAATAGTTATGCGTTCATCAAATGTACTTGGAGTTAAGATTGATGAACAAGGTGCAGTTGAAATAGCAAGACGATCAAGAGGAACCCCTAGAGTAGCGAATCGAATTTTGAAAAGAGTTAGAGATTATGCTCAGGTAAGATATGATGGACATATTACGGAAGAAATAGCAAATATTTCACTTGATCTTTTAGAAATTGATAAATTAGGTCTCGATAAAATAGATAGAAGACTTCTACAAACTATGATTGAAAAATTTGATGGAGGACCGGTAGGCCTTGATACAATAGCTGCTGCAATTGGTGAAGAATCAAGTACGATCGAAGAGGTATATGAACCTTATTTAATCCAACTAGGATTAATAGCAAGAACTCCACGTGGAAGGGTTGTTACACCATCCGCCTACAAACATTTTAATGTCGACAAATAGTGACCTTTTAATGGATTTTTCCCTTGACATTATTATATAAATCCCCTAAACTATATTTATGTTCATATAGTGAACTTTGGGAGGGTTAAAATGAACAAAGAGTTAGAAATACTAAGAATAGTAGAAAATAATGAAAAGACATCACAACGTGAATTTGCAAAAAAGTTATATGTTTCTCTTGGAACAGCAAATGCATTGGTGCAAAAATTAATCACGGAAGGTTATGTAGATTTAGTTCAACTTGATTCAAGAGCTGTAAATTACTTAATTACAGAAAGTGGAAGATTTAAAAAAGCGGAGCTTATGTATGAAGAAGTTATTGAAGCTTACGATGTTATTTCTAATTTCAAGAAAATAGTAAGGGATAAACTTGAAGCGCTCATGAATAAAGGAGTAAATAAGTTCTATTTATTTGGGGATGAAGATGATTTATACAAATTAGTAAAGATGTCTCTTTTAGAATTAAGAAGAAATAATGACATAGAATACTCGAAACCTGATGAATTAATACATATTAATGATAAGAAAGCTACAACAATTGTTTGGAATGCAGATATTATAAAAAAATTTGATAGAAAAAATGATAATGTAGTTTATATATTAGATTAGTAATAATTTAACCATAAGTAGCGAAGCGGATTTACGAATTTCCGCTTTGATACTTAATTTTTTTGAAATGTAGTATAACATAATAGAAATAGCTTGTAATTGTATTTGTTTTAGTTATAATATAGATATCAAGACAATATATTATTATATTATTAGGGGTGAATAAGTATGTCGTTTAAAAAAGAAACACAAGTATTAATTGGTGGCAAGGTTATTACATTAAGCGGCTATGAAAGTGAAGAGTACATGCAAAAGGTTGCAATGTATATAAATAGCAAAATGAATGAGCTAACAGCTCAAGATGGATATGGCAAATTAAGTAGAGATATGGTTGGTATACTTCTTGCATTAAATGTTGCAGATGATTTATTAAAATTAAAGAGCGAAATGCAAAATGTACAGCTTGAGATAGATGATAAAGACAAACAGTTATATAATTTGAAGCATGATTTAGTAGATTCACAAATTAGAAAAGATACAAATGCAAGTGAAATAATTGATTTAGAAAAGAAAATTGCTGTTTTAGAAAAGATTATTGAAGAAAAAGATAGTGAACTTAACGAATACATAAACACATTTGATAAATAATATTAAGGCTGTCCTAGGACAGCCTTTTGAAATAGGTAGGTGGAATTGATGAAAAAAATAGAATTATTAGCACCAGCAGGTTCCTTTGATGCATTAAGAGCGGCAGTAAATGCTGGAGCAGATGCGATATATGTTGGTGGAAAGTTATTTAGCGCTAGAGCTTCCGCAAATAATTTTGATACGGAAGAATTGATTGAGGCAATTAAATTTTGTCATTTAAGAGATAAAAAATTATATTTAACGGTTAACACACTTTTAAAGCAAAAAGAAATTCCTATGTTATACGAGTATTTATTACCTCTATATGAGAATGGGCTTGATGCTGTAATAGTACAAGATATGGGAGTGTTTAAATATATTAAAACAAACTTTCCGGATTTACCATTACATGCAAGCACACAAATGACAGTTCAATCTTCTGACGGAGCTAAATTATTAGAAGATTTAGGGGCTGAAAGAGTCGTATTAAGTAGAGAATTAAGTATAGAAGAGATAAGTAAAATAAGAAATGAAAATAATATTGAAATAGAATGTTTTGTACATGGGGCTCTATGCTATTGTTATTCTGGCCAATGTCTGCTCAGTAGTATGATTGGTGGACGAAGTGGAAACAGGGGAAGATGTGCACAGCCTTGCCGTTTACCTTTCAATGTAATTAATAATAATAAGAAAGTAAATAAAGAAGATGAGCTATACATGCTTAGCCCAAAAGATATCTGTACGTTAGAAATAATTCCGGAAATGGTGGAAGCTGGTATTAATTCCTTTAAGATTGAAGGTAGAATGAAACGTGCTGAATATGTTGCAGGAGTTGTAAGTATCTATAGAAAGTATATCGATAAATATCTGCTAGAAGGTAAAAAGAATTACAAAGTAGAGAATGAAGATTTAACAATACTTAAAGATCTGTACAATAGAGGTGGATTCACCACAGGATATTTCAAAACAAGAAATGGTAAAGAAACGATGGCTACTATTAGGCCAAATCACTGGGGCACTAAGATTGGTAAAATCGTTGCAAAAGGAAGTAAACCAGTTATTAAATTAGATGAACCAATAAATAAGGCAGATGTATTAGAAGTATGGAACACAAAAGAAAGAGTAGAAATAACTACAAAAGAGGAAAAATCTTCAGGACAAACCATTGATATTGTTACCAGAAAAGGGGTAACTCTTGTTGACGGGGCTCCTGTTTATCGTACAAAAAATGAAAAATTATTAAATTCATTAGAGCAAATTTATTTAAAAAATAATTCTAAAATAAAAGTGTATGGATATATTGAGGTTCATGTAGAAAAACCAATCAAATTAACGGTAGAAGCGATGGGTCATAGTGTTACGGTACAATATGGAATGGCACAAATTGCTCAATCTAGACCAATGACCGAAGATAAGATGAGAGAACAGATTAGTAAAACGGGTGCAACTTCATTTGAATTTGAAAACTTAGAGGTAAAGGTATATGGCGATGTATTTATTTCGATACAAGAGTTAAATGAAGTAAGGAGATTGGCATTAACTGAGTTAGAACTCAAAATAATATCAACTTATTTAAGGAATCCTTCACAAGATAAAATAGAATTCAATAAAAAAAGTAATTACTCCGCAGTGTCAACCCCTAATATAGTAGTCTCTGTCATGGAAGAAAATCAATTATCCACGGTACTCAAATTTGCAGAAGTAACACAAGTGAATTTCCCTTTGGATAAGATAAATAGCAGCAACCTTGAAAAAATCACAAATTCTTGTAAAGAGGCTAATAAACAATTGTTTATCACTATGCCACCAGTATTTAGACTTGAACAACAAGAATTACTAAATAGCCTTAACGATATATTAAAACAAGCAGATTTCACTGGTTTTTCGGTAAAGATTATTGATCAGATAGAGGCTCTGAAAGAATTCAAGAAAGAGATTGCAACTGAACCTGGTGTTTATGTAATAAATGATGCTGCTAAACTTCAATTTGAAGAGCTAGGAATTGATCATTTTACTACTAGTTATGAATTAAATGCAAATGAATTAATAAATTTAAATATTCAAAAGTTTGATATGGTAGTTTATGGTTATACTCCAGTTATGGTAAGTGCTCAATGTGTTAACAAAAATTCAACTTATTGTGATAAGAAAGAAAAATTACTTTATCTTGAAGACAGATATAATAAAAGATTTATGGTTCGCAATATTTGCAGTGGTTGTTACAATATAATTTACAATTGCCAACCGATTAATCTTTATGAATATGTAAGCAATATTAAGGATCTAAATCCAAGAGGATTAAGATTAGATTTTTCTGTGGAAACAAATGAAGAGATTCGAAAGATATTAAAAGCGTTTACTGAACGAATCACTCATGATTTACAATCAGATTTTAAAATTAACGATTTTACAAGGGGCCATTATAAACGTGGAGTAGAGTAGGTGGTAATTTGGCATTAAATCTTATTATAAAATTTTCGACATATGTTTTAGCCTTTTATGCAGTGACCTTCTGCATTTTAGGTTATTTAGCGTGCTATGGAGAACCAACATCGAACAAATATGCAATAAAGATAAAAGCTCAAAAAGTATTAATAATTCTTACACATTTACTTACATTTTTTATACTATTTATTCAGCAACCGAGTTCAAATCTTGCTACCTTATACGTGGAACAACTTTTATTAATATTGCTAATGATAATTTTCTATAATAAAATTTATCCCAAAGCGAATAAATTATTGTTGAATAATGTTTTGTTTATGTTAGTGGTAGGATTTACGATGATTCAGAGACTATCACCACAAAGTTCAGAGAAACAGTTCTTAATCACGGCTTTTTGTTCCATAGTTTCTTTATTTGTCCCTGTTTTTATGGTTCGATTAAAAAAACTATATAAAATAAAGTATTTATATGCATTAATTGGAATTGTTCTTTTGGGTATTGTTAGTATTTATGGGGAAGAGATTTATGGAGCTAAGAATTGGATTTATGTCGGGAATTATAGCTTGCAATTATCTGAATTAGTAAAAGTTATATTAGTATTCTATTTAGCAGCATCATTATATAGAAATAGAGAACTAAATAACGTAATTGCAACGGGGATCCTTACATGTCTCTATATAGGGTTCTTAATTATACAAAAAGATCTTGGGACAGCTTTAATACTGTTTTTTGTGTATATGATTGTAATTTTTGTAACAACAAAGAATTTTTACTATGTGTTATTTGGATTTACTGCCGCCTCTTTTGCATCAGTAGCAGCTTACTTTTTATTTAGTCATGTTCAAGTTCGAGTTTTCGCTTGGTTAAATCCCTGGGAAGATATTGCAGGAAAAGGATATCAAATTACACAATCTCTATTTGCAATTGGTTCAGGCGGTTGGTTTGGATTAGGCTTAAATAAAGGAATGCCAAATAAGATACCATTTGCACAAACGGATTATGTATTTTCGGCGATAGCGGAAGAACTGGGGATAGTTTTTGCGATAGCCTTAATATTAATTGCGCTTAATATAGTTTATATCGGCTATAAAATCTCAGTTAAGCAAATGGATCCATTTAAAAGGTTAGTTTCAATTGGATTAACATCTTTATATGGAATTCAAGTGTTCTTAGTTATAGGAGGAGTTACAAAACTTATTCCTCATACTGGATTGACATTACCATTTATCAGCTATGGTGGAAGTTCAATCGCTGCAAGTTTAATTATTTTTTCGCTTTTAGAGAGTTTTAGTATCGATGGATCAAAAGAGGAGATGCCTTTTAAATATTTAAAGGCAGTTAGATATGGATTTTGTGCGATATTTTTAATATTGGTAATTAATATTACCTATTTTATGATGTTTAAAAGCAGTTCAATTCTAGTGAATTCATATAATACAAGGCAAGATTTGCTTGAAGAAACTAGAGTTCGAGGTAAAATATTAGATGCGAATGGTAATGTATTAGCGGAATCTGTTTTAACCATAGATGGTGAATATGAAAGAATTTATCCGTATAATTCAATGTTTTCACATGTTGTTGGATACTCATCAAAAGGGAAGTCAGGACTTGAAGCCTATGCCAATTTTGAGTTACTGAAATCAAATCAGAATATATGGGATAAATTAGTTTCTAGTATTTCAGATGAAAAGTTAATTGCAAATAATGTGGTATCTACCTTAGATGCTGATTTACAGGAGGTAGCCTATAATGCCCTCGGTGATAATAAAGGCGCAGTTGCAGTGATTGAAGTATCGACAGGTAAAATACTTGCTATGGTTTCGAAACCAGACTTTAATCCGAATGATATTGATTTATTATGGGATGATATCAATACAGTAGAAGTAACGGACTCAGCTATCTTAATAAATCGAGCAACACAAGGGCTCTATCCTCCAGGTTCTACATTTAAGACGCTGGTAGCATTATCCTTTATAAGAAGTAATACTGATTGGAATTCGTATCAATATAAATGTGAGGGATCTGGTTTATTTCATAATAATCGAATTAATTGTTATGGTAACAGAGCGCATGGAACTCAAACCTTGGAAGAAGCCTTTGCAAATTCATGTAATACCTCATTTGCAGATATTGGAACCAATATGCAAATTGAACATTTGCGGCTATCGGGCAAGGTAAAACAGAGATTACTCCAATGCATAATCTTATGATAATGGCTACCATAGCAAATAAAGGGGTAATGATGGAACCTTACTTAATTGACAAAATAATTAATTCATATGGAGAAACAGTTAAGACTTTTGATCCAAAAGTATATGATAGAATCATAACACAAGAAGAGGCTGAGACACTTGGGAAGATGTTAAGAGGCGTAGTAGTCGAAGGTACAGCTAAAAAATTAAACAAACTTGATGTTGAAGTTGCAGGCAAAACAGGCTCAGCGGAGTTTAAGGATGGAGAGGCAGCACATGCGTGGTTTGTTGGATATGCTCCTTACGACAAACCGGAAATTGCTGTGTGTGTACTTGTTGAGAATGTAGGTTCGTCAAGTGACTATTCCGTTCCAATTGCAAAGAAAATATTTGAAGCGTATAAATATAAAAAATAATTTAAAAGAGTTTCTGTTTATTCTTCTTGAATTTAAGTATTTAAGAAGAATAAATGGAAACTCAATTTTTTAGTTGAAAAAACATATCCTTGACTGTATAATAAATATAAGATATTCAATAGCACACCAAGACTCAGGAGGAATTGCAATGAAAGAAGCAACTAGCTGCGGTGGTGTGGTGATATATAGGGGTAAAATCTTATTGTTATATAGAAGCTACAAGAATAAATATGACGGTTGGATGCTACCAAAAGGAACAGTTGAAGCAGGCGAAGAATTTAAACATACTGCTCTAAGGGAAGTATTGGAGGAATCTGGCGCAAAAGCAAGCATAATTAAATACGTTGGAAAAAGTCAATATACCTTTATTGCTGATGACCAGAGCATTTTAAAGAATGTGCATTGGTTTCTTATGTCAACGGACAGCTATAATACCAAACCACAGCGAGAAGAATATTTTGTTGACTCAGGTTTTTACAAATATCATGAAGCTTATCACTTATTAAAGTATGCGAATGAGAAGCAGATAGTGGAACGCGCATATTATGAGTACTTAGAATTAAGAAAAATGAATCTATGGGACAACAAAAAATATTTTTAAAAAAAAATAAAGTAGATAACCAGAAATATGAAATAATACAAAAGCTCCACAGTTATAGAAATTATTCTATAACTGTGGAGTTTTTTTGAGCGAGGTTGTGATGACATAGTATTGTTACTCTAGATAGAAAAGGATTCTTCAATTATTTAAATGCAAATGAATTGAATATGAAAATTGTCAGAGCTGAGGTAGTTGACATTTATTACAAGTTTCAATATAATAAAATATGTTAATAAAATAACAATGTTTCTTAAGTTATTATAAAAGGAGTACACGATGACAATGAACTATAAAGTAGGAAAAAGTTCTAAAATTGATTTTTATGAAGCAATATCGGAAGCTACATCAGGTTTTAAATCCCCAAAACTAATCTTGTTTTTTTCAAACACACAACAATTTGAAAGTTATACTTTATTATTAGGGGAAAGGTTTAGTAATAGTATAATCATGGGAGCAACAACTTATGCAGGCTTTTGCAAAGACGGTGCTTATAAAGATTCCTTGCTTGTAATTGGTATAGAAGATGGGATTGAATGTTATGCCGACGTGTTAGAAGACGTAGATCGTTATCCAATTAAATATGTTGACAGAATATCTGATGTAGTCAACAAATTTAACAATACTACGAATACAGTATGTTTTGAAATATCTTCAGGGTTAATCGGTTGTGAAGAATTAGTATTATCAACGTTTAATTCTGTTCTTGAAAATAAGAATATTCCATTGTTCGGAGGAACAGCAGGTGATTACGGTAAAGCAGAAAAAACAATTATATCATTAAATGGTAAGGTTTATAAAAATGCCTGTGTATTTGTTATGATAAAGAATTTAGGGGGTAAAATTAGATTTTATAGAGAAAATATATATATGCCAACCAATCATTATTTTACAGCTACAAAAGTTGATGTTAAAAATCGTGTTGTATATGAATATGATAATAAACCAGCTGCAAAAGTAACGGCAGAAGCTCTAAATACTACGGTTGAGAATCTTCCTAAATATTTAGATAGTTATCCACTCGGTAGAGTAATAGGTGATGAAATGTATATTACAGCAAATCAAATGGTTACAAAAGATAACGGGATGGCTTATCATGCAAGAGTATACAACAATTCAAAAATGGTTCTTTTAAAACCAGATGATTATAAAAGTGTTATCAAAGAAACATTAAAACAAATAAAAAAAGAAACTCCACATCCATCATTAGCAATTATGATAAATTGTCTTGCAAGATCTATTCTTTTCGATACAGATGGATATTTAGACGGTTTTGCAAAAGATGTTGGGAATACATTAGGTAATTATATTGGATTTGCAGGTTATGGTGAGCAGCTAAATCAACAACATTTTAATCAGACAATGGTTATTGCAGTATTTGAATAGGGGTGTAAAAAATGAAATGGATAAAATTTAAAAATAAGAATCAATCAGTTCAAGATGATAAAATATTGATAGAACAAGATGTAAAACAAGAAACAAATAATAACAAATACATAAACTATGGTATTTTACATATTGAAAAGAAAATTGAAGAATTCATGGATGAAGAAGCGAAAGTAACCAAATCAGTTGAAGATATTGAGAATACCTATTCGCAAGTTGGTAAGATTCAAGAAATGATTAATAATCTGGATAGTAATTTTAATGAGTTTGGTAAATATGTAAATAATATAAATGGAGTTATGGATCGTTCAGATATTGCAATTAACCGAGCGGATAGCATGATTAGTACATTAGCGGATAATTTAAACGGAACTTGCGAGCAACTTGACTTATTTACAGAAGCATTTTATACACTTGAGAATAATTTTAACAACATTAAACAAATGTCGAGCAGTATTACAGACATAGCAAAAAATACTAATCTTTTAGCTTTGAATGCTTCTATTGAAGCAGCTAGAGCAGGGGAAGCAGGAAGAGGATTTACTGTAGTTGCAGATGAAATCAGAAAATTATCTGCATCAACTACGAATTTAGTTCGCGGCATTGATGATAATATTATAAACTTATACGATAGTATAAATTTATTAAAACATGAAATTGAAAATACCAAAACAGCCATAAATGGAAACTTTGATTATGCTTTAAATGTTCAAAAAGATTTCAAGCAGGTAACAGCGTGTACGAACGAAGTAAAAGATTTTAGCGGACATATAATTACTGGAATTGACCGAACTAGTAGTGAAATTAATGGCGCTGCTACTGGTGTAGGTTCAGTAACAGAAATTGTTGATTCATTGGGTAAAAAATTAAAGGATTTAAATTTGCGAATTAGTAAGAGATCAACAATTATATGCAACATGACTGATTTTTTGCAGCAAATAGAAAATTTAACAATAAACAAATAGGTATTTTAAAGAAGAGCATCTACATAGGATGCTCTTTTTGTTTACCCCAGCATGAGCAAACTTTTAGACAAAAAAATAAGAGCATCAGAATTATTAATAATCCTGAAACCCTCTTATTTACGATGCAGGTGGTGGGACTCGAACCCACACGAGCGTGAACTCGTCAGATTTTGAGTCTGAAAACAGGTTCGGATATTGAACGACTATAAAAGAATTTAATGTACTTTAAAAGCCTTAAAACCCTGTAAAATCAACGATTATTAAGAAAAATGAATAGTAATGGTTGATAAATATAAGTTTTTATTTTGATAAAATTTTAGATATTTTTTAGATATTTTTTAGATGAATTTTAAGAATTTTTAGTTGTAGCCTACCGACAAAATCTAATAATTTAAACTTTAAAATAAGGGCATTATAATTCATATTATTGAATTGTGTGCTCTTATTTTAGTGCTTAAAAATCTTGGGGTATGTTTACATTTACAAAGTCTAAACAAAACATATAATAAGTGGTATCTATGTTATCCACGTCATAACAATGAAATTATAAGGTGCTTTAATCGAGCATCTTTTTAATATAAAAAACTATTAATAATCCAATATCCATTTAAAAGACACTAACAGAAAGCGAGGATTTATCATGAACAAAACAATTGAAAAATTACAAAATGTACAAGATTCAATGAACAATATTTATAATGATTTAGCAACAGATCAAGAAAAGATTAAACGAGAGATACATCAAATTGAAGGTAAAATAGAATATATTACTTTAAGTGAACATATTCCAGCTGAGATTAAAAATAGGGACATAAATAAACTATCACTTAGACTAAATGTTTTGATGGTTAAATTGATGTGTGAAGTAGAAAAAGGCATAATAGAAATGAGATATAGATAAAATAGTATTAATTTATAACTTGTTTAAAACGGGTTTTTATACTCTACCCTAACAAGTTGTCACATGCATAATAAAAATGGCTCTGGGAGTTCTCTAGCACGCTGTACAAGTAGGGTTATATTGAGATGGAAGTTGATATTGATTTGACTTGAAGACTGAGTAGTCGGTATATGGGTTAGAGAAAATTTATGGAGTTAACAATGGGGTAAAGCGGGAAATCAATATGTACAATTTCCGAAAATAAGAAGCTACACTTTCACAATCAGATTTAACTGATATGCCAATTATATATGGTGACACATTAGTATCTAACTAATTTATTTCCAGAATTGATTGATCTTATAGATACATGAATTGTTACTTTCGAAAATTCCAATTGTTAAATTATTTTGTGAAATAACTTGCCATATTTTAACATATAATGTATTGTTATGTTAAAATTAACTTGCGGAGATAAAAATATGAAAAATGAAAAAAATACGTTGTTGTTCTACATGGGTTTGGCAATAATTCTATTATTCGGATTGATAGCACCTTTAATACAGAATCATTATCGCAAGGAGTTCTTGAGTAAAATTAAGAATGAACAAATCAAAACTGATGATGAAAAGTATGATAATATTCAAAATTCACTTAATGATACTATTTATATTTCTGGAGGTTTTATATATGATGTTTTTACAGGTGAAGTAATAAGTATTATAGAAACATGTGTTACCTTAGGTGGTGCTGCAGGTGCATTGTTCTGTTTGAATAAAATCATGGAAGAATCAAAGCTAAAATCAATATTATTTATTTTAATTATAGTGTTCGTGGCATTAACAACTTTCTTTACTATGAAGATGTATTTAGATTATAGTAACAACATTAAAAGAAACTTGTTTGATGTAATGAAATCAATGCTGGATTATATTGAGTAGCTATCTATTTTAGATGAATAAAGATTAATTATTAATAACTAAATAAAGGATGTAGAACACCAACTCAATCTTAAGATGTTGAAAAATAGGTATTGGAGCTGGCGAGTAATATAAGAAAGAAAATCGGAATAGGTAATAAATGAGTTTACTTCTCGATTGACGAATGGTAAAATTGTCCTATGAACTTAAGGGGGGAGAAAACAGATGACATTATTATATTGTCCGGAATGTGGGTCTGAATTAACAAATGAAATGATTGATGTAAATATGTGTTATGAATGTGGATACATTATTTATAAAACCCTAGAAGATGATATACACAGTGCTGATGAAGAAATTAAATTAAGTAAAATATATCAAGAGATTATTGAACAGTATAAAATTAAAGAAGATATTTATTCTCTTAAATTAAGAAGGGCTTTATTAGTATTTTTTATTTTTGGTGCAATAGGTTTTTTAGGAGCAACTTTGAATGAATATATTGGGGCAATTTCTCTGTTAATTTCGGCATTAGGTGCTATTGCTGCTTTGATATATATTAGTTTAGGGAACGATATTACAAATAAACAAAAAGAAATATACAGAGAGATTTATAGGAAAGTTGATGAAATTTGTGTAAAGTATAAAGTGGAATTAGAAACTATATATGAAACCCTTTTATCAGGGTTAAAATTTTCTATTAATGGTAAAGAAAAATTTCGGATAAAATTATGGACTGCAAATGATAAACTTTATATAGTCGATACTTTTGATAAATGTTTCAGTGATTTTGAAATGGATGTAAATGCTTACAGTGGTCAAAGCAGATTAGATTTTATAAATGAAAGGATTAGAAATAATAATATTAAATATCACAGTATTCCTTTGCATGATATTAAATATTTTGTTAAAGAGGGAGATATTAATTATGAAACCAGAATTTCTGGAGGTGGAGGTGGCGGCTCATCTATGAAAGGGGCAGTAATTGGGGGAGTTATTGCAGGAGGGACGGGTTCAGTTATTGGTAGCCGTCAAATAATTAGTGAAATTAAGTCAGAAACAGAGACTCATGATACGAGAGTAACTATATTAAAGTATTTTGAAAAGGGTAGTTTACAAAGTCTAAAGTATCCAATTGAATTTTTTGACATCTTTGAAGAATTGATACCAAATAAAGAATATAACATAGTCGTTGCAAGAGAATCTACAATTAGTAGTTCGGTAAATAGTAATTCTTCAAACAATATAAATTATAAACTTAGTCAATTAATTGATTTGAAATATGAAGGATTTATCACAGAGGAAGAATATACTACTAAGAAACAACAAATATTATCTCAAATATAAAAAGTTATATATAGGTGTCCTTAAAACGGGATGCCTTTTATGTTGTACACCAGGAATTATATTGAGTTTTATTGAAATATTTCTTGATATCCCATATAATAATATTAATAGAAATAAAAGGGGAGATCAAATAATGGATAATGATATAATTAAAGATTTAAAGAGTAGCATAGGTGATTATACACATGCTGGAGCAAAAATTCTAATGTCTGCTATTCCGTTTGTGGGAGGTGGAGCTGCTGAATTATTTAATTTAGTATTATCATCACCAATAGAAAAAAGAAGAGATATATGGTTATTAAGTATATTTAATTCTTTAGAAGAATTACAAAAAAGAATGAATAGCTTTAAAATTGAAGAACTGGTTCATAATGAAATATTTGTATCTACAATGATGAAAGCGTCTCAATTGGCTATAAGGACTCATCAAAAAGAAAAATTAACAGCGTTACATAATGCGGTTATTAATACAGCATTAAATATCTCGATTGATGAAAGCGAACAAGAAATGTTTTTGAATATTCTTGATAGTTTTACAGTCTGGCATTTGAAAATAATACATTATTTTGAAAATCCTAATTTGCGCTTCATAGAAGCAAATATTACAAAACCTAATATTTATATGGGGGCTCCAATTACGCCTTTGCTTCATTACTATTCAGATTTGAGAGAGAAAAAAGATTTTGTTAATATAGTAGTAAAGGAATTATACAAAAATAATATTCTTAATATTGATAATATAAGTGGATTAATGACTGAACAGGGAATATATGAATCAAGAGTAACAGGATATGGCAGAAGATTTTTGCAATTTATTAATGTTGAGCATAAAGATCTTCAATGAAATGTTACATTCAGAATTTTTGTGTTCTTATAATATAATTACTTAATAAAATATTTATAAATGGGGGAAAATAAAATGTTTGATAACATCGGTGAAAAATTAAAAATGCTTTCAGGTATTGGAGTTATAAGTGCAGTAATTTGCTTTATTGCTTTCTTAGGTAGCTTAGATAATTCTGAAAGTGCAATATTGTATTTTGTTTATACATTTTCAAGTATTATTGGAGCAATGTTGATATATGGATTTGGTGAATTGATTCAAACTACACAAGGGATTTACAGTATGTTGAGTAAAAGTAATTTAATAGGTCGTTTAGAAGAAGAAAAAGAAGATGGTAATGCAATAGCTGAAGTCAGTGTACATAATGCTTTTGATGAAAAAATGAATAGCGATGATAAATCAGAGAGTATTGAATCAACAACACAATCAATAAAAAGATGTAAATCGTGTAACGCTATTTGTAATGTAAATACAAAAACCTGTGATATGTGTGGTTATAAATTTTAATAAATAATAGGTGTCGGTCATCCGATGCCTTTTTTGATGGTATTAAATAGAAATATGCAACTAATCAATTTATTAATAATAAATATATGCAACTATTCGCATATTGATATATATATTATATATTGACACACAATGATGAATATTGTATAATAATGATGTTAACATAAATTGGAGGTTGAATAATGGAAGATGAAAAGGTAATATATACAGTAAAAGAATTAAAAGAATTGTTAGGTATTGGTATTAATCAATGTTATACCCTAATTAATACTGATCAATTTCCTATAAAACACATAGGTAAAAAAATAGTAATTCCTGTCAAACCTTTCAAAGAATGGTTAAATAAGAAAGAAAAATTATAATATATTAAATAAGGAATAAGGTATGGTAATTTAAAGGTAGACAGATTGTTCAAGGTGAAAGACATTTAACAGATAAACAGGGCTTATACCCTTGTGAATTCCCAAGGTTTTCCTAAAATCTTCATTGGCAAAAGAGCATAACAATAAGGTGGTGTTATAAATTAAAAAACAAACAAAACTTAATTTTGTAAATATTGCTACTGATATTTCAGATGAAGAAAGAAAAGCTAATATGGAGAAATTTTATGACGCAATTGCAATGGCTTCAAAAATAAAAAATTATTGTGGATGCAAATATAACATCGATACAAAAACAATATCTGTATATATAAGTAAATACCCAGAAAATTAGTATTGATAAAACAAAGACCAGCTCGAAATTGAGAATGGTCTTTTTTTGTTGTGTTATTTAGTTATAGTTTTATCCTTTTTTGAATTACAATTTTTACACTCTTCACAGGTAAGAGCATTTTCGTCGATAATATTAATCATATCTTTAATCATTTTATTTTTCTCATCATATTCTCTGCCAGTAGTTTTAAGCCATGGTAATGAATATATACTAACAATAAAGCCTAAATCACAAGATTTTATATTAGATTTAATCCTTTTGATTATATTTAAAGCTTGTTTTTTATCCTCGACGTTATCAAAAAGCAAATTGAATTTTTGTACTATAACATTAACATTTTCATTAAATTCTTTCTTAATCTTTTCTGCTTCATTATCATCATCAATGTTAAAAAAAGTAAGTTGCTGGATATCTGACTTATTTTCTTCAAGAAAGTTTAATTTATTTTCGATATAAGTCTCAGCTTCTTCATTAGATATTTTTAATAAATAAGATATTAAATTGATAAAATCTATTCTAGAAATATTTTTTAATCTTCCATTCTCAACTTGACTTAACCATGATTTGGTTCTACCGATATTTTCGGACACAATTTCAGCAGGCAAACCCGTCTTTCTTCTCTCCTCTAATATGAAGGCTCGAATATTATCAGTTAGTATTAATTTTGGTTTTAACATATTATCACCTCGATTTGTTTTGTTATTTGTATTGTAACACAAATAATTCAAAATGCAAATATAAAATACAGAAAGTTATAATTAGTATTAAAATACCAATATGTATATTTATATAAATTAGTAGCATTACAATACTAATAATACACTTTACAATATTAAAAATGATAAAATTACAGAATTGTATTGACAAATAAAAATTATAGTGGTAATATTATACATAACAGCAAAGGACAAGGCATAAGCAATTAAAACAAAAATACAAAGTGAGAAGGAGAGTACATATTATGGAAAAAGTATTATTAAAAGAAGCAAAAACAAATGAAGTACAAGTAGCAACAATTAATTTAACAGTCGTCGATCTTATTGATGAAATCGAAATGTTAAAATGGAGGGAGGGGATAGAAGTATTTAGGATTACTGAGAATTTTAAAATTAATGGAAAAAAAGAGTTTAAAGTTGAGAATTTTCAAATGGAGTTAGAAGATGGCATTGTTGCATGCGGAGATGCAGATGATACAATTATTGAAAACGGATCTGTTTTGATTGGATTTTTAGAGACAAGCTTGTTACATATAAAGAAAAGAAATAAATGTTACGAATTATTGTTTTCGGATGGACAGATTGTTATTCACTGGTAATTAGAGAGTGATCTCTTATTATATAAATAAGCAATAAAAAACTTTCATGTGCGCTAACACAGAAAGCTTGTGTACCTAATTAACTAGGTAGTATGTAGTTACTAAAATATATAATTTAATTATATACTACTCCACAAAGGCTGTCAATACAGTCAAGGAGGAAATTGGAATGAAAAATTTAAACATGGAATCATTATTAAAATTAAAAAGGGACGTTGATGCAGGCAAGGTATTACAAAAAGTGGACGTTCAAAATGTTCAATCATTTGTAGTAGAAAATTATTCTGAAAGAAGAAAGAAGTTAGAGGATATCAAGGATTGCCTTGAAAATAATATTCAAGGAATTGTCGTTGAAGTATCTGGAGGGTATAACAAACCTGATGATAATGAACCAGATGGTATGAAATATGATCCGATAATTATTACTACTCATAAAATTGATGATAAGAGATTTTTCAGCAGAATTAAAATGGATGGTTTCTATATGGAAGAACCAAACACAGCTAGATTGGTATACAATACTTACTTAGACTTTATTGTATCTGGGAACGAACATATTGAACGTGGGATAATTTCATTTTGGAATTCTGTGATTACAGATGCATTGAATGAAACTTGTTTAAGTGAATGTGGATTTACAGTGAGTTCAAATTCATTGTGCCAGTTTATAGATGGTCAGATGTTTACTATTATAGAGAATATAGATAAGGAAGTTGAAGGTGCGATTACTATATTTTTACCGAATGAAGAAGAGCCATCATTAGTTATAGTGTGCAAGGATAGAACAATTTTATTATCAGATGATAACTTCTATATTGATGCATCTAATAGTGAGGTAGCGTAAATGACAAACAAACTTAAAACTGTTCTTGAACATGCTGTTAGACTATCTAAAGAAGGAACAATGACATTTGATTATCGTAATGACAAGGTATCATTTGCGATGAAAATTGATGATATATTTGAATTAAGAAATGATAATTTAGATGGTTCATATTCTTTGTTTTATTGTAATGAAGTAACAGCTTCACCAACACAAATTAATTTTAAATCATCTGATGTTAAGAATGCTAATTATTATAGAGCAGGTAGTCACCCAGATGATGAATGTACTGTAGATACTATTGAAATTGAGCTGATAGACGGTAGCTTAATTAGTCTGATTCAAGATCTAGCATAGGGGGATTAACATATATGAACAATAATGAAACGATACATAAAATCACAGTAAAATATAAGGATTTTAATGTTACTGAAGCAGAGGTAAAATTATTGATTAATTTAGCTATATCTTTTGATATACCACAAGAAGCTATTTATTCTGGTATTCAAATGATACTAAATAATCAGTTTGGAATTAGTGAAGAAGGACTACTTTCGGATGCAATGAAAGCACTAACTGCTGATGCTCTTCTTAAGTCTATGAATAATTAATTGTAAATAGTGTTTGTTAACGGGTAGTCATCGCTATTAAGCGGCTACCCTAGAACCAACTACGAAGAAAAGTATTAGTATAGTGAAGAATTATTTAGTATCCTAAGTACGAATTTATACAATTTGTGTACAATTATTTGACTTAACCTAAAAATATTTTACATAAAGTGTAATATTCTGTACTGCTACTATAAGAGATAATAATACTAAAAGAAATACTAATTGCACCTCGTTGAGGTTCAGTTCGAAAATCTATTTTGTATTTTTGATTTTGCTAAAGTTTGAAATTTAACATGAGTTAAGGGAGGAGGTTATTTTGGGTTTATTTATTAATAAAGATAATAATTATAACAATAATGAGTTAGTTATAATGTTAGTATTAAATTACTTACAGGCAGATAAGCATGATATTTTATATGTTGATATAAAACAGATAGGGTATGTGCTTACTAATCGTTTTATTAATCCTAAAACAGATAGAGTATTATGGAATAATATTAAAAATGGTATGAGTAGCCTTATAAAAAGAAAAAGTGATTCAATTAAAACAGCAGGAGAAGATAAGAATTCTTATGCTATTTTATGGAGGGATTCTAAGATTAAAGTTGATCCTAAAAAAGATAATTTTACTGTGCTTGAATTGTGGGAGTTACAGAAAATATTTAAAGAAGCCAATCAACCTTTCAATCTGCTACATTTTTTTGTTAATATTGTTTGTACGATTAATAATAAAACTAAAGAATGGCATATGTCTCAAGATAATATGATTAAATGTTTTGGTGGAAGTAAAAGCACCATTAATGATTACTTAAATCAACTTGAAAATTTACAGTTATTGTATGTGTATCGACCTAATAAACGTAGAACAGATGGTACGTTCTACAATATTATTAATTCATATGGTCGATTTAAAGATAAAGATAAAGTAATAATTGCAGCTAATATTTATATTGAAGGTGTTGAGTGCGAAGATATCACATCAAAATTAGATAGGAGATCTATAAGACTTAGATTTAATGCTTTTGTTGGTGGTGGTAAAAAATATAAGGATAATCAACAATTGATTAATGAGTTATATGATGATTGCATTAAGTATAATAAATCTCTTGAGTATAAACCTATTGAGGATAAAGAAAATGGATTTACTTATAAAGAGTGTTTAGATTTGACGGTGTTTGATAAATATAAGGTTGTAAGGATTACTAAACAAGACGAAGATGAATTTGATAGATTGATCTCATAATTTTAACTATTAACTATGTAATATCCAAAAAGGGGGACACATATGAAAGAAAATAATGTTAACGCAAGAAGTATAAAAATTGATCATATTAAGGCAAATGAAACAACTATAAAGAGTGAATTTGATATTTATAAGGATGTAAGTGTAGCGTCATTAGATATGGAATATATATATAGATGGGGATATTCAGGATATAATTTTAATGATTACAAAGGATATAAAAGGACTCATGTAATTAAACAGGAACAGAAAGAAAAGAAAAGATATGAGAAAGCACCAATATTAAAAGTAAGTAAAGCACGATATTTATTGGATAAAAAGTTTAGTTGTAAAATACCTTATTCGCTTTGCTTAGATTACATATATGAAAAATATCCTAATGAATTTGCAGTAGATTCATTTGGACATCAATACACAGATATTATTGTGAATGTAACTTGCAAAGAGCCATATAAGGAACTAAGCATTAATAAGAATAATGAAGTAATAACAAAAGTTAATTATAAAAAAGACAGTAAAGGTAACGTATTTAATACTACAGTTGATAAGCAAAAAACCGTTATGTCAAAGAAAAAATTGAGAAAGTTCATTACTAATAATGGATTTATCTTAAATGGGTGTGAATATGTTTATTACAAACGATCTGGATCAAAGTCTCGTTGTGGTTCTGTCCTTTATATTAAAAAAGAGTGCAAGGAATTATTTGAGTGTTGGAGTAGATTAGGAATTAAATTTGAAGCAGGAGAAGAAATTGATAATAAAATTGCTTTAGCTGGGATACTTGCTTATGAATCTCTGGATTTATCTCATAATTTACCTAATAATATATATATTAAACCAAACCAAATTTTATTAATTGATGATATTAATGTAATGGCGCCATCTAATGAAATGCTTGTAAGTAGATTAGTGGGAAATGAATTAGTAACAAAAAAAGAAAAGATAAAAGAAAATGTACAAATAACAGATGGACAAAGTTTACTGGATGAGAGTATTTTTCAAGAAAATGAATACGGAGATTTTGGATGCGTATTACTGCGTCAAAAGCTTGTGAAATCTTGTGCATTTAATACTAGAATTATTGATTTTTTGAAAGAAAAATATGGGGATGATTATCAAACTGTCTATACAAAAGATTTGCTTAATAGAGATATAAAAGTATCAGATATTCGTTGGATAGTGTCACCTTCATCTTTTAAATTCTTTAAGTTTTATAAAAAATTTAAGGGTAATACAGAAAAAGAGCAGAAATTAGAAGTTTATAGTACTTGGTTAAAAGATTTAAATGAAACTAAAAATAAATTTGGTGTTTGTAAAACAGAGCAATCAAGTCCGTTTGGAAAATTTAATCAAGTTAGTTATCAAATAATTCAAGCTTTAGTGTTAAGTGTAAAGCAGCTTCGAGAAGTTGTAAAAGAACATTTTGAATTTTATAAGGCAATCAGAACAGATAATGTAGTGTTTAATTATTTCAAAAAAGATTTGCAATATAAATCTAGCAATGAAATGATTGATAATCTTTGTGCAGTATGTGATGTAGCTAATAATACTCCAATTTATAGGGATAAGAAAAATGATTCTTTAAGCTATTACAGAGAAAAAATGAGAAAGGGTAAAATACTTGTAAAAGATACTGATTATGCAATTGTTGTTTCGGATCCTGTAACAATGTTATATAAAGCAATTAATCAGGATTTATTTGTATCTAGTGGATATGAAATATATTGTAATAGATTTGACAATGAGCAAATGCTTTTTGAGACTAGAAATCCAGTTGTATGTAGTGGTAACATTGGATATGTAAAAAATAAATATTATGATGAATACAAGTGGTTCAATCTGACCAATAATATTGCAATAATCACAGGTGTAAAAAACAATTTTTATACAAAGAACTCAGGTTTGGACATGGACAGCGATAGCATTCTTATTAGTGGTCATGACGTATTAGTCCAACAAGCAAAATTTTGTCATGAAAATTTTTTAATTCCATGCAATATGATTACTCAAACTGATGAAGATAAGAAAAAGAAGCAATTTTATACTTTGGATGATATATCGGATGTTGATACAAAGATTAGTGAAAACTATATTGGACAAGTAATAAATTGCAGTCAGATTTTAAATTCAATTTGGCAGGATACCTATTATTCTTTAGAAAAATGTAGAGGTATATTTGGTAAAATAAAAAATATAGAAAATATAAAATTAAGGAAGAGAAAGTATTCACAGTTTAGAGAAGTTTATGATTTGAAAAAGCAACAACTTGAAGAAATCATGTTAGATATTGCTGCTTGTAATAATATGTCTAATGTAGAGATTGATAAAGCCAAGAAAGAATTAAGCGTAGATAGTGCAAATGAATTAATGAAGATTTTAAAGAAAGCGTATATTGAACGAAATAAAAAGAATGTACTTAAAAAGTCTTTTAATACAAAAAAATATGACCAATTAACATCATTACAACTTAAATTAGAGAAAGCAACAAAACAAAAAGACATTGATAAATTAAATACTGAAATTTATGAAATTGTATCACAAACAATTGATGCAATTAGTAGACCGTCATTTTTTAAATATACAACTCAAAAATCTGAAAATTACAACTACACCTCTATGAAATGTTCAATGGATTTTTTGGAAACAATTTTAGATGAAGAATTTGGCACTTATCCTAGAGGGAAAAATTATACTTCAGTGGCTGAAATTCTTAATGTTAAGGATGAAGTTTGGGAATCTGCTGATAGAAAACATATACAAAAAATAAAGTCTTTTGGAGCTGAATGTAATGCCAGAATCAAATCATTAAAGTTTCTATCAAAAGAAGAAAAGACTACTTCGATGACTAGGGATGAAATCATGAATCATTTTGCTACCACACTAAAAAGCACAATTAAGAGACCTAAAATTTTAACATTACAATTTATTATAGCCAAATGCTTTACTGATAAAGATGATATAGAAAATAATAAAATTTTTGATGAAGATTTTTATAGTATGAGAAACGTAATGATGGACTTGTTATATACTGCCTATAGTGAATTAACATTAGAATGTTTTGTCAGTACAGGGGATGGAACTATAGAAACCTTAAAAGAATATGAGGTTGGAGATGATGCTAATAATATTATAGAAATTCTTGGAAAAAAATATATTAAGATAAGAAGAAAGGTTTATGATAATAGCAATATAGTTGAAATGAATGCAATTGATGTCGAGTGGAACGCTTTAACAATAGGAGCATAAGTTGCACGCTTGTATAATAAAAAAATGACTGTATCCTTTGATATATATGGATTACAGTCATTTGTATTTGTGGTGTTATATGGATAGAGTATTAAATATTAATATCGTCCTAGATGAATTTTATCATACTCTATTTAAAATGTAAATAGAAAACTGAAAAATAAAATATAAATACTGCATTAATTATTGATAAAAAAGAAAGGAAAGATTAAAAATTATTATGTTACAAGAAGAAGTAAGAACACGATTTGTTAACTATTTAGAATCAACAGGTACGTCACAAAAGTTTATTGCAAGCAGATTAGAAGAAAAAATTCCACTTGATGTATTATCAAGATGGAAGACTGGATCTCGTGATTTATGGGATAACCACTTAATGCTTATCTCCGAATATTTAACACAACACAACGCGTAAAAATTTATAGTGGAAGGCATCTATTGAGTTAGGTGCTTTTTGTTATATTTATATTAGTTATTTACAGACTGACTTGTCGCTACCTCCTTGGTGATAGGTTGGTCTGTTAATATATTTTTTTAAACATATATATTTATACAAAAATAAAACCAAATATGGCGTAATTAAAGTTTACCATGTTTGAAGGTACCCGTCAACCATTATTTTAAAAAGTTGCTAGTAAACGATATAAACTAGCCCATTAGAAAGGAAATACATATTATGAAAAAAAAGTACATGGAAATCGTAGGAGAAAACAGTATTTATAATGCAGGAGTTTACCAATTCGAGACAAAACTTGAAGGTAAAGTTTTATATGTAGGTTCGGCAATAGACATAGGAAATTCTTGTCTATCACGTCATTTATATAACCTAAGAAGAGGTCTTTATATGGAAAATAACAAGAGACCTATCCAAGAAGCTTGGGACAGAGATGACCTTTGCATGCGAGTGATTTTTGTATCAGCCTCAACTAATGATGTCAAAGATATGACAACTGAAGAGAAAGAATCATTGCAGATTGCACTATCATTAATCGAGGAAGTAAATATTAATCTTAATCGACTTACGGTTTGTAATTCACATTTTAAGGTAAGTAAGCATAGTTCAAATAAAAAAGACGATACAACTTCTTCGTTAAGGCATGATATCAATTTAGGTTCATTAAATCCTAACGTAAAATACGATGAAACAATAATTGCAAATATATTATATTTAAAGGAACAAGGATTAAAACCTAAACAAATTATAGAGTTGTTATTGCAACAAGATATTGATGTTAATACGGGGTACATAAGCCAACTTGGGGTTTTTAAATGGTGTCATTTAGAAAGTATAAAACCTGATTGGTATAAGGGTGCTTAATTTGCACCACTTTGTTATAGAGTGGCTTTATAGTGGAAATAAACTATATAGTTTATTATGTAAGAAAATAGTGTTTTATGTTTGAAATATAAATAATATGTAGTATAATATTCCCATAAACATATATGGGAGGTAAAGATGAGGTTATATAATATGTATTATATTTGTAAAAATAAAATAGGTGATATAAAAAAGCTGGAAATTACTGTAGAAAACCAAGGTGGAAGTAATCAGTATTATTTAATTAAAAATTGGAATGACTTTGTTAAGACATTAGAGGTACTAAGCCAAGTTCCTTGTTTATTAGAAGCAGTTAGTGATTTGTATGATTGTATTCCTACATTTTCAAAAAATAAGTCTAAATTAGATATTTCTGTGCAAATCCATGCAATATTACTGAAAAAAATAAAGTCTTTAGAAGATAAAGTGAATACAATAATTGATTTGTATGAATTGTTAGGTAATGATAATAAGGGTAGTGGTTTTGATGTAAAATTACCATCATTTAAAACATTAGATGAGTTTGCTACATATATTAAAGAAATAAATTTTGTCATTAATCAATGTCCATTTTTAAAAAATAAAGATGAAGAAATAAAATTGAATTGTATAGATGTTGGTTCCACATGGATTAGTTTTATGATCGCTGCAGTAGGAACAACAGTAATACTGTCAAATTTAGCTAAAATAATAGATTATACAATTAAAATTAAATCTCATATAACCAATGTAGAGCAACAAGAAGAGCAATTAAGAGCTATGAAGTTAAAAAACGATGTTATAGAAACTGTTATAGAAGGCTACAAGAAAGCGAACAAGAGTTATATTGATAACTGTGTACTAGAATTAGAACAAAGCATACATCCTTTAAAAGATGGTGATGAAAGAGGTAGAGCCGAAAAGAGTTTAGAAAAGTTAGCGTGGTTATTTGAAAAGGGATTAGAGATTCATTCGGCTATAGAAACAGTTGAAGTTAAAGATTTATTCATTACACAGAATGAAGTACAAAAAATATCTGTAGAAGAAACTAAGCTTTTACAAAATAATAAGGAATGATTTAAATATTAATGGGTATAAATGGAGTTCTAAAATTGATTAATACATAAACATTGACGGAGAGTATCAAATTGATTGATGCTCTTCTCTTTACAATGCAGAACGAGTATTTCCTTTTGTAATTTTTTGGTATATAATATTAATTATGTACGAATGAGGGGGAAAACATGAGACTTATATTTGAACAAGATTGTAGGATAAAAAATGAAATTGAAAGCACTTTGGGATTGGATGAATTTAAGTCAATTCTAAATAATTTATTTGGATATAAATTAGAACCAATATTATATTTAGTAATAACCATTGATGATACATTAAAATTCATCAATACAGTTAATGAGTATTGTGAAATGCTTAATGAAGAAAAATTGGATATTAAAGATAAAAATATTGAAGTAGTTGGAAAGTGCATTACTGGTTTAAGTGAAATAGGTATTTTACAACAAGCAATAATTATTAAAGAATGTATTTTAAGGGGATTTTTATACTTCATTTTACATAAATGTCATGGATATAATTTCGATAATGATATATTGAAAAAAATTAATTCAAATGCTATTATTTTTTTACATGAATTTGGTCATGCAATTGATGGTCAGCAGAGAGTATGCAGGGCAGAAAGAAGAAATATTCCAACAAATGATTTTGATGCTATTTCTGAAATAGGGCAATCATTATTTGGTGAATATTTTGCGGAAAAATGCGCCTATGATAAAATATTAACAATTGCTGATGTCAATAGAATAGAAAGTACTAAAGAGAATTTAATAGATTATATTACTAATGAGTATAAGATTGATAAATACACCAAAGTAAGACGAATTATTTACTTTTTTGTTCAATACATAGCATATTATCATGTAAAAAAGATAAAAGTTCCTTTTTATGATGAGTATAAGAATGATGAAAAAATTTGTATTTATATCGAGTGTCTGCATGAAATGGAAAATGTAATAATATTCCTAAATTTGTTGTATCCATATATTGCAAAACGTGAGAATATAAAAGAATTTGTGCGTGTTTATTATAAAATTATGGAGTTATAAACGAAATTTAATTTTTATTCTAACAGATAATGCATCTCTTTGGAGGTGCATTTTTAATGCAGAAAAAGGGAATAGTTTGAATTTGTTGTGTAGAATAATAGAAAGTTATGAAAGGATGGTTATACATATGGGATTACTAGAAGGTTTGTTTTATATATTTATAGTTCAAGTATTGATTATGTATGTTAAGGATGAGTTAATAGATAAATTAATAAAAAAGAATAGATTGAAACAATGAATGAAGAACAAGTTGCTAAATGGATAAATGAATTAATAGCAATAGATAAGTTACATGAGTTTTATGTATCAAAAGAGTGGAGGCATTTACGCAAAGCAGTTTTGTCAGATTGCAAGGATGAGTGTCAAGTTTGCAAGGCAAAAGGATTTTATACTAAAGCTAATCACGTGCATCATATACAGTATGTTCGTAAGCATCCAAGATTAGCATTAAGCAAGACATATATATTTCAGGGTAAAGAGTATGTCAATCTTATAGCAGTATGTAAGGATTGTCATGAAAATGTATGTCATCCAGAACGATTAAAACATAAAGTAGTAGAACCTATAACGGAAGAAAGATGGGAATGATACCCCCATCAAAAACAAACGCATATTAAGAATTATGGGTGTTACTCGTAGGGGTCTAGACAGTAGAAATATTTTAAAAATCTCACATGATAGGTGGTGGTGAAATGGCAAAAGAAAAAAATAAAGAACAAATAGAAATTAAAAAAGATTTATTAGAACAAATTGAAAGAAATAGCACAATGGGTAAGTATTACATAGATCTAATAAATGATTATATGGATTTCTGGACAACGAAAAATCTACTCATTAATGACATTAATGAGCGTGGTGTAACATGTAAATATCAAAATAGTGAAACACAATGGGGTTATAAAAAGAATGATAGCGTAGATCAGTTGCTAAAGGTTAATCAACAAATGATAAAGTTGTTAAGTGCACTAGGAATAAAACCATCCCAAGGTGGTGAGTTGAATGATGATGATGAAGAAATGTAGATTAAAAGATTATCATCCTTATATAGATAATTATATAGATGATGTTAGAAATGAAGTATTTCCTACAAGTAAAGAAATCAAGCTAGCTATGGATTTAATAGAAGAAAAACTAAGTAATCCTGACGTTTTTATTGATACAGAAAAGATTAATAAAGCAGTCGAATTGATGGAAAAATACTTTGAAATTAAGTTACTCGATTGGGAATTATTAGTTACTGCATGTATTCATTGCTTTTATAAATCAAGTGATACGGTTGTATTTGATGAAATATTTATAATGATGGGAAGAGGAAACGGTAAAAACGGATTTATCTCCCCTATTGCATGGTATTTAACTACACATTATCATGGTGTTAAAAGTTATAATGTTGATATTATAGCTAACTCTGAGGATCAAGCTAAAACATCTTTTGAAGATATATATCAAGTTCTAGAAAAAAAATGGAGTATACTTAAAAAGTTTTTCTATAAAACTAAAGAAGTTATTACTAATCTTAAAACGAATTCGTATATTAAATATAATACAAGTAATGCTAAGACTAAAGATGGTAAACGATCAGCAGCATTAATTTTTGATGAGTGTCATTCTTATGAAACATACGACAATATAAAAGTATTCACCTCAGGCTTTGGAAAAAAGAAATTTTCCAGAGCTTTTTATATTACCACAAATGGAAATATAAGAGGTGGCGTACTAGATGATAAACTTGCTATTGCTAGTGATGTATTAAATAGAATTATCAAAGATTTAGGGATGTTACCTTTAATTTATAAATTAGATTCAGATGAAGAGGCTACTGATCCTGAAATGTGGCACAAAGCTAATCCTTCATTGAGATTTTTTAATGAACTCAGAATTGAGATGGAAAAAGAATTTATTCAGATGAAATATCAGCCAAGTTTAGAACAAGAATTTTTCACTAAAAGGTTGAATATCCCCAAAGGTAATAAAGACTTACAAGTTGCAGAGTGGGAAAATATTATTGCATCAAATAAAGCATTACCAGACTTACAAGGTAGAAATGCAATAGTAGGGATTGACTATGCAAAGGTAACAGATTTCGCTAGTGTCTGTATTCATTTTAGAGAAGGTAATACTAGATACGATATATCTCACTCTTGGTTGTGTTTGAAATCAGCCGATATAAGTAGACTAAACATACCATGGCAAGAATGGTCAGACGAAGGGTATTTGACGCTTGTAGATGATGTTGAAATTAATCCGGACTTACTAGCTGAATATATTGCAGAACAAGCACAAAAATATAACCTACTAAAATTATCTCTAGACAATTATAGATATGCTTTGATGGCAAACTCTTTAAGAAAAGTTGGATTTGATGCGACTGAATATAAAAATGTAAAGTTAATTAGACCATCTGACATAATGCAAGTAGTACCTCTTATTGAAAGTTGTTTCGTAAACAACTATTTTACTTGGGGATATAACCCACCGTTATGGTGGGCAACATATAATACAAAACTAGTTGCATCTGGTAAGAAACAAGGGACTGATACAGGAAATTATTACTATGCAAAAATTGAGGGTAAGAGCCGAAAAACAGATCCGTTTATGGCACTTGTAGCATGTATGGTCATTGAAAGTGAACTTGGTGACGGGAGTGCTTTAACAACTCCTGATGTCGGAGTATATACCTATTAGAGAGGGGGTGAAAAGAATTGAGTATAAGAACATGGTTAATAGATAGACTTGGTGGTAGTACGCAAGAAGTCGAGATTGATTCAACAGAATTTTTTGGATTAGCAGCAGAATATTATGTAAGAAATTTAGCTTTCCAATCGGCAATAAACTTGATTGCTAATTCAGTTAGTAAATGCGAATTTAAAACATATTTTAAGGGAAAAGAAGTCAAAGAGCGAGAATATTATCTGTTCAATATTGAACCGAATAAAAATCAAAACTCAAGTGCTTTTATTCATAAATGGATAAGTAAGCTGTATGAAAATAATGAATGTCTCATAATTGAATCAAATGGTCAACTACTGGTGGCGGATACTTTTTATAAAAAAGAGTATGCGCTTTTTGATTACCAATTCACAGGCGTAACAGTAGATAAGTTTGAATTTAATAAAAGCTTTACAATGTCAGAAGTTATGTATTTTCAACTAAACAACAGGGATATAAGAACTTTAATAAATGGTATGTATGAAAGTTATGGAAAATTAATTGCTTATGCACAATCATCTTATAACAAATCACGAGGCGAAAAGGGTATTTTAAATATAAGTTCAATGGCACAAGGTAAACCTGATTTCCTCACTACATTTGAAAAGTTAATGAATGAAAGATTTAAAAATTATTTTCTAGCAGAAAATGCAGTACTACCTTTGTTTGAAGGATATGCATACACGAAGAGTGATGCTAAAACATATTCAAACGAGGGTAGTCGAGATATAAAAGCATTAATTGATGATGTGTATGACCTTACAGGAAGAGCGTTAAATATTCCGCCTGTTTTATTA
Source organism: Clostridiales bacterium (assembly GCA_029256575.1). GTDB lineage: Bacteria > Bacillota > Clostridia > Lachnospirales > JAQSXR01 > JAQSXR01. The sequence continues at coordinate 301,466 of JAQSXR010000003.1, read as the reverse complement.
AGGGGTGATATTGCAAGTAATAAAGATGCGGTTGACAATATGCTAACGTTTTGCGTTGATCCTTTATGCGACATGTTGCAAGAAGAGATTATTCGTAAAAGATGTGGGTATGCGGATTTTGTACAAGGAACAATGGTCAAAATCGATACAAAAACTATTAAACATATTGATTTATTAGGCGTTGCAACATCTGTAGATAAATTAATATCAAGTGGATGTTTTACTATAAATGACATAAGAAAAACGGTGGGCGAAGAACCAATAAACGAACCTTGGGCAAACCAAAACTTTATGACAAAGAATTATGCAACGGTAGAAGAGTTATTAAATGAAGTAGAGAGGGGTGATACAGTTGAAAAAAATATGGGAATTGAAACAAGCAGCAGAACCTAATGTACTTGATATGTATATTTATGGTGATGTAAAAGGTGACGGATATGATTGGTGGACAGATGAAAAAATCACAAGTGAAACATCGGCAAGTCATTTTAGAGAAGAGTTAGCAAAATATCCAAACGTAATGCAAATTAATGTTTACATTAATTCGTATGGGGGTAGCGTATTTGAAGGAACAGCTATTTATTCCCAATTAAAACGACATACAGCTCAAAAGACAGTTTATGTTGATGGCTTTGCTTGTAGTGTAGCTTCCGTTATTGCAATGGCAGGAGACAAAATTATTATGCCAAGAAATACGATGATGATGATTCATAATGCATTGAATTGTGTATGTGGAAACTCTAAAGAGTTAAGAAAAGCGGCAGATGATTTAGATACTATTATGGATGGAAACAGACAAGCTTATTTGCAAAAATCAAACGGTAAAATTAGCGAGGAAAAACTGATTGAATTGTTAGAAAATGAAACGTGGTTAACTGCTCAACAATGTCTTGATTATGGCTTTTGTGATGAAATATTAGGACAAGACAAAGACCTTACTGAAGCTCAACAAATGTTACAAAAGATGAATAAAACACTTGAGCAACATTTGAATTATAACAAAGCGATAACAGCACAACTTAAGGAATTGGTTGAAATAATTGAACCAACTCAAATAAAGGAAATACCTTTAGAAGTATCACCAGTAGAAGAATCAATAAAAGATGAGGAACCTATTGTTCAAAATAAGGAAAATAAACCAAAACAACTATTATCGGCATTGTTCCGAGAGAAAGAAAGAGGAAATAATTAATGAAAAATTTAGACGCTTTAAACCAAAAGAAATCAGAAATATTAGCGAAAATCAATGTGGCAATCAAAGAAGGTAACGAAGAACAATTTGCACAAGCTTTTACAGAGTTTACTGAAAATATCCAAGAGGCAGTAATGAGTGAAGCAAAAGGATTAATACAATCATCCGATTCAAACGTTCTAGTTGGTAGAGGGGTTAGACAATTAACTTCTGAAGAAAACAACTACTATCAAAAAGTTATTGAAGCAATGAGATCATCTAATCCAAAACAAAGTCTTACAGAATTGGATGTAGTTATGCCAATTACAACTATTGATTCAGTATTTGAAGATTTAACTACTTCACATCCATTACTTGAAGTAATTGATTTTCAAAACACAAGTGGCTTGATTGAATTTGTAGTAAATACAAATGGTAAACAACTTGCGTCATGGGGTAAATTAACTGATACAATCGTGAAAGAATTAACTAGTGGATTTAAGAAGATCAACATGGGATTAAATAAATTATCAGCATTTTTACCAGTAGCAAAGTCAATGTTGGATCTTGGCGCAGTTTGGTTAGATAGATATGTTAGAACAATCTTAGCAGAAGCATTAGCATTTGGTTTGGAAGAAGCAATTGTAAATGGTACAGGTAAAGATATGCCAATTGGTATGAATAGACAAGTTGGTACAGGAGTAGTTGTTACCGATGGTGTTTATCCATTAAAAACAACAGTTCCAGTAACAAAACTTGATCCAATTACATATGGTGCGCTAATCGGTGGAATGGCAGTTGATCCTAATGGAAACGCAAGAGTAATTGATGAAGTTATTATGTTAGTTAATCCAACTGATTATCTTACTAAGATTATGCCTGCAACAACAGTTAGAAATGCTAACGGTACATATGTAAACAATGTATTCCCATTTCCAACAAAAGTTATTCAATCAGTACAATTACCAGTTGGAAAAGCAATATTTGGAATCGCTAAAAAATACTTTATGGGCATTGGTACAGCTAAATCTGGAAAAATTGAATATGACGATAGCTACAAATTTTTAGAAGATGAAAGAACATATTTAGTTAAATTATATGGTCACGGAGAAGCAAAGGATAACAACTCATTTACATATGTCGATATTTCAGGATTAGTTCCAACTATTCAAGAAGTATTCGTATCAAATGCAGCTGATTTTCCAGTCGCTTCTGTATAGGGGGTAAACTATGAAGGTTAAAGTAATTAAGACTTATAAAGATAAGCATACAAATGACCTTCACAAAATTAATGAAATATTAACAATCACTGATAAGAGGTTTGAGGAAATTAACTCAACCTCTTTTGGTGTTTTTGTGGAGGAAATAAAAGACGAGAAACCAATAGTTAAAAAAGTAGCAAGTAAAAAAGCAACTAAAAAGTAGGTGATTAAATGTCAATAGAGTTATTAAATGCAGTTAAAAATTATCTTGATATTACTTGGATAGATGAGTCAACAGATACAAAACTAACAGGTATTATTGAGCGAGGAATCAAATATTTAGATGGAATTATTGGCATTGAAGCTGACTACTCAATTGAAGACAAGCCTAGAGAATTATTATTTGATTATTGTCGATATGCACGTTCTAATGCTTTAAATGAGTTTCAAAAAAACTACTTGCATGAATTACTAACTCTCCAAATGAAACAGGAGGTGGCTATTTATGCAGCAACAAACTCAACAATTTAATGATGGAATAGTTAATATTTATGAAGCTGAAAACATAGCGAATAAGGGTGAAATGCCCAAAGTGGGACTTGCTTTAAAAGAGGGTTCTTTACGTTATGAAGAAAGAACAGTTGGAATGAGCAGATTTTATAGTGCACTACAAGAAAAAATTAAAATTAGTCAACTTATTAGAGTGCCAAGAATTAATAAAGTATCAACACAAGATGTTGCTATATTACACGATGGAACACAGTATGAAATAAAACAAGTCCAATACCCACCAAATGTTAAACCTGAATGTATGGATTTATCTTTAGAAAGGTTGGAGACTATATATGAAATTGAGTGATATAAGAGATATATTGTTGACTGTGACGCCTAATGTTCACCATTTTAAAGCTTCTAAGCAAACAGGTAATTACATTGTATGGGCAGAGGACGGGCAAGGCGACACGCTTTATTCAGAAAATAAAATGCAAATGCAAGTTATTCAAGGTACCATTGATTATTTTACCACAATAGAGTTTGACCCTACCTTTGATGTAATACAAGAAACACTAAACAATGCTCAAGTAGCTTATTCTCTCAACTCTATACAGCATGAGGAAGAAACAGGATATATACACTATGAATGGGTATTTGAAGTTGATGGAGGCAACTAATGGCTAAAATGACAATAAGAGGTACTTCTGAATTTGAATTGAAATTATCAAAGCTTGCAGATTTAGAAATAACTAAGGATGTTGTATATGCAGGAGCACAACCAGTAGCTAACGAAATTCGAAAAAGGCTAAAAGCTAATTTAGAAGACTCAGAAGAATCAACTGGTGATTTATTGGATTCACTTGGAATTGCTCCACCTGATGTTGATATGCAAGGCAATGTTAATACAAAAGTTGGTTTTGATGGATATGACGAAAAAGGAACACCTAACCAATTAAAAGCAAGAGTTATGGAAAGTGGAAGTATTACACATAAAAAGAAACCGTTTATTCGACCTGCTGTGAATGCTACAAAAAAAATAGCAATAAAGGCGATGGAAGATAAACTTGATGAAAAAATAAGTAAAATTATGAATAGAAAGTGAGGATTTAAATAATGGCTAAAATAGGATTAAAGATGATGTGTTACCGTGGGAAAACTACACAAGGAATAATTGGTAAAGCTATACAAGCAGATATTTCAATTACATCAAATAACGTTACGTTATTCGCTGAGGATGCAATAGCTGAATCTGATAAATCGTTTCAAAGTGGTAGTATTACAATAGGGATTGATGATCTTTCAGACGTTATACAAGCTGATATGTTGGGACATACAGTAGACGCTGTAACAGGTGAAATAGTAGCAAACCGTGCAGATATTGCTCCATACGTTGGTATCGGTTTTTATGCAACTAAACTAGTTAATAATGTTAAAAAGTTTCGTGCTATATTTTTAAATAAGGTACAGTTTGCAGAACCAAATGATACAAATACAACAAGAGGTGAAAATGTAACGTTTAATACACCAACGCTTGAAGGTACAATAATGACTTTAGATAACGGGAATTGGAAATCAGAACAAACATTTGCAACGGAAGCTGAAGCAATTACATACTTAAATACTAAGGCAGGTATTACACCTGAAGTATAAAATGACCGAGGGTGGATAATTCCATCCTCTTTTTTATAAAAATGGAGGGATAAAATGAGAAGTTTAAAACCAAAAGGAATTGAAATAAATCTTGATAATAAACCAAGAAAATTATTGTTTACACTTAACGTCATAGACGATTTACAGGAACATTACAACTTAGCAATAAATGAAGTTTTAATGAAGATGTTTGGAGAAACAGAAGAAGAAAAAAAGAAATCTTATAACATACTTAAATATATTATGATGGTTTTAATTAATGAAGATGTTGATATACATAATGATGAAAATAGTGACAAATGGGAAAAGGTATCTGAAAGATATGTTGGAAGAATTTTGGCTAAGTGTAATACAGGCTTTGTAGTAACAATGGTATTAGAAGCTTTTTCAAGTTCATTGATGGAAACAGAGGAAGAAGAGTTCCCAAACGAGAACAGCAAGCAGTAAAGATCGAAATTACTTGCTTGCTTTATTTAGGAAAAGTTGTGTTAGGTTATAACGAAAAAGAAGTGTGGAGAATGACAATAAAGAAGATTCTTTTATTGATTAGAGAACACCGTAAATATAAAGGAATTGAAAATAAAGAAACGACAATAGATGATGTAATACCATTTTAAATTAGAAAGCTGGTGAGATAATGGCATATGATATAGGGGCAAAGATTGGGATTGAGGGCGAAGCAGAATATAGGCAGAGTATAAGAAATATAAATTCTACAATGAAAACACTTGGCTCTGAAATGAAGTTAGTCACAAGTGAATTCGATGGACAAGCAAATTCAGTAGAAGCACTAAAAAGAAAAAATGATGTTCTAAATAAACAGACAGATGAGCAAAAAAAGAAATTAACTGAATTAACAAAAGGACTTGAAGAGTCTACTAAAAAGTATGGTGAAAATGACAAGGTAACTCAATCATGGCAACAGTCTGTAAACAATGCATCTGCCGAATTGAATAAGATGGAAAAAGAGTTAAGAAATAACTCGAAGTACCTTAATGAAGCAGTAAAATCCACTGACGGAATGGCAAAATCTATTGATGAATTTGGCAAAGAAGCTAAAACAAGTAAAGGTAAAGTCGAGGGGTTTAATGAAGAAATAGCAAAAGTAAAAGAGGGTACAAAAGACTTTGCTAAAATAGTAGGTGGAGCTTTTGTTGGAGTAATAAGCGGAATTGTAGCAGTATCTGAAAAAACAAAAGAATATCGTAATGACTTCGCTAAATTAGAACAAAATGCAAAAACAGCAGGAGCGAACATCAATGATGTAAGTGGTGAATTAAAAAATCTTGATGCAATTACAGGTGAGACTGATTCAAATATCGAGGCTTTATCAAATTTAATGAAGGCAGGTTTTACTGGATCAAATTTGCAAACAGCAGTTGAGAACCTAAGTGGTGCGGTTATTCAATTCCCTGATACTATGAAAATAGAAGGATTGTCAGATGGTTTACAAGAAACACTCGCAACAGGAAAGGCAATTGGCCCATTTTCAGAATTATTAGAACGACTAGGGTACAACTTAGATGACTTTAACAAGGGGTTGGCAAACTGTACCACTGAAGCAGACCGTCAAAAATATGCTCTTGATGTATTAGCAAAAACAGGATTATCTAAAGTTAATGATGGTTATCGTAAAAATAATGAAGAACTAATAAAAAATTCGGATGCACAATTTGAATTAAGAGAAAAGATGTCAGATATCGCAAGAACGACCGCTCCACTAATGAATAGGGCAATGGGTGCACTTGCGACTGGAGTAGGTGATCTAGCTAAAAATGCATTACCAATTTTAGTTGATGGATTAGACTGGATAATGGATAACGGTGATACTATTGCAACAGTTGTTGGAGGTATTGGCGCAGGTGTAGCAACTTTAAAAGTTGGGACTGGTATAAAAGGTGTTGTTGATTCAATAAAGTCAATTGGTACCGAGTCAGACGGCTCAAAAAGTTTATTTGGTGGTTTAACAACCGCCTTAACAGGAAATCCAGTTGCAATGGCAGCAATCGCTGTAGGAACAATAACAGCAGCTATTTTACTAATCAAGAATGCGACTGAAGAAACGAAAAGCGAAACTGATTTATACTTAGAAAAAGTTGATGCAATGATAGTAAAATCACAGGAACTAAATACCACGATTAAAGACGGTATAGACAATAGAAAAGAAAACAAAGAAGATATAGAGAATGAGTTTGGTGCATATAAAAATTTGGCAGACGAATTGTTAGCATTAAATGAAGTTGAAGAAAAAACAAATGGTCAAAAAGCAATAATGAAGTCTCTTATTGATGAATTAAATAAATCTATACCTGAAATGAATTTAAGTATTGATGAAGGAACGGGTTATCTTAATTTACAAGCAGACGAAATTCATAGCTTAATAAGCGCACAAGAAGAATATTATAAAGTTGTTGCTGCACAAGAAGATATGACAAAGATATACAAAGAAAAGTATGAATCAGAGAAAACACTTGCAGAATTAACCCAAGCAAGAATGGATTTAATGGTCAAACTAGAAGAAGTTGAAAATAGAAAACCAGAAGATCAATGGGATGAAAATATAAATCTTGATGATATGAATAAATATTTAGATAAAATAGATGAGGTTGACAAACAAATAAATACTGTTAATAAATCAATTGGACTACTAGATGAAGAAGTTCTGTTCGCAAAAACAATCATAGAGGAAAGCACCAATGAATCTGGAAACAACGTAAAAGGATTTGGTGAAGCGACAACAAAAGCAAGTGACGAGGCTATAAAAGCACTTGATACACTTAAAAAATCATTCGAAGATCAAGCTAAAACAGCAAAAGAAAGCATTGAAAGTCAGATTAAATTATTTGATAAATTCAATGATGAAGTAAAATATTCTAATGATGAAATACTTGCGAATTTAGAAAGTCAAATTACTGGTGTTCAAAATTGGTCTAGTAATCTTGCTGAATTAGCTAAAAAAGGTATTGACGAGGGGTTACTAAAAGAATTACGAGATATGGGGCCTGAATCGGCTCAATATGTATCTGCTCTCGTAACAATGACGGATACACAAGTTCAAGAATTAAATAGTTTATGGACAGAAAAGTTTGTCGTAGCCGATATAGTGTCAAAAGAAGTAGCCGAAGCAGGAACAGGATATCAACGTGAGTTACGAAAGATGCAAACTGGCGGTGATAGAATAATAGGTGAGTGGCAGGCAATAGGAGCTAACTTAGCTAAAGGTTTTGGAACTGGGTTTCAAGATGAATTTGCTAAAGTAAGGTCAAGGGTTGGTGATAGTATTGGCGGTTTAAAATCTATGACAGAAAATGTGCTACAAATAAAATCTCCATCGAGAGTATTTGCAGAAATTGGCTCATATACCGCAGAGGGTTTTGGAATCGGTTTTACGGACGAAATGAAGGCAGTTACACAAGAAATAAACAAAAGTATACCAAGAAATCTTGAAATGAGTGGTAACTATAGTTTAAATACAAGCAAAAGTAATAATATTACATCACCTACTATTGATTATGCTCTACTTGCAAATGCGGTTGTTAATGGAATAGCAAGAGCAGGACTAAAAGTTGAAATGAACAGAGAAATAATGGGGGAAGTTATAAGCGATACTATAAGGAAGGAAGTGTATTCATAAATGGAAAAGGAATGGTTTGAGTTTAAATCAATAAATAGTATGTACAAGGATGTCATAGTTGAATCACTTCCGAGTATTACTCGTGCACCCAAAAGGTATAATACGACAAATATTGACGGTAAAGATGGTACAATAACTGATATTTTAGGCTATGGATCGTATGAAAAAGTTATTAAAATAGGATTGACCGAGAGTAACAACTTCTATTTAGATGAGTTAGCAAATTGGTTAGATGGCAAAGGAAAGCTGATAATGAGTAATGAGCCTAATAAATTTTATAATGCAGAAATCTTAGATCAATTAGATTTTGAAAAAGCTTTAAGGTTTAGAAAAGCAGATATACATTTTTTAGTGCAACCGTTCAAATATTTAGCTAGTGAAAAAATAACAAATGGACTTACCGTGTTAAATCAAGGTTATATTGATTGTAAGCCTAAAATGACTATATACGGTAACGGATTAGTTACATTATATATTAATGGATTATCAGTATGTACATTAAACATAACGGATTACATAACACTAGATTCCGAAGAATTAGAAGCAACTAGAGGAAATGAACTTGTTAATAGAAATATGACAGGGGAGTTTCCTGTTTTTAAACCAAATGTTAACACAATATCATTTACGGGGAATGTAACCAAGGTAGAAACTTTAGTAAGAAGTAGGTGGATATAATGATAAAAGTATATGAAGCTACGGAAACACAATTTTTAAACAATGGAATTAAGATAATTAAACCAGAACGAGCACAAGTTTTCAAGGAAGATAATGGTGAATATTATTTAGAATTGGAAGCTAGTACAAAATATATCGAATGGCTACAACAAAACAATATAGTGAGAGTAAATACGCCATGGGGCGAACAAGGTTTTAGACTTAATAATCCTGAAATTACTAGAGATTTACTAACCTTTAAAGCAAAACATTTGTTCTATGATAGCGAACGTTATCTTCTTATAGATGTTTATCCACAAGATTTAAATTGCAATGACAGTCTAAACTGGATATTACAAAGAACAGTACCAGGGAATAATTTTACAACCACTTCAGATATTATTGAACAAAAATCTTCAAGGTATATTAGGAAGTCACTCTTAGAAACAATTTTAAGCCATTTGAATTTATATGGTGGACATTTATATCGAAATAACTTTGAATTTGGAATAAATAATCAAATAGGAGTTGATAGAGGAGTTACTTTAATGTATGGAAAAAATATTGAAGGATTAAAGGCGTTTGAGAACTGGGATGATGTTGTTACTAAAATTTTACCAGTTGGTTATAACGGAGTAACATTACCTGAACAATTTTTAATATCAGATGTTCAATATAACATCCCATATGTGAAATCAATTCAATTCAATCCTAGCGAAAATATAGATATAGAAGATACTAATGAGGTTCTTTATGATTTGCGAGTTCAAGCACAAGAATACCTAGAAGTTAATAAATATCCAAGAGTAAACTATGAGTTAAAAGCACATCTCAATGGCATAGTTGATATTGGTGATACGATAAAAGTTAATTATCCGCAAATGGGAATAGACCTATATACAGAAGTCATTTCAGTAAAATATGATTGCCTAGCCAAAAAGTTTGGATTTATTCAATTTGGAAATTTTAGAAAGACACTTAAAAAGTTGGTTCAAAATTTTACGAAACAAATAAATGACTTACAAGGAACTGCGCAAGAAACCCTAAACACGATTGCTTTATACACATCGGAATTTACTCAAGATTTATTAGAATTAAGAAGTACGTTTACAAAGGATTTATACGGTATAGATGGTAATGGTGGTCTGAATGAGTTAATTCAAACTAATAAGTCCAATATAACGCAAACAGCTGAACAAATATTAACTGAAGTTTCAAGAGCAACAGCAAAAGAAAATCAATTAAGTTCAAGTATAACACAAACAGCAGAAGAGATTGCTTTGAAAGTTTCCAAAGATGGAGTAATTTCAAGTATAAATCAATCAGCAGAAGAAATAAGAATAGCTGCTAGTAGGTTAGTATTAGATGGACTTGTGACACTAGTTGGTCTATCAGGGGGGACGACTCTTATTAATGGTGATTGCATCAAAACTGGGACGATAGATGCTGAACGTATTAGTACAAATATAGCGCAAGTTGCAAAAGAGTTAAGATTAGGAGCTTTAAATGACACAGATAGAAAAGTGATATCCTTTTCAGATACAGCGAGCATATATAGTATATACGATTCGATTTATATGTCAGCACTTAGGGCTGATCTAAATTGCAACCACGTTAATTTAGGGATAACAAATGGTACCACGTCTCTTTATGGTTATGTTGATTTATCGGATGCACAGAATATAGAATGGGGTAACAATAAACCGGTTGCAGTATTTGGATAAATACAAGCTTACCAACCTAACAATGGAATGTGAAGATGGAATGGTTTTCTCTAGCTACCATTCAGACGATGAATTACCAGAAGAAGAATTATTAGAAGATACTAGCCTAGTCCTCAATGCTTTCCTTGTAGATAGTGTAATATATGTAGGATTTCAAGATAGTGAAGATCTAATAACAATAAGTTTCAACGATGGTTACATACAGATTTATTATTAACATAACATAATCCTCTCCTCTTGTTTAATGTTGTACTTTGCCTTAAACTTTATATGATTTATTTCTTCCTAATATTCCATTATATGGTATAATACTACAAGAGTATTAATAATGGGGAGGGATAGCATGTATATTTATATAGATGAATCAGGGAGTATGACACATGAGACAACATTAAAAAGAAATAAGTCATTCATTATTTGCTTATTGCTAACAGATAATCCTGATAAATTAAAAAAGATTTATAAGAGGTTTGTTGCTAAATATTTAATCGAATTAAAATCTATTGATATAGATTCTAAAATGTTTAAAGATAATGATTTCGTAGAATTAAAGGGATGTTGTTTTACATCAGAAATGAAACGTAAATTTGTTGATTATTTTTGCAAAAATGATTGGTTTAAGTTACTTTATATAAATATTGATAATGAAAAAGCAGAAAATAATTTTTATAAAAATAAAGCAAGGGCATTTAATTATGTTTTAAAATTAGCTTTTGAACATTTAAATAATATTTCTGTATTAACCGATAGAGTATGGTATATTCAAGTCGATGAACGAAATGTTAAAACAGATGCAAGATATAACCTTGAGGAACTTTTTATGACTGAATTTATTACAGGGAGAAATATTGCAGATAATATCCAAATACAATATTTTGATTCGAGTAATAATAAAATTATTCAGTTATCCGATGTATTTTCAAATCTATTTTATTCTAATATTATGACAGATGGGGTATATGAATCTGAAATTCAGTATATGATAGATAATGGATATTTAATAAAGGTGTTTAAATATCCTCCAATATATGCATAGAATATTTATAATTTCGTATATTATATTATAGCACCGACAATAAATCCTTATGTATGCTATTGTCTTGGTAAGCACTATGTGTTAGTGTCATAGTTAAGGTAATCGGTGTTATATAAATATAATTTTTACAAATAAAAAAGTTGACAATGCTACAAAACAGTTGTATACTTAATTTAAGTTAACAGTAAGTCCTGATTACACGCCATTATCTAGGTAAGTGACATGTATTGTCATCGTGCTTGGGCAATTAATTATATTAATTTTTGAATTATATTAAAACTATACAAAAATTAGCTCACTTAATATGTGGGCTTTTGTTATGTAAATATACATATCTTTATAGCACTTACTATAATAACCCCTCATTATGATATAGTGTATCTAACGAAACAATATGTTTCAAAAAAAGACTCATTATATTTATCTTGGTCTCACAAACTAGCACGTTAAGGTTTGTGTTGTGCCATACGGAGAACGTAGCATTCCTAGTAATAGGGGGTGCTATTGTTCTATATTCAAATACTTTTTTAATACTAACAACTCAATATAAAACAACAACCAAGCACTCTTCTATTCAAGGGTGCTTTTTTAATGCCCAAAAATAAAGGTAGGTGATTAACATGGCAAGTTTATCAATTAGTTTAATAAGTGGCAATACATATCAATGGACAATATCAGGATTAAGTTTGCCATTTAAAACAACCAACTATTTAGAAGCAGGTATAACAGATGCGTCATTCTCTAACAATACTGCTAATTTAACAGGTTCAAAAACAAGCTCAACTTCTGCTACTTCCACAGGCACATCAACATCTGTAAGTGGAACTTTTACTATAACCGCAAATGGTACATATACGTTTTATGGTTTTACAAGAGCAACCAACTACTATTACTATACAGCAGGCAGTTACACGATAACTCACGTTGATCCTACTCAAAGACCATCTAGTTTTAACTGGTATTTTGCAAAGGTTAGTGGTGAAGATTTTAATGTGTCTGCTATTGAGTGGACTTATTTTCAAGATAAAATAAATGAATTTAGGATATACAAAGGTTTAGCAGCTTATGGTTTTACATCTGTTTATACTGGTATGGATTTTTATGCTTTCATATTTCGCCAATGTGCTAACGCAATATATGAAATATCAAGCACATTAGGTGTATCGAGTGACTGTAGAAATGTTCAAACAGATGATGATATTAAGGCTTGGTATTTTACCAACCTAGCAACAGCATTAAATAATGTAACATAATATTACATAGAAAGGACGGTTACATATGACTTTTAAATATAAAATATCTTCTCCATATGGGAATAGATTTATCTTTGGAGAAAATCAATTTCATAAAGGAATAGATATAGTCTATCAAGATAATGACAATGTAATTAGTTTTACGGATGGAACGGTTGGTGTTTCTACTATCATTCCAAAATCTTCAGGGAATAACACTTGGCAATGGGGAAATTATGTTAGAGTCGACGGTTCTGATGGATTGAAATATTACTATTGTCACATGGCAAGCAGAAAAGTACAAGTAGGACAAAAAATAAAAACTGGTGATATACTCGGAATTTCTGGCTCAACTGGATTAAGCACAGGAAAACATACTCATTTTGAAATTCGTAACACAAAAGGTACAAGTTTAGATCCTACTAATATTTTAAAACAAATCCCAAATTTACGTGGAATATATGATTATGTAATAAGCGAAGAAAAATCGGAGGAAACAAATATGGCAGAAATAACTTATACAGTTGTTAGAGGTGATACACTTTCTAAAATAGCTGCAAAATATAAAACTACATACATAAAATTAGCACAATATAATAATATCAAATCACCTTCCTCAATTAGCGTAGGACAGAAAATAAAGATACCTAATATTGCTTCTGCTATTGCTCCTACTGTTCCAAATCCTAAACCTGTTAAGCCTGTTGAAACGGTAGTTGAATATCCAATCATAAAAGAGTTAGGCAATGGTGATTGTGTAATGATTAGTGAGCATATAGTTATGGCTGATTTGAAATGTGAAAAATCTACAGGATGGTTTATTAATTGTCTCAATGGTACATTTTTTAATCGTGCTACAGGTAAAGTTGCAAGTATAATGGCAATTGAGAGTTATGGTAAGTTAAGAAAGATAAATGAATGGGCTTGCCATCAATGGTGCGGTTTTCCAGAGGGTGTATTAGTTGCTTACAAAGATGGAACTTTTGATACTCTTAGAATTAAAGGTTTAAATGAGATTAAAAAACCTTACATATTTGCAATTGGTGGAGTAAGCTTGCTTGATAAATACAATCCAAGTGCTGAAGGATTTAAGAGTGGCATCGTGTTTCAAGGCAAGCCATATGATTTTTCAGATGTATTGAGAAAAACATCTCACGCTGTAATTGGAGTTGATAAAGATGGATTAGTGCATGGAATCTATGTTGATAATAAATCTGCTTCAGAAGTAAATAAACTATGTAAATCATTAGGTTTAGTTAATGCTGTTATGATGGACGGTGGCTCAATTGGTTCAATAAATACTGAGAAGTTTAAGAAAAACATATACACAAAACAATCAAACATAATCCAATTCATAAAATAAGAATACAAGGAGAGATATTACATATGGCAGAAATACAAAAAGGATTTAATACTCAAGTTGAGGAATTAAAGATAAAATTAGCGACACTAATTAATGAGGCAAAACTTCCAGCTACTACAATCGCATTTATATTGCAAGAATTGACAATGCAAGCCAATAATCTTAAATTACAAGTATTGCAGCAAGAAAATCAAGAATTTGAAAAATTAGTGGCTGCAAACGTTGATAAATCAACCTCTAAAGAGCCTAAAAATAACATAAAAGAGTAATTTGATGCGAAGTGCCTAAATTGGAAATAATTGGGTGCTTTTTTGATATTTTAAGAAAGGAAGTGACAAAATATGCAAATAGTTAATAATAAAATAGTTTGGGATTTAGAAGATGATCCTCACTACATAGATATAGACTTTCATGGTCTGAAACAATTTTCCACAGTCTATTCTAAGCAATATGACGAAAATGTTCGTTGGATTGTGGGAACGGTTTTTAAAGACGGTCAAGAATTTATTATACCTGAGGGATATGTTGCAACTTTTGCCTGTACAAAACCTGACGGAAGAGGTATAGATAACGCTTGTCAAATTATTGATAATAAAATAGTTTATAAAATCACATTACAAACTACTATTGTCGCAGGTAATTTTGATGCAGAATTTAGATTAGCAAAGTCTGCTACTGAAACAAAAGCGATTTCTTCCCCTAAATTTAGGATGCAAATTGATAAATCAGCTTTACTTGATGAAACAATTATGAGTACAGATGAAGTTAATATATTGACAAGTTTAATTGCTAGTGCTGGTGATGCTATTGCCGATGCAAATGATGCAACTAATAGTGCGAATATTGCTGCAAATAATGCAAATACGGCAACCACAGCTTCAAATAATGCCGAAGCACTAAGAGTTACTGCCGAAAATACGAGAAATACACAAGAAAACACTCGAAAAACTAACGAAACAGGGCGAGTAAATGCTGAAACGGCAAGAGTTACTGCCGAAAATACAAGAAATACAAATGAAAATACTCGTAATACAAATGAAACCAATCGTGGTACCGCCGAGACTAATCGTATAACCGCAGAACAGGCTAGAGCTACAAACGAAGGCACAAGAAACACACAGGAAAATACTAGAACTAGCCAAGAAACAACTCGACAGAATTATTATAATGCTTATAAAGTAATGGAGGCATATAACAATACTAAAGCATATGTAGCAGGAAATAAAGTTTCTTATTTGGGAAGTACATATCAATGTGCAGTTAATAGCACAGGGAATTTGCCTACTAATAGTTCTTTCTGGGCTTTAATTGCTTTAAAGGGTTCAGACGGTGCTGGTGGAGATATGTTTAAAAATGTCTACGATCCACAGAACAAAGCACAAGATGTATTCGCTTATGCGGATGCAATTAGTAATCGTATTGATGTTGAAAATATGTCAATCCCTACCGATTATCAAGGCAGTGTGATTTCACTACCTAATACAGCTAATGAGGGTAATATGGAGGTATTACTAAAGGGAAGAACAGATAATAACCTTGTGACGAATGGTAACTTTGCTAATGGTACTACTGGATGGGATGGTGTTAATGCTATAGTCAATGGTATAGCTGAAAAAACTTCAACTGTGCAATATGGGACAATTGGAAAAAACATCCCTAATTATTCAAACTATAAGACTCATAAGTTATACTTTTGTGGTTTACTTAAAGCTGATAGTCCATATGTAGCCATATATCTAAATGATGGTATTAACCAAACCGTTGCACCACATTCTGGTTCAAGTAATTTTGAAAGATTGAGTGCAATTAGGACAATAGATGTAAATGCTACAAATCTATTGATAAAAGTACAAGATAATCGTAGTTCTGCATGGACTAAGTTTTATTTAGATTATGTAAGCGTTATAGACCTCACAGCAACCTATGGAGCAGGAAAAGAACCTACCCTTGAACAATGCGATAAAATATATGAGAATTGGTTTGATGGTACTAAATCAGTAGGAGCAACTACGGTAAAGAGTATAGGGAAGAACTTGTTTGATAGAAATACAGCAAAACTAGGATATTATGTATCGTCAATTGGAGAAGAATTAGTTAGTACAGATAATTCTTTTGATGTTAGCCAATTTATAGAGGTAAAACCAAACACTAATTATTATAAAAATAATTATCATTATGTGTGCTTTTATGATAAAAATAAAAACTGTATATCTGTATCAACAAATGGTGTATACCAACTAAATACCCCAAATAACTGTAAATATATTAGATTAAATGTTCATAAAACAATTGGTGCTACATTAGCCACTACACAGTTTGAACTTGGAACAGTAGCAACAGTCTATGAACCTTACACAGAAACAGTAGCCACTACCCCACCAATTGGAAACAGCCTACCTAATGGAATAAAAGATACATTTGATAATTCGAGTGGTATTAAAACACAAAATATTAAAGAGTACGCATTGCAAGCAAGTGAAATAGTATCATTAAATTCGGCACTTGCTAATTTCGACTATGTAACAATTAACAAATTTGCCGATGCTAGTCCTTGGGGGTATACAACTCTTGGTACACTTTATATACCTAAATTTCCATCTCAATCCGGAGATACCGGTGATGTTAGTTCAAGAATTGGTACTTGGTCAACAAGTAGTAGTGTACTGTATTTAATATTCGCTAAAGGAACTTACGCAACTTTAGCAGCTGCTCAAACTGCTCTAACAGGTACTAAAATATGGTATCAACTAGCAAATCCAATAATCACACAACACAATGGTTATAACCTAGTATCAGAGCCAAATGGAACTATCATAGTTGAATCAACAGATTTAACACCAGTAACAAATATAAGTTATCCTCAAAATTTACGTGCAGTAGTAAATGGAAACACAAAAGCAATCAATGTTTTAGATGATGAAGTAAATAGGCTAAATGAGTTTACAACGGATAATTTAGTTGAAATTGGTGCTTCAATTGGTTCACTCACATTGTTGCCTACAACAAATAAAACAGATTTAGTATCAGCCCTTACCGAAACTTTTCAATATGCCAGTAATGGAAAAACGAATGTTGCAAATGCCATTACTGCCAAGGGAGTAACAGCATCAAGTTCCGATACGTTTGCAACGTTAGCAACAAAGATAGGAGAAATCCCTATAACGGGAAAAATGTCAGCAAGTGGTACAACTACGTCAGGAGGCTTAACCTATCTTAGTGTTGCAGATTCGACAGATCTCTATGAAGTTGGGATATTAACCGTAACTGGACTAAGCTTTACTCCAAGTGCAGTACACGTATACGTTGCAGGTGGTACAGATTACAACTTTTGTGTAGCAGACACATATAGTACTTATGTATCTTTTGCATTTAATGATAACACTGGTGTAAACCGTCCAATTAAGATTGAATATAATCAAAATCAAGGTATAATAGGTATGTTTAATAATTCGTTTATAATTCCTGTAAACACAGACTTTATACAATATACTTGGACTGCATTTGAGTAATACCACCATAAAAATATATTAGGAGGAGATAAATTATGATAGTGATTTACGATTCAGAAGGAAAGATATTTTTTCAAGCTACTGGAGATGTACAAGTTCCAGTTGGTGAGTTAAAAACAATCGAGTTTGAAATACCAATAGGACAACAATTTAATGGAGTTGACTTAACATCAAACACTCCTCTCTTTGCACCAATCCCAAAAACTGAGATTGAAATATTAAGAGAGCAAATGATAGCGAATGAAGAAATGGTAACTGTGGCATTAGAAGCTATTGCAAGTATATCAGAGGGAGGTGTATAGAATATGGAAGTTAAAGCTTATATGATTAAAGTATATGCAGTATTAGTTAAGAATGAAAAAAGAACACTAGAAAGCCTACCTGAACAATATATTATTCCTGTTGCAGAATATCTAGCATCACAAGAAGAAGCTATATTATAACATCAAATCTGTGTTTCATGTGAAGTGGAATTTTGAGTGATTAACGCAGTTTATACGCCTTGTAGCAAACCGTCAGAG
Source organism: Clostridiales bacterium (assembly GCA_029256575.1). GTDB lineage: Bacteria > Bacillota > Clostridia > Lachnospirales > JAQSXR01 > JAQSXR01. The sequence goes on along the minus strand of JAQSXR010000003.1, from coordinate 283,272 downwards.
GTGTTTTTATGTGCTTTAGGTATTATGTGTAGGGTAAAAAATATTAATGGCTTATATAAGGCTGTATAATAAAGAAAAATTTAATAATGGAGTAAATAAAATCAAGGACATCTAAATGGTGTCCTTTTTTGATTAAGAAAGAAGGGTAAAAATGGATAAAATAATTAAGCTACTACAAGGTGGAGCAGTAGCAATAGGTGGAGCGTTAGGATATATTTTAGGTGGTTTTGATGGATTATTGTGGGCATTACTAGCATTTGTAATTTTAGATTATGTTACAGGTGTTTTAGTTGCAATAGCTCGTAAAGAATTATCGAGCGAAATAGGATTCATTGGAATTAGCAAAAAAGTATTCATATTTATCTTAGTTGCAATAGCGAATATAATTGATGTAAATATTTTAGGTACTGGTAGTGCAGTAAGAACAGCAACTATATTATTTTATTGTTCAAATGAAGGTATAAGTATACTAGAAAATGCTATAAATCTAGGTCTCAAAGTTCCTAAAAAACTAAGAGATATTCTAATTCAAATTAATAATGATGATAATGGTGAATAAAACCTAAGTAACAGATTAAAGAACTACATAAAAATATTGAAACGTATTAAATTAATTAGGGTAATTATTATGAATCATAATTTCATGGATTACTTCTTTTAATTCATATTTTCTGAGTCGAAAAATATCACGATAAGTTACATTTTTCAGTCGTTCATCTTGACCAATGTAAAACTGTTTATATTTACAAACGTATTTGATTAGTTTGAGTCTGATAAGATCACCTCCGATTTAATCATAATATATTAAACTGTAAAAAAGATAAATGGGAAATTGGTACTATTATATAGAAGAAACTGATACACAAAGGAATTACATTAATACAAAGTTGCGAAAAGTAGGGTGATAAGTTGCTCTACTTTTTTTATTGCAATAAAGATTGCAAGGGGAACTATAAACTATTAATTATAGAAGGGCAAGGGTGAGAGTTATAGAAAAGATGTTTAATGAATATCCAGATGTAGTAGATGTTAATCAATTACATAAGATGTTAGGGGTTAGTATAAAATTGATTTATAGATTACTTAAAAACCAAGATATTAAAAATATAAAGGTAGGAAGAGAATATAGAATTCCGAAGAAATATGTTATCGAGTACCTGTCAGAATAGTTATACCTATGATATAATTGGTGTAAGATTTTGACGGTAGACTCAAGAAGGGAGTAAATATGACAGGAAGTCTACATGAAAAGAATGGGAAGTATTCAATTGTTTTAAGTTTTAAAGATGAAAATGGTAAATGGAAAACAAAGTGGATTTCAACTGGGCTTGAAGTTAAGGGAAACAAGAAGAAAGCTTCAGAGGTATTAAAGGAATATTTGCAGAAGTATGATGATAAAGATATGCTAGGTACAAACGATATGTTGTTTTCAGAATTCATAATATCGTGGTTAAAATCTATGAAGCCATCTGTAAAAGAAAATACTTATAATTCATATGCAGTTGTAATAGAGAGAGATATTGTACCTTATTTTAAGGCTAAAAGGATTAAACTGTTTGATCTTAATAATATGCAAATACAAGAATATTATAATCACTTATTTAATGAAAAAGGTATGTCTGGCAACACAATATCTAAACGACATGCAAATATACACAAAGCTTTAGATTACGCTGTAATGTGCGGGTTAATTAATAAAAATCCGTCTGATTATGTCATTCTACCTAAAAAGCAAAAGTATATTGCTAAATACTTTGATATGAGCCAACTAAATAAACTGTTTGATATATCAAAGGGACATCCGATTAAAGCTGTGATTAGATTATCAGGTTATTATGGATTAAGGAGATCAGAGGTTTTAGGACTAAAATGGAGTGCTATTTGTTTTAAAGAAAATAAAATTGTTATTAATAATACAGTTGTTTCTGTAGGTGGTAAAAGTTTTGAGGACGAGACTACTAAAACAAGTTCTAGTTATAGAACATTACCGCTAGATAATTCAATGAAAATTTATCTAAAAAAACTAAAAAAAGAACAATGTGAAAATAAGTTATTCTATGGAAATAGCTATATCGATAATGATTATGTATGTAAATGGGAGAATGGAAAACCTTTCAAGCCTGATTATATATCTCATTCATTTAAGACGATACTAGAAGCTAATAATATGCCACATATACGATTTCATGATTTGCGTCATTCATCAGCAAGTATATTGCTCAACCTAGGATTTTCACTTAAAGAGATTCAAGAATGGCTTGGCCATTCCGATATTAGTACAACTTCAAATATATATTCACATTTGCAATATGAAGCAAAAGTTAATATGGCTGATAGAATGGGAGGTGTATTAGAGGTTAATGCGAATTAATTCATTTTTTAGATATTTTTTAGATGACAAAAAAATAAGAATCCCAGAATCCTCGACAAATTCTGAAACCCTTGTAAACACTAATGCAGGTGGTGGGACTCGAACCCACACGAGCGTGAACTCGTCAGATTTTGAGTCTGATGCGTCTGCCATTCCGCCACACCTGCGCAAGAATGATTATATAATATGGTAGCTAGATTTGTCAATAGCTAATTTTCCACCATTTTATTAATGCTTGATAAAGTGTACTTATACTGATATAATACAGTGGAAATGCTGTGAAAGGAGTTGACGGTGTGATAGATTTGGAAGATAACTTAATTAAGAAAGCACAAAAGGGAAATGTGGATGCCTTTGAAAAATTAGTATACAAATACGAAAAATTAGTTTTTAACCTCGCGTTTTCTATGCTAAGAAATGAACAGGATGCCTATGATATTGCACAAGAGGTATTCATTAAAGTATATCAATCAATTTCAACTTTTAATTTCACTGCTAAATTTTCGACTTGGATACATAGAATTACGGTAAATACAACAATTGACGAAATTAGAAAACGAAAAAATAAAGAAACTGAATATATTGATCAAATGGTAAGTGTTGGAGATGGAGAAGTTCAGAAGCAATTTGAAGATACTTCACCGACACCAGAGGATCAAGTATTAATAAAAGAGCGAAATCAAGATTTAATCGATTCGATTAAGAAATTAAAGGAAGAACATCGGATTGTATTAACTTTGCGGGATATTAAGGGTTACTCTTATGATGAAATCGCAGATATATTGGATTGTTCACTAGGAACAGTTAAATCAAGGATTTCAAGAGCAAGGTCGAATTTAAAAGAAATATATTTAGAAAAAGTGGAACAAAATAAAACATAAACCGTCTAATGAAGTGATAAAGGTTATGAATACAAATAAGTATCGTATTTATTTTGTATTTATATAGAAGGAGGCAAACATTATGTCTTGCAAAGAAATACAAGATAAACAAGATAAGATTCTTCAATTTATTGATAACGATTTAAAAGATAAAGAATTAGAAGACTTCTTAAAGCACATAAACGAATGTCAGCAATGTAAAGAAGAATTAGAAATATATTATTCTCTACTTAATGGATGTAAGCAATTAGAATCAAACTTAGATGTACCAGAAAATTTTCATCAAACATTAATGGAGAAAATTCGAACAAGCGAAAAATCTATAAATAAGCACAATAAAATAGTAGTAATAAAGAGATATTTATCAGCTGCGGTTGCAATACTAATGTGCTTTATAGCATTAGAAGTATATACGAATTTTGGAAATAGTGATCCTGACACAAAATCAGATTTCCAGAAAAGTATTTCTGGAGTTGCGACGGACGAAGTTCAGAGTGAAGATACAACTTTAGATACTCAGAAGGAAACTGCACCCGAAATGAGTTTAGCTAGTAAAGACATGGATAATACCGACACGAAATCAGATGGGATAGCTGCATCTCCAATCGTGGAATTTACCTCAGAGGAAACTGTGGAAGGAATTGATGCTACTGCAGAAAATACAGATTCAGAAGATGGTACTAATACTGCAGATACGAGAACTACCACTGAATCAAAAGAGGGAAGTGAAATAGAGCAGAATGAAATAAATGATTCTGATGAAAAAGCCGAAATATTATTAGAAAGTACAGATAAGGATAATAATTCTAAGAACTCTTATGGAGTATTTGTTGGAGTATCTATGATTTTACTGTCTTGTATTTTAGCAGCGGTTTTCTTTAACAGGATTAGACATTAAAAATTGATAATATTTCTATAATATGATATATTAAATAGGAGTTGATTTCATATCAATTCCTATTTTATTGTCAAAATAAGGATACAAGGGGCAACCAAATGAAAAATAAAATCGTTTTAGTAGATGGAAATAGCATATTAAACAGAGCTTTTTATGGACTTCCTTTATTGTCAAATTCAGAAGGACTTCATACAAATGCTGTATATGGCTTTTTAAATATACTATTTAAGATATTAGATGAAGAAAAACCTACAAATCTAGCAATAGCATTTGATTTAAAGGCACCAACTTTTAGACATCTTAAGTTCAAAGAATACAAAGGTACTCGTAAATCAATGCCTGACGAACTTAGAGAACAGGTTCCAATAATCAAAGAAGTATTACAAGCTATGAAGATTAAGATGTATGGAATTGAAGGGTATGAAGCTGATGATATTTTAGGAACTCTAGCAAAGCAAGCTGAGAAGGAAGGTTTCGATGTATCAGTAATATCAGGAGATAAAGACTTATTACAACTTGCTACCGATATTATAAAGATTAGAATTCCAAAAACGAAAAGTACAGGTACTGAGGTAGAAGATTATTATGCAAAAGATGTATTCGATAAATATGGAGTAACTCCAATACAGTTTATAGACTTAAAAGGTTTAATGGGTGATCCTTCAGACAATATTCCAGGGGTATCGGGTATTGGAGAGAAAACAGCAGCTAAGATTATTAGCCAATATGAATCAATTGAAAATGCATATAAAAATATTGAAGAATTAATGCCAAAAAAAGCTGCTGAAAAACTTAAAGCAGAGTATGATATAGCACTTCTTAGTAAAGAATTAGCCACGATTAAATTGGATTGTGAAATACCAGGAACTTTATCTGAGACAAGTTATTCGGACGAATTTGATGAGAATGTATATGATATATTTAAGCGATTAGAATTAAAGAATTTATTAAAAAGAGTTAATGTAGCAGTTGCTAAACCGAAAGAAGAAGTATCATTTAAGGTTATATCTATTACTAATTTACAGGATTTAGATCTTATGATAACGAAAGCTAAATTAGCACCAGTTGTTGCAATCAAAGTATTTACAAATTATGAAATAGATGCGGTAGCAGTTTGCATAAAAGAGAATGAAGCTTATGTAGTGATTAAAAATGATGTTATATCTAAAAATAATATCAAAACTGCGAGTGAAGAAATTTATAATTTGGCGAAGAATATAGTTACTCTTGAGCTTAAGAATCAAATGAAATTTGTTGATGTAAAAGATAGAGATAGTATATTTGACTCGAATATTGCTGCATATTTAATTAATCCAAATAAGGATGCTTATAAATATGATGAATTAGCCAGAGATTATTTAGACTTAATCATTCAATCAAAAGAGGAGTTATTAGGCAAAACTCCACTTGAATCATTGATGGATATTAGTGTTAGTGAAGACTACTATGCAAATGTGATTGATGTAATCTATAAAACATATTTTGTACTTCATAATAGACTTGAAGAATCAAAAATGCTTGATCTCTTTCAGGATATTGAAATGCCATTAGTATTTGTATTGGACTATATGGAGAAACAAGGAATAAAGGTAGATGCAGGAGCACTCAAAGAGTACTCGAATAGTTTGAATGAAAGAATTCTTGAATTAGAAAAGATTATCTATGAACTAGCCGGAGAGAAGTTTAATATTAACTCTCCAAAACAACTAGGGGATATTTTATTCGAAAAACTTCAATTACAATCAGGTAAGAAAACGAAAACTGGATTCTCAACTAACCAAGAAGTATTAGAGAAACTATTTGATAAACATATAATAATCCCTAATATTATGGAATATAGACAACTTACAAAACTCAAATCTACTTATGCAGATGGACTTGCAAATTATATTAATCCTGAAGACAGTAGAATTCACGGAACTTTTAATCAAACGATAGCAGCGACGGGTAGAATTAGTAGTACAGAGCCTAATTTGCAAAATATTCCGATACGATTAGAACTGGGACGTTTGATTCGTAAGGTATTTGTTCCGGAAAATGATTATATTTTCGTAGATGCTGATTATTCACAAATTGAATTGAGAGTGTTGGCACATATTTCTAGTGATGAAACCTTAATTGAAGCTTATAGACATGAAGATGATATTCATAGACTTACTGCTTCTCAAGTATTTAATACTCCACTTGAAGAGGTAACCTCTCAACAAAGAAGAGATGCGAAAGCTGTTAACTTTGGAATTGTATATGGAATTGGAGCATTCTCATTAAGCCAAGATCTAAGCATTACTAGAAAAGAAGCTGAAAAATATATTAATCAATATTTTAAGACCTATCCTATGATCAAAGCATTCTTAGATGAAGCGGTTGAATTAGCAAAGGAAACAGGATATTCAATCACCCTTTTTGGAAGAAGAAGACCAATAAATGAACTCAAGTCTAGTAATTTTATGCAACGTTCATTTGGTGAACGAATAGCTATGAACTCACCAATACAAGGAGCAGCTGCTGATATTATGAAGATTGCTATGATTAAGGTCAAAAAAAGAATCGAAAAAGAAAATCTTAAATCAAAATTAATACTTCAAGTTCATGACGAACTACTAATTGAAACACATAAGGATGAAATTGAAATTATTAAAACAATTTTAGAAGAAGAAATGAAAAATGCAGTGCAATTAAAAGTGCCTTTAGATATTGATATTAGTGTCGGGAATACTTGGTACGAAACAAAATAGTGGGGTGACAATGTGGTAATTGGGCTTATTGGTGGAAGTGGATCAGGTAAATCAGAAGTAGCTAATGTTTTGAAAGAAGACTTTGGAGCCTATATAATTACAGCTGATAAAATAGGACATGATGTAATCAAAAGGGGTACTAAGAGCTATGAAAGATTAGTTGAGTTTTTTGGAGATGATATCATTGGTTATGATAGGGAGATAGATAGGACCATTCTTGGGAAAAAAGCGTTTAGCAGTGAAAGTAATAGAGCTGCACTTAACACAATGACAAGACCATACATTGGTGAAGAAATACTCCGTATAATCCGTGAACAAAAAGAAATGGATGAGAATAAAGTCATAGTGGTAGATGCAGAGGGCTTGGTTGAAGCGAACATGACATATTTTTTAGATGAAGTTTGGTCAGTGTATGCTCCAATCGAGATTAGAAAAAGAAGACTGATTGAAAATAGGGGCTTTACAGTAGAAAAAATAGATTCTATAATCAATAATCAGAGTAATGAAGAATATTACAAAATGAATTCTTGTTTTCAAATCGTTAATGATAGTACAGTAGATAATATAAAAAAGCAAATAAATAATAGGTGGAGTTTTGGAGGGAAACAATGAAGAAATTAATAAGTTTAATTATGATAATAGTTACAGCAACAACATTTACGGCGTGTGGGGTGAAAAACCTTGATGAAGATCCAAGTAAGAAAACAGAAACTCAAACTGTAACAGCAACTACAGAAGAAAGCCCATATGTTCCAACTGGCGAAATTACAATTGGTATTCGAAATCCTGAAACCCTTAATCCTATTTTAGTAAAAGATAAATCAGTAAATAATATGCTTTTATTAGTATTCGATACTTTGTTTACTTTAGATGCAGAACAAAGACCAGTTGGAAATCTTGCTGAAAGCTATACGTTAGATCCTTCTGGAAGTTTCATAACTGTAACATTAAGTGGTGATGCAACTTGGCATGATGGTACTCAAGTTACCGCAGATGACGTAATATTTACAATTGAACAATTAAAGAGTGCACCTGCAGATGTATTATACAAAAATTATGTAGCAAATATTTTGAGAACATCAAAGATTGATAATCAGAATTTTACTATTTACTTTAATCAACCATCGAACACAAACTTATACACTCTTACATTTCCTATCATTCCAAGAGCATATTACTCAAATAATATGGAAATTACGAGTGAAACTAGTTTGAAGCCTATGGGTTCAGGTAGATTTCAATTTGTTGATTATTCAAATATGAAACAAGTAAATTTGATCCGAAATGATGAATGGTTTAAGACACCAGCAAAAATTGAAAAAGTTAAATGTCTTATCACAAAAAATGATGAAACAGATATCAACTCATTTCATGCAGGTGTAATTGATATTTCGAACCCTGCAGTATTTAATTGGAGTGATTTTTCATCGGTTGATACTATAAAACCAATCGAATACACTTCTAACTACTATGATTTTATCGGATTCAACTTCAATAATGTTTTATTAGCAAATAAAGATATTAGAAAAGCAATTGCCAATACTATAAATCGTGAACAAATCAATAAAGACATATATATTGAACATAACACAGTAGTTGATTCACCATTTCATCCAGATGCTTGGTTTTCAAAGAACTTTAATGTAATATATAAGCAAGATAAAGCTTTAGTTGATAAATTCAAGACACAAGCAGCCTTAACGGATACAAATGATGATAAAATACTTGAAAAAGATGGAGTAGCACTTAAATTTGAACTATTAGTAAATAGTAATGATACTACTAGAGTGCAAGCGGCTGAACTTATTAAATTACAGCTAAAAGAAGCTGGAATTGAGATAACTGTTAATAGTGTGGACTATGCGACCTATAAGACTAAACTAGAAGCAAAGGAATTTGATATATTCTTAGGGGGATGGTTACTTGTACCAACACCTGATTTTGGATTTATGTTTCATTCACAGAATATAGTTACAACAAATTATTTATCCTACAATGATCCGAAAATGGATTCGCTTTTATTAGCAGCATATCAATCCGTAAAAGATGATGAAGTACTAAAAAACTACACAAATTTACATGAATATATTCAAGAAGAAGTTCCATATTTTAGTTTGTATTTTAGAAATTCAGCTGTTGTCCTTGGAAAGAATGTATCTGGAGATATGTTTCCATCAACTTATAATTTATATAATGGTTTCGAACAAATAGTTAAATAAAGAATAAGCCCTGTACATTAATGTCTAGGGCTTGTGGTTTTTGTAGATTTATGGTAGGATAAAGTAATAGTTAAATTTAGTTTATTAATTCTGGGACACTTTTTGGGGGATACACTATGAGTGAAAAACAGTTAATATTTGGTCTTGACATCGGCACAAGAAGTGTTACGGGAATAGTTGGATACAAAGAAGGTAATTCTTTTAATGTTGTAGCTCATGATTTTGTATTGCATGATACGAGAGCAATGATTGATGGGCAAATACATGACATTGAAAAGGTTGCAGAAGTAACAATTAAAGTAAAAGAAAATCTTGAAAAAATTATAGGAAAACAATTAAAAGAGGTATGTATCGCTGCGGCTGGTAGAGTATTAGTGACAACTAGTGTAATAGTGGAACATAGCTTTTCTTCGAATGTGGAAATTTCACCAGACCATGTGTCATCTTTAGAGATACTTGGTGTTGAGAAAGCGCATAACGAAATTATAGATGAAGCATATAAAGATATAAAATTACACTGTGTTGGCTATTCGGTTGTTAAATATTATTTGAATGATTATGAAATCTCTAATTTAGTAGGACAAAAAGCACATAAAATATCAGCGAATGTATTAGCAACTTTCTTACCACAAGAGGTAGTTGATAGTTTGTGTTCTGTTGTAGAGAAAGCGAACTTACAGTTGGCTGGATTAACTTTAGAACCGATTGCAGCAATTAATGTAGCAATACCGGAACAATATAGATTGTTGAATATTGGTTTAGTGGATATTGGTGCAGGAACTTCTGATATTTCGTTAACTAAAGCTGGAAGTGTAGTAGCTTATGGTATGTTACCAATTGCTGGAGATGAAATTACGGAAAGTATAATGGACAAATATTTATTAGAATTTAAGACTGCTGAACAAATAAAACTTAAGATAGATAAATATAGGGATAAAATAATAAGCTTTAAAGACATAATGGGAACTTCCTACAAAATAACAGGAGCTGAAATATTAGAGAATATAAAGCCAACAATTGAAATGCTTGCAAATAATATTTCAGATAAAATCATAGAGTTAAATGGTGGAAAAGCACCCAATGCTGTATTTATAGTAGGAGGCGGCGGGCAAATTCCGTTTTTCACTAATATATTAGCAACAAAGTTAGGGCTACCAGAAGATCGTGTTGCATTAAGAGGGCAAGAGGTCTTGAAATTTGTTAATGGACCTAAAACATTAAAGAAAGATCCAATGCTTGTAACTCCGATTGGGATTTGTTTAAGTTATTATAATAAAAATGCTAACTTTATATATGTTACACTTAATGGTGATGACGTAAAACTATATGATAATGGTAATTTAACTGTAATTGATGTTGCCGCTATTATTAACTTTACGAATAACAGCCTTTTTGCTAAAAGAGGCCCTGACCTAAATTACACATTAAATGGTGAATTAATAACGGTTAGAGGCAAATTAGGGGAACCTGCGAAGATAATGATAAATGGTGAACCAGCAAGCATAAATTCGCCTGTTAAGAATAAAGATAAAATAACACTGATTGAATCCACTATTGGTGAACAAGTTGAATTAATGATAAAAGATACGAGACATTATAAAGGGAATATTGAGATAGATGTAAATGGTAACAAAATTAATTTACCCCAGATTATTGTGGTAAATGGTAAACTTGAATTGGATTCCTATCGCATTAGTGAAAATGACATAATTCAAATTTTAGAAACATATACATATAAAGAGATTATGGACATGCTCGAAATACCAACAAAATCAAGAGCCTTTGTAAATAATAATGAACTATTGATGGATACAGTAATATCATCCGGAGATAGAATTCACTGGGAGGTGGAGACGTTAAATGTAAACGTCAATCTCACTCAAATTATTCAAGAAAGTTATAAAGAGACTGATGGTGAGCCTGCAACGAAAACGGATAGTGACACTACTATAGTGCCGGATAGAGAGCCTGCAATAGTCACTAATATAAAAACGGTACCAGAAACGGCAATAGTGTCTACTACAGAATCTCTTAAAGAGGCTGCTAAGGAAAATAATTTGGCGAAAAGTGATTTTACGAAAGACGTAAACGTAACTTTTAATTTTATGGTCACGGTTAATGGACAAGTTATCACTATGTCTGAAAAAAGAGAATATATTTTTGTGGATATTTTTGATTATATTGAATTTGACAGAACTAGGGTAAGAGGGAATTTAATATGTAAAATTAATTCTAACAAGGCTAATTATACGGACGTGTTAAAGTTTGGTGATAATATAGAAGTATATTGGGAGGATAATAATATCAATGGATAAAATATTAAAGTATGATAAGATTTTTACTGTAGTACATACGAACATAATATTAATATTGCTTATTTACTACATGGCATTATTTTTTGGTGGTCGACCACAAGAAGTAAAATTAGAAACAATAATACCAATCGCAATTGCTTACATCATTAATCTTTTATTGAATGCGATTAAGTATTCAAATAGTATTTTTTTGTTCTATGTATCAAGATCTATTTATTTGGTAATTATCGCGTTTATTACACTTTTAAATATTGCGAATCCATTTAAATGTATGATTGCTATTTCTTGTTATTTTTTCATTATTCTTGAAATGCAAATTACATCAAAACAAAACTCAATGGGTTCACAGGTAATTAATACAGTAACAGCTACATTGCCAATACTAGTTGCAAATATATTTGTTCTTCTTTTTACGGACACTTTAGAAAAATTCAACATAGATGTAATGATATTTTTTGCATTTGTAGTGTGCATGTTTTATTTTATTATTCACGTAGTTTCCACTCATGTGGTAGATCTTGAAGATAAGATATTGGTTCAGTCAAAGTTATATAATGATGCAAAACAAGCTAATGAAACATTATTAGTAACACAACAAAAATTTAAGCAAGCAAATGAATTATTAGGACGTCAAAAATTAGATTTAGAACAAGCATATGCAAAGATTAATCGAGCGAATTCAGAAATCTATATTCAAAATGAACTACTAAGTTACATTAGTTCAGCACTAGAAATATATGAGTTGATGGAAGTTGTTACAGATTCAATTATAGGAGCGATAGGTGTTGATACATGTGCACTTATTATTACAGATCCAGTAACAGGTAAAACATTAACGAATATTAAATCAACTTCAGGAAAAGTGGTGGAACAAGCATTAAAAAACTATGCTTTAGAGGGTAAATTAACGGAGTATTATGAAAAAGGACAGGTTTTAGTTGATAACAATGTTGATTCTAATAAATATCCGTTTATGACGCAGCAAATAGGTTCTTTACTTCTTATGCCTTTAATGAAAAACAATATAGGTTATGGAATTTTGATTGCTGGACAAAAACAAAAGGATATGTTTACGGATAATGTTTCGTTCTTTAATAGTATTGCAAATCAAATAAACATTGCAGTATCAAATGCTAATTTATATTCAAAAATGGAGAATATGGCAAGTAGAGATGGGCTTACTCAAGTATATAACCGTGCTTACTTAACTAAGAAATTTAACGAGTTAGTATCGAATGCAGTGCAGTCAAATGTACCGATATCTTTAGCTTTATTTGATATCGACAAATTTAAGAAGGTAAATGATACGTATGGACACATGTTTGGTGATGAGGCGATTAAGGTAGTTGCTCATATTGCGGAAGAATTTGCGGAACATAATAATGGAATGGTTGGGCGATTTGGTGGAGAAGAATTTGTAGTTATCCTTCCAGGTACTGGTGTTCAAAAAGCTTATGAAATTGTGCAAGAAATGCATGAAGGTATTAAGAAAAAGGCGTTGTATTTTGGCGAAGAAGAAGTTCATATAAACGTAAGTATTGGATTAACTTGCTATCCAGATACATGCAAAAACCCTAGTGATTTATTAAATAGGGCTGACTGGTCTTGCTATTACTCCAAACAAAATGGTAGGGGTAAAATAACGATTGATAATGATTCAATTCGAAAAGAAATAAACATGTAAAGATGAGTAGGTTAGCGAATAACTATTAGAAACATAGTTTCAATATAAGATATTAGCCCTTGCAAAGAATATGATTACTCAATATTCTTTGTAAGGGCTATAAATATAATTTGTAATTTTATTAAAAGTATGGAACGAATCTTGATATTGTGCTATAATGTGGTTTGCAAAAGGCAAAGGATGATGAAAATGAATTTATGTAGTATTGCGAGTGGCAGTTCAGGAAACTGTACATATATTGGAACAGAAAACACACATTTATTATTAGATGCAGGCATAACTTGTAAAAGAATTGTGCTAGGTTTAACAGATATAGGCATTAAACCTGGGGAATTAGATGGAATATTAATTACACATGAACATTCTGACCATATAAAGGGTATAGCTGTACTATGTAAGAAATATGAAATTCCTATATTTGCAACTGAAAAAACTAAAAATGAAATGATTAAAATAATTGGAGAAGATAAAGTATCCAGAAGTTTATTTAAGACAGTAACAGCGGATACTGACTTTAATATTAACGATATTACAATTAGAGCTTTTAATTCCCTACATGATTCTGTTGAACCGGTAGGCTATACATTTAAGAGTGATAATAAGAAAATAGGCTTTGCAACAGACTTGGGTAATTATAATGAATATATAGTAAATAATTTAAGAGACTCTAATATTATTTTTTTGGAAGCAAATCATGATATAAGAATGCTTCAAGTAGGGCCTTATCCTTATTTTTTGAAACAAAGAATTTTAAGTGATCATGGGCATTTATCAAATGAACGATCGGGACAATTGCTCTGCGAAATAATTCATGATAGTTTAAAGCATATTGTTTTGGGACATCTTAGTAAAGAGAATAATTATGAGAGTTTGGCGTTTGAAGCGATTCAATACGAAATAAATAGCAAAACGAATTACGAAGCAAAAGATTTTAATATATTTGTTGCAAACAGAGATCAAAACTCACAGTTTATTGCAATTTAATTTTATTATTAGCTATGAGTCATTAATATAAAATAGAAGAAAACAACATTAGGAGGAGTTTTTTATGCAAAGAACAATTATCACAGTTGTAGGGAAAGATAGCGTAGGTATTATAGCAAAGGTGTGTACGTATTTATCAAATAATCACATAAATATTCTCGATATTTCACAAACTATTGTTCAAGAATTTTTTAATATGATGATGATAGCTGATATTAATGGATCTTCAAAACCATTTGATACACTTTCGGATGAATTACAACAAATTGGTAAAGAGATTGGCGTAAATATTAAGATGCAGCATGAAGATATTTTTAACAAAATGCATAGAATCTAACATACCTGAAAGGACTAAAAATATGATTAATATAATGGAAGTTGTAGAAACGAATAAGATGATTGAGCAAGAAAATCTTGACGTAAGAACTATAACATTAGGTATAAGCTTGTTAGATTGCTGTGATGCAAATCTTGATAATTTAAATAAGAATATATTTGATAAGATTACGAGAGTAGCAAAAGACCTAGTAAAAACAGGTATGGATATTGAAAAACAATATGGTATTCCAATTGTAAATAAACGAATATCAATAACACCAATCGCAATAATTGGTGAATCCGCTTGTAAAAGTCCGGAGGACTATGTAACGATTGCTAAGACACTTGATGCCGCAGCGAAAGAAGTCGGCGTTAATTTTATTGGTGGTTATTCAGCACTTGTAAGTAAAGGAATGACAGTAGGCGATAAAAATTTAATATTATCAATTCCGGAAGCACTATCAATAACAGATCGAGTATGTAGTTCCGTAAACTTAGGATCTACTAAAACAGGAATTAACATGGATGCTGTTAAGTTAATGGGCGAAATCGTAAAAGAAACAGCAGAAAAAACTAAAGAGATTGATTCTCTTGGATGTGCAAAGCTAGTAATATTCTGTAATGCACCAGATGATAATCCTTTTATGGCAGGAGCTTTCCATGGTGTAACAGAAGCGGATGCAATTATAAATGTTGGTGTAAGTGGACCTGGAGTTGTTAAAAAAGCGATTGAAACTGCAAGAGGAAAAGACTTTGGAGAACTTTGCGAAATAATTAAGAAGACTGCATTTAAGATAACGAGAGTTGGTCAATTAGTAGCGCAAGAAGCTTCAAAAGCATTAAATATTCCATTTGGTATAATTGATTTATCATTAGCACCTACACCAGCAATTGGTGATAGTATAGCTGAGATTCTTGAAGAAATGGGACTTGAAAGAGTTGGAGCACCAGGAACAACTGCTGCATTAGCTTTATTAAATGACCAAGTAAAGAAAGGTGGAGTAATGGCTTCCTCTTATGTTGGTGGATTAAGTGGTGCCTTTATACCAGTTAGTGAAGACCAAGGTATGATTGATGCTGTTATAGCAGGAGCTTTAACACTAGAAAAATTAGAAGCGATGACTTGTGTATGCTCTGTTGGTCTTGATATGATTGCAATTCCTGGAGATACTAAAGCAACTACGATATCAGGAATCATCGCTGACGAAATGGCAATTGGTATGATAAACCAAAAAACAACGGCAGTAAGACTTATTCCAGTAGTAGGTAAAACGGTAGGAGATGTAGCACAATTTGGTGGTTTACTTGGATATGCTCCTCTTATGAAAGTAAATGAATTTTCTTGTGATGATTTTATAAATCGTGGTGGAAGAATACCAGCTCCGATTCATAGCTTCAAAAACTAAAAAGTAAACAAATGTGCATACTTAGTTTATTACACATTTAATAAAATAGTGAATATTATAAAGTGGTTAATAAGAGGAGGATTATTATGGAAAAGGTATTAGGAAATTTACAACCAGAAGATGTTTTTATGTATTTTGAAGATATATCCAATATCCCACGTGCTTCATTCGATGAAAAAGCAGTTGCTGAGTATTGTATGGATTTTGCTCATAAGCATGGTTTATGGTGTACAATGGACGAAAAATTTAATGTAATAATTAAAAAACCAGCAACACCAGGTAAAGAAGACCATACACCAGTTATCTTACAGGGACATTTAGATATGGTATGTGAGAAAAATCTTGATGTTGAACATGACTTTACAACTGAGCCATTAAAGCTATATATCGATGGCGACTATATATATGCAAAAGGTACTACATTAGGTGGTGATAACGGTATTGCAGTAGCGATTTCACTTGCAATTCTTGCTGATGATTCACTAACACATCCAGAGATAGAAGCAATCTTTACCACAGGTGAAGAAATCGGCCTTGAAGGTGCGATTGCTTTAGATACTTCGGACCTAA
Source organism: Clostridiales bacterium (assembly GCA_029256575.1). GTDB lineage: Bacteria > Bacillota > Clostridia > Lachnospirales > JAQSXR01 > JAQSXR01. The sequence goes on along the minus strand of JAQSXR010000003.1, from coordinate 266,891 downwards.
ATGGTAAGTACATGATTAACCTTGATTCAGAAGAAGAGGGTGAATTTGTAGTCAGCTGTGCAGGTGGTAAAAAGACTCATATTGTACTTCCAATTACAAAGGTTAGTAAGACAGGAGAAAAATTCCAGATAATAATAAAAGGCTTATTAGGTGGTCACTCTGGAATGGAAATTGACAAATGTCGTGCAAATGCCAATGTATTAATGGGTAGATTAACGAATGATCTAAAGAAATCAGCAGATTATTCAATCACTAAAATATTTGGTGGATTAAAAGATAATGCGATTCCAAGGGAATCTGTAGTTGAATTAATAACAAATGATAGTCAAGCGATTAAAGATGGATTAACTAAGTATGAAGAAATAATAAAAAATGAGTATAAAACATCTGACAAAGGAATTACAATAGAAATCAAATCACTTGGTACAGTTACGGAAGATGCATTTGATGATGAAACAATGAAAAAGATTTTAGACTCATTTATGTTATTCCCAAATGGAATACAAACAATGAGTGCTGATATTAAAGATCTTCCTGAGAGTTCATTAAATTTTGGAGTATTAATCAACCATGAAAATTCTGTTGAATTTGTTTTCGCATTGAGAAGTAGTGTTAAATCATTAAAAAACCTTATGCATGAAAAACTTGAAGTTATTGCTAACATAATAGGTGCTACAACTTCATTCGTGGGAGAATATCCAGAATGGGAGTACAAACCAGACTCCAAGTTAAGAGATATTTGTGTGGATGAATATAATAAATTATTTGGTCAAGAAGCAATTGTAAAAGCACTTCATTGTGGGCTTGAATCTGGTGTATTTGCTGAGAAAATGGAAGGTCTAGATATTATATCATTTGGACCAAACATATTCGATGTACACACACCAAAAGAACACTTATCGATATCTTCAACCGAAAGAACCTATAAACTTATAGTTGCAATACTAGCAACTTTATAAAATGATACAATGGGGACGGTTCTTTTTGTATCACTTTGATACAATGGGGACGGTCCTTAAAGATTTAATAATAGGGTTATGAAAATACGAGTGTATAAATATTAAATTTTGCTGCCTTACCTTCAAGCAGTATGTTACTTATAAGCCACAAGATTATGAAAAGATCTCACTTTGTTCGATTTTTCACTGTGTCTTAACGTAACATAAACACTGCTTTCAGACGGTCACGCAAAATTTTATATTTATACACTCGTATTTTATCGAAGGGTATTGAGAGGGATTTTCATCTTAAAGCGGATTAAAAAGATTATTAAAAGATTAATAAAAAGATATATTAACAAAAAGATTAAAAAAGAAAATTATAGAAAAAGACAAAAGATTAAAAATTAAAAGATTAAAAATTAAAAGATTAAAAATAAAAAGATTACCTGGTGTAAAATGAAATTGAACGAAATAAAAAATCCAAAGTAGATTATCTGTGTTATGTTTTAATCACGACAAGAAAAACGGATAACCGCTTTGGGCTACCCAAATAATTACATAGTATATGATTCAAATATGTGTGAAGGGTCACTGGTTTTGGGTGATTAATCTATAACAATTGTAATATAGATGTAATATAGAAATATGGCATAAGATGTAATTTAATGGTATAATATGTCTAATAAAAATTAAGGAGATGCTAATATGAAAAAAATTATAATCGGGGTAATAATATTAGTGGCATTAATAATAATTGGACGGTCAATAGTTAGTAAGATTTCGAATGATGAGGAAGCGTATCTCTAGAAGATGTTACAAATAAAAAGTCAAAGTAGATAATATCTAAGCTACTTTGACTTTTTTTGTTTGTTAAATTTATTCTTTGTTATCTTATTATTTGTAATTATATTGTATTTATATAGCTTTTATTTGATGGAAGCCTTTTTTGCCTTTTTTAATCATTAATGCGCCTTCATCGTTTAAATCAGAAGTTGTATATTTTTGATCTGGCGATTCAACTTTTACATCATTTACAGTAACCCCACCTTGTTGTACCAAACGTCTTCCCTCTGAACGAGTAGGAGCAAGTTTTGTCTCAACCATTAATGTTACGATATCAATACCTTCGTCTAATCTAGATTTTTCGAATTCAGAAGTTGGAATTGAACCACCCATTCCAGCACCAGCAAATAATGCACGAGCTGCTTCCATAGCTTTGTTGGCTTCATCTTCACCGTGAACTATCTTCGTGATTTCGAAAGCAAGAACTTCTTTTGCTTTATTAATGTCTGCACCTTCCAAAGCTCTAAGACGATTTACTTCATCCATAGGCAAGAATGTTAGTAGACCAAGACATTCACCAACTTTTGAGTCCTCAACGTTTCTCCAGTACTGGAAGAATTCATATGGAGATGTCTTTGCAGGATCTAGCCAAACAGCTCCTTTTTCCGTTTTACCCATTTTCTTTCCTTCACTTGTAGTTAAAAGTGTGAAAGTTAATCCGTATGCAGGTTTTTGTTCTTTTCTTCTAATTAAATCAACCCCACCTAATATATTAGACCATTGATCATTTCCGCCCATCTGTAGAACGCAACCATAATCTTTGTTTAATTTTAAGAAGTCGTAGGATTGCATTAACATATAGTTGAATTCTAAGAAAGTAAGACCTTTTTCCATACGTGATTTATAGCAATCAGCTGTAAGCATTTTGTTTACTGAGAAGTGAACACCAATATCTCTGATAAATTCAACATAGTTAAGATCAAGTAGCCAGTCCGCGTTATTCGCCATAATGGCTTTGCCATCTTCAAAGTCAATGAATTTAGATAATTGATTCTTGAAACATTGAGCATTATATTCAATCGTTTCGATAGTCATCATTTTACGCATATCAGATTTACCAGTTGGGTCACCAATCATAGTAGTTCCACCACCAATTAGAACGATTGGTTTGTGACCAGCGCGTTGCATATGTGTCATAGCCATAACGGTTAAGAAGTGTCCAGCTGTTAAGCTATCTGCAGTAGCATCGAAACCAATATAGAAGGTTACTTTTTCTTTTGCTAGAAGATCTTTTATTTCTTGTTCATGTGTCGTTTGTTCGATAAAACCTCTTTCAGCTAAAATGTCATATATATTTGACATATTTAATTCCTCCTTGAATGTGTAATATAATAAATTGTGAAAATAAAAAAAGCCCTACATCCATAATAAGGACGAAAGCTTCGTGGTACCACCTTAATTCGCTGATATTAATTAGTCATCAGCCTCTTATAGTCGATTCGTAAACAACACGTCAATTGTTCATAAGGTGTAATTCGCTTTATGCATAACTTGAGGTTTTTCACCAACCAACCCTTCTCTGTAAGAACTACATATCACTACTAGACTTAATCATTACAACTGAATTTAATTAGAATTATAATAACATAATAGGGAATGTTTGTAAACCAAAATATATCGTTAATCTTTACATAAATTATTCCAAACCATAATATAATGTATTGGGTGATTTAAATGGATAAGTTAGATAGAAATCAATTTGTAAAGAGCAGAAACCGAAGAGGAATTTCGAGAAGAATAGAGAACCAAAGTAGCAATGCAACAAAAATTAGTATACATAATATCTTAAATGGTAAACTATTTACAAAAGAGTTTTTAGATAGGTATCTAAAGAGCATACTAAGAAGGACATTAATAGCGGTAGCCATCTTACTGTGTGTTCAAGTATGGGATATGTCTAAAGTAAAGATAGCAAAAACGGATGTAGAAAAGGTAAGAGAAGTAATCCATTACAATTACACTTGGGATACACTTAAGGAAACCTTTGAACAAATTAATTACGATAAGATCATTGAAGTGTGGAACGAACAAGGCGAATAATAAAAAAGACCTTTTATTATTCGTTTTTTTTGTGTATAATGGGATAAGATATGCAGGAAGGAGCGTTGCTATGTTACGTTATAGCAACAAATGTCATAATGAGTAAATTATGTTTATCAGATGAGATTCTACTAAATGTAGAAAAACCATCAAGATATATAGGAAATGAAATTAATAGTATTATGAAGGATAAAGATAGTGTAGAGGTTCGATACGCTTTATGTTTCCCAGATATATATGAAATTGGAATGTCACATGTTGGTTTACCAATTCTATATAATTTGCTGAATTTGCGAGAAGATACATGGGCTGAAAGAGTTTATTCACCATGGATTGATATGTCAAAAATCATGCGAGAAAAGAAGATACCTTTATTTGCTCTTGAATCACAAGAACCAATTAAGAACTTTGATTTCTTAGGCTTTACCATACAATATGAAATGTGCTACACAAATATTTTAGACATACTTGATTTGAGTGGTATTCCACTTCTATCAAAAGATAGAACAGATGACGACCCAATCGTTATGGGTGGAGGACCTTGTGTCTATAATACAGAACCAATAGCAGACTTTATTGACGCTTTCTATATAGGAGAAGCGGAAACAAACCTGGATGCAATTATAGATGCATATAAAGAACATAAAAGACAAGGTAAGTCTAGACGAGCATTCTTAGAGATAATGGCCGAGATCGAAGGCGTATATATTCCACAATTTTATGATGTAGAATATAAGGAAGATGGAACACTTAAGAGCTTTACACCAAACAAACCATGTGCGAAGCCAAGTATTAAGAAGCAAGTAATTATGGATTTTACGAGTGCAATTTACCCAGATAAACCAATTGTTCCTTTTTTGCAAACGGTACACGATAGAGTTGTATTAGAGTTATTTCGAGGTTGTATTCGAGGATGTCGTTTCTGCCAAGCAGGTATGATTTATAGACCAGTTAGAGAAAAAGATGTTGAAACCCTAAAAGAGCAAGCGAAGACGCTACTTAAAAACACTGGACATGAGGAGATTTCTTTGATTTCTCTAAGCTCAAGTGATTATACAACACTGAGAGAACTAACCTATTATCTAATCGATGAGTTAGGGGATAAAGATGTTAATATTTCTTTGCCATCCCTTAGAATAGACGCATTTGCAATAGATGTTATGCAGAAAGTACAAGATGTTAGAAAAAGTAGTATAACATTTGCACCAGAAGCTGGTTCACAAAGAATGAGAGATGTTATAAATAAAGGTCTTTCAAAAGAAGATATCATAAATGGTGCTAATTTGGCATTTAAATCTGGTTGGAGTAGAGTAAAACTTTATTTCATGCTAGGACTTCCAACTGAAACAGTTGAAGATAATGAAGGTATTGCGACCCTTTCGCAAGAAATTGTAAATGAGTACTACAATCTTCCAAAACAAGACAGACATGGAAGATTAGATGTAGTTACGAGTACATCATTCTTTATTCCAAAACCATTTACACCATTCCAATGGTTTAAACAATGTACGAGTGAAGAATTCTTAGATAAACAAAGAGTTGTAAATAATAAAATGAACAAAAGAGCAATTAAATATAGTTGGCACGATGTTGAGACTACTTTACTAGAAGGCGTTATGGCTAGGGGAGATAGAAGAGTTGGTGCTGCTATTTTAGAGGCATATAAAAATGGATGTTTATTTGACTCTTGGACAGAACAGTTAAAATATGATGTTTGGATTGATGCATTTAAAAAATGTGGAATTGATCCTGCTTTCTATAATAACCGTGATAGAGATTTAGATGAATTATTCCCTTGGGATTTTATTGATGCAGGTGTTACAAAAGAATTCCTCATTCGTGAATATAACAGAGCAATAGAAGGTACTGTTACACCAAATTGTAGACAGGCTTGCTCTGCATGCGGATTAATTGGCTTAGGAGGTGGCGTTTGTTATGAAGATAAGAATTAGATTTAATAAGACTGGAGCAATGAAGTTTGTAGGTCATTTAGATTTGTTAAGATATTTCCAAAAAGCGTTTCGTAGATCAGGATTTCAAATGCTATATTCAAAAGGATTTAATCCACATCAAGCGATGTCTTTTGCAGCTCCTTTGGCAATTGGGTATACGAGTGAAGCAGAATATGTAGACATTGGTCTTGAAGACGAACTAAGTGAAGAAGAAGGTATCGCTCGCTTAAATGCAAACATGGCGGATGGTATTCAAATAACAGGTTGGAAAACATTAGAGGATAATAGCAAAAATGCAATGTCTATCGTTCATGCAGCTAGATATGTAGTTACTTTAAGAGAAAGTTTTGGTCTCAACAAAGATTTGTTTGAAACAGTTCATAATTTTATTAGTCAAGATGAAATACTAATAATGAAAAAAACAAAAAGTAGTGAAAAAGTAACGGATATTAAATCTAGTATTTTTGAAATAAAAGTTTTATCAGAAAATTCACTAGAACTTGTGCTTGCGACTGGAAGTGTTTTAAACCTTAAACCAGAACTTGTTATGGAAGCAATCAGTAAGTATTTAGACATTGAATACAAAGAAAATACCTATGCAATTCATAGAATCGATATTTATGTAAATGATAATGACAAATTAGTATCTTTATACGACACTAATTTATAACAAGAGATGTACATCAAGTTATAAATCTGTGTTTCGAAATTTTATGATAACGTTTAGAAATGAGGATTTCGGATGACAGGAAAATTAGTAATAACGAAAGAAAAAGAAAAAATAGTCACTGCATTATTTGAAGATAGTGAACTGATAGAAGTGAGCTGTGAAGAACAGGAAGAATCTATTATATCTAATATTTATATTGGAAAAGTCCAGAATATTCTAGATAATATAGCTTCTGCTTTTATAGATATTGGAATTGATGTAATGTGCTATTATTCTTTGAAAGATAATAAAAATCCTATCTATGCCACATCTAAGAATGGTAATAAATTATGTATAGGTGATGAAATAGTAGTTCAAGTAACAAAAGAAGCTACGAAAACAAAAGGGCCAGCGCTATCATCCAATATTAATATTCAAGGAAAATACTGTGTCTTAACCTATGGTAAAGCATTTATTGGTGTTTCTAGTAAAATCCAAAATGATATGCTAAGAGCAAAATACAGGGATATTGCGATGGAGTATATAACACATGAATATGGATTTATTATAAGAACAAATGCACAATATGCGGATGAATATATTATAAGAGAAGAAATTAATCAATTAGTAAACCGATTCAAAGTGATAAAAGAAACGAGTCAATATAGGAATTGCTATCAGATAGTTGAAAAAGCACCTAATAATTTCTTAATGAATATTAGAAATTGTAATTTGACGAAGTTAGATGAGATACTGGTAGACGACAAGGGCCTATATGATGATATTCATAACTTTATCTCTCAAAATCAAAAAGAAGATATTGAAAAGTTAAAACTTTATACTGATAAGCTATTACCACTAGACAAAAAGTTTAGTGTGGAAGCAAAATTAGAAAAAGCACTAAAACCCAAAGTTTGGTTAAACTCAGGAGCTTATTTGGTGATTCAACCAACAGAAGCATTTCATGTAATTGACGTAAATACAGGTAAGTTCACAGGCAAGAAATCAATCGAAGATACATTCTTAAAGATAAATGTAGAAGCGGCTATTGAAATTGCAAAACAAATTAGACTAAGAAATTTATCAGGTATAATTTTAGTTGATTTTATCGATATGGAATCAGAAGAAAATAAAGAATATTTACTAAAAGTATTGCAAAAAGAAGTTTCTAAGGATCCTTTAAAAACCTCTGTTATTGGTATGAGTCGACTTAATATTGTAGAAATTACAAGAAAGAAAATGAGACCGCCGATCTACGAACAGCTTGGAGCTATCTGCCCATACTGCGGACAAGATATGAAGTAATAAAGGGGAGGGTACTTATGGATACTACTATATTTAGTGAGATTCCTAAATACAACGAGTGGCAATTAATAGAAGAAATTAATAAGGGTTGGTCAAGTGATAAGAAATACTATATTGAAACCACGCATAATCAAAAAATTCTACTAAGAACAAGTGATATATCTCAATACAATAGGAAAAAGGAAGAATTTGAACTATTGAATATAGTATCGAATCTTGATATTATTATATCAGTACCTTTAGATTTTGGAATGTGTTCAAATAATGAACTTGTATATACGATATTCACTTGGGTTGAGGGTTTTGATGCCGAGCAAGAAATAGGAAAATTAGATACTGAAACGCAATATAAATTAGGAGTAACAACAGGAAAATATCTAAAGCAAATACATTCCATACCAGCCCCAATCAATCAACAGCCATGGGACGAAAGATTTAATGCTAAGATTGATCGTAATATTAAGTTGTATCTTAACTGTGGGATCACAGTTAAATCTTATGATAAAGTAATAGAATATATAAATAATAACAGATATTTATTAAATAATAGACCACAATGCCTACAACATGGTGATTATCACATCGGCAACATGGTGGTGGATGAATACGCTAATATAGGCATAATAGATTTTAATCGGTTTGATTACGGTGATCCATATGAAGAATTTAATCGGATAATATGGTCAGCTCAAGTTAGCCCATTATTCGCAAGTGGACAACTACACGGTTATTTTGGTAATAATGTACCTGATGATTTTTTCAAATTACTTGTTCTATATATGGCCTCAAACGATTTATGTTCAATTCCTTGGGCAATCCCCTTTGGTGAGAAAGAAGTAAATACAATGATAAGAAATCATAATATATTTCTCGAGATGTATGATGATTTCAATACATATATACCTAGTTGGTACCAAAAAAGTAGTGAGCTATAATTTTGTCATTTTTATATAAGAGTAAGAATTTTATGAGACTTTATTATTTTTTGCTTAATTAAGGGAGGGCATATGAACAGTAGACTTGGATATTTACATACGAAGGAAAGTTATAAAAAATATATTGTTTTTATTGCAGTTAGCTTTTTATTATTAGTAGTTCTTAATGTCACTGCGCGCTTATATTCTCCGTTTGCTGAGTGGTATGCAACTACCATTTATCCAATTATAGTTAATATTATGAGCAGGATTACATCAATATTTCCGTTCTCTGTTGTTGAGATATTAATATATTTGATAATAATTGGTGTTATTTATAAGATTATTATTTTTATTAAGAACTTATTTACTAAGAGGCATAAAGATACAAAAAATATCAAGAAAAGAATTCTAAAAGTAATATGTATCATTTGCTCGATTGCTTTAACATTTACCCTTACAACAGGCATAAATTATCACCGCTATACATTTGCTGTATGAGCTATGTGAAGACTTAATTAGACGCGCAACTTCAATTAGTGAAGAAGTAAAAGTAGATAAAAATGGATTAACTGTTATTGATGTAGATATTTCTAGTACTGCAAGAAAAGCAATGAAAAACATTGGCACCGAATATAATGATCTATCTGGCTACTATCCAAATGTTAAGCCAATTATTGCATCAAGGCTTATGTCATATACTCAAATAGTTGGTGTTTATTCACCGTTTACCGTTGAGGCAAACTATGATAATGATGTCCCAGCTTATGATATTCCATCAACTGTTTGTCATGAATTATCTCATCTAAAAGGTTTTATGAGAGAAGATGAAGCAAATTTTATAGCATATCTTGCTTGTATGGCATCAGATAGTCCAGCTTTTCAATATAGTGGAATCGTATCTGCCATTACTTATAGCATGAATGCGTTGTACGATGCGGGTGGAAAAGAAGAATATTGGGCTTTATATGATACATTGCCGGAGCAAATTATTCGAGATTGGACGAGTAGTATAACATACTGGAAACAATTTCGAGGACCAGTGGCAGATGCGACAGAAGTTATAAATAATACATATTTAAAAGCAAATGCACAAACAGATGGGACCAGAAGTTATGGTCGAGTGGTAGATTTATTATTAGCAGAATATCAAAGCAAAAAGAAATAATAATAGGGGATGGCTCGATAAACATTGAGCTATCCCCTTAAGATTAATTAAAATAGTTTATACAATTGATTTGATTTTGTTAATAAGCATCGAAATTGCAACTTCATTTAGACCACCATTTGGAATAATGATGTCTGCATGCTTTTTAGAAGGTTCAACGAACTGTTCATGCATTGGTTTAACAGTAGTGGAATATTGAGTGATAACGGAGTCAAGGCTTCTTCCACGTTCTTTTACATCTCTTAATATACGTCTAATTAATCGAACATCTGCATCGGTATCGACATAGATCTTAATATCCATTAGGTCAAGTAATTCTTTGTTTTCAAAAATCATAAAACCTTCAATGATAATTACTTTGGCAGGATTTACTCTTACCGTTTCATTGGTCCTATTGTGATCCGTATAAGAGTAAACAGGTCGGTCAATCGGAATACACTGTTTTAGCTTCTTAATATCACTAATTAATAAGTCCGTATCAAACGCATAAGGGTGGTCGTAATTTAACTGTGACCTTTCCTCAAATGGTAAATCATAGTGTGCACGATAGTAATAATCGTGGCACATTAACTCAACACTTTCCTTAAATTCATCCTTTAATCTATTTGCAACTGTGGTTTTACCTGATGCAGAACCTCCAGCAACACCAATTATTATAACATCTTGCATTGTGGCCTCCTAAGTGTTTTATGTAATAAGTCTTAGTTAATAGAATCTTTTTATTCTCTTAGTTATATATTGTAAATGTGTACAAAGAAAATATCAATATAAAATTAATAAATATATAAGAAAATAAAAATAATAGAGATTAATTAGGAAATAATTAACTAATTAATCTCTTTGTGAAAGTGGATATTAGATATTTAACAATCTATCAATGCATGATCATCGTTTAAAATGTTTCATAAAATACTGTTTCGGATAATGGTTTTCTTGCTACGTTATGTCTATCTGGTGAAGAAGCTGCAAGTGGTATGCTTTCTACAGGATACCCAATAGCAAGAATATTTATAGCTTCAAAATTATTTGGAATATTAAATAGATCAATTAATAAGGCTGGATCAAAAGAACTAATCCAAACACTTCCTAAACCAAGTTCCGTTGCTTGAAGCATCATATGATCGGTAATGATTGAAGCATCTACATCTGCAAAATCTTTATTGTCAAAAGAACGTTTCCAACTTTCATCGTGATTTGCACATACAACAAGAGCTAGAGTTGCACCAAATATTCTTCTTGCCTCTTCTAATTTTGCAAGATTTCTAGGATCCTTTACTACTAGAATCCGTTGTGGTTGATAATTAACAGCAGTGGGAGCAATTCTTCCGGCTTCCAATATTTTAAGAATTTTATCCTCTTCAATGGGTTTGTCAATAAACTTTCTGACCGAAAATCTTTTCTTTGCTAAATCTAAGAAATCCATTCTATAATCCTCCATTTTGATTTGATTATTTACATAGGTAAATAATCAATATTTGAGATTAGTATACCATGTCATATTAAATATAAAAAGAGATGTAATATTTTTTTGAGTAAAAAGAATAAAAAGTGTTGACAAATACAAACCATTCGTAATAAGATATAGAAGTAAACCATTGATAAGGAAATAAAACCATTCACGAACTTACAGAGAGTTAGGGCTGCTGGGAACCTAATAGTAAACGAAATGGACAAATGGACCTTTGAGGGTGCTGATGAACAGGGAAACCCAAGTATTTAGCAACGTACGCTCACGTTATAGAGCAGGAATGTGTAGGCATTCTGTGAGAGAGGTCATTACGACAATTAAGGTGGTACCGCAGGTATATAATACGCCTGTCCTTAGATTATATCTAAGGATGGGCGTTTTTTGTTGTCTTAATACTTACAAACACATTTATGCCAGAATATAAACAATAATATCAGGAGGAATGAAACATGAAACAAACATTTGGTAGTTTTGGTGGAGCTTATGTTCCAGAGAATTTGGCGTTGGTATTAAAGGAATTGGAAGATGCGTTTGTAACGTACAAAGATGATGAAGATTTTAGAAAAGAGTATATGTATTATTTAACGGAATATGCAGGAAGAGAAACACCGTTGTATCTGGCTGAACGTTTTACCGAATATTGTGGTGGAGCAAAGATTTATCTAAAAAGAGAAGATTTAAATCATACAGGTGCCCATAAGCTTAATAACGTATTAGGTCAAATGCTTTTAGCAAAGAGAATGGGTAAGAAAAAAGTAGTAGCAGAAACAGGAGCCGGCCAACACGGAGTTGCAACCGCTACTATCGCAGCGCTTCTGAATATGGAATGCATTGTTTTTATGGGAAAAGAAGATATGCATCGACAAGCATTAAATGTGTTTCGAATGGAAATGCTAGGATCAAAGGTAGTGGCTGCTTTATCAGGAACACAAACGCTTAAGGAAGCAGTTGATGAGGCATTGGTTTATTGGATTGAACATGCAGAAGATACTTTCTATGTATTAGGTTCTGCTGTTGGCCCTCATCCATACCCTACGATCGTAAAAGAGTTCCAAAGAATTATTAGTCAAGAATCAAAAGCACAGATTCTGAAAAAAGAAGGTCGTCTTCCAAATGCAATAATAGCTTGTGTTGGTGGTGGAAGTAATGCAATTGGTTCTTTTGCAGAATATATAGATGATAAAGATGTTCGATTAATCGGAGCAGAAGCAGCTGGAAAAGGACTTGATACCAAAATGCATGCAGCTACTATAACCCTTGGTGAAACAACTGTAATACATGGTATGAAAACACTTTGTGTATTGGATGAGAACAAAGAGGTTGCACCGGTTTATTCAATCTCACCAGGACTTGATTATCCAGGTGTTTGACCAGAACATGCACATTTAAATGAAATAGGAAGAGCAGAATATGTAGCTATTACAGATGATGAAGCTGTTAATGCACTATTAACCTTATCTAAGACGGAAGGTATTATTCCTGCTATAGAAAGTTCGCATGCACTCGCTTATGCAATTAAATGTGCGAAAGAATTTGATAAAGAGGATATCATAATTGTAACTGTATCTGGACGTGGAGATAAGGATGTAGAAGCAATCGCGGAGTATTTAGGTAAAAGTGTAAGATAAATAATGACATTTGATAAGAAATAATATCATATAGACATAAGCTTATATATATGACAAACAAATCATTTTATTGCAAATTTTGGGGAATTTACTTGACAGCAATTGGCTTGTATGATAGTATTCATGAGTGTGCCGCACAATTAGGTCTAAAAGAGTAGTTTACTACCACCAAAATTGGCGAGTTTATGATTAAGGAGGTACTAGAATGTACGCAGTTATAGCAACAGGTGGCAAGCAATACAAAGTTACTGAAGGCGATTTCGTAAAAGTTGAAAAACTTGGAGTTGAAGCAGGTGACACAGTGAATTTTGATCAAATTTTACTTGTAAGTAAAGAAGATGGATCTTTAGTAGTTGGAAATCCAATCGTTAGCAATGCAACAGTTACAGCAACGGTTTTAGAAGAAGGCAGATCTAAGAAGATTATCGTTTACAAATACAAGAGAAAATCAGGATATCACAAAAAGCAAGGTCATAGACAATCATTTACAAGAGTTAAGATTGAAAAGATTAACGCTTAATTATTATGATTAATATTAGTATTTTTAAACATAATGATTTGGTAATCGGTTTTGAAGCTAACGGTCATGCCGGATACGCAAAAAACGGAAAAGATATTATATGTTCAGCAACAACGGTACTTTTTATTACAACTATTAATTCTCTTGAGAATTTAACAGAGGTTAAGATAGAGTATAGAGTTGATGAAGGATATGCGAAATGTAAGCTTATAGATGAACCAAATAGCGCGACCCAATTATTATTGGAATCGATGTTAATTGGGCTTACAGGGATTTTAGAAACTTACGGAAAAAAATATATAAACCTTAAATTTGAGGAGGTGTAAATTATGTTAAAGATGAACCTTCAGTTATTCGCTCATAAAAAGGGCGTTGGTTCTACTAAAAATGGTAGAGATTCTCAATCTAAGCGCTTAGGTGCGAAGAGAGCAGACGGACAATTTGTAAAAGCTGGAAATATTCTTTTTAGACAACGTGGAACAAAGATTCATCCAGGTATTAATGTAGGCCGTGGTGGAGACGATACATTATTCGCATTGGTTGATGGAGTTCTTAGATTTGAAAGAAAAGGCAGAGACAAAAAGCAAGCTTCTGTACATCCAATAGTAGTTAACGAATAATAACGAAAAGTTTCAAGTCTTGTGATTTGAAACTTTTTTTTTAGACAAAATAAGTACATACTATATTAAATTAATATTTGATATATTATAATATGAAAAATGGTTAATATAATAGTAGAATACAATCTGTGGTTATGATGTCATTAATTTTTGATTGTAAAATGCAAATTACAGTAAAGTAGGTGTAAAAATGTTTACAGATAGAGCTAAGATTTATGTTCGCTCAGGTAAAGGTGGAGACGGACATGTAAGTTTTCGAAGAGAAATGTATGTAGCAAACGGTGGACCAGATGGTGGCGACGGCGGTAAAGGTGGCGACGTAGTTTTCGTTGTAGCAAAAGGTTTGAATACCTTATCCGAATTTAGACATCATAGAAAATTCATTGCAGAAGATGGTGGCGTAGGCGGTAGAAGACGTCAACATGGAGCAGATGGTGAAAATGTTATTATTGAAGTACCACAAGGTACTGTTATTAGAGAAGAAACGACTGGAAAAGTTATAGTTGATATGGCAGATCCTGATATGAGATTTGTTATCGTTAAAGGTGGAAAAGGCGGAAAAGGAAATCAACATTACGCTACCCCTACTATGCAAATACCAAAATTTGCTCAACCAGGGCAAGACTCAAGAGATTTTCATTTATTACTTGAACTAAAGACAATTGCCGATGTAGGACTAATTGGTTTCCCTAATGTTGGTAAATCAACTTTCTTAGCAAGTGTAACTAATGCTAGACCTAAAGTTGCGAATTATCACTTTACAACGTTAAATCCGAATCTTGGTGTAGTTGACTTGGAAGATGGACAAGGCTTCGTAATTGCTGATATTCCTGGACTAATTGAAGGAGCTTCAGAAGGTATTGGATTAGGACATGAATTCCTAAGACATATTGAAAGAACAAGAGTTAATATTCACATCGTAGATGTGGCTGGAGTAGAAGGTAGAGATCCAGTTGAGGATATTAATATAATTAATAATGAATTAAAAGTCTATAATAACGAACTTTCATCAAGACCACAAGTAATAGCAGCGAATAAGATTGACTTAGGTGATTACAGTGATAATATCCAAGCTTTAAGGGATGAATTTGAACCAAAAGGTATCAAAGTATACCCTATTTCTGCTGTAACTGGCAAAGGTGTAAGAGAATTATTATTTCATGTAAAAGATCTATTAAAAAGTCTTAACATTGAACCGATAATATTTGAAAGAGAATATTTTGAAGACGAGAAATCTGTTGTGTCTAACGAACCTTATACAGTAGAAAAAGTTGAAGACAATGTTTATGCTGTTGAAGGACCTAGAATACAAAGAATGCTTGGTTACACAAATCTTGAATCTGAAAAAGGTTTTGATTTCTTCCAAAAATTCTTGAGAGAAAATAATATCATTGACGAACTAAAAGAATTAGGAATACAAGAGGGTGACATTGTCCGCATGTATTATCTAGAATTCGAGTATTTTGAATAGGAGAAATTGAAATATGATAGAAAATAGTAAACAAAGAGCGCACTTGCGTGCGATTGCGAATACACTAGAGCCTATTTTCCAAATTGGAAAATCAGCAGTTACTCCAGAACTAGTTACAGCAGTTACGGATGCAATTAATGCGAGAGAAATAGTAAAACTAAGTGTATTAAGCAATTGTATGGAAGATCCAGCAACCATAGCAGAAACAATCGCACAAAGAACACGTTCAGAAATTGTACATGTTATGGGAAGAAAGATTGTACTATATAAACAAGCAAAAGATCCACAAAAAAGAAAGATTGAATTACCAAAGTAGGTTAAAGAGCATGCACATTTTCACTGGGTAGGGAGGGATAGATTTGAAGAAATATATTTCTTTAATTTTAGTGTCTGTTATATTGTTAACTACATGCAATATAAAAGGATCAGCTGCAACAAAATTTTATCCGGATTTTAACAATTTAAAAGTTGCCAGAGTAATTGAGGTTATTGATGGTGAGGTTTTAAAGGTTTTATATGGAGATACCTATTCTCAGAGTAATATGGAAATAGTTAAGCTGATAGGTGTTAACACAGAAGGAAATCGGGATGCATTTGAATATATTTCAAACTACTATTTAGGTAAGACAGTTTATGTTATGCCTGAAAGAAACAATACAAATCTACCAAAGACAAATGGTTGGAGAAACGTATATATCTTAAAGGATGCAGCACAGACTTTAAATGAAATTTTGTTGAAAAATGGTTTAGCAAAAGTTGATAAAGGTTACTATTTAAGCGATAGCTATGAAACCTTGCTTGCAGCTGAGAAATCAGCGATTGTAACCGCACAAGGTATATGGAATGGTTCGTATGAAAGTAATTATTTTGAAAAAGGTCCAAAAGTTAATCTAAATACATCCTCTATTAATAATTTAATTGGGATTCTTGAGGATACAACTTATGTGATGGCTAGTAGAATCTTAGAATATCGAACAGGAAATCCTTTTAATACAATAGAAGAGATAAAGAATGTAGATGAAAGCTTTAATTCTAAGTGGTATGCAAAGAATAAAAAGTATCTAACGGTAGTTACCAATATAACTTTAGCGGAAGAGTCAGAGTTACTTTCTCTTATCAATTATAGCTATACCAATAATGATATAGTAGTACAAAATATTTTGAATTATAGAATATTTAATGAAATATCAACACTTGATACTTTGAAAAATATTGATGGAATGACTACTACAATATTAGATCGTTCAAAAGAATTTATTACGTTTGAAAATGTAGCAGATTATGAGAATCCTGTATCGATTGCAAAAATTAATATAAATACTGCTTCTTTGGAAGAAATGAAGAAGTATTCAGGTTTATATGAAGTTTATGCAAAGAGTATTTATGATGCAAGTGTTTTTTACAAATATAAGTTTAGAAATCTTCAAGAATTAGCAAACACTCCAGTATATTTAACGGATATGGATGCAAGACGAATTGCAGATAATGCAAGTGTTTATACGGATATTAATACAGCTAATAAAATTGAGTTAATTTCTTTATTTGGAAGAACAAATCATACGAGTGCAGCAAAAGAAGCATTTGCCGATAAAATAATAAAAAATAGACCATTTAATAATATTACTGATTTAACAAAATCAATTGGTGATGTTACAAATTATTTTAAAGATTGTGTTTACTTTACGCAACGTACTAATAATATAATAAATATAAATGCTATGGATAAAGAAGATATTGTAAAGATGTTTAATCTTACAAGCTATATTAAGACTAGTGTATTAAACAATAAGGATATATATAGAAATATTTCTGAATTACCTTTTAAGATCCAAGAATACGATAGTTCGAAGATATCGTTATACACAAATATTAATACAGCAACGAAAGCTGAACTCTTAACACTCAATAAATATATTACTTCAGAAATGGCTGATACTATAATTTATCTAAGAAATGAAGAGCAATTTGCTTCAAATGATGATTTGCTGGAAGCACTCAGTGAGTACAAAAATGGTGCTATGATATTTTCAAAGATATCTGGATACGTATGCTATAAATAGGTTATATGGAGGGATTATGGGTATTAAAATAGGAGTATTTGGTGGAACATTTAATCCGATTCATAATGCGCATTTAACACTTGCCGAATTTGCACGAGATAGGTTTGAATTAGATAAAGTCATTATAATGCCGGCAAATATTCCAGCACTAAAAGACACTTCAGATTTAGTTGATAAAGACTATAGAGTTAATATGGTTAAAATGGCAATTCATACAAATCCTAATTTTGAATTATCAACGATAGAAATTGATAGAAAAGGGAAATCATATACTGTAGATTCTTTTGAAGAGTTAAAAAGACTTTATCCTGGTGATGACCTATACTTAATAATTGGTGCGGATTCTTTTTACCAATTAGAAAAGTGGGAGCGCTTTGAAAAATTAATTAAATTAACCAATATTATTGTGGCTGCAAGAAATGATTGTGATATTTCTGATTTAGAAAAGAAAGCAAATTATTTTAAACTACAGTATGAGGCAAATGTTTATATTCTGGATATGCCAACTATTGATATATCCTCGACAATAATTAGAAATAGAATTAGAGAAGGTAGATCCGTAAAGTATCTTTTGCCGGATGAAGTATGTTGTTATATGGCTGATAATAAACTTTACTTGGATTCGTAATATAGAATGGGTAAGGAGTATTTCAATGGAAACTATGTGTTCAGCAGATATTAAGAAACGTTTAGTTATTGAACTAGATGAAATTAGATATATTCATTCAGTTTCAACAGCCTATACGGCTCAATGTCTAGCGATGCGTTACGATTGTGATTTGAAAAAAGCAAAATTAGCTGGAATTCTTCATGACTGTGCAAAATGTATGCCCAATGATAAAAAGCTAATATTAGCAGAAAATATTGGACTCACAATATCTTCCGTTGAACGCAAAAAACCAGACTTACTACATGCTAAATTAGGGGAATACCTCGCAAAAGAAGTGTATGGTGTAAATGATATTGAAGTATTAAATGCGATACGTTATCATACTACTGGTAGACCTAATATGACAATGTTAGAAAAAATTATTTATTTAGCAGATTATATCGAGCCAGAGAGAAGATTCCATGAAGAGATTACCGGAACAAGGCAATTAGCTTTTGTAGATATTGATCGAGCAATTGAAAAATGTACGAGAGAAGTACTCGAATATTTAAAAGAATGTAAAATTGATATTGACGAATCATCGAAGGAAACATATAGTTACTATTATAATATAATAAATAGAATAGAGAATTAATTTAGATGGAGGAAAAATAAATGAGTAACATTGATACAAAAAACGCAGCGCTCGTAGCATATAAAGCACTTGACGAAAAGATGGGTATAGATATTAAAGTAATTGATATTAAAAATGTTAGTATCATAGCTGATTATTTTATAATTGCATCAGCATCAAATAGTAGTCAAATACAAGCTTTATGCGATAACGTAGAAGAAGAACTATCAAAGATTGGAATGACAGTAACACATAAAGAAGGAAATCAAACGGGTTGGGTTTTAATGGACTTTAATGATATCATCGTACATGTATTTACAGAAGAAGATAGAAATTTCTATAATCTTGAGAGAATATGGAGAGATGGTAAATTAATAGACGTTGAGGAATTGAACTTATAGGTTAGTTTGTTATAGTAGAAAGTCATTTAAAAAGGGTACTAAGTTAGAAACAATCAAAGACACCTAGGCGTCAGTTGATTACCAAAATGAAATAGTTATCCTACAACTTTTCGGGTAGAGGATAACTATTTTTTTGTATATTTGTTGTCTAGGTAGGTGAGCAGTGCAAATACTAAAAGTAGCAATGTTAAAACTTCCATAATTGACATGGCCTTCCCCCTTTTCATATGTAATATAAAAGGGTAATCAACCAAACAGTTATCCTCATTCGTTCTAACTTAATTAATTTAATTGTACCACACATATGTTCGTATATCAATTAAACATTCTAGTATATATAAAATAAAACATTCTATATATATTAGAATGTTTGTCCTCTATAGAGCCCGATTACCTTACCAATAATTTCACAATCATCAACGATAATAGGTGCTAGCGCATCGTTTTCAGGTTGTAGTCTAATGTGATCATCTTCTCTAAAAAATCTCTTTACAGTAGCAGAATCATCTATAAGAGCTACGACTATCTCATTATTAAAAGCAGTATGCTGTTGCTTAACGAGTATTAAGTCACCCTCAAATATCCCTGCATTAATCATGCTATCACCTTTAACCTTAAGCATAAAGGTCTGAGCATTTGGAAGCATCTCAGTTGGGAAAGGGAAATAACCTTCAACATTCTCAGTCGCAAGTATTGGTTCACCTGCAGCAACGGTACCTACGATAGGAACACTAACAAGATCTCTACGAGATAATGAAAAATTATCATCTAATATTTCAATTGCTCTAGGCTTTGTTGGATCCCTACGGATAAAGCCAAGAGCTTCTAGTTTCTCAAGGTGAGAGTGTACAGTAGATGTTGATCTTAGACCTACCGCTTCGCAAATTTCTCGTACAGCTGGAGGATATCCCTTTGCTAAATATTCTTTCTTAATAAACTCTAAAATAAGCTGTTGCTTCGAACTTAATTGATCAAAAGCGCTCATTAATATCACTCCTCAATATGTATTATAAGCTTGATTATAACATACCATATATGCATATGCAAACAAATGTTCGAAAATAATTGGAAAAAGTATTGACAACCGAATGAACGTTCGATATAATCAAAATATGGAAACAAACAAGTGTTCGATATTGTGAGAGGAGTAAATAATATGAAAAGATTAAGCAGAATGAGAATTTTATTAATTACTGGTATTATACTTATAACTATATTTACAACAGCATTTATTACTGTAGGTAGAGCTAATACAGTAAATGCTAATATAAGCGGAATTAAGTGTTTTAAGACGATAGAAATTGAATACGGAGATACAGTATGGGATATCGCTAAAGCGAATTTAACCCCTGAATATAGTAATACGCAAGAATATGTTGATGAAATAATTAAGTTTAATAGAATGGATTCTGATGCGATTTATGAGGGTGAATTTATAATATTACCTTACTATCAGCATTAATATAATTTGTAATGACGAGGATTGAGGATGTATCTCAGTCCTTTTTTTATAAATTAATATGAAATACATTTGGAACTACATGATATAATACCTTTGATTCTAATATATTGTTGATATTAAGAAATGAGGCAAGGTACAAATGAAGAAAATGATATTTGAGATTTTAATGGGTGTATTTGCAGCAATAGCAGTTATATTTTCAGTAATTGATATTTCAACTGGATTAAATAGATGGCAGATAATAGTTGTTATGTTATCTTGATTATTTTTGTTACAGATTATTTTATTCGTTTATTTATATCCAGGGACAAGAAACGATATTTCATAGATAATATATTTGATTTAATTGCAATTCTCCCTTTTAATTCTGCTTTTCGTATATTTAGGATTGCAAAACTAACAAAAGTTTTTAAAGTAGTCAAAATTACTAAAATCGCAAAGTTTACAAAAGTAGCTACATATTCAATGCGACTATTCAAAAAAACAAGACGTTTCTTTGATACAAATGGATTTAAGTATATGGTATTAATTACAATGACTTTTATAGTAATTGGGGGCTTATTGATTCATTATGTAGAAGAAATTAGTTTCCTAGATGGGATATGGTGGGCTTTTGTAACAGCTAATACTGTTCTAGGGAGATTAATTGCAACGGTGTTAATGCTTACGGGGATTGGATTAATCGGTGCATTGACAAGTACAATAACTACATATTTTTTTATAAAAAAATTGATAGAACGTTTAAGTATGAAATATTAGAAAATATTAAAAGTAAAATAGATGACGTTGATAATCTTTCTGATGAAGATATCGATAGTATTTGTAAAGTTTTGAAGGGGTTGAATAAATAAATTATATTTAAATATGCTGTAAAATTAATTAAATTCTATTATTTTATAAAAGTCTGGAATAATATAAAGATATTCGGTGAGATCTATAGTCCATGATATTTCCATTTAGTCTAGTTCGCCATCTTGTTATTATTTTATTCGTTATAGAAAAAACCACTTGACATATCTAAATATAATGTGTATTCTTAAAACATAGAATAAAGATTGCGTACAATTGAATAGCGAACAACATATAAAGTATAATATGCTTATCTTATGTATGAAAGCTAGCTACAAAGCAAGCAATATAACTATATAAATTAATTGGAGGAATAGAATATGGCAGCGATAAATATTACAGTAGAGAATTTTGAAGATGAGGTTTTAAATGAAAATAAACCTGTTTTAGTTGATTTTTGGGCGTCTTGGTGTGGACCATGTAAGATGTTGTCACCAATCGTTGAAGAATTGGCGGAAGAACTAACCAATGTGAAAATATGTAAAGTAAACGTAGATGAGCAAGGTGCTTTAGCTGAAAAATTTAGAGTTATGACAATCCCTACCCTTATATTATTTAAAGAGGGTAAAGTAGTCAATACATCTGTTGGAGTGAAACCAAAAACAGATATTTTAGATATGTTAAGTATATCATAATAGAAAAAGGTAGGTAATGGACTTATGTATGATATTATTATTGTAGGTGCAGGAACAGCTGGTTTATCAGCAGCTATTTATGGAGTTCGTGCTGGTAAAAATGTGTTGGTATATATGGTGGACAGATTATCAATACTCCTGAAATTGAGAATTATCCTGGTATTAAACACATATCAGGATATGAATTTGCGACAAATCTCTACGAACAGGCAAAAGAACTTGGTGCCAAAGTCTTGATGGAAAAGGTTTTGGAAATCAAATCAGAACATAATCAGAAGATTGTAATTACAAATAAAAATGAATATATCACGAAAAGTATAATATTAGCAACTGGTGCAAAAAACAGAATGCTAGGTTTAGAAAATGAAAACGAATGGATTGGACGTGGGATTTCATATTGTGCTACATGTGATGGAGCTTTTTTTAGGGGGAAGGTTGTCGCGGTTAACGGAGGCGGAAATACAGCCTTAGAGGATGCGCTTTTTCTATCATCCTATTGTAGCAAGGTTTATCTAATTCATAGAAGAGACACGTTTCGTGGAGAAGACAGTATCCTGCAATCACTGAAAGAAAAAGCTAATGTTGAATTTATCTTGAATTCATTTATTACTGAACTGGTTGGTGATGAGAAATTAAAAGCAATTAAGATTCATAATAACGAAACAAATAATGAACAAGAAATAAATATTAATGGGTTATTTATAGCGATTGGACAAATCCCAGAGAATACAATCTTTTCAAATATAGTTGAACTGGATACAAGTGGGTATATAAAGGCCGCAGAAGATTGTAAAACAAATGTTGAAGGCATCTTTGTTGCAGGTGATTCTAGAACTAAAATGGTAAGGCAGTTAGCGACAGCAGCTTCTGATGGTGCTATTGCAGGGTTAGCAGCCTGTGAGTATATTGGATAAACTGTTAAATAAGTGAAATTGATGAGAAATATTAGGGCTAATAGATGAGAATCTATTGGCTTTTAATTTTATATGTTGAATTAATAGTAAAAGGGCTAAAAATCTTCTTAATTAATTTAATTGGAATAGTATGGTAGTTGTGATAGAATTAATAATAATTATTACTAGGAGGGCTTTTTAATGGAATTTAGAATAATATCTCTACCCCCATTTAGGGCATCAACATCAGGAGTAGACAAAAACTTTGATTTTTCTTCCACAGGGGTATTGGGGAAGTTTGATTTGTATTTTTCAGCGATAGAGCCATCGGATAGAGACCGTTTTATGCCACGAGATTTTTTGTATTATGATGAAGAGCAGCAAGGAATGATATGGATATGGGCTTTGAGTGAAGATATGGATGATGGTGGAAATGAAGTGATTGATTTTGATGGCGGTTATTATTTAACATATGCTTACAAAGATGGAGATGAGGATAGCAACGGAAAACTGTATACTGAGGCTCTGAAATATATTGAAAACTCAGAAGTTATGGAATTAGATATCCGTCCAAATCATTATGCTATGGGACACATAATTACACCTGCTGAAATTATTAAGGCTCAAGGTTGGGCTCAAATGGAAACATTTATTCCGATAAGGCTAAAAAATAAATAACTTTAAATTATTTATGAAACAAACAAATAGGAATTGGTTTAATAAATTATGAAGGTTCATTGAATTGACAAATAAGAATTAGCAGAAAGCTCAGTAATCACTCTCGGTATGCGTGCGGTTATAATAAAGGGGATACTATTATGAAAAAATTAAAGATCTTATGTGCAATTTTATATTGTTTTATGCTTATATTCTTACAGGGATGCAATGGCTCATCCCTCATAACAGAGCGTTTGAAGTCTTTAGAACTGCTAATAGCGAAAGAAGAAAAAGCTAATTTACAAATGTCAAAGGATGTATTAAACTGCTTTAACGATGACGATGCCCAGGGTCTGAAATCTTTGTTATGCTTAAAAACTCGGGGGCTGGTAGAAATTGATGAACAAATATCTGCATGCTTTGATTTTTTTAAGGGCAAAGTTATATCCTTTGATGAGAAAGATATGTCGGGGTATGAGGGTAAATCAATTGAATATGGAGAAACAACATTTCTTGAAAGGGTTTGGAGCATTAATAATATTATAACTGATACAGATGAAACCTATGAAATTCACATTAGAGATTATTATATTTGTGAGAATGATAAAGCAAGAGAAGGCATATCGCAGATAACAATCACTAGTAGTACTGAACAAGAATTGGTAATTGGTTACCGATGGCCATTACATGATAATGAAGGCCGAGATATGTCAATCGAGATTGTTAAGAAATTTGACGCAAGAGATAAAAATGGTCTAAAAGTAATGCTATGCGCTACCACTCTTGATATAGAGGATATTGATAAGCAAATCCAAGCCGGGCTCGATTTTTATGAGGGAAAAGCAACTTGGGGTAAAGTCGGAACTGACTACCAAGGTCATGAACTTTATAACGGAAAGCACGATTGGTATTCTTCTGTAAGCGACGACGAAACAATAGTGAATGGTGTACCAACACGCACTTCCATAGACGTACAAATATATAATATTGAAACTGATTTAGGAAATATTTATAAAATCACATTTTACGCAGATCTCCTTAACAAAGACGATGAAACCAGAGAAGGTATTACGCAAATTATCATCGAAAGCGATGATGGTATAAAACAAGTAATAGGCGAAAGATTAGATTAAATATTCATCTTGTTAATGTAAATGCTCGCTAATCCTTATGATTATATGCTCCTTTGTAGTAGACAGGTTAAATAATAATAACTGTTTATTGCAAGATGAGTATATGAACATAAGAATTAGCGATTTTTATTTCTTAAAAAAAAGAGAATGTGTGCAACATCAATTGCCCTTTACAATGTGGATATTAAATATTTAATATTAAATTTAACTTGACAAATTATGGTAAAAAATACTATTATGATATTATCATAATGATAATAACAAAAAACGGAGGGGTTAATATGAAAGTTTTGGTAGTCATTGATATGCAAAATGATTTTATTGATGGGGCATTGGGGAGCAAAGAGGCAGTTAGCATTATTGAACCGGTACGAAAGAAGATTAAGACATATCGTCAAGCTGGATTACCAGTTATATTTACAAGGGATACACATGAAATGCATTATCTGGATACGCAAGAAGGAAAACAGTTACCAGTACCACACTGCATTCGTGGAACAAAGGGGTGGGAAATTGCACCACAATTCGAGGTAGAAGATTCGATAATTATAAATAAGCCTACATTTGGATCGGTTGAACTTGCTCAATACATCAAAGAACAATATCCGGATACAGAACTAGAATTAGAACTGGTGGGCCTTTGTACCGATATTTGTGTGATTTCTAATGCACTGGTATTAAAAGCTACAATTCCAGAGATAAAGATATCAGTAGATGCTTCTTGCTGTGCAGGGGTAACACCTCAAAGTCATAAAAATGCATTAGAAGCTATGAAGGTATGCCAGATTATAATCGCCAATGAGGAGGTATAAGCTATGATTGCAATTAATGACGTTTTATATGAACCAGCTTATTTCCCAGACGGTACCTTGCGGTTACGATGTGAGGTAACAGAGAAAATCGTAGACCTTCAATGGAAATGGGAGAATAATGAAGAAGTTTTGATTGTTTACTTTCTAACTCATCATTTGCGCAATGTATGTAAAGTGGAAACAATTAATCTAATTATGCCGTATATTCCGAATGCAAGAATGGATCGAGTGAAAGACGTAGATGAGGTATTTACATTAAAGTATTTTACAGAGCTAATCAATGGTCTTCAATTTGATTCGGTTCACGTATTAGATGCACATTCTAGTGTATCGTTAGCATTATTAAATCAAGTTGTGTCAGATGATTTCTTTCCGATGATCGAAAGGCTAGCTAATCAACTTTTGGTAAAGGAAGAGGACATTGTATTTTTCCCGGATGAAGGTGCTTGTAAGCGCTATTCTGAGTCAATTCAAAAGGAAAGTGCATTTGGTATTAAGAAAAGGGATTGGCGAACCGGGGAAATAAAAGGGCTTGATATTGTAGGAGGAACATTAAAAAAGGGGTTTAATGTTCTAATTATAGATGATATTTGTTCTTATGGCGGTACTTTTTATCATTCAGCAAAAAAACTAAAAGAACTTGGAGCAGATAAGATTTGGCTATATGTAACCCACTGCGAAAATAGCGTGTTAGAAGGGGACTTAATTAATAGTGGACTGATCGAAATGATATATACAACTGATAGTATATTCACAAAAAAAAGCCCACACATTCAAATTATTGAAAGGGGATTATAGTATGAATACACCAGCGCTTCTATTATGTGATTTTTATAAAACAGTGCATAGTGAACAATATCCTGAGGGGATTACCAAATTAGTATCCTATTTCACACCTCGGATGACCAGAATTGAGCAGGAAGACAAATTGATTATGTTTGGACTGCAGGCGTTCATTAAGCAGTACTTGATCGAATATTTCAATGATTATTTCTTTGGTAAAACAAGAGAAAAGGTACTTGAAGAATATAACCGCATTCTGTCGTACACGTTAGGAAAGGGCTCTTATAATGATGCGAAGGTAGGAGAATTATATGACCTTGGTTATCTACCATTGGAGATTAAAGCTATAGCTGAGGGAACAAGAGTCCCAATCAAGGTACCAATGTTAGAGATTAGTAATACTCATCCTAATTTTGCCTGGTTAGTGAATTCCATTGAAACGATTATGAGCTGTTCTTTATGGCACCCTATGATTTCAGCTAATGTGGGTTATAAATACCGAATGCTTGTGAATCAATATTTTGATATGAGTGTGGAAGAGGATGTGCCAAGAGCAAGAGCATTAGGTGACTTTAGTATGCGTGGTCAAGAAAGCTTAGAGAGTGCCACAAAAAGTAGTGCCGCTTTTTGCCTCTCTTTCTTAAATACAGCAACTGTACCAGCGATTCCATTCTTAGAACATTATTATAATTGTGATTGTACCAAAGAACCCGTTGCTTATGGTTCTATTAGTACAGAGCATTCGGTTATGTGCAGTAATACGGCTGTGGATAAAGATGAAGTGACCATGCTTCGTCGCTTGCTAACAAAGGTATATCCGAATCATTCATTCTCTATGGTAAGTGACAGTTATGATTACTGGAATCTGGTGGACAATTTATTAGTTGAATGTAAACATGAGATATTGAATCATAATGGGACACTACTGATACGAGGTGATAGTGGAGATCCGATTCAAGTTGTAACGGATACCGTGTTTCATTTATGGGATATTTTTGGTGGAAGTGTGAATTCAAAAGGATATAAGGTGTTAGACTCCCATGTGAAAGCTATTTATGGAGACAGCATTACCCCACAAAGAGCAGAATCCATATATAAAAGGTTGGTTGAAAAGGGATTTGCTTGTAATAATGTAGTACTTGGTGTTGGTAGTTTCTCCATGCAATGTCTAGAGGAAGAGGGAGTGTATAAGCCATTTACAAGAGATACATTTGGCATTGCAGTGAAAGCAACCTACGGTGAAATTGGGGAAACACCTATCATGATTTTTAAAGATCCAAAGACCGATACCGGCAATTTTAAAAAGTCTCAGAGTGGGATGTGTCGTGTCTATAAAAATGCTGCGGGCATCATGATCTATGAGGATGGTTATGATAAAAATACATTTCCACAGGAGCAGAAAAACCTTTTAGCATGTGTATTTAGAGATGGAAAAATGGTGAAAGAATATAGTCTCTCAGAAATACGAAATCTATTACATGGAGGTAAATTTTAATGGCATTTGATGCGAAAAAAGTGAAAGATGATGTGGTAGAGTGGATACGAAATTGGTTTGATGAAAATGGAAAGGGATGTCTTGCAATTGTTGGTATTTCTGGGGGGAAAGATAGTTCTGTAGTCGCGGCTCTTTGCGTGGAAGCATTGGGTAAGGATAGGGTAATGGGGGTTTTAATGCCAAATGGCATTCAAGCAGATATTAATATGGCACAAGAATTAGTGGATTATTTACAGATTAAACATGTAGTGGTTAATATTGAAAGTGCGTATGAAGCGCTTTATGGCACGATTGAAAAAGCCATTGGAACGTTATCGGAACAAACACAAATTAATATGCCAGCTAGAATTCGTATGGTAACACTCTATGGCGTTTCGCAATCCAACAATGGAAGGGTTGCCAATACATGCAATTTGTCAGAGGACTGGGTTGGCTATGCAACTAGATATGGAGATGGTGCAGGTGATTTTAGCCCACTCTCACAATTAACGGTTACGGAAGTGAAAGCGATAGGAAGAGTGTTAGGATTGCCCGATTTGTTGGTTGATAAGGTGCCAATTGATGGGCTTTGTGGGAAAACGGATGAAGATAATTTAGGGTTTACCTATGATACATTGGATCAGTATATCCGCCTTGGCGTTTGTCCAGATGAAATGATTAAAGCAAAGATTGATGAAATGCATACAAGGAATCGGTTTAAATTAGAATTAATGCCTTGTTTTGAATATAACGGTTAAGTTAATAATGAAATATTTAAGAATAAGAAGGGATAAATTATGGAATTAAAACATAAAGATGAAAGCTCATTTTTGACAGCCTATAATCAAAGTGATTATGATAGGCCATCCCTTGCAGCGGATATGGTAGCATTTACAATAATTAGCAAAGAGACAAAAGACTATAGGAAATTACCAGAAAAAGCATTTTCACTTTTATTAATTAAACGTGGAGAACATCCCTACATGAATTTCTGGGCATTGCCAGGTGGATTTGTTCGAACAGGTGAAACAGTAGAAGCAACGGCATATAGAGAGTTAGAAGAAGAAGCAGGAGTGACAGACATTTGCCTATCGCAGATACATTGCTTTAGTGAACCCAAACGTGATCCGAGAGGCTGGATTGTATCTTGTTCTTTTATGGCATTGGCGGAAGAAGAGCAGTATCATTTGAATCCAGGGGATGATGCAGTAGATGCAAAGTGGTTTAATATCACATATGATTTAATCGATACTAAAACAGAAGAGATAGCTAATAAACAAGTTATTAAGAAACAATATCAATTACAGCTTTGCCATCTAGACCTCACGCTTTCCGCTCTGATAGAGGTAAGTATTGACCTTTCATCAAAAAGACACAAGATAACATATGATATTCGAAAGACAGAGGGTATCGCCTTTGACCATGCAAAGATTATTGCTTACGCAATTAGTCAGTTACGAGAAAACTTAAATACCTCTATGTTAGCGTTTGAACTTTTACCTGATTATTTTACATTAACAGATCTACAGCAGGTTTATGAAACAGTATTAGGAGAAGAATTAATAACGGCTAATTTCCGACGGAAAATTGCGGACTATGTGGTTGAAACTGAAAAAAGGGTAGAAGGACAAGGACATAGGCCGTCCAAATTATATCAACGGAATGTTGAAAAACGGATGTAATTAAATGGTAGTAATTCAATTGAAGAGAAATATTCGATGTTATGAAAGGCAGAACAGGTGAAATACTAGAATTAGAGGATGTTAGAGAATTCAAGCAAGACATGGAAGGAATGAGGATAAGTGGTAAAACCAATCGTAAGAGATGAATTGTTTCTAAAACAAAAGTCTGATATTGCAACAAAAGAAGATGCAGCTGTCATTGTGGATTTGATGGATACCTTAAAAGCAAATACGGAGCATTGCGTTGGAATGGCAGCGAATATGATAGGCATAAAAAAGCGAATTATTGTATTTAGTATTGGGGTTTCTATTATTCCTATGGTGAATCCTGTTATCACAAAGAAGCTAAAGCCTTACGAAACAGAAGAGGGATGCCTATCTTTGACCGGAGTTCGTAAGACAAAGCGATATGAGACCATAGAAGTGGAATACGAAGACCAGAACTTCAAGAAACAGAAGCAAACTTTTCAGGGGTGGACAGCACAGATAATACAGCATGAGGTGGATCATCTGGAAGGGGTTATTATTTAGGGTGGTTGGTTTGACTATGGAAAAAACTAGGATATTGAAGGTTATTTGAATAAAGCAAGTGCGTAGTTAATTCAAATAACTACGCACTTGTTAATATAACTTAAGTGTATATTGAATAGAGTTATATCCGGACCTTAGCCTTTGATTAGCTGCCCTCATATCATAGTTCATATTCTCTTTCTCACATGTTTCTACAAATGTATTCCACAATTTTTTACCGTTGAACGACCAGCAGTGGTAGTAATTTTTATATCGTTGCAAAAATTTTTCTGAAATTCCAGGATAATGTTTTTCAGCTTCATGAAGAAAATAGTCACGCTGAACATCGGCCATGGTTACTTGAGTTGAAAGGTATATATAATTAGCGCCGTAATACTTAGCTTTTTTCACCATTTCTTGCACGTTTTCTATAGTATCTGTTATAAACGGAATCACAAGATCCATTAATACACCAGTTGTTATTCCGTTTTTTGATAAATATTCAATTGCTTCGAATCTTTCTTTTGTAGTTGAGACAAATGGTTCAACCTTTTTGCAGGTTTCGTCATCCGAACAAGTAATAGAAAAGTTAACGCTGGTAGGGGAATGTTCCTTTATGTCTGAAAAAATATCTGTATCTCTGGTAACCAAATTGCTTTTTGTAATAATGCATGCTCCAAAATTAAATGCGTTGATTAATTCTAAAGCATTTCTTGTTAATTTTAGTTCCTTTTCTTTCGGATTGTATGAATCAGATACGCCTCCCATTAATACGACGCCTGTTTTTGCCTTACGCCTAAGTTCGTCGCGAATTATTTGCAATGCGTCCCTTTTTACTCTTATGCAGTCGAAATTATCAGTTTTTTCGTAATAATTACATCGGGCATAACAATATATGCATCCGTGGCTACAGCCCCGATATATATCCATAGCATAATCAAACGAGAGATAATCTTGATTAGGTATACATTTTCTTACAATCGTCTTAGCATCTATATATTCCATAAATCACCTCTAAATTCACTAGTACAAAGAAGTATATATTGAGTACCAGATAATTGCGTATTAGAAACATTACTTTTTAATAACTGGTATCCATATTTCACTTTTGTAATCAGATGCACTCAAATCACCTTTCGAGTACCATTCCATTTCTGGCGCGTCGCCATGCTCATAACCAGAGGTAGGGAACCACTCGGAAAAAATACGTCCCCATATTTCTGCCATTGCTGTAGGCATGGGTCCGGTTATTTCAAATACTGCCCACGTAAGAGATGGTACTTCAAGCTTGCACATTGTTTTGGGACAATCTTTTTCCGTTATGGCGGCAATGTAGTAATCAGTCGTATTGTCTTCATACATTCCGCTGTATACACCCACTAGCCCATCTCCAAGACAGGAGATTTGCCCAATTGTATCAGCTGGTGTCTCTCCCCACATCTTCCCTATGTTTTCACCCAAACCCTCAACATTGGAAAATCTCTGCTTTATACCTACAATGACAAATGAATCTTTTTTCTCAACTCTGTAGTTCATCTCAACAACTCCTTTCAGTGATAAAGAAAATGTTATACGAGGATACGCCTTTAAGGATATGCCTTTTTCTCTTGCTTTTGACGGTACAATTCCATGCATTGCTATAAATGCACGAGAAAACGAATCAGGCGAATTATAGCCATACTTCAAGGCAATATCAATTATCTTTTCGTTACCATTCTGCAAGTCAAAAGCGGCAAGGGTTAAACGACGTCGCCTTATATACTCGGATAGCGGAACGCCGATAAGGAAACCAAACATGCGCTGAAAGTGATATTGAGAGCATAATGCGATTTGTGCAATCCTTGCATATTCAATTTCTCGATCAAGATTGTTTTCGATATAATCAATTGCTTGTTTCATGTTTTCCAGAGTATCCATATACTTCTCCTTTCACGTTAAGTATAATATAGGTTAAAAACAAATACCCGACAATTTTTGCAAGTATTTGTAGGTTGGAGAGTTAATACGCTCATAATGAATATTATATAAATTTACTAAATTAATTAAATTAACCACATAAATTAACACACCAAATAAGTATTGAGATAATACATATAATAAACTGTAATAATTTACAAGTCAATAATTATTACATAGTCTTGTGATTTTACAGGCGTTATACTATTTCTTGAATCTGACGCTCGCTAAGTCTTGATCCTTTCAGAAAGAGCGCATCTTCGTTTCCGGTTTGTGAGGTGCCGATAATAGTATTTAATTAATGCAATTGGAATAGTATGGGATTTATGATAAAATAGAAGGATGCAAGTTATTTCCGCATTTATTTTATGAGAAAAATAATTCTAATAAAAATAATATAATAACATACACTTCGCTTAAATTATTGGTGTATAGTGTAGGTTACTTGTCTTTGTTTCAAATAATAATTGGATATGTGTTTATAACTGGTTGGGGGGATCAGTATTACGCTATTGATAGCAATAATCAATAAATATTTTGCAGAAATGAGGTTGATTTATGAATAGACTAGAAAATATTCTAAACGAAAAAAATGGGAATAGGAAGATAATAATAATTACGAAGATTACATGTTCTATAATTGTAATAATTTTGGCACTCATACAACTTATAGGGATTTGGGACAAAGCGATATATATAAATGAACCATTACTGGGAATAGTAATGCTGATTCAAGCAATAGAACATTGGGAAAAAAATAGAAAATTAGCCATTTTTTCATTAGGTGTTTCATTATTTGTTTTTGTTTGTGCAATTGTTATTTTTGTAAATATAATTTCTAAATCGTAGATAAACTATCAAAACCAAAGAGCTTACATTATATTTATTAGCAATTGTTTTATGGAAAAATATTTAGATTAAGGTATTAAACAATCATGTTTAATGATATCCTATTATTCGAATAATGCAGGTACTAGAGGAGGAAACGAATGATTGAAGAAGCACTTAAGAATTATAATTTTAAGAATCCAGAGGCAGTTTTCATACGACATAATGAAAATATCACATATAAAATATTAGATGAAGACAATAAATACTTATTGAGAATACACAATGCGGCAGAAGGCTTAGATTTTTCTATTAGTTATGGAGCAACTCCAAGACAAATATTCATTGAAAGTGAAATTGAACTTTTAACAAAACTACATAATATCGGTAGCATAAAAACACAATTCCCAATACGAAATATAGCTGGTGAATACGTAACCCGTCTAAATAGTGGCGATTTAGTAACTGTTTTATCGTGGCTAGATGGAGATACATTAGTTAATACAAGTATCACAGAAGAACTTGTTTATCAAATCGGGCAAATGATTGGAAAATTGCACAATGCTACAGCAACAATTACTAATGTTTCAAGATGCCACTACGATCAAGTGTATATTGATAGAGTTTCAAATGAGATAAGAAATGCATATGAGCTGAAACATATAGAAGAACAGTCCTATGAACTGATAAAAACAGTTCTAAGTCATATCAAATGGATTCTAGCTGAGGAAAAACAAAACTTTTTATTAATTCATTCTGATTTAAGTAAATCTAACATCATCTATGATATAGGTAATCTTTCACCTATTGATTTTTCGCTATCAGGTTATGGTATTCCTGAATTGGAATTAGGCCAGATTATAGGCAGCCTTTATAAAGATGAGTATATTTCTTCACTTGTAGCAGGATATGAATCAATGGGTAATCGTAAAATAAATAGCTCCTATATTAAAGCATTTACTGCTTTATCAATAATTGCATATATAGCTATACATCATAGTAAAGTTTACAAAGATGAAAGTTTTGTGAATGCTATGGGCCGATGGTGTGATACTTTTTTTATACCCGTAAATAAACAATTTGATGTATGATATCCCTAATGATATAGATGCCAGTCTTTTTGACACATGACATAAAACAATAATGGCGAACGCTTAGTCTTGACCCTTTCATTATAGAAATCATATACTTACATTACCTTAAAGGGGAGTGTTAAAATGTTTGAGTTAAGTGTTTTAAAAGGATTTATAACAGTAGGTTCTTTTATTCTATACCAAGATACATTTGCATTTATGATTGGTCCTGATAATTCAGGTGAAAGATTAGGTATAATGCGATTGGGTGGACACATTGAAAAAAATGAAAGTTTACTACAATCTTTAGAAAGAGAAATTAAGGAGGAGGGCTCAATTGAAGTAAAATTGTTCGATTCCCCATGTACCTTTTATAAAAGAAATTGGGATGATAATAACTATTCTGAGATAACCAATAATATTGAATGGGATATTAAGCCATTAATTATAACTGGAGATAAAACACGTTCAACAGCTGTCTTTTTATCATATACTGGCAAAGAGCCTAAGCCTTCATCAGAAGCTTATGGGATAATTTTTCTTAAAGAAAATGATATAAGAGATATTTGTTCAAAAAAATTAAAACTAATGGACTTTTTAAATAAGGGTGGAAAACTTATTCAACAAAAAGAAATTAATTATGACAAGGAAATGTATGCAGGAGTTCATCTTACATTTTTAAATAGATTAATAGAAGATAACAATGATGTCGTTCATAGATATATCACAGGGAATTTAATAAAATAATATTAGAGTGATTTACTGTTTCGTTTGATTCAGAATATTCTTATAATGAAATGCAAACAAAGGAGAAGTAGAAGATTTATTTTTAATCGATTGATTTGGTATGAGTTAGAAACAATACTAAGCAAACCAATAAAAAAGGGTACTTGCAAAAACAAGTACCCTCTGATATCATTAAATTAGAAACAGTCAAAGACACATTTCGCGTCAGTTGATTACCAAAAAGAAATAGTTATCCTACAACTTGCAGGTAGAGGATAACTATTTTTTCGTATATCTGTTGTCTAAGTAGGTGAGTAGTGCAAATACTAAAAGTAGCAATATTAAAACTTCCATAATTGGTTTATAACAAAAATGCAGCTGACAGCAAGGGTACATTATCCTTGCTGTCAGCTATTTTTCATATCTTTATTTGTGTATTATGCATTTATTCTATGCTTTTATTTATGCCTTTTTTAAACTATTAATTTAATCCATTATACAAGGCATTCAAAAGTACTCTGTTAGGATCCTGACTTAGCTCCCATATCATTGCCCCAGCTAAGCCCTTTGTATTGATATATTGGGCTTTGTATCCCATAGATTCCTCATCTTCATAGGAAATAAATGTAGAACCGTTAAATAACCATGGTACCATAGATTCCTTATGGAAATAACGGACAAATCCCGGAGCGTTCAAGTAATTTCCGACGATATTAGCATAACTGATGGATTGACTACCTGAATAGGTTTGAAGTAATCCATTATTTACATTTGCTACCTGCTTGTATAGATATCCGTAAAACGGTACACCCATGACCAATTTATTAGCAGGAAAACCAGCATTTATCCAAGTGTTGATGCTATCATCCACACTCCATTTATATTGAGGAGACGGTGCACTGCTTTTATATAAAGGTGCATTAAAATCAGTATAAGTATCCCAAGATCCGTGAATATCATAGGTCATTACATTGGCAAAATCTACGTGTTGTTCAAGCTTACTTAATTCCACGTTATTCACATACCAGGATCCGGCAGCCCCTGCAAAAGAAAGGAGATATTTCTTGCCGTCCATTGCACCTCTTGCATCCAGCTTTTCTCTCAGCTTCTGCATTAATAAGGTGAAGTTTGTTTTATCCTCTGGTCTTCTGATATTAGTGGAAAGTCCGCCGTTTACAGGGTATTCCCAGTCAATATCAATTCCATCGAAACCGTATTGTACAATAAAGTTAACACAGCTGTCTGCAAAAGCAGTTCTTGATGCATCAGTAAGAGCCACGTCGGAAAACCTTCCGGACCAGGACCATCCACCTACTGCAATAATCGTTTTTAAATTCGGATTTAATTGTTTCAGATCATTTAATTTTTTTATATTTGCAGGATCAATATCCGGATAGCCAAGAGTAATCTTTAGATCACTACCGATATTAGCAAATGCATAGTTTATATGTGTCAGCTTGCTAACATCAATCGTATCCGGAGTAAAACCAGAGTAAGCTGCCCAAGCAGCATAATATCCTACCACCTGTTTTACTGGAACCGGCGTAGGGGTCGGTTCTGGTGTAGGCGTCGGTGTCGGGTCCGGTGTCGGTGTTGCTCCCGTTGTAGTCACAGTCAATGTATTACTTGGAAGTGATACATTACCGGAAGTATCCTTAGCTTTAACATAAAACTGATAAGTTTGTTGGGGTAATAATCCACTTATCATATAGGTCGTTGTTGAAGTGCTTCCAATCAATGCATTATCGCGATACACCTGATATGAATTTACTTTCACATTATCGGTAGAAGCAATCCATTCTAGTGATACTGAAGTATCGTTAACGGCTACAGCTCTAAGATTTGTTGGTGCGGACGGAGCTGTTTTGTCATTTTTCCTCGCTGCAAATACGTTGGAACCAGATATACTGTTAATTACAAAAAGTACTGCTAATAACATTACAATAAATTTCTTAAAGTACTTTTCCCTCATTATGTCTTCTCCTTATGTAGTGAAAGTGGTTATAAGTATTAATTGCATAATTTTGTATGTCGAAAATCGACAATACTCTCACTTATATGCTATCAATTATTGTTCATTATGTCAACATATCCTACTAGGTAACTACTGGAATAACGTAAACAAAACCATAGGAAGAAAGTAGTAGATGTCTCCGGTAGTCCCCCTGCAATTTCTTGTGTTTTGGAACCAACCTAGTATAACCTTACCTATATTTTCGCAATTTTTCACAATAATTGGTTCTAGTAAATCGTGATCTTATTAATAAATGGAATTGGAATTGTATGGAATTTATGATAAGATGAGTATAGTTAAAGTTGAATATTCCTATGTGCGGCTTGAATTTTAATGGTAAATATCATATGTTCGCTTATATTGAGAATTTACTGTAGTGTAGATACATTTGATTCTATAAAATCTGCTATAATGCGATTAAGGAACACGGTTTGAGGGTATGGATGCGTTTATTAAATATCAAACTTTCCAGGGGGAGTATGATACAAGAATAGTATTTTACCCAACTTTTGACGAAAGTGTACCTGATAGCCCTTTTGGTCTTACTGGGGTAATGAATTGTAAGAGAAAAAACAAAAATAATAACATAAAGGGGTTAAATAATGACAAATAAAGTTACTAAATTAACACTTCTTG
The DNA here is from genome assembly GCA_029256575.1 of Clostridiales bacterium. Taxonomy (GTDB): domain Bacteria; phylum Bacillota; class Clostridia; order Lachnospirales; family JAQSXR01; genus JAQSXR01. Next base: position 229,565 of record JAQSXR010000003.1, on the reverse strand, counting down.
CGTTGGCAATTTTTATTTCTTTTTTTATAGGCACAAAAATATTAGTAAATGCAAATGAAGACCTTGGGTATGATTACAATGGATATGAATACACAATCAAAGATGGGAAGGTAACTATAACAAAGTACGTAGGTTATGAAAAGGAATTAATAGTACCATCATTGATTGATAACAAACCAGTAGTTATGATTGCTGATAGGGCATTTTATCAACTTGATATTACATCAGTAACGATTCCGGAAGGAGTTATTTCATTAGGTGGTGAATCTTTTAGGAGCACTAAACTTGAAACTGTTGTACTACCAAAAAGCTTAATATACATTTCGAATTTTGCTTTTGCTGAATGCAGAAATCTAAAATCAATTACTATCCATAACAATGTAGAGATAATTGGACCATGCGCTTTTTCTAATACAGGAATAACAACAATTTCTATACCAGCGAGTACGACGGTAATTGGAGAAGAAGCTTTTAATTCATGTAATGCAATGAAATCAATTCATGTAGATTACGCAAATAAAAGTTATAAGAGTATTGATGGAGTATTATTTGATATTAATGGAAGATATTTGGTACAATATCCTAATGCTAAGAGCGATACTTCCTATACAATTCCTAATGGAGTTATTGTAATAATGACGGGTGCTTTTTATGATTGCAAATATATAGAATCGGTTGTTTTACCAAATAACTTATTAGGGATTGGCAAACAAAGTTTTTATGGTTGCACTAATCTTGCAAATATAAATATTCCAGAGGGTATCCTTGATATAGGTCAACAGGCGTTTTTTCTATGTAATAATTTGCAATCAGTTATACTTCCCGACTCAATTGTAATGATTGGACCTGCAGCTTTTGGAGAATGCGATAAACTAACCTCTTTTCATATTCCTGCTAATGTAAATTATTTGAGCGGAGGATTCTTAAATGGCTGTGATGATTTAGAATCAATTACAGTTGATCCATCAAATCCTCATTATACTAGCTACGAGGGAGTTATCTATACGAAAGATATGTCTACTTTGGTACAATATCCTTGTGGAAATAAACGAACTAGCTTTACTGTTCCTGAAGATACTATTAGCATTGGCAATGTTGCTTTTCAAGGTTCTAAAAAATTAGTGATTGTTACGATGCCAGAAACATTACAACATATAGGAGAATATGCATTTTGGGAATGTGTAAACATTGCAAGAATTAATTTTCCAAGGTCACTTACTACAATTGGAGAGTTTGCATTCGCATACTGCCAAAGCTTAAAGAATATTGTACTGCCATCCAGTTTGACGCATTTTGGACAGGGAGCATTTATGTATTGTGAAGCACTTACAACGGTAAAAATAAATGGAAATATAACATGTATTCCTGATTCGGCATTCTTCTATTGTTTAGAACTAGTAACAGTTTTGCTTCCTACGTCTGTTACTGAAATAAAAGATTCTGCATTCTATAATTGTATAATGCTTAGCTCATTAGAAACATTAAACAGAGTTGAAGTATTTGGTGAAAATATTTTTGGAATTAATGATGAAATCTATAGTAAAAGTAATGTGCTGACAATAAAATGTTATAAACATTCAATGGCTCACAAGTATGCAGTAGAACATGGGATTCCAGTTATTATAACAAATCCTATGGCAAAACCAACTACATCTCCTATCTTGTTAGATGGAAAGGAAGTTAAACTAGAAGGATATACAATTGATGGATTTAATTATTTCAAATTACGGGACATTGCATATTTGTTAAATAACACTCAAAAACAATTTGATGTTACGTGGGAAGGTAGTAAGAAGATAGTAGAGATTCTACAAGGTCATTCCTATACAATTACAGGAGAAGAGTTAAAGCATTCTGGTGAAACTCAGTATACAAAAGCTGAAGTTGGTAATTCGAAAATATTGATAAATAATAGAGAAGTGAAATTAACTGTTTTTGAAATAAATGGATATAACTACTTTAAATTACGTGATTTAGGTTCTGAATTGAACTTAATTGTATTGTATAATGATATTATAAAGTCTATAGAAATACGAACAGAGTAGTATAGAGATGTACACAATGTATCAGTGGGTATTTAAGCACTCACTGATATAGCAAATATCCAAACCGAATTTGCGAACAAAGGCGGTGTAAACGGTCTTAAAATACAAATAAACGCAATAGCGTATAGGAGATAATACAATGAATAATGTAATAAATTGGCTTCTTAATGATGACACCCCCGAAGTAAAATTCCGTGCAATGACCGAGCTTCTAGGTATGTCAAAAGACGAACTTGAAGTGAAAAAGGCTTATGAAAATTTATTTGAATTTGAGTATGAAGTGTGCGAAAATATTATTGTTGAGAAATTTGGTATCGCTTGGATATTACGAGCATCCGTGGGTGCAAGAACAAATACCTTTGGCTTTTTCTACTATACGGCAAGACGGCACAGTTCGATGCTTGGATAAAACCAAAAAAACAAACGATTCTAAGTTGCTGGACATGGGGTGCTATAGACAAACTACCACATATCTTTTGCTCGGGGCAGAGCTGAAAAAAATAGGCATTATTCTACCGCAATTTGAGCCATTAATAAAATTTTACAGGAATCACAATGTTGCGTTCCGTTCTGACACTCCTGGAAAGGTAATTATCAAAGATATGGCGGGGACGTTTTATCCCATTGATCATGTACACATGGGTTTACATATGATTATGTATGGGCTTTCGGTTCTAGGTGAGGCGAATCATCCTAATTGCGAAAAAGCATGGGAATTATTAGACAGCAAAAAAGACACTGAGAGCAAATATATTCTTAGCGAATCTTTCGATGAGCCTTATTTCAATGTGGGTATGGTGGGTCAACCCAATAAATGGGTAACGCTATATGTTCTGCTCTCAGAAAAGTATCGAACAAAATAAGTATAATGATATAAATACGAAGACTATGGGTGCTGAAGATACTACTGGAGAAGAAACAAAGACTTTGAAAATCATAAGATTAATAAACAGTAATCATTCATCTTCGTTATTATTACATCCAGTTATATTAAGAGGGAGGGTAATGTGAAAAAATCATATAATATTTATGTTATTTTAATATTGTTAACCATGTGTCTATTTTCTTCATGTGGAAATAAGAATAAAGATGATGAAAGATACGATATAAACACTCAAAATGTTGGAGAATTTGTAGATGTAGCGTATGCAAAAGAAAAATTGGAACCCGCTATTTGGGGATCGCAAGGATATTCAATTTATTATCAAAAACAATCACCATACATATATGCAGCGTTCGGGGAATATATGTTAAGATATAATATTTCTGAAAATGAAATAGATAGAGCCATTCAATATAAAGATGGATTTATTGATAGCAGTTTTAATGTTACTGAGGACGGAAGAGTTGCTGTGTTAATTAATTTATGGAATGAAACACAACAATATGAACCTCAAAATATCTATTTACTTAATTTTAATAAAAGTGAAGCAGTATATTTAGCGGATTCGAAAGATAACTTTGAAATGGAAATGATTCCTGAAGATATTAGGAACGACTTTAATATAGAGTCTATATTTAATGGTAGTAATCATGATAACAATCTTGAAATAGTAAACTATAACATAGAATATGACGCCAAAGATAACCGTTATATTGCGTACGTGAGGTACAATAACTTACTATCACATGAAATTACGGTACTAAAAGGGTTGCTTTTTAGCGATGAACTTGTAGGTATCGACTCAAAAACTATTTTTACACTTATTCCAACAAATAAAGAGGAAAATGGTTTATTGGGTTACTATAAATTTGTATTGATTGATGTTGAACAAGACAAGATTATACAAGAATGTCCTATAAACATTAAATAGCCTAATTCAAGCAATATTATTAGAGAGGTTAGAATGACCTTGATTAGCTATGTACTCAAGTATGAATTTATCGGTAATTATAATTTTGGCTATACAGGAAGATTTCAATTTTGGGGTGATGTGTATTTAATTTCTGACTCAAAGATTAAAAAGATAGAAGAAACCGATTTTTATGGAATCTAATCCTGCAGAGGGTTATAAATAATCACCCTAAATCTATTTTCCCTATGAGTCAGAAACAATACTAAGCAATTGACACAAACCGATAAAAAAGGGTGCTTGCAAAAACAAGTACCCTCTGATATAATTAAATTAGAAACAGTCAAAGACACTTGTAGCGTCAGTTGATTACCAAAAAGAAATAGTTATCCTACAACTTGTCGGTAGAGGATAACTATTTTTTCGTATATCTGTTGTCTAAGTAGGTGAGTAGTGCAAATACTAAAAGTAGCAATGTTAGAACTTCCATAATTGACATAGTCTCATCCCCTTTCATATGTAATAAAAAGGGTAATCAACCAAACAGTTATCCTCTATTGTTCTAACTTAATTAAAATAATTGTACCACACATATGTTCGGTGAGCAATATATAAAAGAACATTCTATGTGAATAAAATGAATGTTCTATTTCGTATTCTAAACAATTCTATCATCTAAACGATGAGTCCTCTATATAGCCCTATAAATTTACCTCTTACGATTTCCTCAACGACACCGCCTTAGCCGCACTTCTTCTCCTAGAATCCTCCAACTGCGCATAATGCTTCCTGGTAGTATTTACATCACTGTGCCCCAAAACATCCGCAACCAAATAGATATCGCCAGTTTCTCGATACAAACTAGTACCATATGTACTCCTTAATTTATGAGGGGTAATATGCTTAAGAGCAGTAACAGTCTTAGCATATTTCTTCACCAACTCTTGTATTTGGCGAACACTTAATCTTGATCCTTTCATTGATAGAAATAGGGCATCCTCATGACCGGATAGAGGTATAATTTTATTTCTTTGTTCCAGGTATTCAAGCAAACCATCCCTAACTTCATCGCCAAAATAAACAATAGATTCATCGCCACCTTTGCGCAAAATCTTTATTCCGTTATTTTCAAAGTCAACATCTAATATATCGAGTCCAACACATTCAGAAACACGAATTCCTGTGCCTAATAATAAAGTAAGCAATGCCAAATCCCTAATTTTCGTTTTCTTATGATATTTCAGTTGACCCTTCGTAAGATTTTCACCAGATTCTACGGCATCTAATAATTTTGCAACTTCATCTGGATCCAGACGAATAATGTTTTTCTCATGTTGTTTTGGTAAATCAACTAGTTGTGGTGGATTTGTTTTGATTTTTTGTTTTTTATAAAAATAATTATAAAATGTTCGAAGGCATGCAATTTTTCGAGATTTCGCCTTTTCGTCATTTGTATGGTCTTTATTGTCTTTATTATAGTAATTTAAGTGTCTTTGGAACATTTCTATGTCAGTTGGAGCAATTAAATCTAAATCTGACACCGTAATAGCCGAAATAAGCTTATTTTCAAATAAAGGTATATTAGTTATCACATAATCAAAAAAAATGCCTAAATCATACGCATATGCGATGCGAGTTCTTGACGATGTTGTCGGTTCGATACCGATAAAGAATTCATTCGTAAAATATGGAAGAGCTTTAATTAATTCACGTAATTTTACGATATTATTAATATTAACTTGTTGGTGGTATGAAATGTTTTTCAAAATATCACGTCCTTTGTAAGTTGGTTTTCATAATATAATTATTGTAAACCACAAATTGTTTATGAAGAATAATTTAGTGCAAAATATTAATATGTTAATACAATGATTATAATTAGTAAGAGAATAGGTTACATAACATAATTATTGTAAACTATATAACAGATAGAAGCTTATGTACAACAAAACTGAAATCTACGTAAATTGGAATATAAATCAATTATACTATATTTTAATTAAAATTGCAATAACTAATCGTTAAAGTTGGCTTTAGCGCATAGTTGGAAATAAGATTTTACTCCTCTTTTTAAATAAAACCAAAACACATTAAATTTGATTATATATGAAATAAGAATTTATTATTATTAAACATAAATAAAACATATTCTCTTACCGGCACTATCTATATCAATTATTAAATGGCATACTATAATAAGTTAATTATAAGCTTTATCTAATATACAATACACTTAAATAAATGTTGTTGAGGAACTAAATGATTATATGAATTTGACCTCTAAAAGTATTTTTAGATCAATCCCAATATATATAAATTTGATATATAATCACATTCATCAAAAAGCAAAATCTTTATCACATTAGAAAAATATTATATTAAAGTTGTATATTAAAGATTCTATTAAATATATTTAGCAGAGCCTTTCTAGCCCTGCTAAATAGTTATTTACTTTTCACTTTCAATAAGATAAAATCTCGAAATAATTAACAACTAATTTTTATTATCATATAAAATTATCATATAAAAGCAAGTTATCAAATTACATATCAACCAATTAATTTTTCTATCTATCCTATCCCATCCTCACTACTATGCCTTCTTCTGAAATCCTATTAACCATTCCTCAAGTTCTCTTTCACGATCAACACCCTTTTGAAATTCTTTGCAGCCAGCAATTTTACCATCTTGAATATAGAGTACTTTTCTTGCTTTGGAAGCAACACGTGGGTCATGGGTAACAGTCATTATTGTCATTCCATCTCTATTTAAATCTTCTAGAATTGATAATACCTGATCGGTGGCACCAGAATTTAATGCTCCAGTTGGTTCATCTAAAAACAGAATGTCAGGGTTATTAATCATAGCACGGCATATGGAAGCTCGTTGTAACTGACCTCCAGAAACTTCACGGATATCCCTTTCTTCGATTCCTTCAATTTCCATACGCTTCATTAATTTAGCAGCACGTTCTCTTATATCTTCTGCTGTTTCTTTATTGGCTACAAGACCAGGGAGTGTAATATTATCAAAGATAGAAAGATTCTTTAGCATCTGTGCATTTTGGAATACAAATCCCATTTTATTCAAACGAAATTTAGATAACTCATTTTCGTTCAATTTCGAAATATTTGTTCCTTCGAACAATACCCCACCCTCACTAATGCTATCCATTCCACTAATACTATAGAGAAGTGTTGACTTACCGGAGCCAGAAGGCCCCATAACCGCAACGAATTCTCCCTTCTTTATTTCAAATGATATATCTTCCAATACTAACGTATCCTTAAATGTCTTACTAATCTGTTCAACTTTTATCATGGTAATCTCCTATTCCATTATTTGGTTTCTAATATGATATTTCCTAACAACTTTGGTTCCAACCATTACTGTAAGGAAAACAACAAGTAACTGTGCAACTGGGCAAATCAAATATGCCGTGATAGGGTTAATTAGCATTGTTATTTTTGATGCTCCCATAGAAGAAAGCATAAATCCGAATATTATTTCTCCTAAAAATTTTGAAAGTAATGTTCCTATGAAAATAGCTATGACTTGAATGACTAGAATTCTTATTCCAAACTGTATCCTTAAGTCTCGGTTCGTAAAACCGATTGCTTTCTTGATTGCGATTGCACTGTGTTCCTTTGCGGTGATAAGCTGTAAAAATAACACGGTAATTAGCATACTTAACACGATTGAGATTGAGATCGAAGCACCTTCCACTAAGCTCATATTATCCATTACACCAACAAGTGTTTGAGAAATAAATTCATTGATTTGCGTTATTTTACTATCAGATAGAATACTTCGAAGTTCATCAGTCTTTTTATCGAATGATACACCGTCCTTAACATCTACATAAATAATATAAACTTCTACGTCTTCTACATCAAAATAAATACCTGCTTTGGCAGTCATTCCACCATAAGTAATATCTTGATAAATACCGCTTACGATAAAAGGATGTTCTTCCTCTTTATACACGATTGTTATGGAATCACCAACTTTTTTTCCTAGTTCATTTGCATTTAAATAAGATAGTGCAATTTCTTGACTTCCAGCTGGAGCACTTCCGTTGAGATATTCCAATGGGAAAATTGATTCATCACCACTTTGTACACGAATGTCTACAAATTCTCCATCCGCATTCTTGATCTCTACGTAACCATTTTGGTAGATTGCATACGTTTCAATTTCAGAATCATTCTCCAGATAGGTTTGCGCGGCTTCTTTTTGTTCCATTAAATTTTCATTGTATTGAATATCAATTCGTATATCACATTCTCCTACACCCATATATGTCATAAAGGATGGATTATTAACGGTACTCCTCATATTCATTGGAAACAAAATTAAAAAAGATGAAAAAACAAAAACTAAAAAGATAACAAAATATTCCTTCCACTTACATTTCAATTCTCCCAATGCTATCGTGAGATTGCGATGCTTTAATCCCGCAGAAGGTAACGAATAATGACCTTCTTTCTTTTTCTTCTCTTCTCCACGCATTAGTTCCATAACCGTGCTTTTAAGATTCTTTCGCATGATTCTATGGCATCTATGCATTACGATTAGACCGAGTAATATAACTCCAATAAAAGAAAATACCCATTTCATCCATTCTCTGACACCATTACCGCAGTACAAAATTACGGAAGATGAAAAGAAATTTCCGAACGGAATGGCAGCTAGATATCCAATCACTACTGCTACTACTATTAGCATTATATATTTTATCTGGTATAACTTCTCAATTGCTTTTCCTGAAAAACCAATGGCTTTCATCTCGCCGATGGTATAATTTTCTTCCGCCATAGTTGCACGAATGATATAAGATAAACATAAAACCGCTATCATGATTAAGAGAAAACTAATTGCGATGATTATATATGCTATCAAACCATAGGAAAATGCGTTAATTAAAGTTATAGCTTTGCCTGATAACACAACCCCATTAGAAGGCATTTTGGCATCTTTATAATCAGCTTCTAAAACACTTGTTGAGGTGCCATCTTCTAATAAGAACTCAAACAAATATTCATATTTTCCCATATGAAGACTTATCTCATCGTGATCTGCTTGACTAATTAGAAATCTCTTTGATGTAGCGAGTGCCGTATTCATTGTAGAGTCACGAATAATTGTTGTTACAGTCAGCTCCTTACTATAATCACCTTCTTGCAAGGTTATGGTATCACCAACTTCAACACCAAGCTCCTCAACATAATAAACCGGTACTCCCACTTCACCCTTCTCTACTACAGCAATTTGATTCTCGGTATTAAGAAGAAAATCAAATCCTTCATTTTGAACGACAAACCCATTCTCCATCAGATACTTTTCTAATGTTTTACCATTAATGATAATATTTGAATTTCTGATATTTAGCATCTTGACAATCAAAGAATCCTTAATATAGTCATGGGTTTCTATAAAGTTCTGATACGCATCCTCATCATATGTACCCTTATGCATCTGCAAGTAGTCTGGGGGTACAGCAAGTTCATTTAAACCTTTCATTGATGATGACATTATACCAGCAACCCTTAATCCTCCTGCCATAAAAATGGCCGAAAGTATTAGGAAAATGGCTAAAGCAGTTGTAATTACCTTATTTCTCTTAAAGTCCTTCTGGACAAGTTTCAGTAATAATTTCATTTTTTTTATTCTCCTCTTCTAACATTCTTACACTTATAAATCTAGAAACAGCGATTCCGACAATTGCCATACATATACCAGCAATTAATATTAGGAGAGCAATTCCTCTTCCTTCACCGGTTCCAATTACTTTTCCGATTTTTACTGCTAATAAACTGTTTCCACTCATAAAAGGTTCAAAAACATAATCGGAAAGAACTCCAGATAATAGGTAAGCAAAGATATATCCCATCTGAGTAATTAAACTTATCAATCCAAAAGCACGCCCTTGTACTTCATTTGCAAGATTTTTACGTATTAAAACATCTGCAGCAATCTGTATAGCCGGCATAAATACAAACATCATAAATCCGAATATAGCAATCAAAACAAGATTTTGCGTTATCCCTATCAGCGCATAAAATATTCCGCAACAAAGCAATCCAAGGTAAAGCATCTTCACATAAGATTTTGAACTCTTCATGCAACTAATTACAATGCTTCCGACCATCATTCCTAAAGCAATTACAGTCGAAATAATACCTAGATTAGCTTTACTTGCAAAAGAAAGAATGAGTGGTTTACTTAATATCTGTACAAAACCAAGGAAGAAAACTACAATAGTCATAATCACTATTATTATGACTATACCTTTTTTTCCACGTATCGCAGCAATACCTTCCTTCATTTCTCTTCGGAAACTTAAATTGGTATCTACCCTTCGTTTGGCAACCATACCTTTCTTCACAACCATAATAATGAATACCGTTGTAAAAAAGGTAAGAATATCAATCATGATTAGGGTACTGACATTCGTAATCTGTAACAAAAACCCTGCTATAACTGGTGAAATTAAAAGTTTAGCATTACTTGCGATTTGAACCATTCCACCTGCCTTAGCAAAGTCTTCTTCCGACAATAAGTCTGTAATGGTAGCCTTAAATGCTGGTTCCATCAAAGCAGTAAATAGAGAACTAACTCCAATTCCGATACATATGACTGCAAGTGAAGGATCTGCACTCATAACGGAGATAAGGCATATAATCAATCCAAGTCCTGAAAATAATTCCCCTATTATCATCATTAACCTTCTATCATAACGATCTGCCAAAACACCTCCAACTGGAGACAAAAGTATAGATGGAAGGAATGCACAAATACTAAAAATTGATGTAGCTGTAACGGATCCTGTCAACTCTAGTATATAGATAGCAAGACCAAAGCTTGTTAATCCACTGCCAATACTTGATATCAGTTGGCCTACAACCAGTAGCGTAAACTTCTTCATTGCCTTATTACGGCTTATTATTTCTTTGTTTTGTGATACAAACAGTTGACTCATAATTATCTCCTTGACACTTAAAGCGTATTTAAACCATTATTATATATTATGCAAGTCATTATCAAACCGACTGTTAGTCGACTTGATGTAAAAATAAATTTTACATCTGTTTTTCTACTATGATAGCAGTCCAAACTTCTGTAAAAATAAATATTACAAAGTTTTCCTATTACGATAGCTGTCCAAACATCTGTAAAAATTCATTTAGTTCTCCTTCTTTGGTACCAAGCATTTTCTCTGCGTTACATAAAAAAGCCGTTATTTTACGCGGATAATCCTCCATTTTCCAATCAAATACCTCACAATCAAACATCATATGTCCTAAGAGTAAAATTGATTCTATACATTCTGTTGGATATTCCAAATGGAAAATATCACGCTCCATGCCTTCAATAACAGGTTCTTGCAAAACCGAGGTCATGCGCTTAAGCATTGCCTTTAAATATAGTTGTTCTAGCTTAGCATTCTCAACCTTATGAAGCTCTTCTTTTATCTCATCTGATCCTTCAAATTCAGGTGCCTGTGCCATTATTGCCATCATAATACGATTAACTAAAGGAACGGATTTATCCTTTAATATCAACTCTGCTCTTCTTGCACCATCTTCAACGATTTCAAGAATGATTGCCTCCAAGACTTCTTCTTTCGAAGTAAAATAATAATAGAAAGTGCCTTTTGCAATGTCTACAATACTTAAAATATCGTTAATTGAAGTCTTATCATAACCTTTATTTATGAATAATTTACGGGCTACATCCAGGATTTCTCTTCTTCGTTCTTCACCATCCTTGATTGTTTTCATATTATGCTCCTTTCTATAGACCGATGGTCGATAGAGTTATTATAAGAAAGTTTCCTTAAAATGTCAAGTATTATTTGAAATATTGTAAATTTAAAAAAAGCCCTTAAAATCAAGGCTTTTTCGCATTTTAATATAAATTTAAGAAAAAATATAATTAATTATTCAAACTCAACTTCCTTACCCTCAACAAATGTAGCAACTACTTCACAACCTACAGTAAGTCCATCAAAAGGTGAAAATTTAGCTTTTGAATAGAATTTTGAAGCATCTATCTTAGTATTTTTTAATTTTATTATTGTAAAATCAGCCTTTTGACCAAGCGAAATTTCATAACGAGGTATGTTTAATATATTTGCTGGGTTTGTTGACATTTTCATAATTAATTCATCAAGACTGATACGTCCATTTTCAACTAAATGTGTATATGCTAATGCAAATGCAGTTTCAAATCCAGAAATACCAAAAGAAGCAATTTGAAATTCAACTGCTTTTGAATCAATCGTCTTTGGATTGTGATCGGAACTAATTACATCTATAGTACCATCAACTAATCCTTCAATTATTGCCATTACATCTTCTGCAGTACGTAAAGGTGGATTTACCTTTGAAAGGGTATTATATTTAAGCAAAGAGGTTTCATCTAATACAAAGTACTGAGGAGAGGTTTCTGCTGTGATCTTTACACCTTTTGATTTTGCAAATCGAATCATTGATACAGAAGTTTTTGATGATATATGAGTTAAATGAAGCTTAATATTATAATTTTCTGCTAATAATATATTTCTAGCAACTATCAGTTCTTCTGCTGTATTTAAAGCTCCTCTTATACCTAATAAGGCGGCTACATAGCCGTCTGCGATACCATTATCAAAAGATAAACTTCTATCTTCACAATGTGTAATCAATGGGCAGTCTAACATTTTACTATATTTGAATATACGACTCATAAGTAAGCTATCTTGAACAGCGATATCTCCGTCAGAAATAGCAACTACTCCAGATTTTCGCATTTCCATAATTTCTGCAAGCTCTGTTCCTTTACATCCTTTTGTCATACTTCCATAAGGGTAAACTTTTACTTGTGATTGCTCTGATGCTTTGTTAATTACATATTCTACTACTGTCTTATTATCGATTACCGGTAATAAATTTGGATTATAGGTTATTGCAGTGAAACCACCTTTTGCAGCTGCAAGAGACCCAGTAACAAGTGTTTCATTAAATTCATAACCAGGTTCACCAATTGAACAGTGCATATCTACTAGGCCTGGAATAATTAATGCATTATCTGCTTCTATTACTCTTCCGTCGTCTATATTAATTCCACTGCTGATGCCTGTAATTATTCCGTCTTGAATAAATACATCTTTATTATTAATAATGCCGTTTACAGTATAAATACTACAATTCTTTATGAGTGTTTTCATAGAAGTTCAAACCTCCTTTACCTAATAAATGGAATACTGCCATTCTTACTGCAACTCCGTTGATAAATTGTTTATCGACAAGTGAACTTTTACCATCTATGATCGTTGAAGATATTTCTACTCCACGTGATATTGCTCCAGGATGTATTACGATTGCATCCTCTTTTGCATAACTTAGGCGCTTTGCATCTAATTTAAATAGATCAACATACTCATTTATAGAAGAGATCAGACTGTTTTCTTGTCTGGCTGGTTGAAGTTTTAATGTCATAATTACATCTGCATCAACTACTGCTTTTTCGATATCATAAAATACACCAACACCAAGTTTATCAAGTCCAGTTGGAATAAGTGTTGGAGGGCCTACTACAGAGACATTAGCTCCCATTTTTGTTAAAGCCCAAATATCACTCTTCGCTACTCGATTATGTTTGATATCGCCTACAATTACAACTTTTAAGCCTTCAAAACTATGTTTAATTTCTTTAATAGTAAGCAAATCAATCAGTGCTTGTGTAGGATTCTCATTTTCTCCATCACCAGCATTAATTACAGAAGCTTCGACATAACTTGCTAAGTAATGTGGTCCACCAGCATAAGGATGATGAAGCACAATATAATCAACACCCATTTGGTCTATTGTTCGTCCGATATCTCTCAACGTATCTCCATTTGAAAATTTTTCACTCGTTTTAAGATGTACAATATCCGCACTTAGGTTTTGTGCAGCAAGGTCAAAAGAAATTCTTGAACTTGAATTTGTATCATAGAATAAAGTTGCAACTGTTTTACCTTTTAATACTGGTGATCTTTTACTACCTTTTGTGGATTGAAGTATATACTTCATTTTTTCAGATGAGTTTAGAATATAATTAATTTCGACTGCATCTAAAGATTTTAAATCTAGCAAATGTTTCTGATTAAAGAACATATTATCTCTCCGTTCAAGTTATTAGCTTATTATTAGTTGTTTTGTTTAACGTAATTTTAGAAGTAAAGCATCAAAGTAATCCGGTACTGGTGCACTAAATTCAACATATTCGTTCGTAGTTGGATGTATAAATCCTAAAGTCTTTGCATGTAATGCTTGCCCTTGTAACTTGAATTGATCTTTTGAAGGACCATAAACAGTATCACCTAATAAAGGATGCTTAATGCTGGACATATGAACTCTAATTTGATGAGTGCGACCTGTTTCAAGGCTACATTCAATATGCGTATATTTTCCACCAAGACGTTCTAAAACACGATAATGTGTGATCGCAGGTTTACCATTTCTACGATTGATGCTCATTCTCTTACGGTCTGAAAAGTTTCGTCCTATTGGTGCATCTACAAGACCATCATCATCTTTAATATTATCATATACAATTGCTTCATATTTACGAGTTGTTGAATGTTCCTTAAGTTGTTCGGCTATTTTTGTATGAGCATTATCATTTTTACATATTACTAACACTCCAGTAGTATCTTTATCAATTCGATGAACGATTCCAGGTCGCATTACTCCGTTAATTCCAGATAAATCATCTTTACAATGGTATAATAAGGCATTAACTAAAGTGTCATTTGTATGACCAGCGGCGGGGTGAACCACCATATCTTTGGGTTTATTGATAACAATTATATCTTTATCTTCATAAATAATATCAAGTGGAATATTTTCTGCTGTAACACCTAGCTCTTGTAAATCGGGAACATGATATTCAATTTCATCAGATATACTAACTTTATAATTTGCTTTTACAACTTTACCATTTACTTTTACACTTTCTTCTTTTAAAAGCCTTTGAAGATAAGATCTAGAAAGTTCGTTATCAACCATTGAAATATATTTATCAATTCTTTCATTTGCGTTATCTATTACCGTTATTTTTTTGTTTTCCACTGTATCTCTCCTGTTTATTAACTTGATTTTTCAAGTAATTTCTACTATAAAATAGTTGTTTTATACGTTCAAAAAATTCTCTAATACTACAATTAAGTAGTAGCATAATAAATCCTTGCTTAACTAGAACTAGTAAACAAGGAGATTTTTCATTTGTTCGATTTTAAAATATCTTCGTCTTTGTATACGAATAGAAGTAAAATTATAAGGATTGCCGCAGAACAAGTAACATAAATATCTGCTACATTAAATACAGGGAAATTTATAGGAATGAAGTAGAAAAAGTCTACCACGAATCCTCTATAAATTCTATCAATAAGATTACCGATAGCACCTGCAGATAATAGTACTAGTGTAAATCTTAGTATTCTATATTTCTTTTCGTTCGGTATTTTAAAGAAAATATAGCCGATAGTTCCAAGAACAATAATGGATATTATTGATAGAACAATGAACTTTCCTTGAAACATACCGAATGCAGCTCCTCGATTCTCTAAATAGGTTAAATCGAAAACATTTTTAATGATTGGAAAAGGACTACTATCTTTTAATTTATCGATTGCAATTAATTTTGTTATTTGGTCAAATACAATTAGTAATACTAACCAAACAGCATACCACAACTTTTTAATCATGAAGGTTCCTACTTTCTTATTATTACAGAAAATCATTCTAATATATAGGAAATAGCTTCCAATAGCTCTGATTCTGTTATATCTGTCTTAATAATTGCATTTCCTATTTTGTCTATAAGAATAAAATGCAACTTTCCATCTTTATTTTTCTTATCCGATTGAGTTACGGCAAGTACGTTTGCTATATCTAGATTATCAACTTTTATAGGCAATCCGATTGCTTTCGTCAGATTTATTACTGACTCTAAATCAGCTAGATCAATATATCCTCTTTTGTATGATATAAAGGTAGCAGCAATTGTTCCAATTGCAACACATTCACCATGTAAAAGCTTGAAATCACACAGTTTCTCAACGGAATGACCGATTGTATGACCGAAATTCAAGATAGCTCGTAATGAGTTTTCTTTTGCATCAAGTTCAACAACAGAGCGTTTGATATCGCAGTTAGTATATACCAATTGCATTAAGAAATCAACATCTTTATTTTCGATCTTTGAAATGTTTGTTACTAGACGTCTAAATAAAGATTCATCTCGTATTATAGCGTGCTTTACAATTTCACCAAATCCAGATAGATATACTTCTGTTGGTAATGAGAGTAAAGATGATATATTCATATAAACAAGTATCGGTTGATAAAAAGCACCTATCATATTTTTATATGATTCGAAATCTACTCCTGTTTTACCACCTACACTACTATCTACTTGAGCCAATAATGTAGTTGGTACTTGTACAAAATCGATTCCTCTTAAATAGGTTGCTGCAGCAAATCCAGTAAGATCTCCAACAACACCACCACCAAGTGCGATTAAGAGATCACTTCGCTCAAATTTATTTTCAATTAAGTAAGAGTATAAAGAACTAACCGTATTAAGTGTTTTGCTATGTTCACCTGCATCGAATACAAATTCGCATACTGATTTTGACACACTGCTAAGAATATTCTTTACCTCTTCTAGGTATAGCTTTGCTACATTAGTATCAGTAACAATACATACCTTTCTATTCGCTATATTGAATTTATTAAGACAGTCTGCTAAATTAAAAAAATTATTAGAGTATATTATTTCATATGTATGCTGTTGTGTATTTATAATTAGTTTATCTTTCATAATGTTACTCCAATCTAGTATGCGATTTGATTAGCAACTGATCTCAAACATAATCGTTATTGGTTGGTTTCAGAGTTGTCTAATGTATTTTTTGGGAAACTATTAGCTTCAATAAAATTTAATTGAGTAGTAAGTATTTGCTTCATTTGTGTACGTTGAATTTCATATTGTTGGATAAGAATTTCTGTATCTTTATGTATATTTGTTAACTCAAGCCTAGCTGCCTGAATGATCTCTTTGGCTCTTAATTCTGCATCTTTTTCAATTTGATTTGCAACCGTACGGGCACTGCTTCTTGTTTCATCCGCTGTTTTTTCAGCAAGAAGCAAAGTCTTTTGTAGAGTCTCCTCCATTGATTTATAATACGATATTCCATCTTGTAAAACACCAAGCTTATCTTTATATTCAAGATTTTCTTTGTATAATTTCTCATAATCCTTTAACATATCTTTTATGAAACTATCTACTTCCTTCTTATCGTAACCACCTGCAAAGGCACCTTTAAATTCTTTTGATTCAATTTCTAATGGTGTAATCATTATTAGTTTCCTCCTCTTAAGAATATCTTTGAATAGTAATCGAAATTCTACCTTTTTTAGTTGTATTATTTATTTGATATAATATAAAACGACCCATTCCACGAACAGACACTATATCCCCAGATTTAAGACTAGTGCTATTTGATAAAATTTGTTTTCCATTAATAAATACTTTTCCACCTTCAATTAATCCAGTGATAATACCTCTTGATATTCGAAGTGCGAGTGCAGCAACCGAATCCAAACGAATTGACTGGACAGTTCCTTTTATTTCTTCACAGCTTTTAAGCGTATAATTACAAGGAAACTCTACCACATCGCATGATATAATTGTATGTTTAACCTTTCTTAAATTATCTATCACAAAAGTAACAAGATTAAATTTAATAAAAACAAAAGCTCTATTTTCCTCAACAATTATATCTCCTACTTTACCACGATCAATACCTAAACCTAGCAAAGATCCAAGAAAATCTCGATGAGTAAGGTTATCTGTGTATTTTTCGTTTAAAGGAGACATCTGAATACAGGAATAGGGAGCTTGATCGCTATCATTATATAATGTATCAGTATAAAAATTTAAGAGTTTTCTCTCTGCATGATCATATCCTCCTAAAAATTTATATTTAATTTTAGGAAAGCTATTTATATTTGTTAAGAAAATATTTTGCTCATTTAAATTAAGATAATCTGAATATGACACAAGATTCTTTTGATAAGTAAAATGAGCTAAATCTTTCAGTTTATTCAATAAAATTTGTTCATCTTTATTCATAGGGAACCTCTATTGAGCAATATTTTTAATCCAAATAATAGCATATTCTAGAATAAGAAAAGCTATAATCGGTGAAAAATCTAACCTTTGTGAATGAAAGATAGACTTTTTTAGCAAAAAGCGAATTGGCTTTAATACTGGATCTGTAATCGTATTAAAGAAATTTATTACTTCACTGTTTACTTTAAACATTTGTAAAAAAGGAACAATTATAAAATATATAAAAATTAGTAATTCTACTGCCATAAAAAACAATATGAAAAAATTATAAACCGTGCTTGTAGTCATTTATAGTACACCTCTAACCATGTATATTTGGAACTATTATACCACTATTAATTAATTCAGTTGTTATATCGCCAACAATATCAACATTAGCTGGAGCAACAATAAAGATTACTTTATTAACAGCTCTTAAATTACCATTAATTGCAAAGCATGCGCCAGATACAAAATCGATAATTCTTTGTGCTAATTCAATCTCGATATCTTCAAAATTTAATACAACTGGATTACCAAGCTTTAATTCACTTGTAATTTCCTGTGAATCATCTAAAGAAGTTGGTTTAATTACAACTACTTCGGTATCTTTGTGAGAAGACAAGCGTACAACTTTTGAGGATGAGCGTCTTGAACCCAAAATAGATTGCTTTGATGATTGATCATCATATCTATCCTCTTCCGCTGATGATTTTTTTGAATTAGCAAATTTCTTTGAAAATCTGCTCGTATTAGCTACAGATTCCTCTTGATCTTCATATGTAGTTGTTGTTTCTTCATATTGTTCCTCTTGATTTGCTGAATCCCCATCATCGTCTATACTATCTGAAAACATACCAAGTAGTTTGTCCATAAGACCCATTATTCTACACTCTCCTTATTTAAATATATTCTATCACCAAAGATACCTGTACCAACTCTAACCATTGTGGCACCTTCTTCAATGGCAACCTCATAATCTCCACTCATGCCCATTGATAGGACATCCATACTAACATTATCAATGTTTTTATGTTTGATGTCAACAAATAATTTATATAGATTTCTAAAATAAATTCTATTATCTTCCGAATTTTCAGTATATGGAGCTATCGTCATTAGGCCAATTATATTAATATTGCTAAGCCTTGCAATTTCACGTATTAAACGTTCTGCATTATCTAAATCAATACCAAACTTAGTCGATTCATCCGCAACATTTATTTGAATTAATATATCAACAACTATATTTTTGATAGATGCTTGTCTTGAAACTTCTTGGGCTAACCGAAGACTGTCAATTGAATGAATTAAATTAACTTTATCAATAATATATTTAACCTTGTTTCGTTGCAAATGGCCAATCAAATGCCATTTTATATTGTGAGGTAAACAATCATATTTATCACATAATTCTTGTACTTTATTTTCACCAAAATGAAGAGCACCACCCCTAATTGCTTCTTCAATATAACTTACTGGTTTTGTTTTACTCACTGCAATTAATGTAACTTCAGACTCATTTCTGCCTACTCTATTTAAAGTAGCTTTAATATTGCTTTCTATCTGATGTAAGTTCTCTACTATCATAAACTCAACCTTCCTATTTTTTCACTGTAGTCAAATATTGTATGCTTATAAATATATCAATAAATAATCTCAGTTTCTGTAACATTTTTCGCGTTAATTACTATATGGTCAAACAAAGAAATTCCGTAAGGAGTTCCTTTATTAATGATAGTAAAGTTGTCTGTAGCTAATTGCTTTTCTATCCTTCGAAATACAGTATAACCTTTATTAACAGAATAAACTCCTTCTAAAGAAATTTTTTCTCCGACAATAAACTTATCCGTACTTGAGTTTCTAGCAATTGAGGTTCCACCTTCCACTACAGTTGATGCAATCAAAGCATACTCGTCTGTGCTAAAATATATTTCAACTTGCTTAAGAACTGGTGTTGTGAGGCCATTTTCTGTAACATCTACTGTAATATTGTCAGTTCCTTTTGAATTGAAAATACAATCTAATGGTATTTTATAGAATTCTTTTTCTACGATGGCTGTATTCGGTATTTTTAGACCTTTTGCAGAATCATAAGTTATTTCGATATCTAAAAATACATTATTTATAAAGGTTGGTAGTAAGGTTGTAAAATTTAATTTTGCAAAGGTTGTGTCACCTATCATTATTTTAGTTACGTTAGCACTTGCTGTTATATTATTGCTTAAAAACTTAACATCTATCGTAGAATCAACAATTTCATTGAAATTATCTAAGTCACTCTTTGGTACAGGAAAAACCAAAGACCAATTCTTGTTAGAAACAATTTTATACATGATATCACCAGGTGCAACGGTAGGTTCTGAAAGTACATACTTTGATTCTCGCAAGGGATCTGTAAATATCTTCTCAGTAAGATTGTCGCTGGTTACATCCTCATAACCTGTTATCGTATACGAAATCAGGCCGCTTTTACTTGTCCTATTAATTGTTCCTAGATTTTGACTACTTAATTGATTGGTATCATAATAATTTGATAGGTTATAAATTTCAAAAAGCTTATTTTCTATTTGATATTTAAAATTATAGATTTCACCATATTCATTTGAATTATAGGAAAAAGTATAATTGTTTACAAGTGTCTTAAGCGTATTAATATTTTCTGAAGTTAATACGCTTGTTTCTCCGTTCATTCCTTGAATGGAGTTGTAAGTTTGCTTCGTTGGACCAATTGAGCATACGATATCATTAACTGACGCTTTGGTACCATCCTTATAATAGTATGTTATATATCCTGCAGCTGTACTAACTACTGGTTCTTGTTCACGCAGAGCAAAGGCTGTATAGGTATTAGCTTCTATAATTGAGCTATTCGTAACTTCATATATACTAACATTTTTTTTTCCGAACGCATTTAATGAATTTATTAAAATATAAACAAAAACAAAAGCAAATATTAAAATTGTAATATTAATATCAACTGGTTTTGATTTCTTATATTTAGTTACTTTACTATTTCCCTGTTTATTCGGGGTTTTCTTTTGTACGTTTCCCATAATAATGAACCTTTCAATTAATTAGAATTTTGGAGTTTCATAATTTCGTAATGATCCTTGAGATATATTATTAGTAATCATATATTCTTCTATATCATCTCGTATCTTCCACCAGCTAGTACCCCAGTTACAAAACAAGGTTTCTTCTTCTGGAGCCCTTCCAAGTAACCTTTGAACGGCAATGTCTTTTCTTAAGTATCCCAAAAATCTTGCTGCTCGCTCAATATACTCTTCCTTACTACAAATCTTTATTTCATTATTTTCATATTGATAGGCCATAACAGTACCTTTTGCAATGTACAACGAATGTAATTTAATTTGTGTTATAGGTAGAGCAGATAATAGTTTTGCTGCATCTATGGCGTCTTCTAATATATCCCATGGTAAGTTTAAAATCATATGAACACAAATATCAAATTCGTATTTTGCAATTCGTTGTACTGCATCTACGAAATCCCCTACTCCATGTCCACGATTGATTTTTCTTAAAGTTTCAACATTAATTGATTGTAAACCAAGCTCAATACAAATATTTACACCGTACTCTTTGGATAGTTTATATAAAAAATCCAAATACTCATCATAAATACAATCTGGTCTAGTTGATATTGCAACTTCTATAATCCCTTCAACTTGACAAGCTTCTAAAATATAATTTTTAAATTGATTAAACGGTAAAAAAGTATTCGTATAGTTTTGAAAATAAGCTATAAACTTATTTGCTTTATATTTTTTTCTTATATATTCCATGTTTTGAGTTAATTGTTCGGAAACACTAATATTGTTTGATAACATTTCAAAACCAGTACCAACTTCGGAACAAAACGTACAACCGCCATTTATTCTATTCGGGCAGGTAACAGGTATATTAACAGGTAATTTATATGTTTTTTCACCGTATTTGTTTTTTAAAAAGTCTGAATATGCAAAATATAATTCCATTATGTTCTCCTATGTATATTATGTTAAATAGTATAACATTTTTAACATTAATTAACCACTCATTTTTCGTATGAAAACAGGGTATTTAGGAGTAAAGGATAAGCTTCCTTGTATAGAGAAGTAAACTCATTATAATTCAAAGGGTTTTCTCCTTTTCCAAGTTCAAAAGTAAAACCTGGTTTATTAAAATCTTGAATAAACCAATCCTTAAAGCCAGCATATGAACTGTCCGGTTCTGGTTCTTCTAATTCATAACCACTAATTTTCGAAAGAAATTTTGCTATTTTTACTGATTTAATGGGTGCATTTCCATTATAGGTATAATAAATTACTTGCCCTTGCGTATGAAGGGCTGCTACTAAATCATAATTACGGTACCGGCAAAGCTTTGCGAGACATTTAGTTTCAGGCTCACTTAGTGGAAGTTCACCAGAGTAATATTTAGGACTTGGGAAATCAGTATTGTTTTGATATGAAATAGTACTCTTATATCGCCAAAAATTGGCTGGGAAGTTTCTATTTAAATCAACTCCATTAATATTACTCTTCCAATCTGAAAAATCTCTATTGTAACGATTTAAAAAAAGTAAATTGCTATATTCATGAATATCGGAATGAATTTTATTGCATACTAAATCTACACCATCAGGGTTAATCATAGGAACTATGTCTAAGCTTATCTTAGAACATAATTCATCGTAATAAGGTAAATTAAATAAATCTGAAATAAATTGCAATATAATTGGTGTTGTTATCCATTCATTTGCATGCATGGATGCATTCATATGAATTTTATATGGACCTTTTCCAATTTTAAGTATATATATATCTTTTCCTAAAACACTTTTTCCGATAGAGCCAATATTAATTTTTTTTCTGCTTAATACATTAATACATTCTAACAATTCAGAATATGAAAAATGGGGAACCGCATATATAATATCTTCTATACTCATATACATATTATTTCTCCGCTTTTTTCTAGTATATGTAATAGTTATCCATAATTTACTAGTTTTATTTAAATTTAATTGCACAAAATATATGTGAAACTAGATTAAAGGAGGAATATATATGAATTCAAAACCATTAGATAGTATTGCTCTAACCTTAGTTATCATAGGTGCAATAAACTGGGGATTAATTGGTTTTTTTCAATTTGACTTAGTATCAACTTTGTTCGGTGATATGTCAGTATTATCAAGAATTGTATACGGATTAGTTGGTATTGCTGGTCTATATTGCATTTCTCTATTCGGAAGATATGAGACTAAGTAACAAAATAGGCCTATGCATAGATGCATAAGCCTTTTTATTTTATATAGAGATAATTATGTATTTCTGGGCTGACCCTGGTAACTGCTCTTTATTACATGAAATGCTGATAGTAAAATTAACATTAAATTTTTCGGATATTCGTTCAATTCTAGAAATTGCAAATTCAGTTTGTTCGAGAGTCATTTGACCTAAATTAAGTAACCCATCAATAAAAATCTCAGAAATGTCATTGTCTTGTGAAATAATGCCATATATAAATCCTAAAAATTCTTTATACGACTCCATTTCAAATTCGGAAACATTAATAATCCTAATTTTGTGATTCAATTCATACATATGCCTATAATTCTTATCTAAAAAAATAATATTACCGGATGAATTTTGGACAGATTCATTTGCCTTTTGTAGTAAATGAATTGTTTTACCTTTACCTTTTTCTCCAACAATTATTTGTATCATTGTAATCTCCTCCTTATATTGAATATAAAAATCAGTTATTACTATCATATAATAATTATACTAAAAGAAAATGACTTTTACAACTTGAAGCAAAAATATTCAATAATAATTTATTATTATCGTAAATTTTCGCGCCACTCTAAATCTCCACGATCTAAAGCTTTAACAAGCAACTCAGCAGATGCTAAGTTTGTTGCAAGTGGAATGTTGTGAATGTCACATAAACGAATTATAGTATCTAAATCAGGTTCATGTGATTTTGGAGACAATGGATCTCTTAGAAAAATAACTAGGTCCATCTGATTATGAGCAATTTGACCTCCCATCTGTTGTTCACCACCTAGGTGACCAGCTAGAAATTTATTAATATTTAAATTTGTAACCTCCTCCACAAGTCGACCAGTAGTTCCTGTTGCAAATAAATCGTTTTTAGCGAGTATGTTTCTATAAGCAATGCAAAAGTTTTGCATAAGCTTCTTTTTTGTATCGTGTGCAATTAAACCAACATTCATAGTTATTACCCCCTTTTAGTAGTTTGAATTTATATAGAATATCTTTTTCCTAAAACTCGTTTGCGCTGCATACTAATATTAAGAATAATACCGATTCCTATATATGAACTCCATAATGAACTTAGGCCATAGCTTACAAATGGTAATGGAATACCTGTATTAGGAAGTATTGCTATTGCAACTCCAACATTAATAAAAGTTTGAAAAGCAAGTATTGTAGCTACTCCGATTGACATCATTTTTCCTAAAGTATCATCAGCATCTTTTGCAATTAATAATATCTTAGTGACAAGTATAAACATAACGAAAAGGACAATTGAACTACCAACAAAACCAAGTTCTTCTCCAATAATTGCAAATATAAAATCCGTTTGTGGTTCAATGATAAAGTTAGCATTCTTTACAGAACTAACTTCACTGTTATTTAAGCCTTTGCCATCTAATTGACCAGAACCAATTGCCATTATCGAATTTGCTTGCTGCCAATATTCAGCCATTTTATACTCTTCCGGATGAAGAATTGACAAAATTCTAGTAAGTTGATAATCCTTTAAAAGTCCTTGGTTCGGTTGTTGAACATACCAAACGCCAATTACGGAGAGAGGTATTAGAATTGCAATTGCTGTTAAGATAAATTTATAGTTAATACCTGATACAAATATACATATACCAAGTAAAAATACTATAACTAAACTTGATGATAAATCAGGTTGATTATTAATGAGATAAAATGGTATTACTGTTATCATAATTATACCACCAATTATTAATGGATGGTTAACTTTTTCTTTAAAAATATCATAATATTTTGCGATAAAAACTACCATAATGATTTTAACAAATTCAGTAGGTTGAATGGTAAATGATTCACCAATTGGAATCCATCTTGTTGCTCCATTTACATTCTTCCCAATAAACTTTAGGCTTATAAGCATCAAAATACCAACTATAAACAACAAGATATAACATTTACCTATGAATTTGTAATCTACTAAAGCTACTATTATCATAATAATAACTGCTATCACTAGTCCAAATATTTGCTTCTTAGCATAAGTATCGTGAGGTGTCGCACTATTAATAGCAACGATTCCAAAAATACTTATTCCTATTACTAGGATTGCTAAGAGCCAGTCGAGCCTGTCAAATTGATACTGCCTAAACATTTAATAACACCTACTTGTATGAGTTTTTTAATGATTTAATTGGAATATTCGCATATAATGCTGGTACTGATTTATTTCCAGAATTAGATTTTGTTTGAGTAATTTGAATTTCCAAACCTTGACGGTCAATTTCCATGTATTTAGAAATCACATTTATTATGTCAGTCTTGATTAATTCTAGTATTTCAGGTGAACAATTTGCCCTGTCGTGTATTAGAACGAGTCTTAATCGATCCTTAGCAACAGTTGAAGATGCCTTTTTGCCAAATAATTTTTCAAACATAATATACCCTCCCTAATTATTTCTTTTGAATAGTTTTTTTAATTTTGCTGCAAATCCTTTATCAGAGGTAAAATCCATTATTTCGATTTCCTCACCTGTTATTCGCTTACATATGTTCATAAATGCCTTACCTGGTAGTGTATCATTTCCAACTAATGGTTCACCATTGTTTGTAGAAATAACTATGTTCTCATCATCTGGAACTGCTCCGATAAGATTGATTGCAAGAATATCAACAACGTCTGATATTGACATCATTTCCCCACGTTTTACCATATCTACTCTAAGTCTATTTACAATCAAATCAGTTCTTTTCATTTCAGCAGCTTCAAGGAGTCCTATAATTCTATCCGCATCTCTAATTGCTGATATTTCTGGTGTTGTTACTATAATTGCTCTATCAGCTCCCGCTACTGCATTTCTAAAACCTTGTTCAATTCCTGCAGGACAATCTAATATTACAAAATCAAAATCATTTCTTAGTTCTTCCGTTAACTTTTGCATTTGCTCAGGGGTTACTGCATTTTTATCTCGTGTCTGAGCAGATGGAAGTAAAAATAAAGAAGGAAGTTTCTTATCTTTTATTAAAGCTTGCTTAATTCTACAATTTCCTTCAATTACGTCAACTAAATTATACACTATCCTGTTTTCTAGTCCAAGTACTACATCTAAGTTTCTTAAGCCAATATCTGTATCGATTAAAACCACCTTTTTGCCTAGCATGGCAAGTCCTGTCCCAACATTTGCTGTGGTTGTTGTCTTACCAACACCTCCCTTACCGGATGTTATTACTATTACTTCACCCATGTTAATTCCTCCCTAAAATAAATTATTTTATTATATCTGTATGTATGCTGAATTATAATTTTATATCATTCAACACAGACTTATCAAGTGGTTCAATATAAATATTATTACCTTCAATAAATGCAATCTTAGGTTCTATTTTAACCTTTTTGGGATCAGAAAGAAGTTTTCTTGGCTTTTTAACATCAGGAGCCCTTGCAATAATATCTGATATCTTAATTTGACCAGGTTGCATATTTAATGCTATAACAAAAGATTGACTATTACCACCAGCTCCAGCATATGCGGAACCTTTTAAGGCACCAAGGATAATAATATTTCCTTTCGATATTATTTTGGCACCAGGATTAACATCTCCAATAACAATTACACTGTTTTCAATTTCAAGCTGTTGTCCAGATCTTAATGTGCCTTTATAAAATTGTCCAGTATTATAAGATAATTCTTCTAATCTCTTTTCTAAAGAATTCTTAAATGGCGTTTCAACCTTTTCATCTTTCTCTAGTAAGCAAACAATTTGCATTTGTGAATTGTTTGTTATTATTTCCATAAGTTCAATTTGTTCATCATTTGAAAGTTCTTTTCCTTCAAAGGCGATAGCATATTTGTTGCTTTTAATTACTACATCATTATTAGTCATGAATTCACCTCAAATATATTATTGTAATTCATTTGTAAACTGATCAGAAGTAGGTACTTCATTTATTCTATAATAGTAGCCTACAATGTCTCTGAATAAAGGAGCTGTAACACTGCTACCACAAAAAGGAATTATAACGACACCAGATATCTCAGGTGAGTCATATGGAGCATAACCTGCAAATAAAGAATGATCAGGTCTGTTCATATTTTCTTGTGCTGTTCCTGTTTTTCCAGCTACTTCAATCGGAAAATTATCAAAAAATCTTCTTGCTGTTCCTTTGGAAGAAGTAGTTACTGCATACATACCCTGTTTAATAGTTGATATATTATCTATATTAAACGTATTTTCATATAATAGCAATGGTGTTTTGTCAAAATATACAGTTCCATTTGGATTTATTATTTTATCTACTATATTAATTTCATAAACGTCTCCATCACGTGCAATTGTATTTATGTATCTAGCTAATTGTGTGGTGGTAAAGTTATTTGTAGCTTGTCCAATTGCTGTTTGAACAGGGGCTTCATCTGATATTCTTGGTGAATATTCTGGTAGTTCAACACCAGATTTATCATTTAATCCAAGTTTAGTAGCATAATCTTTGAAATATTCTAAGCCAGCGGCTGCTGAATAATTACCAGTTCTCGTACTTAATCGATAACCCATTTCATAAAAAAAGTAATTACATGAAACTGCTAGTGCATCAACAATATTTACTTTACCATGAGAATATCCTGATACAACAGTCCAACATCTTGGTGATGGTGTAACTTTGGTAAAGGTACCTAAGTCTGTAATTTGTTGATTTTTTGTCACAATGGAAGTCTCAAGTGAAGTTAGAGCACTTACCATCTTAAATATAGAACCAGGAGCAATTCTACTTTGAACGGTTCGATTTAACATAGGTAATGATTTATCTTGAAGTAATTTACTATAATATTCGGAGTCAATTGTATTAACTAATCTATTATTGTCATATCCTGGATAACTTACCATTGCTAAAACTTCACTCGTTTTAACGTCTGTTATTACTGCGCTTCCTGAACATGGATCTAATGCAAATAATTTAGGTGGTAATTCTAACGACAATATTTTATCGACGATAAAAGTATGAACACTAATGGAATTGTTCCGTAGTGATTTAATAGCTGCTTCATTATCTGGTATTATGCCTTGTTCGTATAATAAAATGCACCAATTCTTGAGAGAAACAACATTATTTCGTATCATATACGAGTATATAATTTTAGAAAAGTTGTAATCTGTATCATATTTTTCTAAAATGAAGTCTACTAATGTAGCATAAATTGCATCAGAATCATAGTATTTATCCGTTAGTGATAAGCTTGTTAAATCAATATAATTATTTTCAATCGCATGTTTTAAGAATATCTTAATTGTGGTTGATTCATTTTTCCAAGAGGTATAAACACTATCATCACTAGGAATAAGCGCTGTTTTTAATACTTCTTTTTCTTTTAATAACGAAACGATATATTGAATATATTCTTTCTGCTCTTTATTCATAAGTGCAACCGCTTTATCTACACCTATTAATTGCTCTTTAACAAAGTTTACAGAAGTATCTTTTCGAATTAAATATTTTGAATAAATATTTTTTTCTGTTTCAGTAGCATCCTCAGATATAAAATCACTTAGGGAGTATATATTGTTATCCAACAGTGCAATTATTGCTTCATCAACTGGAATTGTCTTCTGATTAAATTCTCCGCCAGCACTTATAATTTTATCAGCTAAAACAGTTGCTATTTGTTTTTCTAATAAATTATATGTTTCTATTTGTAGATCTCGGTCTATTGTTAAATAAATATCTTTACCAGGGGTAGGATCTACTCTATCTAAAACTTCTATTATTTTTCCACTGTTATTAACTAATACAGTTTCGCTACCTTTTTCACCTTTTAAGTCTAATTCATATTCTTGTTCAAGGCCAGTTCTCCCTACAATATCAGTAGTTGTATAACTGTCATCAACTGCTGAGAGTTCTTCATATAAGGCTTCTGTAACTTTACCTGTATAGCCAATTATATTTGAGAAATATTCGGAATCATTATAAATTCGTAACGTATCTTCTATTATCGTAACCCCAGGAAAAAGGGAAGAATTTTCGCGAATATCTGCTAAAGTTTTTTCACTTATATTAGTAGCAATCTTCTCTTGTTGATATTTCATAAATCTTTTTTGGTATAACATATAGCGAATTGCAACAATTTTATATGCATCTACATCAGAATAAGTATTAGGTACTTCAAAAAGGTCATTTTTAATATATTGATACATTTCTTCTGCTTGCATAATTGTTTCATCATCATTAAGTGTTTCTTTGCCAAATAAATCTTTTTTAAATCGTAATGTAGCTGCTTTACTTCCGGTAAAAGTAAAGTTTTTATACTCATCAATTTCGATTGGGAAGCTATAACTAACAACATCTCCGTTTCCTTCTATTATAGATACTAATTGATGAACCATGAGATTTTTGTCCGGTACGTCAAAAGCATCATCTAACAGCAAAGCATATGCCAATTCATTTGTTGCTAATATTCTTCCATATCTGTCATATATATTAGCTCTCGTACTGACAATTTCTCTCTCTTTACTTGCTTGTATTGTAAAACTATTAAGATACTTTTCTCCATCTACTATTTGAAGTGTGAAAAGTCGATTTATTAAGACTGAAAACATAATAATAAACACCACAAATACAATTAACATTCTATTTGTAATAAACTTAACAAACATTTTTATAAGTTTTTTGAATTCCACACTTACACCTCTTCCTCATGGTTAGTTTCAAGTTTATCATTTAACCAAATCAGTGGCTTATATAATATTATTGTTACTACTAAAGTATATAAGATTTCAGGAATCATTATCTTCATTAAATAGTAATTAAATTCCAATCTTCCTCGCAATAAAAAGGTAAAAACATATATAATAAAATTCACAAAAAAATCAACAACACAAACAGACAATAAAGGAATTATCACATAATCTTTATAGAAGATTTTATGTAAATACCCGCATAAATACCCGATATATGCATAAAGCAAACTGTATAAACCAACTACGTCACCATAAAAAATATCAAGTATAAAACCACAAAAAAAACCTAATATAGCACCCTCTGTATTTCCACGAAGTAATGCAAAGGTTACTACTAAGATTACGATCAAATTAGGTGAGATATGAAAAAGTCCCATAGGATTAAAAACAGTAACTTGTAATATGTAAAATACAAATATTGTAATACCTAAAACTATGATTCTCTTCATATCATTCACCCTTTCATTGTTCTTTTATAGCAGTAATTACTAATACTTCCTGTAAGTGTTTAAAATCCACAACTGGTTCAAGAAGACCACTTCTAGTTAAATTGTTTGGATCTATTTTAATATCTTTTACGTATCCAATTAATATACCTTCAAGGTATTTATCACTTACCATTGAAGTTACAATTTCTTCACCATCATTCACTAAAGCATTTTTATTGATATTTTCTACCATTAGATTACCTGATTCTAAAAGAGAACGATCCCCTCTAACGATACAAAGATCGGAAGTTCTTAAAAACATAGAACTTACATTACTTGTGTCATCAATAATGGACAACACGATTGAATATGTAGGACCTACTTCAATAATTCTTCCAACCAAGCCGTTTCCAGCAAGAACATTCATGTCTATTTCGAGACCATCATTTTCTCCTTTATCAATCGTAAATGAGGTATACCAATTTCCTGGATTTTTCCCTATTACACGAGCAGCAACCTTTGGGTAATCAGGATATTTTTGATCCAAGTCAAATAGTCCACGCAAACGTTCAAGTTCGAATTTATCAAGTTGTAATATTTTATTTTCATATTCTAATTCATATAATCGGGTTTGTAGATCCTCATTTTCACTCTTTAATTTATTAATATTCTTTATGAAGTCGAATTTATCCTTTAGCCACTCACCAGATAATACAATACCTTTTTGCATTGGTACTATTGTATAACCGGATATCGTTTTAAAAGGTGATACAAAATTACCTTTTGAATTATAGGTAAATATAATAAAAACACCACATATTATTGTTAATATTAATAGAATGAATTTAGGTTGTAACCCTGAACGTTTTCGTTTCATATTTCATTTACTCCTTAATGAGAAATAGAATCACCTAATATTTTACCAAGTCCATTTATTACATTAAAATTAGGCTCAGTGGTTTTATGAACAGCTAAACCAGTTTCTTTGCTAATTAGTAAGTCAAAAGTATCAAGCTGTGCACCACCACCTGTAATATAAATTCCTGTTTCTATAATATCTGCAGAAAGTTCGGGTGGAGTTTTTTCTAATATATATTTAATTGCATCAATAATTTCATATAAATACTCTTCCATAGGGTTTAAGATATCGACAGAACTCATCTTAATCGTTTTTGGAAGACCAGTTACAATATCTCTACCTGTAATGTCAACTTCTTGGAAATTATTATTGCATGCAGAACAAACATTTAATTTTAAATATTCGGCTGTTTTAAAACCAATAACTAAGTTATAATTTTTCTTTACAAATGATAATAATGACTCTGTAAGCTTATTACCACCAATCTTTAATAGTTTCCCAGTAACAATGCCACCGAGTGAAATTACTGCAATTTCAGTTGTATCTGCCCCAATGTCAACCGTCATATGTCCTTGTGGGCTTGCTGTATCAATACCTGCTCCGAGTGCCGCAGCAATAGGCTTTGGTATCGTTACAACATCCTTTACTGAAATCTTTGAACTATACATTAAGTCAATAAATGCTTTGCGTTCAACTTCTGAAATATCAATTGGAACGGCAACGTAAATTTTACATTTTTTTAATAAACCATTCGTATATTTGATCTTTTTAAAAAAAGCATTTGTTAACTTTGTCATATTATTAAAATCTGCTATGACACCACCTTTTAATGGGAAAACTACTTTTTTCCCAGCGGGTGTTTTCTCGAACATCTCAAAAGATGAGTTACCAGTTTCTATAATGTTTTTCTTTTCGTCTACTGTAACGGAAGTCTTTTCATCTAGCACTATTCCTTTGGACTTTTTGTAAATCTTTGTGTTATTTGTCCCTAAATCTATAGCAATCACGTTATTAAATAACATATAAACATCCTTTCAAAATTACCAGTTTTATTATATAGTGTTTCCAAGTGCCCAAAAGGATATTCATTTATAATAAAATGGCCTATTAAATCAAACCGCGTTCTTTTAAACTTACATAATTTCCATCCCCAATTATTATATGATCTAATAATTGAATACCAATAATACTTCCAGCCTCCATTATTCTTTTTGTTATTGCAATATCCTCTTTGCTTGGAGTTGGATCACCACTTGGATGGTTATGTAGAACTGCAACACTAACAGCATCATTTTTAAGAGCTTCAATAAATAATTCTCTAGGTGATACGAGTGATGAATTAACGGTTCCCATTGATATTGTTTTACTAAATATTACTTTATTCTTTGTATCGAGTAATACTAGCATCAATTGCTCACGTGTAAGATATCTCATTTCACTCATAAAATGCTGGGCTAGAGAAGAGGGAGAACTTACGCATAACTTTTCCGGAGCGTTTGACTTTGCCATTCTTTTTGCAATCTCAGCTACACACTGCAGTTGAATTGCCTTTACTTTACCTACACCGCGAACTTTCTTAAGTTCGTTAATAGTTAAATAATTTAATATTGATAAACCTCGTTTGTTTTCTGAAAGTGTTAACACCCTCTCAGCTAAATCGGTAGACCGAAGAGAATTACTTCCCGTTCTAATAATTACGGCTAATAATTCAGCATCGCTCAGTGAGGTAGCTCCATATTTCTCGCACTTTTCATACGGTCTTTCTGAAATAGGAAGTTCCTTCATCATTAATTTCTTTTCCCCCATTAAATATCCCCTTTTAGTATTATATTATTTTTTTATAAGCTTAAAATAATCATATCCTAAGCTCTGTAACCCTTGATAGAATTTCTTGACAGGAAAGCCCATAACATTAAAATAGTCCCCAACTATTTTATCAATTAGTATTGAGCCAATACCTTGAATTCCATATGCACCAGCCTTGTCGAAAGGTTCTTTGGTGGCTATATAATTTGTTATATCATCAGTAGTAAGTTCTCTCATAAATACATTCGTAATATCATATGATGTATAGACTTTATCGGAGTATTTATCTATTAAGGAAATACCAGAATAAACCATATGTTCTTGTCCTGATAGTGAACGTAATATATTAAAAGCATCATTATCATCAGTTGGTTTTTCAATTACAGTATTACCTAGTACCACAACTGTATCCACACCAATTATAATAGATGGTTCCAATAACTTCTCAGATACAGCATAAGCCTTAGCATTTGCTAAGGCAATGACAAGCTCGGATGGAGTATTTTTGCGAATTAAACTTTCGTCTATATCACTTACTACAACATTAAAGTCAATATTTAAATTAGTTAATATCTCTTTTCGTCTTGGAGACTGCGATGCTAACGTAAATAACATATGTATTCCTCAATTCAAATTTTTCTATAAACAAAGATGGCTAGCCCAACACCAAGTATACTTGCTATAGAAATGTTTATCCATAATTTAAATGTAATTTGGATTATTTCCAAATTCATTTCTAATGGATTAACAAGCCCAAACCCTTTACCAAAGTTTAACCAGTTTAACCAACTAATATCCTTCGTTAAAGAACCAATGAATGAACCAAGTACAATACCTGTCAATATTAATAAAAATAATGACCAGCCATTCTTCTCACTTCTTCTACCTGTCATACCAACACCTCGTTTACATAATATATTTATTGTAACCTACTATAATACAAATTACACCAAAAATATTTTAACATATAATTAATAGTTTGTATACTTTATCCGCAAAAGAATTATTGCTATTTAAATAAGCTCCCTGAATGGTTATCTTTTAATTTCGATAACAAATCAAAGAGCTTATTAATAAATTTAGAATAATATCATTAATTAATTTATTCGTATATATTGATACATTTAGTTGGGCATTTTTCTGCACATTTGCCACATTGTATACATTTGCTATAATCGATGTGTGATAAGAAATTCTCAACAGTAATTGCATCAACTGGGCATTGCTTAATACATATTTTACAGCCTATGCAAGCATTTGAGCAATTATCTTTTGATGCTTTAGGAGCATCTAAGGAATTACATCTAACGCGTACTGAAGATGATGCTGGAACCATTTCTATAATGCTCTTTGGACAAGCAACAACACATTGTGTACAAGAAGTACATTTTGTTTCATCAATAACTGCTATACCATCAACGATAGTAATTGCGTCAAATTGACAGGCTTTCACACAATCTCCAAAACCAAGACAGCCATAACCACAAGATTTTTGGCCTCCTCCTGGAACAAGAGATGCTTGTTTACATGATTTAACGCCAATATATTCATATTTATCTTTTGCAGCTTCACAAGTACCATTACACTTTACAAATGCAACTTGTTTCTCTGTTTTATCTGCAACCACACCCATGACTTGAGCTATTTGCTCTTTACTTGCAGCGGATGAGACTGGACATGCATTTGCTGGGGCCTTTCCTTCGGCAATTGCTTTAGCTAATTGATCACAACCAGCATATCCGCAAGCACCACAGTTCGCACCAGGTAACAAATCTCTCACTATTGTTATTTTTTCATCTACCTTAATACCAAACACCTTTGCCGCTACGCCTAGTATTAACCCTAATACTAATCCAATACCACCAAGCAAAAGAGTTGGAATAATTATTTGTGTAATATCCATGATATTTCTCTCCTTATTTGATCATGCCTTGAAAACCTAAAAAGGCTAAGGCCATTAGTCCTGCTGTTATCAGTAGAATTGGGAATCCTTTAAAAGCTTTTGGAATATTATTTGATTGAATTCTTTCACGAATACCTGCTAATAATACAATTGCCATAGTAAATCCAAGTGCAGTTCCAAATCCATTTACTACACTTTCTAACAAAGTATATTTTGAATTCACATTAATTATTACTATACCAAGAACAGCACAATTTGTAGTGATAAGAGGTAAATATATCCCTAAAGCACTATAAAGTACTGGGCTAGTTTTTTGTATAACAAGTTCAACAAATTGTACGAGTGATGCAATAACTAGGATAAAAGCTATTGTATACAAATATTCAAGTTCAAATGGTACAAGCAAGTACTCATATACGATATATGAAATAAAAGATGCTAACGTAATTACAAAAGTAACAGCAACCCCCATTCCAGTTGCAGTTTTTATTTTACTAGAAACACCTAAGAATGGGCAAGTACCCAAAAATCTTGATAAAACAATGTTATTAATTAATATTGATCCAATAAAAAGTAATAATAAATCAGTCATACTTAAGCCCTCCCTTTGCTAGATTTTTTGTTTCTAATAGCAGCGATGCCAGCCAATAAGAAGCCAAGTACAAAGTAAGCTCCAGGTGCTGATGCAAATATTGTAGATGCTTCATAGAATTTTGGAGCAATTTTTATATCAAAAATAGTTCCGTATGCTAGTAATTCTCTTACGATACTTATTAATGTAAGAGCAAATGTAAATCCAAGGCCCATTCCGATACCATCAAATACGGATGGTAGTACCTTGTTTTTCGATGCATAAGCTTCTGCTCTTCCTAATATAATACAGTTTACTACGATAAGTGGAATAAATAACCCAAGTTCATTATAGAGTGCAGGCACATATGCTTTTAAGAGCATTTCAATTATAGTTACAAAGGTAGCTATTAAAACAACAAATACTGGAATTCTAACCTTCACTGGTATTGCTTTTCTTAGTAAGGATATAGCAAAATTTGAAAGTATAAGAACTGCTGTTGTTGCAAGTCCCATTCCTAAACCAGCTTGAGCTGATGTTGTAACAGCTAATGTTGGACACATACCTAACATTTGCATAAAGGTTGGATTTTCTGTAAAAATACCAGTTTTTAAACGATTTATAAGTTCTCTCATATTAATCCAAACCTCCTACTACTTCATTATAATACTCAATTGCATTATTGATAGCTACAGTAACAGCTTTTGATGAAACAGTAGCTCCGCTAATTGCTTGAATTTCATTTGGCTCACTTGTTGCAGTCTTTACAACTTCAAATTCAGTTGCCTGTTTATCTTTGAATTGTGAAGTAAAATCATCTTCAACTATCTTAGATCCTACGTTTGCTGTTTCAGTATGCGATAAAATAGATATCCCTGCTATTGTGGAATCAACATTAATTCCAATAATTATCTTAATTTCCCCACCATAACCTGAACCAGTTATGTTATACAAATAACCAACTTCTTCCGTTCCTTTTAATCCAACATATGCGTTGGTTACTCCGAAACTATTTTCTTCATCTAATTCAACTACATCAAAAGAGTCAGCATTTGACAAGATTTGTTTAAAGGCACCTTCTTGTTTTGCAATCTCTTGTTTAATAATTACTTCTGAAGTTATACTATTAACAAAACTTAACATAAATGCTGCTATTAAAGTAATGACACATAATATAAGAGCGTTTTTAATTATGTCTTTCATTTTTTCGCTCCTTTCCAAATACAGTCGGACGTGTGAATTTCTCAATTATCGGTACCCAAAGATTCATAAACATGATTGCAAAAGAAACTCCTTCAGGGTAACCGCTATATAATCTGATTAGCATAGTCAATAGACCTAACATGAATGCAAAAATTATTTGTCCTTTAGGGGTAACAGGGGATGTTACATAATCAGTTGCCATAAAGAAAGCACCAATTATAAGTCCACCACTAAATACTTGTGCTAACATATAGTTAAGATCAAACATTTCAGGACCTAATAGACCAGCAAAAACAAAAACGGTTGCTATATATATCAAAGGTATTTTCAAACTAATAACTTTTCTATAAACTAAATAAGCTGCACCGATTAGTAAAAATACTACTGAGGTTTCTCCGAGGCTTCCACCTACAGTACCCCAAATAAGCTTAGATAATTCAACTGATTCACCACCTGCTTTGACTACTGCTAATGGGGTTACAGACGTAACACCGTCAACTACATATTTAGCTAAATAATTGGTGTAGGCGATTGTTAAGAACACTCTGGCTGCGATTGCAGGATTAACAAAGTTTTGTCCTATTCCACCATATAATTGTTTCACCAAAATTATTGCAAAGAGACCACCAAGAACTGGTATCCAATAAGGTACTGTATGTGGTAAAATCAATGCAATTAATAATCCTGTAACAAGTGCACTACCGTCTGAGATAGTGATAGGTTTTTTCATTGCTAGTTGAAATATATATTCAGATAAAACACATGTTAAAACTGAAATTATTATTATTAGTGCTGCTCTATAACCAAAATTATAAATTCCAAATAATGCGGCAGGTAATAATGCTAATGCTACATCTTGCATAATTGTTTCAGTATCACGATTTGCACGAATATGTGGTGATGATGATACTTTATATAATTTGTTTTCCATTTCTACACCTCACTATTTCTTTCGTTTTGCTAAAATATCTCGTCGCATAGAGCTAATTGCATGAGCGAGATGTATTTTAGATGGACAAGTATAGGAACAACAACCACATTCACAACACTCCATACCATTTAGCTTAATAAACTCTTCTTCATCACCTTCAATAGAAGCTTTTGCAAGATAAAGAGGTAACAATCCATTTGGACATACCGTTACACAACCGCCACAGCGTATACAATTAGTTGGCTTTGATTCCGCTACTTCATCTTTCGACATGAAAACAAAAGCACTTGTACCTTTAGTTATA
Organism: Clostridiales bacterium; assembly: GCA_029256575.1. GTDB lineage: Bacteria > Bacillota > Clostridia > Lachnospirales > JAQSXR01 > JAQSXR01. Next base: position 191,587 of record JAQSXR010000003.1, on the reverse strand, counting down.
GGAACATCAGTTGTAAACAGTGCTTTCCCCATCATTGGTCCACCAGATATGATTTTTTCTGGAGTTTTTCCATTTTTAAAACCATCAGCAGCTTCAATTAATTCATTAAGATTAGTACCAATCCTTACTCTCAAATTCTTTGGAGTAGTAATTGCATCTCCTGTTATAGTAACAACGCGAGTTAAAAGAGGTTCGTTAGTGAGAATTGCTTTGTGGATAGCAACTACGGTATCAATGTTTTGAACAATACATCCTACATTTAAAGGTAATTTTTGAGAAGTAAAGCTTCTGCCAGTTGTAGCATATACTAATTGTTTCTCAGCACCTTGAGGATACTTTGTTTTTAAACCTTTTACAGAAATCCTTGGGTCATTTCCAACTATGTTATTCAGTAATTCGATAGCTTCTTTTTTATTATTTTCAATTGCAATAATGCACTTCGCTTCTGGAAATAACTTTAATATTATATTAATTCCTGAAATCAAAAGATTTGGTTCCTCTAACATAATTCTATAATCTGAAGTCAAATACGGTTCACATTCTGAACCATTAACTATAATATAATCAATTTTTGTATCAGCAGGTGGAGTAAGTTTAATATGTGTAGGAAAACCTGCACCGCCTAAACCGACAATACCAGCTTCTTTAATCTTTTCACGAATTTCAGTAACAGTTAAATTCTCTAGAATATTTTCGTGATTCATACTTTCTACTTTTTCATACAAATTATCATTCGTAATAACAACTGCATTTGAGTTTGTCCCATTTGCAAGTATTACATTTTTTATTTCTTTTACTGTTCCCGATACAGAACTATGTACGGAAGCGGAAACAAATCCTTTTAATTCACCAATTTTTTGACCGACTAAAACACGATCACCTTTATTTACAATCGGTTCAGCGGGTCCGCCAAGATGTTGAGACATAGGTATTATTATTTCACCAAAGGGTCTATAAGTGTCAATTGATACGTTCTTAGACATTTCTTTAAAATCTTTTGGGTGAATACCGCGTTTAAATGTATTAGTTATTCCCATCCTTTTTCTCCTTATTGTTTTTAGTCGAATTTAATACCCATGAAAGTGTGTCGCCTCCATAGGTAAATAATTAATATAGTAACTAATATTAATTTACTCGCTTTTGTAATTATTATAGCATAGGATAGGCCTTAAGTAAATAAGGTTGTTAGTTTTGACTTGCTAAATATTACATTTCCATGTAATAAAATGGTAAATATTCTGATATTTTGTCAATATAAAAACAATTGGAAAATAGTAAAAAAAAGCTATATAGTAGACTACTATATAGCTTATAACATTTTCGATTTGAATAAATTTACAACTTTTATTATTAGAGATTCAATATACCCTTTGTAACTTCTTGTAATGCCATCATAACTCCTATTTTTGCATGGTGCCAAGATAGTCCCCCTTGAAAAAATACCGTGTAAGGTTGCTTAATTGGAGCATCTGCACTGAGTTCAATTGAAGATCCTTGGATAAAAGCACCTGCCGCCATAATTACTTCACAATCATATCCTGGCATTGCCCAAGGTTCAGGAGTTACAAAACTATCCACTGGAGCAGCTGCTTGTATCCCCTTGCAAAAAGATATTACTTTTTCAGGACTTCCAAGAATGATTGCCTGAATGATATCATGTCTTGATTCTATAGAATTTGGCACTGTTACATAACCGAGTTTATCAAATACGGTAGCTGCAAAAATAGCCCCTTTTAAGGCCCCTGCTACCACTTGTGGGGAAACAAATAACCCTTGAAATAAGGATTGTGTAATACCAAGTGTTGCTCCAACTTCTTTACCTAAACCAGGAGAAGTTAAGCGATACGAAGCATTTTCAACACATTTACTTGTACCACATATGTAACCTCCGATTGGGGCAAGACCACCACCTGGATTCTTGATTAGTGAGCCCACTACCATATCAGCTCCTACATCGGAGGGTTCAATGGTCTCTACAAACTCACCATAACAATTATCGACCATACATATTAATTCTGGCTTGATCGATTTTACAAATTTAATTAATTCTCCAATTTGCGTAACGGACAAAGTTGGTCTAGTAGTATAGCCTTTTGAACGCTGAATAGTAACAAGTTTTGTTTTACTATTAATTGCTGCTTTTATACCTTCATAATCGAACGCACCATCTTCTAATAAATCAACTTGACGATATGTTATTCCATATTCACTTAACGAACCTGAAGATGGTGAAATACCGATAACTTTATCAAGCGTATCATAAGGCTTTCCAACAGGTGAAAGCAATTCATCACCTGGTCTTAGATTACCAAACAATGCTACATTAAGTGCATGGGTCCCAGAAATAAGTTGCGGTCTAACGAGCGCATCTTCTGTATTAAAAACAGAAGCATATACTGCTTCTAGAGTGTCACGTCCTAAGTCATTATAACCATATCCTGTAGTTGCTGCAAAGTGAATATCACTTACTCGATTCTTTTGCATTGCTTTTAATACTTTTAACTGATTAAATTCAGATACCTTATCAATTTGTTTAAAACGCGATTCTAATTTATTTTCAATTTCATTACAGAACGTGGTGATTGACGTATCAATGCCAAAGCTAGCAATCATCTCATCTAATGTTAAATTCATTTTATTTCCTCTCTATTCTCCCAAAGACATATATGATATTTCCTTACTTGGAATAATAGTCGAAATTGCATGTTTATATACCATTTGCAATTTACCATCTGTTTCAAGGATAACGATGAAGTTATCAAAGCCTTTTATAATTCCCTTTTGTTGAAAACCGTTCGTTAGGTAAACAACTAAAGGAATTTTATCTTTTCTTACTTGGTTTAAAAATACATCTTGTAAATTTAATTGTTTATTCATTTGCAATTCCCCCTATTAGATTTCTAATTTATTTTTATATCTTTTATTGTATTATATTATACCTTTTTCTTCAACAATTTTCACAATAAATGTCAAAATATTCTTGTAATTATTTTTCAATTCATGAATATCTACCCAATGTACTTCTTTTTCCCGCTTAAACCATGTTAACTGGCGTTTTGCATAATGCCTAGAATTTTGCTTGATAATTTCTATTGCGTCATCATATGAAATAGTCCCTTCAAGATATTCAAGTACTTCTTTATACCCGATTCCTTTCATTGCAACCATATCTTTTGTATAACCTTTCGAATCTAATCCTTTAACCTCATCAATCAAACCATCTTCAATCATTTTATCTACTCTTTTATTAATCCTATCATATAATACTTCTCTTTCATTTGATAAAACGAAATAGATAAAATTATAAGGAGAAATATTTTGACTTTGCATTTCATTATGATCCGATATTCTTGTTTTCGTTTGTTCAAAATATTCAATAGCGCGAATAACTCTTTTTACATTATTGGGATTAATCTTATCAGCTGAAACAGGGTCAATTTGTTTCAGCTTTGAGTGTAAAAATTCATTTCCTTTTTCTTTTGCTAGATCGTATAATTGATTACGATATTCAGTTTTTACTTCCGTTTTAGAAAATTCTATATCGTATAGTATACTTTGAATATAAAAACCAGTTCCTCCTACGATGATCGGTATTTTCCCTTTTGAATAAATCTCTTCTAAATATTCTTTCGCTCGAATTTGAAATTCACTAACGCTAAACTCTTCATAAGGTTCAATTTCATCAATTAAATAGTGTTTAATTCCATCCATTTCTTCCTTCGTGATTTTGGCTGTTCCGATATCCATATGTTTGTAAACTTGCATAGAATCAGCAGAAATGATCTCAGCATTTATCAATTTAGCAAGATCAATTGATAATTTTGTTTTACCAACTGCGGTAGGTCCCGTTAATATAATTAGTGGTTTTTTCATAAATTCTCCTAGCTACTGAATACGTTTGAATTTTTTTTCTATTTCATATTGAGTCATTGATATAATGGTTGGTCTACCGTGAGGACAAGTATAAGGATTATCGAGTTCTAATAAATCATCAATTAATTTCTTTATCTCTTGTTCAGAAAGGTGATTATTACCTTTTACAGCAGCTTTACACGATAATTTTGCAATCTTATCAAAAATTGTTTCTGCAGTTAATCGTCTTTGCTCATCATTTAGTGTATCTAATATTTCTATAAACAATTCTTGTTTTACAATATTAAATAAGTTTCCTGGTACTGCTTTAATAGCATAGTCCTTACCACCAAAGGATTCAATTTCAAAACCAATTTCTTCAAAGTGATTCATGTTAGCTCTAAGAGTGTCGGCTTCTCTCATAGAAAGGGAAACAAGGATTGGAGGCATTAACTGTTGTGAATACATCGTACGTTCTTTTAATGATTTTATGAATACTTCATATAAAACTCTTTCATGGGCTGCATGTTGATCTATTATATATAATTTCTCTTCAAATTCAACCAACCAATATGTCTTAAATAATTGCCCAATAATTCGATGAGAAGCTTTCGCTGATTTTGATAATAAAGGGGCTACTTCAGTAAGGCTAACTTGTTCATAAGTATTGTTAGGTTGACTTACTTTATTTACGTTAACAGATATTACAGATGATTCATTTGCAGAATTTTGGATTGATGAAGTTATTTCTGTAGGCGCTTTATTTGATTTTATTGAATTATCTTTAAATACATAATCAGATGCAACACATGACTCTAATACTGTAGTTGGTTGCTGTTTCAATGTCGGGTCATCAATATCAATAGAAATATAACGATTACTGTTACCAGTACTATTACCAGTAGTAGTTTTGTTCATTATTTGAACCTAGTGTAACCGTTGGAATTAATTCTTTGCCACTAAGTGCATCTTTTATTGAATTTGATACCAATAAGTACAACTCTTCCTTATTCTTAAATCTTAACTCCATTTTTGTAGGATGTACATTTATATCTAATAAATCAGAATTTATCGTAAAATGTAGAACTGTAAATGGATATTTATGTTGAGGCATATATGTTTTATATGCGTCTTCAATTGCTTGACCTATAACGGCGGACTTAACATATCTTCCATTTATATAGTAATTTTCATAACTTCTATTTCCACGAGCTATAATAGGTTTTCCAATAAAACCTTGTACCTTTATCGACTCATTATTTGCAAGAATCGGAATTAAGTTACTAGTAATTTCTCTTCCGTATATACCATAAATTACATCCTTGAGTTGATTATTACCAGAAGTATGAAGTTTTATTTGATTATTATTAATAAACTTAAATGAAATGTTGGGATGTGATAAGGCAAGTTTTTCAAGCAAATCACCTACATGTGCGGCTTCTGTTGAAGATGATTTTAAGAACTTTCTACGAGCAGGGGTATTAAAAAATAGATTTCGCACTAAAAAAGTAGTTCCATCAGGAGAACCGATTTCTTCAAAGGATTTATCACTTCCCCCTTCAATCGAATATCTTATTCCCGTTAATCCGCTTTTTACTTTCGTAATAAGTTCCACTTGTGAAATTGCTGCGATACTTGATAGGGCTTCACCACGAAAACCAAGACTTGTAATTGTAAATAAATCTTCAACAGACTTAATTTTACTCGTAGAATGGCGTAGAAAAGCATTTCGAATATCTTCTTTTTCAATACCCGAACCATTATCGGTTACTCTAACTAATGAGATTCCACCATCTTTTAATTCAACTGCAATCGCAGTTGCACCTGCATCAATGGCGTTCTCAATTAATTCCTTAACAACAGAAGCAGGACGTTCAATAACCTCTCCTGCCGCAATTTTATTAATTGTATTTTGATCTAATACTTGTATTTTTGACATAGAATCACCAACAATTCTGAACTTCTTTCTGAAGTTCTTCTAAAAGATCCCAAGCGTCTCTTGGGCTTAAGTCATTTACATTTATATTCTTTAGTTTATCAATTACTTCACTATCTTTGTTATCAAATAGAGACATTTGCATTGGAAGCTCTTTTGATTTTTTATGTGCGTCTGTTTGTATTTCCTTGGCTCTTGTTACAATATCTGCATCACTTAGATCTTGGACAATTTCTTTTGCACGAGTAATTACAACATCTGGAACACCAGCAAGCTTTGCTACTTGAATACCGTAGCTTTTATCAGCCCCACCTTTTACTATTTTGCGTAAGAAAATAATATCATCGCCTTGTTCTTTTACTGCGATACAGTAATTTGTAACTCCTGGTAGTTTACCTTCTAATTCAGTCAGTTCATGATAATGAGTTGCAAAAAGTGTTTTGGAACCAAGCGATTTAGCGTTACATATATGTTCAATTACAGCCCATGCAATACTTAATCCATCAAAGGTACTTGTACCACGTCCGATTTCATCTAATATAAGCAAGCTGTTTTTTGTAGCATTTCTTAATATATTTGCAACTTCTGTCATCTCTACCATAAAGGTACTTTGCCCAGAAGCTAAGTCATCGGAAGCACCTACTCGAGTAAATATTCTATCACATATACCGATATTAGCTTCACTTGCTGGGACAAAACTTCCTACTTGAGCCATAAGTACTATTAATGCAGTTTGTCTCATATAAGTCGATTTACCTGCCATATTGGGACCTGTAATGATTGATATCTTATTGCTATTACCATCTAAATAAGTATCATTTGTAACAAACATATCATGTGGAATCATCTTTTCTACCACTGGATGTCTACCATCTCTAATATTTATGATTCCTTTTTTATTAATGTTTGGTCTAACATAATTATTTTTCTCAGCAACATAGGCTAAAGATTGTAATACATCTATTGTTGCAATTGCTTTTGCCGTTTGCTGTATTCTCTTTACTTCATTCGCTACAGTTTCTCTTATCTTACAAAATATATCATATTCTAGTGTAACTATCTTTTCTTCTGAACCAAGAACGATATCTTCTAACTCTTTTAATTCAGGAGTAATATATCTTTCTGCATTAGCCAATGTTTGTTTCCTTGTATAATATGCAGGGACAGTATCCATATAAGACTTAGAAACTTCAATATAATAACCAAATACGTTATTATGTTTAATTTTTAATGTCTTTATACCAGTAGCTTCTTTTTCTTTTGCTTCAAGTTGGGCTATCCATTGTTTGCCTTCTGTTGTTGCTAATCTATATTTTCTAACATCTTCATTATATTCTGTTTTAATTATTCCACCTTCTCGAACTGAGAAAGGAGGCTCATCTATAATTGCTTCATCAATTAATTTAAATACATCTTGAAGCTCATCTAAATTCTCATACAACTCTTTTATATATTCACAATCAAGTTCTGTAAGCAAATGTTTTATATGAGGAATCATCTCAAGAGAGTTCTTGAAAGCAATTAAATCTCTAGGGTTCGCTGACTTATACACGATTCGACTTATTAATCGTTCAAGGTCATATACCGGTTGAAGATATTCTTTAATTTCTTCCCTTGTTATTAATGATTTATTTAATGCTACGATACTGTCTAATCTTTGTGTAATTTTATCATCTTCAACTAAAGGTTGCTCTAACCATTTTCTTAATAGTCTAGCTCCCATTGCTGTTTTTGTTTTATCTAGTACCCAAAGTAAGGATCCGCGTTTTTGTTTTTCTCTTAATGTCTCAACTAGCTCAAGGTTTCTTCTACTTGAACTATCGAGTATCATATATTTTTCAGTAGTATATGGTATTATTTGAGTTAAATGACTAAGAGAATTTTTTTGAGTTTCTAATAAATATTGCATAAGAGCACCGGCAGTTGTAATCCCTAAAGGAAAATCTTTCAATCCAAGGCCGTCCAATGATTGAACATTAAAATGTTCCTTTAGTGCCATTATACACTTATCATCATCATAAAACCAAGGTTCTAAGGACGTAACATTAACGGATAGTCTATTTTGTAAATCCTCTAAATCTAAACCGGACATCATTAATGCATCATTACCAATGATTTCTGAAGGTGAAAAGCGAGATATTTCGTCATGTGCTTTTCTAGCAGAATTAACTTCGGTTACATAATAATCTCCCGTTGATACATCCACGATAGATATTCCATATAAATCACCGGAATAGATGATACACATCAAATAATTATTCTTTGCTTCATCAAGTGCACCTGTATTTAAGTTGGTGCCTGGTGTTACAATTCGAATTACTTCGCGTTTCACGATTCCTTTTGCTTGTCTAGGATCCTCTACCTGCTCACATATTGCCACTTTATAACCTTTTTGAACAAGCTTATTTACATATACTTCGGCTGCATGATAAGGAATACCACACATAGGAGCGCGTTCTTCCTGTCCACAATCTCTTCCAGTTAGGGTAATTTCAAGTTCTTTTGATGCTTTTATAGCATCTTCAAAGAACATTTCATAGAAATCCCCTAAACGATAGAAAAGTATACAGTCCTTATTTGCATCTTTAATCTCTTGGTATTGTTGCATCATTGGTGTTAGTTGTGCCATATCTAAACCCCTCAAGTATATTTAAGCTAGCTCTCCGAAAAAGTAAAAGCCCTTCGCTTCAACTATTTTTACATTTATAATTTTTCCGATAAGATCTTTGGTACCTTTTAAATGAACGACAAGGTTATTTTCAAGACGACCGCTTACTAAGGAGTTATCTTTTTCGTTTACCTCTTCGATAAGAACTTTATATGTACCGCCAACTTCTTTATCTGTAATGTTACTTCCAATTTCTTGGATTGTATCGTGTAATTTATTAAAACGTACTTTAATAATTTCATCGCTTACTTGATCATCCATTAGTGCTGCTGGTGTTCCAGTTCTTTTTGAGTAAATAAAAGTATATGCACTGTTGTATTTGACTTGTTTAACTACATCAAGAGTATGTTCAAAGTCTTCATCTGTTTCACCAGGAAAACCAACAATAATATCTGTTGTAAGGGTTACATCTGGACGAGCAGCTTTTATTTTTCGAACTAATTCAAGATAATCATCTTTTGTATATTTACGATTCATTAGGTTCAGTATTCTTGTACTTCCTGATTGGAATGGTAAGTGAATATGGGAACATATCTTTTTAGAATTCTTAAATACTTCAATTAAATCATCTGATAAATCCTTTGGATGAGAAGTCATAAAACGAATTCTTTCTAGCCCCTCTACTTTCTCTACCTCTTGTAAAAGATTAGCAAAACTCATACTGTCTTGTAGATTTTTCCCGTAAGAGTTAACATTTTGTCCTAGTAATGTGATCTCAACGACTCCATCTTCTACAAGTCTTTTAATTTCATTTATAATATCTTCTGGTTTTCTACTTCGTTCACGGCCTCGCACATATGGAACGATACAGTAACTACAGAAATTATTACATCCATACATAATATTGACACAAGCTTTAAACTTGTATTTTCTATCAGAAGGTAAATCTTCTACAATTTCTTTCTGTTCTTTCCAGATGTCAATTACCATTCTGCCTGATTCTCTACGAGTCTTAATTAATTCTGCGAGTTTATAAATATTGTGGGTACCAAATATTATATCTACAAATCGGTAACTTTTCTTAATCTTTGCTATTACGGTATCTTCTTGCATCATACATCCACATAAAGCGATGACTAGACTAGGTTTATTTTGTTTCAATTTATTTAGATGACCAAGTCGGCCATAAACCTTAAGATTTGCATTTTCTCTAACCGTACAAGTATTATATAAAACAAAATCAGCTTCATTTTCGTCATCTGTTTTTTCATAACCAATTTGTTCTAATATTCCTTCAAGCTTTTCTGAATCATGAGCATTCATTTGACATCCAAAAGTCGTAATGCACATCTTCTTTTGTTTACCAGTTTGAGCAAATTCTTTATCAAACTCAGCTTTAAGCTCCTCTATTATTCTAGACTGTATTTGTGCTTCTGTAGCATTTAATACGGTTGTCTGGGCTCTTTCACTCATCATATCACCTTATATCTTTCTTTTATGTCAATAACTATTATTATTCGTCATCTTAACAATTATAACAATCAACTCATATATTTTCAAGTAAATCAAATTCCTTAATTCTAATATCCTAAATTATTTACATTTCCTATCATAATATTGGTATCGGTAGAGTGATCTTTGATAATAAAGACAAAAGGTCTATCTACTTTAAATTCATCGTATTCTAAAATAATGTCTGCTGTCATTTCATCATAAATATCTATTTTAGATATTGAAGTCTCTGATTGTTTGAGAGAAAGACCTACTTTGTTTACAAACTGTGTGAGTGTTGCGTCCGGTGATAAGCCGTTAAGTCCGCCAGGTGTCGCAAATATTGATGGGGCCCCTAACTCCTGAAGTAATTTACTCATATCATTATCTAATTGTAACCTCATTTGTGGAATTACTAATTCAAATGATTGTTCTACTAGTTTAGAGATATAATTATTTATATCTTCATTTGTTATATTATTAATAATGTCTTTTGTTGTAGATGTTTTTGGAATAATAAAGGTTATACTCATTTTTTGTCGTCCAAGAGGCACGTTTAATATTTGAACATCATCATCTTCAAAAAAACCGTAATTTCCTATATTTCTTTGATATTCAGCAGTTCGAATACCATCTACTCCATTAAAATCATCGGTAAAATAATCGATTGGTAAAAATTCAGTGGTAGTAAGTGCTTCAAAATGGAAAGCATTTATAGCCAAGGTCGAAGTTTCTGGAGAAATTTCAGCCAGAGCTGTTTTAAATCTATGGTTGGTATAATTTGTGATCCAAACATCTATGTCTTTTTTCGAAGTTTCATTAAATTTTATTTTTGTCATTTTACTAAAAAGATAATTGGTAGCTGCATCTAAAAATGCGTCTGAGCCAGATATTGATTTAGGTACATATACTGAATTTGCATATATAATATTTGTATTTGCGTCTATTCGGTATAGATGTAATAATAAGTCCTGAATATTCTTATTCAAAAATCTATCATTTACAGCTTCAAAGCCTAGAACTTTATCAAATTCATCCTTTGTACTATTTGAAGAAGCACTATATAATAATGCTAATGATATATATGAACCAATTGGAGATATAACATTTGCATCTGTATTGTCCGATGCTCGAAGCAAATCAAAACCAAGACTATTTATGTGATTGATAACATCAGGGCTGACATCCTCACCATATTTTTCTGCTTGTTTATAGTAAGCTTCAATCTCTGTATCTCCTAATTTCTCAAAACTAATATTAATTTGTTTCGACGGATTAGAAGAATTGAGATAAGTTGTTTCACATCCAGTTAAGCTTACTATAATTGTAATTGCAAGTAACAATGCTATTATTTTCTTCGTCATATTAATCTCCTTGTATTTTAATAAAATTAACTCCCACCAACATTTGACGGGAGCTAGATTTTTATTGTCTTATTTGTCCATTACCGTATATGATATACTTCGTCGTTGTTAATTCTTTAAGCCCTAATGGACCTCTTGCATGTAGCTTTTGTGTACTTATTCCGACTTCTGCTCCAAATCCAAATTCTCCACCATCTGTAAAACGAGTAGATGCATTAACATAAACTGCAGCTGCATCAACTTCATCCATAAATAGATTGGAGTTTGCATAATCACTCGTAATAATCGCCTCAGAATGTCTTGTATTGTATTCGTTTATATGATGAATCGCTTCTTTTATATTTGATACAATCTTTATTGCGATTATATAATCAGAGTATTCAGTAGTCCAGTCTTCATCTGTTGCAAGTATAACGTCACTTGATATATCGCAAACAGCTTGATCGCCTCTAACTTCAACGTTGTTCGCTTTTAGCGCATCAATTAATTTTGGTACAAATTCTTCAGATAAATCTTTATGAATTAGAACTTTTTCACAAGCATTACATACACTTGGTCTTTGTACCTTTGCATTGATAATAATATCAATCGCCATGTTATGATCTGCACTCGAATCTACAAATATATGATTGTTTCCAGTACCCGTTTCAATTACAGGAACTAAACTATTTTCAATTGTTGTTTTAATTAAACTAGCACCACCTCTAGGGATAATTAAATCAACATATTTAGTCATTCGCATAAGTTCTATAGTAGCTTCTCTATCCGTATTTGTTATAAGTTGAACTACAAAAGGCGAAATATCAGCAGACTTTAGAGCTGTTTGAATTACCTCTACTAGTTTCATATTGGAGTTTAGTGCCATGCTACTACCTTTTAGGATTACTGCATTACCCGCCTTGAAACATAGAGCAAAGGCATCAATTGTAACGTTTGGTCTTGCTTCATAAATAAAACCAATAACACCAATTGGAACTCTTTTTTGACCTATAACAAGTCCATTTGGTCTTCTTTTACTATTAATAACTTCACCAAGGGGATCTTCTAGTACAACTATTTGTTTGATTCCTTCTGTCATTCCTAGAATTCGATCATGATTTAGCATAAGTCTATCAATTAGTGTTTGTTTTACTCCATTTTTAATTGCTTCATCAATGTCTAATTGATTTGCAGCTAATATTTCATGCTCACGCATTATAAGCTCAGAAGAAACTCGTAGCAGCGCTTTGTTTTTTTCTAAAGTACCTAAACTTGCTAACTCATAGGTGGATTTTTTTGAATCAATACCTATTTGTTCTATCATAGTAAACACCTCAGTTTTTTTATATTTTTGAATCAGTATTTATTTGGTCAGTACTTATTATTCTTTTCTCCGTTACTAACATATCTACTTTAACATCATGATCATCTACTTTGATGCTGTCTAATATTTGAAAATCATGAGCAATTGCAACTTTAAATGCTTTAGGATTTTTATGGAAGAATCTATCATAGTAGCCACCGCCATAGCCTAATCTATTTAAGTTATTATCAAACGCAACACCCGGTACAATCACGATTGAATTTTCAGTATATTTTACTATAGGAGAAAATATCGATGGCTCTCTTACACCAAAAAATCCGTCATTCAGCTCATCAAAGCCTTTTACTTTATGAAAAATCATTTCATTATTATCAACTTTTGGTAATGCAATTATCTTATTATTAGCAAGTGCATCTTGTATAATGAATTTAGTATCGATTTCTCTATTGATACTACAGAAAATAAATACTTTTTCTGCAGCCTTGTATTGTGGCAAACTTAGTATTTTATCTGTCACAGCTTTACTATTGCTTAAAAGGGTATCATCATCTAGGGTATGCTTTATCCCCACAATATAAGAACGGATTTGTTTTTTCTCTAACATTTTTTCTTTAATGGCTGTATAGTTCCATCAGATTCTTTTATAGAAATATTGTCAAGTGTCTGTTTAAAGTTTCCTCTGATTGCAGAAAGGTAATTTTTTCGAAGCTCAGCTTGTTCAATAATTTCTTCTGGTGTTAAGCCAACCTCCTTCTTCTTTTTTGCTAGTTCATTAATGCGTGCAATTTCAAGTTCCATAATTAACTCCTTTAATTTTTAATGCATATGTAATCTGATAAATGAAAATCATCCTTTTTATTGGAATAGAATAATGTTCCGATTGTCTTACCAGATATTATATCCATGATTACATCTAGGTTATTTGCATTTGCAATAACCATATCGGTTCCTGAGTTAGTAGCGATTTGTGCCGCAGTTAGTTTCGTATGCATACCACCAGTTCCAACTTCACTTCCTGCTCCTTTTCCCATGTTCATAATTTTATCATTAATTTCAGGAACTTCACTAATAAAGGTTGCATCTGGATTATTGGATGGATCATCCGTAAATAATCCATCTATATCAGATAAAAGTATAAGTAAATCGGCATTGATTAACGAAGAAACGATTGCAGATAGTGTGTCATTATCTCCGAATTCAACTTCATCCGTAGATACCGTATCATTTTCATTTACAATCGGTATCGCTTTCAATTCAAATAGTTCTCTAAATGTATTTGTAGTATTAGTTCGTCTCGTAATACTCTCTACAACATCTCTTGTTAATAAAATTTGAGCAGCCGTTTGATTATATTCTCTAAATAATTTTTGATATATCATCATAAGTATTGCTTGACCGATAGCGGCACAAGCTTGCTTTTTTGTTGTATCTTTGGGTTTGCTTTTAAAACCTGCAGCTTTTGAACCAACTGCAATGGCACCTGAAGATACGAGAACGATATCCTTACCCTCTGCCCTTAAGTTTGCTATTATTCGAGTTAATTTTTCTAGTCTGTACAAATCTAGTTCACCAGTATTAGAATGTGTTAATGATGATGAGCCAATTTTGATTACTATTTTTTGTGCATTTGTTAACTTTTCTCTATAGCTCATGACTTAAACCATACCTTTCAAATTAATTCCATATCTCATTGAAATATTGATTTCTCAATATATTTACTCACTAATATTAATTATAGAACTTAATTGTATTACGTTATTATTTTATATAACAGTATATTACAATATTTTCACTCGTTAATCAAGTGAATTGTAACGCTTTGCAATTTCTTCCGCAACTTTAATTCCATCCATAGCAGATGATGTGATCCCTCCAGCATAACCTGCGCCTTCACCACAAGGGAATAGTCCTTTGATATTACTTTCAAAATTATCATTTCTTACGATTCTTATAGGTGAGGAGGTTCTTGTTTCAACTCCAGATAGGACTGCATCAGGTCTTGCAAAGCCTTTAATTTTTCTATCAAACGCTTTAACTCCTTCAATAATTGATTCGTTGATATATTCAGGTAAACATTTCCTTAAGTTTGCAAAAGTATATCGTGAAGTGGAAGGGGTTACATCTCCAATTTTATTTGATACTTTATTATCAAAATAATCGGATAGCAATTGTATCGGAACATTGTTGTTTTCTCCACCTTCTGAATATGCTAGGCGTTCCCACTTGCGTTGGAATTCAACACCAGCTAAGACATCATCAGATTCAAAATCTTCAGGTGTAACAGTCACAATAATTGCAGAATTTCCATTTACTTCTGCTCTATCATTATTACTCATTCCATTTACTACCAGACCACCATCTTCTGAAGAAGAATTAACTACAAATCCTCCTGGACACATGCAAAAGGAATAAACACCCCTACCATTTTGGCACTTGTGTGTAAGTTTATAGTCTGAAGCAGGTAAATACTTACTTTCTTCGATACCATACTGAGACATATTTATTAACTTTTGTGGATGTTCAATCCTTAAACCAATAGCAAAGGATTTTTTCTGTAATTCCACATTAGATTCTTTTAATAAAGCAAAGGTGTCTCTCGCACTATGACCAATTGCAAGGATAACTACTTCCGACGATATTTCTTTTCCAGTATTTGTTTTAACACCAATGATTTTGTTACCTTTTGTAAGGATATCAGTTACTTGCGTATTAAAGAGGAATTCTCCTCCCAATGATATTATCTTCTCTCTCATATTCTTTACCACTGTTCTAAGAACATCAGTCCCAATATGTGGTTTATTCAAATACAGTATTTCTTCATTTGCACCTGCTTCAACAAAAAGTTCTAATACTTTTTTATTTCGTCCGCTTTCATCTTTCACTAAAGTGTTAAGCTTCCCATCGGAAAAAGTACCAGCACCTCCTTCTCCAAATTGTACATTTGAATTAGTTTGTAATTTACCTTTTGTCCAAAATTCATTAACGGAGGCTACTCTTTCATCAACTTTGTCTCCACGTTCAATAATTAGCGGTTTATAACCATTTTCTGACAGCATAATTGCAGCAAAAAGCCCAGCAGGTCCTGCTCCAACGATGATTGGTCTATTTGAAAGTTTCTCACTTCCGGTAACTTCAAATTCATATTTTGTTGGTTTAACAATTGTAACATTAGGATTTTTACAACGTTCTACAATCTTTTTTTCTTCATTAACGGTAGCATCTATAGTAAATATATATTTTATATCATTCCAAATTCTTGCATCGATTGATTTTTTAATTATTTTGTATCTAATAATTTGACCTTCATATATTTTTATAGTCTTAGCAAGTTTAGTTCTTATTTCTTCTGGTTTATAATCAATTGCTAATTTCATTTGTTGTACTCGAATCATTCTTATCCCTCTTAGTGCCGTTAGTGTAAATGTCTCTGGAATTGTATTATCAAAAGACAAATCAGGCTCTTTCAAATGTATTATATCATTCATATGCGAAAGGTGCTACTAAAAGTAAATAAGACTTCTGCTTGTAGAATACCAAACAGAAGTCTTAATACTTGGCTTGGCTATCAAAACACCTCTTTTGAAACCTCCACCTTTTTATTCATATATTTTTTTGTGATTATTATTCTTAGCTAGTAAAGTTTTCTAATAGTTCGATTATACCTTGTTCTCCATAAACTGTTACACCTTCTAAAAGGATGCTTACAATCTCAGAATTTAACTGTTCTACACTTATTCCGGTGGTTTCTTTTAAAGTTACTTTGTCATTTTTATAAATGGTAATATAATTATCGGTTATTGTAACATAATAATATTCTTCTTTATTTATAGACTCATAAATTTTTTTCAAAACAACCTTTTCACTTGAAAATGATTCAATACTATATTCTATAATATTTTGATTGCGATCAGATAAGTTAGGGTTTCTCATGTAGTTTTTTGTATAATCAAATAGTTCGTCTTCCGTCATTCCTGTTAAGTAATATGGAATTCCAGTTTCTTCTTCTACAACTTTTTCATCTTCGTTATAATATTTTTTTGTAACAAATATTGTATCAGAAGTCGTTTTAATTTTTTCAACTACTGGGGTAATTGTAGTAATGGCGGCAGAAATTATATCATCATCTTTTGGATATATTGTTTCTGTAATCTTATCAAGATTATTACCTTCAACACCACTTAAATCATTAACATCCTTATTTATTCCTTGAATTGAAATATAGGATAAGATAATAACAACAATTGCGGTAACTCCAACTACAGCAAATATACTTCTCTTTGTCACATTCATCACTCCTTGACTTGTAACTATTTACAGTATTGCCAAGGGTTTTGAATTATATTCATTAATTTTACATTAATTTCAATTTTTTTAGCAAATTTAGAATGGTCATTCCTTTTGGAAACATTAATATTTCATTTTCAGTAATTCCTTTTAATAATAGAACACTTACACCATATGTTAAAACGCAAACTATGATTGATATCAAAGTAGATATCGTGTTTCCAAAAGAAATTAATCTTAACAATTTATATATTATAACACCAGGTATTGACATTATAGCACTTGAGATTATTGGAATAAGGAAAACTCTCCAATAGTCAATTCTATAATTCGTTTCTTTTTTGATAGAAATTAAGTTTAATACGGACGAAATGAAGGAAAAAATTACGCCTGTTGCGACAACACCATTCAAATTAAAATCATAAATATATATTAATAAGTAGTTTAAGATAATCTTAACAATTAGAGCTATCCAGAGATTACGGACTGGGAGCTTTAATTTATCTAAACTTTGCAAAATATTTATTGTCATAGTTGATAAGCAATAAAAGACAATGGATGCCGCACCAATTTGCAAAAGGACAGTTGGGGTAGGTGAACTATCATGAAATAGCATAGTCATGATTGGATTCGCTAATATAAACAAACCTACACTCGCTGGAATTGCAAATAACATAAGGTATTTAAGAATCAAATGAATTTTATTATTTATTACATTTGTTTCCTTCTTTATATTAGATGTTGCCAAACTTGGTACTATTGCAGCAGCTATTGCTGGTCCTACTGCTATTGGCAAAGTTGTCAATACTTTGAATTTACCAGAGAAAATACCTTGCATGCTTAAAATAAGCTCGTTTGTATAACCATTTGCAGCAAGTCCCTTGCTTAACATAAACGTATCTACAAGTCCAGTTATTTGGAATACAGCTGTACCAATAGCTATTGGTACTATTGATAACGAAACTAATTTAAATGCACTCTGAAAAGTTTCAGTATCATTTACAGTATCATTAAAAAGTTTGTATCTATAGTTTTTTCTATAAGCAAAGTATAATAAAAGCATAAAGAATAAACCAAATAGTGCTCCTGCAACCGTACCAAGAGTACTTCCAGCAGCTCCAAATTCTGGTCCCTTGGATATGAGAATATATGCAAATACAACACTAACGACCGCATTCATTAATTGTTCAATGAGTTGTGAAATAGCGGCTGGTACTGTCGATTTTCTTCCATAAAAATATCCGAAAAGAGTTCCTTTTATAGATACTAAAATAATAGTAGGCGCCAATATTCTAAGTGGTAAAGCTAGTTGCTTAATATTTAGTGATCTTGCGAAGAAATCAGCACCAATTATAATTACGAGTGCTGCGACCGTACTTACTATAGTTGAAAACACTAAGGTTGCATAAAATATTTTCTCAGCATCCTTACGTCGCTTCATAGCAAGCCGTTGTGATACATTTTTCGATACAACCAACGGAATTCCGTTTGATGATATAACTAGTAAAAATGAATATACTTCAAAGGCTGGACCATATATACCATTTCCCGAATCACCTAATATGTTAGTCAATGGAATTCGATATAAAAATCCAATAAACCTTACGGCAAATGTTGCAATAGCTAAGAATATTCCTTGTCTTACTATTTTATTTCCCGTAAATTTTTTAATATCTGCCATAGTGCACCTCTGTTGTTTTATTTCTAATTGTTTCATAATAGATATTACACAACATGTATCAATACTTCAAGCAAAAGTTGATATTTTTTATTCAAATGTAATTTTAGTATTATTAGTAGTAACCGTAATCCATGTCTTTCCAGGGTTGAGAATTATTTCATTACCCGAAAGATCATAGTTATATTCCAAATACTAGCTTTCTGAATAATAATATTTTTAGTAACTAATTGTTCATTTGTCTCAACGTCTATATGCTTGTTACCAAATTGAAATCGTAGGTACTGTTTGTTCGTAGTATCATATTCAAAATGAGAGGTTTGAACATTTGACATAGGTATAATTACCTTATTTGCTGTTATTTCACTAACTAAATCCGTATCTTCCGTTTTAAAATTAATCCCATATGTAAATTCATTATCATAAGTTGAACGCATCTTTGTTATTGTTAAAGCATCATTTAAACCTTTATAGCTTGTATATGCATTATGAGGTGCTTTTCTATCTGAAGTTCTAAAACACATAATTGTATCGAGATAGGAAAGACCATTTAAGTGGTCAAGACCCCACTCCTTATATTTTGGTATACATAAATAACTTTCACCATAATGAACATAAACAGCATCAAAATCAAATGCAAAATTAAAATAATAATGTCTTGCACTTCGAACTGGCCCAATTTTATCACCATCAAAATTTTGAAATATAGCATATAACCTAGTTTGTCCACCTTCAACTAAAGTTTCATAAATAACATCAGCTTGTCCTATCCCACTTTGTGGCAAAGCTGCGGGTATATTATTAATCATAATCCCTATTGGTCTTACTGTTGAAGAATTCTCAGGAATAGGTAATCCTGTTAATTTACTAATAACCATGCCTTCCAAAGAATCAGTAGGGGTTTTTGTTTCAGTTAATGTAACAGGCTCATTCGTATCAGTTTGTTGTTTTGTTGTAGTTACCGTTTCATTCTTTTGTTTCGGTACAGTTCCATTCTTCCCACAGCCGCTAATCATTAATACTATACAAACAAGAACAATTATTTTATATGGTTTCATAAGATCTCTCCTTTATGTTATATAGGAATGTCCAATGATACATTAAGAACCGTCCCCCATGTATCAATATGATACAAAAAGAACCGTCCCCATTGTATCAAAGTGATACAAAAAGAACCGTCCCCATTGTATCATTCGTTTAGTATTGCTTCTTGATGTTCTTGCATTACTTTATCTTCTTCTGGTTCCATATGATCATATCCAAATAAGTGTAACATGCTATGTGCTACAAGAAATGATAACTCGCGTTTAATGGTGTGACCATATTCATTTGCTTGCTCGATTACTTTTTCCATTGATATTATTATATCTCCAAGGATAACTTCCTGCGTATCTGGATTTATATACGATGGGAGGTTATTTTCGATTGGAGCAAAATCTGCTGGTGTATTGTATTCTATTTGTGGAAAGCTTAATACATCTGTTGCTTTATCGATATTACGATACTCATTATTTATAAGTCTTATTTCTTCATTGTTTGTTAGAATTACATTTAATTCTATGTCGAATTTGAAATTCTCTTTTTTTAGCGATGCTTGTACAACTTCTTTTATTACGGTTTCATAATCAATGTCAAATTCCATATCAATTTCTTTTTCAATATTTATAGTCATTGTTTACCTCAATCTATAGTTTTTTTATATTTCGTGTATGATCTTTTCCCTTATATACTTGTAAAAATGCTTTTGCAATTACATTTAATTCATTTATTGTAAGGTTAGACTCATCAAGTTGTCCTTCTTGGAAGCGTGTTTTAATTACATTGCTAATCATTTCTTCCATGTTTTCAAGACTTCTTGTATCAATAGGAATTGCTTTTATTGCAGCTTCTGTAGAATCCGCTAACATAACAACGGCCGCTTCTCTTGTTTGTGGTTTAGGTCCTCGATATGAATACGTATCCTCAGATATTATTTCGTTACCAACAGCTCCATTTTTTGCTTTATTATAAAAATATCTTAATAAAGCATCACCTTGATGTTGTTTTATTATATTCTTGATTGCAGTTGGCAATTTATATTCGTTCGCTAAGATCATTCCGTCACTAACATGTGAGAGTATAATCATTGCACTATTCTCAGGAGCAAGTTCATCATGTGGATTAATTCCATCTTCTTGGTTTTCTATAAAGTATTCTGGCCGCTTTAATTTACCTATATCATGATATAGAGATGCAACCCTAGCTAATTGATGATCTGCATCAATATCCATTGCAGCTTTTTCTGATAGGCTTGCAACCATTTGTGAATGGTGAAATGTACCGGGAGCTTCATTAAGTAATCGTTTAATGAGCGGTTGGTCAATATTACTAAATTCCAATAATTTAGATGGGGTAACTACATCAAAAACTGTCTCAAAAAGAGGTAACATACCAATTGTAATAATAACTGATAAGCCAGCATTTAATAGTGCTAAAAGAAAATGCATACCATAAAAATTATCATATATGTATAAATCTAAGAGTAGAACATTCGTTACATTTACAATAATTAATATGCCAGCAACTACTGCTATATTTTTTCGACTCTTAGTATATTTTATAAGTAAAGCTGCTATTGATCCTCCTAGTAAATAAAAGATTAATATTTCAAATCGATTATCAACAAATAACAAGGATGCAAATATCGAGAAAAACATATTAGAAACCAAAGCAAATCCAATATCTACAACAAGAGCAATTAACATTGGAGCAATTAAAATTGGTAACATCAAGTAACTTTGAGTTACCAAGAAAGTTATACAAACTATGATTATTTCGTATACAACAAAGCATATTAATTGTTTACTCATAGTAAATATCTTGCTTGCAGACATTGTGTACAAGTAAACTACTAAAACTCCTAATAGAATAATTGTTAAGAATAATAATGATACCTGTTTTGTAGTTGAATATGTGTTACTTATGCCTAAATTATAAGCGACTCCGGCTAAAGCAGTAATCGTTACAAGAAACATTAATAGTATTGATGTAACTCGTTTTGTATTTTGATTTGTTGCATTTTTATCCTGCAGTTTCATAATTTCCCCCTAATCTTTTCTGTTACTTTCTTTATCTTCATATATATCATATGCTTCAACTATCTTTTGAACAAGTGGGTGTCTTACAACATCTTTATTTGATAATTTAACGATACCTATTTCATTAATATTATTAATTATATTCAAGGCTTCATTTAGTCCTGATTTCTGACCAACTGGAAGATCTCTTTGCGTGATATCTCCTGTAATTACTGCTTTTGATCCAAACCCGATACGAGTTAGAAACATTTTCATTTGTGGTGGTGTTGTATTCTGAGCTTCATCTAAGACAATAAATGCGTTATCAAGTGTTCTACCGCGCATGTATGCTAATGGAGCAACTTCAATTAGTCCTTTTTCTAAGTTTCTTAAAAAGGTTTCTGCACCCATTATTTGATAAAGAGCATCATATAAAGGTCTTAAATATGGGTCAACTTTGCTTTGTAAATCACCAGGTAAGAATCCTAATTTCTCACCGGCTTCGATAGCTGGTCTAGTAAGAATTATTCTTGAAACTTCGTTATTTTTAAAAGCCGTGATTGCCATTGCCATTGCAAGGTATGTTTTACCTGTACCAGCAGGGCCTATTCCAAAGGTAATCATTTTTTTCTTAATTTCATCAACGTATAATTTCTGTCCTACCGTCTTTGGTTTTACTTGTTTGCCATTTGAAGTTATACAAATTAGATCATTATTCAATTCATTTATTACTTGCTCATTATCTTCATATACCATTGATAATGTATAATTAACATCTTGCTCCGTTATTGCATTTCCTTTTTTAGCGATTTCTATTAATTGTACAATAACTCTGTCAGCTCGATCAACTGCACCTGGTGTTCCAATTATTTTAATGCCTTCGCCCCTATCAATAAATGTTACGTTTAAGGTTCTTTCGATTTTTCTTACATAATCGTCATATTTACCAAAAACTGTAATCATATTTTGAGAAGAGATATCTATCGTTTTTTCAGTTAGATTCATTCGTTGGTGGCCTCCATTCGATAATTTCTATCTCTTTAGCATACCCAATATTCTCGATTAAAATCAAGTTACCTTTGGCAATAGCATTTTTATTATCTAATGTTATTTTAACATTATTTTCAATAATTTGAACCCCTTTTTTTTCTAAAGTTTCAATATATTTATTTAGGGTATCATTTAGTAAAAAAGTGACTTCTTCTTCTGAGTAAGTTTTTCTTACAATATCATAATCTATATACTCTTTCGTATTAATACCGATTGGTAAATAGTAATCTCCCCAAAGTTTAAATTGTTTTATATTTGCTTCCGATTCATAATTTTTATATTTAATTTTCGGATGAAACAAATATAACTTGTAATCTCCAAAAAACATACCATATGTCTTAGTTTTTTTATTCGAATATACTTTTTGTTCGTAATCTAATGGAACTGTATTTGTATACTGTAATACCGTCTTTGCATAAACATCTGCATCAGCATGCACATATTTGATCCCTGTTATTACCCCATCCGTTTCTATATTTACGGTACCTGATAATAATACATCATCTTGTTTTACAACATCTCCAATCTTAATCATAGGGGTACCTTTTCGAGTTACTATTTTTGTAATTATTCCGGGTTTTAATGAAACAATATCACAGGCTGTATCATCTTTTACAAGATCAGGGTGTTCATTTGTTTCTATTATATTTACGATTAACCTTGTACCTGAAACTTCTAAGGATACCCAAGCCACATCTTGAAAATTATATAAAATCTTCTTTTCTAATTCTGCACAGTTAATTTTATTCTTTTTAATACCAGCATAAACATTCTCCTCTTTTAAAAACTGTATAATATTTTCTGGTGTGTATATTGAGGTACCAGTTACTGAAATATTCCATAAAAACAAGGAAAAGCCATATAAGGTAACGATAGCTATGATTAATCCTATCGCGTAAGCTTTTCTATGCTTATATCTATGTAATTGAAAAGGTAAACCGTATTTTTTAATTATCTTAGGCCTTGTCTTTGTTTTCTTTGCAATAGGTCTCAATCGTTTAAAGTCCTTTAAGCTTACTTTAAAACGGAATCCATTGTCACAACTTTCTAAATCCCATATAAATATATCTCTATTAATACATAAATTTAGAAATCGTTCTGCAGAAAAGCCCTTAATATATAGGATTAGATATCCTTTAAGATATTTGATAAGTCTTTGCATAGTATCTCCTTATGAATATTTTATTTCGCAGATTTTACCACTTATTTTCATCTCATCATCCGTATAATATTCAATCAAGAAGCGTTCTCCCTCAAATTCAATATTGCCATTTCGAGTTCCAATCTTTATTTTCTTATCATTATATTCAATAATTCCTCGATAATTTTCTACAATTACTTCGGTCTTTCCGACTATAGTAATGATTGTTGCTCCATTCGTTACATCCTGTGGTATATTTAAGGCCTGCGTTAGATTTTTAATTTTCTTTTTTGTTTTGCCCATACTAGCAGTTACCCCGTTTGTTTATTACTCAATTATATGAAAAAAGGTATAAAAAAATTCTTAACCTTTCGGTTAAGAATTTAATTGTTTTTTTACAATTTCGCTTATTCTCTTGTTATCTGCCTGGCCTTTGACTTTCACTGACGTGGCACCCATTACTTTTCCCATATCTTTGATGCTAGTAGCACCTAATTCTACAATAACTTCAGAAATAACTTTTTCAAGTTCTTCATCTGTCATCTGGGATGGTAAATAAGCCATTAAGATTTCAATTTCATTAATCAATTCATCAATCAAATCTTGCCTTCCGCTCTTTTCGAACTCAGGTAGACTTGTTTTTCTTCTCTTAACTTGCGAAGCTATAACATCAAGAACTTGATCATCAGATAGTTCTATATGATTATCTTTTTCTTCTTGAAGAATAGCAGAACGAACTAATTGGATAGTGTTTTTTCTCACTTGATCTTTTTCTTTCATTGCAGTCTTCATATCCTGCATTAAAAGCTCTTTCAGTGACATATAAATCATCTCGCTTCTGCTTAAAATTCTTTAAAACTATTTGAATTTACGCTTTCTAGCAGCTTCTGATTTCTTTTTGCGCTTTACGCTTGGTTTCTCGTAATGCTCTCTTTTTCGAAGTTCTTGAAGAATCCCTGCTTTGGCACAGTTTCTTTTAAATCTTCTTAAAGCACTATCTAGAGTTTCATTATCTTTTACAACTACATTTGACATAGCTAACACCTACCTCCCTATAGTCGATTTCGTGCCAAACCTCACAACCTATAAGGGTAATATTATCACCCAACCTGGCTCATCTTTCATTGTTAAGTGTGTCAGATTGAGGAAAAAGCACTATTAAAATTATAGCATATATTATTCATTCGTCAATGGTTTTTTTAATAAAATTTCAAATTTATAATTATTATATGCAATTTCGTAATCTAAGTACTTAGTCAAGTGGTTAATTGAGTAAGTTTCTGCAAACAATAATCGCTCCATTTTGCTTGTATTTAGTAGTGGTGCGAACTTTTCAGGGTTCTCCAAAGCTTCTTTTAATGGAAGAACGGAAATTTCATCATCCGACCAGTATGATATAGTCGGAATAACATATAAATTTTCAATTGTTGCTGGTTCATCATTAATTTTTTGAAATTTAAACTCAAGCATTGTTCCTAAATCTTTGTGTGCAGATCCTGAGCCTGTATAAATCTGACTTGATATAAAATTACCAAGTGAATATATTACGATACCCATTCTTTCGTTAACACCTTCCCCAACTGTACGAATTTCCATAGGTTGAAGTACATGAGGGTGACCTCCTAGAATAATATCAGCTCCTGCTTCAAAAGCTTTATCTACCATATCTTCTTGAAATGAATATTGATTTTCTTCGTACTCATTCCCCATATGGAGACTTACCACTACAAAATCAACGCCTGACTCATCCAACGCCTTTATTTCATCTACCATCTTTTGTACATTTTCTGGGGCATACCAATTCAAATCATTTATCACATACTCATAACCTTCTGGAATTGTTATACCGTTTGTACAATAGGTATAACTTGTTATTCCGAAAGTAATCCCATTAATATCTTTTATAAATAAAGTGTCCTTTTCTTCTTGTGATCGATAAGTTCCTAAATGTTCAACTCCTGCGGCATCAAGAAAATCCAAAGTTGAATTAACTCCTGCAATATCACTATCAAGAGAATGATTATTTACTGTAGTAACTAAGTCGATACCAGAATCTTTTATATTTGTTGCAAGTATTTCAGGACTATTAAAACGAGGCCATTCACAATAACCATGGATATCATTTTTACTTCCTTTATTTTTACCTGCTAACGTGGTTTCCATATTTGCAATCATATAATCAGGAGCTTTTAAATATTCGTCAAAATATTGAAAGGATTGATACAAATCAAACGTATCAGTGTTCGAATTATATCCTCGTTCTACGGTAACCACGTTACTTGTTGAAATCGCGTCACCAATATCTATGATATCTTTTTCCTTATCCTTAGCTTTACAACCACCTATTGTTAATATTAAAGAAATAACTAAAATTAAACTTACTATTTTCTTCATAGTACACTTCCTTCCATTGTGAAGTATATATAACTAAAAACAATATTTTTACTTCAAAATTAATAAATTAAACTAGCACGTAGGCAGTTGATGCACTTCATACTATTATTTTATTTGTTCTCCTAATATAACTTTAACTGCAGATAAGGCTTCTTCAATTTTAGATGGATTCTTTCCACCGGCTTGTGCCATATTAGGACGTCCACCGCCACCACCACCAACGATTGGTGAAATCTCTTTGATTAGGTTTCCAGCATGAACTCCTAACTTAACTACACTATCCGTTGCCATTACGATTATATTAACTTTATCACTATCTTGTTTTGACATAAGAACTACTACACCATCGCCCAATTTATCTTTTAATTGATCTCCAAGATTTCTAAGTCCATTTCCATCAACATCTGGGATATTCGCAGCTAAAAGCTTCACTCCCTTAACATCAACTACTTTGTTCATGACATCTCCAAGAGAACCTTGTGCTAATTTATTCTTAAGTTTTTCATTTTCATTTTGTAGAGCTTTAATTTCTTCTAGCATTGTTTCTACTTTTTTGATTAAAATACTAGGTTCTGCCTTAGCAACTCTAGAAACTTCGTGAAGCAATTTTTCTTCATCTTTATAGTAATTAAGGGCATTTGTTGATGTTAATGCTTCTATTCTTCTAACTCCAGCAGCAACACCTGCTTCTGTAATTATTTTAAATACATTAATTACTCCAGTATTAGCAACATGTGTACCACCACAAAGTTCTCTGCTGTATTCACCCATGGAAACAACTCTAACATCATTTGCATATTTTTCACCAAACAAAGCCATTGCACCGGTTTTCTTAGCTTCTTCAATTTTCATTATTTGAGTATCTACACTTAAGTTAGCTTGAATCATATCATTAACTTCTGCTTCTACTTTACTTATTTCTTCTTCTGATAATGATTGAAAATGAGTAAAGTCAAAACGTAATCTTTCACTCGTTACATATGAACCTGCTTGTTCAATATGATTTCCTAGTACATTTTTCAATGCTTTTTGGAGTAAATGTGTTGCACTATGATTTTTAGCCGTTGCAGTACGTCTTTCTTTGTCAACTACAAGTGTAACGGTTTCTTCTAGTTTAAGGCAACCGCTTAACATAGTACCAATATGTCCAATTTTACCACCTATTAATTTTATCGTATCCTCGATGTTAAATTCTCCGTTTGATGATTTTATTACTCCTAAATCGGCTAACTGGCCACCACTTGTTGCATAGAATGGTGTTTCTTCAACGAATATGGTCGCTTTATCACCTTCTTTAATTTCGCTTACAAGTTCACTTTCAGTGGTTAATACTGAAATCTTCGAAGAGTATTCTAAATTTTCATAACCAACGAAAGTTGAAGTAACGGATGGATCGATTGAATTATATATAGTTACCGCGGCACCCATATAATTAGATGTTTCTCTCGCTTGTCTAGCTGTTGTTCTTTGAATATTCATAGCTTTATTAAAACCGTCTTCATCAACGGTAATTCCATCTTCTTCAATAATTTCTTTTGTTAAATCAAGAGGGAATCCATAAGTATCATATAATAAGAATGCATTTTCTCCAGCTAACACATTTTTATTTGATTGTTTTATTTCATCAATCATATCTTTTAAGATTCCAAGACCTTTATCAATTGTCTCACTAAATCTTTCTTCTTCAACAGAGATTAACTTAAGGATATAGTCTTCTTTTTCTTTAAGCTCAGGGTAAGCACTACAAGATGTTTCAATTACTGTCTTAGTTAGTATTGCTAAGAAATGTTTATCGATTCCAAGCAATCGGCCATGTCTTGCTGCACGTCTAATTAACCTTCTAAGTACATATCCTCTACCTTCATTAGAAGGTAAAACACCGTCAGATATCATAAAAGTAGCTGATCGAACATGATCTGTTATTAACCTTATAGAAATATCTTTGTTATGTTCTTTTTGATATACTACGTTTGCTAAATTACATACATTATCACGTACAGATTTAATTGTATCCACATCAAAAATAGAGTCAACTTCTTGCATTACAGTTGCAAGTCTTTCTAATCCCATTCCAGTATCAATACATTTTCTATCAAGTAAGGTATAGTTTCCATTACCATCGTTTTCGAATTGTGTAAATACATTATTCCAGATTTCCATATATCTGTCGCAATCACATCCTACACCACATGTAGGTTTGCCACATCCATATTGTTCTCCTCTATCATAATGAATTTCTGAACAAGGTCCACAAGGTCCAGCTCCATGTTCCCAGAAGTTGTCTTCTTTCCCTAATCGAACTATCTTAGATTTTTCTAAGCCAATTTTAGTTTCCCAAATTTGAGCTGCTTCATCGTCTTCTAAATATACTGAAACATATAATCTATTTGGATCTATTTCAAGAACTTTAGTTAAAAACTCCCAAGAATAAGCTATTGCATCTTCTTTAAAGTAATCACCAAAAGAAAAGTTGCCAAGCATTTCAAAGAAGGTACCATGGCGTGCTGTTTTACCAACATTTTCGATGTCACCTGTTCTAATACATTTTTGACAAGTTGCCATTCTTGATTTAGGCGGAACTTCTTGTCCAGTAAAATAAGGCTTTAAAGGTGTCATACCTGCATTTATTAATAGTAGACTTTTATCATTTTGAGGAACTAAAGGATAGCTACCTCTTACATAATGACCTTTGCTTTCAAAAAAATCTAAATACATTTTTCTTAGTTCATTTAAACCGTACTTCTTCATGATAACTATTTCTCCTTGTCAATTTTTACATAATATAATTTTTTAATTAATTTCTGATTCTTAGATTTCACTATTACAATATAATTACTCTCGAGCAGCTAATTCTGACATAATATCTTCCCAGGTTACTTTTTGTTTAACCATAAGAACGGTAAGATGATATAGAAGATCGGCTATTTCATATTTGATTTCATAACCATCTTCATTTTTAGCAGCAATTACAGTTTCAGTAGCTTCTTCACCAATTTTTTTCAATATCTTATCCAAACCTTTATTAAATAAATAATTTGTATAAGAACCTTCTTTAGGATTTACTCTTCTATCTTCTATTACATTATATAAATTTTCAAGAACTGTCAATGAATTTTTATATTCCTTATCATTTTCAACTACATTTGTAAAAAAACATGATTCATTTCCAGTATGGCAAGCAACACCTATTTGTTTTACTTTTGCAAGTAACGTATCACTATCACAATCAATATACAAATTCTTTACAAATTGGAAATGGCCAGATGTTTCACCCTTTATCCATAAAGCTTGTCTGCTTCGAGAATAATATGTCATTTTACCAGTTTCAACAGTTTTATTAAAAGCTTCTTCATTCATATATGCAAGCATTAATATATTCTTTGTTTTATAGTCTTGTACAACAACAGGAATTAAGCCATTGCTGTCGGTTTTACAATCTTTAAAGTTAATGGTTGATTTCTTTTCCATTATTTCATCACCGTTTTGAACAATATTTTGTTTTAAGGATTTTATATTACCTGAATCAACTGCTTTAATAAAAATAAAGTCAAGGTTTTCAGATCCAAAGTCTTTCATATAAATTCTGATTTTATTTTCACCAAAACGTTTTCTTGCTTTATCAATAATAAAAGAGGCATCTTGCCTGTCATTTTCTATGTAACAGAAGTTAACCCCTGTGTATAACGTATATTTAATTTCTTCTAATGTTTTATCCCCTAAATAAACGCCAAAAGGAATAGAAACCATTGCAGCTATTTTTTGAAGTAACTCCAATGAATGACGTCTTTTTGATTCATCCTTTGGAGAATCAAAAAACATCAGTTCATCAGCACCATCTTCGATACACTTATTAATAATATCATTGATGTTATTTTCGTTTAAATCTATATACGCAATTATAGTTTTCAATGTATTGGTCTCCTAACTATCATATTTTTGAATTGCTACTCGTAAATCAATCCAGTCCTCATACAGTGCTTTTCCAATAATTGCACCTTCAACACCTATTGTACTTAGTTTTTTGATATCTTCAAGTGTGGAAACGCCACCAGAAGCAATTATATTAATATTCGTTTGATTTACTAACATTTGTGTAAATTCAATATTTGGCCCACTTAACATTCCATCTTTTGAAATATCCGTATAAACAACATATTTAACACCCATTAACTGCATCTTCTTGCACATATCTAATGCTGATAGTTCACTTACTGTTTCCCAACCATGAGTTGCTACCATTCCATCTTTCGCATCTATTCCAACAACAATCGCATCAGAACCATATCGTTCAACAGCTTCACGTACAAATTCAGGATCTTGAACAGCTTTCGTTCCTAGTATAACCCTATTTACTCCAAGCCCTAACATATATTCTATATTTTCAAAGTTTCTTATTCCACCACCAACTTGAACAGGAATGTTCAAACCTTGAACTATGCTTCTGATTGCAATCTCATTAATAGAACTACCTTTAAGAGCTCCATCTAAATCAACAAGGTGAAGAAATTTAGCACCACAATCACACCATTTTCGTGC
This sequence comes from Clostridiales bacterium, assembly GCA_029256575.1. Lineage (GTDB taxonomy): Bacteria > Bacillota > Clostridia > Lachnospirales > JAQSXR01 > JAQSXR01. The sequence goes on along the minus strand of JAQSXR010000003.1, from coordinate 160,894 downwards.
TATTTCAATTGGGTTATCCGAATAAACAATAAGGTCATTAAATTGCCCTTGTTTTAATCTTACACACTTTCCATCTTTTAAGTCAATCGCCGGGTATAACCTCATTACAATTCCTCCATTATATAATTCCTTTTGTAGACATTACGCTTGTTATTCTAGAATCAATAACTGTTGCCTCATCAAGTGCTCTGGCAAATGCCTTAAATATTGCCTCTATTAGGTGGTGATTATTAGTACCACTAATTTGCTTGATATGTAAGTTCATACCTGCTGAATAAGAAACAGCTCTGAAAAATTCCTCAACTAATTCGGTATCCATATAGCCAACTGATTGAGTTGTAAAGTTTGCTTCAAATGATAAATATGGTCTACCCGATAAATCAATTGCACATAGAATAAGAGCATCATCCATTGGCATTATATTGCTACCATATCTTTTGATTCCTTTTTTATCTCCAACTGCTTGTTTAATTGCTTGGCCTAATACAATTCCAACATCTTCAATCGTGTGATGAGAATCTACGAACAAATCACCTTTTGCATCTATATTCATATCAAAAAGGCCATGTCTTGCGAAGCTATTTAACATATGATCAAAAAAACCAATTCCAGTATCAATATTTGCTTCACCAGACCCATCAATATTAAAATCCAATGTTATATTTGTTTCCTTAGTTATTCGCGATACTTTCGTTACTCTAGCCATTTTACCCCTCCATTGCATTATCATACATATTTATAGTTTGTCAATTGCATCCAATAATCTATTTATTTCTGTTTCTGTTCCTATTGTAACTCTTAGACAATTAGTCAGCAAAGGATGGTTCGAAAAATCTCTTACTAATACGCTTTCTTCTTTTAATTTATTTGAAACATTTTTGTTCTTGAATTTAACTAATAGGAAATTTGCATACGATGGATATACCTTTTCTATTTGTTTTTTTTCGCATAGTATATTATACAATTTATCTTTACTAGATTTCAACATTTTAATATATTTTCTGTAATTTTCTTTTCCTTGAATCGAGGTTTTTGCTACTATTTGTGTAAATGTACTTAAACTATAGGGTGGAATACATAATCGAATGGCATCAATAATTTCTTTGCTAGATACTGCATAGCCAACTCTTGCACCTGCTAAGCCATATGATTTTGAGAAAGTTCTAAGGATTATTAGATTATCAAATTTAGAAATTAAATCAATAGCAGTTTCATCAGTAAATTCAGCATACGCTTCGTCTACGATAACTGGACATTCTACATGAGATAATACTTTTTCAAGTTGCTCATTTGTTATAATATTACCAGTAGGATTATTTGGGGTGCAGATAATCATAAACTTTGGTTTAACTAATTTACATGTTTCAATCATACTCTCGATATCATAGTTATAATCATTTGTAAGACTATATTCAATTGCCTCGCCATGATTTAAACAAATTGAGTGCTTATACATTGAAAAAGAAGGGGTTGGAACAAGACCGATATCACCAGGATTTAAAAGTAACTTTGTAGTTGCATCTATTATTTGGTCAGAACCAACTCCGCAAATTACCTGTGTTGAATCAACTTTCCAATAATCCGCAATTTCAGTTACTAAGTCAACACTATTCGTATCTGGATATCTTGTTAACAGTTCACTTGTAATAGTTTCTTTTAACTCTTGTAAGAATTCATCTGAATGATTATATGGATTCTCATTTGCATCCAATTTTATATCATAGATGTCTGGTTCTGGTACATATGCCTGAAATGATTTTAAAGACTCTCTCATATACTTTTCAATCATAATATTATCTCCTTATATATCTTTATATATTTTGGTATATATTCATAGGACATCGTAACATGTTAAATTGAAACAGGCTACGAAGTCCTAATATTTACGTTATTTATTTACTTAACTCATCTTCGAAACGAATCCTTACCGAGTTTGCATGTGCAGTAAGTTGTTCAGCCTCTGCAAAAGTAACAATGTCTTGATAGATTTCTTGAAGGGCTTCTCTTGAATATGAAATAATACTTGATTTCTTTATAAAATCATCAACACTGAGTGGAGAGAAGAATTTTGCTGTTCCATTTGTCGGTAAAACATGGTTTGGTCCTGCCATATAATCACCTAATGGCTCTGGACTATATTCGCCAAGGAATATTGCTCCAGCATTTTTGATTTTTGTCATAACCATAAAAGGATCCTTCGTAACGATTTCTAAATGCTCTGGAGCGATATCATTACTGATTGCGATTGCATCTTCTAAATTATTAGCGATTAATATAAATCCGTAGTTTTCCAAAGACTTCTCTAAAATATCTTTTCTACTTAGTTTTTTTACAAATCGATCGATTTCAACTAATACTTTATCCGCAAGTTCTTTACTTGTGGTTACTAATATACAAGAAGCTATTTCATCATGCTCTGCTTGTGAAAGTAAATCTGCAGCAATATAGGTTGGATTTGCATTTTCATCTGCTATAACTAGTACTTCGCTAGGGCCTGCGATTGAATCAATACTGACATGACCATAAACAGCTTTTTTTGCGAGTGCAACATAGATATTTCCTGGTCCAACTATTTTATCAACTTTTGGAACAGATTCTGTACCAAAGGCAAGAGCTGCTATTGCTTGAGCACCGCCTACTTTATAAATCTCAGTAACACCGCACTCATTTGCTGCAACGAGAGTAAGTGGATTTACTTTTCCGGTAATTTTGTCAGGTGGAGTTGTCATAATAATCTTTTCTACTCCAGCTACTTTAGCCGGGATTATGTTCATAACTACGGAGGAAGGATAAACAGCTTTCCCGCCTGGAACATATACACCAGCACTTGCTACTGCTGAGACCTTTTGTCCAAGTAATACACCTTTATTATTGGAATCAAACCAACTATTTTGTTTTTGTTTTGCATGAAATAGCTCAACGTTATAGATTGATTTTCTAATAACTTCAATCAATTTGGTATCAACTAATGAATATGCTTCCGTGATTTCTTCTTGACTTACTTTAATTGTATCTGCTGTTAGTTCAACATTATCAAATAATTTTGTGTATTTTATAATTGCACTATCACGATTTTGCTTCACATCATTTACAATTTCTTGAACCCTACTCATATATTCATCATAATCATTTGTACTTCTTTTCAGTAAATCTGATAGTACATTTTGCGCTTTTACATCTTCAATTTTAATTACCTGCATCTAAGTACCCCCTTCCTTATAAAAGTTTTCTAAGTTTATCAATTATATTCGTAATTCTCTCATTTTCCATCTTCATGCTAACTTGATTTATTACCATTCTAGCTGATAATTGGCAGATATCATCTAGTACTTCAAGGCCATTTTCTCTAAGTGTAGAGCCTGTTTCTACTATATCTACGATTACCTCTGATAGTCCTACGATAGGAGCTAATTCAATCGAGCCATTAAGCTTAATTATCTCTACCGATTGATTTTTTTTATTATAAAAATAGTCTTTTGCGATATTTGGATATTTCGTAGCAACTCTGAAAACGTCGTTACCATCTAAGATAGACCGAGCTGACTTAGGACCGGCAACACACATTCTACATTTTCCAAAACCAAGATCTAAGACTTCATATATTTTTTTATGTTCTTCTAATATCGTATCTTTACCTACTACTCCAATATCTGCAGCACCATATTCAACATAAGTTGGGACATCTGGGGCTTTTGCCAAGAAAAATTTAAGTTTTAATTCTTCATTTACAAATATTAACTTTCTAGAATTGGGATCTTTCATCTCTTCACATGTAATGCCAATCTCTTCAAGCATAGCAAGTGCAGTTTTAGCTAAACGACCTTTTGCAAGTGCAAATGTTATATATCTCATTATTGGGCACCTCCCATTAAATCTTTAAGTGTAGTCTCCGTAATATTACCGGTTGCTATTTCGATAACTTGTATGTTATCTTCATTTTCAATAAAAATAATTCCACCGATTCCACGTTTTTGAGCGGATATCATATATGTTTCAACTGTTCTATTATTGCTCATGTTTTGTAGTTCAATTTGTAATCCATCTGCACGAAAGCTTTCAGCAATTGAAATTGCTTCTTTTCTCAACTGTTGATGATACAAAATCATAGTATTTGTATTTTCTGTTGCGATATTGATTTTTTGTCTATCTAAAGCTGTGAGTAATTCATCCATTGAGATTGCAAACCCAATTGCAGGTGCATCTTTTCCATATTGGGACATCAGTTTATCATATCTTCCTCCCATTGCTATATGCGCTCCTAATCCATAAGTGTGAACAGAGAAAATTACACCTGTATAATAGTCAAGTTTATGAATCATGCTTAAATCAAAAGTAATATATTTTTCATAGCCATATATTGAAAGTATTTTATATACTTCTTCTAGTCTTGCAACTGCCTGTATCGACTTTGGATTCGAGGTCAATGATTTAGCAGTTTGTAATTTGTCTAATGAACCAAATAGTTCTTGTAACCTAATAAGCGCAATTTTTGCATTTTCAGGCATTTGTTTATCTGAGAGGAGTGTTTCTACCCCGAAGAAGTTTTTTTCCTCAATTAAGGATTTAACCTCTTCTTCTAATACTTTATCCAAAGCCGCTTCTTCGATTAATCCATTAAAATAATCAATTTGACCTAAATCAATTTGAAATTCAGTTAGACCTGCTTGAAGCATAGTCATCACAAGGATTGCAATAATCTCAGCATCGGCATCGGTAGAGGAATCGCCGATTAATTCTGCTCCAAGTTGTGTAACTTCATTCATTTTCCCTTGATAGCTTTCTTTATTTCGAAAAGTGTTTCCTTTGTAGCATAAACGTACTGGTAAATCAGAATATGAATAATATTTAGAAGCAGCACGTGCGATCGATGGAGTTATGTCAGGTCTAAGAACTACTAGATTATTCTCTCGATCAAAAAATCGATAGGTTTCTTTTGGGGCAACTGTCCCTGTATCTTGGTCAAATACTTCATAATATTCAAAGGTTGGTGTCTCGATATCTTGATAACCATATAAATGCATAATATGATGTAGTCTTTCCTCCATCATATGTTTTTTGGCACATTCTAAGCTATAAATATCTCTAAGTCCAGCTGGTGTGTGTAATAATTTGTCTGTCATCAAATATCCTCCTTACTTTACTGTGGTAAACTGCTAATTTGGTAACATACTACCATAAGACAGTTTGAGTGTCAAGATTTATCTTTATTTTAATTGCTATTTGTGAATTGAATTTTATCATAAAAATTTTTATTTATATCAATAATTATAATATGCATACTCTATTTATCTGTCATTCAAGTCAACGTTAATCATATCTAAATAGTTTATATATAGCCCGTTTGAGTTTATTTTATATTTGGTGCCGATATCTTCTCTTTTTATTCTTGTCTTCCCAGCATCAATATATTGCTTCGTAGTTGCAAGGGTTAAGTAATAGTATTCATTATATGTAGTAAAATAAACAATAAAAAAACTTATTCCACCTTGTTTTTCAAAGTCTTCCATAAATTCTATTTGATGCTTATGTATGTTTTTAAGGGGAATGGCATCTTGTACCGTTTCTTTTGCATCAAAACACAAAGGTATCTTTTGTGCTACTCCTATAAAGTCTACGGTACTCTTTTGTTCAAAATAAGCTAGTGTTATATGTCTTGAAGCTTTATCAATCTCGATTGGCTTTATTGGTGTTGGTATTTTCTGAACAAGTGCTATTCCCTTTTCTCTATATTTATCATTCGTTAAGTTAATTATTTCTTCAAGGTTTGATCCTCGAAGTCCTCGTGAATTCCAGTATCCCATAGGTCACCTAAGTTTCTTTCAAATTTTTAATATATTATTTTACCATAAATAAATTAGGGTAACAACTGAATCATTTATATAAGTCGGAAGCCATCTTTCGTAATGCGGCTTCGTTTACAACGTTAAATTTGGTATTGTTTTTTTCAATAATTTTATTATCACATAATGAATTAAGTGTTCGAAGTAAGTGTCGGTAGCTAGTCCCTAATAGACCTGAAAGTTCTGTTAAGTTCTCAGAAAATATTAATTTTTCTTGCCCTATACTCTTACTTCGCTCACTAGTAGCAAGGATATAACTTGCCAATCGATTCTCTAGTGGATACAGTAAATTGATTGAACTATTTTTTGAAAAATCATCTAATTTTTTACCTAATGAATTGCATATATATTTTAAAAACTTAGTATCCTCTAGTAAATATTTCTGTACAAGTGCTGAAGGTATTGCGATACAGTATACGTCTTCAATTGCCTGCACATTCGTCTTAATAATGAATTGATTTGTAATCTCAAGTTCACCAATTACATTGAATCCTTGGTTAAAACACATTAAGAGCGACTTCCCATTACTTAGTAGAGTAAAAACCTTTGCTTTTCCTTCCACCATAAAAAAGAGGTGACTTAATTTTTCTTGCTCTTTACAAATATATTCATTTTTTTTAAATAGTACAAGCTCCATATATGGATTCATATCAATAGAAAAAATATCATTGATATTGAACTGTTTCTTATAATTATTTAGTAACTTGGTATTATTTACTTTTATCATTCCAGATTCACCTCTTTATAAAATATATATTACTAAGTATGACATATGTCATAGTAGATTACAATTAATTAATGATAAACTAACTTGAATTTCAAAGGAGGAATAAAGATGAATAACTTTTTAGCTGCACTAAGTGGTATTTTACTATCAATTATGATTACACTAAATGGTTTTTTAACAAATCAATACGATTCCTATACTGCAAGTGTAATTATACATATGGTTGGCTTGTTATCTATAGTTATTATGTTAATCGTTACTAAATCAAAGATTAAACTACAAAAAGGTACTCCTATCATAGCATATAGTGCTGGAGCCCTCGGGGTAATTACCATTATATTTACGAATCTTTCCTTTACACAACTTGGGGTATCAATTCCTTTGGCACTTGGATTATTTGGGCAATCCGTTTCATCAATAGTAATTGATCACTTTGGGTTACTTGGAATGAGGAAAGATAAATTTGATATGAAGAAAATAATCGGTTTATTATTAATAATCAGTGGAATTATCATTATGATGGTATTATAAAGGAGGATTAATATGTTTTATGTAATTATATCTATTATTTCAGGTGTTACTATTGTGTTAGCTCGTATTATTAATTCTAATTTAGGTAAAAAAATAGGAAATATGCAAGGTACATTTATTAATTATATTACAGGGGTAGTTACCTCCGGTATATTCTTGATTATATTTAGAAATCAAATTAATTTTCCAGGTAACCCATTACAAATAACGCAACTTTGGATATTCTTCGGTGGATTCGTTGGAGTATTATGTATGGTAATCGCAAATTATATCACCCCAAGAATGTCATCTTTATACTTAACATTGCTCGTATTCATTGGACAATTGTTTACAGGACTTTTAGTAGATTATTTTACAATGCATGAATTATCAGTTGGAAAATTCATTGGTGGTCTACTTGTATTTGCTGGATTTGCTTATAATTCTATTGTAGATAAGAAAAAGAAAGAAGCTACGGAGTAAATCGTAGCTTCTTTCTTTTTTAATATATAAATAGATCTTTTAAAATATCTTATCCATAACCTTACTAAATTCTTTCGGTGCTTCCGCAATAAATTGTTTCCTTGATAAGTACTCAAAAGGTCCTTCAACCATTGGAAATACTATTTCATTTGAATGTAGCAATTGATTTCGTAATTTAAATTCATTACTTCTCTTGTTACCTGAATATTTGGTATCTCCCAATATTGGGTGCCCGATACTTTCAAGGTGGACCCTTATTTGATGAGAACGTCCAGTAATTAGTTTTACTCTTAACAAGGTGTAGTCACTACTTAATTTCATTGGTTCATATTCCGTAATGATCTCAACTGCATCATTCACTTGTTTACTATAGAATTCAACTTTATTCGTCTTTTCATTCTTAAGAATATACCCACGAATTAGTTTCTTTTCTTCTAATCTTCCACTTACAATACAAAGATAATATTTACTAAGTGATCGATCCTTGATTATAGATGACAAGAATTGTGTACCTTGAAGACTTTTACCTGCGAGTATAATTCCACTCGTATTTCGATCTAATCGATTACAAACAGACGGTTTAAAGTTTCTTAAAGATTGTTCATCTACTTCGCCCTTTTCAATTAAATATGAAATAATCTGCTCGTTAATTGAAATATCATCTTTTTCAGCTTTTTGTGACAAGACCCCAACTGGTTTGTTAACTACGATTATATGATTATCCTCATAAATAATATTGATATTTGTGTTTGCTTTTTGAACAACAATATTAGAAAATCCATCTATAGTTTCATCCGATAAAAATAGTTTAACTTCATCTCCGGCAGCTAACATTTCAGAGCCTTCTGCTTTCTTACCGTTTAATGTGATGTTTTTTTTACGTAACATTTTGTAAAAAAAGCTCTTAGGAGCTTGATTCATATATTTAATCAAAAATTTATCAAAACGCTGACCCGCTTCATTATCTGTTATTAATAATTGTCTCATTTGTTACCTCAGTAAAATATATTTCCTATTATTTAAATTTTTTATTATAATGAATTTCGTAAAATTTCTTGTTTGATTTTAACATCATTTGAATTAGGTGATGTTCTAATTTTTTTTAGTTCATCTAACTTTTTATTAAAACTATTGAAATCATCAAATACTTCAATCTTAGAACTAGAGAATCCACTTTTAATTAGAATTTCTTTTATAAAGTCTATTACATCAGTTTTTTCATAAGCTAACTCTATGTACGCATAGATGTTACCTTGATTAATTATTAGGAAAGGAAGGTTATAAATCGAATCTTTTCTCGTTAATATAATATCTGATAAAAGTAAAATAGAATCAGATAAATAATTTGTGAGTTTGGCATATCTTTCCTGAGGTTGTGTATTATATTTCACAAACATTAAGTAATTTACAGCCACTTGCGCAAACGGAAAAATACAAAAAACGGCTAATACTGTAAAATAAGTTGCTTTCGTTTTAAATATTAAAAATCCTGTAAAAAATATTACAGCAATTAATAATATTCCTAATATCATTTGAAATAATCTTTTCTTTTTTTGATTTTGTATATATCCGAAATTACCTTTTTCTATTTTCATTCGTACCCCTTAATATCATAAACTAATTATAATTCCATTAATGTTATTTCATAAATGGTAAAATAAAGCGTGTTGGCACTATTCTAGCTAGAATTCGTAGTGATTTCATGGCCAAAGTATGTGTTGAAACTTGTTTTCCTTTTGCTGCATCTTCTATTGCCTCTTTTACAACATTTACTGGATTCGCCATAAACATATTCTTTATTAATTTAATGTCACCAGTTGTAGATGCGATATCAAAAAACTCTGTACTAGCTGGTCCTGGACAAACAACAGTAACACTAATGTCATATGGTTTTAATTCTTGTGCTAATGCACGTGAAAAACTATATACATAGGATTTTGAAGCTGCATATATTGCAAACGATGGTTGTGGTATAAATGCTGCTGATGAAGCAATTTGAATAATTTGAGATCTTTGCTTCATGTATGGAAGAACGAAATGAGTAATTTCAGTAAGTGCGTAACAATTTAAATTAATCATGCCTAGCTGAGATTCTAGAGGGATTTCATCAAAATGTCCCATAAGTCCATATCCAGCATTATTAACAAGAATTCTAACAGTAGGTTGTTTCTCTGCTAATAATTTTTTTAGTTCCAAAATATGTTCTCTATTTGTAATATCATAAGACAAAACTTTAATTTTTGTACTAGTAACTTCCTTTGCAAGTGTTTCTAGTAATTCCGTTCTTCTTGCTATTACCCATATTTCATCTAACTTTCTATATTTACTTGCAAGTTGTTTCGTAAATTCCTTGCCAAAGCCAGATGAAGCACCTGTTATTATTGCTATATTACTCATTTTTTTCCTCCTACTTCTTTTTAATTTAAAACTATTTTGAATTACTTCTATGAGTCGTTTTCATCGGACTTTTCTTTGAAGAATTCCCATTAAAAGATTTACCAAATGAAGAATCTCGATTTGATTTTCCACCAAATGGCTGGTTTTTAGCTGCTTTTGCTTTAATTAACTTGTCAAGTGCTTCTTTTTCGTTTTTTGGTTTTTCATTCTCATTCATCTTTTTATCCCCTTTAGGTTTATAGTTTTTTTGCTTATCATATCCAGGTTTATAATTATCATTTTTTAATCTACATTCACTTTACTTGATTTATTACTATCTACATTCACTTTACTTGATTTATTACTATCTACATTCACTTTACTTGATTTATTACTATCTACATTAACTTTACTTGATTTATTACTATCTACATTAACTTTACTTGGTTTATCTTTATTTGTAAAGTCTTTTGCAAATTGTCTTGGTCTTACTAAACATTCAGGTCCAAATCCTATCAAATCATGACGACCTGCTGTTCGTAATGCCTCTGTAACTAATGCATAGTTATTTGGATTTCTATATTGAATTAATGCCCTTTGCATAGCTTTTTCATGAGGGTTCTTTGGAACATACACGCTCTTCATTGTTCTTGGATCAATCCCAGTATAATACATACATGTAGATAATGTAGACGGAGTTGGATAAAAGTCTTGAACTTGCTCCGGCATATATCCTAGATCTCTTAAATACTCAGCTAATTTAATTGCATCCTCTAATGTTGAACCAGGATGTGAGGACATTAGGTAAGGAACTAAAAATTGGTTCTTTCCTAATTTGTCATTTATTTCTTTATATTTACTTGTAAACTTTTCATAAACATCATTTTGAGGTTTACCCATCTTTTCAAGTACTTGGTCAGAAACATGCTCGGGAGCAACTTTTAATTGCCCACTGATATGATGTTCTACTAGTTCTTTAAAAAACGTATCATCTTTATCGTTAATTAGATAATCAAATCTAATTCCAGAACGTACAAATACTTTTTTAACTTTTGGAATTGATCTAAGTTTTCTGAGAAGTACAACGTAATCTGAATGATCAATCTTCAGATTTGCACAAGGTTTTGGAACTAAACATTGTTTTGTAGAGCAAACACCTTTTTTTACTTGTCTATCGCAAGAAGGTGATCTAAAATTAGCGGTTGGACCACCAACATCATGAATATAGCCTTTGAAATCCTCTTCCCAAGTAAAACTTTCAGCCTCTTTTACCATAGATTCATGGCTTCTTGCTTGAATAACTCTTCCTTGATGGAACGTTAATGCACAAAAATTACATCCACCAAAACATCCTCTGTTGCTTGTTAAGCTATATTTTACTTCTTCAATAGCACTAATTCCGCCTGCTTCTTTATACATAGGATGATAGTTTCTCATATAAGGAAGTGCATAAGTTCGATCCATTTCACTTTGAGTTAATGGTTGCATTGGAGGGTTTTGAACAACATATTCATTGTCTTTATACTTTTCAATAAGACGTTTTGCAGTGATTGTATCCGTATTTATATATTGTTTATAAAAACTCTTCGCGTACTGATCTTTATTCTCAATAATAGTACGATAAGAAGGTAAAAATTCTGCATCATAAACAGAAGAAGTATCACTTACTTTATAAACCGTTCCGTTAACAAATGTAATTTGTTCAATAGGAATTCCACTGTTTAGTGCATCTGCTACTTCAACAATAATTCGCTCACCCATACCATACATAAGTAAGTCGGCTTGTGAGTCAAGAAGTATCGAACGTCTTACTTTATTATCCCAGTAATCGTAGTGAGCCATTCTTCTAAGGCTAGCTTCTATTCCACCAATCATAATTGGAATGTCTTTATATGCTTGCCTTACTAAATTGCTATATACGATTGTAGCTCTGTCCGGTCTTTTGCCCATAACACCACCCGGAGTATACACATCTGTAGTTCTTCTTTTTTTCGCTACAGTATAGTGGTTAACCATAGAATCGATATTTCCTGCTGCTACTAGGAACCCTAATCTTGGTCTTCCAAATACCATTATATCTTCTGTTGTATCCCATCTTGGTTGTGGGATAATACCAACCTTATATCCATTCGCTTCTAATACACGACTAATAATTGCAACTCCAAAAGAGGGATGGTCTACATAGGCATCTCCTGAAATGAATGCAAAATCTACCTCGTCCCACCCGCGATCTAACATGTCTTGATTTGAAACTGGTAAAAATTCGTTCATAATATTCCTCTTTCTAATTATTTGCTAATTCTTATAGCAAATTTAATCTGTTCAACATTGGTTATACCAACATTAGCTCTGTATAATCATTTATATAGTAATCTGCTAAAGCTTTCTTTTCTTCTATAATATCCTTTGAGAAGTTATCATAAACAGCACAACATTTCATCTTGGCGGCCTTTGCTGCCCTGATTCCATTGGGAATATCTTCAAATACCAGACACTTATTCGGATGTACCCCGATTCTATTTGCTGCAAGTAAAAAAACATCTGGAGCAGGTTTTCCTTGAAGTGCTTCACAAGAAGTAGCTATTCCTGAAAAATAATGACTAATTTCATACTTATTTAAAATAGCTTCCGTTAATTCTCTAAAGTTACTTGTACCAATACCGATCTTGATATTGCTTTTATACAAGTATTCTAAGAATTCAATTACGCCGTTTTTTAATGGTACTCTGTTTAAATAATAATCTCGAGACATCTCAATCCAGGTACTCATTATTTCTTCAACTGAATCCTTTATATTAAAACGATTCTTAAAATAATTTGCCGTTTCAGTTGCACTCATTCCCTCGATTTCATCTTTTAAGTCCTCTGGTATCTCAATTCCAAATTTTTCAAGATAATCATGGTCTACTTCTTCCCATAACCACATTGAATCAATTAATGTTCCATCTAAATCAAATATTACACCTTCAATATTTTTTAACATATTATCTCCTAAGGGCTTGCAATTCTTCATTGGTTAGTGGTCTGTAATCTCCTGTCGATAAATTATCATCTAAACTAACTGGGCCCATTGAAAGCCTTTTTAGGTAGACTACTGTTTTATCTAAAGCTTCAAACATTCTCTTCACTTGATGAAACTTTCCTTCATAAATTGTTAGTTCAATTTCTGAACATTTTCCACTACTTAGGATTTTAAGGTCTGCTGGTAATGTACTGTATCCGTCTAGAAGAACAACTCCATTTTTAAATTCTACTACATCATTCTCCGTTACACAACCATCAATCTTTGCATAATAAACTTTACTGATATGTTTTTTTGGAGACAAAAGCTCATGAGCTAATATTCCATCGTTTGTTAATATTAATAATCCTTCTGTATCCTTATCAAGTCTACCAACTGGAAATAGATCTTTACGCTTACTATCTACTAAGTCTACCACAGTTTCATTCCATTTATCTTCAGTTGCAGATACTACTCCAGCCGGTTTATTAAGCATATAATATTCATAATTTACATATTGCACTACTTCATCTTTATATTCAACTGTATCTTTTTGAGTATTAATATGGGTATCAGGAGCCTTTACAACTGCACCATTTACCTTAACGAAACCCTTTCTCACGTATACTTTAACTTCGGTTCGTGTTCCAATTCCCATATCAGCTAAATATTTGTCTAATCTATATTCTGTCTTCATTTTAATTTCCTTTACTATTTTAGGGTCTGTGCTCGATAACCTTCCGCAATTACATCTAATTGTTTATTAAAAAAGTGAAGTTTATCGATATCCCCAGATTCGTGTAATTTATAGAATTCATCTTGTATTTTAATGATTTCTCTCTTATTCGCAACCTTATATAAGTTTTGTATATTATTAAGAATATCTGTGACAATAGTAGACTTTTCGTTAAAAGAGTCTTGTGCATCAAGTACTTCACCACGGATAGTTGACATTTCTTCATCAAGTCGAATAATAGCATCAGAGGCTTTTTTTAATTTTACTTTTATCTCATCTGGAATTTTTCCTTTATACTTATACTGTAAGGAATGTTCAATTGTCGCCCAAAAATTCATTGCAAGAGTACGAATTTGAATTTCAGCCTTTATTTCCTTTGTACCATCCATAGTATGTACATTATACGATACAATCATATGATAGCTTCGATATCCACTATCTTTTTTGCGATTTATATAATCTTTTTCATACTTTACCTTCATATCTTGTCTTGTTTTTATCATATCTACGACTCTATCAATGTCTTCAACGAATTGACATATAATTCGTATACCCGCAATATCTTCAATTTCATCTTCTATTTTATCCAAACTAATCTGTTTTTTTTGAGCTTTCTCAAGGATACTAGATATTTTCTTAACACGAGCTGTTACTTGCTCAATTGGAGAGTATTGCCCCTTTGCACGACACTCTGAGATTATGTGTTCAAATTTAACCTTCATCTCGTCTGTTGCCAATTCATATGGATGCAAGATTTCACGCCATAATTGTATTTCCATTATAATCCCCCACCTATTAATTAATTATTTTTTACTTTTAGAGTAACAAGACATAATTCAGGCTTATTTAATATTCTAAGAGGAAAAACACCATTCCCTAAACCCGCACTTAATATCATATGCGTCTCATTTGAAATAAAGTAACCTTTATCATATTTTGGAAATAATTCTACCTCTGGAGAAAGCAGACCTCCAATAAAAGGAACCTGTATCATTCCGCCATGCATATGTCCTGACAACACCAAGTCTGCTCCCCATTCTGAATAAGCATCTAATTTTGTTGGTGTGTGCGCCAACAAAATGTTAAATTCATCAAGGTTTGCGGTACCAATTCTTTTGACTATTTCTAACTTTGAAAACTTAGGAGTGTGTTCCGTTTTAGCCGCGCTATAAGCCCATAACGGTTGATTAAGACCATATATATTAATTTTTTCATTGTCTCGAACTAATACAATCTTTTCGTTATTTAATACGGTAACTCCTCGAATTTCTAACTCATCTGCAAAAGTGCTTCCTTCGCCATAAGCATATTCGTTTGCTATTTCATGATTTCCATATATAAAATACAAAGGATATTTATTATCTAATTTATCTAACAGTAGTAGGAAAACGTCTGCATTTTGATCCCATGAACTCATCATATCCCCAGTTGTTACTATATAATCTGGTTTTGCATCATTAATTTTCTTAATCAAATATTTACTATCCTTCCCAAATTCCCGGCTATGTAAATCAGATAGTACTAGGATCTTAACTCCATTAAATGCAGCTGGTAAATTTGTACTCGTAACTGTATATTTTGATATCTTAATAAATCCTAAGTTACTATCCGCAATCACATAAAGAATAAAAATAAGTATACATATAAATATATTCCTAATTATGTGATGCTTCTTTTTTGGATTATTTAAAATTTCATGATTCATATATATACTAGCCCTCCAAATAGAATTTGCATGAATAGGATACCATTTTATCAGAATTTTAACAATAGAAAAAGCGGATATTCTAATGTCCGCTTCTCAGTTACATAAGGGGTGAAAATACTGATAATATAGCTCTCACTAGTCTGCGAGGAAGTCTGATTTTGTTACATTCCTCAATTGAAACTTGCTTGGAAACTTTCAATATATCAAAATAATCATCTCTTACCTCGTATACCGAATCCGTTTTGTATAAGAAGACACCACATTCAAAATGTAAGTAAAAGCTTCTAAAGTCAAAATTAGTGGTTCCAACAATAGCATACTCATCATCGGATACAATTGTTTTGGAATGTATAAATCCTGGGGTGTATTCATATATCTTAACTCCAGCTTCGATTAATGTTTTATAGTTAGATCTACTTACTTCATGAACGAACCACTTATCCGGTATATGTGGTGTTGTAATTCTTACATCAATGCCACTTTGTGCAGCTGCCGTAAGAGAAGTCATCATTTCGTGATCAATAACTAGATACGGGGTACTGATAAATACGTATTTTTTTGCATTATTGATAATATTCATGTAGGTGGTTTCACCTACTAAATCATCATCAATTGGGCTATCTCCAAATGGTTGAACGTAACCATTTGATTCATATCTTTCTGTCGGTAAGTAATCTATAAAATTAATTTCATCGGGCTTTTTCGTATACCAAGTTTGTAGGAACAATATCGTTAAATTCCACACTGCTTCCCCCTTTAGAATAATGGATGCATCTTTCCAATGACCATATTTTATAAATACATTTATATATTCATCTGCTAGATTTATACCCCCAGTAAAACCAACATTCCCATCAATAATACATATTTTACGATGGTCGCGATAGTTCATAAATGCATCTAGCGAAGGCTTAAATTCATTAAAAACCTTGGTTTCAATTCCATAAGATATCATTTCTTTTCTGAATCTTGATGATAATGTCGTTATTGTCCCAAAATCATCATACATTAATTTAACTTCGACACCCTCAATTACTTTCAATTTTAATAATTCAACAATAGAATCCCACATGACACCTTTTTCAATTATATAATATTCTAAGAATATATATTTCTTAGCTTTTCGTAATTCTTGCATAAGTGTTTCAAGTTTAATTTCACCAGGAGTAAGAAATTTTGTATAGGTATTTTTATAAATGGGAGCTAATGCTTTATTATATATATATTTAACTTGTCTATAAGCTCCTAGATCTACCTCTTTGATTTCATCCATCACCTCATTACTTAGGCTACTAATTGCTATTTTTGTTTTGATTTCTAATTTCTTCATATATTTTTTTAGTTTTCTTGCAGAATTTTTCTTTCCAAAGAAAAGATAAAAGACACCACCAAATAAAGGGACCCCTAAAATCGTAATAATCCAAACTAATTTATACATTGGATTATCCTGTTGCGTTATAATATAAAGTCCAGCGAAAAGAGATATAAATCGAAGCCCCCAATAAATAAAGGGTCTTGAGCTGCTGTAAACATTTATTCCAAACATAATTAATATAGCTTGAATAAGTATCAACATTCCTATAATAAATATTCTGCTTGTCAGAAACTTAAGCAGCTTTCTCATACTTACACCCCTTTCGTCTAGTAAATAATGCATCAATATAAATTTTATTACATTTCCAAGGTTTTGGCAATAAAAAAGAACCACCTTTCGATGGTTCTCATATAATCTGCTTATTTCTTTTTCTTAGCGATTAAAACTATAGATATAAAAGCTCCAATAAGAACTACTGCACCCGCAATAATACTCACGATTAGAATTGTATTATTGTCTTCATCTGAATTATCGCTTTCAGTGTTCTCATCTTTTACATCTTCTTTATCATCATCTTTTGTCGTTGAATCTTCATCCTCATCTGTTACCGCAGTATCAGGATCTACTTCATCTTCTTCTTCGTCAACTACAACTTCTTCTACATTAGCTGCTTCTACTGTTTCTGAAAATTCAGCATTATCAACTATAAGTGTAAACAGTGCTTCTTGTTCAGGAGTAACTGGACCTGTATATGAGTTAAATGTGAAATTATAATTTCTACCATAAATAAATGTTGTAAATGATAAACCATAAATAGTAGTACCGGCATAGGATTGTTCAACTGATGATACGATAAAGGTTGCTTTATCATTTTTGAAAATATCTGATTTTGTATAGATAACACCTAAAGAGGTTTCTGATTCTTCAACAACAGTTGAGAGAATTTCTTCTTTTGCTTCTTCTAACTGTGCATCTGTAAGGTCATTATAATTTGGAACTAATTTTGTTTGAACATTTGATAGCATCGTAAGTACAATTTCGGAACTCGCATCAGCAGGTAATGAGTTGAAATATATATTTGCAGTTTCAAATTGAGCTTTAAGCGCAACTGGATCAATACCTAATGCTATAATTGCTGGTGTTTCAGATGTCAAATCTCTGGTTAATATAAACCAATCTGTTGGAGCTTTAATAACAACTCCTGCTTCTTTTACTTCTGTTGTTTGTGTTAAGTCATCACTTGTTGCTGCAGCTACAGATGACATTGCAATTACTAAAACTAACGTTAATATTAAACTAACTATTTTCTTCATAAAAATCCCCTTTTATATTATTTTATTTTACTAAATTAATTTACCTTAATTATTAAAACATAGGATTTAAAATAAAGCAATATTATTCCAACATTAGCTTGCAATAATTCTCTTTCACTACATATTTAATTTTCCCATAATATCCTAAGTCTTGTAAAAATGCTATCGCTAATTCACTAACTGAAGTTCCTTTTTCTAATTCAAATCCGCAGAAAATCTCAATCTCTTTCTTGTTATTCGTATAGTCACTATAGATTTTTTTCTCTAATTCTTCCAAAGAATTAATCCATACTCCAGCCTTCTTAAAATAATTATGCTTTGTTGAATCACATATAGGATAATTATCTGTCTCCCATTTATGGTCTTCCGCAATAATATAATCTGGAACATTAAAATATAAGTAACTAACTTCACCTTCTGAATCCGGTGTTGGATCATCCCATGTTACATCCACATGATAATACGCTCCATCAATACGAACAATATTCCATTCATGATCTTCGCTTGCTTCTCCAAGAACCAGGTGGCACTCTATTCCAAGTAAGTCCATAAACATTTTAAATGTTTCAGCATATCCTTGACACACTGCAATATTCTCTTGTAGCACACCAGTAATTGTATATGCAGCTTCACCTACTTCAGTACCATACTTTGTGTTAAGAACGATATAGTCATGGACTGCTTTTTCTTTTTCATAATCAATCATTGTATTCGTTATAATTTCATCAATTATTTCGTCCGCAATTAATGCTAGTTCTAATGCTTCTTTACTTACATGCTTTTTTACAGAAATTGAATCATGGAGCCTAGATACTTGGTACCAAAGCCTGTATTCCAAATTAATATTAATATATTCTTTTGAATAAGTTATATTTACCTTAGCTATATTGTTGTTTGTTTGCAAATATTTATCAAGATTAATCTGTTCCATATCTATATTTGAATAACGAATTAACATTACAGGTTGTAAATTGTTTTGCATTCTATCAAGGGCATAGAGAACTTCATCTTCTGATTTTACAGTTTCGTATTTCTTAACTGGGGTATCGATCGAGTAATCAACAGCATCCCCACTGTTATATAAAACCATTACAAAATTACTTCCAAAATATTTAACCAAAAAGAATATAACTATCGCAATAAAAAGAATGATTATTGTTCTAAGTAATTTTTTCATTCTATTAATCTCTCCTAACAATGCAATGTAGGTATTCTGTTGTTGCTTTCGCTTTATGATTTCTGTTTTGTTCCTTATCAGCTCTAAAACGCCTATATTCTGTTGTAAACATTTTATATTCTCCGTATTTGGACATTATCTCTTTAATTGTTTCAAGTGACATTAAACCTTCATTATTATAACTTAGAAAAATGTACTTAAATTTAGCACGACTTATAATATCCTCAAATACACTTTTTACTTTAACTTTAGAACAAAAATCACTTTTTTGATTTATATATTCCCTTAATCCAGTCTTTCCATAAAGAACAGGATTATCATAAAGTGCGATAGTTTCAAGCACATGATAATTGGTACAATATTGTCTTTCGTTATAAGGTGGGTCCAGGTAAAGAATATCCCCCTCTATTTTATCCATTATATCATTAATGTTTTCATTATATACTTTCCCATCATTTCTACCACTAATAATAGGTAATAATTCAAATTTAAATTCTTTTATCGCTACTTTCTTAATATGCTTTAAAAAAGCTCCATAAACGGAAGCAGTATTTGCACATTTGTCAATTGAATTAATAAGACTTGCAAGCAAATAAAAATACTCATTTTCATTGATTTCGTTATTCTTTCTAAGTCGTTCAATTTCAATTCTGATTGAATCACACTTTTTCCCATTGAGATCGGAATAATAATTTCTTTTTGAGCCAGAACCAGCACAATAGTTATTATATATAAAACCCTCAATTAGTTCTAGATTATTTAAGTAGCTAAAGTCTTTCGAAGAAATTGGTGGAATATTTTCAATAAAATGTTTGTTAAGTACATAACTATAATATTGTATGTCATTTGAGATTACTCTAAAACCTTTTTGTTTAAAACTACCCCCCACTGCTCCCGTTCCAGCAAATAAGTCAGCAAACACTAAATCCTCTTGCTCTTCACCGACAACCTCTAAGATTGTGTTTGATATAAAATCAATTAACGATTGTTTCGAACCTATATAATTCAATACTTCCCCTCCTTGACTAGAATCATAAACATATGATTAATAGTCCCTAACGACGCCTATTGAGAATTATATCACAGATTTCCTTCATCTTCTATCGATTTTTGTTTTATTTGGATTGACAAATAATTAAAATAACAGTATCATATTCTAGATAATTGTAATATAGTAATGTATTGATTCATAAAGGAGTGATTTTATGATTAGACGTATAAAAAATATTAATATAAATTCGATTAAGCCACCCATAATTCTGGCTATCATCATAACATTTATTATAGAAGTTTTTAATAGGAATTCATTTATCGGAGCGCTTACGTATTTGTTCCTTCATCCATTTTTATTTATATATAATGTATTGATAATACTCTCAACTTTTCTAATTGTACTTTTAGTAAAAAGAAGAATATTTACATATGTATTTATATGTACTATTTGGTTAACTGCTGGAATTACGAATGGTGTTGTACTTTCCTTGTGCATTTTTAGCTTTATGGATTCTAGCTCCAAAGCATAAAGAAAAAATAAATTATCGCAAGAATTTAGCCTTAATTACGATTTATTTATGTTCTTTCACTGCATTGACAATGATAAATTTTAAAACTGGTATGTTATCTAGTAAATTCGTCAACATAGCTTATGCATATGAAGATTATGGTTTTACTTATTGCTTTTCCACCACTTTATTAAATTCAGGTATGGATAAACCAATAGATTATAATAAAGAAACTATTGATAACATAATTAAGAATTTACCGAAACAAAAAAACGTAACAAAAAAGCCAAATATTATAATGCTTCAACTTGAATCATTCTTTGATGCGAAATTATTATCAAATGTTATTTTATCAGAAGATCCAGTTCCAAATTTCACAAAATTAAAACAAAACTACTCTTCTGGTTTTTTGAACGTTCCAACAATTGGTGCCGGTACTGCTAACTCAGAATTTGAAATAATAACTGGAATGAATTTAGACTTTTTTGGAACTGGCGAATATCCTTATAAAACGATTCTTAAGAAAACAACTGCTGAAAGTATTGCCTTTAATCTAAAATCAATAGGGTATAAAGCACATGCAATTCATAATAACGAAACTACTTTTTATAATAGAAATCATATCTTCTCCCAACTTGGCTTCGATACGTTCACTGCAATTGAGTATATGAATGTAAGTGAATTTACACCTACTGAATGGGCAAAGGATAAAATATTAACAGAACAAATACTATCGGCTCTTAATTCAACTACAGAAAATGATTTTATCTATACTATTTCTGTTCAAGGACACGGGCCATATCCAGAAGAACCAATACTTGAGAATCCTAAGATTCAGATCTCAGGAATTGATAGTACAGAAGTAAAAAATGAATATGAGTATTTTATTAATCAAACATATGAAATGGATATATTTATTGGTGATTTAATTAAAGCGCTTGAAGCATATGGTGAAGAAACAATCTTAGTTCTCTATGGTGACCATCTTCCTAGCCTTAATCTAAAAGAAGAAGATTTAAAGAATAACTCAATTTTTCAAACAGAATATGTGATTTGGGATAACTTTGGGTTAGATCAAGAAGACAAAGAACTTCAAGCTTTCCAATTAACCTCTTCGATCTTTGATAAAATTGATCTTAATATTGGAACACTAATGAAATTTCATCAAGGAAATAGCGATAAAGAAGAATACTTAACAAATTTAGAACTTTTACAATACGATATGTTATACGGTGATAGATTTGTTTATAATGAAATTAATCCTTTTGAAGCAACAGACTTGCAATTAGGAATTAAACCTATAACAATAAATAATGTTTATATCGAAGATGATTTACTTTATATCGAAGGGGCAAACTTTACCGATTATAGTAAAGTTTCAATAAATGGAGACTTATTCGCAACAGAATATAAAACTCCAAATCTATTAGTTTTATCAGATTTTGATATTTCAAAGTTAAATATTTTAGATGAAATAGCTGTAAATCAAATGGGCTACGAGCATACAATACTAAGCTCAACAGTACCATTCATATATTAAGTAATACAATGGGGACGGTTCTTTTTGTATCATGTTGATACATTAGGGACGGTTCTTTTTGTATCAACATGATATAAAGGGGACGGTCCTCGAGGACCGTCCCCTTTGTATTAAAGTGATACAAAAAGAACCGTCCCCATTGTATCATTCTTTAATTCCATCTATTAATTGGATCTACTCCTGATGCATATACTACTTCTAATAAATCACTATTTCCTATATCCTCTGGAGTTACCCAAAATCCTTTGTCAGAGTCTAGATTATAACCATATTCTTTAAAGGCTTGCCATATTAGTAATGAGCAATATGTTTTTTCTTTGATAACACCTTTATTCTTACTTGAAAATAAATTGTACTTATATCCTCTTAGATGCGATGAAGCATAGTCCGCTATTTTAGCATGTTTTGCATCTGGAACACCTTTTAGTTTAAGTATTATAACATTGGGAAAATCCAACCAATCCTCTAATTTTTGTTGTTTTGATACAGTTCCAGGTTCTAGAGATTCTAATACAATTCCGTTCTCCGCATCTATAACCAATCCTGCGTGACCATGCCTATAACCCGCTGTAAAAGTTGAGGTTGTAATTAAAATATACCCATCTTTAATATTTTCCATCGGAAAGGTATTTGGCAAACCAGATGAATTGGATATATATTTATCTTCGTTTGTAATTAAGTTTATTTTATCTTTGACTATTTCTCGTTCACCAAAAAAATTAGCTTGATAGTCTTTAATCTCTTCTATTCCATCTTGCTCTTGTAATAATGTATCAATTACATCTTTTCCTAATCCTGTTTGTTTTAATATATACTCGTAGTCCTCTTCTGATATATATTCTTGATTAAGGATACTCGTTACATCTTCTTGTTTATAATCTGGTCGAAAATATTGAGCATTTAGGTTTTTGTTATATATTATTATAGCAACTATTAGTAAGACTGCTACAATCGTTAAGATAGATAATCTGGTTTTTTTATTTAATTTAGCAGGCCTTTTCATGTCATTCCCTCTTTAAAATTATGTACTCATTATGAGTTTGTTAATACTTCGTCTTTAGTTTACGGTTTTCGAGTTCCAGTAATATTTCATATGGATTTAACCATTCATCCTCTTTTAAACAGATACCAAAATGCAAATGTACAGGGAAGTTCCCAGTCGTTCCTTCGATTTCACTATATCCTGTATCACCCATAAATCCTAATAATTCACCCGCAACAACTTGTTTACCAATCTCCATATCCAATGCGTAGGAAGAAAGATGCGCATAATAATAGTAATAACCACTCTCTGATCGTATTCCTATTCGGTATCCGCCCTTTTCTATCCATCCAATATTTTCAACTTCACCTTTTGATACACTAATTATCGGAAAGTACCCTCTTGTATTACTATCATCCATAATATCAATTCCTTGATGCTGACGATCCCCACCGTATGTTCTAGGATCACCAAAAGAATCAATATAACTATACGTTACTCCTGTAGTATTTAGATTTTCAGGGATTGGAAAATACTCCGCTTCCTCTAAAACATTTGAATAATGAGTTTTTGTAATTTTATCAGATCTATCTTTTGCAATAGGTGTTTTACCTAAATATTTATTGATTACTAACATTTCGATTATGATTACAACTACACAGCAAAATATAAAAAATATATATCTAATAATGTTATCTGCATAATATCTAAAATGCGAATATCGATACCTCATATTAAGAGAACGCATAGTACCACCCTTTTAGTTTTTATACAGTATATGCAATATTATAGCGATGCAATAACCTCAACTTCACATAAAACATTCTTAGGCAATGTTTTTACAGCTACACAAGAACGTGCTGGCTTACCTGTGAAATACTTAGCATATACCAAATTAAAATCTGCAAAATCAGCCATATCCGCTAAAAAGCAAGTGGTTTTAATCGCTTTTGTAAAGGAACTTCCAGCTTTTGTTAACACTGCATCTAAATTTTTCATAACTTGTTCCGTTTGAACTGTAATATTACCTTCTACTACATCACCTGCAGCAGTTAATGGAATTTGTCCAGATGTAAAAACTAATTCATTGATAATAATTGCTTGTGAATATGGACCTATTGCTTGTGGTGCATTATTTGTTGAAACTACTTTATTCATATTGGTATCTCCTGTTTTTGAATTTTTACTTGTTCATTATAATCCAATTCGAAAGAAGTTGTCAACGTCGTCATAGTTTGTTCAATTATATATCATTCAAGAAAAAATAAATACCTGTAGAATATTACAGGTATTTATTTTTTATATTAAATTATTATACAAACTAATCCGCCATTTCCTTCATTAATAATCCTTTGTAGTGTTTCTTGTAGCTTCAATTGACTTTCATCGGTCATCTTATATATCTTGTTATTTAATCCTTCATCCACTAATTGTTGCAATGATTTACCAAAGATATTTGATTCCCAAATTTGTTTTGATCCTGATGCCATTTCATCTTTAAAGAAATTAACCATATCTGTTGCTTGTTGTTCACTTCCAACAATTGGAGCAACTTCCGTTTCAATATTAGCCCTAATCATATGAACAGTAGGAGCTGTAGCTTTTAATTTAATTCCATATTTATTTCCGTGCTTAATTAATTCTGGTTCTGATAATCTGATTTCTTCAAGTACTGGCGTAACAACACCATACCCTTTGAATTTTACTGCATCAAGAGCGTGTGAAACTTTATTGTATTCTGTTTCCATATTTGAATATTTCTTGAGCATTGTAATAAAATGATATTCATCTTTAATTTCTTTCCCTAGTATATCACTTAATACTTTGTAATAATTTGAATCATCAAATTCTACATTTACTTTCGCACAACCTTTTGACATATCAATCTTTTCTAAGGTCATCTTATTAATAAATTCACTACTCGTATTGAAGTTATCATTATTTACATCCCGAATTACATTTATTCTAGCAAAAATATCTCTAATATTATCAATTAGATCTAACTTTAACCAATGATTATCAGGTAACATTTCTGCCCACTTTGGAATCTTGAAATTAAGCTCACTTACCGGGAATTCCATAAGTATGTTTTCCATTATTTTAGCTATGTCATCTTTTCTCAATTGCTCACAGTTTACTGCTAAAACTGTAACTCCATACTTTGCTTCTAATTCAGTTTGTAATCTCTTCGTTTCATCCGCATAAGGCCTTGATGAATTTAGCAAAACAATAAATGGTTTTCCTATCTTCTTTAATTCATTTATTGTCCTTTCTTCAGGCGCTATATATCCTTGCCTTGGAATTTCACCGATTGAACCGTCAGTGGTGATTACAATACCTATTGTTGAGTGATCATTGATAACCTTTTTCGTACCCATTTCCGCTGCTTGTGTAAAAGGTATTTCATGATCAAACCAAGGTGTTTTTACCATTCTTTCTTGATCATTTTCAATATGACCAGATGCTCCATCAACCATATACCCAACACAATCAATTAGCCTAACGTTAAATTCAATACCATCTTGTAGCTTTATCGTGGTGGTTTCCTTCGGTATAAACTTTGGTTCTGTAGTCATTATAGTTTTCCCCGCCGCACTTTGTGGTAATTCATCTTTCGCCCGTTCACGACTATGTACATTTTCAATGTTTGGTAGAACAAGTAAGTCCATAAATCTCTTTATAAAAGTAGATTTACCTGTTCTTACTGGTCCTACAACACCTATGTATATATCGCCGTTTGTTCTCGCCATTATATCATTATAAATATCGTATTGTTCCAAAACAATAACCTCCCATATTATTAGTAGTAAAATATATGTGGGAAGTTAGCTATTTATTCGTTTTAATATTATGGTATGCTATTGTATTAGTTGTATTTTGTTAAAATGAATTCGTTCATTTCTGATAAAAGTGTGTCTGCTTGTGCTAAAAGTTCTTGGCTGGCTGCTGAACTATCTTGCGAAGCCGCAGAATTTATCTCTACTACTCTTGATATTTGATTCACTTGGTTTAATACATTTTGTAAGTTACTATCTTGCGAAATGCAAGAATTTGATATATCAGTAACTAGCTCGCTTGTTTTTGTAGATGATTCTACAATATTGTTTAATACTTTTGCAGTTGCATTCGCAAGGTCTGATCCTTCATTTACCGCAAATATGCTATCTGAAATCAATTTGTGTGTATTTCTAGCAGCTTCTCCAGATGCTGCCGCAAGTTTACCTATTTCAGAAGCTACTACGGCAAAGCCTCTTCCTTGTTCGCCTGCTCTAGCTGCTTCAATTGAAGCATTCAATGACAATAAATTAGTTTGTTCTGATATTTCATCAATCACCTTAATAATTTGAGCAATTTGATTCGATTGATTCGATATTTTTTCCATTGCACCTAATAAAGATTTCATGCTATTATTTCCTACTTCTACTTCAATAACTGTTTTTTCAGTTAATTTTGCTACATCTTGTGCTCTTACAGCATTGCCACTAACTTCTTCCGCAACTTCGTTAATCGTTGAAACTAAGCCTTCCACTTCAGACGCCTGATCTTGTGCCCCTTCAGATAGTGCTTGTGCACTTTCTGCAATATGCTGTGCTCCAGATGTAATTTGCTTAGCAGATTCCTTAATTGCATATATTATCTTATTAAATGCATCGGTTATATACAAAAGTGCAGATTTAATAGGTTCAAAATCACCCTTATATTCAATGTCTACTGAAACAGTTAAGTCTTTTTTCGCTAATTTCGTTAGAGTATCTGATATATTATTAATATATATCTTTAACTCAGTCATGGTATCCCTTGTTCTATTAGCTAATATTCCAAGTTCATCATCAATATCATATTTAATTTCATTGTCTAAATATCCTTGCGATACTCTAGATAATGCCTCTTCCAATTCTGAAACAGGGGTATTAATCCCGCTAATTATTTTCTTTGACATTTTTTTTAGAATAAGCATTATAAATATTGCTGCAAGAATAAAAACAGATATACAGGAATAAATTAGTATTTCAGTATTTAATATGTGCTTTTTTGTAAGTTTATCTGCTTGTTCAGATATATTGTCTAAGTTAGAAATAATACTGTCAGCCCTTACTGTATATTCATACTTCATAATTGATTCTACTTCACGTTTTGATGCTTCTTCTAATAACAAAGTAAAAATTTTAATTCTATATGGATCAATGTCTTCAACAATAGTATATATATCATTCATTAATTTTTCATTTCCAAACGAATCATCTAGTATTTTTAAAGCTTCATTAAATTTTTCACTATTTGTTTCGGCCATTTTTGAATATAATTCTTTATCAGACTTAAATTCTGTTGCAAGTGCGTTATTTATATTATTTTGAATTGAAACTATGTATGTTTTGCATTTTTGTGAAAAGACAGATGAAGTAAATGCTTCATTGTAGAAAGTCTTAACAATTGTTGCGTTCAGAATCAAAGATATCAATCCAAATATCATGATAATTCCAATTGCTATGCTTAATTTTAAGAATGAGTTATTAAGCCTTTTCTTAATAGATTCCTTTAATATCCTTTGTTTGTAGGTGCTTTCTCGTTTTTTTTTCATTTATACTCCTCTTCCTCTCAACTTATATGGTGTATCTGTTTAGCAATAGCAAAACAATACATATGTTATTATATCATACATATGTTGCACTTGAATAGAATTTTGTTAAATAATGGGGAAATATAAATAAAATAAGGATAACCAAGATTAATAGCCTTGGTTATCCTTATTTTATTTTATTGAAAAATTAAATTGCTTGTGCAACTACGATCTCAACTACTCTTCTATAATCAGTCTTTGTAATAATAATTTTAAGATTTTCATATGTAAAGGAATCTGATTCATTTGGTATCTTGTCTAATAATTCGACAATCCAACCACTTACCGTACTTGATTCATATTGTTTTTTTATATCAAAAAGTTCTAATACCTTATCTAAATTAGCATTACCTGATATTTTATACTTTTCTTCACCTAATTTAACAATTTCATTTACAATCTCGTCATGTTCATCCCAAATCTCACCAACTAATTCTTCTAGAATGTCTTCAAGTGTTACAATACCTGCTGTTCCACCATATTCGTCTACCACAATAGCCATATGAGATTTTGATTGTTGTAATTTTCTTAGAAGTTTTGATATTTTCATTGTTTTATTCACAAATACTACCGGTTTAACAATATCTTCTATTACAAAATCAGAATCTTGGTATCTAGTATAAAAGTCTTTTTCATGAATCATTCCAATTACATTATCGATGACCTTATCATATACTGGTGTTCTAGAAAAACCATTATCTTTTAATATTTGTAAAACCTCGTCCGATGTGGAATTTAGTTCTACACCAATAATATCAACTCTTGGTGTTATAACATCACTTACATCTAAGTCATTAAACTCAATTGCGGATCGAATTAATGCCCCTTCATGTTCATCAATTCCACCTTCGCTTTGAGCCTCATCTACAAAAGTAAGAATTTCTTCTTCTGTAATGCTTCTATCGTCTTTCACATCAATTACTTTTGATATTAATTTCTTGAATTTCGTAAAGAAGAAGTTAAGTGGTGATAAAATAATTATAAATAAATTTAGTAGTGGTGCTGATGTCATCGCAAACTTTTCAGGGATTTCCTTTGCAATACTCTTTGGAGTTATTTCTCCAAAGATCAGTATAAGAACTGTCATTACGATCGTTGATAAGGTTATTCCCGAGTTTCCAAACATATCGACAAACAAAGCTGTAGCGAGTGACGCAGAAAGAATATTAACAATATTATTTCCGATAAGAATTGAAGATATTAGTTTATCGTAATTTTCTGCAAGTTTCTGGGCTAATATAGCTTTTTTATTACCGTTATTTGCAAGATTCTTTAATCGAATTTTGTTCAATGACGAGAATGCTGTTTCTGCAGCAGAAAAATAAGCTGACATTAATAAAAGAAAAACTAAAACGATTATTATAATTAAGGTACTACTGTCCATTATTTCGATTTCACTCCGTTATATTTATATTTTGTGTTTAAACTATCCATTATTATGTTCGGCGGAGCATGCGGACCAACCGAAACAAACCTAATTTTTAATCTTAAACGACTAAATATATAGTTATAACGATTTATATCAAAAAATAAAATAATAATTAAAAAGATTAAATTATTTAAAGTATTCGCAACCAAAGTTGGTATACTTTCTACCATGTTAATTATATCTTTATTAGTATTTTTATTTGTTAAAAGTACGTGCGCAGAAGCTTTATTAGAATCAGCAATTCTACTCATTATTGGCTTTTGCTCAAAAGAATATTGGCAAACAATACATGAGATAAGTATCATTAACATTATGTACTTTTTCAATTGTACTAATTTGTAATCATTATTAAACTGCAGGGGCAGGCCATCCAAAATTATTCCTTCCTTCACTATATAATATTTTTATATTAATACTATACACCATTTATCAAAAAAGTCAATTATTTACGCTATTATTGATTACTTTACGGGTATACTTCCTAAGAATTGAATGCTTAATAGCTCTTGTTTTAACTGGTACATGAGTGCTTTCACTTTAATATCATTTAAATCACCAATTACTTCTACATAAAATCTATATTCAAATGGTTTATCTAGAACCGGCCTTGATACCAGGCTGTTTAGACTTAATCCATAATCACTAAACATCTGTAATGCTGTACTTAAGGTACCCGCTTGGTGAGGAATTGTAAACGCAAACATAAACCCTTTCGTCTTCTGTGATATATGAGGGATATCTGAAACTAAAACAAATTTTGTCATATTAATTTCTTCGTCATTTATATCTTTTTTAAGTATTTTTAAGTCATATAAGTCTGCACATACTTCATTTGCAATTGCTGCATATTCACGTTTTCCTACAGATTGAGCTACCGCAAGAGAGGTGCTTGAAACCTGAAGTGTCTTAACGTTTAACGTCGAGATATAGTTACGGCATTGAGCCAAAGCTTGTGGGTGAGAGCTCACATATTTTATTTCATCTATCGAATCTGCAGATCCAATTAAACAATTTGCTACATTTAATTGTAAATCATCGACTACAAAAAGTTTGTATTTAACTAATAAATCATAAACTTGGTTAACTACCCCTTCTGTAGTATTCTCAATTGGTAAAACACCATAGCATCCCTTCTTAGAATCAACACTTTTACATACCTCAACGAAATTATCAACTTCAACAATTGTTTTATTTGCAAATTGTTTCGCTGCTATACATGAATTCGTTCCTTTTGGACCAAGACATACTAATGTTTCAATATCAGCTTCGGATACCTTGTTATCATATATAAAGTCCAATCCATTAAATCCGTCTACCTTAACCAAATCTTGGTACTGAATTTGCCTACTTTGACGCATTACAGATGCAAAAAGATTTCTAGTTATTGTAGATCTAGTTGAATTTGATCCAACTTTATCTAATATCTCTTCTTCACGATTCTTCACGAAGATTTCCAAAGCATTTTCTTGTTTGTATTCCCCAACTGATTTTGATACTTGATACCGTTTCTCTAATAGTTCTAATAACTTATCATCTATTTCATTAATTTCATCTCTTAAAAGTTTTATATCCTTCATGTTACCCTCCAATCCTACATCTGAACTAAATATCATTAATTTATAAAATCATCGAAAAATTTAGGGTAACTTTTATTTACACTCTCAGAACCTATGATTCTAACTTCATTTTCACAAATAAGAGATGCGATTGCTGCACTCATAGCGATTCTATGATCACCTACGCTATCGATAGTTCCACCCGATAATTTTTCGTGCCCAATTACAACAATAGACTCACCATCATAGCTAATATTTGCTCCTAGATTCGTTAGCATATTTATAGTTGAATTAATTCTGTCACTTTCCTTATGTTTTAATCTTTCCACTCCATATATTCTAGTTGTACCATTAGCTTTACAAGCAGCAACGCATAATATAGGGACTAAATCCGGAATATCGGTTGCATCAATTTCAATACCAATTAACGAAGATTCTTTTACTATAATCATATCAGAGATCTCAATGTCTGCACCCATAGACTTCAGCAAATCTATTATCGCTTTATCACCTTGGGTAGAATTGTTCTTTAGACCCTTCACTTTAACCTGTCCACCAATTGCTCCTGCAACTAGGAAAAAAGCAGCTTGAGAATAATCCCCTTCACAAAAGTAGTTACCATGCTCAAAATTATTACTACCTGAAATATAATATTTATTCTCTTCTTCTACGATATTTACACCGAACTCTTTTAGTACTTCAATTGTAATATCGACATAAGGCTTTGATTCTAATTTAGTTGTAATAACAATTTCACTATCTTCTTCTAGATTAGCTAGGGCCATGAGTAGTCCCGATATATATTGACTCGAGATATCTCCTCTTAATTCATACAAGCCGCTTTGAAGTTTCCCTGAAATAGTTAGAGGGAGGAAATTATCACAATAGTTCATTGTAACACCTTTTTGAGGCAAAACCTCTAAATAAGCTTCCATTGGTCTTTCTGGTAATCTCCCACCCCCTGTAAAAGTGGCATCAAATCCTAGGGATGCTACAACCGGAATCATAAATCTTAACGTTGATCCACTTTCATTTGCAAAGAGTTCTAATTCAGGAATGGATAGATTACTTGAATCAATTTCAATGTTATTTTCATTTGTATTTACCAAAACACCTAAGTTTCTTAAAATACCTACGGTAGCCAAGACGTCTTTTGAATAGACAATATTTTCAATAGTAACGATCCCTCTACTTAACATTCCTAAAATTAATTGCCTGTGTAATACACTTTTTGAGGGTATCGCCACTATTTCCTTATTAATTTTAAATGGTTTAATAATTGTTTCCATAAAATACCCCCAATGGATTATATTTCTCTGTCTACCGCTACTGCAACCGCTTTTAGTTTTGTCATTAAATCATCAAATTGTGATGGTAGTAATGATTGTGCCCCATCTGATAATGCATTCGCAGGATCATTATGAACTTCAATTATTAGACCATCTGCACCAACTGCTACCGCTGCTTTTGCTAAAGACTCAACCATCCAGTTAATACCGGCCGCGTGACTTGGGTCAATAACTACAGGTAAATGACTTATACGTTTTAATGCAGGTACTGCACTTAAATCCAATGTATTACGAGTGAATGTTTCAAATGTACGAATACCTCTTTCACAAAGAATTACATTTTCATTTCCGCCACTCATTATATATTCTGCACTCATTAATAATTCTTCTATCGTATTGCTAAAACCTCTTTTTAATAATATTGGTTTTTTCGTTTGACCTAATAATTTAAGTAATTCAAAGTTTTGCATATTTCTTGCACCAACTTGGATAATGTCAACGGATTCATTAAACAAATCAACCAATTCTACATTTGTAATTTCACTAATGATTGGTAGCCCTGTTACACGTCTCGCTTCATCCAAAAGAGTTAATCCTTCTGCTCTGAGTCCTTGGAATGAATAAGGTGATGATCTTGGTTTAAAAGCTCCACCTCTTAGCATAGTTGCACCACTTTTTTGAACTGCTTTTGCGATTCCAATAATTTGTTCTTCACTCTCTACGGAACAAGGTCCTGCTAGAATCGGAATCTTTTTCCCACCGAAAATAACACCATTTGCATTAATAATTGTATCTTCTGGATGAAATTTTCTATTTGCTTTCTTATATGGTTCTTGAACCTTGAGAACCTTTTCCACGCAATTATTAATTGAAATGGCTTCTTTGTCAATTGCAGATGTATCACCTACAATACCTAACACGGTATTTTCTTGACCTTCAATAGGAGTTATCGTAACATCATATATACTCAACCTTTTTATTAACTTCTCAACTTCTTCTTTGTTTGCATTTTTTTTGATTACAATTATCATATTCATTTCCTCCATATAATTTTTTGGTTTTCACTATAATGGGTTTATAATAATAAAACCCTGTCATAGAGACAAGGTCATTTTTTATATAAAAAAAGCCTCCATCCCTACATATGGGACGAGGATTACTCGCGGTACCACCCAAATTCGCTTAAAGCGCTCTCATAGGATACATAATAATATCCGGTCCTCCTAACGGTGGACTTCCGTACAAGCCTACTTAATTCAACCTGTCTGCTCAATCGGGAACTTCGATAATACTTACTATAAAACACTTTCAGCAAATGTGTTTCTCTCTGTAAAGCAGTCTATTATTTACTTTCCGACATCGTTGCATTTCTTGATATTGATAATATAATATATTTATTTGTTTGTCAATAGGAAAATAAAATAAAGTGAATTTTGCATCTTTTTTTAATTAAATATCATCGCATTTAATAACCAAATTGAATGGTCGCAAAAACAACCAACACATTCCAGCTCATTGATTATCTGCGACCATATTTTCTTAATTATTTCAAGTAATATCTGCGTTTTTTTATTATTAAATTAAATATAATTAACCATATTTCTTCTAATTACAGTTTCTTAGCTTAATTTGCTCTGCAATTTGAATAAGTTCTTCCTTGGCCATATCTAAATTATATGAATGAATGCGGAATAAACATTCTCCACTTAACCAAGTTATTTGTTTGAAATCGGTTCGATACTCATAGAGTACCTCAGATCCGGCGATCATTATGCTTTCAGAACCTTTTGTAACATCAAATTCATCTTCGAATTGTATAATCTCATTTCCTTTCCATTCACCAATTAGAACAGAAACAGCTGGCTGATCAGTAATTTCACCATTTTCAAAGTAATCCCATGAAATCGATGAAATGTCTGTAGAGACCTCTATCTCTTTTACGATAAATTCACTGCCTGTTTCACTCGCTTCCTCTTTAAAATCTCCATAATATAAATTATCACCTAATATTTGATACGAAACTACGCCATTTTCAAATTGATATTTTTGAAGTATTTCATTTTCGATTGTTATATCGAGCAAACCAATGTGAAATGTATTCATAAGCTCATTATCATTAATCGTTGAGGGCTCCTGCATACATACAATACTATTATTCGGATTGTCATTAACTACATAGATAGCAACTGCTTCTCCTTCCGCTAAATCTAACGTTTTATACACTTCATCTGCTCTTTCATTAAAGGTTAGGTCTTCATCTTCGGTTTTTAGAGACCATTCAACCTCGCCTTTATCATTCATAAAATCATTCTCTTTAAACAATTTCCTAATCTCCGCTCCAAAAACGAGCCCAGTACTGATGATCAGTATTGAAATGACCGCAGCAAAGACTAATATTTTCTTTTGAATGATTCTTTTCTTAGGTAGCATAATCTTTGACATTACTCCATCTTCAATATCTATATCTATTTCTAAATCATTAATTAGATTATCATAATGCACTTTTAATTTGTTTTCCATCTCCATATGTCCATTCCTCCTTAT
Source organism: Clostridiales bacterium (assembly GCA_029256575.1). GTDB lineage: Bacteria > Bacillota > Clostridia > Lachnospirales > JAQSXR01 > JAQSXR01. Next base: position 126,248 of record JAQSXR010000003.1, on the reverse strand, counting down.
CTATTTGGTCATACAATTTTATAAATTTCTTTTTCGCTCGTTCATATTGTTTTCTAGTTGTACTTTGCCCTTTGTTGATAATTAAAGCTATCTCTTCATAAGTTTTTTCTTGATGAATCCTTAGCAAGAGAATATTTTTCTCATCAAAAGTCAATCTCTTTAGAACCTCTGAAACCTTTTCATCATAACCTTCATTGGTAGTTACAGTTAAAGAGCAATTCTCAATCATATTCTCCATTTCATCACGTTCATAGGGAATAATCTTTTTTCTCTTTTTAAGAGTATCAAGAGATAAGTTTTTCGCAATTCTATATAACCATGCAGAAAATGATGTATGACGTCTATATTGATTAAGTTTATTAAATGCAATAACAAAAGTCTCTTGTAAAATGTCCTCTGCATCTTGAGTATTATTGACAATGCAGAATACATAGTAAAATAACTGCTTTTGAAAATTCACCACAATTTTACTATATTCCTGCTTGTTGCCATTTCTAACAATTTCTAATATATCCTCAATCTGATCACTATCCATATTAAGTTCTCCTTTGTTATTTATTTTAATTTCTAGAATTATAATTCTCACTTATATAACTGTTATCGTAACATATTTGTGACACTTTTCCATTTTTTTATTAATTTATTTTGTTGTATTTCAATAGTATGCGATGCTATAAGATAAACTTTATTAATAATATCCCAACTCAAATAATCGTATTTTTGCACAAAAAAAAGTGGAGCTATTAGCTCCACATAACATTTTCTTCCCACTCAATATCTGCGTGTTCAATTTTTTTATCACGTAACATTAAATTTAAAACCGCTTCTTTTGGTGATTTATCTTCAAATAAAACCTTACACACTTCTTCAATTATTGGCATTCTTATGTTGTATTTTTCTGCAAGTGCTTTTGCTGCCTTTGCTGAATGTACACCTTCTACTACCATCTGAACTTCTTTCGTTGCTTCAGCTAGTGTATATCCTTTACCTAATAATATACCACAGCGTCTATTTCTACTATGCATACTTGTACAAGTAACGATTAAATCTCCAATACCGGATAATCCAGCAAATGTATAAATGCTTCCACCCATTGCCATTCCAAGTGAGCTTATTTCATGCATACCTCTTGTCATTAATGCGGCTTTTGTATTATCTCCAAAACCGAGACCATCTGAGATTCCAGCTGCAAGTGCAATTACATTCTTTAAGGCTCCACCAACTTCAATTCCTATTACATCTGGGCTAGTATATATTCTAAAGTTCTGATTCATAAATGTGTTTTGAATTCTTTCTGCAATAACTTTTTTACTAGCACCAACTACACAAGTCGTTGGTATTTTCTTACCTACTTCTTCTGCATGACTTGGTCCAGAAAGAACCGCAATATTTGGTATTTCCAAAACTTCTTCTAATATTTCAGTTAATGTAAGGGTAGTTGATTCTTCTATACCTTTTGCTACATTCACAACAATATGTTCTGCTGTTATAAAAGGTTTTACTAATTTAGCTGTACTTCTAACAAAGATTGAAGGTACCGCAAAGACTAATATTGACGAAGTTGTAACTGCTTCTTCAATATTTGTAGTCGCTACGATTTCGTTTGGAATTATAACCCCTGGTAACTTATCTTTGTTTTCATGAGTAGAATTTATTAGATCAACTTCGTCTTGCATTATTGACCATATTTTTACTAAGTGACCATTTCCTTGAAGCGTAACAGCTAAAGCTGTTCCCCAACTTCCACCACCTATTATAGTAATATTTTCCATTGCTACACCACCTTAATTTATTTTTTGCTGAGACTAAACTTATTCTCTTTTCCTCTATACAATCGCACTATATTTGCTCTATGATTATATATAACTAATATTGCTATTAAAGCAGCAATTATACATACCTCTAGGTTATTGCTATAAAATATAGAAATTGTGATACCATAAAATATTGCAAGTGCTATTGAACCAACCGAAACATATTTAGTCAAAAATATAAGCAGGAAAAATATTGCAGCTCCTGACCAACCAATGGCAGCATTAAAGCCCCACATTGATCCGCCCATTGTACTAACACCTTTACCACCTTTGAATTTAAGAAAAAATGGATAGGTATGCCCAGCCATCGCACCAATAGCCGTATATATTTTTAGTGTATCTAAGGAAATACCCGTATCTAATTTAGAGAAGATTAATGCACATAATAATACAGCAAATAACCCTTTTAGAATATCACATACAAAAGTTATTGCGCCGAATTTCTTGCCCATTACTCTTACAGCATTTGTTGCTCCTGCATTACCACTTCCATGCTGTCTTATATCGATTTTATAGAACAACTTACCTATTATGTATGACGTTTGTAAACAACCAAACGCATAGCCAATTAATGCTGCAAGAACCCTATATAACAATTCCATTATTCTTTTTCCTTTCTTTCTCTTGTTATAAATTTAAGAGGAGTACCTTTGAATCCAAAAGCTTCCCTAATTTTATTCTCAATATATCTAGTATATGAAAAATGCATTAATTCTTTATCATTAACAAATATAACAAAAGTCGGTGGTTTCACTGCAACTTGTGTCATATAATACAATTTCAATCTTCTACCTTTATCAGAAGGTGGTTGGTTAAGTGCTACTGCTTCCGCTAAAATATCATTTAACACACCTGTTCCAATTCTTAAGCAATGACTTTGAATTACTTGTTCAATTAAGTCAAATAATTTGTTAAGTCGTTGTCCTGTTAATGCAGAAATAAATATTTTCTCAGCATAAGGCATATAAGCTAGTGTTTTGCTTACATCTTCAGCAAATCTATATATTGTTTTGTCATCTTTTTCGATTGCATCCCATTTATTTATTGCAATAATTGCACCTTTTCCTCGTTCATGAGCGATACCTGCAATCTTTGCATCTTGCTCTGTAACGCCTTCAGTTGCATCTATTACAATAACTACAACGTCAGCACGTTCAACCGCTGCAATTGTACGAACTATACTATATTTTTCTAGATCGTCTTTAATTTTGTTTTTTCTTCTAAGACCTGCGGTATCTATAAATATATATTCTTCTCCATTATAAGTTACCGTTGTGTCAATTGCATCTCTTGTAGTACCCGCAATGCTTGATACTATAACTCTTTCTTCACCAAGTAATTTATTTACGATTGAAGATTTTCCAACATTAGGTTTACCAATTATAGCAATTTTAGGTCTCTCATCTTCTTCTTCATTCAACCCAGCTTCGCCAAAATGTTCCGTTACTTTATCTAATAAATCACCAATACCAGTTTTTGAACTAGATGAAATTGAATTTGGTTCACCTATTCCTAAATTATAGAATTCAAAAGCATCCATACCTAAAGTATCAAAATTATCTACCTTGTTTACTACTAAAACAATTGGTTTTTTAGATTTTCTAAGCATATCCGCTACTTTGAAATCTGCATCTACTAATCCTTGTCTAACATCAACCATGAACATAATAACATCCGCTGTTTCAATTGCGATTTCAGCTTGTGCTCTCATACTTGACAACATAATATCGCCACTATCTGGTTCAATTCCTCCCGTATCAATTAAGGTGAATTTTTTATCTAACCATGTTACATCTGCATATATTCTATCCCTAGTTACACCAGGAGTATCTTTTACAATAGAAATCATTCCGCCCGCTAATACATTAAACAATGTTGATTTACCTACATTAGGCCTTCCAACTATCGCAACTATTGGTTTACTCATCTTGTTACCTCCTTATTCAATATTGTATCGACTACTTCACATCCGTTTGATTTTACAATAGAAACCGCGACTTGTAAAGCTTTTTCAATATCATCTACGGTAATATCATCCAGTAAAACTGTTTCTCCAGATCTCAAAAGACTATTTGGAAGTAATAATGTATCACCAAGATCCTTGCCTTTTAATTGATTAATTATATCTTGTCCTGTTATTAATCCCGTAACGGTAATTCGTTCACCAAAAAAGTCATTTCTTATTGGATAAATCGTTAAATCTAAATTCGGGAATTTTTCTTTTAATTTATTAACTAAACCAAGTAAAGTAGGGTAAAAAAGCATCCCTGTTACCAATGATTTCTTAATACAAATATCACTACCCTTACATTCTTCCATTCTTTCGATAAACTCATCAACAAATAGTCTTGTCATTCCAACACCATTTTCTAGTTGTAAATAGCCATCATAAGTATCTTCATTTGGCATAGATTTACCTGCTAAGATATAAAATTCATCTGAAGCATGTACAAAATGTGTCCCTTTTTCATCTAATATCTTTTGCTGATATTTTTCAACTAAATTTACGATATCTAATGCATCGTCTTTACTAAATGGTTCAAGTTTTGCTAACCCTTCTCTATATTTAGTAAGTCCCACTGGAACAATCGATAAGCTTTGCATCTGTGGGGCAAAGTTTGATAAGTCTTTTATTGTTTTCTCTAATTCGGCTCCATCATTGTGCCCTTTGCATAAAACGATTTGGGCATTCATTGTTATATCTGCATCATATAGTTTTTGCGTATATTCTAATATTTTATCCGCAAATCTATTATTTAGCATTTGTTTTCTTAATTCTAAATTTGTAGTATGAACAGATAAATTAATTGGAGATAATCTATATTTTATTATTCTTTCAATTTCTTGTTCATTCATATTCGTGAGTGTTACATAGTTTCCTTGTAAAAAAGAAAGTCTCGTATCATCATCTTTAAAATACAATGTTTCTCTCATACCTTGTGGCATCTGATCAATAAAGCAAAATACACAATTATTTCTGCATGAACGATATTCATCCATTAGACTAGACTCAAATGTAAGTCCAATATTTTCATCTTCATCCTTGTCTACTTCAGCAACCCAAATTTCACCATCTTTTGATTTTATTGTAAGCTCTAGATACTCTGACTTTTCACTATAATGAAAGTCAAATATATCTTCAATTGGCTCATTATTAATTGATATCAGACTATCTCCAACCATTATTTCCAGCTCTTCTGCGATACTTCCTGCTTCAACAGCTACTATCAAATGTTCCTTTTTTTTCATGTCTACTCCTTTATAGCGAGCATTGCAACCAGTCCGCCACGTTGTCCTTTTGAGGCTCTATGTGAATGGAAAAATTCATTATTACAACTCGTGCATAAATCAGTTATTGCTATGTTCTCACTTTTAATTCCAGCGTTTTCTAGTGTTATTTTATTTGCCTCTTGTAAATTCAGTTGATACTTATCATTATCTTTTGCTATCGCTATTTTATTCATTTCTTCCAAACGAAAATTAAGGCGAAATTCATTGATTACATCTTGGCTCACTTCATAGCAATCTTGGCATATAGAAGGACCAATTGCAGCGATCACATCACTGGGGTTTGTTCCAAAGTTCACCTTCATTGCTTCCAATGTCTTTTGACCAATTTTCTTTACGGTACCCTTCCATCCAGAATGAGTTAGCCCAATTGCTTTATTCTTAATATCTATAAAATACAAAGGAACACAGTCAGCAAAAGATCGTACTAAGGTTACTCCTGCAATATTCGTAATTAACCCATCATAACCTATTATATCGCTTTCTCTAATTATTCCCTTTCCCTTATCTTCTAAATCAACTACATATATTTTATCATCATGAACTTGAGCAGAATGAACCGTAGAATTTATATCAACTCCCATTTTATCACATATTATATGGAAATTCACCAATACATTTTCTTTCTCGTCACCTCTATCAAAGCCGAGATTCAGACTTTTGTATATCCCGTCACTTACACCACCAAGTCTAGTAGAAAAGCAATGATTAATAAAAGATATATCCTCAAGCATTTTAAATCTTATCAATTGAGGTGTGTCTTCATTAATATCAAAAACATTTGAATTCATATATTCTCCAATCAAAAAAATACTTTATTACAATAATACATAGTGTATCACATTATTCATTAAAAAGTATGTTACATATTTTATTATTTATAATAATTATTCAATTTATTTTTATTGCTATAACGTCGCCATTATACTGCATCAAATGCATTTTTAATATGCCTTATTTGATCCTTTAAAATTACAATCGCATCAAAACGACAAGGTGTATATTCGGAAAGTTTGTTCTTTAACAAATAAAAGCTCGCAACTTTTGAGATTATTCTTTGTTTAAAATAATTTATTGCTTCTGACGGATCACCTTTTTTAAGATCAGTTCGATATTTAACCTCGATAAAAACAGTATAATGTTCATCTAATGCAATGATATCGATTTCACCAATTTTACATCTAAAATTTTTGCAGATAATCTTCATTCCAATCCCCTCTAAATACGATATTGCCATCTGTTCGTATTTAGCTCCAAGTTCCCTGTTATTTAACATTTAGCTTCCTATATAACTTGTCCATATCATCTACGAAAACAAGTATTTCGGCCACTACTTCATATAATTCCTGAGGGATGTTATCTCCTAGTTCTATTTTAGTAAGTGATTCAACGAGAGCTGCGTCTTTGTAGACTGGAATATCTGCTTTCCCAGCCTCTATAAGTATCTTCTCCGCAACAAAACCTGTCCCCTTAGCAATAACTTTAGGCGCAGAATCTTCTAACTCATATTTAATAGCAGCTACTTTTTTATTCTTTTCCATTCAATCACGCCCTTACATCAAATGAATATCTCTTGAGTGACAGTTGTTCTCCGCCTATATTAATAAAATCTTTTACAAATTCAACTTTTTCTTCTCTTTTCGCTATCTGTGTATAGATATTGTAGCCTTTTCCCTCAAGTGGTGCAATTAATTTACTTATATTTTTCTCTAAAGCTTCTCTAATAACTTCATCATCACAGTAAAATTGACTTTGTATATTCTTTTCTTGTTTATTAATATATATATCTAATATCCCAAGATTCGCTAAATCTAAATGCAATAGTGCACTTATATTACCTTTATTCTTCTTTATTTCTTCTTTATCCGTAAATACATATAATTCACTGCTTGCATTTTGATTCTTTAATTTTAATGGTATTTGAATATAGGTAAATACGTCGTTCAAATTTCGCATAAATTCAATATTTTCTTGTAGACCCTTTGTTGTTGCTAGTAGTTTACTATCAAGATTAGTCGTTTCTTCTAACACAGTTCTTACTTGTTTGAGTTCTGTTTCTAACTTATCGTATAATTTTGCTACCGCATTTTCTTTTGCTACTTCTCCAGGTTCAAGAAATAATTGATTTTTTATATGCTCTGCCATAAGTTTTTTATATTCTGTACTGTTAAGAAGTTGCTTTATATCTTGTTTAATTTCTGAACTATCTTTTGTTACTAGTTCTTTTATGGCGTTATTAATTGCTTGCATTAAGCGTCCTGTAGATAAATTAGATTTACTTAATAAATCTTTCATCTCCTGTGGAAGCCCATCTGTCCTTGATTGTGTTAACTCTGATTTTGAAGCTAAGGTTTTATTATCTGGTACACCTTCCTCAAAATTCATAGGTTGCATTTGTTTTTCTATTGAACCTGCATGTTCACCTTTTGAAATAAGCTTTAAAGTCTCCTTAAGGTCCTCTGGTAAATTCAACTTTTCGATATTATCAATTAATTTCGTTATTTCTGCTTTCGTCAAACTATGTTCGATATCGAATTTATTTGATACTACCGAATTATTTTCTGATGTAAATATATTTGTAAGCTTATTATTTAAATCCGCAGCTTTTGATATATCTTTACTATCTAATAAATTTGTTAGTTCTTCCGTAATTTGCTTTGCCATAGATTCAATCTCATTGGAAATTCTATGCTCATAATTCTTATAATTCATAAATTGCTGAATGTTTTCTTTGGTAGCTGCAATGTTATGTTTATTCATCATTACAATTGTTTCAATATCTGCATTACCGTTCGCTAATAGTTGTGTGGTAATTCTCTGCAAACTTTGTTTGTCTATTGGCATTTGTTGCTTCATTAATTCCTTTACAAGTTCAATCGTCTTTGAATTAATAGGTAAATTTGCAGCTTGTAGTGCTTTTATCAATGTGGCATCTTGGGTCAATGGGTTTTTATCTGTATGGATCGGTTTTAATGTAATTTGCTCTCCGGTATTTTCTCTTATTAAGAAATTCAATCTCTGTCCTATTGTTAATTCAACATTATCCAAAAGCTTTGCAATTAGCAATTGTTTTGTGATAAGTTCGATTGTAACTTGATCTCTTCTAATATCTTTTACTTCACCTTCAAATACGTGGCCTTCTTTGAGATTTCTAATATCAGTTTGTAATTGTGCTATTTGTTTCACTTGACTTACTTCGGTGGTAGGTGTTACTGACCTTGAAGTAACTTTATTATCTGATACCTGCATTTAAATCCCCTCCTTGCCATTTTAAGGCTGTTTTATAGCCAGTTCTTGATAAATGATTGTCTATGTATTGGTGTCGCTCCAAATTCCTTTAACGCAGTTCTATGGGTATCTGTTCCATATCCCATATTTTTATCAAAACTATATTCTGGATAAAGCATTGCATATTGTTCCATCATCCTATCCCTCGTCACTTTTGCAATTACACTGGCAGCAGATATGGATAAACTCCGTGCATCCCCATGAATAATATTAATTTGTTTTATAGTTACCCCTGGAATTGTAACGGCATCATTCAATAGAAGGTCAGGTTTAATAGATAAATTATTTATTGCCTTTCTCATTGCCTCATAGGTTGCTTGAAGGATATTAATTTCATCTATAACCTCTGGTGAAACAATCCCTATCCCATAGGCTATTGCTTTTTGAGTTATCTCATCAAACAATTCTTCTCGTACTTTTGCTGAAAGCTGTTTCGAGTCATTTAATCTAAGAATTTTCAAATCTTTTGGTAAAATCACAGCAGCAGCAACGACTGGGCCCGCAAACGGTCCTCGTCCAACTTCATCAATCCCACAAATATAATCATAATCCGAATATAATCGTTCAAATTCAAGCATAGTATCTAGTCTTAATATTTCTGTTTCATAACTTAGAATTCTTTTCCTTGCTTGTTGAACAAACTTATATACACCTATTCTATCGTCACTTTCGTAAAGATTAATTATTTTTGGTAAATCATCTATCGTTGCATCTTGGAATTCATTCTTTATCTGGTTTAATGCTCTCGCCATTTTTGTCCTCTTTTCAAGTGATACAATGGGGACGGTTCTTTTTGTATCACTTTGATACAATGGGGAAGGTCCTCTTCTTTCATGTTTTTGTTATTAATATTATACGGTTAATATAATGTATTTTCAACTAATAATTACTTCATAAATAATTACTTCATAAATTTTACTTCTTGAAAAACCAATTTATAATTTCTAATTCAATAATTTATTATAAATAAAATAATCTTGAAAGATTACAAACTAACGAAGGATTATAATAATACTACCTTGATTTATAAACTTATAAATAATATAATTAACAAAAAAGAAACCACCGATGTGAATTAATAATGAGGAGACTAAATGGAAAAATTAATTTTAGAGAATATAAAATCTAGACGTAGTATTCGAAAGTATATGGATAAACAGATAAATGATGAGAGTTTAAATATGTTATTAGAGGCTGCAATCTATGCGCCAAGCGGAAGCAATAATCAATCTTGGCTATTTACTGTTATTCAAAATAAAGCTGTCCTACAACAATTAAATATTATTGTTAGAGAAGCCTTTCTAGAAAGTGAAGTTAACGAAAATGATTATCCTGCAAGAAAAGCTGCCAAGAAAAAAGCAGAAAATGAAAATTATAATTTCTATTACAATGCACCAACACTAATCATAGCGTCAAATGTTAATAATTATCCTAATGCCGTAGCCGATTGTTCGGTTGCTTTGCAAAACATTTTCTTAACTGCAAATTCTATTGATTTAGGAACATGTTGGATTAATCAACTATCTTGGTTAAATGATAATATTAAAGTAAGAGAATTTCTATTTCATATAGGCCTTCCTATTGATCATAAGATTTGCGGCGCATCATCAGTAGGCTTTATTGACGGTCAGGTTCCAAAAGCCCCGCTTAGAAAAGAGAATACAATTAATATAATTAAATAAAAATCAGCACAGAAACTTACTTAAGATTTCTGTGCTATTTCTTTGTAAAATGATTCTCCAAAAACCTTAATACCTTCTTTTTTTAGAAGTTCTGCTGTAACCCCATTCCCAGTAGTTAACCTACCTGAAAATGTTCCATCATATATAATCCCACTTCCACATGAAGGGCTGTTTTCTTTAAGAATTGCTAATTTACAATTATATAACTTTGCTAATTCTAATGTTTCGTATGCACCCTTATTAAATTCTTTGGTGACATCTTTCCCATCTTTATTTATCATTTTATCATTAATAATCTCTACTGGAATTCTAGGGGTTGGTAATCCACCTAATTGTTCAGGACATACTGGAATTAAAGTATGCTCTTTACCAAGCTGTATGAGATCTTCTTTTAAATTATTTTTTCCATCGTATCTACAATTCACACCTAGCAAACATGCGCTCACAAGAATATTCACTTCAATTCCTCCTAGGTTTCTTTTGTTTTCTTAAGTATCTCAACCAATTCTAACCATTCTTTTATAATAATAGTACCCTTTACCGGTTCAATTTTATTATCACTCTCAAGTGCACCTGTATACCATACCGGTTGAATACCTGAATTTGAAGCTCCTTCAATATCGAAATACGTACTATCTCCGCAATACCAAACATCTTCTGGTTTTAACTTAGCTTTTCTTAATCCAAGTTCAAATATTCTATTGTGTGGTTTCCGAAATACATATTCACTAGTAGCTAAAATAAATTCAAACTCATTCTCTGGTAACATTAATTGAATCCTATTAGCCAATGTTTCTCCACTATAAGAAATGTTGCTAATCACACCACTTCTAATTCCTGTTTCCTTTAGATAAGATAAAAGTAATTGAATATTCTCTGTAATTACCCCAGGTGAAGCATTGTCCCAAAACACCTTTTCAAGTTCAAAATGCGTGAGACCAATTTCAATATCAAAATATTCATAAAGATAGTTTTGAAAAATATGATTATGTATCTCTATATTGATTGCATTTCTTACATCTGGTTTATATCGACCAATATCATTATTTAATTCATTTGCAAAAGCCTGTATTTGCTCAGCAGAGATATTATTGGGATTTTTGGTTGCATATCTAAGAACTGCATTTGTACCCGCCACCCCATTAAATTTACTTTCTGAAATTAGTGTTTGCCCATAATCAAACAATATCATCTTAGGTAAGTTCATATTATCATCCTCCTTATTATTTAAAAATATCGTGTATGAAGATAACTCCTCATTACACGATATCCGCAACTTATTTAGATAATTCTATAAATTGATCAATTTGATCAGAGAACGATTGAAGACTTTCTCTCCAGAAGTCAGGTTTTGTTAAATCTATTCCTGCCATCTTCGCTACATCTTCAACTGTATTAACTGTTGTAGCATGTAATAAACTTCTATATTTAGGCAAGAAATCTTTGCCTTCTTTTTGATATAATGCATACAATCCCCTTGCAAATAATCCACCAAAAGCATATGGGAAGTTATAGAAGCTTAAACTTGATGAATAATAATGTCCCTTACATAACCACATAAATGGATGTATCACTTTCAAATAAATATCTTGAATATATGTCACAAATAATTTGTGTTACATCTTGTAGTTGGCTTTCAATTAATACCATCTTATCTTTACCTTTTGCTTCTTCAATCGCTGCAGTCATAATAACTGTTTCATTAAAAGTTGATGCTGTTTCAGCAACTGGCATTGAATATTCATAATTAAGTGGTAAGTGGTCTTGGATATTTAGTCCGTGATAAGCATGACCTAGTTCGTGTGCTAATGTCACAACATCACTTAATGAACCTTCAAAATTAGAAAGTACTCTACTTTGTTTTAAATGTGGTAAATTTGCACAGAAAGCTCCACCTACTTTACCTTTGTGAGGGAAGAAATCAATCCATGAATTATCAAATGCTTCTTCTACCATTTCGGCTAAATCATCTGCAAAACCCTTGAAATGATTGATAAGATAATCTTTTGCTTCTTCTGTTGTAAACTTTCTATTATTCTCACCTAATAAAGCAAATAAATCATACCAAGGCAAACCATTTTTGTGCCCTAATAATTCAGCTTTTCTCTTTAAATACTCTTGGAATTTAGGGAAATATTCTTTCATGGCAATAATCATTGCGTCTAGTGTTTCTTTCGACATTCTTGCTTGTCTTAATGTCATATGAAGTGGTGATTCATATCCTCTTAAATCCGAAATAGTATTTACTTGTTTTTTAATGTTATTGATTGCAAAGGCAACGGAATCTTTTATCTTATCATATCCAGCTAATTCAGCATAGTATGCTTCTTTTCTAACATTTGCATCATTGTCATATGCTAGATTTCTAATTCCTGATAAAGTTGTCTTTTCTCCATTATAATCAACTTCTAAAGTCGATGTTAAATACTCTTGAAGATTTCCCCAAGCACTACCTGCAGATAAATTCATTTTAGCAATCACTTCTTCAACATCATCACTTAAGAAATATTTTGCATTTTCTTTTGTTGTTTTTAGTAAAAAGCTATAACCTTTTAACTTTTCATTCTTTTCAATTAACTCATCTAAATTCTCTACACTAGCAATGTATTTATCAATCATTGCCATTTCTTTTGATAATTCAGTTGATTTTTTTTCTAACACGCTCATATTACTTACAGTTTCTGTATCAGAAGTGTTTGTGCTTTGTCTTAGAGCAATATATGAGCCTAAATTACTTTCAATTATTATATGTTCTTCTAATAAACCTAAAATCGTAACAAGGGCTTCTTCTTTATCAATGTTACTCAATTTCGAAACATATTCTTTAATCTTTACAATTGATTCATCATACCTTTTGAAATCTTCCGTAAACTTAGGATCTTGATAACTAGTGTAAAAAATATCTAACGACCATTCGCTATTCATTATTATACCTTCTTTCATTTATTATAATATAAACACTTATATTTGATATATAAAGTGAATTCTTTCCAATTATTATAGCATGGGCTAAATAAGGTGTCAATCAAACATGAATCTTTTATCTTAATCTTACATAGACATGATAAAGGGGAATTTTGCGTGTTTTAACCATTATAATAACGAAACTTGTATATTGATGAAGAAATAGATAAATATACATAAAAAGGATAAACAAGTCTTCTCAACTTATTTATCCTACAATTTTATTTCTTATCTACATTTCCAAAATCACCTAATGGAAAAGCTCTTATCCAAAGTTTCCCTACAATATTTTCTTTCTTAATATAACCAATATCAATGTATCTACTATCTGCTCCACTACCTCTATTGTCACCCAACACAAAATATTCTGATTTTCCTAAAAGAATAGGTTCATCTGCAGTACCCGCAAATACAATTGGAGAATTACCATATAAATCATCTTCTAATTTATCTCCATTGATATATACGGCTCCCTCAATTATCTGAACCGTTTCACCTGGCAAACCAATAATTCTACTTATGACTAGGCTTTTTTTACCCTCTTTTAATTTAAAAGCTATTATATCAAATCTTCCTGGAGTTCCAAACTTATAACTTGTTTTATTAATTACGAGTGCATCTCCACTTGAAATGGTCGGGCTCATCGTAGAACCTTCAAATACCATAAATGCAAATACAAAATAAGAAATTACGAATGCAATTACTACCGTAATTACAATTAAGAACACCCAGCTGCCAAGCTCTTTAAAGAATCTTTTCATATTATTCCCCCAAATAATTAACCTTTTCTAAAGATACTTTCCCTATCTTACCATTTCTATATTCATCTAATATCATTACTGCTGCTTTATCAATATCAAGTTCATTCCCTGTTTTTCTAAAAAAACGTTTTTCCGCAATATTTTCTAAAACTTGAACACTATTTTCTACTTCTTCCGCATTATATCTTTTATTGAGTAATCCTTTATATTCTACTAATAAATATTTTATAAGTTCAAGACAAACTTCCGTCATATTTAATAAATCATCTTTAATAGAACCAATAAACGCTAATCTAAGACCAACTAATTGATCCTCAAATTTTGGCCACAATAACCCTGGTGTATCCATTAGTTCAACGTTTTTATTTAATCTTATCCATTGCTTTCCTTTTGTAACACCTGGTTTATTACCAGTCTTCGCAGAAGCTTTCCCTGCAATACTATTAATAAATGTAGATTTACCCACGTTAGGAATTCCAACTACCATCGCCCTGATTGGTCTGGCAAGTATTCCACGCTTTCTATCTCTCTCTATTTTTTCTTTGCAAGCTTCTAAAACAACAGTATTGATTTGCTTAATACCAGAACCTGTTTTGGAATTAATCTTAACAACATAAAACCCTTTGCTTTGATAAAATCTAACCCATTCTTCCGTTACTCTGTCATCCGCTAAATCTACTTTATTCAGTACTATTAATCTAGGTTTTTGTTTTCCTATTGTATCTATATCAGGATTTTTACTACTCATTGGTATTCTTGCATCAAGTAATTCTATAACTATATCAATAAGCTTAATATCCTCTAGCATAATTCTTTTCGCTTTGTTCATATGCCCTGGGTACCATTGAAAATTCATGTTACACCGCCTTTTATAATTAATGGGTGAGAAGCTCTCACCCACTTATTTTCTTCTATTATTTTAGTCCACCAAAGTTCTTAAATGGAAATAGTCTAAAAATTGCTTTTCCAACTATAATGTCTCTTTTAACAGCTCCAACATCCGAGTATCTACTATCAAGACTTATTGCCCTATTATCTCCAAGAACAAAATATTCATCCTTATCCAACGTCTTCGCTTCCGTATAATATTTATTTTCAGTATACGCTCCATAAGCATATGGATCATCAAGCAATACACCATCAATATAAATACTACCGTCATCTATTAGAACGGTTTCTCCAGGTAAACCTATAATTCTCTTAATATAATATTTTTCACCTGGTTCTTTTTCTTTTCCACTAGGAAAAACTATAATATCAAATCGCTTTGGTTCTGTAAATCTATATGAAATTTTATCAATTATGAGTTGATCATTATTTTGTAAAGTAGGAGCCATTGATCTTCCTATTACACTAGTTCTAATCCCTACAAAAGTAATCACTATAAATACAATTGCAAAAACGATTGCCAAATCAATCAGAAGGCTAATAAGCTCTTTCTTAAGAGATGGTTTCTTTTCCGTATTTACTTCATTTATGCTATTCTCTTCATTCGTATTATCTAGCTCTTCATTACCTTTTTCAAACTCACTTGACATATATACACCAGCTTTCATTTAATAAAAAGGGACTAATATTACCTATCAGTCCCTTTATATAACTACCTTGCTTTGCTAACTCTTTCTTTAACTTTTGCTCTCTTTCCTACTCTATCTCTTAAGTAGTTAAGTTTAGCACGTCTTACTTTACCAAGTCTAATAACTTCGATTTTATCGATGTTAGGAGTGTGTAATGGCCAAGTTCTTTCTACGCCAATGCCGTTTGAAGCTTTTCTAACTGTAAAAGTTTCTCTAGCACTACCGTTTTGTCTTTTTAAAACAACACCTTCGAATACCTGGATTCTTTCACGAGCGCCTTCTCTAACTTTAGCATATACTTTAATTGTATCACCAACGTTAAATTCTGCGATTTCGCTCTTTAATTGAGCAGTTTCAATGTCTTGAATAATTTGGTTTTTCATTTTATTTCTCCTTTTCTGTATGGACGTTCTTAGTACGATCTGTAGCAGAGGACCATCCTTCTCACAACTATAAAATATATCATACTATTCAAAAGAATGCAATAAATATTTTTTTGAATGTCGCAGGGTGTTGAATCAAAATTCTATTGTATCGTAATTTAATTCTTTTCTTTCTTTCTCCGACAAATCAGCCTTCTCAATCAAATCTGGTCGCCTTTCAACCGTTCTTTCAATCGATTTCTCACGTCTCCATTTGTCAATGTTGGCATGATGACCTGAAAGCAGAATATCTGGAACAGTCTTTCCCATAAATTCTACTGGTCTTGTATAGTGAGGATACTCAAGTAATCCATCTGTAAATGATTCAAATTCTGCTGAGTCATCATTATGCAATACACCAGGCACAAGCCTTGAGATAGCATCAATTACTACCATCGCAGCTAGTTCTCCTCCTGTAAGTACATAATCACCGATAGAAATATAGTCTGTTACAATTAATTCTAATACGCGTTCATCTATTCCTTCATAGTGACCACATAGCAGTACAAGTTCTTCCTCTTTTGCAAACTCCTGGGCAATATGTTGATTAAATGTCCTTCCTTGAGGTGTTAAGTATACTACCCTAGGCTTAATACTACCTTCTGTATTTATGCTCTTAAAAGCATTATAAACAGGTTCTGCTTGCATAAGCATTCCTGCTCCTCCACCATAAGGGTAATCATCAACTTTCAAATATTTATTATTTGAAAAATCACGTATATTAATAAAGTTCAAATTAATTAATTGTTTATCTTGAGCTTTACCTAATATACTTGCTTTCAAAGCTTGTTCCATCATTTCCGGAAAAAGTGTGAGTACATGACATTTCATAAATTCTTGTAGTCTTATACTTGATTATAATGTCAAAAGTATATAGTTTTACTTTCACACACTACAAATAGTGTCTCGACGTTTCAACGAACACTATTTGTAGTGTGTGATTATGTAAAACTTACTTTTGACACTATAATCATAATTTAAGTTTATACGACTACACTACCCTCCTTTTCACTAATCAGTTAATCCATCCAACAAATGTACCTTTATTACAGCATTTTCTACATCAACATTTAAGATACACTGTTTAATCGCAGGGATTAACACTTCTTTACCCTCTTTTGTAATAACTACATACACATCATTTGCTCCAGTAAATATTATATCATTAAGAGTACCAAACTCCATATCTTCATCTGTAACAACCTTTGCTCCTAGCATGTCCGCAACGAAATATTCGTCCTTGTTCAATTTAACAGCATTTTCGCGAGTTACAACGAGCTTCATACCTTTATATTTTTCTATTTCATTAATATCATTTAAATTTTTAAATTTAAGTATAACAAATTGTTTGAAATATTTTACACCTTCGATTTCTAGATTTAAATCTCCGGTAGGTGTTTCTAAAATCACATTCTTTAATGCATCAAATCTTTTAGGATCATCTGTTGTTGGAAATACTTTAACTTCACCTTTTATACCGTGCGTACTTGTAATTGCTCCCACTTGCAATCTATCTGACATATTATTTCATAACCCCTTTTCTATTAAGAAAAAGCCTGAAACCAATAAGTTTCAAGCCTAACTTTTATTGTTGTATTTCTACAATAATTTTTTTGTCGTCACGCGTTGCAGCTGCTTTCACAACTGTACGAATTGCCTTAGCAATACGACCTTGTTTACCTATAACCTTACCCACATCTTCTTGGGCAACATTAAGTTCTAAGAGTATCCCCTTTTCACTTTCGGTCTCTGTAACTTTTACTTGATCAGGGAAATCTACTAGTGACTTTGCGATTACTTCAATTAACTCTTTCATCATATTCCCTCCACTAGTTAATGTACCATATTAAAACTTAGTACATTATTATTTTTGAATACCTGCTTTTTTAAGAAGCTTTGCAACGATATCTGTTGGTTGAGCGCCTGTTGCTAACCATTTAGTAGCAAGTTCTTCATTAAATTTAATTGTACTTGGTTCTGTCTTAGGATCATAAGTACCAATTTCTTCGATAAACTTACCATCTCTTGGAGATCTTGAATCTGCAACTACTATTCTATAGAAAGGAGACTTTTTTTGTCCCAATCTTTTTAATCTCATCTTTACTGCCATAACTTTCACCTCCTATTGATAAAATCATTATTTATATAAAAGGAAGATTAATTCCTTTTTTATCTTTTACATAAAAGGAAATTTCATTCCCTTTTTACCTTTACCACCCATCATACCAGCCATTTGTTTCATCATTTTCTTAGAGCTCTCAAATTGCTTAACTAATTTATTTACATCAGTTACTGGTCTACCGCAACCCTTTGCAATGCGATTTTTTCTAGATGGATTTAATATATCCGGATTGGCTCTTTCTTCTTTTGTCATTGAATGAATAATCGCTGCAACTTTATCTAGCTCCTTATCATCAATCTCAACATCTTTTAATTGATTGCCAAGTCCAGGAATCATTTTCATGATTGAACTAATGCTTCCCATTTTCTTAACTTGTTGCATTTGTTCTAAGAAATCATCAAAGTTAAATTCTGCTTTTCTGAATTTCTTTTCCATTTCACTCGCTTTTTTCTCATCGAACACTTCTTGAGCTTTTTCTATGAGAGATAATACATCACCCATACCAAGTATTCTTGAGGCCATTCTATCAGGATAAAACTGTTCTAATTCATCTAGTTTTTCACCCATACCAATAAACTTAATTGGTCTTTGTGTTACAGCTTTAATTGATAATGCTGCTCCACCTCTAGTGTCACCATCAAGCTTAGTTACGATAACGCCATCAATTCCAATCTTTTCATTAAAGGTTTCTGATACTGTAACTGCATCTTGACCCGTCATAGCATCTACAACCAATAAAATTTCTTGTGGTTTTAGAGCATTTTTGATCTCGACTAGCTCATCCATCATTACTTCATCTATATGCAATCGTCCTGCTGTATCAATAAACAGAACATCGTTGCCATTTTTTTCAGCGTGCTCGAAAGCAGCTTTTGCAATATTTACTGGTTTATGATTATCACCCATAGTAAATACTGGAACTCCAACTTGTTCACCAACCACCTGTAATTGCTTAATTGCCGCTGGTCTATATATATCACAAGCAGCTAGTAGTGGTTTCTTGCCTTTTTTCTTAAGCTTTGCCGCAAGTTTTGCCGTAGTTGTTGTTTTACCTGCCCCTTGAAGCCCAACCATCATATAGACTGTTATTCCATTGCTTCGAAAGGTCAACTCACTATTTGAATCACCGAGTAACTTTACAAGTTCCTCATTTACAACCTTTATTACTTGTTGTGCAGGATTTAATCCTTCTAAAACATCATGTCCAACTGCACGTTCTTGTACACTATTTATGAAATTCTTAACTACCTTAAAGTTAACATCTGCTTCAAGTAAAGCCATCTTTACTTCTTTTAAGGCTAATTTAACATCAGCTTCCGTCAAACGCCCTTTGCCTCTAAGGCCTTTAAAAATACTTTGCAATTTATCACTTAAACTTTCAAAAGCCATAATATCCCTCGCTCTCACTAAAGGTTTTCAACTAAATTATTTATTATTGACTTCAGTTCAATAACTTTATCAATTATATTGTCAGTATTGTTTTGTTCATCTTTTATTATGTTTTCTAATTCTTGATTAATCGTCAACAACACTTCTTGGCTTGTCATAAATCGATCAACTAAATGTAATTTGTCTTCGTACTTCTGCAACTGTTTGCTGCATCTCTTAATCGTATCATGCACGCCTTGTCGACTTATTCCGGCACTTTCAGCAATTTCACCAAGTGACAGGTCATTAAAAAAATAATCCTCGTACATTTCTTTTTGTTTTTCAGTAAGTAGCTCTCCATAAAAATCATACAATAAAGACTGTTCAATTACTATATTCATATAAACACCACCTGTAAAGTATTTTTGCTTTACACGTGGTATTTTATCGTAAAAAGATGTATGTGTCAAGTACTTTTCATTGATAGTTAAAATATATTAATTCCAATTGCAGGATTGTTCAATAATCTTTACCAATTCTTCAAGCTCCACAGCATCAATTTCATCAAATCTCGATAATAAAGGACTATCAATATCTAATACCCCTACCACTTTGCCATCATGTCGAAGTGGCACTACTATCTCAGAATTCGAAGCAGAATCACATGCTATATGTCCTGGAAATTGATGTACGTCTTTAACGAGTTGTGTTTTGTTTTCAAAAGCAGAAGTCCCACATACCCCTCTACCAATTTGTATATGAACACAGGCAACTTTCCCTTGGAAGGGACCAAGTAATAATTCACCATCATTCATCAAATAAAACCCTACCCAATTTATATCTTTAAGCGCTTCATTTATCAAAGCTGAACTATTCGCTAAATTAGCAATTGTATTGTGTTCATCTTCCAGAATTGACTTCATTTGTTTTTTTAACAACTTATATAATTCTTTTTTATCTTCCGGATAAATATTTAATGTATGTTCCATATTGTTCTCCTAATTATTGAGAATTCCTAATTTTACTATCTCATTTTACGATTGCTTAACTTCAAATAAAGCATTAACAAAGTCATCTGAATCAAACTTTTGCAAGTCGTCAATTCCTTCACCAACTCCTATATATTTTACAGGAATCCCAAGTTCAGCTTGAATTGCGATTGCTATACCACCTTTTGCCGTTCCATCTAGTTTCGTTAATACAATTCCTGAGATATCTGCAATCTCTTTAAATTGTTTCGCTTGTTGTAAAGCATTTTGACCTGTTGTACTATCAAGAACGATTAATGTCTCTCTATAGGCATCTGGAAACTCTCTTGTGATTACTCTATCAATTTTTCTTAATTCTTCCATAAGGTTTTTCTTATTATGAAGTCTACCAGCTGTATCACAAATAAGCACATCGGCTTTTCTTGCTTTTGCTGCAGCTACTGCATCATATACTACTGCAGCAGGATCAGAATTTTCTTGTTGTGCTATAATCTCAACATTTGCTCTATTTGCCCATTCTGTTAAT
Source organism: Clostridiales bacterium (assembly GCA_029256575.1). GTDB lineage: Bacteria > Bacillota > Clostridia > Lachnospirales > JAQSXR01 > JAQSXR01. Next base: position 105,447 of record JAQSXR010000003.1, on the reverse strand, counting down.
TGATCAATTGCGGCGGCTCTAAATGTATCAGCAGCTGCAAGAATAACTTTTTTCCTTTGTTGCTTTAATTGAGAAGCTAATTTACCTATAGTTGTAGTTTTACCAACACCATTTACACCTATTACTAAAACAATAGATGTCTTATTCTCAAACTCATATGCAGTTGATTCAACCTTCATTTGTGCCTTAATCTCATCAATTAATAATTGTTTACATTCCATCGGTTCTTTAATTTTATTTTCTTTTACTTTAATCTTTAAATTTTCGATTATTGACGTTGTTGTTTTAACCCCAAGGTCGGCCATAATCAAAGTTTCTTCTAACTCTTCATAAAATTCCTCATCTATACTCGTAAACATTTTAAAAACATTATCTACACCCTTAACAATATTGTTTCTAGTCTTTGTAAGCCCTTCCACTAGCTTACTAAAAAAACCTTTTTTCTTCTTTTTCTCTTCCACCTGCTCATTATTTCTATCTTCCATACGATTCTCCTTAATCTATCTTAAGTATACACTCATTTAAATTCAGTTTTTTTGTACTACTATTTATACTATACAACACTCATCTGATCATTTAATTCGTTTGCGATTAGTTTAACAGAAACTAGCGTTGATATCCCTTTTTCTTGCATCGTAATACCATATAACGCATCCGCAGATTCCATTGTCCCTTTTCTATGGGTAATTATAATAAACTGTGTTTCTTTGGTCAGTTTATGTAAGTAATTTGCAAAACGAGTAACATTCGCATCGTCTAGGGCTGCTTCTATTTCATCAAGAAGGCAGAATGGAGATGGTTTTAACCCTTGAATTGCAAATAAAAGTGCGATTGCAGTAAATGCTTTTTCTCCACCTGATAAGAGTACCATATTTTGTAGTTTTTTTCCTGGTGGTTGTGCAACAATCTTTACACCGGCTTCTAGAATATCTTCGCCTTCAACTAATTCTAAAGTGGCCTTACCACCTCCAAATAATTCCTTAAATACAACTTGGAATTGTTCTTGAATCTTAGCAAAACTCTCCGCGAATTGTTTTCTCATAGCCTCGTCAAGCTCTGCTATAATTTCTCGTAAATTTTCTTTTGCAAGAAGTAAATCTTGTCTTTGAACACTCATTTGCTCATATCGTTCTTTTAAAGTTTTATAATCATCAATCGCATTAACATTAACAATTCCTAATTCTTTAATCAACCCTTTAATCTCAGATATCCTTTTTCTTAAAGTTACTAAGGATGTTTCATTTTCACTCTTTAACTCAGCTGCAGAACTATAAGTAAGTTCATATTCTTCCCACATATAGTTTATTATTTGTTCATTTTGTTCGACATTTTTTTCTTTGGCTGTCGTTAATCGGAATAATTCTTTATCTAAATTTGTTTGTTTACTACCTAGTTCATCTCTCTTTTCAAAGAAAACTTTGAGCTTACTATTTATTTCTTCTTTTTCTTTTATAAGAGTTTCAATTATTTTTGCAGTGTTTTCAATCGTTTCTCTACTTGTATCAACGGAAGAAGTAACATTAGCAATGCACTGTTGTTTTACATTAATATCTTCCGCATTTGAATTAATATTAACCTTTAATTTTGATATTTCTTCTGAAACTTTATCTTTTTCTCTAGTCAAACGTTTAATATTTTCTATTAAATGACCATCATCCGCCTCAAGAGTAGATACGTCAATGCGAATTTTATTTAGTACTTCTCTGACTTTTTTTTCTTCTTCTTTATCTTTTAGAATAAGTTCAGTCAGTTCTTTAATCTTTAAATTTGCTTCTTCTTGCTTACCTTTAAACTCACCAAGTTGTTCTGAAAGCCCACTTTCCGCAGTATTAAGGTCTTTTAATTGGTCCTCAATTTGGTGTAATTCTTTTATTATATCTTCCTTAGCTTCTGCAATCTCTAGAATACGATTCTCAGCTTGTTTATAATTCATTTTTGCAGAGTTCAAACTTAACGCTACTTCTTGTTGTTCTAATCCTAATTTAGTTATTCTTTCTTCTACACCATTTTGTTCATACTTTAACTTCTCTATTGATTTCTCATAATCGGACAATTCTTTTGTAATTCCTGTTAATTGTTCCTCTAATTCTTCTATTTCACGTTTTCTACCTAAAAGGTTATTCTTATGTCTTACATTACCACCTGTGATTGCACCACCCGGGCTAAAAGATTCACCTTCTAATGTAACGATTCTAAGAGTTTGATTGAATTTTCTTGCCAAAAGAATCGCATCATCAACCGTATTGGTAACTACTACTCTACCAACTAACGATTCCACTAAATTTCTATATTTGTCTTCGCATTCTATTAATGAACTAGCCATTCCAACGACGCCTTTTTCTTTTAGAATAGCATCCGAATTCGCGTTTGGTCTACTCGTGAGTGAAGTCAAAGGTAAAAATGTTGCTCTACCTAGTTTGTTCGTCTTTAGGTGTTCAATTAATTGCTTTGCAGTAGCTTCATTATCTGTAACGATATTTTGTATACTTCCACCAAGAGCTGTTTCAATTGCAATTTCATATTTCTTATCAACTTTTACGATATCAGCTACCACCCCAATTATTCCAGGTGTTGTAGTTTTTTTATTCATAATTTGACGAATCGCATCACTGTACCCATCATAATGTTCAGCTACCCCTTGTTTTACCTCGAGGGTTGACTTAATTTGATGAAATAGTTGCTGTGTTTTATTTTGTTTATTTGATTCTTCTTGCAATTTATTTAATATCTTATTAATTTCATCTTGGCTTAATTGCTTGTATTCAATCAGTTGATTTGTTTTTTTATTTAAAAACTCAATCTCATCAAAATATTGTTTTTTTAAGTTTTCTTGTTGTTCCACTTCACTTCTGTTTTTTAAGTGTCTTTGATTTAGTTCTGTTTTCTTAATATTACTTTGTTCACGCATAGCTTCAAAACGTTGTTTCTTAGAATCAACGCTTGATTTTTGGTTTAAATATTCTATTATATTACTTTGATTCAAACTTGCTTCTGATTCTTTTTGAGAGATACGATTTACTACTGCTTCCAGCGTTTCCTCTATCTCATCTTGTTTGTTTACAAGATCGTCAAGTTTAACATCAAGTAAGGATTTGTCGTTTATAAATTTGGCCTTCTCTATGTTCTTTTCTTCAATTTCTTTTTGAAGTTCAACAATTCGCAGATTGTACTGTTCTACTGAATTCTTCAAAGCTGCAATTTGTTCATTAAGTACTTTTATTTCACCTTCGGCTTTTTCAACTGCTATCTGATCATGCGAAAAGCTCTCTCTTATTTCTTGTAAGCGAATTTCCAAAGCTTCACTTTTTTGTTGATATAAATCATGTTGTTCTTTTATCTGTTCGTATTCTTTTTTCGTAGTTGCTAAATCATATTCAACGATTTGTTCTTTTTCCTCTAGAGCAGTAACCTGTTCCTTAACTCTACTATATTCTTGTATAAAAATATCAATATCATATTGTTTTAATTCTGCTTTATATAAAAGATAATTTTTTGCTACTTCAGATTGTTCCTTTAAGGGACCAACTTGAAGTTCAATCTCGCCAAGAATGTCATTAACGCGGTCGAGGTTTAACATACTTTCGTCTAGTTTTTTCTCAGCAATATTTTTTCTTTTTTTATATTTTACAATTCCAGCTGCTTCATCAAAGAGTTCTCTTCGTTCCTCTGGTTTAGAATTTACAATTTGGTCTACTTGACCTTGTCCAATGATTGAATAACCTTCTCTACCAATACCAGTATCGAAAAATAACTCTTGTACATCTTTTAATCTACAAGTTGAGCCATTAATAGAATACTCACTTTCTCCTGAACGATATACCTTTCTAGCTACTGTTACTTCAGTAAAATCAATTGCTAATTTTGCATCAGAATTATCAATCGTAATTGCAACTTGAGCAAAACCTAAAGGTTTACGATTCTCAGTACCCGAAAAAATAACATCCTCCATCTTAGATCCACGAAGTTGTTTTGCACTTTGTTCCCCAAGAACCCAACGAACAGCATCCGCAACGTTACTTTTACCGCTACCATTTGGTCCTACAATTCCAGTAATTCCAGTATTAAATTGTAAATTCATTTTATTTGCAAATGATTTAAAGCCTTGAATGTCGATACTTTTTAAATACATATTGGATTCCCCGCTCGCATTATTATTATGTCTATTGAATCTTTTCTTTTTTCTTCAATGTCAATATTGCTCTATATGCAGCTTCTTGTTCAGAAGACTTTTTGGTATGTCCGATACCTTGTCCAATTATTTGATTTTCAAAATGAATTTCGGTAACAAATGTTTTATTATGATCTGGTCCAAATTCATCAATAAGAACATAATTTATAGGTTCTTTTGAAATTCCTTGTATCATTTCTTGTAATACTGTCTTACTATCATAAAATAGTTTCTTGCTTTCAATATCAGTAAGTAAATTCTTAATTACAAACCTCTCAGCCGGTTCATATCCACCATCTAGGTAAATTGCACCAATAACAGCCTCAAAAGTATCAGAAAGTACAGAATCTCTGTTTCTTCCTTCCGTAGCCTCTTCTCCCTTACTGAGAAAAAGAAATCTACCCAAACTTAGTGACTTAGCACACTTTGCAAGCGTATATTCACATACCAAACTAGCTCTAAGCCTAGTTAATTCACCTTCAGCTTGAGTTTCATAGTTAATATATAAATATCTGCTCGTTACAAGCTCTAAAACTGCGTCCCCTAGGAATTCTATTCTCTCATTGCTACCTAGTTTGCCCAGTTTCTTTTCATTCGCGAAGGAGCTATGCGTAAGCGCTTGTAAAAGTATTTTTTCATCATTAAATTTGTACTCTATAATCTTTTGAATCTTATCTAGTGCTTCTTTCCCAACCATAAGCTACCCTCCACAACAATACTCCCGCTTGTTTAGAGCGGGAGGCATTTGTTATTATCTTATTGCTTCTTTTATCTGTTCAACAGCGTCGCCAACAGTCACTATATTTTCAGCAGCATCATTTGATATTTCGATATCGAATTCTTCTTCAATTCCCATTATTATTTGGAATACGTCTAGAGAATCCGCTCCTAAGTCATCAACAAATTTCGTTTCAAGTGTAATATCATCTTCTTCTACGTTTAAAATCTCACAAATTATTTTTTTTATTTTATCAAATTCCATAATTAAATACCTTCCTTTATATCTTGCTCATTACCGAGCTTTTCTTGAATTTTTTGATTTATTTTTTGATCATAGAACTTTTGAGATTGCACCAAACAAGCTACAATATTCTTATGATCCGTATTACCATGAGCTTTAATTACCAATCCATTAACTCCGAGCAAAGGTGCTCCTCCGTATTCAGAGGTTAAGAACTTTTTCAAAGTTTTCTTAAGTGTTTTTTTAATTAATAGAGCTCCTAACTTACTTATAGTATTACTCATTAATCCAACTTTAATCTCTTGAATTAAAAGACTTGATAAACCTTCTGTTAATTTTAGAATTACATTTCCAACAAATGCATCACAGACTACAACATCAGCATCTCCATATAGTATGTCTCTTGCTTCAATATTGCCAGTAAAATTCAAATTTGTTTGTTGTAGTAATGGAAATGTCTCTTTTACTAAAGCATTTCCTTTTGATTCTTCGGAACCAATATTAACAAGGGCTACTTTAGGGTTTGAAATCCCTAACACATTTTCCAAATAAATAGAACCCATAGTCGCATATTGAACTAAGTATGAAGCTTTAGAGTCTACATTAGCTCCACAGTCTATTAATAGCGTCATCCCTTTCTTGGTAGGTAATAATGGTGCTAATGCCGGTCTTTCAATACCAGGTATTCTACCTACAATAAGTGTCCCCCCTGCCAGTAATGCTCCCGTACTACCTGCAGAAATAAACGCGTCAGCTTGCTTATCTTTTAACATTGTTAAACCCTTTACTAACGAAGAATCTTTTTTCTTACGTATAGCAACTACAGGGGCATCGTGATTATCAATAATTTCACTAGCATTAACAACTTCTATGCGTTCAGTATCATATGTGAAATCTTTTAGTATATCTTTTATTTTGGATTCATCACCAACTAAAATAACTTTCATATGCTCTAATTGTTGAATACCAAGTACTGCACCTTTAACTATTTCGTATGGCGCATTATCTCCACCCATTGCATCTAAAACTATCTTAAGCATAGCAAAACACCTTTCTTCTATTTCTATTAAATAATATACTAGATTAGACTTGATAAATCAACATAAAAATATTTTTTTTAAACAAAAAAAACTGCCCAATGGACAGTTCATTCTGGTTTTATAAACTTATACCGCTTCTACAACTTGTACTTTGTTGTATGAACCACAAGCCTTACACACTCTATGAGGCATCATTAATTCGCCACATTTCGTACATTTAACTAAAGTAATTGCTGACATTTTGAAGTTAGCAGATCTACGTTGGTTTCTTCTAGCTTTAGAAGTTCTTCTCTTTGGACAGATAGACATATCGGTCACACCTCCTTGGAATTATTAAATATGTCGAGGATCTTCGCCATTCTCGGATCAATCTGAGTTGTATCACATCCACAATCAGTAGTGTTTAGGTTGGCACCACATTTATTGCAAATGCCCTTACAGTCATCTTTGCATAGTACCTTCATCGGAAAATGAATCACCATCTCGTCATAGATTAACTCTTCTACATCAAGTGTATATCCACTAATGTAGCTCATTTCATTTAAATCCTTAACTCTACTTTCTTCCGTATCATTCATATTTACATTCTTAATAAATGAGACATTCATTTCGTAAGGAGTTTCCCCCATACAACGATCGCAAATCAATACTAATTTAATCGTAAATTCGCCCTCAATTTGAAGTTCTTTATCACCCATGTTGGTGATAATCAAATCAAATGGATTCTTTTCCACTATTAAATAATCTTGTTCCGCGATATTAAATGTTTCCATCTCTATATCAATAGGAATATTTTTTTGAATTCCGGTAAGTTGTAGTATTTCCGTTAAATTAATTTGCATTGATATCACCCTAAGTTTCACTTGTATTATTATATCTATAGACTTTATGTTTGTCAATAATATTTTGTAGTATTTCACAATTATGTCCACATAATATTAAATTAACATTATTTATTATTTTAAAACATTAACTGTTTCTCTCGAAATAGCTAATTCTTCATTCGTAGGAATAATCAAACCAATTACTTTTGAAGTTGGAGTTGTAATAATTGTTTCTTTTCCTTTTACATTATTCTTTTCCTTGTCAAATTCAAAACCAAGGTATCCGAGATAAGCACAAACTTTTTCTCTCACTATAATGTTATTTTCACCAACTCCTGCGGTAAATACAATCGCATCTACACCATTCATTACGGCAACGAATGCTCCAATATATTTTACTACTGTATGAGAAAATACATCCATAGCAACTTCAGCTAATCTAATACCGTTATCTAAGGCATCCTCTAAATCTCTAAAGTCACTTGATATTTTTGAAATTCCTAAAATACCAGATTTTTTGTTCAAGATATCCATAACTTCTGGAAGAGTAAGTTTTTCTTTTTCCGCAATAAATTCAATAATCGCTGGATCAATCGAACCACTTCTTGTCCCCATTATAAGGCCTTCAAGAGGAGTTAATCCCATTGTTGTATCTATAGATTTCCCATTTTGTACAGCTGTTATACTAGCGCCGTTACCTAAATGACATACTATTATTTTCATATCTTCTGCTTTTTTACCAACAAATTCAGCTGCTCTTTGTGAAACAAACATATGTGATGTCCCGTGGAAACCATATCTTCTCACTTTATACTTCTCATAATATTCATAAGGTAAACCATAAAGGTAAGAAACCTCAGGCATCGTTTGATGAAAAGCTGTGTCAAATACGGCTACCATTGGAGTCGTTGGCATAATTTCTTGACATGCTCTAATTCCAATCAAATTTGCCGGATTGTGTAATGGTGCTAAATCATTACATTCTTCAATTGCAGCTAAAACATCTTCATTTATAATTGTAGATGTTTTGAATTTTTCACCACCATGAACTACTCTATGTCCTACTGCACCAATCTCATTCATGGATTTAACAACGCCATGATCTTTATTTATTAATGCGTCAATAACTAAACCTACTGCAATTTTATGGTTTTCCATAGGAGTAACTACTTGAATTGACTCTTTACCCTCTGGGGTATGTTTTAATTTACTTCCTTCAATTCCTATTCTTTCAACTAATCCCTTTGCAAGAACTGCTTCATTTTTGGAATCTATTAATTGGTATTTTAATGATGAACTACCGCAATTTATTACTAATACGTTCATGATGATTTCTCCTTCATAATGCTATGTCTGAAATGTCAGTTCTATTTATTTGCTGCTTGTACTGCTGTAATTGCAACTACACCTACAATATCATCTGCTGTACATCCTCTTGATAAATCGTTTACTGGCTTTGCGATACCTTGTGTAATAGGTCCATAAGCTTCTGCTTTTGCTAATCTTTGTGTTAATTTATATCCAATATTACCTGCATCAAGATCAGGGAATATTAATACATTTGCTTTACCAGCTATCTCATTCCCAGGTGCCTTTTGTGTACCAACGCTTGGTACAATAGCAGCATCTAATTGGAATTCTCCATCAATTTTATATTCAGGATATTGTTCTTTTGCAAGCTTTGTTGCGATTGCTACCTTATCTACATCAACATGCTTAGCACTTCCCATTGTTGAAAATGAAAGCATTGCAACTACTGGTTCTTCACATACTAATGATTTGAATGATTTTGCAGAGCTTCCTGCTATTGCAGCTAACTCTTCTGAGTTTGGATTTGGATTTAATCCTGCGTCAGAGAAAATAAATGTACCATTTGATCCCATATCACAGTCTGGAACTACCATTACAAAGAAAGCAGAAACTAATTTAGTTCCCGGTGCAGTCTTTAATATTTGTAAAGAAGGTCTTAAAACGTCAGCTGTTGCGTTTACTGCACCTGCTACCATACCGTTCGCAATACCTACTTTTACAAGCATAACGCCAAGATATAAGGAACTGCTTGCTAATGTTTCTTTCGCTTGTTCTATTGTTAAACCTTTACTTTTTCTTAATTCATAAAAAGTATTTGCTAGTTCTTCCATTTTTTCATATGACGCTGGATCAACGTAAGTAGCATTTTCAAGGTTTAACCCTTTCGCTTGCGATATAATATCATCTTTATTACCGATAAGAATTACATTTGCGATATCTTCTTCTAAAACTTTAGCTGCCGCAGTTAAAGTTCTTATGTCACCTGTTTCTGGCAACACGATTGTTTGTTTGTTTTCTTTTGCTCTTAATTTTACTTGTTCTATAAAAGTCATTTGTGTTACTCCTCCATTTATACGCTGTTTTACACTAGTAAGTATATTATATACCTCTTGTTCCTTGTATACAATATGTAATGTTCACTTTATTGTTCTTTTTCAAGTGCACTTTTTTCTATGATGCTATTAATTTTACCCTGATTCTGATATAATTAACCAATTACATTAATTCTATAATAAATTGAGGTGAATTTTATGAAGGTTATTGGTTTAGTGGTTGAATATAATCCTTTTCACAATGGACATTTATATCATTTGGAAGAAGCGAAACGTATTACAAATGCAGATTATGTCATTGCCATCATGAGTGGCGATTTTTTACAACGAGGTGCACCAGCACTTATGGATAAGTATCTCAGAACACAAATGGCAATTCAAAACGGAGTTGATCTGGTTATTGAGTTACCGGTCTGTTACTCCACAGCCAGTGCTGAATTTTTTGCTCGTTCCTCAATTGAAATACTGAACAAACTAGGCGTTGTAGATTATCTTTGTTTTGGAAGTGAGTGCGGTGATATTGAAATTCTTAACGAGATTGCAAATCTTTTGATAAATCCTAATGAGACATTTGATGAAACACTTCGAAGCGAGCTAAAAAAGGGCCTATCTTACCCGTTAGCCCGTTCAAATGCAATCATAGAGTATTATAGACACAATAATCCAAATATTGAAATTGAAGAGATAACAAAGAGCCCAAATAACATATTAGCCATTGAATATTTAAAAGCATTATTGAGTTCAAAAAGTAATATTACACCTTATACCATTAAAAGAGTTGAAACTGGATATCATGATACCTCAATAAATTCTAGTATTATTTCGGCGACTGCTATCAGAAATCAACTTATTGATACACAAAATATACTAAAATTAAATAATAAGGTACCCAATTCAACTTATAATTTAATGTACGATAATATAAATAAAGCGTTTCCTATTTTTCTAGATGATTTTTCAACAGTATTAAAATTCAAATTATTATCAATACAACAAAATAGTTATATAGAATATCTAGATGTTTCTAGCGACATTCTTTATAGACTTCAAGCTGAAAAATATCCTAGCTCATTTAGTGACTTAGCGAATACGATAAAAGCCAAACATCTAACTCTCACCAGAATACAGCGTGCCCTAACTCATATTTTATTAGATGTTACAAATGTAGATATGGAAAAATATATCTTGAATGGTTGGGTAGGGTATGCAAGAATACTTGGTTTTTCACTTACTTGTACTAAATTATTTACAAAAATAAAATCAAATGGTTCAATACCTCTTGTTACAAAGATAAGCAAAAGTCTATTAGAGCTTGATCCAATTTGGTCCAACATGCTTTCTAATACAATAAACGCTAGTAAAGTTTATAATCTGATTGCATGGAACAAGTTTGGCACAGTACTTCCAGATGATTATTCAAGGAAAATTATAAAACTATAGGTTGTATCTTAATAAATCGAATAAATATTATAAATGGTTCATAGGATAATAAAAAAAGTGTGTTGTTAATGAAAAATAAATTCATTGAAATACTATTATTTCTTTCTATTATTTTACTTATAATTGCACCAAAAACAGCTTTTGCAGCAACTTCTGCCGGTTTAATACTTTGGTTTAATACGATTATCCCATCACTACTACCTTTTCTTATAGTATCATCCCTTGTAGTGAAGCTAAATCTTTTAAAACATTTCGACCGATTTTTAGAGCCTATCGTTTATAAGTTATTCAAGCTACCACCATGTGCTATTTATCCTATATTCTTTGGAATTGTGTCCGGATACCCAACCGGAGCTAAAGTTACAGCTGATTTATATGCTGACAAATATATTACAAAAAAAGAAGCCGAATATTTACTTAGCTTTTGTAATAATTGTAACCCAATGTTTCTAATAGGTTTCGTATGTATTAGTCAATTAAAAATGTCAAAAGGAATTTGGATCATCCCACTGATAGTTTATTTATCTAGTTTTATGAGTGCTCTTTTTTTAAGGCCATTTTTATTGGATAAGAATAGTGAAACGCATAATACTACAAAATATTCTCCAAAAAAATTCAGATTTTCACTCGAATTATTTGATGAATGTATATTTAACAGCTGTGCTATTTTATTAAAGGTGGGCGTCTACATAATTATTTTTTCAATAATTGCAGGATTCATAAGCTTAATACCAATACATTTCGAGATCGGTAAAGCACTCTTAATAGGTTTTGTAGAATTAACCAATGGTATTAGTTATTTAAGTACATTAACAATTACCGAGACAACAAAAATAGTCCTCTCTTGCACACTTATCGCATTTGGCGGATTATCTATATCAGCTCAAACTTCTAGTGTAATTGCAAATAAAGGACTATCTTCAATTAAATACATCTTATGTAAATTAATTAATGCATTGATTGCATTTTTATTATCACTACTCTTATTCTACTTCATTTAAGTCATTATTCTCGACTGACACTTCTGATAATTGAGAAATTAATTCGTTGCGATTTTCTCTAATGATTTGCATCTGTCTATTTGCAGAGTTAATATAAACTTCATTTTTTGATTGAGTTTCCGTAACTACTTCACCAATTAATGATTCCAAATTGTTAAGCATATCTTCAACATATCGAACCGCACCAATTCTCATTTCATTTGATTCGTATTGAGCTTGTTGGATTATGGCCTGTGCTTGTTCATAGGCCTTTTGCATAATCTCATGTTCGCTAACTAATTCTTTTGTTTTTTGATTAGCTTCATCTATTATTACTGCAGCCTTAGCATTTGCTTCTACTAATATATTTTCTTTTTGCTCTAGTAATTTCTGTGCTTTTACAATTTCATCTGGTGTTTTAAGTCTTAGCTCAGTAAGCATCTCAAATAGTTCTTCTTTTGCAACAACTACTTTTGTACTTGAAAATGGAGCAGATTTACAGTTTTCAAAAAACTCCTCAATTTCATCTATTAATTTAATTATTCTACTCATTTTAATCCTCCTGTTTGAATTTTTCCCTTAGTTTACTTTCAACATTAGATGTAACGAAATGATCTAATTCGCCCCCGAAGCTTGCAACTTCACGAACAACACTTGAACTTAAAAATGCATACTGCACATTTGTTGTTAAAAAAACGGTATCTACATTGCTATTTAATGAATGGTTTGTCTGAGCAAGTTGAATTTCGTACTCAAAATCAGAAACAGCTCTTAATCCTCTAACAATAGCTGTTGCTTTTTGTTTTTCCATATAATCTACTAATAACCCAGAAAATACATCAATCTCTACGTTTTCAAGAAACAAAGTTTCTTCTTTTAACATATTAACACGTTCTTCGACAGAAAACAACGGTGTTTTTGCACTATTTATTAATACTGCGACTATTAACTTATCAAATAATTTTGAACTTCTTTTTATTATATCTATATGTCCTAAGGTTATAGGATCAAAACTTCCTGGATATACTCCAACCTTCATATTTTCACCTCATAAAATTCTATAGCAGTTATTTAAAAATGATTAAATCGTATTGATTTTAAAATTGATATATATTTATATTGATATATTGAAATATTGAAATATATTAATATATTTGATTTTATTTTAGCAATTACCTACTGATAAACGCATGTACATTTGTTTTATAGTCTTTAATTCTATTTAATTCCAAACCTAAATCTTTAACATAATCAAAACTAGTTTCAATACTTGCTTCAACAATAATTATAGTATTCTCGTTAATAAGACTAGACTTTGATAGTATTTCTAACACATCTTTTTCAATAAGTTTATCATATGGTGGGTCGATAAAAATTATATCGAATGTTTTTCCCTCATTACTTAGCTTGTCGAGTGCAATTTTATAGTCAGTTTTCAATATTGTAGATTTATTAATAAGCTTCGTATGTTCAAGATTAGTAATAATACAATCTATAGCTTCTTTATTATTCTCAATAAATGTTGCATTATTAGCACCTCTGCTTAATGCTTCTATTCCAACAGCCCCACTCCCACTAAATATATCAAGAAAACTACATTCATATAAATCTGGATTTATAATGTTAAATAATGTTTCCTTAATTCTGTCAGTAGTAGGTCTTGTTCCTTCTCCTCTTGGAGCGATTAAAGCTAATCTTCTTGCACTTCCTGATATTACTCTCATTTTTTCACCTTTTATCCTTAAAATATTAGATTAATTATACATCATATTCATATTTTTTCAAATAAAAAAGCAAAAAATATAAAATATTTTTTGCTTTTTTTATCTCTTTCTAAATGAGAAGATTAAAAAGAAATTACAACATATCTCTTTCTGCTTTTTCAATCATCCTTTTTACCATATAACCACCAACCGAACCATTTTGGTATGATGTTAAGTTACCATTATAACCATTGGTTAATGGAACACCTAATTCATTTGCAATCTCAAACTTAAACCTGTTAAGTGCTTCTCGAGCCTCTGGAACTACGTTTTTATTTGACATAATACATACCTCCATACAATGTTTTGTTGTTTAGTTACAGTAGTATTATGTGTTATTTAATAATATTTACACTAGTAGATTATGTATTATTTTCTACTATTTTGAAATTAAATATTTTTTTAGATATGAAACCTTCAAATAATTTAATGTAATTAATTATTTATTTCGTTTCTTGTCCCATTACACTATAAACTTAGAGATTTCTTGTTGTAACCTTGTTACACCTTCTTTTGCTAACATAACTTCCTTTTGAACTTCATTTGAATTATTCTTAATACTAGTAGTTTTTTCTGCAATATTCATTGTTTCTGCAGCACCTTCACCAGCGGCATTTGCAACTTCATTTATTGATAGCATAACATTTTGTATTGAATTTAATAATTCTTCGGAAGTAGCACTAAAATCATTTACTAGGCGATCCACATAGATTGCATCTTCACTGTAATGATTTGCAACTGTTAAGAAATCTTTATATTCTTCAGTAATATCTTTGGAAACAAAGTTCAATAATGACATCGAGTTATCAGATAGTTCAGTAACTGCTTCATTAACCTCTTTCGTAACGTTTTGTATCTTAGCTACTGCTTCCTTCGATTGTTCTGCTAACTTTCTAATTTCATCTGCTACTACAGAAAATCCCTTTCCTGCTTCACCTGCTCTAGCAGCTTCTATCGCAGCATTTAATGCTAAAAGGTTTGTTTGTGCAGTAATACTCATAATTGCTTCTGATAATACATCAATTTGCTTAACAACTTTTGCATTTTCTAAAGCAGTGCTTAAATTGTGTTCAATATTATTTATCATTTTATTTGCTTTAATCTGAGATTCTGTAATAGATTTTTTAGTTTGTTCTGCTCTATTACTAATTTCAATTGCTGCTTGTGAACCTTCTTGAGATTTTTCAGCAATTGATTGTACTGCAGTTGTAATTAATTGTGAAGTTGCCGCCATTTCTTCTGAAGAAGCGGCCGTTTCTTCCATACTCGCTGCTAATACTTCTGTAGTTTCAGCAGTACTTTCAACTTCTCTATTTAAAGCAATTACATTATTGTTTACATTATGAACGATTTCTACAATACCATCAGATTCTGTTTTTACGTCTTTGATTAAATTTCCTACAGAAGATAACATTGTCTGCATTTCTTGCGCAAGTTCACCAAAGTCATCTTTCCTTTTCAAATAACTACTCGGAAGAGAAACTGACAAATTACCTTGTGCAATACTTTTCATAATATCTATCGTATTTCTAAGCGTTTTTACAATTCCACTTGTAATGATTATTGATAAACTAGAAGAAATTAATAATGCAGCTACTAGCAACATTACAAATACAAATGTGTCCTCTTTTAATTTTTCATTTTGTTCATCTCTAATGATTTGAACATTATTATCAATATGATCTGTATAATTTCCTGTACCTACAACCCACTCAAAGCTTTCGAATGACTTACTATACGATTTTTTTGCAGATGGTACTGTCTCATTTGCTTTTGGAAACCAATATTCCGTATATCCGCCCTCTGGTTTTCTACCATTCTCAATTATGGCTTTTACCATTTCATATCCATTAGCGTCTACGGCTGCCATACGATTTGTACCTTCTGTTTGATTCCCCAACAATACAACATTAGTTCCATCATATGTATCTATCCAAAAATAGCCATCCTCTCCATATCTTAAATCTCGAATGGTATTTGCTGCTACTTTTTTTGCTTCTTCAAGCGTATATTTACCGGTATCATAATCTTTATATATAATTTTAATTATTGCGAGCGCATTTTCTACTTGTAATTTAATAATAGAATCATATTCATTTCTAATATTCTTTTCTATTATTGCTAGAGAAGTATTATTTGCATCAATCTTAGTTTTTACTGCAAAACCTGATATCCCAACGATTGCTATAAACAAAACCATAGTTAATAATAAAATCTTAGTTCTTACCTTGAAATTTTTCAACATATTGCAATCCCCCATTCACTTATTTATTGTATTTTTTACTACAATATATATAAATATTATAATATTTTATTAAATAATAGTCAATGAAATGTAGAAAATTGTAATACTTTTAAACATATTTAACAAAAAGTTTAAAACCAACTAAATATTTACGTTATTGACATTTTTCGACAAATAATTAACAACCTTTTCTTTTAATCCAAAATTATTAAGCTGTTCTAACTCTCTATCTTCATATATTAACTGTTTTGCTATATCACTTGCTTTTTTCAAAATATTTATATCTTGAAACATATCAGCAAGTCTAAATTCTATTTGCCCACTTTGTCTAACCCCAAAGAAATCGCCTGGTCCTCTTAACCTTAAGTCTTCTTCCGCAATATAAAAACCATCATTTGAATTATTTAGAACTTCAAGACGCTCTTTTGTTTTCTTATTTTCTTTACAATTTATCAAGATACAATATGATTGATGTTTTCCTCGGCCAACTCTTCCTCTTAATTGATGTAATTGAGCTAATCCGAATCTTTCTGCATTCTCAACCATCATAACGGTAGCATTTGGCACATTAACTCCTACTTCAATAACCGTGGTAGAGACAAGTACCTGTATTTCATTTTTTGCAAAACGAGACATTATTTCGTTCTTTAGTTTAGGTTTCATTTTACCGTGTAGATATTCAATATTGATACTATCATTAAAGCATTTTTTCAGATCATCAACATAATCAATTACTGCTTCTGCTTCAATTTCTTCACTTTGTTCAACCATAGAACATACTATATAAGCTTGTCTTCCCAAACCTACTTCTTTATATATAAACTCATATGCTTTCGGCCTATAATCTTTATTTACAACACAATTTTTAATTTTTTGTCTATTTGGAGGTAGTTCGTCTACGATAGAGATATCTAAATCGCCATATACAATGATAGCAAGAGTTCTTGGGATGGGTGTTGCACTCATGACTAAGATATGAGGGTTGGTAGACTTCGTAGATAAGCTTTCTCTTTGTCTTACCCCAAATCTATGTTGTTCATCGGTAATTACAAGGGCGAGGTTCAAAAACTCAACCTTTTCTTGAATTATTGCATGTGTACCAACAAGAATATCAATTTCGCCATTTCTTAGTTTCTCATATACAAGCTTTTTTTCTTTTGAAGTCATTGACCCTACCAAAAGATCTACTCTAATATTATAATTTGAATATAGTTGTGCAAGCGATTCTAAGTGCTGTTTTGCGAGCACTTCCGTTGGTGCCATAATAGTTGCTTGATAACCATTTTTAGCTGCTACAAACATAGCAATTGCCGCTATTATCGTTTTACCTGACCCAACATCTCCTTGGATTAATCGATTCATAGCTATTGGTCCAGATAAATCTTTTGAAATTTCATCAAGCACTCTTTTTTGCGCACCTGTTAATTCGAAAGTTAACTCTTCAATTAATTTCTCTGAATCCTTAACTTCTTTCATTACATAATTATTTGGTGTGAGATTCTTCTTTTCTTTCAGCTGATATACTCCAAGTTGAAACAAAAGAAATTCATCAAAGGCAAGTCGCTCACGAGATATATGTAATGATTGCTCATCTTTGGGGAAGTGTATATTCCTAATTGAAAAATCATATTCCGCAAGATTACATTGTTCTATAATCCAATCAGGCATAAATTCATCATAGTATTTTTTAGAATTTAATACTTTATCTTCAGCAGAAATAATAGTCTTATTTGTGATTCCTTTTGTTAAAGGATAGATTGGTTGCATATTATATAAACGTTTTTGATAATCCTCTATCGTTATAATTTCTGGTTGTGTAACGATAAGTTTATCTCTTACTTTTTGAAACAATCCCCTAAATATAAATTTTTGACCTATTCTTAAGGTATTCTTTAAGAATGGCATATTAAACCACTTTACTTGTATCTCTCCCGTAGAGTCTCTTATAATTGTTTTTGTAATTGTCCGTTTTCCATTTTTCAGCACATCAACTCTACTTGCAATACTCGCATAAACAGCTTGTATATTATCCGATTGTATCTCGCAAATATCGATTGGCTCCTTGCAAATATCGTAATTTCTTGGATAGTACTCAACAAGTTCTTGAACATTTGATATACCTAATTTCATAAACATTTGTTCTGTTTTTTCACCAATGCCTTTAATTGATGTCAATTTATCCATATGATATCCCACCTAATAATAATAATAATAATAATAACTTACTTACTTACTTACTTACTTACTTACTTTTTATTCTACCGATATTACATAATAGTATAATGGTTGACCACCATATTGTAATTCAACATCACAATCCGGATAATTTTCTTGAAAGTATTCGCTTAATCTTGTGGCTTCTTCTTCCGTTACATCTTCACCGTAATATATACTAATAAGTTCAGCACCATCTCCAACTAACTTAGAAACAAGATCAATTGTCGTACTTTCAACCTCTTTCATAACCGAGAGTATTTCACTATCTCCGATACCTAATATATTATCTGCAGCATAATTAATAATAGCAGAAATACCTTGTGGAACAGTTGTAGATGGAATAACAATAATATTTTTATCTTCTACTAAATCTCTAGCTTGTTGAGCTGCAAGGATAATATTCTTATTATTAGGTAGTATAAAGATAGTCTTAGCATTTACTTTTTCAATTGCATTCAACATATCTTCGGTACTAGGGTTCATAGTTTGACCACCTTCAATCACATAGTCAACGCCTAATTCCCTAAATATTTCATTCAGTCCTTCACCTATCGATACTGCAATAAATCCTGTATCTTTAATAGGCAAATCAGCTTCTGATTCAGCCTGTGCTTGAAGCTTTTCTATATCTTTTATAACTTTTTCATTATGTTCTTCACGCATATTATCTATTTTCATACTTGTTAGAGAACCATATGACAAGCCTTTTTGAATTGCCAAACCTGGATCATTCGTGTGAACATGTACTTTTATAATACCTTCATCTGCAACAACAACTATGCTATCACCTAATCCGGATAAGAAGCTTTTAAATTCATCTTCTAAAGATTCATCAACTTCATTTTCAGTTAAAACGATAAATTCAGTACAATACCCAAATTTAATATGTTCTGTAGATCCATCTGGAACTTCTTGCGTAATAGTAGGTTTTACAACAGGTGTAATTACGATGTCTTCTGCTTTACCAATTAAAGCGTTATATGCACCTTTAATTAATTCTATTAAGCCTTGACCACCTGCATCTACTACTCCTGCTTGTTTTAAAACTGGTAACATATCCGGTGTTTTACTTAATACAAATTCACCATGTTTTAATGCTTCACCTACTAATAATATTATATCATCACTATATTCAGCTACTTGAGCTGCGCGTTCTGCGATACCTTTTGCAACTGTTAATATAGTTCCTTCCTTAGGCTTCATAACAGCTTTATACGCTGTTTCAACGCCTCTTTGGCAAGCATCCGCTAATACTCTAGTTGTGATTTCGCCTGCTTCAGATATTTCTTTTGTAAATCCTCTTAATATCTGAGATGTAATAACACCTGAGTTACCTCTCGCACCTCTTAGTGCTCCCATTGATATAGCTTTAGAAATAGTTTTAAAATCTGGATCAGCAAGCTGTGAAACCTCTTTTGCTGCTGCATTTATGGTTAATGACATGTTTGTTCCTGTATCACCATCTGGCACAGGAAATACATTTAGGTCATTTAGTATTTCTTTATTTAACTCTAAGTTTTTTGCTCCTGCTAAAAACGCTTTTTGCAGTGTTTTCGCATCCATATACTTACATATCACGTTAAAATCCTCCTTGACAAAATTAATGTAGACTATATATTAGTCAACAACACGTACGCCTTCTACAAAAATATTAATCTTGCTTATTTCCATACCTGTAAATTGTTCTACCGCATACTTAACATTGCTAATTATATTATCTGAAACCGCTGAAATTCTAACGCCATACACTATAATAATATGAAAGTCTAATTTAATTTTGTTATTTTCAATTTCAACTTTAACACCTTTTGACAGACTTTCTCTTTTTAGTAGTTTAACAAGACCATCTGCAACACTAACAACTGCCATTCCAACAACACCAGAACACTCAACTGCGGCTAAACCAGCGTATTTTGCAATTACATCATTAGCAACAACAATGTTTCCCATTTTAGTTGACATTCTACCTTTCATAGTAGTTCCTCCTATCCTTTCGTATATATTAAAGGTTCTATTTTCTTTAATTTAAATATTCGTTTCTATTATACCACTTTTCTACCATATTGAAAATATATTTTTTCCTATGTATTTTGTCTAAATTTAACTTGCATTATCCAAGCCTATCTGATAAAATAGTTTTGTTGTGAAAACGTAGGTTTTTAATAATTAACGAGGAGGTGCTCACATGGCAAAATGCGATATCTGTGAAAGAGGCATTCACTTCGGTCATGCCGTTAGCCATTCTAACATAAAAACAAATAAGCAATGGAAAACAAATGTAAAGTCTGTAAAAGTACTTGTAAATGGTACTACACAAAAAGCAAACATTTGTACTTCATGTTTAAGATCTGGTTACGTAGAACGCGCGTAAATAGTAAGCCCCTTATTTAAGGGGTTTTGTTTTTTATATGATTCTTTTTTTATTTATACTTGATTTAATACAGAAAAAGACCAGATATTGAACTGCCCCCCATATGTTAGATCAAAAATCTAACATATGAGGGGCGGTTCAATATCTGGTCTTTTTTATTACATTAGTCTAAGATAATTGTTTTTGCAAATGGTTTAAGTGCATTTCCAGCACTATCTTTTATATATTTAGAAGTTCCACTAAGTGAAATACTTACTTCCGAATTCTTTGCTACTAAGTCTATGATTTGACCACCATTTGTTTTTGTTTTAAGAGAAATTATTAATTGATCTCTTACTATTGCTGCTTCATAATCAATACCAGCCATTAGTAGTTTACCAGCATAAGTTACCACTAATTCAGTTGAAAGATAAGAATTAAGTGGATTATCAATGATTTCAGTTAAACTAAACACTACCGATGAAGCAAGTGAAGATTTTGATACAACATCAATAACGGAAGGAGAAATGCCATCAGATATTACTACTGTTGTATCTGCTACTGTCACATCATCATTTAACACTAAACCTTTAATTGTTAATTCAACTTGTTTGTTTGAATTGTATCCTTGTGCACTTAATTTAAATTGTTCTGGAATTCCCAAATATATTACTGTGCATATCTTTTCATCTATAATTTTTGTTTCAATATTAGTTATAAGCCCAGCTGTAACAGTCTTAATTGTAGAACCTATATATCCTATTTCAAATGCTGAGGCTTGGTATCCAGCAGTTACTCTTCCCTCAACAATTACTTGAACACTTTGAGTATCTGTAGCGATTGCAGATATTTTTGTTGTATTTCCAACTATATCAGCATTCGTAAGTATTGGGAAAGTGTAACTTAACCACGCAGAGCCAAGTGTATTATCTGAAACGTCTTTCACCGCACTTGTTTCTAATCGAATTCCTGCAATTGTAATATCCGCTTTTAAAGTTATTACTATTTCTTTTCTTGAAGTTCCATTAAATGTTATTGAACTAATTTCACCAGATGATACACGCCAATTCGATAAAACAGTTACATCTGTTAACATATCATTTGAATAAGTAACATAAATTTTATTTGTTTTAGAAGCATCGCTTTTTGACCTAACGGCTTTAGCGGTCGCAGTCAATAATCTCATGTATTTCGTATTAATTAAAAATCTAACATCCTCATTAATTGTATTATAAGAATTATCTTTAATTGTACCTTTCTTTATTACAAGTGTACAATTTTCAGAGATAAATGCTTCTTTATCAATTGCAAGCGTAAATTCTTTATTATCCTTAGCAACAATTGGTGTCAATTTCTTAAATGCATTATAGATTACTTTACCATCCGCTCCTATTATTTCGTAATTCGAGTATGAATCAGCTCCGATTACAGCTTCGCTAAATTGTAGTGTAATCTTTTCTTCAACTTGACTATAATATTTCATAAGTACGGTTGGTGTTACTTTATCTATTACAACAGTAAATGGTAATGTAATATCTGCTTGAGATGTATTTCCCCAAGAGTCTACAAAAATCTTATTTGCATCTGTAATAACTAAATTCCAGTTACCACCCGGTGCTGGATATCCTCTAGTTCCATCTGCTAACACAAGTTTTATTTCTTTTCCACCTTCTTGTAATATTGCATCAACAACAGGTTGTAATGAAACATGTCTAAATTTATATATCAATCCATTAATCTCAGATTGTGTAATAACGGTAGGTGAACTTAATGTTAGGATAATAAGATTTGAACTAGCTTCTTTTATCTTTACTGTTACTGGAACTTTGATTGCTTGATATTTATAATCGACAAAAGATTGTGGTGCCATTTTATATCCGGCATAATCTTTTGCACCATCAATCGCTATCGTATAAGATTGCCCATCGACTGCGGATTGAAACATAACTATAACTTCTCTTCCATTTGCACTTATTTTATCTACAGCAGCATAATACATGCCATTATTTACTTTTAAAATGATATTTGATGTTGGATCAATCGCCTCTGAGAATACTAATGTCAATTGACCTTTATTTGTAGTCTTAATTTCTACTACTCTTGGAAGAACTGAATCAATATAATTACTTAATTTCTTTTCGTATTTATAACTACCGTTTACATAATTAAATGTAACTTCCTCTTGAGGCTTTAATGTAGTGGCAAGCATAACAATAGCTTCTTTCTTATCGCTACTTAACGTTACAACTTTGGCATTTACATTATTAAACTTATAATATGTAATCTCTGAAGATGCTGCAACTGAAAAAACAACTTTCACTTCTTTATAGTTTATTAACTCTACAGAAGTAATTAAATTTTCACCTGTCGGAATTTCTGGTTCTGTTGGTTCTTCTGTTGTTGGGTCTGTTTTTAAACCAAGTGATAATGCTACTGATTCTTGTACAACCCCTGCAGTAATTAACTTATCTAATTGAGTCTTTCCGTCAGTTTGTTCTGATGTAAGAATTGTTTTCATTCCATCAAATATTTCACTTCTTTTTGCATTAATACCGTTGGCATGTGCAAATTTCACTATCGAAACTTGTTCTTTTGGTAGAATCTTTAATAACAAATCAGGATTTGCAAATGCACTAGCGGAATCACCTGTGATTGCTGCATATATCCAAGAATAAACTTGTAATAAGTCCATCTTAACATCGCCGCCAAATTTATTATTACCAATACCATTACTTATTTTATATTTTGCTAGAGTTGCTGCTTGTTGTTTTGCCCAAGTCCAATCATCGTATGTATATGAAGATACCGTAACTAATGGCCAATTCATTATTTTACAAACAATTTGAGCTGCTTCTGCTCTCGTAATTGTCTCATTTTCCATTAAATCACCGCTTTGATTTCCTTCAACTAAACCTAATGCTTTGAGAATCTTACCACTTGTCATTGATGATTCAGCGGCCGCTGCTGATAAGGTGAATGTTGATAAAACAATTGATAAACATAGTACTAATCCTATAAATTTTCTTATTCTTCTTTTCATATATTATTCCTCCATATGTTTTTAATTAACTTGTTACACAATTCCATATTATACATATTATAGCATTGTATATTTCCTCACACAACCTTATGTTATTATTTGTAATAATGTTGTAACTCAGCAATTTCTGATAAAATGATTTTTATCTACACTTATATGTATATTTTTACATACGTAAAAGAGCTAGTAAAAACTAGCCCAAATTATAAATATTCTTAAATTTTAATTATGATTATAGTGTCATAAGTAAGTTTTACATAATCACGCACTACAAATAGAGTTCGTTGAAACGTCGAGACACTATTTGTAGTGTGTGAAAGTAAAACTATATACTTTTGACACTATAATCAATTATTAATTTTTTGCCAATATAATAACAACATGAAATAGAAATATAACTAGAGCTATAAGTATTAATCTAACTGTAAGTCTAGGCAATATTAAAATTATAAATATTACACCAACTAAGACACATAGCATAGTGAAAAATTGGTTTAAAGCATTTTTACTTCTCTTAGAGCCCACATATATCACCCACATTGTTTTATACATTAATATGCCGTACAAAACAATTTATGCATGACTTTATTTCATATTTAAAATACGAATACATAGATATTACTTGTTTAAATTCGTTGTTTAAAACACACAAAAAATATGTTTATTCTATTATAGTTGTAGTAGTTTCTTTCGAAGTTGTTTCTGTCGTATGAGCATCTCTTGATTTCTTTTCACTTACTTTATCAAAAATATCTGGTATCATGTCTAATAATTTTGTAAGTCCATCTTGTGCCTTAATATTAACAAGCTTTGTCGTTCCATTTTTAATTACTAAAACAGCTGATGGTGATATTTTTCCACCCATTCCGCCTGCACCCGTATTATTCCTTGTTCCCGCACCTACACCAAAACTTACATCAACAAGTGGTAATATAATAGTATCATTAATATTAATAGCTTCACCTACAACTGTTTTTGTTGTCACAAAGCTTTCCATACCATTAAAAAGTGCCTCTATTGTACCTTGAAAATTATCCATTATCTTTTCCTCCTTGAGTTAATTTAGTTATGAGTTGTTTAATTTTTTTATTTTTATATAGTTTAAGTAATTGTTTTAATGCAACAATCAAATAAATTCTTCCTTTAATTCTACCTTCACCTTCGAAAAATGTTTTATCGGTATCAAAAACTGGTTCAATTTGTACATTTTTCCCATATCTTACAGTTAAGACAGAAGCTGCACCTAAAATCATACCTGTACTTGATGGATCATCCATTCCATATCTTACTTTTATCTTTGCTTTTTTAGGTGATATATGTTTTAAAAACTTTTTCAAAAATGTATATATAAGTTTTACAGCTTCTCTATTACCTGGATCAATAATATTTATATAAATGATACGTATTTTATTTTTTATATTTATTATAAATTTATAGATTTTTAATATAAATAACTTAATTTTAACAAAAAACTCTTTAATTCTATACCATAGTTTAATTTTTCTTTTTTTACTTTTTCTACTTTTTTTTCTTTTTTTACTATTTTCAATGTTTTCACTATTTTCTATATTTTCAATGTTTTCACTGTTTTCACTATTTTCAATGTTTTCAATGCTTTCACTATTTTCTATATTTTCAATGTTTTCACTGTTTTCACTATTTTTAATAATCATAATATTTTGGCTATTTTTAATTTCTATAATTTTTTTCTCATCTTTATTATCACTAGTATTATTACCAATATTCATTTTTTTATCTTTTTTATTATCTAATACTTCTAGTGCTTCTTTCTTATTCAATTCTTCTGATATTTCTTTTTGTATTACCTTAACTTCTCTTTCATTTTGATCTAGATTAATTATTTTATCTTTAGCTTCCTCTTTAGCAATGTTAACTTCAGCCTCAACTACTTTTTCTGTTTTTTTCTTAACAGCTCTGGCAACTTTCTTTTCTATTACCTTTGTTGTATACACTTTTATTCCGAATATACGAACAATTATATAAGTATGCTCATTATCTAAATAATATTTCATCCATACTATTCTTAATAACCAATGGACTTTAACAAACCCTTTTACAAAATTATAGTATTCACCTTTACAATTATAACGTATTGGAACAAATAATGTTAGTAAAACTAACAATATAAGTAATCCAAGTATCACTAAAATAATAATACCTATTATTTTTAGTACTGTTAATAGTACTCCTAACATCATCTCACATCCAACTATTATTTAATATTAAAGAATTTTCTTACATCAACATTTTCTTGTTTTGAAAAAACATCATTTATAATATCTTTTACCAATATTCTTGCTTCTTCTTCACCTTTTGCTAAACCAATAACTATGTAAGGCTTGTTCTCATAAAAGTCCTTATATAATTCATTTATAGATATTATCTCTAATAAATTAATAGGATTACAAGCAATACATATACATACTAAATCTTTTATTTTATGTTTCTTATTTAATCTTCTGAAGATTTTATCTGAATTTTTTTGCAAATGTGGACTAATATATATGTCACTATGCAATACCATAGACTGCACCTGCCTTTACTTTATTAATAGTATAGCAAAATTTGAATTTATTACAAGGGAAATTTTTCTATTATACCTGAATATAATAGAACAAAATTAAACCACCTATTACAATTGTATTTGTAACGGTGGTCTACTCATTTATGCCAGAACTCTTTCTAACTTCCTGATTTCCGATCTAGGAAAGTTTCTAAGTAACTCCATATATTGATCTTGTGTTAACTCTTGAGTAGTGCAATAAATATTAATTTTATTGTCAACATCAGCAGCAATATAGGTCTTCATTAATTTGTCAAATTCATTAATTTCCATAATAATACACCTCACTTATACTATAATAGTATAGTTTTGACATATTTCAGAAAATTATTCACTTAATATCAACGAAATACTTGCAAGCTTTTCATCATTATCTCTACAGGAAGTTAGAGAATTAATTACATAATTTTTAATTTCTTCCGTATTCTTAAAGAATATAGGTAACTCACTTAATACGATAGACATAACAGCCCAATTAATTTCTGAATTCCTATCTACAAAACTTTCGGAAAGCTTATTAATGATAGATTCTTGTGCTTTTTTTAGTTGCTTATCATCAACAATTTCACCTGTATCTTGGATTTGGTTTACATACATAAATAAATTATTTGTATAAAAATCTTTCGCTTTTACTAATGAATTAAACTTTGCTCCAAGTAAAAGATTCTCAATATCCACTTTATTTGCTTGAACTATATCAAATAACCTTTCAGAAATTGTATTCATTTCTTCCATTAAAGCTTCTTGTTCTCCTTCAATCGATTCAAACATTGCATCAACTTGTTCTTCGTTAATATTATTATTAACGAAACCTTTGCTAATAGAAGCTATTATGTTCGTACAATTATCTATAACTTTACTTTCTTCAACAACATATGGTAGCACTAATAATACTGAATATAAATCATTAATAATTTTTATTGCTTGAATATAAGAATCTGAGATTTCTTCTGTTTTAATTAACATTTTATCAAATGATTCACATATCTTTTTGTATTTTTTTTGATCCTCGAGATCATTAATGCCCACTTGTAATTCTTGTAATTTCCTATGGATTTTAGGGAAATCTTCACCATATCCATTTGGTTTAGCAACCATTGCATAGCTTTCAAGAATTTCAATAAAACTATTTAAATTATATAAAGAATTACCTGAATAAACGTTCAATGCATTTTCAACTAGATCAAAGAACTTACTTCTAGACATTCTTATTGGCAGTTTACTAACAACATCTTTAACCTTAAGGTTTACAACGGTATTATCTTTTTCACTAAAAATATAGTTTAGAATACGAGCAGCATATTCCTCATCTGTAAGTAATAATTGTTCACCTGAGAATTTCGTTATTTTCTTCTCAAGTATTTTACCATAAATATTTAATTCATCTGTATATACCGTTAGAAGTTTAACTCTCTCACTTATTTCTCCTCTAAGCTTATCCAGTTTTTCTATACTTTTTTCAAAAACAGAAACATCGCCTTTAATAATGCAATTATCAACTATTGCAATAACAGTTTTAACAATATTCTTTAGTTCAGCATTATATGGATTCGTTAATAAAGTTTCACAATCCATGTAGAAGCTCATAGATAAGTTTAACATTGCAAATTCTGTATACTTTGTGGCAACAGCATTTCCAAATAGTGATAAATTTAATTCTATTTCTTCTTTCTCTTTGATTGCCTTAACGAATTTATTAATTTCTTTTATCTTCATATAATCCACCTTAATATTTTTTTGTGTGCATGTTTCAAGTCACCTAGTCAAATTCTAGGTGACTTGATGTTTATAAAAATTTAAAATTATTTTCTTCTAACAATTTACTTGCAAGTATCGGATCGTTCGTCTTAAATATTAGTGCTGCAATTTCACCCTCTGCATAGCCATACATATATTCAACACTTATTCCACCATCAGACAAAACACTTAATATCCTGTGTAAGGATCCTTTTATATTGGATACATTTACAGCAATAACATCTACTAATTTAACTGAAAAGTTTTCATTTTTCAAGCAATCAAGTGCACTTTCTGCATTTGAAACCAATAGTCTTAGTATACCATATTCATTAGAATCTGCAACAGTAAGTGCAAGAATATTTATATCACAATTCTCAAGTATTTTTGTAACTTCATTTAATCTTCCAGGTTTGTTTTCAACAAATATAGAAATTTGCTTCATAAAATACCTCCTAATATTATTATATATGGCGTCTATCAACTACACGTTTTGCCTTACCTTCACTTCTAAGAATCGTCTTTGGTTCAACTAATTTAACCTTAACTGATATTCCTATAATATTTACAATTTGCTTTGTTATTTTACGTGTAAGTGCTTCTAATTGCTTAATTTCATCTGAGAAGAATTTCTCATCAACCTCTACCCATACTTCTAATGTATCAAGATTATTTACACGATCAACATATATCATATAATGAGGTTGTGTTTCCCCTATTTCAAGTAGTGCACTCTCAATCTGAGATGGAAATACGTTAACTCCTCTAATAATGAGCATATCGTCCGTACGGCCGGTTATTTTTGTCATTCTAACACTCGTTCTTCCACATTCACATGTTTCATATATTAAGCTTGATAAATCTTTTGTACGATATCTAAATAAAGGAAGTGCTTCTTTTGTAATTGTTGTGAAAACTAGTTCGCCTTCTGATCCTCTTGGAAGTGGTTTTAAAGTCTTTGGATCAATTATCTCAGGAATAAAGTGATCTTCCGCTATATGCGATCCACATTGATTGATACATTCAAAAGATACACCAGGCCCCATGATCTCACTTAGTCCATATATATCAATTGCTTTAATATTTAGTTGTTTTTCAATCTCTTTTCTCATATTTTCTGTCCAAGGCTCAGCACCAAGAATAGCAACACGAAGTTTGATTTTATCTAATAACTCTTCTTCTTTCAATGTTTCTGCTAAGTATAAAAGATAGGAAGGTGTGCAAGATATTGCAGTAGGTTCAAAATCAACTAAAGATTGTATCTGTTTTCTCGTATTTCCACCTGAAAGTGGTAATATTGTTGCTCCAACTTTTTCTGCCCCACCATGTAATCCTAAGCCTCCAGTAAACAATCCATACCCATAAGAGTTTTGAATTCTATCTTCTTTGGATACTCCTGCACCATAAAGTGCTCTTGCAACTATTTCTGACCAATTGGATAAATCATTCCTTGTATATCCAACTACTGTTGGTAATCCTGTTGTTCCTGAGGATGCATGCACTCTTACAACCTGTGACATTGGTACAGCAAACATACCAAATGGATAGTTCTCCCTTAAATCGTCCTTTGTTGTGAAAGGTAGCTTATGTAAGTCTTCAATTCCTTTAATGTCCCCTATTTCCAATCCAAGCACTTGCATTTTTTTTCTATAAAAAGGAACATTATAATATACTCTTTCTACCATTTCACAAAGTCTTTGACTTTGTAATTTTTCAATTTGCTCTCTATCCATACATTCTATATGTTCATTCCAAATCATCAGGTTATCCTCCGTACATTGTATTTTATTTATATAGTGATATACCATTTTTCTCAAGTGTTTCTTTCGCTGATCGCATATCATTTACATTCATAACCATAACAGGTAAACCTTCTTTTCTTAAAACGAAGGAATAGATGTAGTTTATGGTAATGTCATTATCACTTAGAAGTTCCAAAACTGTATTTAGTGAGCCAAGTTCATCGGTAAGTTCAATTCCAATTACTTCTCCAAGTCTTACCGAATATCCTTTCTCATTTAGTACTTCTTTACCTTTTTGTGGATCAATTACGATAAGTCTTAATATTCCAAATTCAGGAGTATCAAATACAGCAATTGCTCTTATATCTACATCATTTTCTTTTAATATTTGAGTAACCCTTACCAAGTTACCCTTTTTATTTTCAATAAAAACTGATAGTTGAGATAGCATATCAATTACTCTCCTTTTCTAAAATTAAATCCTGTTTCAAAAGCTTTTATATTAAGATCAATGGATTTCTTTGGCACAGTTTGCTCAATTGCTAGTATCCATTCATTTTTTTCAAAATGTAAATATTGGGCTAATACACCAAGAACAAAGGTATTAACCACTTTAATATTTCCTAATTTCTTTGCTTCTTCTAAAGCATTTACTGCCACTACTTCTTTCGTTTCTTGAAGACCTTCTACTATACCGCTAGGATATTTGGCTGCTCCAATTACTACAGGCATTGGATCAATTTCTTGTACATTCGCAATAATTGTTCCACCTTGTTTAAGATAGTGAGCATATCTGCTCGTTTCTAATTTCTCAAATGATAAGATAACATCCGCTTCTCCAATTTCTACTAGGGGAGCATTAACTTTTTCACCATATCTTACATGGGTTACAACACTACCACCTCTTTGTGCCATACCATGTACTTCTGATAGTTTTACATCAAACCCTGCATCTAACGCTACTTTTCCGACAATTCTGCTCGTCAATAATGTTCCTTGTCCGCCAACGCCAACAATTAATATATTCTTTGATTCCATAATTATTTACCTACCTTTTCTATCGCTTTGAATGGACATATGCCTGAGCATAACTCACATCCACTACATAATGCAGTGTTTATAGAAACAGTGCCATCTTCTGCCTTAATAATTGCAGGGCATCCAGGTTTTGTACAAATATAACATTGTTTACATTTATCTTGATCAATTTCTACTGGTATTCTTTTCGTTGTTTTATCTAATAGTTCGCAAGGAGCTTTCACAATAATAACGGAGGCTTCGTCTCTCGCTACTTCTGTTTTAATAATTTTTTCCAGTGCTTTTGTATCAAAAGGATCAGCCATTATAACATGTTTTACCCCTATGCTCTTTATAAGCGATGGGATATCAATTGCATAGGTTGCATTTCCATCTAATGTTTTTCCAGTAGCTGCATGTTCTTGATGTCCAGTCATTCCTGTTGTTGAGTTATCAAGTATCATTACGGTTGAAGTTCCTTGATTATATACTAAATTGATTAAACCATTTACACCTGTATGTAAGAATGTTGAATCTCCTATAATTGCAACCCAATCTTTCGTAAATTCTCTGCCTCTTGCTTTTTCCATTCCATGTATCATACCAATACTTGCACCCATGCAAATACAAGTATCAATTCCTTGAAGTGGAGGCAATGCTCCCAATGTGTAGCAACCAATGTCTCCAGTTGCATGTATTCCAAGTTTCTTTAGTGTATAATATACTCCTCTATGAGGACATCCTGGACATAGTACTGGTGGTCTCCCTGGTAATTCTGCAGGTTTTTCTGTTTCTATTTGCATCCCACCTATTGTTCTAGCAAGAAGATTTGCACTGTACTCTCCTTGAACTGTTAATATTTCTTTGCCGATTGCTTTAATTCCCCAAGATTTAATTTGTTCTTCAAAGATTGGTTCAAGTTCTTCCACTAAATATAAAGTCTCAACATTCTTGGCAAATTCCTCAATTAAAGTTCTTGGTAGAGGATTTACCATTCCAAGCTTTAAAACCGATGCATTTGGTAATGCATCCTTCACATATTGATATGGGATTCCACTTGTAATTACGCCTATTTTTTTATCTTTATACTCAATTTTATTGATAGACATTGTATTTGCAGCGATTGCCATACGTTTTTCTCTATCTTCTACTATAAGGTGACGTTTAATTGCCATTCCAGGCATCATAACATTCTTCATAATATCTTTTGTATACTCTTTTAGTGGTACATTTACTTTATCTTGTATTTCAACAATTCCTTGAGCATGTGCGATACGAGTAGTTGTTCTAAATATAACAGGTGTATCGTATTCTTCACTTAATTCATATGCAAGCTTTAAAAATTCTTTTGCTTCTGAACTATCGGATGGCTCTAAAACCGGTACATGAGCTGCTCTAGCTAATGCACGGGTGTCTTGTTCATTTTGTGAACTATGCATTCCTGGATCATCCGCAGCTATCATAACTAAACCACCATTAACTCCTGTATATGCTACCGTAAATAGTGGATCGGCTGCTACATTTACACCAACGTGTTTCATTGTAACAAGTGTTCTTGCTCCCGCAAACGAAGCACCAATTCCTACTTCTAATGCAACTTTTTCATTTGGAGCCCATTCTGCAGAAACTCCATCATATTTTACAAAATTCTCAAGTATTTCAGTACTAGGAGTTCCTGGATATCCGACCCCAACCGTTACACCTGCTTCATAAGCTCCTTGAGCAATTGCTTCATTCCCTAACATCAGTCTTTTCATTATTTGTTGTCATCCTTTCTTAAATCTGTCACACGTTTCGCTTTTCCCATAAATCTTTGTAATGACTTTTGTTCAACTAACTTAATGGTTGCATCAATTCCTAATACTGTCTTCAATTTGTGTTTTAGTGACTTTTCTAGAGCATTTAATTGGACATAAGAATCTAATATCGAGTCGTCTTCAAGTTCTATCTGTATTGACATGGTATCTAGGTATCCTAGCCTATCTACCACTATCTCATAATGTGGGCTAATTCCTTCTGTTTTAATTATTATTTCTTCAATTTGTGAAGGGAATACATTTACCCCACGAATCACTAACATATCATCACTTCTACCATGGCATTTTGCCATTCTCACGAATGTTCTACCACACTCACATGTTTCGTACATTAACTTTGTTATATCTTTTGTTCTATATCTTATAATTGGAAGAGCTTCTTTCGTAATTGTGGTAATTACTAATTCTCCATATTCACCTTCAGGTAAGATCTCACCCGTATCAGGATTAATAATCTCGGCAATAAAATGATCTTCTGCAATATGCATTCCTTTAAGTGCTTCACATTCACCTGAAACTCCAGGTCCGATCAATTCACTCATTCCGTAATTTTCAGTTGCAAACATTCCCCATTTTTCATTTAATTCAGCTCTCATAGCCTCTGTTGAGCCTTCCCCACCGAATAGACCAATCTTTACATTCAAGTCCTTCTTTGGATCAATACCCATTTCTTTTGCTACCTCTGCCATGTATAATGCATAGGAAGGAGTACTTACTAAAACGGTTGTTCCAAAATCTTTCATTATCATTATTTGTTTTTCTGTATTTCCGGAGGACATTGGTATAACAGACGCCCCAATATTTTCGAGTCCATAATGAAGGCCAAACGCGCCAGTAAACAACCCATAACCAAATGCAATTTGTGCGATGTCTTTACTTGTTGCTCCACCCATGGCTGCGACTCTTGATGTCAGTTCCGTCCAAATCGCTAAATCGTTCTTTGTATATCCTACAACTGTTGGTTTTCCTGTTGTACCTGATGAAGCATGGATTCTTACTAAGTCTTCCTTTGGACAAGTAAATAAACCAAATGGATATGTATCTCGTAAATCAGATTTTACTGTAAAAGGTAATTTACTTAAATCACGAAGTGATTTTATGTCTTCTGGCTTAACACCGGCCTCATCGAATTTTTGTTTATAGTGTGGAACCTTCTCATATACTCGTTTTACAGTATCTTGTAATCTTGATAACTGTAACTGCTCTATCTCACTTCGAGATAGTACCTCTTCCTTTGACCAAATCATAATTACCTTCATCCTTTCACAAATCATTCAATCTAATTTATTTTCTCAATACCAAACACATGATTAATATGTTCATCATCATATTTCTTTGTAAATAAACTAACTATTATAATTACAAATATAGGAGCTATAATTGCAGTTGCCGATATCGTAGCCATATATGCAGAGCTTATTCCCCCAAATTTAACTACACCTATCGTAACGATTAAAATTGATGACAGTATCCCAGCATAAACACTTATTTTTGTTGCCTTTTTCCAATAAAGTCCTAATAGATACGGTGCTAACATACCCCCGGAAACAACACCCCAAGATAATGCATTTAGATTTAGAATTGAGTTTGGTGTAATAGCTAAGATAAACGCAATTACAACGAACAATACACAACTTAGTTTACTGATTAATAAAGCATTCTTTTCTTTCATATTATGTTTACCAACGAGTTTTATTAAATCATTTGTAAAAGTATTTGATGCTGCGATAACGATAGCTGCTAATGTTGACATAGATGCTGCTAATACTAGTACAAGAATTAATGCTGCTGCCACTTTTGGAAGCGCTGTATTCATAACAATCGGCATTATCTTATCTAATTGATCTACTCCATTAGCTTTCACTGCATACTCCACTGCTTTTTCATTTCCAATTATTAAACGCCCAACAGCTCCTGTAAAATATGCTCCAAAAGCAATAAGAAGTGCAAATAACGTTGAAGCTCTACGAGCTGTTTTTACTGATTTTTCATCTTTAATCGTATAGAATTTATGTACCATTTGCGGAAGTCCCCAAGCTCCAAGCGAAGTCATAATTACCAGTGATATCAAAGGAACTTCTTTTCCAGGATAAATAACTTTTGCTAATCCAGGATCAATATTTTTCAAGTTACTAATCGCACCGCTTATACCCTCAACATTTGAGTTTGTAAGTACAATTAATACCATTATTACTACTCCACCTACCATTATAATTCCTTGAATTAAGTCAGCCAAAGATGCTGCTTTAAATCCGCCGACAAATAAGTAAAATGCTGTAAGTAGCATCATAAATACTAAAATTATACGTTCACCTGTCATTGCTAATATAACATTATTCCCAAATTTTATCAATTCTATTGGTTCTGAATCGAAGCCTAGTAGAGTTTGAAAAAGAAATCCCAACCCCTTATAAACTGAGGCTGCGTAAGGAATTAGAAATACAAATATAATTAATGCTGATATGTATTTTAATAATTTTGAATTATATCTTTTTTCTAGAAATTGAGGCATAGTTGTCGCATTTAGTCTATGTGTCATTGTCCTTGTTCGAATTCCAAGAACTTTCCATGCAAGCCAAGTTCCTATAAAAGCATTACCAAAAACAATCCATAATGAACTAATACCATAATTAAAACCGTTTCTGCCAGCGTGTCCAATAAACATTACTGCTGAAAAATAAGCCGTTGCATATGAAAAAGCTGACATCCATGGTGGGATAGCCCTCCCTGCCATATAAAACCCATCAACTGTTTCGTTCTTTTTTCTTGAAATTAAGCTAATGGTAATCATTAATATCGTATAAACCGCTAAAAAAACATAAAATATAGTCATAATATTTATCTCCTCTTCCACATTAATGCTTTTACCTATAAATGCTTTAATTCGTTAAAGTGAATACGCATAAAAAAAAGTGAAAGCCACTTTTTTTATTTTAATATAAATATTAATATTTGTCTAGATACTAATTACCATAATTTACTCCCAATCCTTCCAAATATCTGGTTTATATCCTACTGTTGCCTTTTTCCCATTCCGCACAATCGGTGTTACAAATATCTTAGGATTTTCTAAAAGTTTGTCTTCTTTATCACTTTCATCAGAAAGATACTTTATAAGAACAGCTGCTTGATCCTTTGATTTTGCATCTATAAGCTTATCCATTCCTCCTACTGCCGTTTTTACATTATTAAATTCTCCTTTACTCATACCAAATTTAACAATATCGATTAGTTGATATTTAATATTTCTTTCTTTGAAATAGCGCTCTGCTTTCTTTGTATCGAAACACTTTGATTTACCGAATATTTGTACATTCATGTTATCTCTCCAATCTCTTACTTACTTTAAAAGCTTATATAAAGTTGGCTCAAATCCGAACTCTTTCATTAAATTTGTTGCTTCTTCTAGTGATGTTTCGGATTTATCTTTTGTTACCTTTGTTTTAATAGCTCGAATTAAGATATTTTTAGGGGAATGCTCTAAGTCAACAAATTCAAGTAATTGTGTTTGATAGCCTTTATATTCCAATAAACATCCTCTTATTGTATCGGTTGCTAGTGCTGAGAATCTTTCTTTAATCAAACCATACTTTGTTAAAGCACTTAGTTTATCCGTTTTAATTTGTGAGTTAAGTTCATGTTGGCAACATGGCACACTCATAATAATGCTTGCCCCCCAGTTTATCGCATTGTATAGTGCATAATCAGTGGCAGTATCACAAGCATGTAGAGTAATAACCATATCTACTTTGTCTTCATATTTATAATTATTGATATTTCCAATCTCGAATTTTAGATTGGTATAATTATATTTAAGCGCCAATTCACTACATTTTCTTATTACATCTTCCTTTAGATCTAATCCTATTATATGCGCTTCAATCCCTTTTATATTAACAAGATAATGATATAGGACAAAAGTTAAATAAGATTTACCACATCCAAAATCAATAATATTCATTTTCATAAAGTTTTGTTTTTTAATTACATCATCTACTAATTCGATAAATCTATTAATTTGTTTGTATTTATCATACATGGAATTTACTACTTTTCCTTCTTTCGTAAATACACCTAATTCTACGAGAGCTGGAATATCCGTTCCTTCTTTAAGAATATAATTCTTTTCTCTATTGTGACTTGTATTTATCTTAATAATATTCTTTAGAGGTTTCGAGATAAATAAAACTTTATCTTTTTTTGATAATTTCATGGTGTATTGTGTATCTTCACTCCATGCATCTAGTTGTTTAAAGTTTTCTTCTAAAAATTCTTCAGTTCTACCTATCGCTTCTTCTTGAGATAGATTTTCATGAAATACTTGTTTATCGGTGTACTTTTCTATTTGATATATCGTACTGTTATCAATCACCTTTATTTGAATAATTATTTTGTTAAATTCATATGCTTTGTTCTTTTTATTGCTTATTACTAACTTAATTGCATTTTTAAATATTTTATCTAAAGCCGTTCTTATATCACTCATATTATCGCTCCTAACTTAAAATCATTATAATTTTAACATTAACCTTTCTTTTTGTATAGCTTAGAATTTAGATAAGATACAAGTTGTTGTATGCTATTTATATACATTTCTATATAAAAAGAAATCATCGGTAGTAGTTTCACCTACCCATGATTTCTTTCTCTATTTTACATAAATTATTTACTTATACTTTTTACTTATTATTATTATCTTATTTTTATTAACTTATTTTGTTAACTTATTTTTATTAACTTATTTTGTTAACTTATTTTTATTAACTTATTTTTACTTTCTTATTTTTATTTTTTGTTATCTACTTATTTTTATTTTTTGCTATCTACTTATTTTGATTTACTAATTTATATCTACCGAAATTTATTTACTTAATAAATTTACTGTTGTAAATAACTTAAGATTATCATAGTTATATGAATACATCATTTCGCCAGCTTTTACATAAAGATAATCTCCGATTGTTAATGATCTTAGGCCATTCATATAATACCAAGCATTTTCGTTATTTGGAATGCTTACTTCACCATATTTGCTAAGTTCGCTATCAGTAGCTTTAATTAATAGAATTGATGCGCTATTGTTTCCATTTACATAATCGTATAATTCCACTGGAAGCCCAAAGATATTTCTTTCTTTATCAACCATAATAGCTTTGTGATTGTAAAGTGCTTCTGAGTTTGTGTATTCATCTCCAAATATTATTTTTTCTTTTTCAATCGGATTTTCAGGATCAGTTACATCAAATAATGATAATTTAATTCCACCAGTTCGAAAACCTACAACTATCTCTTTTCCATTTTTATCTTTCTCATAAATTTCTACAGTATCTCTTCCAATTCCAAGCACTGTATTATCACTTATTGGATGCATATAGTTACTAAATCCAGGTATTTTTAACTCTCCAAGTACCTTAGGATTTTCTGGATTTGATAAATCGATTACAAATAGAGGGTCCATCGTTTTAAAAGTTACCATATATGCTTTTTCACCTGTAAAACGAACTGAATATATCATTTCACCTTTTGCTAAGTCATCTACTTTTCCTACTTGTTTCATATTCTTATCAAATACAAAAACTCCATTTGAAAGATTATCTGTAGTAGCTACTCGAAAGAAGTCGTTGTATTCATCCATTGCAAATTGATTAATGATGTGCCCTTTTACTTCTCCAGTTGCAATATAATTAATATTGATTCCATCAATATCATATTTTGAAATCGATGTTACTTCATATCCATTATTATTTGTATAGTGATAAGAGTAATCTGCTAAATAGAGTGAATCAGTGTTCATGTACATAGATGAACCTGAACCAGCTAAGTAACTTGATATTTTATTACTGTCTGTATTATAGATATCTATTGTTAATATATTAGTGAATTTCTCTACCTCTGAATCAGGGAAAATAGTAATAGCTTCACAATCGATTTTCTTAGGTTCACTACCATCTTCTGATACAAAAGGAATTATTTCATCCTCTTTAACTTCACTTACATCATAAATATAGCAATATTTATCCGCTACTAAATACATTACGTTGTCTATCTTTCTTGTTGATACAATTTGTCCTTCAACTTCAAGAGTCTTAAGTAAGGAAGGGTTCGATATATCTGTTGTATCATATACTTCAACACTTGCTAGTTGCTTTCCAGCTCCTGGGTAATATTCTCCTGGTAAGATACTCATTTTATCTTCTGATGAAGTCGTTTTATTTTGATCTTCACTCATTGTTCTAAAAACATAATTTCTCTCCCATATAACAATAAGTCTATTTTCATCAATAAATATTTCTCTAATCCATTTATCTTGATTATCGGAAGATACTTTACTAATTTGTTTTATCAGACCATTATATGGTTCTACGATACTTACAAAATTATTATTTACAACCGAATAAATATATTTACCATCTGTTTTAATAATATCTGCTTCGTCTACTCCCTTAACTTGCGTATTTGTCTCAGAGTAGTCGCCATCAGTCGTTGGTTTTGCTGAATCATTGACAGCAACTCCACTTGTTGCTGATTCTTCAACTATAATATCTGTAGCATCCTTATATTGCCTATTACCAAAAATGATATCAAATATGTTTCGCTCTGATGAAAATCTTTTCCTAACTGCTTTTTTTACATATTTCTCGATATCCTTATAACTTGTTGCCTTAATAAAGTTCCCTTCTTCTGCATTTATTATAGTTGCTCCAACTGACTGTTGACATCCAACCATACTGAATAAAATAGAAAATATTAATATAACCGCTCCAATTTTTTTCATAATATCACTCCTTCTTTTTATTTAAAAGCTTTATACCTATTTAACGTTATGTTTGTAATTTAGTTCCATCTAATTCAGCTAATTTTATAAAATAATTAAAAAACCTCAACTAAGTAACTTAAATAATAAAATTCGTTCATATAATGTACTATCAAAACGATAAAGAGGTGCTATTATGGATGGTACAGCCCTTATCCTATCTGGTGGTGGTGCAAAAGGAGCATACCAAATTGGTGTTTGGAAAGCTTTAGTCGAATGCAATTTAAAAGATAGTATTACAGCTGTATCCGGAACTTCCATCGGAGCATTAAATGGTGCATTGTTTCTTAATGGTGATTATAATAGAGCAGAAAAATTGTGGTTATCGTTAACAAGCGAAAAAGTTTTGAGACCAGATTTCACGAAATTTTTTCGTTGCATATTTTCTTTGTCTTCAAACAGCTTCTTAAAACGCAAACTAGTAGTGACCGGATTATTATGTTTATGTGACTTTGGATTATTCTCAATGGATGTAGTGGAAAATATTATAGATAAAAATTTGAACTTATATCAAATAAGTAAGTCGAAAATAGACTTTTATGTAACATGTACAGAAGTTCCCCTTATAAAAGCGGTATATTTTAAATTAAATAAACAACCAACATCTGATATAAGAGAAAAGTTAATGGCCTCAGCTGCTATTCCGCTTATATTTGATGATGTTGATATAAATGAAAAACACTATTATGATGGTGGGATCGTTGATAATACTCCTATTAAACCACTATATGACTTAGGTTATCGAAATTTCATTGTAGTTCCTCTTGCACATAAATCAATAATTAATAAAAAGAAGTTCCCTGACTGTAAATTTACAGAAATTATTTCTTCTAAAAAGCAAGGTGGTTTAATTAAAGGAACATTAAACTTCTCTCCTGATATTTCCTTACGCAATATAGAATTAGGCTATACGGATGCTATGAAAATATTGAAACCCGTTAAAAATTAAGAAGGCGGTTACTCTACACTAGTAAAACAGGAAAGTTAGCTCCATTGCGAGATAACTTTCCTGTTTCATAAAATAGTCCATCCTTGTTATATTGAAAACAAATGATGGACTAATATTTATATTTATTTTACAGTTTCAATTTTCATCATATTTGTATAAACACCTTCTCCTCCGGTTGGAAGACCAGCTGTTATTACGACAATGTCACCTTCATGTACTACTTCTGCTTTTTTTGTTTCTTCTACAGCACGTATTAATAAATCATCTGTAGAATTAAACTGTTCCGTCAATATAGGAAGTACTCCCCAAAATAATTGCATTTTTCTTCTCACGGATTCTAGAGCTGTTATTCCAATTATTTGAGCTTCTGGCCTGTAACTAGAAACCATTCTAGCTGTAAACCCTGTCATACTCGATGTAATTATCGCTTTTGCATTTAGACTTAGTGCTGTAGAACAAGAAGAATAACTTACTGCTCTTGCAACATTTGTAGAATTTGCTTCATTTTTCAATTTGAGTATTTGTTTGTAATCTAATCTGCTTTCAGTTTCTAATGCAATCTTAACCATAGTTTTTACCGCTTCAATCGGAAATTTACCTGCTGCCGTTTCACCTGATAACATGATTGCATCTGTACCATCATATATAGCATTTGCAACATCTGTCACTTCTGCTCTGGTAGGAACAGGATTTCTCATCATCGAATCAAGCATTTGTGTCGCTGTGATTACTGGTCTTGATGCATCATTGCATTTCTTGATTATACTTTTTTGAATAAATGGTACTTGTTCTGTTGGAATTTCAACACCTAAATCTCCTCTAGCTACCATTATACCATTTGAAGTTTCGATAATCTCATCTATATTATCAACGCCTTCTTGATTTTCTATCTTTGCAATTATTTGAATGTCTGAATTATGTTCATCTAAAATTTTCCTTATTTGTCGCACTGCATCAGCAGACCGAACAAAAGATGCTGCAATGAAATCAACTTCGTGTTTAATACCAAATAATATATCTTCCTTATCTTTTTGAGTAATTGGTGGTAGTTTTATCTTTACATTAGGAACATTAACTCCTCTTTTGTTACTGATAATGCCTCCGTTTATTACCAAACAGCGTATAACGTCATGATCTATTTCTTTTACTCGTAGTTCGATCATACCATCATCTAATAATATTATATCTCCAACTGTTACATCATTAACTAAATTTTCATAAGTAATATAACAAATATCGTTGTTTCCAACCATTTCTTTCGTAGTAAGTGTAAATTCTTGACCGCTTGTTAATATCGCACAATCGTTTTCAAATATACCAGTTCTTATTTCTGGTCCCTTTGTATCTAATAATAATGCAATTGGAAGATTCATCTCTTTTCTTACTTCCTTTACAAGATTAATTCTTCTAAGCTGTTCCTCATGATCTCCATGAGAGAAATTTAATCTACATATATTTACTCCATTTTGAAATAATTTCTTAAGTATTTCTTTACTTTCTGCAGCAGGTCCTAGTGTAGCTATAATTTTTGTCTTTTTCAATGTTATCTCTCCTTTAAAATAAATCAAAGGGCAATGATGTAAATCATTACCCGTAAGTTTTTCTACTTATG
This sequence comes from Clostridiales bacterium, assembly GCA_029256575.1. Taxonomy (GTDB): domain Bacteria; phylum Bacillota; class Clostridia; order Lachnospirales; family JAQSXR01; genus JAQSXR01. The sequence goes on along the minus strand of JAQSXR010000003.1, from coordinate 63,784 downwards.
CTCATGATTAAATAAATGGTCTGAGCAATACTCATAATTTCCTTCGCATTTAGAACAAAATCTAAATTCTAAACTCTCGTCATCTACTTCTGTTCTTCCGCAAACAGTACATCTATGTTTCGGCTCATACGTTTTACTTTGATTATGTGCCATTTGTTGCCTAAATTCTTTTTCAAATCTACGCTGTTTATTATTCTTTGAAAGCCCCCTACCTGATCGAAATAACAATGCAAAAATACCGGCATTTATCAAAGGTACAAGTACTGTCATCGCTAATCCATAGCGAATACTAGGAAATGCAGCCAAACTTTTATTAAATATTGCGCCAACAGCAATGTATAACTGTAATACAACATCAAATAAAGCTAGATATTTCATTTTTACAGGTAATATAAAGAATAACAAAACTGTATGATTTGGAGCTAATGCGGCAAAAGCTAAAAATATTGATAAATTTAAGTATCCTAAATTTTCAACTGGAAAAGAAGTTAATAAACTTACTATTATTGTAAGTAGATAGCCACTAAAATAATATACATTAAATTTAAAACTACCTATTGTATTCTCAATCGAAGATCCAACCCAATAGTAAAAATATAATATTAATCCCATTAATAACCCAACTTCAGTAGTCGGCATGAAAGCAACTGTAAAGATTCTCCACACTTCTCCATTCAAAAACGCTACTGGATTAAAATAGAGAGAGTTTACTAGATTTGGTTCTATAAGTGTTGCAAAAATTCCAATAATGTTTATTACGATTACGTATAACATTAAATTTTTGATTGCAAATCTACCGAATGTTTTTTCCATTTTATTCAAAAATTTCATATCAACACATCCTTATAACATTTTTTTTCTCATCATTACAAAAAATGTAACGAGAGCAACTAATACGGTAATACCAATAATTATTGAAAAACCATATGGATTATTTTGAAATGGCATTCCACCCATTACATTCATACCGAAAAAACTCGCTATAATCGTTGGTATGCTCATAATTATTGTTATACCTGCTAACATTTTCATTACTATATTCAAGTTATTTGATATAACAGATGCAAATGCATCCATAGTCCCACTAAGTATTCCACTATAGATATCACCCATTTCCATGGCTTGTTTATTCTCTATGATAACATCTTCAAGCAACTCTTTATCCTCAGGATACTGCTTAATGGATTCTATCCGAAGCATTCTTTCAAGTACTGCTTCATTTGAACGAAGTGATGTCGTAAAATATACTAAGCTCTTCTCTAATTCAAGTAATTCTATTAATTCTTTATTCTTTGTTGAAATGTGAAGCTCACGTTCAATCATATTACTTCTTTTATCGATTACTCTAAGATATTGAAGAAAGTACTGTGCATTCTTATAAAGCATTTGTAATATAAATCTGGTTTTTTTGGTTGTAAAAAAATTCTTTACTTTGCCATCCATAAAATCTTCAAGAATTGGAGTATCTCTTAAGCAAACTGTAAATATAATTTCTTCCGTTATTATTATACTTAGAGGCATTGTTACGTGATATACTTGATTCTTTCTTTGTTCAACAACAGGAATATCGACAAGAATTAAAGTATAATTATCTTCAACTTCTATTCTGGCTCTTTCTTCCTCATCTAGTGCTGCTTTTAAATGATCTATATCAATACTATATTGTGCTGATATCTCTTCAAGAAGTGAATACTCTGGATTTGTTAAAGCAATCCAACATCCCTCTACAGGAGTCTCTATTCTTGTTATTTTGCCATCGATGGTTCTAAGTATTTTTTTCATCGCCCGCTCCTTCTACATAGCTAACTAAGCACAAGTATATTATTGTGCTTTTTGCTGAGATTTTATGAATTTTAGATTCTTACATATATAAAAATGACAACTCGGCGCTAGGTCCATAAAATCACTCCTTTGTAGAATTCGCTTATTTTTGTTTAGTAGATAGCTAATTATATATTCTTTAAATGTAACTGTCAACCGTTTGCGTTTCCTTTGACAACAAATTAACTTGCATATATAATTTGTGTGACGTATAATTGTTTGGAATGATTAAGGGAAAAAACGTACGAAATACTATCTTAACCATAGGTTTAAAAAGGAGTACATAATAATATGAATAAACTTGGATTACTTGGTATTGATGTTGGTTCTACTACTGTTAAAATGGTAGTATTAGACTCAGAAAACGAAATAATATATAACAACTATAAAAGGCATTTTTCTAATATTCGATTAACACTTCTAGATTTATTGAACGATTGTAATGAGAAGTTAGATAATATAAACGTCAAAGCTATGATAACTGGTTCTGGCGGTCTTTCTATATCAAAAATATTAGAAGTATCATTCATTCAAGAAGTTGTTGCAGTAACAAAAGCTATAAAAGATTATGCACCTCAGACAGATGTTGCAATTGAGCTTGGTGGTGAGGATGCTAAGATAATATATTTTACAAATGGTGTTGAACAACGTATGAACGGTGTTTGTGCTGGAGGAACTGGTTCATTTATTGATCAAATGGCTACTCTTCTTCAAACAGATGCCGCTGGTTTAAATGAACGCGCAAAAAACTATAAGGTTATTTATCCGATTGCCGCACGTTGTGGTGTTTTCGCAAAATCAGATGTTCAACCACTTATGAACGAAGGCGCTACAAAGGAAGATTTATCTGTTTCTATTTTCCAAGCAGTCGTGAATCAAACAATAAGTGGACTTGCTTGTGGAAAACCAATTAGAGGAAATGTTGCTTTCTTAGGCGGTCCTCTTCATTTTCTATCAGAACTTAAGAATCGTTTTATTGACACCCTACATTTAAAACCTGAAAATGTAGTTGCACCAGCACATTCTCACTTATTTGCATGTGTTGGTTCTGCCATCGCTGCTAAGAAAACGGAAGAGATATCAATCTCTGAATTAATCAATAAATTAAAGACAGGTGAAGAAATAGAGTCCGATATACCAAGACTCCAACCACTATTCTCATCTACTGCTGCATATGAAGAATTTACGGATAGACATAATAAAAATACGGTTGCTAAAACAGAATTATCTACATACAAAGGAAACTGTTACTTAGGTATCGATGCTGGGTCAACAACTACTAAAATAGCACTCGTTGCTGAAGATGGTTCCTTATTATATTCTTTTTATGGAAATAATAAAGGGAAGCCATTAAGAGTAATCATGAAAGAACTTAAAGAATTATACAGTGCTCTTCCTGAAGGTGCTAATATTGTTAGCTCTTGTTCAACTGGATACGGAGAAGCACTTGTTAAATCTGCGCTCAAATTAGACTATGGTGAAGTTGAAACAGTTGCTCACTACAAAGCTTCCAGTTTCTTCGTTCCTAATGTAGATTTTATACTCGACATCGGTGGACAAGATATGAAATGTATTCGTATAAAAAATGGAGTTATTGATAGCATCCTATTGAACGAGGCTTGCTCTTCTGGCTGTGGATCATTTATCGAAACATTCTCAATTTCATTAGGATATGATGTAAAGGATTTTGCAAAGATTGCATTACTTGCAAATAGTCCAATTGATCTGGGTTCAAGATGTACTGTATTTATGAATTCTCGTGTGAAACAAGCTCAAAAAGAAGGTGGTAAAGTTGAAGACTTATCCGCTGGTATCTCCTATTCCGTTATTAAAAATGCTTTACTTAAAGTTATAAAAGTTACAGATCCAAAAGATTTAGGTGAACATATTGTTGTTCAAGGAGGTACTTTTTATAATGATGCCGTTCTTAGAAGCTTTGAAATAATATCAGGGCGTGAAGCAGTACGACCAGACATTGCAGGTATGATGGGAGCCTTTGGTGCTGCTCTAATTGCCAGAGAGCGTTTTACAGCTAACCATAAAACCACTCTTCTATCTTCGAAGGAACTAGATAATTTACAAGTAGTAACAAACATGACTCGATGTAAGGGTTGTACAAATAGCTGCTTATTAACAATAAATAAATTCTCCGGTGGTGGTCAATATATTTCAGGCAATCGCTGTGAACTAGGATTAGGTAAATCAAAATCAAACGATACCATCCCAAATCTTTTTGCATATAAAAACAAACGTGTTTTTGACTATAAACCACTTGTTCAAGAATTTGCAACACGAGGAACCGTTGGTATTCCAAGAGTCCTAAACATGTATGAAAATTATCCTTTCTGGCATACATTCTTTACGAATTTGAATTTCGAAGTTGTGTTATCACCAGAATCAACGAAAAAGATTTATGAGCTAGGAATTGAGTCTATACCAAGTGAGTCTGCTTGTTATCCAGCGAAACTAGTTCACGGACATATCGAATTCTTAATTAAAAAAGGTGTAGATTTTATATTCTACCCATCGATCGCATATGAACGTCAAGAACAAGAACAAGCAAATAATAACTACAACTGTCCTATCGTTACCTCTTATCCTGAAACGATTCGAAATAACGTAGATACTGTAAATAAAGGTGATATTAAATTTGTTAATCCTTTCTTAAATCTGAATGATAAAAAGACAGTAATTAAAGAACTTTTCGTTACTTTTAAAGATTGGGATATTGCCAAGCAAGAATTAGAATCAGCTATAAATGCTGCTTGGACGGAACAAGAAAATGTACGTATTGATATACAAAAAAAAGGCGAAGAAGTTCTAAAATACATAAACGAAACAGGTGTAACAGGAATTGTGTTAGCTGGTAGACCATATCACGTTGACTCTGAGGTAAATCACGGTATTTCTGAAATGATTACCGGCTTTGGACTTCCTGTTTTGACAGAAGACTCTATTGCACATCTTGGAAATGTTGATCGTTCGCTTAACGTAATGGATCAATGGGTTTATCATTCAAGGTTATATGCTGCTGCTAACTTTGTAAAAACAATGCCAAATCTTGAATTAGTACAATTAACCTCCTTTGGTTGTGGTCTAGATGCTGTTACCTCAGATGAGGTTCACCATATTCTTGAAACTGCAAACAAAGTATACACCCTTCTTAAGATTGATGAAGTAAGCAACCTTGGTGCAGCTAGAATTCGTATTCGTTCTCTTCTTGCAGCGATTGAAGATAGAAATAAAAAAGGTGTTAAGATCAAGAAAGCTTCTTCTGCTGTTGAAAGAATTGTCTTTACAGAAGAAATGAAAGAGAAGTACACAATCATCGCACCTCAAATGTCACCGATACATTTTGAATTTCTTGAATCCGTATTTAATTCCTCAGGATTTAATGTAGTGATTCCTCATGAAATCAGTCGAAATGATATCGAAACAGGGCTAAAATATATTAATAATGATGCTTGTTACCCTGCTCTTATAGCAATTGGCCAAATGTTAAATGAATTAATGTCCGGAAAATATGACCTAAATAAAACAGCTCTTATCATTACTCAAACTGGTGGCGGCTGTAGAGCTTCTAATTATATATTTTTTACAAGAAAAGCACTTGAAAAAGCTGGCCTTAGTCAAGTACCAGTAATTTCACTTAGTACTTCTGGGATAGAAAAGAATCCAGGCTTTAAATTTACTCTTCCACTAATCAATAAAGCCCTAATGGCTCTTATGTACGGTGATATTTTCATGAAGGTTGTTTATAAGACAAGGCCTTATGAGGCAGTTGAAGGTTCAGTAAATGCATTACATAGAAAATGGGCTAAGATTATTAAAGAAGATCTTAAAAAAGGTAACTTTAGAAAATACAAACAAAATATTAAAAATATAGTGAATGATTTTGATGAAGTTGAATTACTAGATATTAAAAAACCACGCGTTGGTGTAGTTGGTGAGATACTAGTTAAATTCCATCCTGGTGCTAATAATGATATCGTAACCTTACTCGAAAACGAAGGAGCTGAAGCTGTAGTTCCAGATTTAATGGACTTCTTTTACTACTGTAGTTATAATGCAACCTATAAACATGATCATTTTGGCCACTCAAGAAAAAGTATGATTGTAAATAACTTAATAATAAGATTATTTGATTGGTATCGCTCTCCTGCTCAAAAAGTATTCAAAAAGAGTAAGCGATTCCTTCCATCAACCCATATTACAGATTTAGCTAAATTAGCTGAACCTATCGTTTCACTTGGAAACCAATGTGGCGAAGGGTGGTTCCTAACTGCTGAGATGATTGAATTAATACATCAAGGAGCTGAAAATATTGCCTGTCTTCAACCTTTTGGATGTCTTCCAAACCATGTTACCGGCAAAGGAGTAATAAAGACTCTTAGAAAGCATTTCCCTGCCTCAAATATCGTAGCAATTGATTACGATCCAGGAGCAAGCGAAGTAAATCAGCTAAATCGCATCAAACTTATGCTTGCAACCGCTCAAGATAATCTAGAAAACCAATAAAATAATAATACAATGGGGACGGTTCTTTTTGTATCACTTTGATACAATGGGGACGGTCCTTTCAACATCTATTGATGTAAAAAAGATTCCACTCCCATTGTATCCTTTTATATTTATTGATATACTATTCAATAATAACATTGTGGAGGTAAGTATGAATTTAAATAAATTTAAGAAAGAATTAGAAATTTTAAATAAAGAAAAAGTTCTCCTTAATAAGAAATATAATCTACTTAGTTTTTTGCGTTCAATTTCTTTTCTAGTTGTGTTAGCAGGCATTACTATAATTATTATTAATCAAGATCAAAATGGTTTTATTGTGAGTGGAATTGCTCTTTTGATATTTATTTTCCTTGTAATAAAACACACGAAATTAGTTCGAACTCGCGACCTATTATTTTGTAGAATTGAGTTGTTTGAAGAATATATCCTTAGGATTAATGGAAATTGGAAGACGTTTGCAAATAATGGAGTTGAGTATCTAAATGAAAATACTACCGTTGCAAATGATCTTGATTTATTTGGGAATGCTTCCTTATATCAATACCTTTGTAATACGAATACTCCTTGGGGTAATAACGAACTAGCAAATATGTTACTAAATAATGATCCAAATAAAGAAACAATTCTTGAAAATCAATCTGCTCTTCAAGAGATTGTAAAGAAAAATAAATTTTCCTTTAATTTTTTAGCTCACAGTAAACTTTTTAGTAAAAGCAATAAAAAAATAGATAAGAAAAATACACACCTACTTTTAAACTTAGCGGAAAACACAAATGCTTCTTTTTCTAGTTTGATTTATTCTCTTTCTATACTTTTACCACTTATATCATTAATTGCAGTTATTGTTGCATCTTTTCAATTGATTTCACCAGTAATCCCTTTTTCACTAATAATATTTCAATGGATATTTGCAATTGTTAATTTTCCTAAAGTAGGTGAAATACTAAGGCCATTATCCTTATTTAAAACTGAACTTGAAGCTTACGAAAGTCTATTTCATATACTTGAAAATGAAGGATTTGATAGTGAATGTATGCAGAATCTACAGCAAATTCTGTTAATAAATGGCGGGGCATCAAATGCTGTGAAAAAGTTAAATAAAATTATTGATTATACTACTTTTAGAAATAATGCAATTTCTTATGGAATATTTTCAGGTTTATTTATGTGGGATTTTAATTGCATACGAGCTTTTGATAAATGGAAAATTTCATATGGTTCTAATTTGAGAAAGTGGTTTGAAGCAGTTGGTAAAACAGAGGCCCTACTTAGCTTAGCAACAATACATTATGTAAAGGATGAATACTGTTTCCCAACAATAAGTGAGCTATCAAATCCCTATTTTAAGGCAACTGATATAAAGCACCCGCTTATACCTGATAGCGTTTCAATTAGTAACTCTCTTGAACTCAAATCAAAAACCTGTATCATTACAGGCTCCAATATGTCTGGTAAAACAACATTTTTAAGAACGATTGGAGTAAATTTGATTTTGTTTAATGCTGGTGGTCTAGTATGCGCCAAGAATTTTGATTCTTCATGCATGGCTATATTTACTTCAATGCGAATTCAAGATGATGTTAGTCAAGGCATATCAACCTTTTATGCAGAACTAATTCGAATTAAGACAATGGTTGAATATAGTAAATTAAACAAGCCTATGCTTGTACTAATAGATGAAATATTTAGAGGAACGAATTCTGCAGACAGAATTTCTGGAGCTCGTGCTACCATTACAAAGCTAACAAAGCCTTGGATTATTGGAATTGTATCTACTCATGACTTTGAATTATGTAATCTTGAAAAAGAAGATTCTAGAAATACTATCAATTATCATTTTGATGAATATTATGAAAATGACCAAATCAAGTTTGATTTTAAAATAAAAAACGGAAAAAGCACCTCAACTAATGCCCAATTTTTAATGAAATTAGCAGGAGTTATTTAACATCATCGGGTATCCATTTAAGTGAAGTCTTAACTAAAAAATTACTAAATGGCAATAAAATAATCGTAGTTCCTAAATTAAAAATTGAATGTACATTTGCAATTTGTTTTACAGTACTGTTTGGAGCTAACGCAATCATCCACTTTTCAAATGGTAATGTAAAAGCAATTGCAATAAAAATGATAGCACCAATTACATTAAATAATACATGACATAGGGCAGTTCTCTTAGCATTCTTACTGCTTCCGATGCTTGCCAATACTGTAGTAATACAAGTTCCTATGTTTTGCCCAAAGATTATGTACATGGTATTCGCTATTCCAACGAGCCCTTGACTGGCTAGTGCCTGTAAAATACCGATTGATGCAGATGAACTTTGAATTACACATGTAACCGCTGTTCCAATAAGAACGCCCATTATTGGATTTTCAAAACGTATCATTATATTTTGAAATTCCTTGACCTCTTTAAGTGGAGCCATTGAATCACTCATACTATTTATACCTATAAATAATATTCCTAAACCTATTATTATTTCTCCTAAATATCCTAATCTTTTTCTTTTTTTTGCTAACAAAATTATTAGAATACCAACAAATGCAATTAGTGGTGCAATCTGTGAGATATTCAAAGCAATTATCTGACTCGTTATTGTTGTTCCTACATTTGCTCCCATAATAATTCCCACAGATTGTGATAATGTCATCAGCCCTGAATTAACAAATCCTACTACCATAACAGTTGTCGCTGATGAACTTTGAATGATTGCAGTAATAAAGATACCAAATAGCATTCCTAAATACTTATTCGTTGTTAACTTTTCTAATATTTTCTTTAAATGTGATCCTGCAGCTAATTCTAGACCCTCTCCCATTATTTTCATTCCATATAAAAATAATGCAAGACCACCTAAAAGCATGAAAAAATCTGTAATTCTCACTCTTAGAAATCCTCCTATTTTATTTATATTTCTAGTTCTATTTTCTTTGTTAAATGTCAGAATAAGTGCTATAATAGAACAATATTCAAGCTCACTTTCATTTAGAATATTCTGTAATAAATAACCTAATAATATTATTGTATCAAGAATTATAAGTTAACAATAAACGAGGCTTAACATGTGCTGAATTACAATAGTTATAATTAATTCAGTTAAAATATTGCCTAGATTATTCATATAAAACATATTAAGAAAGGATTTACACTAGTATGAGAAAAACCAAAATCGTTTGTACATTAGGTCCAGCGACTGATAGTGAAAATATCTTAAGAGAAATAATTCTGTCAGGGATGGATGTTGCTAGATTTAACTTTTCACACGCAAATCATAAGGAGCATAAACAAAGACTTGACCAATTGATCAAAATTCGCGAACAATTAGACTTACCAATTGCTGCTTTACTCGATACAAAAGGTCCTGAAATTAGAATCGGGAGCTTTGAAAAAGGTAAGATAGAATTAAAAAAAGATCAAAGTTTTACATTAACAACGAGAGAAGTTATTGGAAATGAAAATACAGTAAGTATAAGCTATAAAGAATTACCGAGAGATGTTGAGGTAGACGGAACGATTCTTATAGATGATGGCTTAATTGAAATGACTGTCCTTAGTAAAAATGATACCGACATTGTGTGTAAGGTTAATAATAATGGAACTATTTCTAATAATAAAGGGGTAAATGTTCCAGGTACAATACTATCCATGCCATACATTAGCCAAAAAGATAGAGAAGATATTATATTCGCTATTGAAAATAATTTTGATTTTATTGCAGCATCGTTTGTACGTAGTGCTGATGATATTCTACAGATAAGAAGAATATTTAATGAATATAGTTGTAATACAATAAATATCATAGCTAAAATTGAAAATCTACAAGGTGTTGCAAACATTGATGATATAATTCGTGTATCTGATGGTATCATGATTGCGCGTGGTGATATGGGTGTTGAAGTTCCAATTGAAGATGTCCCTGTTATTCAAAAACTAATTATTAAAAAAGTATATAATGCTGGAAAACAGGTTATAACTGCTACTCAAATGTTAGACTCTATGATGAAAAATCCACGTCCAACGCGAGCTGAGACTACAGATGTTGCAAATGCAATATATGATGGCACAAGTGCAATTATGTTATCCGGAGAAACTGCTGCTGGTCTTTACCCGATTGAATCAGTTAAAACAATGGTAAAAATTGCAGTTCGTGCAGAAAATGATATCGATTTTGTTAAGAGATTTAAGACCCGTGAAACATATTCAAATCCAGATGTAACAAATGCTATTTCTCATGCCACTTGTACTACTGCTCACGACCTGAATGCATCTGCTATTATTACAGTTACAAAATCTGGTAAGACAGCTCGCATGATTTCTAAATATCGACCAGCTTGCCCGATAATAGGATGTAGTACGAATCCTCATGTATGTCGCCAACTTAATTTATCCTGGGGTGTAACTCCATTACTAATATCGGAAGAACAAAATACGGATGATTTATTTGAACATGCTGTAGATGCTGTTGAAAAAGCTGGACATATATCTGCCGGTGAGTTAACAGTAATTACTGCTGGTGTTCCGCTTGGAATATCAGGAACGACAAATCTTATAAAAGTACATGTTGCTGGGCACATATTACTATCAGGTGTTGGGGTAACAAATAACTCTGTTTGCGCCTGCTTGTGCGTTTGTAATGATCCTTTAAAAATACCTGACAATTTTAATCCAGGCGATATACTCGTAGTTCCTTATACTACGAATGAACTTCTACCTATTTTAAAAACAGCCTCCGGACTAATTGTTGAAAAAGACGGCTATAATACCCACGCAGCAATAGTCGGTTTAAGCCTTGATATACCAACTATTATCGGTGCGCAAAATGCAACTCAAATACTAAAAAGTGGTGCTCTCGTAACTATCGATGCAAGCAGAGGTGTTGTATCGTGTAATTAAATAAAAAAATCGCTCATATTTTATGAGCGATTTTTTTATTACATTTAATTTCTAGAGTTCATTAAATCCAAAATATTGCAATATTCCTCTATAAATTGCATATGCAAAATCATCTTGATTGTATCTAAGCTTTTGATTATCCTCATAATTTGAAATATATGCGAGTTCTACTAAAACAGCAGGCATTCGTGTTGATCTTAATACATATAATGAGGGGTTTACTCTTACACTATTATTTCTTGTCCCTACGATGTTTACTATATTCTCAAGAATATGCTCTGCAAGCCAATTTGCTTGTGTATTTGGTTTATAAATATAAACCTCTGTTCCATTTATATTAGGATTATCATTTGCATTTGAATGAATACTAATAAAATAATCTGCTGGCCATTCATTTGCCATTCTAACTCTCTCAGCTAAACTTGACGAATTATTGAAACCCAATATCTGATCAGGTGATGTTCTAGATGTACGAACTTCAAACCTATAATCATCTTCTAACATTTCAGCTAAATAGGTTCCAACATTATAGTTTACGTCTTGTTCTCGTAATCCGAAACCTTCTGCACCAGCATTGAAACCAGTAGGATTGTGACCTTGGTCTATAAATATTTTGATAGCCATTATATCCCTCCTTTTCACTATACCTTATAATATTCAAAAACATAGTTAAGGTGATACAGTGGGGACGGTTCTTTTTGTATCATAGTGATACTATGGGGACGGTTCTCTTTGTATCATAGTGATACTATAAGAACCGTCCCCACTGTTCGAAAGTGAACAATAAGAACCGTCCCCTTTGTTCGAAAGTGAACAAAGGGGACGGTTCTTATTTGTTTATTCTACGGTTACTGATTTTGCTAAGTTTCTTGGCTTATCAACGTCGCATCCTTTTCCAACTGCAATATAGTATGAGAATAATTGTAGTGGAATAACGGATAGGGATGGAGCAAGGTTTCCAAGTACTTTAGGTACATATAAAACAAAATCTGCTTCTTTTTCAATTTCTGTATTGCCTTCTAGAGCGATTGCCATTATTACTGCTCCTCTAGTTCTAACTTCTTTAATGTTGCTTAGCATTTTATTAAATAAATTTTCTTGTGTTGCTAATGATACAACTAAAGTTCCTTCTTCAATTAGAGAAATCGTTCCGTGTTTTAATTCGCCAGCAGCATATGCTTCTGAATGAATATATGATATTTCTTTTAGCTTTAGTGATCCTTCTAATGCTGTTGCATAGTCTACTCCTCTTCCAAGGAAGAAAATATCTTTTGCATTTTGTTTTTTTGCTGCAAAGTTTTGTATTTTATCAAAATCTTTCAAAAGACTTGCTACTTTATCTGGTAGTGATACCAATTCTTTCACTGTTTCCTTGTAAAGACTATCTTCAATCGTTCCTCTTTTCTTTGCAAATAAAAGACCTATTAAATATAGTGCTGAAACTTGTGTACTATATGCTTTTGTTGTTGCTACTGCAATTTCTGGTCCTGCCCATGTATATAATACATTGTCTGCATCTCTTGCGATTGAGCTACCTACTACATTTACAATTGCAAGTGTTTTAACACCATTTTTCTTAGCTTCTCTAAGAGCTGCTAATGTATCTGCTGTCTCACCAGATTGACTAATAATAATCGCTAAAGAGTCTTTCTCAAATATCGGATTTCTATATCTAAATTCTGATGCTATGTCTATTTCAACAGGTATTCTCGCCATATCTTCAATTACATATTTACCTACTGCTCCTGCGTGATATGCGGATCCACATGCTACAATATATATCTTTTTAAGATTTTTGATTTCTTCATCTGTCATCTTCATTTCTTCAATAACTACTTCGCCATTATGAATTCTAGGGCTAATTGTATCTTTTAATGCTTTTGGTTGTTCAAGAATTTCCTTAAACATAAAGTGTTCATATCCACCTTTTTCAGCAGCAGTGATATCCCAATCAATATGTGTTATTTCTTTTATAATTGGCTCTTTGAAAACATCATAAACCGTAACACCATCTCTTGATAATCGAACAATTTCTCTATCTTCAAGTAAGTAAATATCTCTAGTATATTTTAATATCGCTGGAATGTCTGAAGCAATAAAGTTTCCTTCTGGTGATAAGCCAACGATTAATGGGCTATCTTTTCTAACAGCTATAATTTCGTCTGGATTCTCTTTAACAATTATTCCTAAAGCATAAGAACCTTCCACTCGATTCATCAAATGAACAACCGCTTCAAGTATTTCACCGTATTTCTTTACGTAATGATCAAGTAAATGTGCCACAACTTCGGTATCTGTATCCGATACAAAATTGTAACCCTTTTTCATTAAGTAGTCTTTTAAAAATAGGTAATTCTCTATAATTCCGTTATGAACAACTGCTATTGTTCCACTTTCATTTGCATGTGGATGTGAATTAATATCGGATGGTGCGCCATGTGTTGCCCATCTTGTATGTCCAATTCCTAGAGTTCCAGGCATAGATAAACCTTCATTAGTTGCTTCCGCAAGAAATTTTAATCTACCTTTCGTTTTTGTTATCTTAATATCTGTTCCATTATAAACCGCTATACCGGCTGAATCGTATCCCCTATATTCTAACTTTTCCAATCCATCTAAAAGTATTGGTGCTGCTTCTTCCTTACCAATATATCCAACTATACCACACATAAATAAAATCGCTCCTTTTTAATAATATGTTATATTTATATCATTCATTCTTGTCTAATTCAACCATATTACTTATTTAAAATCATATTTTCTTTCACCTGTCTAGACAACAATAGTTCTAATTCATTATAAAAAACTATATAATTCTTAGATATACTAAAATAAAATAGGAAGAACCTTAATGATTGACTAAGTCGAAATATATGATAAAATAATAGTATATAAATTTAAAGGAGTGAGTAAATATGCGTTGTCCTCATTGTGGGTCGGAACAGTGCCAAGTTGTAGCTGATACTCAAGTCGAAACAAAAGGCTATGGTGCAGGAAAAGGTTGTTGCGGTTTTATCATTTTTGGTTGGGTTGGCTTGCTATGTGGTTTGTGTGGTTCAGGAAAAACCAAATCATCCACTCAGCACTATTGGGTATGCCATAACTGCGGAAATAAATTTAGATTATAATGAAAGATAAAGATAATAAAGATATTCGTTGGATGAAATTAATGGATTTAGGAGCACGACTTGGTTGCCATCAAATGCCAGAAAGAAGCTTGATTTTTGGTGGATACCAGTTCCCTCTATGTGCTAGATGTACAGGAGTGATACTTGGATATATCTTAGAATTAATATCGCTTCCTTTCATTCAACCAAATTTATATATAGGACTAATCTGTTCCGCTATCATGTTTTTAGATTGGTTTATCCAATTTATTAATATCCTACCATCTAATAACCATCGTCGCATTGTTACAGGGATTTTAGGTGGATACGGAATAATGAGTATATTTGTATCAATAATTGTTATTTTATTTAATATGATATTTTAAGTAAGGTATGCTAATTCTTATTTAGCATACCTTATTTTTGTGAGTTCTTTACATATTAATCGAATACTTCTTATGGTGTTAATCTTTTCATATCTCTTGGGAACATCGATGCATACCTCACATTAGTTTCATTTAATAAACACATGGTAAATCGTTCCAATCCCAATCCTAACCCCCCATGTGGAGGCATACCATATTTATGCATCATCAAATAACTTTCAAATAATTCGATATTCATACCTCTTCTTTTCATCTTTTCAACCTGTTTCTCATAATCATGAATTCGTTGCCCACCAGTAGTGATCTCAATTCCTCTGAAAAGTAAGTCAAAACTTAATGTAACCTCAGGATTTTCATTATCGTCCATCGCATAAAATGGACGTTTTGATGAAGGGTAATGCGTTACAAAAACAAAATCACTTCCATATTCCTTTTTTATTATATCGCAAAGTAGTCGTTCTTCTTCTGGTTCAAAATCATGCAAATCCTTGGTTTTTCTATTATATGTGTTACGAACTAACTCTTTTGCATCACAAAAAGTAATACAAGGTATTTCAGCAATATTAGGTAGCTCTATCTTCAAAATTTTAATTTCATTTACATACTTCTCTTTTAAAAACTCAATTACAAACTTTAACATGTTCGTTTCCATACTTATAATATCTGCAAAATTTTCAATAAATCCCATCTCAAAGTCAACGCTTATATATTCATTTAAGTGCCTTGATGTATCGTGTTTTTCTGCTCTATAAACAGGTGCTATCTCAAATACGCGTTCGTACGCTCCTACCAGCATTTGCTTATAAAACTGAGGACTTTGTGCAAGATATGCCTCTTTCCCAAAATAATCCAGCTTAAAAATATTCGCCCCACCCTCTGCTCCTGCATATACAATCTTCGGTGAATGTATTTCAGTAAATAGATTGCTGAACAAAAATTCTCTAATACCTCTACAAAGTCCTTCTTGCAATTTAAAAATAGCTCTTTCATGTTCATTTCTTATGGTAATCGGTCTGAAGTCTAATATTGTCTCAAGTGAGGCTGGAATCACATTATTATTGATGACTACAGGAGGCGCATCTATCGGAATTGATAAGATTTCTATATCGTTTATCCTTAGTTCATAGCCCAATTTCGAACGAATTTCCTCTGCTACATATCCAGTGATTATCACACTTGAATTTTCAATAATTTTATCTATATCAATATTTGTATATTCTTTGCTGTAAATGCATTGAACGAAAGCTCTCTTTGTCCTCAATATCACAAAAGCAAATCCACTCATTAACCTAATTTTATATATTGAACCGTGGATCTTAACTATATTGCCTATCTTATTTTGAAGTTCTTCTGCTTCTATATGTGACACATCTATATTTGAATTATTTAAAATCATAATCTTCCTCCATTAATAATTATTTTTAATAACACTATCAATATTGCGTTCGATACTTATTAAAATTTGAATCCATTCCAACATAATCTATATGTCGCATATGATCACCCCCCTTAAAGTATAAGAAATAAGCTACGCCGAACTAGTTTTCCTGCGAGCAAGACGTACTTTCCTATTTCAAATAAATAAAGCCACAAGGATATAATAAAATTATACCTTTGTGGCTTTATGCTTATCTATTATTCAAAGCAGCTATTTCCAACATAGGTACAAGGCTTTTAGCGCTTGTACCTATGTGAATTCATAGCTACAAGCGCTTCCTATCTTCGTCCCTATTCATTTGGAAATTAGCTAATCGAATCATATTGATTACCTACCTTTGAATTTTTTCATATAGTATCACCAGTTACAATATTTGTCAAGATAATTTTTATACCTCTTAGTTCATAATTATACATTTTGAAATATAATTATAAATTACAATTGAAATATAATATATTTCATTGTATAATGAATAAAATTATTATTGAGAAATAATAAATTAAAAAAATACGAGGTGAACTTATGGATAAGAAATTGAAAGTCGGTATTATAGGTGCAACAGGTATGGTAGGTCAACGTTTCATTGCGTTACTTGATAACCATCCATTCTTTGAAGTAGTAACTCTTGCAGCAAGTGCAAGATCAGCTGGTCAAACATTTGACAAAGCTGTTGAAGGTAGATGGAAAATGTCTACTCCAATCCCTGAAAATATAAAAAATATGATCGTTATGGATGCAGCTAAAGTTGAAGAAGTAAGCTCTACTGTAGACTTTGTATTCTGTGCTGTTGATATGAAAAAAGATGAAATCAAAGCTCTTGAAGAAGCATATGCAAAAACTGAAACTCCTGTAGTTTCAAATAATTCTGCTCACCGTTGGACAAAAGATGTTCCTATGGTTATTCCAGAAATTAATGATAGTCACTTAGAAGTAATTGAAGCACAGAAGAAACGACTTGGTACTACAAACGGATTTATAGCAGTTAAGCCAAACTGCTCAATCCAAAGTTATGTTCCAATGTTAACACCACTTCTTAAATTTAAGCCAAAAAATGTAGTAGCTTGTACTTATCAAGCAATCTCTGGAGCAGGTAAGACTTTTAAAGAATGGCCAGAGATGGTTGATAATATAATCCCATACATTGGTGGAGAAGAAGAAAAGAGCGAACAAGAACCTTTACGTATTTGGGGTTCAGTCGTAAATGACGAAATCGTGGCAGCAGATTCACCATTAATTACAACTCAATGTATACGTGTTCCTGCCGCTGATGGCCATATGGCTGCTGTATTTGTTTCATTTGAGAACAAACCTTCAAAGGAAGAAATACTTGAATGTTGGAAAAATTTTGTTGGTAAACCACAACTTCTTAACCTTCCAAGTGCTCCAAAACAATTTATCACTTACTTTGAAGAAGATAATAGACCACAAACAAGACTTGACCGTGATCTAGAAAACGGAATGGGCGTATCTGCTGGAAGACTTCGTGAAGATAGCATATATGACTTTAAATTTGTTGGTTTATCACACAATACCGTTAGGGGTGCTGCAGGTGGAGCTGTTCTAATTGCTGAATTACTTACAGCGGAAGGTTATATCAAAACCAAATAATATGAATGATAATGCAGTCTTGCATTCAAAACCAGGAGTTTTATAACTCCTGGTTTTTTACATTCATACCAATATGTATTTGAATTTTTTATTGCATTATGGCGGTTACAACAGTTTGTCTGATTTATTTTCTACACTTTAGTACAGCAATTCAAGATATTTTGTGCAATTTCTCCTTGACAATCTTGCAAAAAAATATTAAAATTCTAATAGACAAAGGCGTCGGTGAACATATGTATCCGTGCGTGTATATATGTGTTTACTGATAAGACATATATATAAGCACCTATATTCTATTACTGAAGACCTTTTACAAACTGTCATTGATAATCTTTGACAAAGAAGGAGGACAATATATGTCATATGTTGAACAAGTTTTAGAAGAATTAATCGCGAATCACCCAGGTGAATCTGAATTTCACCAAGCTGCGAAAGAAGTTTTATTATCTCTTAAACCAGCGATTGAAGCAAATCCTAAATATCAAGATGTATCTTTATTAGAAAGACTCGTAGAGCCTGAAAGAGTAATTATGTTCAGAGTTCCTTGGGTAAATGACAATGGAAAAGTTTGTGTTAACCGTGCTTTTAGAGTACAATTTAACTCAGCTATCGGACCATATAAGGGTGGACTTCGTTTACATCCATCTGTAAATCTTAGTATTATTAAATTTTTAGGTTTCGAACAAACATTTAAGAACTCATTAACTGGTTTACCAATCGGTGGTGGTAAAGGTGGTTCTGATTTTGATCCTAAAGGAAAATCAGATCGCGAAGTTATGGCATTCTGTCAAAGCTTTATGACTGAATTATCAAAATATATTGGAGCAGACACAGATGTACCTGCTGGTGATATTGGTGTTGGTGGCAGAGAAATCGGATTTATGTTTGGTCAATATAAACGTTTAAAAAATGTATATGAAGGTGTTTTAACTGGAAAAGGCTTAACATACGGTGGCTCACTCGCAAGAACTGAAGCAACTGGCTACGGTCTCGTTTACTTAGTGAAAGAAATGCTTGCAGCGAAAGGCCAATCTTTCGAAGGAAAGACAGTTGTAATATCAGGCTCAGGTAATGTTGCAATATATGCTACACAAAAAGCTCAACAATTTGGAGCTAAAGTAGTTGCACTTAGCGATTCAACTGGTTACATTTATGACGCTGAAGGTATCGACTTAGCTGCTGTCAAAGAAATTAAAGAAGTAAAACGTGGAAGAATTAAAGAGTACTTAGAATATAGACCAAACGCAAAATATTTCGAAGGAAAAGGAATATGGACTATCAAATGTGATATAGCTCTTCCTTGCGCTACACAAAATGAATTACATCTTGAAGATGCGAAAGCATTAGTAGCGAATGGTTGTATTGCTGTTGGTGAAGGTGCTAATATGCCTACAACTTTAGAAGCTACTGATTTCTTCATCGAAAACAAAGTATTATTTGCTCCAGGTAAAGCTGCTAACGCAGGTGGTGTTGCTACTTCTGCTCTTGAAATGAGTCAAAATAGTCAACGTTTAAGCTGGACATTCGAAGAAGTTGATGAAAAGTTACACCAAATAATGATAAATATATATAAACAAATCTCAGAAGCTGCAAAGAAATATGGTTTCGAAGATAATTTCGTAGTTGGTGCAAACATTGCAGGGTTTGAAAAGGTTGCTGAAGCTATGCTGGCTCAAGGTATCGTATAAGCACTTTTTAAATAAAAGAAAATATTAGGCCCACTTCTATTTTCTAATAGAAAAGACACTTGGATTATTCCAAGTGTCCTTTTAATTGTTAGTACCCTTTGTTGATAACTTACATATATTATTGTAAATCAAAAACTGCGAGGTTTGAACAGTGCTTGAATCATTACTGCTTGTCACAGCATTGATAATTGACTCTTTTATCGCTAGTGTAGCATATGGTGCTAAAAATATCAAAATCCCATTATTGTCGGCATTAATTATAGATATTATCGGTACTCTTTTTCTTGTCGTTGCAATATTAGCCTCTTCTTATATAAAGCAATTTATCCCCTATGAAACTTGTAAAATCATTGGATTTTTAATGCTTTTATTGATAGGAGTTTCTAGTTTATTTCAAGGAATTTTAAAGACATATCTTAGAAAAAAAAGAGATGGATTAAAGAAGTTAGATTTTAAGATAGGTAGTTTTCGGTTCGTATTTGATATTTATCTTGAAGAAACACTCGCTGACTCTGATAAATCAAAGATCCTTTCTGCTAATGAAGCCATCTATTTAGCAATTGCTCTTTCAATCGATTCTCTTGCTATTGGTCTTGGTAGCGGACTATTTATGATTCATTACTTTGAATTAATTTCAATTTCTTTAATCCTTGGTCTTCTAGCTGTTTTAATTGGTTGTCTTCTAGGTAGAAAATTTGCAAAATTAACACAAAAAGATGTATCTTGGATTAGTGGGGCTATTTTGATTTTATTGGCCATACTCAGATTATGAATATATAACATACGTATTAACAATATCTATATTCTTCTCTAATTAAAAAAGTAGAAAACCAGTTTATTGCTCGTTTTCTACTTTTATTATAAACTTTATATTTTTTCTTTCTTTCGCTTGCTTTCCACCCATTCTAAAAGATCTTGATAGACTTCGTCTTTATTTATTTCAAATAAAGTCTCATGTCTTGCACCTTTGTATAACTTAAGTGTAATATCGTCTATTTTATTCTCTATCATCTTATAATATACTTGTTTTACACCTTTTCCAAAATTACCTACAGGGTCCATGTCACCCGAGAATATGTAAATCGGCAAATCTTTTGGAACTTTTCTAAACCATGCATCTTTATTCACAATATCAACGAGCGAAATTAGATCTAAAAAAGCGGATGAAGTAAATAAGAAGTTTCGCATAGGATCTTTTAGATAATTTTGAGGAACTACCTCATCTCTCGATAACCAATCGAAAGGGGTATTCACTTCCTTATATTTTCTATTATATCCCCTGAATGATATTGCTGTCATTTTAGGATTTGGTAGCTTACCACCATCTTTTTTAATATAGTGTTTTGCTAATAATTTGCCTATTCCTGATAATGAATTCTTTCCTGCTGTTCCACTAATTATTAAAGCATCTATTTCATTGCCATATTTGCTAACATATGCTCGAGCAACGAGTGAACCCATACTATGCCCTAGTAAAAAATATGTAAGGGTTGGATATTTTTCTTTCATTTGTACTGTCAACTGATGTAGATCTTCTACCATATGATTGTATCCGTCATTATCTGAAATAAATCCATAGCTTTCCTTATCGGCAGTTGCCCCATGCCCTAAATGATCATTTCCACAAACAATGTATCCATTATCACAAAAAAACTTAATAACGTCTTTGTAATTATTTATATATTCACACATTCCATGGCTAATTTGAATAATTGCTTTAGGTTCTATGTCCTTTGGGGAAAAAATATAAGCTGCAATTTTGTTTACTTTATTTGAGCTTTCATAATATAAGCTTTCACTTATCATGTCTATACCCTCTCTTTATATATTATTTAATTTCCTTGTTCAATTTCTGTTTATATAAGTTTTTTTATTAATGCAAGACATACTTGGTTTGAATAATCGGTCAATATTTCTTTGCTCTATGATATCTGATTTTTGTTTCCAAACGCCCGTTGCAAGTCCTGCAAGGTATGCAACTCCAAGTGCTGTTGTCTCCCGTATTATAGGTGTTTGTACAATCGTATTCGTTATATCTGCCTGGAATTGCATAATCGCGTCATTTACACACACTCCACCATCTACGTTCAACTTTGTAAGACAAATATTGGTATCTGCATACATTGCCTTTATTAAATCGTTTGATTGATATGCTATTGCCTCTTCTGCCGCTCTTGCTATATGTGCTTTCGTTGTTCCTCGTGTTATTCCAAATATGCTACCCCTAGCATACATATCCCAATACGGTGCCCCTAAGCCCGTAAATGCTGGCACGATGTAGACTCCTCCATTATCTTTTACAGACATTGAGAGTTCCGAAAGTTCTCTTGGACTCTTAATAATTCCAAGTTCCTCTTGCAACCATTTAACTAATGCTCCTCCAACAAATACACTACCTTCTAAAGCGTATTGTACCTTCCCATCAATTCCGATTGCAATCGTCGTCAATAAACCATTTTTACTATAATGTATCTCTTCACCAGTATTCATTAGTAAAAAGCAACCTGTTCCGTACGTATTCTTAGCCTCACCTTTTTCAAAGCAAGTTTGCCCAAATAATGCAGCTTGTTGATCCCCTGCTATTGCTGCAATTGGTATGTTATAACCACTAATATTAACGTAACCATATACTTCACTTGAATTTCTTACTTCTGGTAACATTGCGGTCGGAATATTTAACGTTTTACATATTTCCAAATCCCATTTTAAAGTTCTGATATTAAATAGCATTGTTCTTGAAGCATTTGTATAATCAGTGATATGTAATTTTCCGTTTGTCATCTTCCAAATCAAATACGTATCTACCGTTCCAAACAATAATTCACCATTATCAGCTAGTTCTCTTGCACCGTCAATATTATCTAATATCCATTTTATTTTTGTAGCTGAAAAGTATGCATCTATAATCAATCCCGTTTTCTCTTTTATTATATCACTAAGGCCACTCTGTGTTAATTGCTCGCAAATTGATGCAGACCTTCGGCATTGCCATACTATCGCATTGCAAATTGGTGTTCCCGTATTTTTGTTCCATACTATAGTAGTTTCTCTTTGATTGGTTATCCCAATCGCTGCAACTTCATCAAGGTTAATACCACTATGTGTTATAGCCTCCATCATAACGGTATACTGCGATGTGTATATTTCATTCGGGTCATGCTCCACAAAACCAGGCTGCGGGTATATTTGTTCAAATTCCTTTTGACAACTTTCTATTATATTTTGTTCATTATCAAAAATAATTGCTCTTGAGCTAGTAGTTCCCTGATCTAGTGCTATAATATATTTTTTCAAAACAATACCCCCATATTAATTTTTCAATACAAGTTATCTCTTTTACTACATGGTAGCATTTTTCTTATTCTTGTCAATAAAAACTATTTAAAATAATATATTTAGATTATAGCGTATACTGTCTTATTATGTTATAATATTCGTTATGAGATTTTTAACGTCAACTTATCAACTGGGATGGAGAAATAATTATATGAATATAGGATTTGACAACAATAAGTATATTAAGATGCAATCAAAATACATTTTAGAAAGAATAGAAAAGTTTAATAATAAACTTTATCTAGAATTTGGCGGTAAATTATTTGATGATTATCATGCATCTAGAGTATTACCAGGCTTTGCAATAGATGCAAAGATTAGGCTTCTTCAAGAGTTGAAAGATAAAACAGAAATCATTATTTGTATCAATGCAGGCGATATCGAGAAAAATAAAATAAGAGCTGACCTCGGTATTACTTATGACCAAGATGTTTTGAGATTAATTGATAATCTAAGATCAATGGGTTTATTAGTGAGTGGAATTGTAATCGCACAATACAAAGAGCAACCTGCAGCTACAATCTATATTAAGAAATTAGAAATGCGTGGAGAAAAGACTTATATTCATAGACCAATAGCCGGTTATCCTCTTGATATTGATCACGTTGTAAGCGAGAATGGATACGGACAAAATGACTTTGTAGAAACTACACGACCTTTAGTGGTTGTTACTGCTCCAGGCCCTGGATCAGGAAAAATGGCAACATGTCTTTCACAACTTTACCATGAAAACAAAAGAGGAATAAAGGCTGGTTATTCCAAATTTGAAACTTTCCCAATCTGGAATAAACCTCTTAAACACCCAGTTAATCTAGCATATGAAGCAGCTACAGCGGACCTAAATGATGTTAATATGATAGATCCTTTCCACTTAGAAGCATACGGTATAACAACAATTAATTATAACCGTGATATCGAAGTATTCCCTGTCGTAAAGACAATCCTTGAAAAAATAACAGGAACTGAATGTATTTATAAATCACCAACTGATATGGGTGTAAATATGGCTGGAAATGCAATTTCTGATGATGAAATCGTTTCATTAGCCTCGAAACAAGAAATCGTAAGGCGTTATTATAAAACTGCTTGTGATTACAAACAAGGACGCGTCGATATTGAAACAGTAGAAAAAATTGAATTTGTAATGAAACAAGCTAATATCAGCTTAGAAGATAGAGCAGTCGTTCTTCCCGCTTTGGAAAAAGCAAAACTATCCGAAACTACTGCAATGTCAATTCAATTGCCGAATGGTAAAATTGTAACCGGAAAATCATCTCCATTAATGAGTTGTGCTGCTTCTGTATTACTAAATGCAATAAAAGAACTTGCTGGATTATCCGATGAAATATTATTGATTTCTGCTGTTGTATTAGAACCAATTAAGAAAATGAAAGCAGTTTTCTTAGGTGCCAAAAATCCAACACTTACCGCAGAAGAGGTATTAATTACATTAAGTATCAGTGCTGCAACTAGCCCTATCGCTGAGATTGCATTGAAAAAATTGTCGATGTTAAAACATTGTGAGGCACATTGTACATGTATGCTTCCGGTTGACGAAGAAGCAATCTATAGGAAATTAGGGATTAATTATACATCTGAACCTGAGTATTGTTCTAGTGGGTTGTATATACAGTAATAAATTGATTAAATAATAAATAAAAATACTCCCTCAAGCAAAGAAATCAAATTCTGCTTGAGGGAGTATTTTCCGTTATTCAGCCCAATACTTCTCGATTACATGCACAATCCCATCTTCGTCATTTGACAAAGTAACATAATCAGAAGCCTCTTTAACGACCTCTTGTGCATTTGCCATAGCAATACCGACACCAGCGTATTTAATCATCGACAAATCATTAAATCCGTCTCCACAGGCTATCATCTCATCCTTAGTAAGCTCTAACTTTTCTAAAAGTTTTCCAAGTGAATATGCTTTATCTATATTCTTTGGCATTATCTCTAAGAAAAAAGGTTCTGATCGAAATACGTTTAATTTATCACCAATTTCTTCGACAACTTTAGGTTCTACAGTCGCCAAATATTCTCCATCAGCCATCATTAGACATTTTACTATTGGGAAATTAACATATGCCTTAAAGCTGTCAACTTTTTTGATTGGAATTGAGCATACCCTTGCTTCAATCGCTACATATTTATCATTTTCTTGTTCTGTAATTATATGATCATTTTCATAAGTTACTATATTAACGTTATATTTTTTTGATATATCATCTAAATCATCAACAAACTCAAGTGGAATCGTCTTCTCATATATGATTTCATTTGTTTGGCAATTAATAATTCTTCCGCCATTAAAGGCAAGTATATAACCTCCAAACTTATCTAGCTCTAATTCCTTTGCAATAGGAACTATTCCTTGAGTCAATGCTGCTTTCGTTGCATTACTTACTATTTTTTCTGAAGTTGTTACTGTTCCATCTATATCTAAAACTAATACTTTATATTTCATATAATTCTCCTTAAGCCATCTCATGCATTTACAAATAACAAGATTATTATACATGCCTTTTGCAGTTTCTACAACACATTAAATTTATTATTTATCACTTGATTGTTTGACATACCATTCATCCTCTTGAATTAATTGTTCAGGAGTTCCTTGACTTTTAATCTCGCCATTTTCAAGAATAATTAATCTGTCACTATTAACCATTGAAGAAAGTCTATGTGAAATTGAAAGAAGCATCTTGTTTGAACTTGATTCAGTCAATACTGATAATATTTTCTCTTCTGTTTGTGAATCTAGATTTGCAGTCGTTTCATCAAATAGAATGATAGGTGGATTTGTTACTATCGCCCTAGCGATTGCTAACAACTGTTTTTGTCCTTGGGAAAATAAATCATCTGAGTTCACCTCAGTATCATATCCCTTTTCTAATGCTTGAATATATTCATGAATTCCAACAAATTTTGCTGCGTCTATGATTGCTTGTCTTGTAAGACTAGTATCTCGAAGGCTAATTTGCTCTCCTACCGTTCCTTTGATAAAATGAAAACTTTGTTCCACATATCCAAATATTTTTCTTTTTTCGTTGTTAGGTATCGTTGTAACATCAATTCCATTTATTGTGATCTTTCCACTGGTAGGTTCTAATAATCCAAGTATTAATTTAAACAAAGTAGTTTTTCCTGCACCAGTTCTCCCAATAAACGTTACCTTCTCAAAATGCTCTATTGTAAATGAAACTTCTCGCAATATTTCTGGTCCTTTATCATATTGAAAGGATACCTTATGGAATTGAAGTTCAAAATTGCGAGTGTCCTTACCCATAAGCTGAAAAGATATCGATTGATCCTTATTATTTTCTTCTGTTTCATAATAAAATTCATTTACACGTTTTACACCTGATATTGCTAACTGAACACTTTGTAATTCCATTCCAAAATTCTCAATAGGAGAAAATAGATTTGAAATCAATTCAATGGATGCTGCTATCATTCCAAGTGATATTCCTAACATATTAAGTTGTTTGGAGGATAATATAACTATACTTGCTATTACAACTGCTCGTATCACAATTATAATTGGAGAGAAAACAGAGTCATAGAAATTCACCTTTTCCATCGAAGCATAATTATCAAGCAAATAGTCTTTATATTTTTCTTCCATATAATCTTCTTTACTAAAGGACTTAATCATTTGAATATTTTTTAAACTTTCTGGAATATGATTATTTACCTTACCAATTAAAATACGATTTTTAATTTGCGCTACTAGCATGTTCTTTTGAAAAATACGCATAATTATATATATTAGAGGGATTAACACAAATGTTATCATGCCAAGTTTATTACTAAATAGCCATATTGAGATTAGTATCCCAACAATCTTAAATAAATCTATTATCATTCCAATAATCCCATTTGTGAACAAAGAATTTATTGCCTCAACATCATTTGTAAATCGAGAAACAATTGTACCCGATTCATTTGACGAAAAATAATTTGTACGAATTCTCTCTAATTTCTCCATCATTGAATAACGAATCTCTTTCGTGATTTTCTGTCCGACGATCGTAAGAACTGCTTCTTTTATGAAATCAAAGAGTCCAATCAGTATAAGTATCGTCATATAAAATAATGCTAGTTTTATTAAGCCATCATATTGTTTTATCACCAAATGTTCATCAATAATTAATTTCAGTATTTGTGGTGGTATTAAACTCATTACTACAACTCCTATGATTGCAAGTATGAGCAAACAAATAATCCCTATATTTTCTCTAACAACTCGAAGTGTTGATCTTCCAACAACATTATTTTTCATCTAAATCACCACCTTCACCTTGCTGCAAATTATATATGTCAGCATATAGCTTAGATTTTCGCATCAGGTCTTCGTGTGTACCATATTCCACTGTCTTATCCCCATGGATTACAACAATTTGATTTACTTTATTAAAAATAGAAAGTCTATGAGAAATCAATAGAATGATACTCTCTGGAAAACGCTCCTTCAAATTCTGTATAATTTGTTCCTCCGTTTTCATATCTACTGCAGAAAATGGATCATCTAGTATAATAATATTGTTCTTATTATATAAGGTTCTAGCCAAAGCAACTCTAGCTTGTTGCCCTCCACTTAAACGAACCCCTCCATTATTTTTATAACTTCATCAATATTTCCGTTATTCCCTAGTACAATATTATTATAAATGGTATCTGAGATAAGATGTGGCTGATGACCGAGATAAGATATTAACTGACTTCTCTCGTATTCTGAGTACTCGCATAGTTCTTTACTATCAATTCGTATACTTCCAGAATAAGGATAAACTCCAAGAAGCGCTATCCCAAATGTAGATTTTCCACTTGCAATTGGGCCAGTAATCCCAATTATATCTCCAGAAGTTGCATTTAAACTAATATCAATTAAGATATCATTCATCCCATTCGGATAAGAAAAAGACAATTTAGAGATGTCTAAACTTACCTTTTTGTTCTCAATATTTGATGTCGTATCTTTGCTTTTATATTCCGTTAAATATGGTTTAATTCGTTTCCAGGATACTTGTGATTTGTGTACTGAGTTAAATAATTTAGCCGCTTTACTTGCCTTAAAAGCCATTGCTGTAAAGATTATTACGTAAGTTGAGAATTCTCCTAAACTCCAACTACCATCGATAAATACGATTTATATTCCTTTTGATTCATTTCTTCCATACCACTTATACGGTATATAATTGCATTTTCTATTCTATCATAAGTTAAGCCAGTAACTTTACTAGTGTGCTTTCGATATGCTATTACATTTTTGAATATTATTGCTTTCAGTTTTTCAGCGATTAACATTGCAATCGGAACAAACAGAGAAGCAAGTATGGTAATCTTTATATCATAAAATAGCATTGTAATGAAATATGTGGCTATCAGTACCCCTGTGTCAAAAATCTCTGTCGTAAACTTACGCATACCCTCCACACATAACTCAACATCTGATACTGCCTTTGTCATAAGACTTCCTGTATTCTCATCTTCTAATTCTAATAAACTCTTATTCATTATATTGTTATATATCATCAATCGCATCGTTGCACTCGTACTATTCGCAAAACGCCTAATATATAGTCTTTTCAAATACCGCATAAATTGTATCATAGCTATTAACCCAACAAACGTTAATCCAAGTTGTATTAATTTATTTATTTTGGCTTCATTCGCAATTGCATCGATTAGTTTACCTTGATAAATTGGGCTAAGAACAGCTGCACTATTAAAGCCAAAACCAAAAATAATTATAAAAGCTACACTTACTTTTTCTTTCTTCCAATAATTAATAATTTTATCAGGATTATGAATAGAACTTAACTTCATCATATGTTATCACCTCTTATTCAAATAAAAAAGCATCTATGGAACAATAATTATATTGTACCACAGATGCTAAAATATTTCTTATCGATACATAATTTCTTCTCTCTTAGGGCCATTTGAAACCATTGTAATTGGCACTCCTAGAGCTTTTTCAATAAATAATACATAATTTTTTGCATTTTCAGGAAGTTTATCAAATTCCTTAATTCCTCTAATATCACATTTCCAACCTGGTAAATTCTCAACAATTGGTTTTGCTTTGTATTGTAAAGGTGTAGCTGGGAATTCATCGGTACGTACCCCATCAATTTCATAAGCAACACATACTGGAATTTCATCTAAATATCCAAGTACATCCATTACAGTAAGTGCGACTTCTGTTGCACCTTGAGCACGACAACCATATCTTGAAGCTACTACGTCAAAGTATCCCATTCTTCTTGGTCTACCTGTTGTTGCTCCATATTCTCCTGCATCTCCACCAACTTTACGAAGTTTATCCGCTTCTTCACCGAATATTTCGGCTACAAATGGTCCTTCTCCTACTGCACTTGAGTATGCTTTTACTACTGTTACTACATTCTTAATCTTGTGAGGTGGAATTCCTGCACCAATACTTGCAAAACCTGCTAAGGTTGATGATGATGTAGAGTATGGGTAAATTCCGAAATCAGGATCTCTTAAGGCTCCTAATTGGCCCTCTAATAGAATATTCTTTTTACTTCTACAACTGCTTTAATTTTCTCAAATAAAGTTTCCTCATTAAATAATTCACATAATTGGAATCCTACTTTTTGAAATTTATCTGAGTAAAAAGGTGCAATTCCTGATTTTGTTGATCCAAATTGTTTATCTGCTAATCTTTCTTCTTCATAAGTGTCAAACATTATATGATATGGCATCATTACTTGAACTCGATCAGAAACTAAAATCTTAGGATTTACATCTCTTTCTTTCAGTTCATTTAATTCCTTCATAAATTTAGGTATGTTAAGTGCAACGCCATTTCCAATTATATTTGTAATATGGTCAAAAAATACACCGGAAGGAAGTAAATGTAATGCAAATTTCCCTTTTTCATTGATTATCGTATGCCCTGCATTACTTCCACCTTGATAACGTACTACAATATCAGACTCTGCTGCTAAAAGGTCTGTAATCTTACCCTTACCTTCATCGCCCCAATTTGCTCCTACGATTGCTTTTACCATCTTAATATACCTCCTGTAGTTACAGTCATAGACTGTTATTAAATAGTTGTAAACCGCAATTTGCCCACCTGTTTTCAAGGTGGGTAAAATTATACTAAATGTTTATTTCAACATTAATTCCAATATCATTTGCATATTTGCTCTTTAATGGATTAATGAAGTTTACTATAAATTCATCAACTTGATTTTCTGATCTTCCAGTAAATCCTTTTGGATCAAGTATCTCTTCCAATTCTTCTAAAGTAGTGTCAAATTCTTTATCTGCCGCTATTCTAGTTAATAGGTCATTTTCACGACCAAATTCTTTCACTTCTCTTGCTGCTTGCATGGAGTAAGTTCGAATCTTTTCATGTAATTCTTGTCTATCTCCACCCTTTTTAACTGCTGCCATCATAATATTCTCAGTAGCCATAAAAGGTAGTTCATTCATTACATGTTGGTTAATAACATTTGGATAAACGACTAACCCATCCGACACATTAATCACTAATTCAAGTATTGCATCTACAGCTAAGAAAGCTTCTGGAATGCTAATACGTTTATTTGCTGAATCATCTAGTGTTCTTTCAAACCACTGTGTTGATGCAGTAATGGCAGGATTTAAGGCATCTACTATTACGTATCTAGCAAGTGATCCAATTCTCTCAGAACGCATTGGATTACGTTTATATGCCATCGCAGATGATCCAATTTGGTTTTTCTCAAAAGGTTCTTCCACTTCTTTCAAATGTTGTAATAATCGAATATCATTACTAAATTTATAAGCACTTTGTGCAATCCCACTCAAGACATTAAGAAACTGACTATCTATTTTTCTGGAATAAGTTTGTCCTGAAACAGGGTATACATCATCATATCCCAACTTCTCAGCAATTAACTTATCAAGTTTTTTAATCTTTTCATTATCTCCATCAAATAGTTCTACAAAACTTGCTTGCGTTCCTGTTGTTCCTTTGCAACCAAGTAATTTTGACTTTGATAATAAGAATTCTAAATCTTCTAAATCCAAGAGTAAATCGTGAATCCACAAGGTTGCTCTTTTTCCAACTGTAGTTAACTGTGCTGCTTGGAAATGTGTAAAAGCAAGTGTAGGAATCGCTTTCTTAGCCTCTGCAAATTCTGTAAGCTTTACGATAGCATTTACTAATTTGGTCCGAATTAACCGAAGAGCTTCATTCATTACGATTAAATCCGTATTATCTCCAACATAACAAGAAGTTGCACCTAGATGAATGATTCCTTTTGCTTTCGGGCACTGCTCACCATACGCATATACATGAGCCATTACATCGTGACGGACTTCTTTTTCTCTCTTTTCAGCTACATCATAATTTATGTCATCTTTAGCCGCTTTTAGTTCATTTATCTGTTCATCCGTAATATTTAAGCCAAGTTCTTTTTCGGCTTCGGCTAAAGCAATCCACAATCTTCTCCAAGTCTTAAATTTCATATCTGGAGAAAAGAGGAATTTCATCTCTTTACTTGAATATCTTGAATTTAGAGGGCTCTCATATATATCTTTCAATGTAGTATTCCTTTCAACGTAAAATCTATGTTCGTTATTTCATAATTATGATTCACTTATTAATAACTGTTACACAAGTCCGATTCTCTTAGCTACTTCAATATAGGCATCTTCAACATTTCCCATATCTCTTCTAAAACGGTCTTTATCTAATTTTTCTTTTGTATCCTTGTCCCATAATCGGCAAGTATCTGGTGAAATTTCATCTGCTAAGATGATTCTACCATCATAACGTCCAAACTCTATTTTAAAATCTACAAGAATAAGATTTTTTTCTATGAAAAATTTCTTTAATACATCATTTATATGATATGCCATTTTTGAAATGTGAGCTGCTTCTTCTGGTGTCACTAATTCAAGTGCATATGCATGAGCAAGATTTAATAATGGATCTCCCAATTCATCGTTTTTATAGCTGAATTCAAGTACAGTACATTTTAACTCTTTTCCTTCTTCAACACCATACTTTTTGGAGAAACTTCCTGCTGCTATATTTCGAATAATAACTTCTAAAGGAACTATCTCAACCTTCTTAACAATTGTATCTCTATCATTAATTTCTTCGATTAAGTGAGTTTCTATTCCACTTTCTTCTAACTTCTTAAATAAAAAATTAGTCATCCTATTATTAATAATACCTTTATTGGCAATTGTACCTTTTTTTAGGCCATTGAACGCTGTAGCATCATCTAGTATCATATCCCCTTGGTTAATTCAACCGCTTTCACTAGTTAATCAAATATGTTAATTAGATTTTACTAATATATATATTAGAACTTATTACGCCTGCTCCCATATATTCTTTGCTACCTGCTGTTCGATTCCTCTTTGCAGGCAATCTATTTTATATAAAAAATCGTAAAGATCTTCAAATTCATCTATATATCGTTCAATGATCCCTTCTAATCGTCTCGAAAACTCTAATTCATACATATAAATAAAAGTATCCGCTTTTTTTTGATCCTTCCTCTTAAAACTTTCGCTATCAATATATTCATACTTTAATAATATTTTACCAGAATTACCAAGTACACTTCGTATACAAACTTCAATATCCTTTCTAATGTTCGATCGAATATTATCTCTTTTTTCTACTTTATCATTGTATAAGGCTACGTATTCTCGATGATTAAAAGACTGTTTTGAATAAAATAACTTCTTCATAAGATAGTCTGCATCTTCGATTAAACAATTCATTTCAGATTTCATTTGTTGTAACTTACTTTTGCTTAATGTCTGGGTAATCTCAGGTTTACTATTGATTACTACGAATTCTATGTTTTCTTTAATTTTTTTTTGCAAAAAAAACTTGCTCTCTTCAAGTAAACTATCAGTAATAATATCTAAAGAAACGTAAGAATTTTCCACTTCTAACTTATATTTATTAATGTAATTTAGCATTTCATTCGTAGTCATTTCCATTCTCCTTTATATACTACTTTACTTAATTAACGTATTTAAACATACTTATACATTTTACCACTAATATGGTCAAGGGTAAATCATTTTTTATTTATCGATACGTACGTTAGCATATTCTAGGCAACATACTCCCCTCTAAAGCGGATACAATTCTTTTACCACCAAAATAATTCTCCATAAATATAGTACTGTTTTGTTCCTCTACAAAGGTCCCTATAATTCTAGCGTCTTTACCCAAATCAATTGTTTGAATTGATTTCAAAATCTTTTGTGCTTCCGATTCTTTTACAACTATAACCATTCTTCCCTCGCAAGCCATATACAATGGGTCTAAACCCAACAGATTATTTACAACACTTACCCCTGATTTAATCGGAATTTGATCTTCAATCAAATGAATTCCTAACTTACAGAATGAAGTAAATTCATGTAAAACAGTAGCCAGTTCAATTGCAATAATAGTTCCATGCTCTCCGATACCTCCAGTTACAATTATAACATCACCAGCTTCAATGGATTTCATCCTATAATTATCAATTATAGTACCAATTCCACTTGTATTGATAAAAACCCCATCAACGCTACCCTTTTCAACTACCTTTGTATCTCCGGCAATAATATTAACCCCCGATTCAAGGCAGACTTCTTCCATAGATTTCACAATTTCTTCAAGTAATTGCCTGGAAAAACCCTCTTCTATAATAAAACTGGAACTTAAATAACGAGGTTGTGCTCCAGATACTACTAAATCATTAATAGTTCCACAAACTGCTAGTTTACCAATATTTCCACCCGGAAAGAACAATGGTTTGACTACAAAAGAATCGGTTGTAAAAGCTAATCTTCCTTCTTCAACTGAAAAATCTGCAGCATCTTGACCTTGTAAAAGCAAGGGATTATTAAAATATTTGTAAAATAGTTGATGTATTAATTGCTGTGTATGTGTTCCTCCATCTCCATGTACCATCTTAATTACTTCGTTCATCTATTTACCTCCAATTATTACATTCAATTATTATCTTCAATTAATATCTTCTATTTTAATTTCAACTATTAACTTAACCTTAATTGTTAGTTTATAAAATTAAATTAGAATTCGTTTATCCATATATTTATAATAAACAGAACAAGAACCCTCTGAAGAAATCATACATGGCCCTAGTGGCAGACTTGGGGTACAAGTTTTTCCAAAGTATTCACATTCATTAGGCAACCTCTTTCCGAGTAATATATCACTACAGATACAGCTTCTAGAAACTTTTTTCTTAATTTTTAATCCAAACCTTCGAGTAGCATCATAAGAACTATATTTTTCGCGCAAAATAAACCCTGAATTTTGAAGCTTCCCTATTCCTCTCCACCCCTCGCAACCATATGTGAACAATTCCTCCATCAGTTCATTCGCTTTTTGATTTCCTTCATATGTAACGCAACTTTTATATAAATTTAGAAAGCTCTTATTTGTAACTTTTTGTTGTTCTAGCAAAAAATATAGCGCCCCAACAATATCTAATTCTTCAAATCCCGTAATTACTGCTGGTATATTATATTTATCTACGAGATTGCATCGATTGGCGAATAAACGATTCGTATATCTTTCCCTTTTTCTCTCTGCGAAATTAGATTTTCATTGTTTCCATTTACTTTCAACATATCTCCAAAAGTAGTTAATATAACGTTTTGATGTTGAAGTAATTCTATAGCCGAATCTATATACTCTTTTGTTGTTACACAAACTGGACATCCAGGGCCTGATAAGAGTCGTATATTTGGTTCAACTAAATGTCTGATTCCTAATTTAGAGATTGCTTGCGTATGGGTTCCGCAAACCTCCATTATATGTATATCCCTATCCGAAGATTGCCGAATACTTTTAATCATATCTTGAATCAAAGCTTGTTTATTCATCCTCTTCCTCCAACAGTGTATGTAGTATTTTCTCTAATTCTTCAAAATATCTTGTATCAATCTTCTGTATTGCGCAACCTGCATGAACTAACACATAGTCACCTATTTGGGGGCTTTCAATTAGTTGCACATTAACTACACTCATGACTCCCAGAATATTTATATTAGCTCTTTCATCTGTTATGCTTATAATCTGGGCAGGTATAGCAAGACACATATTTACCCCTTCTTTCATTTTCTTTATTTAATACAATTATGTTATATGCAGTTGCATTATTTAAATTTCATTTTCCATTGCTGCAATTGCAATATTAATTTGCCCAAATGAAATTCCACCGTCATTTGTAGGAATCTGTTGGTTATAAAATACTTCGAAATTTTTTAATTTAAGAATATTATATATATTTGTTAATAAATAGCTATTTTCAAACACACCACCACTAAGAACTACTTTATTTAATCCTTTTAACTCTCTAATTTTATAAACGAAAGAACAAGTTGCATCGATTATAGTGTTGTGAAATTTAGTTGAGATTATATTAACCTTTACATCATTATTTACATCTTCTAATACGCCTTCTATAATGCCTTGGTATTGTATTAAAAATTGTTCATCTCTTTCTATAAGATTCCACTTGTAGCTATCTTTGACTTCCAAATCAATTACATTTTCAAGTTCTATCGCTGCCTGTCCATCATACGTTATTTTATTTCTTATACCTGAAAGGGCGGCAACTGCATCAAATAATCTCCCAATACTCGAGGTTAAAAAGCAATTTATCTTTGAATTCAAAGCTTGATTAACCCCTTTGATTACTTCTGAGTCAACCCCTTTGATTATTTCTACTGGGTCATAGGAAAGGGCATTTAAATAGCTAGCTGCACATCTCCAAGGTTCTTTTATAGCCTGGTCCCCACCCTGAATAAATACATATTCTAAATGACCAACTCTATAAAAATTCTTTCGATTTCCAATTAGGAATTCACCTCCCCAAACAGCGCCATCTAGTCCCAATCCTGTTCCGTCATATATTACTCCTATTACATTATCACTAATCGAATGCTCTGCCATACAACTAACCATATGAGCATGGTGATGCCAAACTGCTATTTTGGTAGCCGTTTGGGACTTGGCGAAGTATGTACTTATGTAATTTGGATGCATATCATGTACCACCATCTCAGCAGATATATCAAATAGGTGTACATAATGGTTTAGAACCTTTTGATAATTCAAATAACAACTATAGTCTTCTAAATCGCCTAGATATTGACTAACATATGCATATTGATTTTTAGAGACACAAATTGAACTTTTCTGCTCTGCACCAAGAGCAATTATTGTCTGATCACCTTGTACTTTGACCGCATAAGGCGTATAACCTCTTGCTCGCCGGGATACCAATTCTACGCCATTTATTACTTTTACGACAGAATCATCGGATGGTGTGTAAATATCGCGATCATTCAATAAGAAATAATCTGCTACATCACTTAAATTCTTTTTTGCATCTTCATTCTTATATTCAATGGGCATTCCACTTATATTCCCACTCGTCACTACTAGTAGATCTAATTTCTCCTCAAATAAAAGATGTTGTAAGGGTGTGTAGGGTAACATCAAACCTAATTTTCTTAGACCTGGAGCTATTGAATCTGGTAAATACGATGGTATCTTCTTTGTTAGAATTACGATTGGTTTTCTGTTACTTAACAATATTTCTTCTTCTTTTTTAGTTATATTACAAATTTCTTTCACGATATCTATATTCTTTGCCATAAGTGCGAGAGGCTTATCTTTTCTTTGTTTTTTTGTCCGAAGCATTTGAATCGTATCTTCGTTTCTTGCATCACACACTAAGTGGAATCCACCTATCCCCTTAATTGCTATAATTTTTCCATCTTGTATAAGCTTAGCCGTTACCTCAATAGCATCTATATTCTCAATTTCTTGTCCTTTATTATCGATCAAGTATAGTTTGGGTCCGCATATTGCACAACAATTGGGTTCGGCATGGAATCGTCTGTTTGATGGATCGTCATACTCCTTCTTACACTCTTCACACATATAGAAACTCTCCATTGTAGTATACGGTCTATCATAGGGCAAATCTTTAATAATAGAATACCGAGGTCCACATTCTGTACAATTTGTAAAAGGATATTTATATCTACTGCTCCCCTTCTGTTGAATATCAGCTAAACATTTGTCACACGTTGCTACATCCGGAGAAACAAATCTTATTTTATTTCTAATATTGATACTTTCTTTTATCTTAAATCCGATTGTATTTTGTTCTACCGTCTCAAATCTAATATTAATAGGAATACATATTATCTTCTCTAACTTCGCAAGTGTAGGCGGATGTTTTACTATATCAAATATAAATCTTTTAATATCCCCCTTGGTACCAGAACAATCAATTACAACTGCTCCACCTTCGTTTATAACCCATCCATCCACTTTATATTTTAATGCTTTATTATATACAAAGGGGCGAAACCCAACCCCTTGTACAATCCCATATATTTTTATTTGATACCTTTTGTAATCCAACCAATTTTTCTCATCCTTCACTTTCTTCTCCTTCAATGCTTTGAAGAATTGCAGTTTGATCTTCGATATCCGCTCGTTGGACTTTAATATTTGTCCAGTCCCCTATATAAGTCCCACATGCATTTTGAAGATGTTCGTATAGATTTCTTTCATCCACATGGCTATTGTTATTTACCTTAATCACTAATTCTGTTACTTTATTCATATTATTATTTTTACATTCTTGTACTACTACTTCTGTAATTTTACTTAATAAAATAGTATCATGCATATATTAACCCCCTAAATCTTTATTGTTTATTACAAATAGATTTGCTAATTCCAACAAATTCATCGATCATGTCAATAATTTCATTTGAGATATCTTTTATTTTCTCTTTTAATTCGATGCTCAGATCGAAACAAAAATCTATTTCTTTAATTTCAATTGCAAATATTTCCCCTTGAATATTAGGATAATTTAATTTTAATAAATCCAAAAAATTATAACTATGTTGAGAATAACCTTTTTTATTTGAAACAAATTGATTCAATGGTATTCGAGTAATTTCTCCCGGCACTTTTTCATAGCAGGCTGCATCTAATATAAATAAATAATCCGATTCTTTTATCATTGATATACAATATTCGAAATCTGTTTCTCCATATATAACTTCAATATTCTTATGAGATAAATTTTCTTCAATCACATTCGCTACTTTCATTCCTATTCCGTCATCTTTCATTAGTACATTTCCCATCCCTATTACCTTTATACTCATACCAATACCTCGACTACATGTACCCCTTTATCTTTTCCAATTAAATGAGTTGCACAAGATATGCAAGGATCAAAGGCTCTTACAATTCTACCTATTTCTATCGGTTCTTTGATATTATTAATAGTAGATCCAATCAAGGCTCTTTCGACAATTCCAGGGGAGCCGTCCACATCTTTAGGAGAAAGATTCCATACAGACGGTGTTATGATGTTATAATGATTGATTACTTGATTATCGATTTGAATCCAATGACCTAATGCCCCTCTTGTCGTATCTACCAGTGCTACTCCATAAGCACTTTGTGGTATTTGATATGCACTCTGTGAACTTGGCAATAGTTCTAACCGGTCGGCTAAATTTTCTATAATATTTAGAATTTTATTTGTTTCCAATACTCTCGCAATAATTCTATCCATGCAAGAATTTCCATTCGTATATTCACCAGTTAAGATTAATCGTGCTAATGGACCAACCTCCATGGGATAATTCTCATATCTTGGTGTTTTTATAAAACTATAGGCATCCGGTTTATTGATATTTACTTCCTCTGTTACTTGATTATTGTTAAACCAAGAGTATTGTACTTGTTCTGTAATTTTCTCTGCATTCAGAGGATATCTGGTTCCATTTATCATTACTCCAGCCCCAACATAACTTATATCCTTCTCTTCATAACTATTAAATGTTCCAAAACTCATGAAGTTAGGATATGATTTTCCTTTCTCAAAATAATCAGAATAGTATTCTGAAATAATGCCTACATCCTCTAGCATTGCTGTAGATACAAAAGCTTTAATATTATTAATTATTGCTTTAACTTTTTCTAATTTATATGCGTCCATAATGACGGTTACCCCACCAACAAAAATTCCGTGATTATGAGGTGTTTTCCCACCTAGGATTGCTGCACCTTCATGTGCTAATCTACTAAATTCTATACTCTTTAGATAGTGCTCTTCTATCTTATTATTTATCTCTTCTGGAAGTCTAAAATCGCTATAGTCTTGATCTGCCACTAATTTCAAACTAGTTATTTTTACATAACTTGGTAAAGTAAGTATATAAAAATGTCTCAGATGATTTTGTATAAATTCAAAGCCATGGATAATGTCACGAATATACCTATCATTTATTCGAACTGGTATTTTCAATGCATCTTCTAATGCTACAGCAGAAGCAAAGGCATGAGCTGTAGAGCAAATACCACAAATTCTTTCTGTAAAGAAAATAGCATCGAGTGGAGGTCTTCCTTTTAACATTTTTTCAAATCCACGAAACAGTAACCCACTCGCGTTTGCTTTGACGATTATATTCTCCTCAACTTCTGCTTGAATTTCTAGAAAACCAGATATTCTTGTAACTGGATCGATTGTAATTATTTTACCCATTGTATCCTCCTAATACCGTACAAACGGCTCCGTTCCATCTGGAAATCCTGGTTGGGCACAGCCAATACAGTTGGTATTTGCACCTATTGGCCAGTTTACATACCCATTCCACTTTCTTCTTGGACAGTCTGTCTGTGTAATCGGCCCCCTACAACCTAAACGTATCATACAACCTTCCTCTCCGAATTTACTAGCAAAAATGCCCCTTTCAAAAAAACCCCTTCTTGTACAATTATCATGTATCGTAACTCCGTAAAAAATCAGAGGTCTTCCTTCTTCATCTAATTCTGGTACTCCGTAACCAACCAAATGTGCTAATGTACCTACAACCCAATCTGGATGACAAGGACACCCTGGTAACCTTATTACCAAACGTGTCAAAATATCTTGGAGACTTTTACTTTCTGATGGATTTGGCCTTGCAGCAGATATTCCTCCATATGAAGCACAAGTTCCCACTGCTATCACGTACTTTGCTTTTTCAGCAGCCATCTTAACTGCTTCTAAAGCAGTAATCTTTTTCCCTTTATAATTTGCAACAATAGTATACTGTCCATTGTCTTTTACGGAAATAGCCCCATCTACAAGTAAAATAAATTCAGTTTCGAGAGTTTCTAGAAACTTCTCAAATGCATAATCTCCTTCTGCCCCCATAAGTGTATTGTTATAAGTTAAATTTATAATATTGGTTAAAATTTGATATAATCCGGGATTCTCACTATTCAGAAAAGATATCATATTCCCTGAACAACCGGTTGCTTCCAGCCAAATTGCATTCATCTTATTTTTACTTTTATCATCTATCATTTGTACCACTTCCTGTGAAAGTCGATTTGAAGTAGTAATCTTTTCTTGCGTAAGTGGACATCTTCGATGGTATATCAACCTAATTTCCCCGCTACTTTACAACATATTCTTTATTTATATATTAATAAATATATGAATCTATTCCAATTTTACTTTGTAATATGTACAAATAGAATTAGAATAGATAACAATCCTAGCTAAAAGTATTACTTCCCAACAAATAACTATTAATTAAAAGTGAGCTAATCACTGTATTCAATATTAAATTTTGTTATAATAACAACATATTAAGAGAAACTATGTTCCAATTAATTCAAAAATGTTATGGAGGATTCAAATGAAAAGTAAAAATTTATTAATTATAATGCTTGTAATATTAGTTTTATCGTTAGCAGGATGTACGTCAAAAGATAAAACTTCATCTGCAATTATTGAAAAAATCACTTCAACTAAAGCAAAGGAAATGATGGACCAAAATGAATCTATAATTGTATTAGACGTAAGAACCGAGGAAGAATATAATACCGGACACATTCAAGGTGCAATATTAATCCCCGACGATGAAATAGAAGAAAAAGCAGAAGATATAATTAAAGATAAGGCAGCTACGATTTTAGTTTATTGCCGCAGTGGTCGAAGAAGTGAAGCTGCCTCAAAAATATTAAACGAACTTGGCTATACTAATATTTATGATTTTGGCGGAATCATTGATTGGGAATATGAGATTGTAACGAATTAGTACATTTAATTATTATTATAAAATCACTTTTTATGGGTACTCTATCTTTGGAGGTGATTATATTGCAAATAAAAGATATAATGTCAAGAGATATTGCATGTTTAAAATCAGATGATTCAATTGAACAAGCTGCTCAATTGATGAAACAGTACAATGTAGGTTCAATACCAGTTTGTAATCAAAATAAAGTTATCGGAATCATTACAGACAGGGATATTGCATTAAGATCCGTAGCCACTGGTCAAAATTCTTCACAACAAAAAGTAAGTGATATTATGACTGCAAATCCTGTTGTTGGTAACCCAGAAATGAATGTTGATGATGCTTCAAGGTTAATGAGCCAAAATCAAATACGTAGACTTCCAATCGTTGATAATGATAGTCTAGTAGGTATAGTTGCATTGGGAGATATTTCCGTAGAACCTTCTCTTCAAAATACTGCTGAAGAAGCTCTCAAGAATATTTCACTACCAACTCATATGTGTTAGTAAATAGCAAAAGAAAGGCTAGGGTGATCTCTCTAGTCTTTCTTTATCACTTATTTGAAACTTTGATGACTAACGTATTTCATTGATTGTGGTAATAGTAAGCTAAATTATTGGCAGTATATGCCCCTGAATATAAAGCCCCTTGAATCCAACCATGTTTATTCGAGATGTGTTCTCCTGCAAAGAATAATCTTTGGTCATATTCCGGGTGTAACATTGGATAGGAAAACAAATATTTCTGACCAGGCATACCGAGTGCAAATCCTCCTCTAAAATTTGTTTCACTATTCCAATGAACCGTTCTAGATTCTTCA
The DNA here is from genome assembly GCA_029256575.1 of Clostridiales bacterium. Classification (GTDB taxonomy): domain Bacteria; phylum Bacillota; class Clostridia; order Lachnospirales; family JAQSXR01; genus JAQSXR01. The sequence continues at coordinate 22,027 of JAQSXR010000003.1, read as the reverse complement.
ACGATTGGATTTAAATATCTTCTTGGGAGGCCATGAACTTCCTCAACATTATTTCTTATTAATTCAAATCGTTTATTTTTCTCTAGGCTACCAAGCCTTGTTGCATTTTGATTCAGATTATAGGAGGCTAATAAAACTCCTGGTTCCTCCGGAGAGCATAGTGATTTATCGGGGCATATATTATGATCCGATGGATATATGATAGACTGTATTGGCAAATCCGTGTAGGATATTCCTCCAATAATGTTGCCATAGTCAGTATTTTGCTCCCAAAATCTTCTCTTACAGAGAAAATTTGTCTTTTGTGCATCAATATAGTTATATTCCAAAATAGCTTGCATTTTTATGTTACTAAAGTATGGTTCTATCTCAAGCGTACGAAGGGTTGAAAAAGGAATGCTACAAATAACATAATCAAATGCATCTACCTCTTCCTTTAGACTTTCTGAAATTTTATATTTTAAAATCACTTTATTGTTAAAAGAAGATTTATATATTCCTGTTACATAATGTCCAGCTTTATAACTAATTCTTCCTAATGAAATTATTGGTATATTATAATATTGTAATGGATTATCTGAAATGATAGATTGGTAAAATGCAAATGGAAGATTTACATTTCCTCCCTCAATACGGTATAAATTTCTAAAATCTACCGAATACTCGTCTTGTAGTATTTCATCATAACTTATATTTAATATTGCGCCAGTACTTGGATTTACCCCAGAAATCAAACCAATTGCTTCTTGGCTTAAACCAAGGGCTTCAAATGTTTCTCTGACACTCATATTCATAATATTAATGTATTCCTCTGAGTAATCTGGTAAAATGCTTAGTAACTCAGTTCTAATATTAGATGGAAGCTGATTTAAAACATATTCAAAAGCATATTCTTCTAATTCCGGCCACGGAGTGTTCCTCTCCTGTTCCGTTAAATTATATTTTGGATAAAGTATATCCTTAATAGAGTCAGAAGTTCTTAATCTAGTGTTATGAACATACAGAAAATTATTTCTTACTGGTGATGACATTGGTATCGTATTTAGTTTAAATTGATTGATATAGTGCCAAGTCGTCTCATGGGATACTGGTATTCTCATTGCACCAAATTCTCCATAATATTTTTTCTCTTCATCAAAATAATGTGTATATACTCTTCCTCCAATCCTATCTTCTGAAGCTTCAAGGATCGTAATATCTGCTCCAAGTTTTCTTAGTTCATAGGCGGCTGATAAACCAGCAAGTCCTCCTCCAATCACTCCAATTCTTACACCTTTTAATTCATCAAGTGAAGCGTAATCAAAGATATCGGGTGGGGGGCTTAGTAGATTAATTATATTCTCATAGTCTTCTGGTCTTCCTGCATTCGTTAGTTCATTTCTAAGCATTTCATGCCTTTGTTCATCCGTTGGATTAGATATTTGATTCAAAGGAGTATACATTTGTTGATACCTCGCATAATTACTACATTAGTAATATATTGATGGAGGAAGCGAATTTATGCTATATAATGATAAACAAATTGAAGCGTTCTCATAACTGTAAAGAATAAAATCTAACTTTTAAGGAAACATTATTTGTAGGAAAATTATATAACTGCATGAAAATTAAACCTACAGGAAAATTATATAACTACATGAAAATTATAAGAAAGAGAGAACTGTTATGTTATCAAGAGAAGAATTTATTAAAGAATCATTAGAAACAAATCTATTTTTCCAAAGAATAATAAAAGAACATTTATATTTTTATGAAACTAGCATAGCACCATTTGCAAATGATCTTATTCTAGAAGCCAGTCAGCTAAAAATGAGTTTGGAAACCCTTTTAGATGAAACTATAAATTATGCAAAAGGTGCTTTGTCTGGAAATGCAATTCAAGCCAGCGATTTTATTACTGCTCACACTTTACAAGCAGAAGAAGCAAATATGAAGTTAACTGGAGTACCAGTAAATACCGGTATTACAAAAAATGAGCTGTCATTAGAAAGTACTCTAATTCCTGATTATACTGATACCTTAGAAAATGCAGTCATTGAAATAAACAGAAAAGCTTACGCTTTGCTTACAGATGCAATCGCATATAAAAACAAACTAATGACACAGGCCTTAGAATGCAAGGTATTTGTATGTGTTTATCCTGAAATGTTGTCTCACAATTTACGCGAAGAAGAACATTATTTAGAAATACTAAAAGCGCTTCAAGAAAAAACACTTCCTAACAATACTGTTAGTGATGAGCTAAAATTCTGGAATCACATTATGAAAGATCATGCAGAATTTGTGGATGGAATGTTAGACCCAACTGAAAAGGTCCTTAAGCAAACTGCCGCAACTACTGCAAAGGGATTTGAGATGTTGGTTCAAGAAAGTATCCAAGCAGCAAATGAAAGTCAAGTAGTTCAAAAGAGTACTGAGTCCACAAAAAACATTAGAGATTATAAACATAATACTATAGTGGGATTAATTAATTGTAATATAAAATCGATTATTCCTCCGCTGTTAGCGGATCACGTACTACGTGAGGCGAATCATTACTTGAAGTTGTTGGATAAGATGAAGAATAGTTAATAACCAAATTAAGTGAAGCATTTAGTGAAACATCTTTTTTCCAAAAGGAATCAGCTAGTATTATTATTTGGTGTAATTGATTTTAGTCATATAAATATGCTCCTCCTTGTAGTAATCAGTCTGTTTAAACTGTTTACTACAACGAGGAGCCTTTCATTTTTACATATTTATAATCCTATTACTATTGATTTATATAATCACTTTTATTTAATTCATAATCAATTAAAGACTGTAAATCCCCAAACTGATTTTTAAATGTATCATTGTTTGTGGCTAATTTCTTAAAACCAATATTTTCATATACATGTTGCGCTCTTTTATTATTTGCATTCGTATCCAATATTATTTTATTAAATCCAGCTTCATAAAACAAATAGTTAATTAGCATTTTAATAAATTTTGTGCCATGTCCTCGTTCTTGTTGCGTAAAATCACATATTTTAATACCTATTTCAGCTATTTGCTCACCTACTGTGCTATAGTTCATTTCTCCAACTGGGATTGAATCAATTTCCAATATAAATCTACGACTACTAGTATCATAACTTAGTAGTTCTTCAATATTATCAACCGTGGTACCAAGCCCGTTTGGGAATCCCGCATGTGCCATGACTTTTCCGTCATTCCACCATTTGCATAGTATATTTGCATCATCAAGCGTTGCTGTTCTAATTACTAGATTATTATTTACTAAGTGCATATATATTCCTCCGTTATTAGGAAGGTTAAATTATAGTCGCCCTCCTTATATTGTCTATGTTTGTCATTTCTATTTTCTTCATATAAAATCACCCTTTCAAATTTATTATTAGTATTATAGCATAGATTTGTGAGTAAGGTGGGAAATTATAACAATTTGACTTCGAATTATATTAATATCTGTATCCCAATTTTATTATCTTATTTATTATATCTCAATATCTATATAATACATAGAAAATTCAGTGTACGTTACTATCTTTTGTGAATGTAAAAACCGCCTGCATGATCTGCAGACGGTCTCATTTTAAAATATTATTTTTTCTTAACTGGATAGCAAACCTCAGTTACTAATTCATTTGGATCCTGTGTTTGTGCAGGACTTACATGATAAATACAGAACATTGCACCACTAAATTCATAACTGTTATCATTTACCCAGTTAGCAACTGCATGATTTACTTCTGTTATTTGATCATAACTCCCTTTATAAGTAGCCGAAGCTATCTCAACTTCGGGAACAGTTTTAAATATTACGTTCTCAGTGTTTGGATATTGTCCCTTTACTGATATCTGTATTTCCACATCAATATCACTTTCCTTATACCCCTCATCATGAAATACTGCGAGACTATAGCAACTATCTGCTTGTTGAAGATTCATTGCTGCCGTTTCCATCATCAAGATATTCCAAAGCATACCTTCTTGATTATAAGCGGGTAAAATTTTTCTCACACTTGCAACATACCGTTCAGGTAAGGTTTTTAATACAACATTATAATTCATAGCCATATCATCCTTTCTCAGCCTCATTAGGGCTGTATCAAGGCGAAGTAAACGTTGTTTGATTTCATCGGCTTCTGCTTGCACCTCGGCCTGTTTTATTGCTAAGAATTCCGACAATGCTTTTGGATTATTATAGTTTTTCAGTATCTCTACAATTGTTGCAAGACTAAAACCCATGTCCTTTAATGCAGTGATTCTACTTGCAACAGGTAACTGTTCTTCACTATAATATCGATAGTTCGTAAAACTATCTGTGTTTTTGGGTTCCAGAAATCACCTATTCTTAACATTTATTTCACCTCACATATATGTGTTAATTGAGCTCATCTTTAGTATAGTGTATACCATAGTGTGAGAGTCAATAAGAGAAATAAAATTATTTTCATTATATTCAGGATGCTTGTGTCATTTGGGGAGTAAGTGATATAAACTCGTTGGTATTTGCCTAAAGAACGGTAAAAAATCTATACATGACAACTATTCAATTAAGCAGTGCGCGAACTCCTGAATGCTTCGCATTCACTCGTACGCGGGCTAACGCCCTATAAAAATATAGGCACAAGGCCATGTCTGAGAGCAAGCTCTCTTCCATGGCCTTGTGCCTAATTTTTGCACTGCTTGTTGCTGTCGCGATTATTCCCACTCAACTATATTAATCTTAGTTAATTTTATAAAGGTTGATTTTTAAGGGTTTCATTCCTTTATTTATTTATTTATTTATATTATTCAATCAAATTTATGTTTTATCTAATTTTTTAGAGCCAAAATAGAGCCATTTTTTCTTTCTTAGAATAACATTGATATATAATAGAAGAATCTTAGATACGAAAAATAATTATATTGTTTTCATCTAAATCTTATTTAAGGAATTTGTGTTTTGTATTGTAAAAGGAAACTTAATGGGAACTACATAATTATCATTTAAATGAACTATGTACATGCCTTTATTAGGCTTATAGTTTTTTAGGACCTCTCCATAATATAAATCCTTAGGAGCATCATACTGAATAAAATCCATTTTTATCTAAAATGCATAAAGACCTTCCTTATGGTCACTGTCTACAATGAACAGATTTCCCCTTATTATATATATTCCATAGTTCAGTAGTTCACACATCATTGTGGATCCATATCCTCTTCAATAATCTTTTTTCCTTTTAATGGATCAATATCACTTATTAATAATGTGTGTGGTCTGTATGCTGAATACATTATATTTTTGATATTTGAATCCCATTAATAGCAAGTCCAACTAATATTAGAACATCATGGAAATCGATCCATACTTAGTATATAACTTTATATGAATTAGCCAAATATCCTTTGCCATAGCCCTTTAGGATTATCATGAATCTTATTAAACTTTGTAAATATATTATAATATAATATTTTGGGCTTACCTATATCCCCTGTTATCTTGTATCTAAATATAATATCTTCTTTCTGATGAAAATTAACATTCTTAATTTCCTTAACACCTTCAATAATCTCGGTTCCCTCTTTCTTGTAACTCTTATTATTTTCATCAAAATTAATGTAGAGATATTCAAATGCATAATTATGTACATCTCTTCTATAGACATCCGAATCATAACCCTTATCATTTATAAATTCAAAAGAAAACGAACCTATGGAACCAACAGCCCCATCATCTTCAATAAATAAGGAGAATTTTGATTCAATCTCATCTGATATTATAAAACCACTTTCTAAAAGTATCTCATTACTTTCACAGTATTTAATAAAATTCATTTCATCACCTCAAACATGATTTTATACATGCTATTCTTAAAGAGGTTATAATATTACAAGCTTATTGTATTTAAGTTATATTATTATAAACATAATGCGAAGTTATCTACTAGATCTTATTAGTAATTTCCCTTATTTGTAGTAGATAAATAATCTTTCCGTGATTTCTAATACTAGATTTGCGAAATCACAGATTTCTTCGACGCAACAATTCTGCTGGCAGAGTAAATAAATACTTCATCAATTCTTGTACAAATAATATAAGCTGCGTTACATCATCCATACTTACCATTTCTGCTGGATCAAAATGGGCTCCTTGGTTTCCAACCAACCTTACTTCTTTTGCCCAATCAGCTAGAGAAGGTTGCAGAATATTTCTATCAGAAAGCATCTGTAATCTTTGAGCAAGTGCCCCTTTCTCTTCGCCAAAATAAACTACTATAGCCTCGATTGTTCTTCTAAGCATAACTGCTGTTGCGCGAGGGGCTTGTGCGTAATATGTTGTAACTGCTTCAGCATAAACATCTATTATAGTGCTAGGAATATCCTCAGATAACTTGCTTTGTGGAAGTGGCCACCAGTGTATTCCGCGATAACTAGTTATTCCGCCATTTCCAATCCCTTCCCTGCTAGGATGTTCCCCAATCCATTCTTCTTCAATTACAACCACCCCTTGATTACAATGGCGGCAAACCATACAAGTAACTCTGTCAGAATAGGAACGATAGGGTTTTCTCCCATCTGAAGGATGAACCATTCCGCTGGAGAAAGTTACAGGTAGTTCACCCATTGATTCAAAGCTTGATTGTTTACCGCAACGCGGACATAATCCATTTGGTCTATAAGAGTCTGGAAGCCCCTCATGTGTCAATGGCAAATCTTCATTCCTTTCACCTTTTATAACATTAGTCTTATTAAATAGTCCAAACATAAATTTCACTTCCTTCATTTAATTATAATAAAAAGTCAACTACATCAATGTTTGCAGGCAGCTTCTTCTTCACTCTGACATTGTTTATTCCACTCTTCAATAAATATTGACCATACCACATCTTTACTCTTTTTAACACGATCCCCAATATATGTATTCCAATCATGATGATCAGGAAGTAAATTAGCAAATAAAAGTGTTTTATAAGGACTGCAAGAAGATTTGGAGCAGAATATATAACAGGATATTTGTCACCTGTAGACCAGGATGAATTTGATTTGCTCGAACATAGATATCGACAGGCATCAAAGTCGTTTCCGTAATATCGCTTAATCGTGTGTTGCAATTGATCCATAGAACACAAAGATAACCAAGTCATTTGAAAAATAATGTTTGATTCGTTCGAGAAGTTGGACTATCTAGTTGGGTTTACACCTATCCAACTCATCAACAAATATTAAAAGTCGATTACCCTTAACAAATTTCCCATGAATGCAGAAATAAGTTCTAGGATGTTCTTTTGCTCCTTACGTTTGGCAAAAGAGTCTTCTGCTTTTGACAAGTCAATCAGAGCGGTTATTTTTTCCCTAAAAAACTCCGAAATTGTACTTGCAACTTGCATACAACCCTTTCCTTTCTTGAAACTGAAATCCGAATTAACGCTCTGCATAATATCATAAATTATAGACATAGTTCAATATTTCATCAAAGCATTTAACATAGTAATCTGTATATGACTTGTGAAAAAGATTATAACAATTGTATCTTGTTAATCTTTCTATCAAAAATTGGAAAGTGCTTTTTTATAGCACTTATTTTTTTTTACCTAGATGGCGTTCAATTCCATTCATTGATATTTCAAAATGGGAACAATTCATAACGTCATTATATTTTTTTTGTATTTGAATGCTCTTTTTAAATAAAATAGAGTAGTCTTTTTTCATTTGCTGGATTACATTTCTTACAGACTTCTTAAATTCGATTTGTACTAAATAAAATTGCCATAACCATTCAACTTCAACGTATTCAAAAACATTAACTTCTATTTTCTCTGTCGGCCAATATTCAAACATTTTAAGACCATGTTCATTTAATTGATTTTTTCTATAATTTTCCCATTCAATAAATTTAGCATCAGTCATATGATGAGTGTAATTACGTTCTGAATATAGTTTATTGAGTTCATACCTTAGTTTTTCATCTAGTCCGGTTAAATCAAGTAATTTCGTGTTTTCCCTCTCTTGAAGTTTTTTAATTTCTTCACGAAAGCGCCAATATGATACTCCCCCTTTTTTAGTACGATCTGCAAGTAGATTAAGCAACTGACCACCTACAAAATTCATTTTATCTTCAAGACTTTTATAATCCATATATCTTAACCTGTGCTTTTGTCGATTTTCAGAGTAAAGTTTCATATTCATTGATGATAATAGAATTTCTTTAAAAGAAGAATCTGTTATTTTATTTGTTTCTATATTGGTAATTTCACTTAGTGTTTTTATACTTTTCTCAGACAATTCATCGTAATACATATTGAAACGATTAAAATGCTTTAATGATAGTTCTATAATTAAGTTCAAAAATATAACTAAATCTTCTGAACTTTTGAAATCCTTTATTTTAGGATCATTATTCATAATTTGCATCCTTCCTTACTTTGGTATTTTTTTAATATCCGCCAATTGCTTCTGAGCCCTATGTATGGGAAAAATACAAGAATGAATAAAATAGTACGACGTAATGCTCACAATTTCACATTATTTATGTTATAAGTTGTATGATATAAATATAATTGGTAGTTTCCTATCTATATGTAACACTATCAAAACCCATATCAAAAAATGAACTGTGATCACTAACACTCATCTGATGTATCTCCCTTTTAAACCTAGTAGCAATATTCACCAATTTCATTTTATTACGAGTATTGCATTCTTTACCAATATATATTACCTTCATTTTTATACCCATTTCTATATCAGATAACCGCTTTCCATTTTCCTTTAGACGTATAATAGGATATAGAATTCTAAACTCATTCTCCTGTTTCCATGAACGGTGTTTTACACACATCAAATTTAGCATTAAAAATTGGTAATGGGAATTTAAATATACTAGATAAAGCCTTGTTGTAATTCATTTATCTATCCCCAATTAAGTTATTATTTCTTTTCTACAATCATCTTTGCAATTACTACCTATCAGAATATCTGATAACTTAATTCCCGCATATTCGTACGCATAAGTAGATCCGTGTAAAATCTTTATGACTCCAGCGTCAAACAATCAATAACAAAATGGACTCTGTACGAAACTCAATAACCGTTAATACAAAAACACTCTTTTTATCTCACGTAACGGAGGGCACTTGACAACAAGTGCCCTCTAAAACGCTGTGAAAAAGCATATAGTTGCTGCTGGAATAAATCCTGAAGGTTTGTCCACACATAAGCTCAGACACACATCAGCAACCTTAATATGTAAGTATGGCCACGTAGATATGCGTTCCTTACTTGGACATGATAGTATTTCCACAACAGAAATTTAAACAGATGTTGATGAGAGACATCTACAGGATGCTGTAAATTCAAATCTACTTGCAATGATATTCAGTTAAGCATCATTGCATAATGCGAAGTGAATCGCGCTATTCTTTATAAGGATGATGAAATGTTCCTTCTTGTCTGTGTGTGAATATACTTGTACAAGTTATTCTGATGCGTCACTTATAAAATAGCTAGCCCATGAGTTATAACTTTCCGAGGATTTCTTCAATACTTTCCTTAATACTAGCATAAACATAATCAGAAAGAGGACTGTTTTCACTAAATTTTCTTGAAGTTGTCGTAAAAGTAAAACCTGTTTGTGAATATCCAAATTCATGTACCTCTTTTCCTTGTTTTAAATAACTCTGCTTAATTTCGTTATAGATGTCATTACGGTACCCGATATATTCATCCTGACTACTTTGATATCGAAATTGCGGTGGTTCAGGATAATTAGTAGGAGATGCAATATAATAATGAGTTATAACTGGTTCTGAAAACATATCTTTTTGCTCTCTATCCTCTCTTAGATATATAAGCACAATATTCTGATATGGAGCATCTATATATCTTGAAAATTTATTAAACAGCATTGGGAAATTAGTTTCAACCATTTCTAAATAACTTATCTGATGGAAATAAAAAAACTTTGATATTCTGTTTGTTTTCTGAGCATCTGTATATAACTCCCATGTCCAACAAGATGATTTATTTGGCCTAGTATCCTCTTTGGGTAATAAACAATCACTATATTCAATATCGTTTTCGATAATAATCTTTAACAATGAGTACAAATAGAACATATCAATACCATTCTTTTTATACCCTACAAAATTGGTCTTCCCCTCTGCTTCTTTTTGAATCATATTTTCAACTATAGTGTACATTTGTGTCAAATCAGATAAATCTTTGATTTCTTTTATTTTACTTTTACAATTATCCAATCTTTCACATAATAGATATTTGCTCTCGAAAAGTATTTTCTTCTCTAATATTGATCCAATCTCTTTTTTAATTAAATCAATAGCTACTTTACGACCACTATCACCAACTAGACCTGAAGTACTAAGATTCAACCAATAACTGGTGATATTTTTTCGTTTAAACAAAGCCTGTCTTTCACGGCATTTATGATATTCTGCTATCTGCTCTTCATCTATACAAAGTACTTCTTTCTCATTAGGCATAACACGATCAAACCAATAGCTCAAATGTTCTCCATTTTTAGACATGCAACCAACTATTCCTATTTTCTTCACATCTATGTTCTCCTCGGCTTTTCCTGGCTTTGGATCAAAACAAAACTTAATAGGTTGAAAATACATATCAACGATAAAAGCATAAGTTTTAACTATTTGATTAAGGTATCGTTTTACAAACTCACTACTTCCAGATAAAGTTAATTGTATACTTAAATCACTTTTTGCATTAATACACTCAATATATAGTTGTAAGTTATTGTTCATGATGAAATCTAGATATGCGTCTTGGTATTCAATTTTGTTATACATACCAGAAGCGAAAACAAATACTTCTTTCCAATCATCACGTTTTAGCAACTCTAAATACATTGAGGTATTTTCTGATAAAGCATATGTATGAACCATATGATAGGCGGCGAAATACTCTTTAAAAAGTTTATGTGCAAATGTAACCTTGTCTGTTACCTTCAAAACACCAGTTCCTAATAAAGTATTTATAAATAGAGATTTGTTTTCAGATGTAGTATACTTCGATATATATTGATCAAATTCTAAAATCCTACTGTAAGATTGGTTAAAATTATCAAAGGCATATTGCCCGAGAAGGCCAAATATATCTGTATAGCTAACTGATTGAACAGGCAAGATACCTTTTCTCTTATCCCATTCCCCACAAAGCAATATCATTAGTTCTTCAAATAAGATACTTCTATTGAAAAGTTCACGATGGTGGTTTTTCTTCAATACCGTCTTGCCAACATTAAAAAACATTGGATTTTCAAATAACTGATAATAGTTATCGGGTACTTCAGTATGAATATTTTCATCTTGTAGTTGTTCACGTATAATATCTCTACTTAAACCCCTTAAGTAATACTCCCTTATATTTCCTAATTCACCATTATATCTGTTAAATCGAGAAGTAATGAATAAGTAGCACTGCTCATATTGTAAAGCAATATTTTTAGCTTCTGCAATAAACTTATTTCTTGCTTTATAAGTTTGAATATCATCAATACCATCAAGGATAAGAACAATTTGTCCATTTGCAAGCCACTGCTTCACTAGTTTCTCAGAATTACCTTCACAGAAAGGCTTTATTTTATATTGGATCCCCTCTATAATGCTTGAATAAATCGTTTCGTATTCATATAAAGGTAAGTAAAAAGGTAACAAGCCATTTGTTTTGGGGTCGGTACATACTTTACTTAGTAAATCAATTGATTCGTAAGTCTTACCATAACCTGCATCCCCAAGCAATAAGAGATGTCTATTTTTTAGTAATGCTTCTAACGAATCAATATCTTTTTCTTCTTCATCCTTAAAAAATAAGTTCCTTGATATAAAACTATAGTTCTTTTTTTCAAGATATAAACGAGCTAAACACTCAAAATATTGCTCAAGTACAATATTCTTTGTATCATCCAATTTTCTTTCATTTCGGACAAGTAACGTGTCAATTTTATTGTTTATTAAAGATAATTCGCCCTTAATCTCTTTCATTTCAATCGAAAGTTCACCAGCCAACTCTTTAGCTATATTACTAATGACTCGGATATTTTCATCCGTACTCATATCATTTAGAGTATTGAATATTAATTCAAAGCATCTTTGAAGTATTGAATAAATTTCAGATTTATAGTGAACGTAATTTGGATGTTTTTCGGAAAATAATTGCACATAATATTGAATCATCTGACTTCTAGATCTATATTGATGAATAGGTACGGACTCACAATTTATGATCACATTATGAATTACTTTATTTGTTGATAGAAAGTAATCCAGTTCATTATAAAACAATTTATCCCCATATATATTCAAAACTACACAAAACAACTTTTTCTTAAGCTTTTTTTTAATATGGAATAGCTTGATCTTACCCCAAAACCCATTAAAAGAGCCTTTCCCAACTTCAACCAATATGCTTCCAATTTCAGATGCAAGCCACTTCATTTCTTAACCCCTCATTTGCTACTATATATTTGGATCCAAACATAACACTCCAGTTACGTTTCCTTCCATCTCTTGTCTAAGCTAAAAAGAAGGTATTGGGTTTGACGCCCCCTCCTTTGAACTAATGTCAGTAAGAGAAATCGTCAGCCATCCTTCTTTTTGCAACGTTCGTTTCAGCGGGTTGAACCACTAGTATCTCAGGGCGTTCGTGTCACCAAGCAAATTAAATTGACAATGAGTAAAACGATACAATACATATCATCTTGATTGGAGCATTGCCTATGGATACAAATGCAGTTGCAATTGATGTTTGAAAAGAGAAAAGCATGATTGCAGTCATGCGTCCCTTTGAAGAAATCATTCGTAAACCCTTTGAGGTTCATCATTCTCCCAGTGAACTAAAAAACTCTCATAAAAGTCTAGAAGGCGAGGCCATTCTACTTCCTCCGTGTAATATTTACTATCTCACTCAAGTTTTTTATACCACGTTGATATGTATGTATCACTTTCCTTTTATAAAGGCATAATATTTGCACTCATAAGTTCAGCCTGCTTGATTACGACATCTATCGCAGTTTTGTCTTGTTCTGGTGGATACTTATACTTTCTTAATAAGTGCTTTACTCGTGTTCTCATATAAGCCCTGGCAGATTCTTTCTTATCCCAGTCAACCGTCCTACTCTTTCTAATCAAATCAGTAAGTTCATGAGCCATTTCAACAAGAATTTTGTCTTCCATATTACGAAGAACTTCTGGGTCTGCAATAAGTGCATCATAGAAAGCTAATTCTTCATGAGTTAATCCTTTGTCATCGCCAGCCTTATACGCATCTGTGATTTCCTTAGAGAGATTGAGAAGTTCCTCTATAACCTCCGCACTTGTAATCATGCGGTTATTGTAGCGTTTCAACACATCCTTCAACTTCTCAGAGAAAAGTTGCGATTTTACAACACCAGTTCTTGCAAACGCTCTAATGTTATCTTCCAATAGATTACGTAATAATTCTGTAGCAATATTTTTATGTTTCATTCTTCTGATCTGCTCCATGTATTCGTCAGAAAGCAGTGATATTTCTGGATTCTTCTTTCCAGCTTGTTCGAAGATATTAAATACACCATCCTGCTCGATTGCCTGCTCAAGCATCTTTACAATACGTGCATTTATTTCATTTGATGTAACTTTTCCTTTGCCACCAACTTTACAAAGTCCTGCTTTTACACACTTGAAGTATTCTATTTCTTTTTTAGTTTTTCATATATCAAACTACGGCAAAGTGTCTCTGCCTGACTAAGTGCTGTTGCTTCTTTTACGAACTCTTTTGCTTCATCTTCTTCAACGCCTAATGCGAAATTAACGCCATTCGCTATTGTCTTTAAACGTTCTGTATCTGATTTGCCAAAAAAACCTGTGTAATCAAATGTATAGAACCATACTTCCACATCCTCTCATAAATTTAAAATTTGTAATACTAACAAATTATCTTTCTCTGCTTTTTTTAAAAAAATAAAATGCCCGCTTTCCAATACCTGACTTATAGTAATTCCAATATAACGAATTTGTTTCTATTGCCAATTTTGATTCCGCATAATAATCCTTTGCCAACTCATATATATTACGTTCGCTCTCATCGAACATAAACGAAGGCTTAAGATAAACATCAATATCGATTTCATAAATTTTTAGATACCTATAGTTCTTCATTAAACGTCGATACAAATACTGCTTCTTATGTTTGAATTGATCTTTTGGATATAGATAGAAGTTGCTATTTGTATTAATTTTAGCTTTTTGTGGACTTTTTATAAGGTCAAGGTTATACCTTATTTCCTTTTCTAACTTCCAATCCTTATCATTCTCATATCGTTTTATGTAATCTTCATTGTACATATAATAGACATCTGTAATAATTTCGTTATATATGTTCTCACTTTGTGCAACCATTAATGACTCGAATGCCGATTCTTCATTCTTTTTTCCAATCAATATCCAAACTCTGCCCATATAGCCATATTTAAGATCTTCTGCTATTTGAAATTTATTAAAATAGTTTTCAATACTTTGAAGTGTACTACTGTAATCTTTTTCAATATCACATATATGTCGTGAAAAGGGCTCTATATATTCTTCTAAATTTTCTAACAAAACAGCACTCCTTCTTCCCACCTATATAACCTCAAATTAAAATTTACCGTACTAGTGCGGATAACATGACAGTAATAACTCTGATAAAGCTTTTCCAGGAGCTAATGGTTGAATCCTTAAATGATCATGTGAAACTGCGTTTCTCATTCTCAGTGATAGAATTTTAGGTGAAATCTCTTCTATTTCTGATGTTTTTACCCATTTCCCATTTAGACGTTTTTGCTTAAAATAGGTATATTCACATATATTTGAGTCATTCTTAATTCTTCCAAACAGCTCCTCTGCTGCACTATTTCGAGGAAACTTTATATCATCCGGCATATATTTAAAACACTTCTGTCTAGGTATTATCAATAACCCCACAAAACTATTAATAAGTTGAGTAACTTCAAAAGCATCTGTAATGTCTTTATCGCTTTTTCCTTGTTCTTTTTCATCTGAAACCCTACGTTGTATCAATTCTAAATTTTTAATTGTACGTTCTGCAAAACTAAACTCATAATCATCTGTACTATACGCTGACATAATCATTCTCCTTCACAATTTTCCAATTAAACTAGTCTTACACCTTAAAATTTATAGTACTACTTTACTTTTCTCTATAAATTGGAATTTAACGTGGTGTACACACTGGAATTTGTTTTACTAAATTAGCACCCCAGAGTCTCTGCATTCAATTGTCACCATTTTATTACAGCTCTCGCATTCTTTATCAATTTTAAAATCACCATTGAGTATGTCCTCTTTGGAAGAAAAATAAAAACCAGCATTATAATCTCCACAATATGGACACTCCCAATCAACACTTACAAATCCTCCTGTTGAATCGGTCGTCACTTTAACATTTGATCCTTTTATCCTTTTCATAATTACCTTCTCCTTTCAAATTCAAAATTGTAGGGATTCTTAAAATTTATCGTACTAAATATTATTGGTGTGCTTAGGCTAGCAGGGCACTTCCTACCATTCTCACTTGTTTCTTTAATAGTTTCAAGTAGTGTTGCTTTTAATGCTTTCCCTCCAGGTTTTCTCATTTTCTTCATCTTATCACCTTTTCCTTTTCTGCAATATATAATCAGAATTACAAGTATATAGATAGTAAGCGGAATTACAACAAGAAGTTCCCTTTTGGTTGCTAACCCTTGCTCTGCAAGCCTAGGCACAGCAACCATCTCATAATTTAAATTTTATCGTACTAGATACGACGTTATAGGATTGAAACAACGAGGTCTATTCAACAAATCCAAAGCCCCGTATAAATCCATAGTTAATGTGAAAATATTGTAGTCGATCACCAAAATTTTGGTAGATCTCATCATAATATGGCATCAATAAATCCATAGTTACCTTCCTTGCTACAAGATAAAAGACAACTGCATCTATTGGTGCAAAGCTCATACTTCTGTTCACATCAGAATTAATCTCATGCTTGCTTTTATTATAGATCTTTATAATACTCTTCATGCACTCAAATTGATCGTCACTAATCGACTTTAAATTATAGAGTTTGTGAGACAACTTACCTAATGTACCATTGTTATTAACGATGGATAATATTCCTCTACGCTTTTTCAACGAGAACTTCATTACAAACTCCAGATACAATCCAGTGTCTCTAATTGCATCACGTGCAGTATAATTTAAATCTAATATCTCCATGCTACATCTAACATACTGAAGTGGACGAAATAAATATCTTAAATAACCACCTGAAAATGGATTCTTTTTAGGATCAGCAGGCATACTATAGCATCCAATACCACCTAAAAACGAATCATAGTTCCACAACGCAGCTAATGTATAATCAGCTCCCCTATTCTTAAATTCTTCTTCCAAAGCATCAATCAACGCTTTTTCTTCTTCATTCAAATAATCAAGGTAAAGCATCCTATTAAGGGCTTGCATTTCTTCCATATTACACCTCATCAAAATTAAAATTTATCGTACTAGTGCGGATAACATGACTTTTCCAGGAGCTAATGGTTGAATCCTTAAATGATCATGTGAAACTGCGTTTCTCATTCTCAGTGATAGAATTTTAGGTGAAATCTCTTCTATTTCTGCTACCTCATCTATCTTAATTTAACATTTATGCTATATTTTGTCAATTAAGATAGCTTTCAGTAAAATTCTATGTTCAATTCTAGGTAAATTAAAGTATATCCAATGCAAAACGTACATCTCCTATCTCGAAAGAATACGGAGATTTAGGATTTTTCATACTTGTATGAAAATACTTAGTAGATATAATTCAACCAACGCACGAATTTTTAACATGGATCCAGAAAGCACTTAAAGTGTATGAAAAACTTGTTCGAGATTATCATAGTAATCCACCCAAAAAATATGATAAAGGGACGTGTCCCCCCTATCAAAATCATGAGCTTATAATAATTTACATGCAAAAAGAGCGATTATTTAATCGCTCTTTTTTATGGAAGCTCTTGAATTCGAACGAGAATTTTTATTAAAGCAATCAAGCGATACTACAATGAGTTTTGAATCACTATATGATTTGTACATTGAAGATATGAGCTCCAGGCTTCGTATTTCGACCTTAGAGAACAAAAAATATATTATTAAGCTAAAGATATTGCCTTGCTTTGAAAATACCCCTATAAATCAAATTAAGCCTACTCATATCCGTAAGTGGCAAAATAATCTAATGGGTATGGGGTACGCGGAAACTTATTTAAAGACGATTAATAATCAACTTATAGCTATTTTCAATTATGCTGTTAGGTATTATGATCTTAAAGAAAACCCATGCCATAAAGCTGGTAGTATGGGCAAGAAAAATGCTGATGAAATGCTTTTCTGGACTAAAGAAGAATATCAAGAGTTTATAGTCTGTGTATCTGATAAACCTCATTCAAAAATGGCTTTTGAGGTATTATATTGGACTGGAATAAGAATAGGTGAGCTTATGGCTTTTACTGTATCAGATATTAATTTTATTGATAAGACTATTTCAATAAATAAATCAATTCAAAGGATAAAGCGACAAGATATTATAGGAACTAACTTGCTCCCTTTATAGTCAAAACGCCATACTTTACGAATATCAGATCCAGGCACTGCATAATTTCTTTTCAACATAATAATTGGGTTGTACATTTGTAAATAGTGCTTTCTTTTATTTTCTTCATACGCCAAAGCATTGATTGTATATTTCAAAAGAATATCCGTCTTTCTGTCCTCATCCAGCCAATCAGGGAATCCTTCAATATCTACCTTTTCTATCGGCACCTCAAAGGACACATAATAATTGATACATTTGTCAGCATAGTTATCAGCAATACTATTTTCCAATAAGAATTCGCCAAACTCTTTAGAATTTCTGGCGAACCGAGCCACCCTCTCACTGCAACTAATTCAAATTTATCAATGAATAAATAGCCATTCACATTAAAATCATTGAGGGTTTTTTCACCACCTAAACGCATTTTCAGATTAGAAAAGTCTAGTTTTTCTATATCAACTATTTCTCCGTTTCTTTTCATTATAATCTTTTTATCATCAAAACTAAACTTAAATCCTAATTTTTGAAGATAATTAGACAACATATTTTTTTAGTCAGTACATGAGGTAAAGTCATAAATCCCTCTTTCCACACAGTATCTATATTCTCTCTCGGTGTAATATGGCTAACAGTCAAACTATCAATTCTTTTCAGCTTTTTACAACCACATTCTTTTATTAGCTCAGCTATATTCATTTTATCTATACTATGTTCATCATAATTCCAATCTATAATATCACTCATAGATTGCAAAATATATTTTCTAACCATATCAATATCTGTCCCTAATATTTCAGCAACTGACAGATACATCTCATTCTTTCCCAAAGTATTTAAGTACATCTTTTCTCCATTTTTCTGCCGGGGCATACTCTAATATATCCTTCGGGCTAATAAATATTTCAGGCTTCATATATACTACTTTCTCTGATACCAAATTACTAAAGGTACTCTCAATAGCTCTAGATAACATTTTTTTTCTTAACTCCATCCAATTATTCTGACTATCCAAGATATATTCCTCTTCACAATCATAAAATGTTAAATAAGCAATATTCTTTAATTTTGTTTTAAATTTCACCACATATTGTTTTGTTATATTCCCCCATTGTTCGTCCATTCCTACTGTTTTTTCATTGAAAGAAGATAAAGTAAATAAAAACTCCGGTGCTTTATGAATTGTGCCATATCGGTTAATATCCTCACAGAATAAAAAAGCATTGATTCGAAAATCATAATACAATTTGTGACCTACCTTTTCAGTACCTTCATTTTTTTCAGAATCATATTTTGACTCTCTATATTTATCATAATCCACATCATAACCATAAACGCCTATATACATAATCCTTTTTTCTACGTCAAAATGTATACCTCTTTGCTGCAGGAAGGAATTTAACCCTGTGTCATTGCTTAATATCCATTGCAGGTTGTGCAATCCGTTTTTCTTTATCTCTGCACATTCATCATTATTACTTGTTACTTGAAACGCTACAATATCCATATTCTCAATATCAAAAGATTTTATTTGTGGTAAAAACATTTCATAGAAAAGATCAAAATCGTTGTGACAATTAATACAATACTTCTCGATTAAATCACCTTTTTTCAAATGTAACACTTCATGTATCCAATCATAAGAAGCATCTGGATTTGTTATATCATAATATCTATCCATACTATTCCCTTCTGGTAAGATAACCATTAATAATTGTAACTATCATCAAATAAACTTCACATTATTCCGCTTACCCCTCTTATACAGACATTCCAACTGTAAGAGTAGTTTTATCAAGATCACAATATTAATACCGAAGTGGAACATCCGATTTTTTCAATAAAATTTTACCATCACAAATAGATAGACTTTTTTCGTAGTTTTATATTGTAAACTTTCAAGAAAAAGTTTCATTCCTCTTTCAGCAATATCTAAATTATTCTTTGGTCCTATAGTAATCGATTCAATCGGTAATCCTTTATGATAATGACCTTCTTCATCAAAACCTACCTCTATATATGGAGTAAATATACCATTAAATTGCTTTACTTTATTACATCTAGCTTTTTATTTATCTCAAAAACAATCCTATATTCTTCATCTTGTTTAAATAATGGATTTTTAAAAAGACGTATTTGCTTCATTAAGGTTGTAAATGCTGTATCAATAGCGCCATTATGAATAGCTTTAAGTTGTGGAAATTCACTTTCAGTTATATTTTCTGTATAAATTATATTTTTCTGATACGTTTTCCATATGAGAAAATATTTCAATAATAATATCTCTTTGCCGATCAAGATCATAAATAACTTGTAATAGATATGCTGCAACAGATTCCAACTGTCCTCTAATTGGAATATAATATTTTCCATAAACTTTATTACTCATTATATTACCGGTAACATATATTTTTTTGTTGAGAATCCTTTTTTCCATATCTTCAAGATTAAATCCGATACAATATCCATCATTATTAGAATAATTACTCCATAAATTTATTGAGTCAGTATTTCTTGAGGTGCTAAATATAAAACTTCTCTTTAAATTTGACTTTATTTGTTTTTCTATTTCATGGAACATATTATCATTTATATATTTATAGCGCTTCTCTTTAAATATTGTTTTAGATAATTCTATATCATACTTATATTCAGTTTCATCATTTAGAAAATCACTTTTGGTAATCCACAATTTTCTACCTTTCAATATGTTTTCTAATGCAAAAGCACTAGTATAATGAAACACAGAACCTTTCATTCTTTCAAAATCAAGATAGTATTTATTCTCCCATACTGCGCACTCTGCTGAAAATTCTAATAATTTATTCATATAAAGCTCCTTGACCTACTAATATCCAACTTCCCATTATTACTATAATCTGCAATTCGAACTAAATATGATGAAATTTCTGTAGCCTATTTACTGTCAACTTGAATCATTATAATACTTAGTTACATTTTCTAAAAATATATATTAATATTATATCATTTTTGTTGATATTGTAAATGTTACGATACCACATTTTACTAATTTCAACAAAATAATTTCTATTTTCCTTAAGATTAGTAAAAAATCATTTACTCAGTATAGCTTTATAAGTTTTACTATAAAATAAAAACAGCCCTATTCCATTTTTTCTGGTATAGGGTATTATGACTTTTTATAGGCTATTCTAAATTAAAAGTGACTATAAGTTTTATATAAATGTTAAGTCTATTTATTTAAGTCCTTTTATCATATTACTATTAATACTAGATGAGATCAAAAAGTACCGTACTTTTATACGGTTTTATGAATTGCACTATTTTCAATTATGTCGTTAAGTATTATGATTTGAGAGAAAATCCCTGTCAAAAATCTAGTAGTATGAAGAAAAAAATGCTGATGAAATGCTTTTTTGGACAAAAGAAGGATATCAAAATTTTATAACATGTATATCACATAAACCTCAATCAAAAATGGCTTTTGAGGTATTTTATTGGACTGGACTAAGAATAGGCGAGTTTATTCTATTACCATATCTGATATTAATTATTAATTTTATAAATAAGACTATCACCATTAACAAATCAATTCAAAGGATAGACAACAAGATAAATAAAATCAACTCTTCAAAAATACAATTAGAGCCAAAGTAGAGCCATAACTAAAATCAAAAGTCTACAAACCCTTATTTAAAAGGTTTGTAGACTTTCTCTTTTTTATTCCCACTCAATCGTCGACGGTGGTTTACTCGTTCTAGCCCAGTCAGCTGTCATAAAGTCCGAAGTCGTTACCCCACGAAGTGCTACTGTATAATCGTAAGTTCTTGAATCTCCCATTACTCCAACGCTTCTCATATTCGTAAGAACCGCAAAGTATTGGTGTATCTCTTTATCTAAGCCTGCTAATGCAATTTCTTCTCTAAAGATGGCATCTGCATCTTGTAAGATATCAATCTTTTCTTGTGTGATATCACCAATGATTCTGATTGCAAGTCCAGGTCCAGGAAATGGTTGTCTCATTACTAGATCTCTTGGAATATCTAACTCCATACCAACACGTCTAACTTCGTCTTTAAATAATTCTCTGAGTGGTTCGATTATTTCTTTGAAGTCAACATAATCAGGTAGTCCGCCTACATTATGATGGCTCTTAATTACTGCTGCATCGCCAACTCCACTTTCGATTACGTCAGGGTATATTGTTCCTTGAACTAAGAAATCTACTGTTCCTATTTTCTTAGCTTCTTCTTCGAAAACACGAATGAACTCTTCGCCGATTATTTTTCTCTTTGTTTCTGGATCGGATACGTCAGCTAATTTGCCTAGGAATCTATCTTGGGCATTTACTCGGATTAAGTTCATATCAAATTGTTTTCTAAATATTCTTTCTACATCATCGCCTTCATTTTTACGAAGTAAGCCATGATCTACGAAGATA
>JAQSXR010000057.1 GCA_029256575.1 Clostridiales bacterium | reverse complement strand
TAGGTCAAAAAGCAGCAATAAACATAGTTTATTGACTGTCGAAAGAATAAGTTCTAACGCTATGGAACGACTAGAATTAAAACGGATGATAATATTAAATTAATATGTAGTTTTTAAGGTATATACCTTTATTCCTCGATAGCTCAGCGGTAGAGCATTCGGCTGTTAACCGAAGGGTCGTAGGTTCAAATCCTACTCGGGGAGCTAAATAAATGCGACCAAATGTCGCATTTATTTATGAGAAGCAAAGGAATACCAAATCTAGGCTCATTGGTCAAGTGGTTAAGACACCGCCCTTTCACGGCGGTAACAGGGGTTCAAGTCCCCTATGAGTCATTTTGCAGTGGCGATGCGTTTTTGGGAAACACCCGTTCCCATTCCGAACACGATGGTTAAGACGAAAACGGCCGAAGGTACTTGTCTGGTAACGGACCGGGAGAATAGGTGGCCGCCGCATTATTATAAAAATGAATAAAAAGTAATACTAAGAATATAATATGTAAAGAGTAATTTTTATTTATTGACTAAAATTGATTTGGTTGTTATACTATATTTTATATTATATTTGGCGCCATAGCCAAGTGGTAAGGCTCCGGTCTGCAACACCGTCACCACCAGTTCAAATCTGGTTGGCGCCTTTAATTTGAATCCAAAGTATTGGATTCTTTTTTATTTCTTTAAAATCAAGAATATTGAATATTAAATTTAATATATTATATTAATTAATTTATAATCAAAAAAGCAAGCATCCTAAATTGGATACTTGCTTTTAATTTTATTTATTCATAATCGGGAAGAGAATGGTGAAAGATTCACTTTAAATATTATTTTTTAATATAGTAACAATTGCAGCAACTTCTGACTCTACATCAGATAATTTAACAAGTTCCTTAATACTCTTATCACGTGTCATTATCTCTACGTTACCATCAACTAAATTCTTTTCACCAACAACTATTCTAATAGGAACACCAAGTAAATCTGCATCAGCAAATTGAGCACCAGGTCCAACATTTCTATCATCCATTATAACATCATAATTCTTATTAAGTTTGTTATAAATGTCAATTCCAATAGCATTCATATCCTGAGTCTTACTTTTTAATACACAAATATGAACTTCCCATGGAGCAACTGAGATCGGCCAAATTGGGCCATATTCATCATGCTTTGATTCAATGATACAAGCTAAGAGTCTACCAACACCGATACCGTAACAGCCCATTATAGGCGTTTTTGCCTTGCCATCATTATCGATATATTGCATCTTCATACTTTCGGTATATTTTGTACCTAATTGAAAAATATTTCCTACTTCAACTCCACGGCTAAATTTAAGTTTACCATTACAATTTGGGCATTCATGTCCTTCTTTAACTTCAGAGATATCATAGTAAACAGCATCTGGAATATCTCTTTGCATATTGAGCCCTGAAATGTGATGATCAATTTTATTTGCACCTGAAACTAAGTTTTTCTCATTTTTAAGTGAGTCATCATAAATGACTGTTACATTTGGATCATTTAGGTTAAATGGTCCAATAAAACCAAAGACAAGATTACTTTCTTCATAATCAGCAAATGGCTCTAAAGGTGCCTGTGTTATCTTTTGAAGCTTAGATAAATTTACTTGTAAATCTCCTCTAATAAATGCAATAAGTGGCTTATTTGAACCTATAACTTTAAATACGGTAGCCTTAAGTGTTGAATCAGTTGAAACACCAAAGAAATTTGCAACGGATTCAATATCTTTCATTTCTGGGGTATGGACCTCCTTTATCTGCGCCTCATAAAAAGTTGATTGAGATAGTTTAGAAGTAGCCACTTCCATGTTAGACTGATAATCACAACTATCGCATAAAACGATTGTATCTTCACCGATATCACAGAGAAGCATGAATTCATGAGCAACTTTACCACCCATCATACCTGTATCAGAAGCAACACTAATAACTTCAGGAACACCAACTCTAGCAAAGATATTATTATATGCCTGGTGGCAACTGTCATAATATTGTTCAAGATCCTCTTGAGTTGTATGGAATGAATAGGCATCCTTCATTGTGAATTCTCTTACTCGAATTAATCCACCTCTAGATCTTGGCTCATCTCTAAATTTTGTTTGAATTTGGTATATCATAAAAGGATATTGTTGATAAGACTTAGCTTCAGTACGAGCAAGGTGTACAGCAGCTTCTTCATGAGTCATTCCTAAAACCATATCTTTACCTGCTCGGTCTTTAAAGCGTATCAGTTCACTACCAACTGCTTCAAAACGACCTGATTCTTGCCAAAGCTCACCTGGAAGTGCAACTGGAAATAAAACCTCTTGACCATCGATATTATCCATCTCTTGACGAATGATATTTTCTATTTTCATTGCAATTTTCTTTGCTGGTAATAACAATGAATAGATACCATTTGTTACCTGACGAACGTAGCCTCCTCTTAATAAAAATATGTGGCTTGTACTGGTTGCTTCACCAGGTTTTTCTTTAAATCTTTCACCTAAAAGCTTACTCATTAACATAATAAATTTTCCTTTCTATTTTGGGATTAATAACATAAAAAAGCCCTATGCAAAATGCATAGGGACCAATATTCTCGGCGGTACCACCCTAACTAGTATAGAAGTCTCTATACTCTCTCTAACTCTTTATCGGGAGTGTCCGCTGCACTTATGAATTCATGCAGAGCTTAGAGTTTGGACAATATATTATGTTATAGAAGTTTTGCAGCAATTAACTTCCTCTCTGTAAAAACACAAGTATACTGATTTCTCGTCATAGCAATATTTATTAACTTTATTTACATAATAATGATTTTTAGTCAAAATGTCAAGTCTAGTTAGAAAGCACAAATCACTTATACACTATAATCATAAATATACAATTAAAAAAGTTATAGAACAAAAGTTAATCTATAAATCATCAGCATCTTGTACTGGTTTATCATAGGGATCAATACAATTACCAGTATAGCTTCCAAATGGATCGGTTGATTCAGAAGTTAAATCATCTATTACATTTTTATATATATCGTAATTTGAATCTATTACATTACTATTACGTATGCTAATATCCTTATCTTCTCTTAGTTTCCTGATTTTCATAGTACGTTACCTCCATAAAAGTAGTATTATTTTTTGATGAATTAATATATATAGGTAGTGTAAGCAATAAATATCAAAATATTATAATATTTTAGTTGAAATTATTTAAAAATGCTGTAAAATAGGAGAGTAGCACTTTGGGCTATAGCCAAATGGTAAGGCACTGGATTCTGACTCCAGCATCTGAAGGTTCGAATCCTTCTAGCCCAGTTATTGAAAACCTTAAAGAAATAAATGAGGGTTTTTTTATTGTAATTAAATAGGCTCTAATTTTCGTAATATAATATAGTAACAAGGAGGACAGTTTAATTGAACTGTCCTCCTTGCAATATGTTAAGTATTAATTTATAAACAACTTATAAAATCAACTAATTAAATAAAATAGAAAAATAATGTTATAATCTCCACCAACTAGTTTCGTCAAATTTATATCTTTCAAAACCATTACGTTCTAAAATCCGTTGAGATGCATATCCATCGATATCCGTTTCAGCAATAATATGTTTCACGTTTTCCTGTTTCAATCCCCATTTACACATTTCTTCTACAGCCTCAGTCATATAACCATTGTGTTCA
>JAQSXR010000032.1 GCA_029256575.1 Clostridiales bacterium | reverse complement strand
AAGGAGAATACCAGTAACACGGCTTTTTATTTTTTACTATGTTAATATAAAATATCCAATGACTAGAATACCTAATACAATTCGGTACCAACCAAAAGCTCTAAAGTCGTTATTCTTAATATAGCCCATAAGGAATTTAATAGCTATCAGAGAAACAGCAAAAGCTACAATCATACCGGTAAGTAAAATTCCAATTTCCGTTCCTGTAAAATCAAAACCAAATTTCACTAATTTTAATGCACTTGCTCCAAACATTATTGGAATAGACAAAAAGAATGAATATTCAGCTGCAACATAACGTGAGCTTCCTAGTATAATAGCTCCAAGAATAGTCGCCCCCGAACGTGATGTTCCAGGTATCAATGATAATACTTGAAATAACCCAATTAATAATGCAGTTTTATAAGTCAAATCCTTGAATGTCGTGATTTTACTTTCTTGCCCTTTATTACGATTTTCAATTAATATAAACATAACGCCATAGATTATTAGCATAAGAGCAACTGTTAAGTAATTATATAAATGATCATTCATCCAATCATCAAACAAAAATCCTAATATCCCGGCTGGTATAACACCCACTACTACTTTAAACCAAATTGACATTGTATCTTTCTTTTCTTGTTTTGTTTTACTTGGTGAAAAAGGATTCAATTTATTAAAATAGAGGAGAATGACAGCTAATATAGCCCCCAACTGAATTACCACACGGAACATCTCCATAAACGCTTCCGATGCATCCAAATTAATAAATTCCTCAACTAAAATCATATGCCCCGTACTACTAATTGGAAGCCACTCAGTTATTCCTTCAACGACTCCTAGTAAGATTGCTTTTAATAATTCAAAAATAAACATACCATACCTCCAACATCTTTAATTATTATTTTATAAAATTAATTCTTAAACAAAACCCTCTTTAATTTATAAATTAAGTTCTATTACCTATCAATAATAACAGCTTTTTCTAATAATACAAAGTAAATTTTTTATATTATTATTCCTTTTTCTTACTTCAATAATAGAATTTAATTTACTATAAAGGGAATTATAAATTAAATATATGTTTATAGAAGGGAGGAAAATACAATGATTTTATTAAAAGAATTACTTAAGCTCTTAATATTATCTTTCTTAATTTGGTTCTTTTATAAAGATAGCAAACGAATTTTTAAAGGATTCTTCTTACATTTGGAAAGAAAATTATTGGTTGTTCATTCATTAAAATTAAGCATCGTATTAATACTTATATATAAATTCCGTGAATTTATTTTTTTATATGAAATATTATTGTTATTTATTTTTCTTCTATTATTGTTCTTCCTATCCCTACTTACACTAAAACAAGTTGAATTCAATATAAAAGGGACTATAAATTCAAAATATAAGACTTTTCGATACGGAAGTAAATTAGTTCAATATATACTTTTTTTATTATCTCTATTAATGAATCTTCGTGAATTGGGTCGTCATAAAAATGAAGTGAAAGAAAAGTCAAAAAAAGCTATGTATGTTGCTATTTTTCCCGTCCAAAAATATATTATGGTTAGTTTAACTGGTTTAGAGTTTACGAAACGCAAGACTAAGTTTATAAAAGAAGATGAATTAATGGAAATAGGAAATCAATTAGAACCTGGAGATATTTTGTTAAAACGGAATGATTGGCAGGCAACTAATTTAGGAATATCGGGTTTCTGGACCCATACCGGTCTTTATATTGGAAATTTGCAGATATTAGATGAGTACTTTAGTGAGGTAAAATCCTTAGAAGGCATTAAATTTTCTGACAAACTCAAGGAATTAAATATAAAAAACTATATTTCCTTACAAAATAAGACTTGTTTATTGGTTATAGAAGCAATTGAAGAGGGAGTTACCGTTAAACCTCTAAACAATATTGCAAAAGTTGACTATTTTTCAGCAATGAGACCAAGAATTTCAAAAGAAGATAAATTAAACGCAATATTAAAAGCGTTTAGTTTTGTAGGCCTTCCTTATGACTACTACCTTGACCTTGAATCGAATGATGCTTTTATCTGTACTTCCTTAATCTATAAATCTTATGAAAATAGTATTTCTTTTGAAGTAGAAAGAAAACTGGGGAAGAAAATCGTTCTCCCTAATAGTGTTGTTAAAAAATTTGCACGCGAAAGAGAACTTCAAAAAAGGGAGTTAGATTTTATCTTATTTTATGATTTAGATCTAAAAACAAGAAAAGCATATAAAAGTACAGAATTAGAATTTGCAAAGAGCTACAAGAGAAACATATCCTATTATAGAAAATTAGATATGTTAAGATATCTTTCTACTATTTTAGATATTAAATAAAAATTGATTTCTATTGTATAAAAAAAAAGGGAGCATATTATGCTCCAAATTAACCAAAAAATAATAAAAATTTTCAAAATAAAAACATGTTCTAATTTAATTCCTAATTACGAGAAAGCCCCATGGTTCTAATAAGAGGGTATTTTCCCCTTGGGTTAATTGCACTGCTTCATCTGTAATTAAATCTGTTCCATTGATTTGTCCTTCATATTCGACATTAACTTCTCTTGGTTCAGCTGAAAGGTTCAAAATGACAACAATCTTGTCATCATCTTTTTCTCGACTGTACGCAAGTACTCGCTCAGATGAAGTTTTAAGGAATGTAATATCTCCACCTTCAACCCCATTCCATAGGGCTGGATGGTCAGATTTCAAATGAATTAACTTAGTTAAAAGTGCTTCATTTTCAAAGCCTTCCCACTCAATAAGGTCTTTATCAAAAAATTCTAGTCTGTGATCCAAGTTCACTTCTTGACCAGAATATATCAATGGCATACCAGGAACAGTGAAAATTAGTGTCAGCAGTGCTTGTTGTGCATCTCCTAATCGTTCTTCAACCGTTCCAGTCCAAGAATTTTCATCATGATTGTCTAAAAAATGTAGTGGATAGGTATTCGTAGGATAAGTTGTTGCTATCTTACTTAAGTAACTAGTCAAAGAACTTGCTTTCTTCTTTCCTTTGGCTACATCATTTAAATCATGGTAAAAACTCCATCCATAATTAGCATTAAACGAATAGTTCATAAAGAACATTGCCCTATCATCTTCTGCTAACATATATACAGGTTTTATCTTATCTAATGTTTCTCTAGCCGTTTCCCAGAAGTCTAGCGGAACACCACCAGCATAATCACAACGATAACCATCTACGTCAAATTCTTTTACCCAATATTTCATGGCTTTTAGCATAGCTTTACGCATTTTTGTATTCTCAAAGTTAAGGTCTGCTACATCTTGCCATGTCTCAGGAAAGATTATTTCACCTGAACTATTTTGTGTATACCAATCTGGATGTTTAGTAATCCAACTGTTATCCCAACCAGTGTGATTTCCTACCCAATCAAGGATTACCTTAAATCCCATTTCATGACACTTATCTACTAAATGCTTAAAATCTTCTTTGTTTCCGAATTCAGGATTAATTCCTTGAAAATCAGATATTGCATAGTATGAGCCTAATGAACCAATTCTTTTTTCCTGTGAAATAGGATATATAGGCATTAACCACAGGATCTCTATTCCCATTTCCTGTAATCTAGGTAAATGTTCCTCAAATGCTTTAAATGTTCCTTCTGGTGTATATTGTCTAATGTTTACTTCATACATAGTTGAATTTACGGACCAGTCTGGTACATTCGCGTGGTCTTTTTTAACACTTCCTTTACATCCAGCCAGTAAAGAAAGGACTACTATCAGGGTAATACCAACTTGAATTCTTTTATTCATTCAATACAAACTCCTCTCACAACCCATAATCGGATTTATCAATACCAAAATAGCCATTTATCCCTATCCTTTATTTGCTCCTGCACTTAATCCTTCAATAAGGTATTTTTGTAGGAATAGATATAAGATAGCAACCGGTACTGCTACGAGTACTGATCCTGCAGCAAACATTGTAAAGTTTGTGTTAGCCTGACCATTTATGAGTTCATACAAACCAACTGCAAGAGTCTTTTTCTCAGTTGACGTTATCAAGAAACTTGGAAGTATGTAATCAAACCATGGTGCCATAAATTGAGTAACAGCAACGAAGGTTAGAATTGGAAACATAACTGGTAAGATAACTTTTGTATAGGTCTGTAATTTTGTAGCTCCATCTATTTGAGCCGCTTCGTCTAATGAAATCGGCACATTTTTCAAATATCCTTTAATTAACCAAGTATTGTATGGAATTTGACCAGCTGAATAAATAATAACTAATGCAAGTGGCTGATTTAAGAGTCCAAAGTTCAAGAATAGAACGTAAATTGCGATCATTCCCATAAACGATGGGAACATTTGCAGAATTAAAATAACGAGTAAACCTACTCTCTTACCTGCAAACTTAAGTCTTGCAAAAACATATCCCATTGTCCCTACAATAAGTACTGATACCACCATGTTGGCTATTGCAATCGTCAATGTATTCAAATACCACTTTTCGTAATCGGTTTCTTTGAAAAGCTTTACGAAGTTATTAAGAGTCGGATTTTTGGGTATTGCAGATGCAGATGCAAGCGATGTTCCTTCATTAAATGCAGAACCAAGTATCCACATAACTGGATAAAGTATAGCGACTGTTAATATAAGAAGAAGTAGATATGTACTAAAATAAGCAAATATATCTTTTACGCGATCAATTGGTGATAATTTTTTTTTATTTTTTTTAGGTATTTTATTCATTTTAATTATCCTCCTTAAACGCGTCACTTCTTAAAAAGTTCCAAGTTGATATACCACCAATTATCAAGAATATAATAATGGACATTACGGATGCCATATTATACATTTTAAAGTCTTTCGTCATATTATAGATCCAAGTGATCAGAATATCTGAATGTCCTGCATACTCATAGGCAAGGTTTCTAGGACCTCCTCCAGTTAAGAAGAATACGATACCGAAATTGTTGAAATTACCTGCAAAAGACATAATAAGTAGAGGAAAAACCTGTGCGGACAAAATTGGGAATGTAATACTCCAAAATGTTTGTCGTGAATTCGCTCCATCTACAGTAGCCGCTTCATATAGTGTTTTATCAAAGCTTGTTAGAATTCCAGTCATAAGCATCATAAAGTATGGAACACCTAACCAGAAATTAATAATAACCAATGTTACTTTAACCATTATTGGATCATTCAACCAAGGTATATCCATACCTAACATCGCATTAAGTGGTCCATAGGTCTGATTGAAAAAATTTCTAAATACCAATAATGAAATCATTCCTGGTATAGCCCAAGGAAGAATCATAATTGTACGCCACATTTTTTTAAGAACAACTCTCTTACTATTAATAACAACGGCAAGTAAAAGTCCTCCAAAAAAAGTAGTCATGGTTGATAATATTGCCCAAATAACGGTCCAACTTGCAACCCCTGCAAAAGTGGTTCTCCATCCTGCTAATTTAATAACTTTAAAGAAATTTGCAAATCCAACCCAATCAATTAAATCGGATGGTGGGTTATGATATGCATCATAATTCGTAAAAGCAATTAAAAACGCAAATAAAATTGGAACGATTGAGACAAATAATAATAAAAGTAAAGCTGGTGTACTAACAATATAAGCAAATCCTGTTTCAAATCTTTCAGCAAAAAATGCCTTAGAGGACTGTACAATACCAGTTCGTTGTATGGATAAATTGGTATCGTTAGCGTCTTTGATATTCATTTTCCAAATAACTATATAAATTAGGATTAAGACGAAAACCATAATTCCTTCAATCATCATAACAGGAGAATTGTCTCTAAATCTACCACCTGTAGTTTCCCCTAAAGTGATAAAACCATGTATCCCTTTTCTAAAAAAGCCATAACCCCAATATTCCGGTTGATTTGGAATTACACCCTTTACCAACTTACTAGTGATCACTTCTATAAATACATAAGCAAATTGAAAAGCAAATAGAATAAGTGCTTTTCCCTTTTGCTTGTTCTTTAATTGACCTAATCCAAATATGAAAAATGAAAGCCAACCTGAATTTGTCATCTTTTCACCAATTAGTTTTTGCCACCACTTCTTTTTCTTTTTGTTACTCATGACCACATCTCCTTCCTTTTATGATTTAAAGGACATATATATATGTCCTTTAAATCTAAATTTCTTATTGCTCAGCTCCAGAATTTTGGAGAATTTTATTGTAGTCATCTAACGATCTTGTTTGAGCATCTTCTACTGACATCTTAGCATCAAAGATATTTGTCCATACATCACGTAGAGGATCCCACATGTAGTTACCTTCTTGGATAACAGGCATTGCATGAGAGAATGCTGCTTGAGATAAGAAGCCACGAGCTATTTCATCTTCATTAAGTCCAGGAACGTTGTCAGAATTCTTAATTGATGGAATTTTGCCTAAAGTACTGTATACTTCTTTCATTACTTCATCACTTGCTAAGAATCTCATTAAATTCATAGTTGCATTTGGATAATCCGTGTAAACATTCATTCCTGTAACTTGAACACCAGAAAAAGTAGTTGGTTGTACATCATTGTTGAATCTAGGTAATTTAGTTGCACCATAAAGATCTGATACTTTTGTATCTGCTGTTACACCAAATTTGCCTGTTTCAGCCCATGTTGTTAAATTAGTCTTGATATCTCCCATAACCCATGGACCACTAATTGTTATCGCTAATTGTCCCTTTTGTAAACGAGCAGGTCCTTGATCCCAAGCAATATCTTGTATTGTTGCTAGTCCTGGGAAAAGTTTAGATCCATCAACATTACCATACCAGTCACCTATTACTGACTTGATTGATTCTGTTACTTCTTTCGAAGTTATGTTAAATTGAGTAGGATCATTATTATCCTCGCCAAATACTCGGTATCCATTTCTTGTTAAGAAAGGATAGTTGTGATATGCATCATACAATTGATATGCAAAAATTGTATGGATATCTTCAGCAGTTGTATCAACATCTTCAAAACGATCGCTTAAGAAAGGGATTTCAACTCCTGTTCCAGCAAAATTATTTCCCCAATTTGCTACGCCTTCATATAATTCTTCTAAATATATTTCTTCATTTTCAATTTGTTCTAATAAATTAGCCCCTGTTACTGTCAATACAGATGGTAATGTAGGTAAAGCAGCTAATATTTGTTTATTATAAACTAGTGCAATGTTCTCAACACTTGAAGGTACTGCGTACATGTTGTCTTCAAACATAGTAACTGCAGTAGCTGAATCTTGCATTATTTCTTTAATGTAAGCTTCATCACTTTCAGGAAGTTGGAACAATAGACCAGATTCTCTCATATCAACAATACTGTTATGAGGTATGTAGAAAACGTCTGCTCCAAGACCAGCTGGTCCATCTAACTTTAATTTCTCTGCTGTATCTACAGATCCTACATTTTCATAACTCAAAGTAACGTCAGGATATTTTGCATCCCATAATTCAATTATTTTTGCTGCATATTCATCATTATCTGCCCAAAATTTAAGTTCTGCCTTTTTTTCGAAAACGTATTCTTGTTTTGTTTCATCCCACTTTAAATCATCTGCGAATTTTGCTGTTACTTGTTCTTTTTTACAACCTGACATAGATAAAACCATTGATAGCACTAATAATAATATTACTACTTTCTTCATTACATTTTCCTCCCTTACCCTAATGGTTAATAAATTTGTTTGTTTAGTTTATCGATAAACTTTGTTCATTTTATCATTGTTTTTGTGCAATGTCAATATACCGCCGATATATTTCCAGATTTTTTCTCTTTTCTTACTTTAGAGCACATATTCAACACAAGTTGTTTGCTTTTCTCTTTACTTTGTATTATAATATTTGTAGCTAAAATACAGTGTTAGGTTTAACGATATATCCACCTTGGGAGGCAATGAAATGGTTACTTCAAAAGATATTGCGAAAGAAGCTGGTGTAAGTACCATGACAGTTTCGAATGTCATTAATGGGAATCACCAAAAAGTTTCAGCAAAAAATATAGAACTTATTAACGAATTAATAAAAAAATACCATTATGTTCCTAACCTTTCAGCAAGGAGCTTAAGTTCAAAATCAACTAAGATCATTGGCGTTTTAGTCCCTCTTGAAGGGGACTATAACTTTTTCAAAGATCCTTACTTAAGCGAGTTGATTGGTGTAATTGAATATGCGATTCGAAAAAAAGGATACTTTGCTATGATTCGATCCGTTAGCACTGTTTCTGATATTTCAGAACTTGTTAAGAATTGGAATATGGACGGTGCCATTTTTCTACTACCTCATTATGATAATATCTTACATAAGATAATTTCAAAAAATAACCTTCCTTTAGTTTCCTTAGATAGTTATTCAGATTATAAAGATGTGTTGAATGTAGGAATTAATGATTATAAAGGTGGTTATATCGCTACTAAGTTCTTGATTAATAAAGGGCATAAGAAAATCGCCTTTGCTGGCCCTACAAAAGAAAACGTAGTAAAGGAACGTTTCAATGGGTACAAAGATGCATTGGCGGATTCTGGTATCCCGTATAATGATTCTATTATCTATGATGTTTCGCCTGTGTATGATTTAGGTTTATCAATAGGTAAAGAGATTAGTAATCGAAGGGGTGATATTACTGCTGTTTTTGCAACAGCTGATATCATGGGCCTTGGTATCATAGAAGGGGCTCGCTTGAATGGATATGCAATTCCAAATGATTTATCGGTTATAGGGTTCGATAATATTGAAGCATCTATATTTTCTTCTCCAAAGTTAACTACTATATCGCAGAACATCACAACAAAGGCAGAGTGTGCGATTGACCTCTTAACGGAAAAAATAAACAATAGTACTGTTAAGCAAAATAGATATGTTTTAGATGTTGAATTAATAGAAAGACAATCAGTTTTACAATATAATGGTTAGTCAAATTAATTAAGAAATGCATTATTAATCCTTAATATATTATAAATTAATAAAAAATCGTCGATTAGAGTCATTCCCTCTTTCGACGATTTTTTGAATAAATATTTTTTTATTATATCTATATATCAATTTCTATATACTAATTTCTATATTTTCATTTCTATATATTCATTTCTATTTCTATTCTTAATATAAATTTATCCCAATATATTGTCCATAATGTACCATTTCGATCCAACCTTAAACACGGTAAAAGTACTTGTGTCACTATCTTCACCATCACTACCTTTTATCGACAACTCTACATCCAATTCGTAAATCTCATCAATATTTATCTTCTCGTCATAAGTATACTCTATCTCTTCTTCTAGTGACTCAACATCACTTGAATCAAGCTTTTCCTTATCCACAATCTTGTAAGTTACAACAAAGTTATCACCATATTGTTCTTTAAAAGTATTCATATATTCTTTCATAAAGTCATTAATATCATCAGAATAGTATGCTAAATTCTCTTCAATTTGATCCTTCATAAAGTCAGGATATGCTTTCATCATTAAATCAAAGTCACCATTCTGCATACCTTTTACCATATACTTAATTGGTTTATTATAATTTGGTGTTACTATTGATTTTCCTACCAGAATAATTATTACAATAAAAATAAATGCAGCTGCAGCAATCGCTGCTATCATTATTGTTTTTTTATTATTTGATTTTTGAGGGTATTGATTTCCCCCATATGTAGGTGTACTTTGGTATCCTTCTACAAATGGAACAGCCCCTGTGTTAGCTGATGCTTGTTGTTGATTGCCCGCAACTTTTGCTCCGCAAGTAGTACAAAATAAAGTGTCATTTGATAGATTAGTGCCACAATTTGTGCAAAACATAATACACACCTTCCCCGTTTATCAATTTTTTTAATATAATCACTACATATACAATATTCAAGTAGTGCAATATATATATCTAAATAATAGTAATTATTGGAACAAATGTCAAGTGTGTTTAACCCCTAAAATGTGCTTTCCTCAGCTTTACCTAATTTCCCACTTGTGCCCTCTATAACGAACTACAAAAAAACTACCCCTAATAACCCAATCAATAATCATCGCAACCCATATTCCAAACATTCCTAAGTTCATATATTTAGCGAGAAGAATACCAAACCCTACCCTGAATATCCACATCGAGCCAACACTTACTAACATTGTAAAGCGTACGTCATTAGAAGCTCTAAGAGTATTTGGAAGTGTAAATGCTAATGGCCATGTAAAACATGCATTTATACCATGAAAAATAATGATTTGTCGTGCCATAACTACTGTCTCGGGAGATAAATTATAAATGTCCATTATAAATGGCAAAGCCAGAAGTATACAAGCATTTACTAATATTAAAGAAACGTAAGTGTACTTAAGTAATTTCTTAGTATAATATCTTGCCTGCTCATAATCACCCGCACCTACACAGTGACTTACAACAGTTATCAGCCCTAATCCTACCGCAGCTCCTGGAAGAATTTCAAAAGAAGAAATTGTATTTCCTACTGCATTAGCTGTTATAGACGCAGTTCCAAATCCTGCTGCAACACTTAATAATAAGATTTTACCCAACTGAAACATACTATTTTCAACTCCATTTGGTACACCAATATGAAGTATCTTTCTCATCATGTTCTTATCAAATTTATAGCGAAATGGTTTAGTAATATGAATTGGAAGGTTATTATTCCTAAGCATTACAATAATTATTACTGCAGCTACTACTCTAGATAGAAGGGTTGGAATAGCAACCCCTTCTACTTTCATATTAAGTCCATAAATTCCTATGGCATTTCCTAATACATTGATTGCATTCATTATCATTGATGTCTTCATAGTAATTCTCGAATTGCCCATAGCCCTGAACAAAGCAGAACCACTGTTGTATATCGCGATAAATGGTATACTTGCAAATACGATTAACATATAAGTATTGGCATAAGCTGCAACATCTGGTTCAATATTTCCGAATACCACATTTAGTATAAACCCTCTGCCAATATACATTAACGCCATAATGATAAGCGAAATAAAAGTTACTAATACAATTAGTTGGCCTCCCGCCTTAGTTGCTTTATCATTACGTTTTTGGCCTATATACTGCCCTGCTACCACAGCTCCTCCAGTTGCCAATGCTGCGAATATATTAATAAGCAAAATATTAACAGTATCAACAAGAGATACTGCCGACATTGCATTTTCACCAACACTTGCAACCATTATAGAATCAGCCATACCTACTGCCATCGCAAGAAACTGTTCAACAACCAGTGGTAGTATCAGTCTTCTTAATCCCTTATTTGTAAAAATGTACTTTTTCTTCGAATCTTCTGTCATTCCTTCAAGTCCTTCCCACAATTACGATTCGTCGCTTTTTATCTTTAATAAGTTAATGGTTTCCTTCCTCTATTTACTATGTTACATCTTTTATCTTATTCCAAATAACAAATGATAAATAGGATACTAATAAAATCACAGCAATTGCAAATATTTTAAAGAATAAAGCATCTTCCATATCATTACCAAGAAATCCATATAGAAATATCATAGGAGCATCCGCAATTACTATAGTTGCGATACATTTTTTGTAGTTTAGTTTAATACAAGCTGCTGAAAGTGTTATTAAATCGGAAGGAATTATAGGACACACAATACCAAGTGCTAAGATTTTATATCCATATTTATTTAGAATTGTGATTATTGCTTTATTTTTCTCTAAAAATATTTCACCTAATAATTTATTTTGAAAAAATCTTCCAATAACATACATTGCGCTTTGTGATAGTCCTAAGGATAAAACAGATAACAGGAAGCCTTCATACGGGCCGAATAATATGCTACCAATAATAATAAAGATAGTTTGAGGTATAAAAAATAACACTCTTACTGTTGATAAAATCACAAATAAGAATCTCATAACAATAGGCGTTTTTCCAATAATATCATTAATCTTATCTACATCCGTAGTAAGTAAACCTTGCGTATAAAAAGTAATCACAATTGCTAACCAAAAAAGTACCATAAGAATTACTTTATATTTTTTCTTCACGCTATTTCTCCCTGCTGTTCTATACATTTCTATCACCTGCTTAATATAGGTATTTTATCATATGTTTAGACACACGTAAATGAAACAAGTACAAATTTCTTACTTCAACAAGAAAGTGGATACGCTGTACTAGTGAAACAGGAACGTTTGGTCTCTTGCAAGCAAAACGAACTTTCCTGTTTCATAAAAAAACTCCTTATTCTACCAATAGGTAGAACGAGGAGCTCATTTTGTTTTATTTTGTCCAAGTTGCTAATTCACTCTCTGTAGCTAATACATAATGTGTTCCATCTATTAAATGATTGGCACCCTTATGATAATCGATACCGCTAGTTGCATAATCAAAAGACAATGCCACACGTTTCTTTTCTGAAATCGGATCTGGTTGAGGAATAGCTGATAACAATGATTTCGTATAAGGATGAATCGGATTTGAGAATATCTCTTCCGTTGTCCCTGTTTCTACTAAATGTCCCAAATGTAGTACTCCTATTCGATCTGAGATATATTTTACCATTGATAAATCATGTGCAATAAATAAAAATGCTGTATTTGTTTTCTTTTGTATATCTTTCATCAAATTTACAACTTGAGCCTGAATTGAAACGTCTAACGCACTAATTGCCTCATCTGCTATGATTAAGTCCGGATCCATGATTAATGCTCTTGCAATTCCAATACGTTGTCTTTGTCCACCAGAGAATTGATGTGGATAACGATTGGCATGCTCAGAAGATAATCCAACCATATCAAGAATTTGATATACTTTTTCTTTTCTTTCTTCTTTGGATTTATATAAATGGTGAATATCTAAGCCTTGTGCAATAATATCAATTACCTTTTTTCGAGGATTCAAGCAAGCCATTGGATCTTGAAAAATCATCTGCATTTTAGTTCGAAGGTATTTTGTATCTTTTGCAGAAAGCTTCCCAGAAATATTAGTTCCGTTAAACAAAATCTCACCCGCGGTTGGTTCATACAGTCTTATGATAGATCGTCCAATTGTGGATTTCCCACTTCCTGATTCCCCTACTAAACCATATGTTTCGCCTGGATAAATTTCAAAATTCACACCATCCACTGCTTTTACAGTGAATTTTTTACTAATTTTAAAATATTGTTTCAAATTATTTACTGTTAATAGAGGTTTTCTTTCTTGCATATTAATTTACCCCCTTTAACATCGTGTCAATTCTTTTACGTAATTCAATTGGCATATCTACCTTCGGCGCGTTCTCATGTAAAAGCCACGTAGCAGCATAATGAGTATCCGATACTTTAAACATTGGTGGTTCTTCTTTTAAATCTATATTTAGAGCGTAAATATTACGAATTGCAAAAGCATCTCTATCCATTTTATGAAGAAGATTTGGAGGGCTTCCTGGAATGGTATATAATTCACTTTCTGTACTATTTAAATCTGGCATTGCTGACAAAAGTCCCCAGGTGTAAGGATGCTTTGGTTCATAGAATACCTCATCTACCGTACCTCTTTCAACTATTTTACCCGCATACATTACCGCAACATAATCAGCTATTTTAGCCACTACACCTAAATCATGCGTGATATATATTACTGATATACCAGTTTTTAGTTGAATATCCTTTATAAGCTCCAATATCTTTGCTTGAATCGTAACATCTAAAGCAGTTGTCGGTTCATCACAGATAAGTAACTCTGGATTACAAGCTAGTGATATTGCAATTACTATCCTTTGGCGCATACCCCCAGATAATTGATGAGGATAGTTCTTCATACGTTTTTCAGGATCTGTTATTCCAACTAATTCTAGAAGTTCTACTGCCTTTTCATAAGCCTCTTTTTTCTTTGTTTTAAAATGATAAATCATTCCCTCCATGATTTGTGCTCCAATTGTCATAGTAGGGTTTAATGAAGTCATAGGGTCTTGAAAAACCATTGCAATTCGCTTACCATTGATATGTTTTCTCATTTCTTTTTTAGAAAGTTTCAGCAAATCCTGATGTACTACTTCCTCACCTCTATAATAAGTAAAATCAATCGAGCCACTATTAATTTTTCCATTATTACTTAAGATACCCATTGCCGCTTTCATTGTTACTGACTTACCACTTCCACTTTCTCCAACAATTGCAATTGTTTCTCCTTTGTGTAATGACAAATCCAAACCTCTGATTACATTCACTTCTCCTGCAGAGGTCTTAAAGGAGATCGATAAATTCTTTATTGATAAAACTTTTTCTCTTTCCATATGAACCTCCTACATTTCTTTCATCTTTGGATCAAAAGCATCTCTTAGACCATCTGCCATCATATTGAAACTTAACATAATTACTGCAAGTACAATAACCGGTGATATAATCATATATGGGTGCGTTGTAAAAGATTTAAAAGCCTCACTGATTAAAGACCCAAGCGATGCTAACGGTTGTGGTACTCCTAACCCGATAAAGGCAAGAAAAGCTTCTGTAAAAATAGCATTGGGAATTGAAAACATGGACATAACAATTAACTGTCCAAATATATTTGGTAATATTTCTTTAAATATTATAAACAAGTTTTTTGCTCCTAATGTTTTTGAAGCCAGAACAAATTCCTGCTCTTTCAGTTTTAATACCTGTGCTCTGGATATTTTACTCATACCAATCCATCCAGTAAGTGCTAAGGCAACTGTAATTGTCGTTAATCCTGGTTTTAACACTAATATTAAGAGTGTAACGATAACTAAAGTTGGAATTCCATTTAATATTTCAGAGAATCTTTGCATTATCATATCGACTTTGCCCCCGAAAAATCCAGAAATCAAACCGTAGCCCATTCCAAATAACATATCTA
Organism: Clostridiales bacterium; assembly: GCA_029256575.1. Lineage (GTDB taxonomy): Bacteria > Bacillota > Clostridia > Lachnospirales > JAQSXR01 > JAQSXR01. The sequence goes on along the minus strand of JAQSXR010000032.1, from coordinate 3,626 downwards.
CCGCAACTGCAACTAGAGCAATATATAATGAGATTCTAGTCCCTGCCCATGTTCTAGTAAATATATCTCGGCCAAGTACATCTGTACCAAACCAGTAATACGTATCTTCCAAACCAGTTTTCTCTTCCTTATTAGCAGATATATATTTATTTATTGAGACTGTCCCAGTAGAAGTATTCATATTTTCAGAGCCATCTAAAATCCCCAAATTCTCTAACCCCGGAATTCTTGGTGCTAAATTCTGATGCGCAATTATCTGGGAAGAATAAGTATGTTCATTCAATCCAGGTCCAATGATAGCCATTGTTCCAATAATAATAAGACATATTACTCCAATCAGTGCTCCTTTATTCTGAGTAAATCTGGATAGGATATCTTTCCAATAAGGCTGACTAGTAAAGGTTTGATCTATTTTTGATATTTTATCTTTACCTACAAATTCAAAATCTTTTGGTAAATATTTTTCTGTACTATTCATTACTACCCCCCTTTGCAAGACGGATCCTTGGGTCAATTACACCATAAAGAATATCTACTATAAGCATGATTCCTATATACATTAAGCTATATATAAAAGATAATGCTACGATTACATTGTAGTCATTTGACTGAATGGCCGTTACCAACAAGCTTCCAATACCAGGAATGGAAAATAGTTTTTCAATAACTAAGCTTCCTGTCATTAATCCTACTACAAGAGGTGCCAAAACAGTAATAATCGGAATCAATGCATTTCTAAGTCCATGTCTAAATATTAAGCGAAAGCTACTGATTCCTTTACTTTCTGCTAATAACATATAATCTGAACCTAACACCTCTAACATTTCAGTTCTTGTAAACCTTGCAACTGTAGCTATGGTGAACATACATAGTGATATTGTTGGCATAATCGTTGAACTAACTGGATCATTGGCCTGATATAGGAGTGGAAGCCATTTCAGCTTAAATCCTAACGTATATATTAACGTCATAGCAAACACATATGATGGAAGACTAACTCCTAAAACTGAAATAATTGTCGTAATTGTATCAAAAATTGTATTATGTTTTATTGCCGCAATGATACCCAATACTAATCCTATTAAAGTACCAATTAATACCGCTTGTCCTCCAATAATAAGAGAAATTGGTAATCTTGATTCAAGTAAGACAGTAATTGGTGTATTTTTTGATATTGTATACGAAACCCCAAAGTCTCCTGACAACATTGCTTTTATATAGTTGATAAATCTTAAGACCATAGGCTGATCTAACCCATATTTGGCATTTATTATTGCTCTTTGTGCCTCAGTTAATTTTTCATCATTAAAAGGTGAACCTGGCATTAGTTCCAACATTAGAAACAGAACCAGTAATATAACTAATAAGGTTATAGCAGAGATTGTTATTCTTTTTAATATATATTTCTTCACAATATCACCCTTCTTACCATATAGAATAATGACGTTGTCATTGGTGTTACCACGTAGACAGCGTCATTTATCTTAACATTAGATGCTCGGTATATCGACCATTGTTACTTCTAAATGGAATATTTTATTATATCTATTTCTTAGTTACATTCTTATATATTCTATTGATACCAACAGAATGGAATTCAATTCCTTCAACACCTTCGTTAACCATAACCGCATCACCCTTTTGGTAAACTGGTAAGATAACAGCTGCATCCATAACGATTGATTCTGCTACTTTTAGTGCTTCCCATCTTGCATTAAGGTCTAGGGCTAATTCACCTGTTTTAGCAGATTGAATGATTTCATCATATTCTGCATTTGACCAAAATCCATAGTTATTCGCACTGTCAGTAACCCACATATCTAAGTATGTCATTGGATCTGCATAGTCTGGTCCCCAACGAGTTAAACAGATTTCAAATTCACCTTGTTGTAATCGTTCAACACGATTTTTCTTTGGCATTGATTGAAGTTCAATCGTAAGGCCTGGTAAAGTAGTTTGTATTTCATTTTGAATAAATTGTGCTACATTCGTAGCTGATTCTGTATCTTCTACGATTAGAGTATATTTTAATTCACTTACTCCAAGTTCAGCTTTTGCTGCTTCCCAATATTCTAACGCTTTTACTTTATCAGTATTTAGATATGTATCAGCTGTTTCACGGAAGTCTTTCCCATCAGGTCCAGTTGCTAATAATGATGGTACTGCAAAGTCTGCTACGATAGAACCATCTTTTAGAATATTATTTGCAATTGCTGTCTTATCATAAGAAAGTGCAAGAGCTTTACGAAGATTTACATTTTCGAGACCAGCAACTTTTTGATTTGGTGAAATATACCATAAGTAACCTGCCATAATATTATTAAATTCTGGATCTGCTTGGAATTGCTCTACTTGTTCACCAGATAAAGTAGCAACATCTAAATCGCCATTTTGGTAAGAAAGCATTGCTTGTTGTGAATCTTTAATTACTTGATATGAAATACCATCTAGCGCTACATTACTAGCATCCCAATATGTAGGACTTTTTGCTAAAGATATTGTAGTAGCTGCTGGTTCATAAGCTTTAACCATAAAAGGACCATTGCTTAATATTGTCTCTGGTGAAGTTCCAAAGTTAGCTCCTGATGCTGTAAAGAAAGCTTCATTTACAGGTAAGAAAGATGGAAATGAGATTACTGATTCAAAGAATGGAACCAATACTTCAAGTTCAACAACCAAAGTTTTGTCATCCGTTGCACTTACACCTAATTCTTCTACTGCTGCTTCACCTTTACTGATTGCCCCTGCATTCTTAATTCCAGCGATTTCTAATATAAATGCATATTCGCTTGCAACTTCAGGATCCGCTAATCTTCTCCATGCATATACAAAATCATTTGCTGTAACTGGAGTACCATTTGACCATTGTGCATCTCTAATCGTGAATGTATAAGTTAATCCATCTTCACTCTTATCAACTGATTCTGCCATTGCTAAGATTGGAGTTCCAGCTGCATCTACAGAGTAAAGACCTTCTGTCACTGCTGCTAATACTTCGAATGAAGCACCATCTGTTGCAATTTGAGGATCCATAGAAGCTACTTCAACATCAAAATGTACATTCAGAATGTTGTCTCCTGCTTTTGTATCTCCTGAATTGGTTACGGTATCAGTCGTACCCGTATTTGATTTACTTACTCCACACGCTGTCAACGAAATCGCTAACATAACGGTAAGCATAATAGTGATTAAATTCTTTATTTTGCTCATAATTTTCCTCCCATAATTTACTAAATATTGTCGATTACTTTTAATTCAAGAATAATTTAATGTAATTATAACTTAATATTCAATTTTGTCAATCGTTGCTTCTCTCACTTGCTGCTATTTTATTTGTAAATAATCTATAATCCTAACTGACTAAACTTCATCAATGTACTGAATATTCAACATTCTTTATCGGTTTAAATTGTTAAATTTTAAACATTTCTTCTAAAAATCACCATAATTTACTATAATTAATAGAGTTGACTTTTGTAAAATCTTAGTATTTCTTATGTATATGTAAAAAACTACCAACTAAATTATGATAGTTGATAGTTTTTAAGGATATATATTCCATTTTATAAATAGTTTGTTCCCTACACTTTGAATTTTCTTATTTTTTCATTTAAAGACTGTGAACT
>JAQSXR010000031.1 GCA_029256575.1 Clostridiales bacterium | reverse complement strand
CTTACATATTTCCCTTTGCCACCTAGAAATTCTCCACGTTCTACAATAAGTTCTCCTCTTAAATACACCTGTTCAACTTGCCCTTTCAATTCCCTGTTATGATAAATAGAATCTTTATCCGAAATAACACGAGTCACGGAATCATCATATATTACAATATCTGCATCCGCTCCCGGTATGAGTGTACCTTTTTGTGGATATAAACCATATGCTTTTGCTGGTCCGTCTGTGAATTTCGAAATAATAGAAGTTCCAAATTCCGTGAACATATTAGCAAAGGAATACCTAATTCCACCTACCCCCATTGGAATTTGACTGGTATATTGTCTGTTCTTTACCTGTGCCTCAAAAGGACAATGATCGGTCGCAATTACAGTAAAATCTTCAATATGCTTCCTTTGCAGTAGTCTCTCCTTCTCTTCCCTGAGTGGCGGAGTCATGGTATATAAATATCCATCTTCTCGCTTATAATAATCTCGATTCAACAAGAAATAGTGTGGACAGCTTTCTAGGATTATATTTTTATCCTTTAACTGCTTTGAATAGTACTTAGTCAATGCTTCCACGGAACTTCCTGCGCTTACATGTACAAGGTAGAGTAATCCGTCTCTTTCTTTTGCAACTTCTGCTAACTTTAGAATTTCTGTTCTTTCACTAATTGCAGGTCTTGCGTCTTCATGGTCTTCGATTAATATGTTGGTCGCATGATTTATCATGTTGTCATTTTCTGCATGAATTACAATTCTACTTGCTAATTCTTTGGAATATTTTAAAAGTTCATCTATATAATTATCAAAAGTTCTTCGATCTGTTTCTGCATAGGTAGTGAATAATTTCACAGAACATATTCCACTCTTCCTGCCTATTTGCATGATTGCTGAAGGTTCATCCGTTGGATTAGCAATTGTTGTGTGAAATCCATAATCAGTAACACTATATTTCGCCAATTTCATACGTTCCTGAAATGCCTTCTCAAATTCGCGAGTAGCTTTAATAGGATCCAGAAAATCGATATAGGTTGTAACTCCTCCGAGTGCTCCTTGAATCGAGCCGGTAGTAAAATCATCCTTTGAAGTATTGGCTCCTACCGTTAAATGAAAGTGCACATGTGGATCAATAAATCCTGGGAGAATCAATTTTCCTTTTGCGTCATATTCGACTTTGCACGGTAAATTTGACATCGTTATAGTATCAATTCTTCCATTTTTGATATAAATATTCTCCTCAAAGAATTCACCATCAATATAGACTTTTCCATTCATAATTCCTACATCCATCCATCATCACTCCTAACTTTTCTAATTCTTTGAATTAATTTAGCATCTTCATAGTCTTTTGGGGTGTCAATATCGAATAGAATACTTTCATCCTCAACTTCAATTGATTTTACATCTTGTTTGTCTAAATATATTTTTAAATTTGAATCTTCCGATTCTGCTAGAATTTCTTCTATACATCTATACGGTATTAGAATTGGATGTCCACCATGACCTTGATATCTTGGCTTTACAATCTGCCCACTATACTCTAAAAGTTGTCTCGCTACATGAGTAGTAATAAAGGGAACGTCACCCGGAGTAAGAAAAAATTGTGAACTCTTAACTTCTACGATCCCTCTTTTCACGGAGGAAAACATCCCTTTTGAATAATTTTCATTGTAGACTAGACTTACCTTGTTTTTATATTCATCTATCAAAGGATAGATACGCTCCATCTGATAACCACCAACGACAATGATATGACTACAAATCGGTAAAAAAGCATCAATTACATGCTGTAAAATAGGCCTCTGGTCAATCAAAAGCTCCATCTTGAATGCGTTCGCTCTGCTAGAATAACCTCCAGCTAAAATAACTACATCTGTATCCACTGCTACCACCATTCCTAATCTATTGATTAATCAATCAAAATATAATAAATTATCCTCAATCAACACATCCATAATTCCACCACACACCATGCCTTCCGACTCTGCGATATCCTCCGTCATATCAATTCTCTGTAGCATATAACTTTTACTTCCAATTATATTGATAGCATTATGTATAACTGCTGCCTCACTACATCCTCCACCAATACTTCCTGCGATTTGACCCGTTGGATATACTAGCATTTTTGCTCCAGCACCTCTTGGCACTGAACCTTTCGTGGAAATAACGGTTACAATGCTTGAAGGTTCCATACATTTTGCTAGTAAATTTATTACCTCATAATCTAAATCAGAACGATTTACTATGTCACCTTCCTTGATATCCAAACGTTTTCTTTTTATAATTTCTGCTATTATCGAGATACTGATTTCTTCTGGTGTAACTGCACCAATTAAAAGACCTATTGGTGTGCATACTCTCTGAATTCTCTCTTTCGCATAACCTTCCTCAATTAAGGTATCTTTAACAGCTCCAACTCTTCTTTTTGAACCAATCATTCCAACATAGATGGATTCTGTTTGCTTCAAAATTTGTCGCAAACAATCTGTATCATGCCTATGTCCTCTTGTAATAATTACAATATAATCATATGAAGTAATCTTTAAGATTGAGAATACTTTCTCAAAACTTTCGCAAATCACCTTATTTGCCAAAGGAAATCTTACACGGTTTGCAAAAGATGGCCTATCATCCACCACCGTAACAGCAAATCCGACTCTAGCTCCAAATTCAACTAAGGGTAATGCGATATGCCCACCCCCAAGAATAATTAATCTTTCCTTAGGATAAAAAGGCTCTAGTATCGTAATCTCTTCTTTCTTCATAATCACTTTTGGTTTTCCTATTCCCATATCTGTCTCTTCGTTCGTCATATCTATAATTTCTCTTTTAAAATCTTCTTGGAGACTACCATTTGGGCCATTTAACTTGGTCATAACTAATTTATTCTCATTGTTTTCTAATTCGCTCAATAACGTCTGATATAAATTCTTCAACTAAGCACCTACCCCTTCCTGGCACACTCTCTTGTTAATCCCTTTAGAATACAAATCCCGTGTTCTAATTCATCTATAATAAAAGATAAACTTTCTGTCACTGCTTTTGGACTTCCTGGTAAATTTACAATTAATGTTTGATTACGAATACCAGATACTCCTCTGCTAAGCATAGCTCGTTTTGTAATGGTCATACTATATGCTCGAATCGCTTCCGATATTCCAGGTGCTAATCGTTCCACAACGGAAAGAGTCGCTTCTGGAGTAATATCTCTACTAGAAAATCCTGTTCCTCCAGTTGTCAGAATTAAGTCACAAATATTTTCATCCGCCAATCGAATCATTTCTTTTTCTAAAAGAACTTTCTCATCCGGTAATATGCAGTAACTTGATACCACATATCCATTTTTTTCAACGATTTCCTTTATTGCTGTACCACTAATATCTATACGTTCACCTTTTGAACCTTTGTCACTGGCTGTTATGATTCCTACGCGAAACTGATTTTTATTTGACATATAAATCATCTCCTACTTCAATTGTTCCACCCTGAATTACTTTTGCAAAGACACCTTCTCTTGGCATAATGCAATCTCCTACTTGCCTATATATTTCACAGTGCGAGTGGCACTCTTTACCAATCTGTGTCATTTCTAATACAACTCTACCACAATGCAGCCTAGTACCTATTGCTAGTGTTTTAAAATCAATTCCTTCTACCAAGAGATTTTCACCAAATGCCCCCTCCGATACGTGAGCACCTCTTTTGCGAAAATCTTCGACTTTATCAAAAGACAATAAGCTCACCTGCCGATGCCAATCCCCTGCATGAGCATCTTTTTCGATTCCATAATTCTCAATCAGATTCGCTTTGGATATATTTATTTTCTGTGTTCCTCTTTTCTCGCTTATGCACACAGCTATGACTTTTCCCATAACCTAACCCCCAATCTGAACCATATTCTTATTCTCCAGATCATTACTAGATGGTTGAAGAAAGCAATGATTCCTTGGTTTTATATATATGGCCTCTTCCAATATCTTTTGAAGCTCTTCTTTATTAATATCATTTCTTAACAATGGCCTTAATGCAATTCCCTTATTATAGTGAAGGCATAATTTTAAATCTCCTTCTGCTGTCATTCGAATTCGATTACATTCTTCGCAAAATTCATTTGTAATTGCGCTTATAAATCCAATACTCCCTTGAAAATCTTTAAAATTGTAATATTTCGCAGGCCCATTTCCAAGAACTATATCACTTGACTGGCTTCGCCCATATATTTTTTCTAACTTTTCTTTGACATCTTGATATGTAATCAATTGAAATGATTTTCCAAGTCCAATTGGCATAAGTTCAATAAATCTTACATCTATTTTCCTATTCTTTGCAAATGCAGCAATATCAACTAAATCCGCTTCATTAAACTCTTTCATAGGGACACAATTTATCTTGACTTTTATACCTAATGCAACTGCTTTTTCGATACCGAGTAGCACTTCTTCCAACTTATCTTTCCTCGTAATTCGTTGATATTTAATACGGTTTAATGTATCTAAGCTTATATTGATTGCATCTAGACCAGCTTCTAATAACTCTTTTACCACGTCCTTTAATAAAACACCATTCGTCGTCAAAGTTACTTGTTCAATACCTTGAATATTCTTTAATCTCTTAATTAAGTCTACAATCCCTTTTCGAACCAATGGTTCTCCACCGGTAATCTTAATTTTTTGAATTCCTATCTTAGCAGCGGCTTCTACTACTCTGATGATTTCTTCAAAGGTTAGAATATCTTCGTGCAATACACTTTCAATTCCTTCTTTTGGCATACAATATAGGCAACGCAAATTACATCTGTCCGTAACTGAGATTCGCATATAATCTATTTTTCTTCCATGTTGATCCTTCACATTAATCACCTCTAAATTCTTGTGGATTTATATATACCGCTTTTTCCTCCAGTTTTCTCTACCAGATATACACTAGTTATCTCCATACTTTTATCAAGAGCTTTACACATATCATATATTGTAAGTAATGTTATGGTTGCTCCTGTTAAAGCCTCCATCTCCACCCCTGATTTTCCAGTTAACTTCGTAGTGCAATATACCGTAATAATATGGTCTATCTCATTTAATTCAAAATCTATCGTACTATTTGTTAACATTAATGGGTGACACAACGGAATTAAATCACTGGTACGTTTAGTTGCCATAATACCTGCTATTCTAGCAACCCCCAACACATCTCCCTTATCTATATCCTTATTTACTATATGCTCATATACCTTTTGATTTACTTTAATACTTCCCTTTGCAATTGCTTCTCGTTCTGTCATATCTTTTTTGGTTATATCAACCATAATCGCATTACCACTTTGATCAAAATGCGTCAACTTTTCTTCCATCGTTATCATCCTACTTTCCAAATGCACAATTAGGGAAGGTACATACGGGGCAATTCAAGCATAATCCCCCATGGCCTAGCCCGGCTAAATCATCTTTACTAATACTGTCATTTGCCATAACCCGAGGTAAGACTAAATCAAAAATGGTGCGTTTTGAGTACATAACACAACCAGGTAGTCCTAGAATTGGTATCGTTTCGTTATAATATGCTAATAGAAACATCGCTCCTGGCAAAACCGGTGCCCCATAAGATATTAATTTAGCACCTGTATTCTTAATTGCTGTAGGAGTCGTGTCATCAGGATCTACACTCATCCCACCAGTGCATATAATGAGCTCAGCCCCTGCATCAATTAGCTCTTGAATTGCGTTTGTAATCTTTTCAGGATCATCATTCATAATTGTATGTCCTATTACTTCAGCATGGTATTCTGTTACTTTTTCTATTATCACAGGTCCAAATACATCCTTAATCCTTCCATAAAATACTTCATTCCCGGTAGTAACAATCCCGACCTTTTTATGTGTGAAAGGAAGTATTTCTAATAGAGGCTTTTCTCCAGCTATTACTTTGGCTTTTTCCATCTTAAAATCTTCTATGATAAGTGGAATAATTCTTGTTCCAGCCAGTTTATCCCCTTCTTGTACGGGAAAATTCCCATGTCTGGTAGCTATTATCATTTCACTTAATGAATTGATTGCCATTAGGCGTTTCTGGTCCACTTTAAAAAGGCCTGCTCTTGTAGCAAAAATATCAATTTTACCTTCCTTAATTTCAGAGGGTATCATATAATCACTTACACACATGTCATACAAAATCTTAGCAGCTTCATTCTCATGCAGTATTCCTTCTGTTTTCTCCCATACATAAAGATTATCTTTTCCGATCGATAGTAAAACTTCTATATCTTCTTCTGTAACTATATGACCTTTACGAAATATAGCATCTTTCGTTACCCCTTTGATTATTTGTGTCATATCGTGACATAGTACATGCCCTACTGCCTCTGTTGTTTTTATTAATTTCATCGCAACCACCTCCTATTTATCCTTTTAAATACAAAAAAGCGCAAAACTAGTTTTTTATCTGCAGTTTTACGCCTTTGTAATTCAAGTCTTATTCTATTCAGTTATCGAACATAAAATAATTTTCTTACAAAAATTAAAATATTCGTTTACATCAAATCGTCCTTTATCTATTAAATATTGAATGGATGCGCCTTCTAAGATTGATACAATCATAAATGGCATATACTCTCTTTTTTGTTTCGACATCTCTGGAGCATATTTATCTAATATCTCACCAATCCCTTGTCTCCAACCTTCAAAAGATGATGCGAAAGCAGTTTGTATCTCAGGATTAATTCGTCCTTGTACCCAGAAATCAAGTTCTGCATAATCATACTTTTCTTCTCTTAATATAAATTCAACTTTCTGTTTTAAAAATACATCCAGCTGTTCTTCGAGTGTATTTTTTGCTTTCATTTTAATTGAATCTCTTATCTCTAGGCATCTTTTTAATACTTTTGTATGTAATGCTAACATCAAATCGTTTTTCTTTTTATAATAATAATGTAAGTTAGACTGAACCATTCCTGCTCGTTCCGCTATCAGGTGCATCCTAGTTCCGCAAATTGTATTCTCGATTACAACTTCTAGTGCCGCCTCAAGAATCTTGTCTTCTGGCCGCTCATCTAGTTTACTGTTTTTCATAGGGAATCCATCCTTTTATCTTCTTCTTGGAAGTTATATATTCTTACTTATATAATCAGTATATATTCCATAAATATCCATGTCAAGATTTTTGTTAGATTAATCAATCTAATTTCAACATTTTTTACCGGCTATATACTTATCCACGATATAACTTTCATCAGAAAGATAAATAACTCTTTCAAGTCTTTCTTTTAAAGTTAGTGAGTCTGAATGCAATATTCTGCTGTCATCAAGAACAACCGCATCAAATTCATAACCTTCTTCAAAACTACCTACTCTACCGAAGAAACTTCCTCCGCCTTTTGTCCCTAGATAAAATGCTTCGTCTACTGTTAATGGTTTTTGCTTGTGATCTACGAAACACCATCGTAGCTTTGATACTTTGATTGCCTCTACCATCGCCTTAAATATTGAAAGGGAACTTCCTGCTGCAATATCCGTACCTAGACCAACCTTGATTTCTTGCTCTAGAAAAGTCCTTATTGGTGCGATTCCTGAGGCTAAATTTGAGTTTGATTCAGGACAGTGTGCTACCATAACCCGATTCTTTTTGAGAAGTTTAATTTCATCTTCAGTAGAATATACACAATGTGCCATGACGGTGTTTACTTCTTTCCCAAATAACTCAAAATTATCATAGGCAGCTCCATAACTTGATGAATCAGGAAAAAGTTCCTTCACCCATTCTATTTCTGATAAACTTTCAGATAGATGAGATTGTACTGGTAAATTAAATTCTCTTTGTATCGCAGAAAGCCCTTCCATTAAGGAATCGGTACAAGATGGAAGAAACCTTGGTGTCAAAATCGGAGTTATATTTCTAAACTTACCCCGTACCCCGATCAACCAATCTCTCGTATCCTCAATTGATTGATTCGCACTCTTTTCGCACAAATAATCAGGACTGTTTCGATCCATATTTACTTTTCCTACCATACATTTGACGCCGCTCAATTCTAATAATTCCATTAATATATTTGTTGCATCTACATGAATTGTCCCAAAAATACAGGCTCTCGTAGTTGCACTTTTCTTTAAATCCTCTGCAAATATCGTATATGATTTCTTTGCATAATCACTCTCGTTGTATTTCGCTTCTTCTGGAAATGTATTCTGATTTAACCATTCAATCAGTTCTAAATCCATTCCCAAACCACGGAAGGAATACTGTGGTGCATGTGTGTGTGTATCAACCAGTCCAGGTATTATTAAATTATCACCATAATCATAAAGCGGAATATGAGAAAACTTCACTGGTAAAATATCGTATACCCCTTCTACTTTTCCACCCTCGCATACTAAATAGCCATTCGGAACACAAGTAATTTGCTCTAAGTCTTTTGAGTAAAAAATATTTCCTCTCAATACAAATTCTTCTAATTTGATCATAAAATATCACCGCCTTTCTGATTAAAAGTATTTTAAAATAAAAAAACTACCACAAATAATTGTCTTTTCGCCATCGAAAGATTGAAAGACCACTATTATAGGTAGTTGGCTCACTATTAAATTTATATGCTAATTACTATCCTAATATGTTAATTTAAAAAATTCATTCTGTCAATATATAAAAATCTTCAATATTATTGGAGGAACGGATGATTTTATATGTAATCATTCTTTTCTCTTGTACTAACTAAGAATAATCCGGCTTATAAAAATTCTTCTCATGGGCACAATATCTTTAAATAATTATAACAATATTTGCTCTACTTCTTTTTTCAAGAATGCTTTGAAGATAGTGATTATAGAGAATAAAAACATAGGATGTGAAGATTTTATGCTTCTGGAATTAACTCAAAGTCTCATTAATAAATTGGGTATCATTGTCTTGTCTGCCTTTTTATTGTCAAAGTCTACACTTTTTAAACGATATATTCTAAAAGAAAATTTAACATTAAGGGATAAAATACTATTCTCTTTCTTATTCGGATTAGTTGGAATAATAGGCACATATTCAGGAATTCACATTAATGATGCTATCGCAAATTCAAGATCTATTGGTGTTATTGTTGCTGGGCTTTTTGGAGGTCCTGCGGTTGGTATTGGAGCTGGTTTGGTTGCTGGTATCCATCGCATGCTCATACCTATAGGAAGATTTACAGCGATTGCGTGTGGTATCTCGACAATTTTAGGGGGAGTTATTGCTGGTTACCTCAAAAAATATGTCGACACGAAACCCAATAAGTGGTTATGGGGTTTTATATTAGCCTCCTTTATTGAAACCATTCAAATGGCAATTATACTCATTCTTGCAAGACCACTTGATCAAGCATTTAGACTCGTTCAAGTTATATTTTTGCCTATGACTTTTATTAATGCTTCTGGTACTGCTTTCTTCATTCTCCTGATTAGGCAAATACACGAAGAAAACGATCGAGCAGGTGCAGTTAAAGCTCAACTAGCCCTTAGTATTGCTACGCAAACCCTTCCTATATTAAGAAATGGTTTAAACCAATACTCATGTGAAGCTGCTGCAAAAATCATTTATGAAGCATCGGGTGTAGATGCAGTTTCTTTCACTAATACAGAGTCCATCTTAGCACATATAGGTGTCGGAACAGATCACCATAAAGTAGGTCATCTCATTACTACGAACATGACAAAAAAGGTCCTGTTATCCAAGCACTACATGGTTGGACAAACTCAACTCGATATTGAATGTCCCAATAAATCTTGTAAATTAAAAGCTTGCATTGTTGTTCCATTATTTATGAAAGAAAATGTCATAGGTACATTAAAACTCTATAAAAAATTCGAAAATAGCATTACCTCCTCTGATATTGAGTTAGCAAAAGGCTTAGCCCATCTTTTCTCTACACAACTTGAATTAAGTGAAATCTATTATCAAAAAGAACTACTAGGGAAAGCTGAGCTTAAGGCATTACAGGCTCAGATTCATCCCCATTTCCTTTTCAATGCATTAAACACAATTGTTTCTTTTTGTCGAACAGATGCATTAAAGGCAAGAGATTTGCTAATGCAACTCAGTTATTATTTAAGAAACAGCTTTAAAACAACCGGAGAATTTATCCCTCTTGCTCAGGAGTTAAAACATATTGAAAGTTACCTAAGTATAGAGGAAGCTCGATTTTCAGAACGCCTTGAAGTACAATACTTTATTGATGCTCAAATTGATTGTCTTGTCCCACCTTTAATATTGCAGCCTATTGTAGAAAATGCACTTAAGCATGGTTTAATGTCAACTAAAAAGGGTGGTAAACTTGAAATTTATGCTTATAGAGAAAATTCTGATATTGTCGTAGAAATTAAAGATAATGGAATCGGTATGACAGAAGCTAAAATCAAAACAATATTAGAAGGAAATGATTTATCTGCAGGAATTGGAATTAATAACGTCAATGATCGTTTAAAAAGTATTTATGGAACATCACTACAAATTGAAAGCTATGTAGATAAAGGTACTATAGTTAAACTTATTTTCCCTCAAGGAGGAATGTAAAATGCTTAATCTTGTCTTAGTAGATGATGAAAGACCTGCATTAGATGAATTAACCTATATGCTAAAGGCATACGATTTCATCAATATTATAGGTGCCTATACCGACCCCTTGGTAGCACTTAATATACTTCATAATAACAAGGTGGATGCGGTTTTTCTAGACATAACCATGCCTGAAATGGATGGATTTATGTTAGCCGATTTCTTAATGAAACTTCCTTCTCCCCCACTTATTATATTTGCTACTGCTTTCGATGCATTTGCTATACAAGCATTTGAAATTCACGCTGTAGATTACATTTTAAAGCCACTTCGTGAAGATCGTCTGGATCGTACAATCCAGCGTATAGAAGAACAGTTAAAGAAACAAAGTGATCAAATGCTTCCTCTTAAGGAATTAATGGCATCAACTCAAAATTCTAAAAAATACGATAAATTGCCCGTATGGAAAAATGATCGAATCTATATGATTAACAAGACTGATATACTATATTGTACTTGTATTGGAAATGATACATTAATAGTTACAAAAAAAGAAAAATATAATGTATTAGAAACTCTAAGTGAATTAGAATTACAACTAGATGAAGGGACCTTTTTTCGTTGCCATAGAAGTTATATACTCCGATTAGATGCCATAAATGAAATAATTCCGTGGTTTAATAACACATACGCTGTTCGATTTGAGGATAACGACGAGTATGTACCTATCAGTAGACGAAATACAAAGGCGTTTAAATCTTTAATCAGGTTAAAGTAGCTGTTTTTTGTACATTTATAACAATCATTTCGAATATAATGCATACCGTTTAGTAACTAATCACAACCATTTAGGTTGTGATTTTTGTATTTCACTATAAAATTCACTTTTTTGACAAGCTAAATCTTATAATAAGCATATAAATTAACCATTCTAAGGAGGGTCATTATGATATCATTTTTTCTATCTATCATCGCTTTAATTTTAGGGTATATGTTTTACGGTAAGTTTGTTGAGAAAATATTCGGTGCTGATGCAAGTAAAGCAACTCCAGCTGTTACAATGGCTGACGGTGTTGATTTCGTTCCAATTGATACGAAACGCGCATTCTTGATTCAATTTCTTAATATCGCAGGTCTTGGTCCAATATTTGGTGCTGTTGCGGGTGCTTATTGGGGACCATCTGCATTTTTATGGATCGTACTAGGATCTATCTTTGCTGGTGCAACCCATGACTACTTTTCTGGAATGCTCTCCATACGACATAATGGTGAGACATTTGCTGAGATCGTAGGACATTATTTAGGTACTTCTGCTAAAAATGTAATGAGAATATTTTCTGTTATCCTTCTAATATTGGTTGGTGTAGTTTTCATAAATGGACCTGCTGGATTACTAGAAAATATAACTGGTATTCCAACATTGATCTGGGTTGGAATAATAATCATTTATTATATATTAGCAACAGTCCTTCCTATCGATAAAGTTATCGCTAAATTTTATCCAATTTTCGGAGCTGCACTATTAATAATGGGTGTTGGTATCATCGTAGCAATTTTTGTGAAAGGTTATACCATTCCTGAAATCCAATTCAATAATTTACATCCGACCGGAAAAGCAATCTTCCCATATTTATTTATAACAATTGCTTGTGGTGCAATCAGTGGTTTCCACGCAACTCAGTCTCCACTTATGGCCCGTTGTATGTCGAATGAAAGCCAAGGTCGCAAAATATTCTACGGTGCTATGATTACAGAAGGTGTTATTGCCTTAATTTGGGCAGCTGCTGCTATGGCATTCTTTGGCAGTACTCAAGCACTTTCAGAAGCAGGTGCTGCTGCTGTTGTTGTTAATACCATTTCCGTTTCTCTACTAGGAACATTTGGTGGTGCTCTAGCCGTTCTAGGTGTTGTAGCTTGTCCAATCACATCCGGAGATACTGCCTTTAGAAGTGCACGTTTAGCAATTGCAGATGCCATTAAACTGAATCAAACAAAATATAGAAATCGTTTTATCATTGCTATTCCTCTATTTGCTATCGGTATTTCATTATGTTTTATCGATTTTGCAATAATCTGGCGCTACTTTGCTTGGGCAAATCAAACGTTAGCAATGGTTATGTTATGGACAGCTGCTAGTTTCTTAGCAAAGAATAAAAAATTCCACTATATTTGCTCAATTCCAGCTGCTTTTATGACTGCTGTTACCGTTACTTACATTTTTATTGCACCAGAAGGTCTCAAACTATCAACAAATATTGGGTACCCAGTCGGAATTACCACTGCAATAGTTGCCTTTATCTATTTCTTATACAAGTCTTTTCTCTTAAAAAACAGAAAAATCTAAGTGGTAAAGATGCTATATAAGTAAATAATTACACCCTAAATGTTAATCGAAACATTTAGGGTGTAATTTATTTATTTGTGAACTTATTCTTTTTTTATTAAATACGAACGACTTTATCTCTTGTAATGCTTGATAAATCTTCCGCGCCAATCATAATCATTGCATCTTTTAATTCTTGCCCTATTTTCTTCGTATATAAACTAACACCACTAGCATCCCCACCATATACCGAAATAGCATAAGGTCTTCCTATCAGTACCGCATCTGCTCCTAAAGCAAGTGCTTTAATAATATCTATTCCAGAACGAAATGCTCCATCGATAAATATTTTCATTTTTCCTTTCACTGCTTCCGCTATCGGTTCTAGAACATCAATGGTTGCTGAAGTCTCATCTAATACACGTCCTCCGTGGTTAGAAACAATAATTCCTTTTGCTCCTGCTTCTAACGCCATCATAGCCCCTGCTACTGTCATAACGCCTTTGACTATAAAAGGTAACTTTGTATACTCTACATATTCTCTTAATGTTTCTAGACTAACTGGTCCAACTGGTTTTCCAGCAGCAGCAAGTATAGTTAATCCGCCAGCATCAACATCCATCGCTATTGCAAATGCATTTGCTTCTTCTGCCATACGAATCTTTTTGAATACTTCCTCTTTATTCGACCATGGTTTAATGGTTGGGATCCCTAATCCACTTAATTGTTTGATTGCTTCAATCGTACCAGAAAAAACCGTATCATCTATACCATCACCCGTAAATCCGATTACTCCTGCATCCTGACATCCTGAAAGGATGGCTTGTGAGTATGTTAAATCATTATATTTGTCAGAATAATGGAGTGCCACTGCACCAATCGGTGCAGCAAAAATTGGATAATCAAATGTTCTTCCAAACAATTCAATGCTTGAATCTATTTCTTTGTGTTTTGTATATAAAGTATTCATATTAAGTTTTATTTTTCTTAATTGGTCATAACTGTGATAAAATCCTGCTCCTGTACCTTTTCCACCTGGTCCTGGTATTTTCCCTTTACACGCTATTCCATTACAGATTGGGCATACTTTGCAATTAGTTCCTATGTTTTCTTTTGCCTTTTCGATTACTTCTTGATACGTCATGTCATTCCCTCCGATGCTATCATTCGCTACACTACATTACTCTTTCTATTATAGGCCCATAGAAAATTTAGTCAATGTATCACATACCGTTTTCATTCTATTTGATAAATTTCCCTGTATTTTTCTCTTCACAAACCTTAATTCCATGATAGAACAACCAGTTCATTGGAGTTTTTACTCCTAATTCTTCTCCAAGACGAATCACTTTTCCCGCAAACATTTCTATTTCTGTTTTACGACCATTTTCCAAATCCTGAAGAGTTGATGGTTTGTTAATAAACGGTATTTTTTTTATAATATCCTCTTGGTTATCAATATCCGTTTGTCCCAAATCAATACCAATCTTTTGGGCTATTTCTGCTACTTCCCACATTGCTTCTCTACGAATTGCATTGGCATGGTCACTAACGTGATAAGCTCCAAAAGGAATTCCCAAAAGTGCGCAAGTTAAATTTTCTCCGACGTTGCACATGAACTTAAACCATATGCCCCTAATCATATCTGGATCTATATTGTATTTTATATTACAAGCATCAAATAAATTCTTAACTGCTTCCACTCTTTGTGAAGTCTCATCATTCTTTGCCTCTCCAAAATGTATTTTACCCCATTCCGGATCAAAATTGGTTACTCCATCTTTCATAACAATGGAAACTCTCATATACGAATACATTACATGATCGGAACCATATACTGCTGCAATACGTTCTTCACTATCAATTCCATTCATAACGCATAATATCTGAGTATGTTCTCCTACTTGATTTCGGATATCCTGTATTGCACGATCAAGCCCTGTATCTTTTACTGCTATAATAATTAGATCTGCCAGATCCCCTTCTGTTTCAGGCGTGATGATAGTGAATCTATAATTCACATTATTAATTGTTACACCTCTTGATTCTAGTCTTTCTTTTCGTTCGCCCTCAGCAAGAACTCTGAATTTATCTTTTCCAAGATAAGCTTCGAGTTTAGGAGCAAAAAACGCTCCCATGGATCCTAAACCTATTAAAGTCACTTTTTTGATTTCCATATATCTCATATTCCTCCTTTGCTACATCGCTATCCAGCTTATCTCTTTAGATGAATTATACCACGTATTTCTACATGTTTTCTATTACAATATTTGCATTACTATTACCAACATACACCATATTAATACTGTAGTTAATATGGGCACCTGCTTCGCCTACAAAACATTATATAAAAGCATAAGGATACTTAGTAGACTTATAAAAAGTCTTTCTATGTATCCTTATATGCCTAATTTCTATATCACTTCACTCTGTTCCACAATTTCACCATCAACTAAACGAATAATTGAAGTTCCATACTTAGCAGCGCTTTGAGAATGTGTAACTTGGATTAAAGTTTTACCATACTTTACATTGATTTTCTTAAACAATTCCATTATGTCTTTTCCTGTTTTCGAATCTAGATTACCAGTAGGTTCATCGAGGAATATGATATCTGGTTCCGAAATCAATGCTCTTGCAATCGCAACTCTTTGCTGTTGTCCACCCGATAATTCACGTGGTGTTAATTTTCTCTTATCCGAAAGACCAATTGTATCCAGAATTTCTGTTAATTTATCTTCATATTTTTTAGGATTTTTTCCATCTAATATAATTGGGAGCATAATATTATCTTCTACATTTAGGTTCTGTACCAAATTGTAGAATTGAAAAACAAATCCTATTTTCGTTCTTCTAAGTTTACTCATAGCTTTATTCTTTAATTTACTTAAATCATTACCCTCTAAGAGTATTGTTCCGCTAGTTGGTTTGTCTAGTCCACCCAAAAGATACATAAGTGTTGATTTCCCACTTCCTGAAGGTCCCATAATGGATACAAATTCACCTTTTTCAACGCTGAAATCAAGTTTCTTTAATACATGTGATTCTTCTTTTCCTGTAATAAATGTTCTTGTTAAATTCTTTACTTCTATCGCTTTCATGTAATATCCTCCATATGCTAATATTCGTCCAATTTATTTTTCATGTAACCGTCAACTTCGCCGTTTTTACTCATATTTTAATTCCTGTATTATAGAAAGTTTTCTACTCTTAAAATACACCGGAATACTAGAAATCAATACAATTGCTAATGATATTAGATAAATCATAGGTAGTGATTTAAAATCGAGAGAAATATCAATATCAATTCCAATCGCCTTTAACATAATGGATAATAATCTAAGTTCTAATATGCAATATAATGAAGTTATGATCATAGCCCACGTAACAGATGCTACTGACTCAAAGAACAGAATTTTTGTTCTTCCTCTATTCTCCATTCCCACGGAAGCTAATACTGCAAATTCACTTTTTCTTTGTAAAAAGCTTATTGAAACATTATTGACAATACCTAATGATGCAATAACTACTGCCATATACGAAAATATGTTTAATGCATTTACAAGCATCTTATTCATTTCAAGATTATTTTCACACATTTCATCTCTTGTAATAACATGTGCTCCAACTTCTCGTAACGTTGGTTTTAGTTCAGCTAATACTGTATCCGTATCAATATCCGATAAAAATGTAATCGTATTTGCTGATGGAATGCCAAACTGTTCTTTCATTGTATTACTCGTAATCAATATAAAACGTCCGTTATTATAGGCTTTACCATTAATAATTCCTGAAACTTTCAGTGTTTTTTTCAAACCATTGCAAGTAACTTCAACCGAACTACCTACTTTTAGACCCGTTTGTTTACTAATGGCTGTGGATATGAGCACCCCTGTATTATCTTGTCGAAAATCTTCTATATATTTGCTGTACTCAGACTTATCAAGCTGTAGATATTGGTCATATGGAAGGTACGTATCAATATCTATTCCAATTAACACCAAGGATATTTCACTCTTTGCTTTTGCATTATATAGTTCACTATATTGGTAATTCATTAAATTCATCTGTTCTGGCTTAATTCCAATTTCTTTTAATTTGGTAACCAAGTAATCAGCTGTAGATTCTTCTCTGTTCTCCCTGATATCAACAATATTGTCTATTTGAATATCAAATTGGAGTTGCGTATACGCTTCTGTAACTACTTTTATCATACTTGAACCTAATGATGATATTGAGATAATTGAAATTAAAGATATTATTATTAAAGTTATATTTCCAAGCAAAATCTTGGAGGTACGCAAGTTATTAATCGCGTATATTACATTTTTACTTTTTCCTCTTAAAACACGGAATAGCAGTCCTGATAGAATATCAATTAATTTCGGATATGCGAATATAACACCACTTAACGACGTAATTATGAGTATTGCTGAGAATGCACCAAGCTTTTCATTTACGATAAAATATACTGCCAATGATATTACAATTAACGTTACACCAATTATAAATTTTTCCCATCCAATTGGTTTCGTAATTCTAACATCATTTAATATAACGTCTTTTACCTGTAATTTAGATATTTTTCGAACTGGTAGGTATGCAGATATAATGGAAAGTAAAATTGCAAATAGCGTACCAAATATTATGTAATTTGGCTCTATATTTACTTTTCCGTATATTTCGTACTCTTTCAAAGGAGATATCACCCTGTTAATAACAAATAGCCCGATAATCCCAAGGATATTTCCAAAAAGTGCTCCGAATACTCCATATGTAAAACTTTCAAGATATAGAATAAATTTTACTTTCCCAACCGTTGCCCCTTGGCTTAAGAATGTTCCTATTGTTGATAATCTTTCCGTAATAATTAACTTAAAAGAACTGTAGATAATAATTGCGCTCATAATTACTACAATAAAAATCATAGAATATAAAATTGGAGAAAAGCTATCAGCCTGTTCCTTCATTGTTTCTTCATCGTATAATTCTTCGGAAGAAAATATAGTATTGTTTTCGTTAAACTTACTAATTGCTTTCTTTACCGTTTCTTCCGATGAATTAGCAAGAATTAAATTATATCTTCCTTCTACACCCAAATCTTTGCTTATGTATTCGTATGGTACAATAACAGCAAATGATTTGCTACTATCATTATAAAAAACTCCACCTGGACCACTTATCGCAGTCACTGTAAATGTCTTAGTCAATCCACCAATTATGATATCAATGGTATCTCCTAATGCTAAATTTCGTTCATCCGCTATTCTTTCAGAGATAATACAGGATGCCCCTTCAAAAACCTCCAAGTTGCCCTGTGTTATGATTTTTCCATTTACATCATTAATATCTCTACCGCGAACAGTAACACTTAGTATAGTTTCATCTTCTGTATCAATATTGTCCACTATATTACTGCTAATAAATAATTCCTTCAAAATACTATCTTCGTTAATGCCGCTCATATTAATTCCCTCAGCCGAATAAAAGTGAGAGCTTTCATCCGTAGAATTAATAATGATTTCTTTGTTTTCATATACCTCTAATTGAGGACCAGCAAAGCTGCTAAAAATAATGTCTATCAATCCCATACTTGCCACTGATAAGGCAGTACTTAATGATATAGCAACGATAAGAAGAAATAAACGCCCCTTTTTCTCCATCATACTTTTAAATACATACTTAAAAAATACTTTCATGTCGATCTCCTCTGTTTTTACTTTTCAATATTCTTCCAAGTTTTGTTTATATAATACTATACATCATATAATATTGCAAGCGGTAAAAATATTTATCCATTAAAATAATTCTCTCAATACTAATTCTGTTGACCCCATATTCAATCCAATCTCGATTCGGATTACCTTCGGATGATTTTTATAGTCTTTTCGTACCATATTCATAAGTTCAGTTCCCGCATGATACCCATGAATCACTACAATTCGGTATATATTTTTATTTGCCTTCTTTAACTGACTGTCAATGAATATCTTTGCTTGATATTTGGTCATACCGTGAATATCGAGTTCAATATTTCCTGAATTAAAATTATTTAGATTCATATAGGGGAATCTCCTTTGTCTATAAAATGGATATAATATCCCATAATTTTATGGTTACACCTTACATCTTGTCTTTTTAGCCAAAATTTATCTAATTATAACATGATTACGATTGTATGGAAATATGTACAAATGTGAAAAAATGCATATAAGGCTTGTTGAAAGCCTAGATATGCATTTAAGATTAAGCTGTTTAATTTTACTTGATTGATTTTGTGCTTACTATAATTTTTTCTCAACTGGAATCCATATTTCACAAAAACAGTCGTTGTCTTCACATTCTGAATAAAGTTCAAAGTCTGTATCATCCAGCATTGTATAGTCCGAACTTGGAAGGAATTCTGAGAAGATTTTTTGCCAAGTGTCACCAATGCATTCCCCTGAATCTCCGATACATTTGAAAGCAGCCCATAACGTAGGCTTAACCTCCCATATTGAATATCCTTCTGGAATCTCAGCACTATCACCCATATATACCATACCAATTCCATAATCAAAATGTGTACTTTCTTTTGAAATTGGTGCACAAACTCCATACACATCGTGTTTATTTGTGTTAAGTCGTAGTACATCAAATGTTCCATCTTCACTACATTTTTTCCAAAAATCCGGGATTTCAGTGTTTCCCTCTTCTGAAATTATCTCATTTCTAAACTTTGTAACTTTTGATAATAATTTAAATGGCTCTCTCTTCTCAATTCTGTAATCCATTGTAGTTCCACCTTCCAGTTTTATTTTAATAGTAAGGCGGTTAAATGACTTTAGTTTCATACCTGCACGTCTTGCTACATTAGGTGAAACACCGTGAAATCTTGTGAATGCTTTTGTGAAACTTTCTGGTGAATCGTACCCATATTTTAGAGCAATATCAATTACCTTAATGCAAGAGATTGAAAGCTCTTGTCCAGCCATAGATAATCTTCTGTTTCTAATATACTCATTTGCCGTCATTCCAGTAAGCAAACTAAATGTCCTATGAAAATGATAGCTAGACATATGAACATATTTGGCTACATCTTCGTAAGTTATTGCGTCTAATAAATGACTTTCCATATAGTCAATCGAGTGCTGTAAGCTTTGAATAAAATCCATTTGATCACCTCCTTGGATAAATAATACTCTAATGTGAAATTAAATTCCTATCCTACTTTGCTTTTATTTGTCCCTCACTAATACTGTATAACTGTATTTAGTTTCTATTTTTACCAGCTTTCTTTTGTTGTTTATTCCACTTACTAAATTGTTTGCCTGCTTTTTTATCCATGATACTATAATCTACTTTATTGTCACTATATCTTGCTTCTTTTTTAAGTTTATTGTAGCTTTCCCATCGTTCTAACGAAAGTTCACCATTTTCCATGGCTTCTTTTATAGCACATCCAGGTTCATTTTGATGGGAACAGTTATTAAATTTACATTTCCCCATATACTGATCTATGTCAGAAAATGCTTCCCCTATTCCTTCCGTTACATCCCACATTCCAAGTTCACGCATTCCTGGAGTATCTATGATCATTACCCCATTCTCTAACTTAATCAATTGTCTATGGGTGGTGGTGTGACGTCCTTTCGAATCATCTTCTCTTATGTTATTCACCTTCATAACTTCCTCACCTGCTAAAGCATTTACTAAACTAGATTTACCAACACCGGATGATCCTAGAAACACAATGGTCTTTCTTGGTTTTAAATATTCGTTGAGTTCTTCAAGCCCTACACCAGTCTTTGAGCTTATTGTATATACAGCAGCATAACCTGCTATTTTCTCAACTTCTTTCACCAGATCTTCATATTCTTCTGCCACATCGGCTTTTGTAAGTATAATTACTGGAATTGCTTGACTTTGCCAGCTAAGCGTTAAATACCGTTCCAATCTACCAATATTTAAATCATGGTTTAATGATGATAAAATAAAAACATAATCAAAATTTGCTGCTACTGCCTGAAATGAATCGCTATTTTCTGATTTGTGTAATTTTGATGATGGGTCTTTTCTAGCAAAGTAGGACTTTCTCTCTAGTGTTCTTACTATTGTACTGTCTCCACTTTCATTATATTGAATTAGTACAAAATCTCCTACTGTAGGATACTCTGCCGTTCCAGTAATATCGTCATTTCGTTCATTGTTTACAAAATAAACCGAACTTTTCAAACGTGCATATGTGAATCCTTTTTCGCATACTATTTCAAATCTCTCTCTGTGTACTGCGGTGATACGTGCTACCTGATAGCTTTGTGTATCTGCAGTTGGTATATATCCATATTGTAATAATTTTTCCATTCTTGTTTCTCCTTGTATGTCTGATATTGTTTAATCGTAATTTGCTTTGATTTAAGATCTGCTTTACTGCAAACTAAATCTCTTTTTACATCTAAATTTAATTCCATTGTTGTTGTTCTCCATTTCTCTACAAACATTTTACATTTTCCTGAAAATGGGTACAAAAATACCGCAAAAACAACCATTTATGTTGATCATTGCGGCGCAAAAATAGCCACACCAAAATCTGATGTGACTACTATATTTTGAGTTCACGATTCACGAAAGGTTTGTTAAGACGGTAACACAAATGCAGGTGTCAAACACCCATCAATCGCATTGCCCAATATTCAGTTAAATGTTTGTTACCTCGCTTAGTTTCATTAACTTAATCATTTTCTTGTTCTCCTTTCGAATTTTTCTTTCTTAAAAATACCATAATTTAGTGTTGTTGTCAATATAAGGCATGATTCAGTAATATATTTGTCACATTCGGTACAACACTTCTACTCATTTAAATAAAGTCGAACTATCCTTTGAATACTGTTAGCAGTCCCATCCGCACTTTCTTGCCCAGTATTCCATTTGTAAATTGTTTCAAACAGTTCCTCAGGCTGCCATTCTAATGAACTGCCTAGCTCTTTATTTTAATCGTAACTCGTATAATTTATAGTAGACCCATTTTCTGATGTTATAAATGAAATATCGTCTCCTTCACTATTGAACGCAGTAAACGTATAATAATTATCACCAACAACTTCATTTACATCTACTGTAAATCCACTTGATTTAATTAATTCAACAAATTCTGTATAGTTCTCAAGGTTCTCAAATGTGTAATAGGTTGCTCCCTCTTCTGTTGCAAAGGCTGTTAACTTAGTACCAGGATCAGGGATACCCCCAATTATGTTGCTTTCCCACTTCACCTCTACCGTTTCAAAAACTCCTCCGTTATTGCTGACACTTGAAGGGACTTCTCCCTTACCTGAAAGAATGGTTCCTTCTCCTAACACATTATCATAATAAAAGTTTATTATAGCTCCTTCCTCGTTCATGCCTGAATAATTATATTCATCCATTTCAAAAATATTATATGTAAATCCAGCCTCTATAATATCCTTAATATATTCTTTCGCATCTTCTGCTAGCATTCCCGTAAAACTGTATGCAGTTCCACTCTCTAAACTTACAAAAGTCTCCAGCTCTGCCTTCGGTACTTTAATACCGTGCATTTTAGCTTCATCCCATTCCATGTTTTCAAAAACCAAATTACCATTCACATCTTTGATCTCCATATTATCATTTTTCCCAATATCAAGATCAAGTTCATCCTCTTTCATATCCTTTTTCTTATTGCGAGGTGAACAGCTAACTAAGGTAAACATTAGTGTAAAAATAAGTCCTAGACAAACTATCGTTTTAATTAATTTCATTTAAATCCCTCCTTTTTAAATATATTCACATAATTTTGTTTTGATGTTAAGGAGATTTGCCCTACTCAATAATTCCTTCAAAAGTCAAGAATAAAGCAACCTAGAAGAGTGTTATCTCCTCTAGGTTGCTTCTCAATAAATCAATATCGTTTGCATTCGAGTAAAACTTTTATTACAGCGTCCATTGGAAGTACATCAGCAAAACGTTTATCCCATATCTTATAATTATAGAACTCATAAAGTTTCTCACCAGATAAATACTCGTTATCAAAAGTTGTGTTTGTTTCTTCGGGTATAATTATTTTATATCCATTTTCAAAGGCACTTTTACATGTTGCATCAATACAGTATTCTGTTTGAAGTCCCATCAATATAATGGTGTCTATCTCCTTGTCATCAAAATATTCTCTTAATCCTGTTTTGAGGAATGCACTGTTATACTGCTTTTCGAAGATTAATTCACTCATGTTAGGTGCTATGTCTTTATAAATATTCCAACCATCTGTCCCCTGTTCAAGTTCGTCACCCTCTCCACCATCATGACGCACATATATAACTTCTATCTTATTATCTCTTGCCATTAAAATAAGTTTTTTAATATTATCAATTACTCTCTGCTCATTATAAGGATGTTCCTTAATCAATGCATTTTGGACATCTACTACCAACAAACTAATATTACCCATAAGCTTTCTTCCTCCGTTTTCTATAATATGAATGATACAACAATTACTACGGCTGTACTAATTAACGTTCCTAATAAGTAATATTCAGCAAAATCTTTTTCTTTCGAGATTCAATCATATCTTGCTTTTTCCTTCTCCAAGATTCCAAATGTCTCTATTTAGTTCAATTATAAATGCTTCCCTCTGCCAAAATTGTGTTGTCATTTGCAATTAATTATTTGTTGCTTAACCAATATTAATATCTGCTATGGAATACAAGGAAGCCTTGCCACTAAGTTTGACCCTATCCTTTTCCATACTACAATAAAGGGTTCCTCCCCTTTTTGAAGCTTGGTAAGCAACAATCTGTTGTTTATTAAGTTTGTTGATCCAGTATGGAGCGATATGGCAATGCCCTGAACCGCAGACAGGGTCTTCCAGAATACTTAATTTAGGAGCAAAGCTACGTGACACACAATCTACTTCACGTCCAGCTGCTGTTACTTGCAATAAAAGCCCATCTATTTGTTTTAATTTATCCATATTTGGTTTCATATAACGAATCGTATCCTCGTTGTCAAATATGCAAAGTAAATCTCGCCCCAAATATGCTTCAATCGGAGTCGCTCCAATTGCTTCAATCATTTCTTGCGTAATTTCTGCTTTTCTCAAATCATAAGCTGGTAAATCTAGTTCATACAAATCATCATATTTATTCACTATCAAATCTCCACTCATTGTACTAAATACGACTCTCTGTAAGTCAGTCTCAACATAATTAAAAATGATATAGGCACATGCTAAGGTTGCATGACCACATAAATCAACTTCACCGCCTGGAGTGAACCAACGTAATTTATACTTATCTTTCTCTTTTACTGCAAATGCTGTATCGGATAAATTATTTTCTATGGTAATGTTCATCATTAATTCATCCGATAACCATTGATCCATTACACATACAGCTGCTGGGTTTCCTCCAAATACTTTATCGCTAAATGCGTCTACTACATATTGTTTCATAATGATTTGCCTCCTTTATATGATTTGGAATAAGTAAGATACATTACCATTTCCATCAAATTTACAACATTCCATTGTCTCTAAATAGAAATACACAAGAATATGGCTTAAAAATAGTAACATAAAATATTCTCTAATCTTCTCTTATTATATAAATACCAAAACGAATATACAAGCAATATTCGTCCTGAAGGTTATATTCACCCTATATAGCCCCCTTAATGAATATTGATTAGATATTGCTTCAATTCGAGGCAAAAGCCATTTTACGAGAGTTAGGGATTAACTATATATATTTCTGTACAAAGAAGTACATAAGTGCTAGGATTTAAATACCAAAAGACACTAACAAAGTAGGAGGACATATGCTGATATTTTTTATATACATTCTTGCTTTAATTATTTTTGCTTTGTATTTCGATAAATTAATATCTAAGCTACCTATATCAACGAATACAGCTTTATTGGTAATTGCTATTGTATCTTTTATCTTAATCGTAATAATAGATGATACAGCGTTAACAGCAAATAAGGAATACTTTATGAAGCAATGGTATTATTCAGCCAATGAAACCATGAGGAGAGGAGGGCAATTGGAATCTATATCAGTTACTATTTTTCTTTTAGGTGCATTCGTTTTTTCAATTACATATGGTATAAAATTTAAAATAGTACAGATGTTAAAAAATAAGAACAAGAAATAAAAATATATTCACTTTCTTCGAATGATTCTAGCTTTTGCTAGCTCCTGAAGAAAGTCCAACTACTATATATTTTTGAAGATATACAAATAATAATGTAATCGGCAAAGCTACCATAACCGCCCCTGCTGCAAATGATGTGAATTCAGTATTTTGTTGACCCGCAACCATACTGTATAAAGCAATAGCAAGTGTCTTCTTATGCGGACTTCTAAGTACAAGTTGTGGTAACATAAAATCCATCCAAGGCGCTATAAAATTCGTTAACGCTAGATATGTAATTATAGGTTTCGCTATCGGTATTATCACCTTGCTAAAGATTGTAATGTTTCGTGCTCCATCCATCTTTGCAGCTTCATCTAGGCTTCTTGGAATACTATCTAAATATCCTTTTACAAGCCACGTATTAAATGGTATCTGTCCTCCTGCGTATACAAGAATCAACCCCATATGTGTGTCAAGTAATCCTATCATTTGTAGCAATAAGTATATCGCTATCATACCCATTATACTAGGAAACAACTGCATAATCATCGTAGTTGATAATGCAAGTTTTCTTCCTTTAAAACGGAATCTAGAAAATACATATGCGGATCCCATAGATAGAAATACTGATAAAATCATATTAATGGTTGCAATCTTAAATGTATTAAAATACCACAATCCGAAATTAGTTGTACTAAGTAATTCTTTATAATGAATCAAGGAAGGTTTAGTTAAAGTACCTCCTTCACTATAAAGGCTATTTCCAGAGCTAAAAGATGCTAATACAATCCATATGATAGGAATCATTACTAATAAGCACGATGTAAGAATAATAAAGTATGCAAGTATCTTGCGAAAAAAATGATTTTTCGTTTTCATCCTATCATGTCCTCCTCTTTAAAGGATCGTGTCCTTTTTAAATTAAATATTGCAACGATTGCAATAAATATAAAAATCAATATTGAGATTGATGCTGCCATACTGTACTGATTTACATTCATTGTCATCTTATATACCCATGATAATAGAATATCCGTCGAACCAGCATATTGATAATTTGGATTTGCCGGTCCACCATCTGTAAGCAAGTATATAACACCAAAATTACTAAAACTTCCCGCTAAGTTCATAACAAGAATAGGAGCTGTAGAATAAAGAACTAATGGCAACGTAATTTTTCTGAATTTTTGTGTTTCTGTTGCCCCATCCACAGAAGCTGCTTCATACAAATCTGGTGAAATACTCGCAAGAATTCCAGACATGAATACCATTGTACCAGCACAGCTTAACCATAGATTTACTGCTATCAATACAACTTTTGCAATTGTTGGATCTGTCAGCCATGATACTTTTTCAAATCCCATATTTGTTAACAATTTATTTATTGGTCCCATTCCATTAAAAGCAAGTCGAAAAATTAATAATGAAATAAATCCTGGCATAGCCATTGGTAAAACCAAAATGCTTCTCCAAAGTTTTTTAAACTTTATTAACTTCGAATTTGTTATGATAGCAAGAAATAATCCACAAGAATATGTTAACCCTGTACATACGACTCCCCATATAACAGTCCAAATAACAACAGGTATAAAAGTTCCTCGCCACATATCCATAGTAAATAGGTCTTTAAAATTATCAAATCCTACCCAATTAATTAGTGTTTTAGGTGGTATATGATATGGACTTGAGTAATTTGTAAATGCAATCGCAAAGGAGCAGATCAAAGGAAAAGCTACTAAGAATAGACAAGCTATCACTGCAGGTGCAAGAACAATTTTCGGAAATGCTCCATCTATTTTATCGAGGAATTTCTTTTTCTTATAACTATATTTTCCCTCCTCCATGGCACGTGCAGTTTTATATGCATCTATAATATTTGCTACATATATCCCTATAAATACGATTAATATTATTATAGCTAATATTCCATTCATTAATAATCTGATTGAATGATCACCATATGCCATTCCATTAACAAAATACTGTGGTGTCTCACCAAGAGTTGTTAAACCCCAAAACGAAAACATAAAATACGGGATACCAATTATAAGCACATATACTTCAATGGCTGCAAATAATATTCCTTTTACTATCCTTTTATTACTTATCTGCCCTAGTCCCATAAAAAGAGCGGAAAGCAGTGCGGCCTTCTTCGATTTCTTCATCATCCACCAACTTTCTCAATCATTACTTCTGTATGTAATGTGTAATTAATTCAACACATTTGTCCATGGCTGCCTTGGGATCAGTTCCACTATCCCATATTGATTGTAATGCACTTTGATAAGAACCCCATACTAAATTCATTTGTGGTATAGAAGGCATAGGTACCGCCCTCTTGGCTTGCTCCATAAAAGCTAATGTTGTTTTATCCTCCTTAATTTCTTGACTTTCAATTATTGAAGTCATGGCAGGAACTTCTTTCGTTATCTCATATCTCATTTTAAGCATTTCTTCTGAACTTGCCATTTCTGCAAATAATTTGGATGCATTTGGATATTTGGTGTATGCATTAACATATAAAGTCTGTACACCTAAATAACTCGCTGGATAGTTACCATTATCCATTTTTGGCAATGGGCAAACTCCAACATTCATTCCTTCTTCCTCATATTGAGATACCGACCATTGACCACTAATTACATATGCAACCTTGCCACTCGTGAATAACCCATCGATTAATTGATATGCCGTATCTGCACTATTAACATCCAAGATTGATTTAAGCGATTTAAAGAAGGTTACTCCTTCAATTGCTTCTTTTGTATTTAGTCCAATATCATTTGGGTTAGTTCCATTATTTCCAAACACATATCCACCATAGCCTGCTATAAAGCAATGTGAAAAATAGGAACTACTAACTTGCCACATTAATGCATATTTATTTTCACTCGGATTATTAAACTCTTTTGCAAATTCAATAATTTCCTGAAATGTTTCAGGTCCCTTTTCCCCTACGATATCTTTATTATAAATCATTGCATATGTATTTAACGTCAGCGGATATCCATATAACTTTCCATCATACACTAGGCAATCATTGACCGTTTCAACAAAGTCAGTCTTTACCTTGTCCACTGTTGTATCATTTGGTTGAACTAATCCCGCCGTTAATAGCGTACCAACCTGATCGTGTGGTGCTTCCAATAAATCTGGTCCCATATAGGCAGGTGCATCCTGAACCATTCTACTTGTGTAATCAACAACCTTCTGGACTTTTACTTCAATACCGTATTTTTCAGTAAACTTTTCTGCAACATACTCCATGTAAGCAATTCTTGTATCACTATCTTCCCATATAGTAAGTTTTGCCCCCTCTTCTGGCCCCATATCCTTGCTGTCTGTGGTATTTGTTTCGATTACATTTGCAGGAGCGACATTTGTATAACTCTTATTACATCCTGTCAGCCCAAATACTAAAATGACAACCAATACTAATGATAATTTTTTCATAAAATCCTCCTAATTTAACATTCTATTAAAATGTTTTTATGTTTTATTTATTACTTCTTTTCATATTTACTATAAAAGCATCACTTCTTCTCTTTGCAAACTAAATATTCTCTTCAATCCATATTTTTCGCCAACCACCTTTTCTATATCGAATCATATATAGAATGGCTCTGATTATGAGATCGATATTCATTGCTATCCATATACCATTAATCCCTAAATCGAATAATACGCCTAATATGTATCCAAATAGAACTCTAAAAAACCATACACCAATTAAGGTTGTAAACATAGGATATTTGGTATCTCCTGCGCCTCTTAGTGAACCGGTGAGCACCTGTACAATAGCGAGGAATGGCTGTGATAATGCATAGATTCGAATAATTGTTGTGCCACAAGCTATTACTTCTTTGTCATTGGTATATATGGATAGAAGATGAGGAACAAAGATAATAATTAATATACTTATGCATGATAAAGTGAATAAATTGATTTTGAGAATTTCTTTGGTATATGTATTCGCCTCCTCTGGCTTTCCTGCGCCGATTGATTGTCCTGTCAAAGTAACAGCAGCAAGGTTAA
The DNA here is from genome assembly GCA_029256575.1 of Clostridiales bacterium. Taxonomy (GTDB): domain Bacteria; phylum Bacillota; class Clostridia; order Lachnospirales; family JAQSXR01; genus JAQSXR01. The sequence goes on along the minus strand of JAQSXR010000031.1, from coordinate 1,396 downwards.
AGCCATATCCCAGTGTAATGCAAAGGGACATTATCGACATTCCTAATGTATTCGCAGCAATTGCAACCGTCCCCATACCAGTTATTAAAACCTGTAACATTAACTTTCCTGTTTGCATAGCAAATTGTTCCATCCCATAGGGGATTCCCAATCTTAATATTTTAGAGAATATATCGAATCTAATGTTCCACTTCTTCCATTGCAGAATACGTATTCTTCTTTTCCCCTTTAATAAAATAAATACATTTATTAATGCACCACATGCCCTGGCAACTGTTATTCCAATGGCTGCCCCTTTTACTCCTAACCCTGCTAAATCAATGTCAATTCCAATAACATGCATGTTTAGTCCATATATAAAGAAATAACTTAGAACAGCGCTAACTATATTCATTATAATAGTAACTTTCAATGGTGTTTTTGTTTCTCCACTACCACGCATTACACCATTTGCAACATAATATATAAACATAAATGGATAAGATAATATTGTGATCTTAAAATACGGTTTTGCTAAATTCATCACAGAAGCTTCTACATCACCAAATAAAAGATGCAGTATAGGATTTCTGGTTATCAATAAAACAATCGTGACGACAATTGATAAAATAATACCTGAATATAGTGCCTGCTTGGCGATATCACATGCTTCTTCCTTATGTTCCTTACCGATTGAGTGAGCAATTAATATGGTTCCTCCCGTAGCTAATCCTGCAAACAAAGGAAATATACATCTACTTATCATATCAACATTTCCAACTGCAGCAACCGCTTCCTTACCAAGACGCCCTACCATAATGGTATTTATTATGCCTAACAAAAGGATGGCAATTTGTTCAAACACAATCGGTAATGCTAGTGATAACACATGATTACGAACTCTATTATTCCCTCTCATTCTCTATATCCCTTCATCTAATTCCCCCAATTCAACACTTTACAATGAATTGCTTCATCTTTCACTGCATGCAAGTTACGATATGGAATACTTTTGTTACTAGCGTCTTGCTCTGTCAGGAATTGTCCATCTATAAACCCTCGAATTTTGTAGTTAACGTTTAACCCTCGCTTTACCCGATAGCTCCCTATATATCGGTTGGAAGAATCTCTATGTAACTCCAAGTGTATAGGAGAATACGTATCGCACCCTACTCTTGCATCTTCCGGGGTATCGTCAGGCACTTCAACTATAAAACTTATTTTGACTGTACTCACTAAATCTGCATCCACATTAATCACTTTTGAGGTACTAATATTGTTATTACTATAAATGACTTCTGTTTTTCCAGGGCTTTTCGGTACTAGAGTACCATCCTTTTTTATCTCTAATATTTCTGGATTAAGGACAATATAATTTGCATTTAAATCACTCCGAATTAGTCCAGAATCATATGTT
>JAQSXR010000030.1 GCA_029256575.1 Clostridiales bacterium | reverse complement strand
TATTACATCTGCTTCTTTAATAGTGGATAATCGGTGTGCTACGACAAAGCTTGTTCTTCCTTCCATTAGCTTTGTGAATGCTTTTTGAATACGTATTTCCGTCCTTGTATCTATACTACTTGTGGCTTCATCTAGAATTAACATAGGCGGTAATGTTAACATAACTCTTGCTATACATAATAATTGTTTCTGCCCCTGTGATATATTGGAACCACCTTCCGTTATTATAGTATCATAGCCTTTTGGTAAGCGTTTTATAAAGCTGTGTGCATGTGATGCTTTCGCGGCACTTATTATTTCATCAAGGTTTGCTTCTGGTTTGCCATAAGCAATGTTGTCTCTAATACTTCCTGCGAAAAGCCATGTTTCTTGCATATTTCTAATATTAATATTATCAACTTTGATTTCTCCACTATCCACGTCATAAAACCTCATTAGTAAATTAATGATTGTTGATTTACCACATCCTGTTGGTCCTACGATTGCAATTTTGTATCCTGGTTTTACTTGTAAATTAATATTTTCCAATAACTTAATCTCTGGATTATATGAAAATGATACATTTTCTAAAGTAACATCCCCTTTACAATTTACAAATTGAATTGCATCTTCTTCATCAGGTATTTCAATAGGTTGATCAATAATATCAAATACTCTTTGTGCTGATGCAAAGGCTGTCTGAAGATGTGCAAGTACACCACTTACTTCATTAAAAGGTTTTGTATATTGATTTGCATATGTGAGAAAACAAGAAATCTGGCCTATTGTTAATCCTCCATGAATTGCATTTATTGCTCCAAGAATTCCAACTACTGCATAAACTACAGAGTTCACGACTCTTGCACTTGGGTTTGTCAAGGATGATATGAATTGTGAATCTACTCCACTTTTATATAACCTGTTATTAATTTCCTCAAATGTTTCTTGTGCTCTATCTTCATAATTAAATGTGGTAACTACTTTTTGATTTCCTACTATTTCATTGATGTATCCACTTAGTTCTCCTTGTGTCCTCGATTGCACACCGAATAAGTCTCGTGACCTCTTCGCAATAAATCCTGCAACGAATAAAGACAGTGGTGTTAATATAACTACTACTATCGTTATTGTTAAATTTGTAAATACCATAAATATAAGTGTTCCAATTATTGTTACGACACCAGTAAAGAGCTGCGTCATTCCTTGAAGTAACCCTTGTGATATTTGGTCGATATCATTTACAACTCGACTAATAATATCTCCGTGAGATTTTGTATCAATATATTTAAGGGGAACCTTATGAATTTTATCAAATGCTTCATTCCTAATATCCCTAATTGTGTTGTAAGTAATTTTATTCGTACACAATGACAAAATCCATTGAAACAAGGCCGCTAAGAAAAAAGTTGCAGACAGCATTATTAGTATCTTTAATATACCTTTAAAATCTACGAATCCTTCGTCTATAATTAAATCAATTGCATTTCCAATCAATACTGGCCCTAGCAGGGTAAATGTGATACTTATAATAGCTCCCGTAAATGCTAGAAACAAATAAAATTTATAAGGTCTTGTATATGATAATATTCGTTTCAAAATACCTTTATCCATAAATCCGATAACCCATAGGATTATCTCTTCACCTCCTCAGAACTCAACTGTGAAAGGCAAATTTCTCTATAGACCTCACATGTATCTAAAAGTTCATTATGCGTACCAATTCCTGCTACTTTTCCATCCTCTAGTACTATAATTCTATCTGCATTTTTGACTGTTGATGCTCTTTGAGAAACCATTAATACAGTCATTCCTTTTGTTTCATCTTTGATTGCATGTCTAAGAGATGCATCTGTAGCATAATCTAATGCACTCGCGCTATCATCAAGAATAAGTATCTGAGGGTTACCAACCAACGCTCTTGCTATTGTTAGCCTTTGCTTTTGCCCTCCCGACAAATTTTTCCCACCTTGGTTTATCATTTTATTGAGACCTTCTGGTAGCTTATTTATAAATTCAGTTGCTTGTGCAATTTCAAGTGCTTTATTAATTTCTTCTGTGGTTGCCTTCTCATCTCGCCAACGCATATTCTCCAATATTGTACCGGTAAATAATACTGCTCTTTGTGGAACAACCCCTATTTGCATTCTAATTTGTTCAAAGGAATAATCTTTTACATTAATACCGTCGATGAGGACTTCCCCCGTACTTACATCATAAAACCGCGGTATTAAGTTAACTATTGTTGATTTACCAGAACCGGTTCCTCCAATAATACCAATTGTTTCACCCTTGTTTATTTTTATGGATAAACCTTCAATACTGTATTCTTCTGACCCTTCATAGGAAAAACTAACGTTCTTAAATTCTATTTTAGGTTGGTTAATGTCTTCATGTATCTGAATAGTATTATTATTTATTTCTTCTATCGATGTCTTGGTTTCAAATACCTCTATAACTCTTGATGCAGACGCTGCTGCCTTTGTAAATATAACTACAAGGTTCGCGATTATTACTAGCATTAGTGAAATTTGTGTCATATAATTTACGAATGCTATAATTTTTCCTTGTGATAGAGAGCCTTCATACACTCTACCCCCTCCAAACCATATAATCGCAATGATTCCAGCATTCAACACCATAAATGTAAGTGGATTTAATAATGCCTCTAGTTTCCCAACTTTAACTGCAGTTTGCGCCACATCATCACTTGCTATTTCAAATCTATTAAGCTCTGCTTCTTCTTTTGACAAGGATCGTATTACTCTTGCACCATCAAGATTCTCCCTTGTAATTAAAGATACTCTATCTAGTTTCTTCTGTATAACACGGTAAAAAGGTACAGATTTAGACATAACAAAGTATAAAATCAGAACAATAATAGGTATTACCGTTAGAAAAATAAGCGCTAATTTTATATCTAGAATTATTGCCATAACAAGAGCACCTATCGCTAAAAAAGGTGCTCTCGTAACAAGCCTCACAAGCATTGCAACAGCTAGTTGTAATTGGTTAACATCATTTGTCAATCTGGTTATTAATGTTGGAGTCCCAAATTTATCAATATCAGAATGGGAAAGTTTATTAATATGCCTAAATAGTTCATTTCTAATTATCGTCCCAAATCCTTGTGAAGCTTTGGCTGCATAGTATTGGCAAATCAATGCACACAAAAATCCTAAAATTCCAAGAGCTATCATAACTCCACCCATCTTAATAACGTAACCAATGTCTTTATTTTTAACCCCAACATCAATTATCTTCGCCATTACGAGTGGGACAATAAGTTCAAAGACAGCCTCAATCAATTTAAATATTGAACCAATAAACAATTGCTTATTAAATTTACTTAAATACTTAATTAGTCTTGCCATGCGTATAAGTCCCCTGCCACATATTTTTATCATATTCTTATTCCACTATTATTATCAAACTAATGTGATTATTTCCTCGATAAATATAGTCTTTTCTACTGCTAAGTCAACTACTTTCGGTACTGAAAGTGGCTTATTTACTCTATTATAATAAACTTGAACCATTGGTCTTGGCCCTTGATTCTTTCGAACATTAACTACAACTCCAATTTCTTTTGTTGTAAGTCTAACTAAAGATCCTAATGGATATACCGATATATTCTGAGTAAATGCATTTACAACATCTTTATCATAATAACTTCCGCTACCGCCATATATATATTCAATTGCATAATAAGGCTCACTACCTTTTATTGTTACCAACTTATCATAATCACAACATAAATTCAATATTCTTGCTCCTAATGGTATTTCATTTGCTTTTAGCTGCTTTGGATATCCGGTTCCATCATAGCGTTCATGATGATATAAAATCAGATTTGCAATATCATGAGATATATTGTTCTGAAGTGCAAAATAATAGCCATATGTACTATGCTCTTTCCAAAGCAGTTCTTCTTGCTTATTCAAATCTTTTTTATTAATTAAAAAAGGCATTTCGCAAACCCCAAGATTTTGCAACAACCCAGCAACCCCTATATCTCGTATCTCTTTCTCCGATAAATCCATTGCCCCTGCTACAAGCATTGCTAAAATAGAAGTATTAATACCATGGCAAAGTATATTTTTATTATCCGTTATCTGCATTTGAACGCATAAGTCTAGTACATCATCCATCCTTACTATCTCACTTGCAATTTTTCTTGCCCGCTTTGAAACTTCAACCATTTTATCACATTTATTCGCTTCAATATCATCTGGTGCCATTTTCAAAATCCCCATTTGCATATATCGATCAAGTATAGGTGTCAGTGTCTCCTTGGGATTTACTAACAATGTATATCGATCCGCTATATCAGCTTCCGTTAACCCTGTTGCAATAAGATTTTGTATCATACCCTTAGTCAATCTAGTACCAATTTTAAGCATCAACTTTTCTTTTACAAAGATTGGTGCTGCTAAAACCATCCCCTGCTTTAATTCACTAATTTTTAATGTTCTCATACTATCATACCTTCCTGTTATAAATTTCTCAAATGCCTTTTTGATCAGAACTATTATATCCTTATTATACCTTATTACGAACTAATTTGACATTAATATCTATCTCAAATAATAAAGGAGTTATCCGTACATCTTAGTATTTAAAGATGTACACATAACTCCAGCAATTTATTTTACTATTACTTTCTCATAATAATCATAGTCTAAAATCATAGTTGAAAATGTGAATTTATCATTTACAATCTTAGATATCTTTTTTCTATACTCTTCATCAACTACTACACCATCATTCGGAGTAAATTCTTTCTTAATTGAATTATATCTCCCCTTGTCAGTAATCCAGCTTCTGTTTGAGAAAATTACTAATGGATCTGAATCAGAGAATATATCTCTTCCCATAAATAATCTTGAATCAAATTCTAGTCCAAATAGATTTGATAATGTAGGCATAATATCTAAACTAGAACATGGTCTATCCACTGTAGTTGGCTTCATTCCCTTATTCCAAAGAATAAATGTCGTATGAAACATTTCAAAATTCGTCTCTACATCACTGCCTGCTCTTTCTGACATTTCTTCTACTGTTAAACCATATGGATAGTGGTCTGGACTTATAGATATTACTGTATTTTCGGCAATTCCTTCTGCCTCGAGCTCTGCCAGTAAGGCTTCCATTGCTTTATCTAATTCTATATTACATGCAATATATGCTTTAACCGCTTCTGAATAAGGTAAATCTTTAACCAATTCTTTATTCTTCGCAGCCATTGCGTTCCCACCAAAGTTATATTGTAGATGCCCACTTACTGTCATGTAATAGGTATGAAATGGTTGTTCATTTATAAACTCTGGCATTGTTACATTTATCATCTCTAAATCTGATTCCGGCCAAGATTCTTTAATCTCTAATCCATTACCAACACCCTTATACGTATACCCCATATTCGGGTGGGAAACATCTCTACTATAATATGTATAGGAATGGTTATGATATGCTCGTGTTCCATATCCAAGTTTAGAAAACTGATTTCCCATTGTGAATGGCATTAAATTTGATCCCGAGCGATAAAAACTCCACACTCCAGACTTGGGTATAAGCCCTGTACAAGTTACGTATTCACCATCAGAAGTACTTACCCCCCAAATAGGTGTGTAAAAATTAGTAAAGTTAAATCCTTCTTGAACCATTTTATATAACGTTGGCGTTAGCACGGGATCAATTGCCCATGTCGAAAAGCCCTCTGCTGTGATCATTATTAAATTCTTTCCTTTAAATCTTCCTGTATATTTATTCTTATTTGTAGGTTCTATACTATTGAAATACTTGTGCATGATTGAGACATTCTCATCTTTTTCACTCGTTGACAAACTTTCAAAGTCAATGTCCATTGCATTATAGCTTACAACATTTTCTCTACCAGTTACATCTATATTTGGTGGAAAATATGCAGGTAGATTAAGAATTGTTTTATCCAAATAAACTGGAAATCCTAATTCTTCTTTTGAGAAATACCTTGGATATTCTCTAATATAAGAATCATTATCATCAAAATCATCCAAAAAATCTTCAGAAAAAGCAGGGGTATCTATTCCAAACAACAAATTTTTAAGATCCAATTTCATAGAGGTTACTAATCCAAATCTATTGACTGCAACGTCTGGCATAAAAGTCTCATTATATAAGTAGTTGCTACTCAAATCACCTGTATTATCTATATGTACAACTCCTACTACAATAAATTGTAACATTACCGCAATCCCTGCAAAAACAACTTTATATTCTAATTTGGTTTTATTTACTGGTACAAATCTATTCCCACAAATAATAAGTATCATTAGTGGTATTAGAAATAACAAAATCATAAATACATTGTTCTTAATTGTTAAAAGTACCTCTCTCCAAAATTGAAATACTTGCCCAGCCCCACCAACTGAATATAATGAGTAATAGGTATAGAAAATTCGTTGGTATACTAATTGCGATATGTAAATTATCGTCACAAGGGATGATAATAAAATTGCTATATTTTTATTTACTTTCAAACTATAAGCGGTTGCAAAAACATATAAAATTAAACTTAATGGAATTGTAAATGCAATCATATATAACAATCCTATGTTAAATATTGTTTTATATATTGCAACTTTAAAAATTATTTCCATATACAAGATTGATATAGGAAAAAATAAAATAAAGGCATATCTTTTAAAATCATAGGTTTTAGTGTCGATCATTGCCTTGCTCCTTTTTATTGTATGATGAGTAACCGTTATTTATATATATACGAAACATATACCTAACAATTATACCATTATAGTAATCTTTTTCAACACCATTCCAATATTTTCACCAAACCTATAATATTGTACTCTATTCATTTCATTACTCCTATTAATCGATTCTTGGAGTCACAACCAACTCAACAAAAACTCCTAGCACATATACTAACAATGCAATTAAACAGATCCAAATGCTTGGTAATTTCCCATCAACTGAAGAATAACCAATTAAATACCCTACATATATGAACAGTGGCATGATTGCAATTATTGACAATACGGCAGACTTAACACTCGTCCCTGTAACAAAAGAAAATATAAACATAGCACCGACAATTGCACCTAAAGATATTATAATACCTAATGCTAATACAGGAATTACGACTAATATGCCTGGTGTTTTTATGGCTGCAATTAATGCTGGTATTACAACAACTACTACTTGTGCTCCTATATAGGCAGTATATAGAACTATCGATCGAAACGCATATTCTCTTCTTGTAACTGGGAAGGATATTAGTAATTTTCTTTTATCTGTTCCTGGAGTGTTACTAAAGGATTTCGTTACATCAAGCGCATACATAATAAACATACTCGTGATAGAACTAAATGCCATGGTAACAGTTAATAATACCTCTTTTGGAAGTGTTAGTATAAGAATTATTAGCATTATCTGACTTGATAAACATATTCTTAATATACCTTTCCTTTGTGAAAGTTCATTAATCTCAAATTTCAATAGTCTAAGCATTGTTTGACACTCCCCCATTTATATTATCATTACACATAAACAACATTATATCTTCTAATTTTGGAATAATCATATTTAGTCCAAGTATATCATCTTCCTTTAGCGTATTTGCATCTAAAATAAGAGCTTCAAAATAAGTTTCATTCTTTTTGAGTCCTACATAATTCATGTTACTAATCTGATGAAATGAAGAAATTGGTCCTTTCACAATATGATATTTATCTTGAATATTTTCTTTTGAGTCTGAAAAAATAATTTCTCCTTTATCAATAAATGTAATATAGTCAGCTATTTTGTCTAAATCACTTGTTATATGTGTAGAGAACAATATACTCTTTTTTTCATCTCTAATTAGGTCGCATAAAATGTCTATAAATTCTCTTCTAAATATAGGGTCAAGTCCTGCTGTCGGTTCATCTAGAACTAAAAGTTTGGGATTATGGGCCAAGGCAAAAGCAAGTTGAAATTTAGTTTTCATACCCTTTGACAACTCTGCATAATTCTTTTCTGGGTTTAATTTGAATCTTTGAAGGTATTCAATGAAAACTTCTTGATTCCACTCTGAATAATAACTTCCTAATAATAGTCCATTATTAAGTAAAGTCGTTCCAGAAAGGTAAGGAAAGTCTACCAATACAAACCCTATCATATCTTTTACTTTTTTTTCATATGTTACATTGTCCCAACCATTAACAATTACTTCGCCAGAAGTTTTAAGAATTTGATTCATGATTGTTTTAATTAATGTGGTTTTTCCTGCTCCATTTTTCCCTATAAGGCCCATAACATATCCTTCTTCTATCGAGAAATTTATATCTTTCAATGCAAATTTTTTATATTTTTTACAAAGATTATTAACCTCAAGCATCTTCATTATACGTTCTCCCCCTCATAGAGAATCTCTAACATATCAACTGCTTTGTCAACCGTTAATCCAGCTTTCTTACATTCTCTTATTATATCTATCATTGCTTTTTCGATTAATTGAATTTGTCTTTCTTTTAAAATCTCAACATTTTGGTCTGACACATAAAATCCTTTTCCTATCATTGAATATATCATTCCTTCACGTTCAAGCTCTTCATAAGCCCTTTTCGTCGTGATAACACTAATTTGCAAATCTTTCGCCAATTGTCTAATGGAAGGTAATTGAGAATTTACATGCATTTTCCCCTCTATAATTTGAAGTTTTATTTGATTAATGATCTGCTCATATATTGGAACTTGGCTATTGTTTATTATAACTACATCCATTGCTATTCTCCCTTCGTCGTATTTAATTTTTTATGCTGTTTCGCAAAATCTATAGCTGTTGCAGCATCTCCTGCCACGAAATCATAACTTTTAATTATTTTAATATTAACCTTATAACGAAATTTATCTACAAAAATGAAAAGTAAAACAGAGCAAATAGTACCCAATGTTGCAACTAAAAGGTTTATTTTAATATAATTTTTAAAACATGCTCCTGTTAATAATAGGAACCCAGCGAATATAGCTAAATATACAATGGTTACTATTAACCATATAAAAAAAGATATCACTTTATTATCCGATAATTTTTTTCTAAATAAATGTGAAGTATACATACCAAACATCATCATAAAGAAGATTACTTCTACTGAAAAAATTAAATTAAAATAACTTGTGTCTATCTTAACTATTAATTTTGTTATTAACATAACTATTAAAAAAACAAGTAAGAAAATTGATAATACTATCTTAACTGCTTTTAATGATTTCTTATAAGCTTCCTCTCGCTTAACGGGCAAAAGAGAAATGTCTCTTCCAAAGGGATATATCATTAAAGTAAAGAAAGAAAATAGACTACCAATATAATAGGGTATCTGCTCATCGTCCACTATAAATGTTACTGCAAAAAAGACAAATATCACTAATGCAATTACAAAAAATACTTTATTAACAAAGTCTATTACACGCAACTTTTTCTTCATTTAGATAGCCTCCTTTTCAAGGTATAAATGATACATAATATCTTCTATCGTTGGGATTTCTGTAGCAAACAATTCTTTATTACTAAGTTTATCAAGATTTTCTCCCATCTTCAACATAAGTAATGTAATCTGCAATTGTGTCTAAATCACTTGTTACATGGGTTGAAATAAGAACACTTTTATCTCCATCTTTAATTACGTTTGCTAGTATATCTAGTAACTCTTTTCTAAAAACAGGGTCAAGACTAGCTGATGGTTCGTCTAGTATTAATAATTTAGCATTGTGTGATAACGCAACCGCTAATTGTAATTTTATCTTTTCACCTGTTGATAAAGTTCTCATTGTTTTCTTAATATCTAACTTAAATTCATCTATATATTTCAAGAATTTTACTTCATCCCAGTTCGAATAAGTCTTCCTATAGAGATTTACATAGTATTTTGCTTTTCTCATTCCTGTAAAGAACCCATTATCAATTACATATCCGATTTGATCTTTTGCCATATCTTCATCTACGTCGAGATCATATCCACAAACTCTAACAATGCCTGATGACTTAACCACAATATTTAGAATGGAATTAATAATTGTGGATTTACCAGCGCCATTTGCTCCAATTAGCCCCATAATATAACCGGGTTGTAAATCAAAACTTACATTATCAAGTTTAAAATTATCATATTGCTTACTCAATCCATTTACATTCAATAAATACTTCATAAATTAAACTCCTTTTCTTGACTGTGTATCGTGTCTATATACAGTATATGCTCCACATACACACCTGTCAATACCTTTTTTAAATTTTAAGAAAAAAATATCACACATTAACCCCTATACAAAATAGACAATACGAATTTATTTTTTCATGACAAAAGAGCTTGATAAGAAATCAAGCTCCCTCATTTATATATATTATAAAGTTTTATTTTTTACCTTTATTTGATTTACCTCTAGAACCATTGTCTAGTATTCTTTTTCTTATACGTAAGCTCTTTGGTGTAACTTCAAGTAATTCATCTTCACTTAAGAATTCTAATGATTCTTCAAGACTCATCTTGTTAAATGGAACTAATCTTAATGAATCATCACTACCTGATGCACGCATATTTGTTGCTTGTTTTCTCTTACATACATTAACATTAATATCTTCAAGTTTAGGTGAAACTCCAACTACCATACCTTCGTAAACTGGTGTTCCTGGTCCAATAAAGAGGTTTCCTCTTTCTTGAGCATTATATAATCCGTAAGATACCGCTTCTCCAGTTTCAAATGCTACAAGAGATCCTGTACGTCTAATTGTTATATCACCTTTATATGGTTGATAACTATCAAATATTGTATTTAAAATACCTTCACCACGAGTATCTGTTAAGAATTCATTTCTATATCCAAAGAGTCCTCTTGATGGTATTAAATATACGATTCTCATTCTAAGTCCTGATGGGGACATATGAATTAGTTCACCTTTTCTAGCTCCTAATTTCTCTACAACTGCTCCAACACTTTCTTCTGGAACATCAATTAAGATTTTTTCAATTGGTTCACAATTCTTACCATCAATAACCTTCATAAGAACTTTTGGTGTACTTGCACTAAGCTCAAAACCTTCTCTTCTCATTGTTTCAATTAATATTGAAAGATGCATTTCTCCACGTCCTGATACTCTAAAGCTATCCGTTGTATCACCTTCATTAACTCTTAATGAAACGTCCTTTAATAATTCTTTATATAAACGATCCTTCAATTGACGTGAAGTAACAAATTTTCCTTCTCTTCCGGCAAATGGACTATCATTTACTGCAAATGTCATTTCAACTGTTGGTTCACCGATCTTTACAAATGGAAGTGGTTCTGGATTCGTTACTGAAGTAACGGTATCTCCTATTGTAATATCTTCAATACCTGAAAAACAGATAATATCACCAACACCCGCTGTTTCACAAGCAACTCTTTGTAAACCATCAATTTGATATAAGTTAACTAATTTACCTTTTTTAGGTGTTCTTATATTATGATAATCACATATCATAACTTCTTGATTTTTACGAATGGAACCACGTTCAACTCTACCGATACCAACTCTACCGATAAATTCATTATAGTCAATGGATGAAACTAAGAATTGCATTTCTCCATCTTCATCACCTTCTGGAGCTGGTATATGCTCTATTATCTTTTCAAATAATACAGATAAATCAGTACCTTCTTGATTTGGATGTAGGGAAGCAGTTCCTGCTCTACCTGAGCAATATACGATTGGGCTATCAAGCTGTTCATCTGTTGCATCAAGTTCAAGTAGAAGTTCAAGTACTTCATCTCCAACATCATTTAAACGTGCGTCAGGTCGGTCAACTTTATTTATTACTATTATTATTTTATGTCCTAATGCTAAAGCTTTTTCTAAAACGAAACGTGTTTGAGGCATTGGGCCTTCTGCTGCATCAACAAGTAATACAACTCCATTTACCATCTTTAATACACGTTCTACTTCTCCACCAAAGTCTGCATGTCCTGGTGTATCTATTATATTAATTTTAACACCCTTATAGTGTGCGGCTGTATTCTTTGCAAGAATTGTAATACCACGTTCTTTTTCAAGTGCATTATTATCCATTACTCTTTCTTCAACAACTTGGTGTTCTCTGTAAACTCCGCCTTGCTTTAATAGCTCATCAACTAATGTTGTTTTACCGTGGTCAACATGTGCTATTATTGCAACGTTTCTTAAATCATTTCTTATCATGACTTTTCGTCTCCTTATATGGATTTATCCTCTTAAGACTATAACACAATTTTTTCAAATGTCAATTTTTTATTGAAACCGACAAAACTTCTTATCCTTATATATATAGTAGCATTTGTGTTCATTCTTTTAATAGTTTGTGCATTACCTATGATATTATTAACCTTTGACAAACTAATTATGACAATTTACACAATAAACCTTTTATATCATTTCGTAAATCCAAAATATTTTTCACAATAATTTTTTTTTTATTTTTTTACATTAAATTAAAATTGCTAACTAAATGTAGCGCCATTCTAAAAAATAACATTGCTTATGATAATTTAAAATTGGACTAGGCTTAGAAAAAAATGATATAATATATAAAATAAATCATGAGGTGATAAGAATGAATAATGACGTAAATGTAGTAAAAAATGAGCAGTTAGAGTTAGAGAATTACATTAATAATGAATCTAGAATTCAAGAGGCCGAACAAGAAAATACGGAAGTGCTAGAAGTCCCTGTTGAAGTTATTCCATCGATGCAAGAATATGAGGATGATATCAATAATTCCTTTAAAAGAATTGAAGAAGGAGATATCTTAAAATGTACGGTAATTGGTGTATCTGATACAGGTGTTACCGTTGATCTTGCATTATATGCAGAAGGTAATATACCAATTGACGAATATAGTAATAATCCTAGCTTTTCAATTATTGCAGACGTTAGTATTGGAGAAATAATCAATGCTATGGTAATAAAGCTTGATGATCGCAACGGAAATCTACTTCTTTCAAAGAAAAAAGCAGACGATGTACTTGCTTGGGATAAATTAAAAGAATACTTAAAAAACCGTACAATCGTATCAGTAAAGATTGTAGGTGTAGTAAACGCAGGTGTAGTTACTTATTTAGAAGGAATCCGTGCATTTATTCCTGCTTCACAATTATCGTTATCCTTTGTTTCAGATTTAAATTCTTGGATTGGTAAAGAAGTAGAAGCAATCGCTATTACAGTAGATGAAAAAGCAAATAAACTTGTTCTTTCTGCAAAAGAAGTAGCAAGAGATAAAGCTTCCGTAGATCGAACAAGTAAAATATCCAAATTACAAAAAGGTATTGTAACGACCGGAGTAATAGAATCTTTAATGCCTTATGGCGTGTTCGTAAATATCGGTGATGGCATTTCCGGACTCGTACACATTTCCGAAATATGCAACCGTAGAATTGCTTCTCCAAAGGAAGTAGTAAAAGAAGGCGATGAAGTCAACGTAAAGATCATTGACGTAAAAGACGGCAAAGTATCCCTAAGTATAAAAGCCGTATCCGAAAATGAAGATGTCCTAGAAGAAGCTTCCTCCTCACTTTCAGAATATACCTCCCCAGAAGAAGTTACCACCGGCCTATCCGACCTATTATCAAAATTCAAATTTTAACTCACCAATCATACAGGTAAAGTAATAACTGGTTGTCAGTTTACATTTAAATATTCATAGATTAATTAGTAATAAGCGTTGACTCTTTTATATATTACTGTTATTAACATCTACACAGTTAACGTAGCAAATAGTCCAAGCGTTTTAAAAATAGTACCACGCATATATAAATTTTGGTTGACCGTCTGAAAACGGTGCCCATATTTTTTACAAGACTCTATGAAAAATCGAACAAAGTGAGATTTTTCATACGTTCAGAGGCTTATAAAAAATATACCGTTTGAAGGTAAGGCTACCAAAATTAATATATACGTGGTACTATTTCCATCATCCGCAGGGACTTTTACCCCCCCACTATGTTTTAATATTTTAAGTTCCAATGTCTTCTTTATCCCAATTAGCTCTTATGTATAATTTCCTCAATATATCTACCGGAATAACGGATGCCGCTAGGATAAGTGCAGTTTTTAGTTCATTCAGATTCAACCCGAAACATCGAAAAGACTCTCCACCCTTAAAGATCAAAAACATTTGAATGATTGTTACCATAATCATAATACCTACAAATGCTTTGTTCTTCAAAATATGTGAAAGTAAATGAATTCTGTGCGTTCGAGCATTCAAACTATTAAATATCGCTGCTAACATAAAAAATGCAAAAAACCCAGTCATTAAATACTTTCCGCCACTTTCCATTCTAAAGTGTCCCTTTATCCAAGGTGACTTTAAGAATATTAAACTTAAAATACTTGTATATATTCCTGTGAAGAATATTTGATTCACCATATATTTGTTTATGATTTTTTCGCCCTTCTTCTTTGGAGTTTCTTCCATATACTCTGGAAGTGGCGCTTCACCTGCGAAGGCTAACCCGGCTAATGTATCCATAACCATATTAATCCATAACATCTGGACTACCGTAATTGCTGAATCTATTCCTATAAAAGGCCCTATCATTGATACACAAACAGCACAAACATTTACAGTAAGCTGAAAAATAATAAATTTTCGAATACTTTTAAATATCGTTCTTCCATATAATATTGCCTTACCAATTGACATAAAATTATCATCTAATATGACAATGTCTCCCGCTTCCTTAGAAACTTCAGTTCCACTTCCCATAACAAACCCTACATCGGATTTCTTAAGTGCTGGAGCATCATTTACCCCATCTCCAGTCATACCAACTACCAATCCCAGTGATTGAGCTAATCTAACTAGCCTACTTTTGTCTGAAGGTAATGCACGAGCAACAACACGAATATGTGGCAATATCTTTTTAACTTGATTATCATCCATTTGTTTTAAATCATCGGAGGTCATTACAAGGTCTTTCTCAAGATCCTCTAGTAAACCTACTTCTTCTGCTATAGCTGATGCAGTATCTCTTGCATCACCTGTTATCATTACAACTTGCACTCCGGCGTCAATAACCTGCCTTACACTCTCTCTTGCCGTTGATCGAATATCATCTCTTATTCCAATAATTCCCACAAGTGTCAGTTTTGGAAATTTATCACCATCCCTTACTACCTCTTTCGATGTAGCTACTGCAATAAGTCTAATTCCCTTCTCAGCCATTTGTTTGATTCTTTCATTTAATCCTGGCATATCCACAATTGGCATTTCAACTGCTTTTTGATTATAATACTTGGTACATTTCGGTAATATTTTCTCCGGAGCACCCTTTATTAATGTAAGGTTATAGTCTCCTTCAACTTGAGCTGCTGAATATTTGTTGTCACTTCGAAAAGGTATTGAGGATACCCGTAGCAATTTATTTTTTGATGAATCACACTTCATAGAAAATTCAAGCAATGCTCTGTCTGTAGCATTTCCTCCAATTGCAACTTTTTTTCCTCCATCATGCGTTACTTGTGAAGAATTATTATAGACTAGAGAGGTATGTACTAAATCCCAAAAAGGTTTATCATTTTTTAAATCCTCTATTCCTAAGTAACAGTTATTTGACCCCGTTACTAAAGATGTTACTTCTAATTTTCCATTCGTTAATGTTCCTGTTTTATCCGTAAATAGTATATTTAAACTTCCCGCAGTTTCAATACCTACCAGTTTACGAACCAAGACATTGTCCTTAATCATTCTTTTCATATTAGATGACAATACTACTGTTATCATTACCGGTAATCCTTCTGGAACTGCAACGACTATTACTGTAATTGCAAGCGTTATTGCTTTGAGTAAATAACCTAACATTTCATGTGTATTTCCTAAGTCATTAAGAATAGCAGATTTAACAAATCCATTATCAATTACGATAGAATTAAATAGAGAGGAAAGTCCTACAAGTGAAGCTCCTAAATATCCAAATCTACTAATGGTCCTCGCTAAATCTTTTAATCTAAGCTTTAGTGGGCTGTCCTCAGGATCTACTTGTAATTCCTTCGCAAGATTTCCATAAAAAGTGTTATCTCCTACTTTCTTTACAAGCATAACTCCTTCCCCATCACATACTACACTTCCACTAAATATGAAATTAGGATGTAATAAATCCATCTCCTCACGACTAATGGAATTCGGAGCAAAGGCAGGTCTTTTATTTGCTTCTTTCGCTTCTCCATTTAAAGTCGACTGGTCAACTGATAAATACCCTTGAATCAAAATACCATCTGCTGGTATCATATCTCCCGGCTGTAAATTTACATAGTCACCGACAACGATTTCACCTATCGGTATTTCGCATAACTCACCTGATCTATAAACTCTACTTATAATCTTTCCTGCATCCTCCATCAATCTTTCAAATGCAAGTTGACTTCCATATTCAGAAATACTTGAAACAAATGTGGCTAATATAATTGCTACTGCCATTCCAATTGATTCATACCAATTAAAATTTTTCAAGAAAAATATAGTGTTTAGAGCAAATGCGACTAATAATATTTTAATTGTAGGATCTGAAAAGCTTTCAAAATATTGTTGTAAAAATGTTTTTCCCTCTTTCTTTGTTATACAGTTTGTCCCGTACTTTAATCTAGAGGCGGTGACATCTTTCTCTAATAACCCAATAAAATCTTTCTTAACACTCGCCATTAAATCACCCCTTTTGTAATCATCAAAATTTTGGTTTTTGCAAACATGCTGTTCTTATTAATTGTATTCACCCAAACCAATAATAATTACAAAAGCGGTTGAAATCATGGACAAAACGTAGTTAATAATAAATTTCTATATTCTACTCAACAACCACATTATATTTCTTCATCCACATATCAATTTGCCATAAATATGCAAATACTTGAGGAGTTCTCATTAGTTGCCCATACCACGGTGTTGCAATAATTTCTGGATTATCTTCAAGTTTTTTAATCATATCTTTGTTCAATATATTTCCTATAAAAGAATCCTTATCCTTTATCATTCTATTCACTTCATTCTTTACAATATTAAAATATTCAGGGTCAAAGGTCTTTGGATACGGGCTTTTCTTTCTCCAAACTACTTTTTCTGGTAATAAATCTTTCATAGCTTCTCTTAAAATCCATTTCTCACGCCCGCCACCAGATTTAATCTGCCATGGAAGGTTATATGCATACTCAACTAACCTATAGTCGCAAAATGGTACTCTAACTTCTAGTCCACTATACATACTCATCCTATCTTTTCTATCGAGTAAAGTTTGCATAAACCAATAAAAATTCAAATTAAACATTTCTCTCATTCTTGATTCAAGCTTACTTTCACCCTCTAGTTTACTTGTCTCATTGCAAGTACTTTCATATCTATTCCTTACATATTCATCTGCATCAGGAGCCAATACTCCGTCTTTCAAGATGCTTTTTCTTAAATCAAGTGATTTAGACCATGGAAAAGTATCTTCAAAAAGTATTTCCTCATTATGGTACCATGGATACCCTCCAAATATCTCATCTGCACATTCACCAGATAACGCTACCGTAAAGTCTTTTTTTATTTCGCGACAAAAGAGCAGAAGTGATGAGTCAATATCTACCATACCCGGTACATCTCTTGCACATACTGCATTATAAAGGGCTTCTGCCAGATCTTTGTTCTGTACAATATACTTCTTATGTTTCGAACCTATAAATTCGCTCATTATATTTATATATTCATTATCAGAATCTGGTTGGAAACTATTTTTTTTAAAAAATTTTTCATTTCCCTCATAGTCAACTGAATAAGTTGTTAAAGGTTCTTTTCCTAATGCCTTATAGCGTTTTGCTGCTACCATAGAAATTATACTAGAATCCAATCCTCCAGATAAAAAACAGCAAAGAGGAACATCTGACACTAATTGGCGTTCGATCGAATCGCAGACTAATTGCCTAACATTTTCAATTGATTGTTCCATATTATCTGTATGAGGCTTCGCTACCAAACTCCAGTATGTCCCTTTTGTTATACCATCTTTATCAAACCATCTATATTCACCAGGTTTTACTTCTTCAATATTCTTATATATTCCATTTCCTTGTGTCCTACTTGGCCCCAAAAGAAAGATTTCATTTAATCCATTTCTATCTAAAATAGGCTTTACAATGCTATTCGCTAGTAGAGTTTTAATTTCTGATGCAAAAATAATTGCTTCATTATACTTGTAGTAGAACAGAGGTTTAACTCCTATTCTGTCTCGAGCGAAAAACAATCTTTTATCCCTATCATTCCATACAGCAAAAGCAAATATACCATTTAATTTTTCTAAACATTTCTCTTTCCATTCTACAAACGAACACAATAAAACCTCTGTATCAGAGTGACCTCTAAAACAATACCCTAATCCTATTAGTTCATTTCTTATTTCTTCCGTATTATATAACTCACCATTATATGACAAAATATAATTTATATCACCTTGTCTATACTCCATAGGTTGCTTCCCATTTTCTGGATCTACCACAATAAGTCTTTTGTGTAATAAACATGCTTCTCTTGACTTATAGATTCCCTGAGCATCTGGCCCTCTATTCGACATAGTTTCAAGCATCTTTTCTAATGTTCTGTCATTATTATACAAATCATTTCTATAGTCTACCCAACCAGCGATTGAACACATATTTGTTTGTCCTCCAATAAAAAAAATACCGTCACATAATGTGACGGCCTTGTCAATATTAGTATATGAATTTCCGGTAAAAAGTTGCTTGTAACATTTTGCTATTTTTTTACATTATAATTTTCGAACATGTATAAAACCTCCACGATTCGAATATGTTTTTGTATAAGAGACATTTTAATGTAGGCAAAAAAAATAATAATAATGGAGGTAAAAAATGAAAAAATTTAGAAAGATTACAAACGTTTTCTTAGCACTACTAATGATATTTGGGTTATTGGTAATTGACGTAGGCGTCAAAGCAGAGGAAACACTTGAGGTAACATGTATTGAAGAAACAACTACTACATACAAGAATTTTGAATTAACAAAACTTGATTCTTTAACAGACAACCCAATATCAGGAGTAACTTTTGCATTTTCAAAAAACCAAACTAATTTGGAAGAATACCTAACGACAGGAACAAATAAGCCTAGCTGGAAAGGCGATGATAAAGTAACTGAAAAGATTACTAATACAAGTGGAAAAATATCTTGTTGGCTTAATCCTGGTACTTGGTACTATGCTGAAATTGAGGCAGATGGTTATATTGTTGACTCATCCATACAAGTTGTTACAACTACCTCTACGAGTAGACAGCTAAAAGTTTTTAAAAACACATCCTATGGTAAACTAAGAATAGTAAAATTAGATCAAAATGAATCACCACTCAATGGTGCAAAGTTTACACTAACATTATTAGGCAACGAAGGTGAACCAGATACAATAATAGAAGAAAACTTCGTTGTAAATGGAGAAATTACATTTAATCAATTAATCCCAGGTAGATACAAAGTAGTTGAAACAGAAGCTCCATCTGGATATGACTTAGATCCTACTCCACAATTTATAACTATTGAGCCATATACAAAAGAAGGAACTATTTTCGAACTTACTTTTATTAACACTCCAACCCCACCAGTTTACGGTTTCTTAGTTATTACTAAGTATAACGTAGGTAAGACAATTACACTTCAAGGTGCTGAATTTGGTGTATATACAGATCTTGCATGCTTAAATGCGGTTGAAGGTAGCCCATTTACTACAGGTATTGACGGTAAAACTAGTACCTTAACATTAATTCCTGGAACTTATTATATTAAAGAATTAGTAGCTCCTGCAGGTTATACTTTAGATCAAAGAATTGCTACCGTTGGCATAACTGCTGGACTAACTACATCTTATGAAATGGAAAATGAAATAACACCTCCAACTGCTGGTAACTATGCTAGTACATTATTAATTGGTTTATTTTTAGCAGCATTTACAGCGCTCTCTTATGCTTGCTTTAAATTCACTAAAAAACGTGTAAATAGATAGTTTCTATGAAAAAACTATCAAAAATTGTACAAAGAGTTTTCCCAATAATATTTTTCCTCCTTGCAATTACATCATTGGTAGTGATAGTAATCGGAATCTGTAAAATTTATTATGCTGATAAGCACATTAAAGATGGATACTCTGCGGTGGAAGCTAGACTCGAGGCAGCACTAGATCATGATTCCAATAATGATGATAGTAAGAACAATGGTTCTAATATTCCAAATAGTGGCTTAACTCCTATTCAGAATGATGAAGATTCAAACCTTAATCAACAAAATGAGGATTCTTATTCATATATTGATGATACATTACTAACCTTTAAATTAAAATCTGACTATAAAACCGCTGTATTCACTGGTGTAACAACAGATAATTTAAAGAATGGTTCCGCTCGTTTAGAAAGCAGTGCTAAACCTGGTAAAGTTGGCAATTGTATAATATATGGACATCGAGATTCTTCTTTTAAAGCAATTAAGTATTTAGAGGAAGGCGATATTATCGAGATTCTCACTCTTGATGGATTAACTGTCTACACAGTAGATAGTATATATGTTACAGATCCTTCTGACGAAAATATTTTTCAAACTTCTGACAAAAAAATGCTTACTCTCGTCACCTGTTACCCATTTATCCTTTCTGGCCCTGCAGATGAGCGATGTATCGTTGTGGCATATGCAAATTAAAAATAATTTAAAAATAGCAGTTGCGTTTTTCTATCGCAACTGCTATTTTTATATTTACGTATAATTCTTATTCCATTCGTAATACTAATGGTCTAAGCAATCAAAATATTGAAAGGAGTTTTAATTTTGACTCATAAACGAGAGAATTGGTCATCGAATTTTGGTTTTATAATGGCTGCCGCAAGCTCAGCTATTGGTTTAGGTAATTTATGGAAATTCCCATATATGACTGGTATGAATGGAGGAGCTATATTCTTAATAATTTATCTAGTTTTTATTATATTACTGGGTATTCCAATATTACTAAGTGAAATGGCGATTGGACGGAATACACAACTTAATCCTTTAGGAGCTTATAAAAAGATAAATAAAAAATGGAGTTTTGTTGGTGCTATCGGAATTTTGTGTAGTTTTATTATTTTATCCTATTATAGTGTAATAGGTGGTTGGGTAATTAAGTATATTGTGAGTTTTATATCCGGTTCAAAAATTAAGGATTCCTTTACTTATTTTGAGAATTTTGTTTCACAACCATTAGAGCCAATATTATGGCATTTATTATTTATGATAATAACTGTATCAATTGTAACGTTTGGTATATCAAAAGGTATTGAAAGGATTAGTAAAATCTTTCTTCCAGCATTATTATTTCTTATACTTATCGTAGCAATTAAATCCTTATCTTTACCAAATTCAAATGAAGGACTAAAATTTTTTATTGTACCGAATTTTAAAGGAATTAATAGCTTTAATGATTTTTTAAATATATGTCTTCATGCTATGGGTCAAGTATTCTTTAGCCTTAGTCTCGGTATGGGCGCACTCATTACCTATGGCAGTTATCTAAGTAAAGATACGAATTTGAAAAAAAGTGCTATTATTATCCCACTACTTGACACCTTATTTGCTATTCTTGCAGGTTTAGCAATTTTACCTGCTGTATTCGCATTTGGGTATAAACCACAAAGTGGTCCTGGTTTAATCTTTCAAGTTCTACCAGCAGTCTTTAATAGCATGAATTTTGGTATTATTTTTGGTTTTATGTTTTTTTTAGTTGTATTTTTTGCAGCCATTACTTCTTCAATTTCTCTTCTAGAAGTAGTCGCATCTTTTTGTATTGATACTTTTAAATGGTCTCGTAGAAAATCAACATTTCTACCAGCTTTCATTATGTTTCTAATTGGAACATTTGCTTCATTATCCTTTGGTCCATTAAAAAATACAACGCTGTTAAATATGAATGTGTTTGATATCGCAACTTTCTTAAGTGATAAAATATTAATGCCTCTTGGTGGGTTGTTTATGTGCTTATTCGTAGGATATGTTTGGGGTATTAAGAATATTTCAAATGAAATTACTAATAATGGAAAGCTTAGCTTTCGATTAGAACCAGTATTCTCAATTTTAATAAAATATATTGCACCAGCTTTAATTTTAATAATTTTTATAACAACATTGTTTTAAGTTTATAAAACAAAATAAATCCAAGCATTCCCCAGTATGATAATTTTTAAAAAACGCATACTAATATCACTAACTTATGGAGGTGATTTTATGGAAAATCGTCAATGTGAAGTAAATGAATGTATAAAATGTACTGTTGACCAATGTATCCATCATTGTGATGAAGTAGACTATTGTTCTCTCCCATCTATATTAGTTGGAACACATGATTCAAATCCTAAAATGGAACAATCTACTGACTGTATGTCATTTGATGCAAGAAATTTAGAATAATTGATTACATCTGTCATAATAATGGCTTGACAATATAAAAATTGTCAAGCCATTATTTATGTTACTTCCTATTTATTTTGCAAATTGAACATCTCTAAAATCCATAAACCATCCCTGTTTTTTAAAACATACAGGGCAAACTTTAGGTGCTTCATTTCCTTTGTGAATATGTCCACAAGCTAGACACATCCATTCTATTTCTGTATCCTCTTTAAACATTCTTTCTTGCTCTAGTTTATCTGCATATTTTCCAAACCGATCACCATGTATCTTCTCAATCTCAGCTATCATATCAAATGAATTTGCAACCTTTATAAAGCCTTCCTCTTTTGCGATACTAGAAAATTGTTTGTAATCATGATTAAACTCTTGATATTCATTGTGCTGAGCTGCCCTTAACAATTCTTCAAGTTTATTACTAATATTTATAGGGAACGTTCCATCAATCTGAATATTATCCCCATTAAATTCTTTAAGATAATTATAAAAAACTTTTGCATGTTCTTTTTCTTGATCTGCTGTAAATCGAAAAACATTTTGTATTATTCTTTGGTCCTGTTTATGAGCCTCTTCTGATGCAAAGGTATATCTATTTCTAGCTTGACTTTCACCAGCAAATGCCCTCAGCAAATTAACTTTTGTTCTACTTTCTTCAAACGAAATGCTCATGGTATCCTCCTACAATTAAATTTGTAAGTTAAGTTTCCCCAATAAATGGTTGAATATCCAATTAATTAATGATTTTACATACAAGCAGCATAATTTCTATTTGCTATATCCCAATTCACTACATGCCACCAAGCATCAATGTATTCATTTCTTCTGTTTTGGTTTTTTAAATAATAAGCATGCTCCCATAAATCAATTGTTATTATTGGTTGAAACCCCATACTTAATGGTGTTTCTTGGTTTGTTGTTGGTACTATTGACAATATACATTTAGAATCCATAGCAAGCCATAAATATCCTGATCCAAAAACCTTAAGAGCCTCTTCTGTAAATAAATTTTTAAATTTCTCAAAGTTACCAAATTGTTTTTCAATACGAAATGATAAATTTCCTACTGCTGCATTCTCTTCTCGTCCCGCTCTTAGTATATTAAAAAAGAAATTGTGGTTATATACCCCACCTGCATTTCTCATTATTGCGACACTACCAACATTCGGTAAGGCTAGGGGTTGCTTTAATATTTGCTCAAGATCCATTGCCTGTATCTGAGGATACGGTTCAAGTGCTTTGTTAAGATTAGTTATATATGTGTTTAAGTGCTTATCGTGATGATACTTCATAGTATCGGTATCAATATACGGTTCTAAAGCATTATACTCATATGGTAAGTCATTCATTGCAAAAACATATTTATTTTCTGACATAACAAAATCCTCCTTTTACATATATGGCTATTATATGTAAAAGGAGGATTTTTATTAAATTATAGAAAAAATAACCTTCTTTTCGTTAAAATATATAATTCTTCTGTTAGTGCCTCTTATAGTAAAAAATAGCTAATTGAGTTCTATCTCTAAGTGCTAGCTTGTCCAATACTATACTTATATAATTCCTTACTGTCCCTTCACTCAAATATAATTTAAGTGCCATTTCTTTATTACTTAAACCCTCTGCAACTAATTCTATTATTTCATATTCTTTTTCACTTAATCCGTATTCTTCTATTTTTGCCTTATTATTTGATTGCATGAATAAAGGTATCTTTGTAATGATATCGTCGCCAAAAACACTCTGCCCCATATAAACTGCTCTAATCGCTGGAACTATACTTTCAAAGTTTTGTTTTAGTATATATCCCTTTACCCCTAATTTTAATGCCTTAACAATATATTCGTCATCCGAAAAAGTAGTAAGTAATAAAATTCTAGCATCCTTGTATACATTAAGAATCTGTTCACTTGCCTCGATTCCTGACATTCCTTCCATTCTTATATCGGATAGCAATACATCTGGGAGGAACTTTTCGTATAATTTTATTGCTTCTGTTCCACTACTACCAACTGCAACTACGTCTATTTCACCACTTGCTTCCAATATTGTTCTCAAAGACATTGAAACTAATTTATCATCATCAATTATTAATACTCTCATTCATTTCCCTCCTTTGGTACTGAGATAAATACTCTAAATCCCTTATCTATACTTATATTCACTATTCCATTTAGTGCTGCAATTCGATCACGTATATTACTAAGTCCAATCCCATTCTCCGGATTATAGTGCTTAACCACTCCATTATCCCAAATTACTAATTGAATGATTGCAGGATGTTCTCTTAACTTGATCGTGACTAAAGTCGCATTAGAATGTTTAATAATGTTGGATAAAGATTCTTTTATGATTGCTATAAAACAGTATTTAATCTTTTTATCAACACTATCACTTATATCAAAGTCTAACTTAATATTATAGCCCTTAAAATTATTGACAATTGTCTCAACCTGGGTCTTTAAATCAATTGCATCATCATGCAAGTTATGTACACTACTCCTTATACTTTCCATTCCTGTTGACAATGTACTCCTAACCTGATGAATACTCTCTGCCATATTTGCATCCTTATTAATAGCTAGAAGTGCACCAATTTGCAGAAGAGAGCTAGAAAGAAGGTGTCCAACATTATCATGTATTTCTCTTGCAATTCTATTTCTTTCATTTAAGATTGCTACTTGAACTTCATAATCTTGTCTCTGAATTAGGTCTTTATTCCTTTCCTCCAAAGATATGGCAAGTTCAATGGAAGTGTCTCTATATGTTTTATACTGCTGCTTTAGTTCATCCATTTTTAATGCTCTAATCTTAAACCAGATGGATACGCCAACAAGTGGAACTAAACCTAGAGAAGTATTATTAATAAATATCATACTTAAGCTCAATACACAAATAGAGCTAAATTTTTCACCTATAACATCATATATAATTAACGGTAAAAAGAAAGTCATGATTGGAAATGATATACAAATTATGCAATAAGTAAAGAATAAAATTAGATGAAAAATATCATTTTCAAAATAGGAATTTATTGCAGATATTGCAATTGTAATAACAACAGGTAATACGATGGTAGTTATATCATTTATGTCTAACGCAAGCAAAATCAACCCGCATACAAATAATATAACTTTCTCGACTATCTTGTCCACATAATCACCCTTTCTTACCTTCATAATTATTATTATACTTAATAATAATTTTCAAGTCTATTTATTTGTTTCTCTTTCTCCTACTATTTTTCTTTATTTATATATATACAACACAATTGCATGTCTGACTGCATATAATAATACCAATATATCCTATAGGTGATTTAATGTTAATCCATGTTGTAACACCAGGTGATAATTTAACTTCAATTGCTAGAACCTATGATGTAACTACCGACAGTCTCGTGGAGAATAACGGACTAACCGCTACCGATACTTTAGTTGTTGGTCAAGCAATAATAATAATTTCTCCGAATTTTCCAACTACTAAACTTGGTACCCTTCAAGTAAACGGTTATGCTTATCCTAATATTGATAGAGCAGTATTAACAAGCGCCCTGCCTTATTTGACTTATCTGTCAATATTTAGTTATGGTATTACTCCTGAAGGAGATCTTTTACCTGCTGAAGATACTGAATTACTTCAAATTGCTGCTGAAAATAATGTTGCTCCTTTATTAGTTTTGACAACTATTACGGAAGATGGGTCTTTTAGTAGTGAAAATGCAGGTCTTCTATTAAATAATGTAGAAGCTCAGAATAATTTAGTTGATAATCTTATTGAGGTAATGCAGGCAAAGAACTACCGAGGTCTAGATATCGATTTCGAATTCGTTCCGAGTACCGATCGACAAGCATACATTGATTTTGTAACAAAACTTAACGCTGCCTTAACTCCACTTGGATACCTAGTATCAGTTGCACTTGCTCCTAAAACTTCTGCTATGCAAACTGGATTACTTTATGAGGCGCATGATTATGCGGCTTTAGGTAATGCTGCGGATGAAGTTCTTATTATGACGTATGAATGGGGATACACTTATGGCCCACCAATGGCAGTCGCTCCTCTTAACAAAGTAAATGAAGTATTACTTTTTGCTACCTCTCAGATAGCACCAGCTAAAATCTCTATGGGTGTACCGAATTATGGATATGACTGGACTTTGCCATATACAAAGGGAGTTGCCGCACAATCTATTGGTAATGTTGAAGCAATCGATATAGCAAGAGAAAATACTGCAGTGATTGAGTTCGATTCCGTAGCTCAAGCTCCATTCTTTAACTACTTTAGCGAGGGCAATAATCATGTGGTATGGTTTGAAGATGCTAGAAGTATAGAAGCTAAATTAAAATTAGCAAACGGATTCAATTTAAATGGT
Organism: Clostridiales bacterium; assembly: GCA_029256575.1. Lineage (GTDB taxonomy): Bacteria > Bacillota > Clostridia > Lachnospirales > JAQSXR01 > JAQSXR01. The sequence continues at coordinate 39,908 of JAQSXR010000030.1, read as the reverse complement.
ATTGGCATCTGGAATATTATGAGGGCATTCCCTCAATTATGGGTAATTACAAGTGCTTATTACAATATTAAGAAAGTATAGTAGTAATTTATAACAAACTTATTCTAATTTCTCCACTTATTCATTTTGGGAATTAGAATAAGTTTGTTCTTTCTATTCTCTAAATAATAGCATATAATAAATAATATATTTTGACAGCAAACACTAGGAGGCTATTATGCATTTATCAAAAATCCTCGAAATAGGAATCTCACTTGCAGCTCAGAAAGACTATAATAAACTTCTCGAACTATTTTTTAGTGAAGTTATGAAAATTACCAATAGTGATGCAGGAACTCTATATTTATATGAGGATAATTCTCTAAAATATAAATTAACGCGTAATAATTCCTTGAAAATTATCAACGGTAATAATGGCGAATTAGTTAAACATACCCCTTTGGATATGGACAGTAATAACGTATGTGTATATTCTGCATTAAATAAAAAGATTGTAAATATACCAGACGTATATAGTAATTCCTTATTTGATTTTACAGATACTCGTAAGATGGATTTAGTAAATGGTTATCACACAAAGTCCATGTTAGTTATACCTCTTGAACTTCATGAAGGGGGAATAATGGGTGTTTTTCAGCTGATACGGAATACATAGCCTTTTCCATTGCTTCTCAAGCTACTGTATCAATATCAAATATAAAATATTTACAAGAAACCAAAGAATTACTATATTCTATCGTCTCCGTAATGGCAACTGCTATTGACGAGAAGACTCCTTATAATGCAAATCACACTCGAAATGTATCAAAAAATATAGATGAGTTCTTAACCTTTCTAAATAAACAATATAATAATGGCGAATTTGAAGAGTATTTTGATGATAATCGTAAGGAACAGCTAATCTTAGCCGCCCAACTGCATGATATTGGTAAAATAGTAATCCCTCTCAAAATAATGAACAAGTCAACTCGGTTAGGATCTAAGTATGAAGTTATTGCTTCAAGATTCGAATTACTACGTGCATACATTAAGATTGATTTTCTTGAAGGAAATTTATCAAAAAAGCAGTACGAAGAAAGCATACAATACTTGGATCATTCAATTAAAGAAATAATTGAAATAAATACTATCTCAATTTTAGAAGATTCACATATCCATGTAGTTGAATCACTTTCTACTAAATCATATAGGAAGAAAGATGGAACTTGTATTAAATATCTTGAAGAGGAAGAAAAGGATTGCCTGCTAATTCAGAAAGGCACACTTACGATTTCAGAACGAAAAATTATGGAAAACCATGTTGTTGTAACCTCAAAACTATTAGAAGAAATTCATTTTAATAAATCCTACGTTAATGTCCCTACCTGGGCCAGAAGTCATCATGAGTATTTGGACGGTTCTGGATACCCTGACAAATTAGAAGCTAAAGACTTACCTACTGATGTAAGAATACTTGTTATAATGGATATTTTTGAATCTTTAACTTCAAAAGATCGCCCGTATAAAGACCCAATTCCTGTTCAAGAAGCTTTTGATATCTTGAATGAAATGGTAGTCGATGGAAAACTTGATGGTAAATTAATTAAGCAGTTAAATCTCCTATATTATAAATAACAAAAACAGAACAACCATTTAACTATTGGTCGTTCTGTTTTTTTCCTATAATATTGATTATAGTGTCAAAAGTAAGTATTACATAATCACACACTACAAATAGTGTTCGTTGAAACGTCGAGACACTATTTGCAGTGTGTGAAAGTAAAACTATATACTTTTGACACTATAATCAATATTACATTTGTCATGTAAATTATTGACTATACTCACTTAATTTTACTGAAAAATAAATGTATGATAGTAACATATCAAAAAGAATTTAGGAGGACAATGTAATGGTTATTAGTGTAAATAATTTAGTAAAACGATACGGTGATTTAGTTGCTCTTGATCACTTTAATTTAGAAGTACAAGAAGGGGAGGTTCTCGGACTTCTAGGTCCAAATGGTTCAGGAAAATCTACTGCAATAAATTGTATCTTATCTCTTCTTAAATACGATAAAGGTACGATTGAAATATTTGATAAGCCGATGTCTCCAAGTGCTTATGATATAAAAAAAGATATAGGTATTGTTATGCAAAATGTAGCTGTATTTGATGAGTTAACTGTTTATGATAACATTAATTACTTTTGCGGATTATACATAAATGATAAAGCATTGAGAAAACAATATGTTGATGAAGCAATCGAATTTGTTGGATTAAAGGACTTTGTAAAGTTCTATCCTAAGAAATTAAGTGGTGGATTATTAAGAAGATTAAATATTGCTTGCGGTATTGCACATAAGCCAAAATTAGTTATCTTAGATGAACCTACCGTTGCGGTAGATCCACAAAGTAGAAATAATATTCTTGAAGGAATACAACGACTAAATGCAAATGGTGCTACTATAATCTATACTTCTCACTATATGGAAGAAGTTGAACAAATCTGTAGTCGTATCGTTATTATTGATAAAGGGAAACAAATTGCAGCTGGTACAAAAGAAGAATTGAAATCAATGATAAAAGCTGGTGAAAGAATTACAGCTGAAATATTTAATTTTCCAGTTGATCTACTTAAGAAGTTACAAGCGGTTCCAAGTGTCATTTCAGCAGAATATGACAATAATTTACTTGTAGTGAAATTTGAAAAAGGCAAAGAAGGTCTTGTTACTATATTGGAATTCTTGAATTCAAATAAGATTAATTTCGGTAAATTATATTCTGAATTACCAACTCTAAATGACGTATTTTTAGAGATTACTGGTAAAGAACTTAGAGATTAGGGGTGATCTAAATGTTTATACATGCTTTTAAATATAGAATAAAAATCCTTTTTAATAATAAGGCTCTGCTTTTTTGGACACTTTTATTTCCAATTATTTTAGGAACTTTATTTCAATTGGCGTTATCTGGCATAACGGAATCCGAATTTTTCAAAGTAATAAATATCGCAGTAGTGAATAATGACGAATATAATAATGACTTAGCTTTTAAAAATTCGCTAGCTTCTGTTTCTGATGAATCATCAGAGGATAGAATGTTTAATGTAACATTAACCTCTACAGAAGAAGCTGTAACCCTATTAGAAGATGATAAAATTGACGCTTATATTTTACTCAATAATGGGATTAACTTGACAGTTAAGAATTCTGGAATGAATCAAACGATTGTTAAATCATTTTTGGATACTTACTCTCAAACGAATTCAGCTGTAATTAATATAATTTCAAGCAATCCAGATAGTCAAAATGAAATTATGAATTCATTATCAATGTCTACTACACATACAAAAGCAAAAGAAAATACTTCAACCAATATTTTACTTCATTACTTTTATACCTTGATCGCCATGGCTTGTCTCTATGCCGCTAACTGGGGCTCAAAAGAAGTTTGTGACATACAAGCAAACATTTCACCCACAGCAGCAAGACTTAATATGGTCCCTATCCACAAACTTAAGATATTCTTAACCAATATATGTGCATCTTTTTGCATTGCTTTTGCAGAAATATTAATTGTTATTGCATATCTTACCTTTGTAATTAAGATTGATTTTGGCGATAAAATTGGATTCGTAATATTAACTGCCTTTATTGGATGCATCGTTGGAATTACCTTTGGAGCATTAATCAGTTCACTCTCAAACGCTTCAAAAGAAGGTAAAACATCTTTAATAATGAGTCTCACTATGTTGCAATGTTTTTTAGCGGGTATGATGATCGTTCAAATAAAGTATTATATCAAGACTACAGTTCCAATCCTTTCATATATAAACCCTGCTAACTTACTTACAGATGCATTCTATTATTTATATAATTATTCTACATTTAATGCTTATTTTACTACTATAGGAATACTTACAGGATTCATTTTCATTTTTGTCCTTATAAGTTATCTAAAATTAAGGAGGCAAAAATATGCTAGTTTATAATACAATATTTAAGGTTATGAAACGTCACCTTACACAGATAATTGTTGCTTTAGTTATTGTTATCTTTTTTTCAACTGTAATGTCTGCTAACTATAACAGCACCAGTAAACCAAGTTTTACTGAATCAAAGGTTGATATAGCGGTAATAAATAATGATTCGAATTCAATATTATCAAAAGGCTTAGTTGACTTTCTAGGTGAAAAAAATAATATTGTTGATATTAAGCAAGACGAAGAATCGATACAGGATGCACTTTACTTTAGAACAATCACTTATGTTCTTACCATCCCAGAAGATTTCTCCGCTTCTTATATAAATGGTACAGCTATTTCTTTAGAAAAAGCAACGATAGAAGATTCCTTTGACTCTGTTGATGTAGATCTTTCTATAGATAAATATTTAAATCTATATAAACTTTATATGGACACTACCAACTTATCAGAAGAAGAAATTGTTATAAATATTAGTAAAGATCTAAATTCAACAGTTGCCGCAAATATATTGAATGTTGAACAACAAGGCAGTGGTGGTCAAAATGCTTCTTACTTTTTCAATTATTTAAACTATGCAATCTTATCCGGTTTCACTGTATGTATTGCTTCTATACTATTAGTTTTTAATAAGTTTGATTTAAAAAGACGAAATATTTGCTCTCCAATAAATCTCACAAAAATAAATGTTCAATTATTCTTAGGAATATTAACATTCGGTGTAGTATCGTTGGTATTTGTTTTCATAATTGCATTCGTATTATTCCCATCAACTATGTCAAGTGGAAAAGGGGCTATATTTGCTCTAAATACATTTATATTTATGATAGTGGGTATGAGTTTTGCATTCCTTTTAGGACAAATCTTTAGTAAATCAGATGCACTTGATCCAATCGCAACTGTAGTTTCCCTTGGAACAAGTTTCATAGGTGGATGCTTTATCCCTATCGAATTTTTAGGTGATTCAGTAGTAAAGATTTCTAAATTTCTTCCAACCTACTGGTTTGTTAGCTCTAATACTAGAATAGGATTATTAAATGAAATCACTTTTTCTTCTTTAACTCCAATATTCAAAAATATGTTTGTCCTCCTTGCTTTTGCAGCTGCTCTGTTTGCAGTAGCACTCGTAGTCGTAAAGCAAAAAAGACAAGCAGAAAACTAATTCTACTATGTCAAAGCCACTCCTTTGTGAGTGGCTTTAACATTACATATATTAACAATCTTTCCTTGACATATTTAAGCTCATATCTTAAAATTGCTTTATGAGGAGAGTGAACAAATGGAAAAACGTAAGCTTACAAATTTTCAAATAGAACTTATAATAGCAATGGGATTCGTTCTATTATGTGCTGTTATTGTTATATTTTTAAAAGAACCTAAATATGTCTCTGATGAAAATAAAATTACTACTGGAATCGTGAGTAACCTACCTCCAAAAAAAGTAGTTGAAGTTACGATAACCCCTGAAGAGGAAGCTCTAAACAAATTGGATTTAGCAGCTGCTGCTGATTATATACAAGATGATAACTTATCAAAATTATTACAAACCGTTATAGGTTTTACAAAAGAGGATTTTGATGGTTCTCCACCGATTCACACACAACTTATGATATTATTATTAAAAGCAAATAATCATGAAATACGTGAAAGTGATGGACTTGACGCAACTAATAATTTATATTTCTTTCTTGATAAAACAATAGCAAAGACTTTTTTAGAGGAACTGTTTATTACTTTAGATTTTGATACTACGACTATCCCTGATTCTTTATCTACCTTTATTTATTATGAAGGGGATGATATCTATCTTAGAAGACTAACCTTTAACACTGAGAGAACTAAGATAACAAAGGCTACTCCGATCGTTATCGATAATGAAGAGTATGTTGAATTACATACAATTACTTATATGTATGATACAACAGCTAAGGATAATATGAGAAGTTTATATGAATGTGATGTAACCGTTAAGAAAGACGAAGAAAGTCCTTACGGATATAAATTGAAATCAATTACTAATTTTAAAAACCTTACGTAAACTATAGAATAATAAAAATAATAATATAAATAACATATAAAAAGGCTGAACGATAATCATAAGATTTTCCTTTCAGCCTTCTTTGTAGTTATTAGTATTTTCGATATATTTATTCTAACAAAATCTAGATTTATATTTTATAGACTAGATATGTTCTTATTCTCAGTAGTTCTTAGTAATTCTTAGCTAACATTTGAAAATGAGCTTGTGGATGGTCACAAACTGGGCATACACTTGGAGCATTAACTCCCTCATGAATATATCCACAGTTAGCACATTGCCATACAACTTTATCTTCTTTTTTGAATACTGTTTCATCTTCAATGTTTTTAAGCAGTGCTAAATATCTCTCTTCATGTTCTTTCTCAATCTTAGCAACTGCATCAAATAAATAAGCTATCTTTGTAAATCCTTCTTCTTTTGCAGTCTTAGCAAAGTTTGCATACATATCGGTCCATTCATAGTTCTCACCCGCTGCAGCATCTTTTAAGTTTTCTTCTGTACTACCTATCGCTCCACCATGAAGAAGTTTAAACCAAATCTTAGCATGCTCTTTTTCATTATTAGCTGTTTCTAAAAATAAAGAGGCTATTTGTTCAAATCCTTCTTTTTTCGCTTTAGACGCATAGTACGAATACTTATTTCTTGCTTGTGATTCACCTGCAAATGCAGCTAATAAATTTGCCTCTGTTTTACTTCCCTTTAATTCCATAATTATGTCCCTCTTTCTTTGTTATATAATTTATTTGTTGATAATTATTATCATTTATTCCAATAATTATATCACCCAAACAATTACATGTCAACCACAAAATGACATATAACACTATGCTATACTCCTAGAAAGCTGCTACTTAGTGAAGTTAAAACATTTACTTTAACCGTTCCATTAATATTTTTTGAATCTTAGTTGGATTTCCTTTACCTTTTGTGATAGCCATTGTTTGGCCTATCATAGCTTGTAAAGCTTTCCCTTTTCCACTAAGATAATCATCAACTGATTTTTTATTTTTATTTAATACTTCTGTAACGTATTCTTCAAGAATAGTTTCATCATTAATTTGTTCTAGCCCTTGTTCATTAACAATTCCTTGAGGATCTTGATCCTTAATCCACATTTCTTGAATTACTTTCTTTGCTGTACTTGAGTTTACTATTTCATCACCAATTAAATTTGTAAGGTTAGCTAAATTGGCAGGTGAAATAGGAATATCAAAGCTATCTTGAGGAAGTAATCTAAAAATCTCAGACAATATTAAATTAGCAAGTATTTTGTGGTGACTTGTTATTTTAGCTGCGCTTTCAAAATAATCAGCAATTTCTTTTATATTTACTAATTGCTCTGCATCATATGGCGTTAATCCATATTCCGACATATATATAGTTTTTCGTTCATCCGGAAGTTGAGGTATACTAATCTTTATCTCTTGTAGCTTATCAGCATTAATTATTATTGGCATTAAATCTGGATCAGGAAAATATCTGTAGTCATGGGCATCTTCTTTTTTACGCATTGAGAATGTTTTTTTAGTTGTTTGATCGTATCTTCTTGTTTCTTGAACGATTTCTTCCCCATTCTCAACTGCCTGAACCTGTCTTTGAAACTCAAATTCTATAGCGTTAGAAATGAACTGGAAGGAGTTAAGATTTTTCATCTCTGTTCTTGTGCCGAGTTTTTCTTCTCCTATTTTTCGTACTGATAGGTTAACATCACATCGGAAAGAACCTTCATTCATTTTACAATCTGATACATCCACATATAACATTATGGCTCTTAACTTTTGCAAATAAGCTTTTGCTTCTTCTGCAGATCGAATATCTGGTTCCGATACAATCTCGATTAATGGAACGCCACATCGATTATAATCAATTAAAGTTCCACCATTCTCTTTATGAACTAATTTACCTGCGTCTTCTTCAATATGAATACGCGTAATCCCTATTCTCTTTGAACCACTTTCACTTTCTATATCTAAGAAGCCATGTTCGCAAAGAGGTAGGTCGTATTGAGAGATTTGATATGCTTTTGGTAAGTCTGGATAGAAATAATTCTTCCTATCCTGCTTTGAAAATGATGCAATTGTGCAATTTGTTGCGAGTCCTGCTTTTATTGCATAATCTACTACTTTACCATTTAAAACAGGAAGTGTACCAGGCATCCCCATGCAAATTGGACAACATTGAGTATTCGGGTCCCCTCCAAACTCCGTTGAACATCCACAAAATATTTTTGATTTCGTCTTTAATTCAACGTGAACTTCAAGTCCAATGACCATTTCATAGTCTTTTATACCCATTATTTTGCACCTCCCATATAAATATCTTGTTCATAAGCATATGCTGTCCTAAGAAGATCTGCTTCACGAAATGGTTTTCCAATTAGTTGCATTCCTACAGGTAGTCCTTTACTATCTTTTCCACAAGGCAAAGATATTGCTGGTAAACCCGCGATATTAACTGGAACTGTATAGATATCTCCCATATACATTTCAAGTGGATTTGTCGTCTTTTCCCCTAGTTTAAAAGCTACTGTAGGTGCTACCGGAGATAGAATTACATCACAAGTTGAGAATATATTATTAAAATCATTTACTACCAATGTTCTAACTTGAAGTGCTTTTTTATAGTATGCATCATAATATCCAGAACTTAATGCAAAGGATCCAAGCATTATTCTACGCTTTACCTCATCACCAAAACCTTCGCTTCTACTCATTTTGTATAACTCATCAATATTGCTATAATTCTCAGATCTTAATCCATATTTAACTCCATCAAATCGAGCAAGGTTCGATGATGCTTCTGCGCTTGAGATAACATAGTAAGCTGGAAGAGAATAATCGATTGTACTCATTGATACTTCTACGATTTGGGCACCAAGTTTTTCGTATTGTTTTGCTGCATTTAGTACGATTGTCTTAACTTCTTCATTAATTCCTTCTGCAAAGTACTCTTTCGGTAACGCAATTTTGAGTCCCTTTACTCCATTTTCTATACCCTTTGTATAATCAGAATATGCTCTATTCACTGAGGTAGAATCTTTAGCATCATGCCCTGTAATCGCATTAAGCACGATGGCTGAGTCTCTTACATTCTTCGTTACTGGCCCTATTTGATCAAGGGAAGATGCAAAGGCAATTAGCCCATATCTTGATACGGTTCCATAGGTTGGCTTCATACCTACAACCCCACAAAAGGCAGCTGGTTGCCTAATTGATCCGCCTGTATCTGACCCCAGCGTAAAAGCTGCTTCCTCAGCTGCGACTGCTGCTGCTGATCCTCCAGAACTACCCCCTGGAACATATTCTAAATTCACAGGATTAGAGGTCTTCTTAAATGCTGAATTTTCAGTAGTAGATCCCATTGCAAATTCATCCATATTGAGTTTTCCAAGCATTACAATATCATCTTTATTTAATTTTTCCATAACAGTTGCATCATAAACTGGAATAAAATTTGATAATATTTTAGAAGCACAAGTCGTTCTTATTCCATTTGTGCAAATATTGTCTTTAATCCCTACTGGAATCCCTGCTATTGGTGCAAGTTTTACTCCTGCTTGACGTTTCTCATCAACTTCTTTTGCCTTTTCCAAAGCTTTGTCTGCGGATATCGTTATATATGCATTCACACTTTTTTCTTTTTCATCTATTTTTGATAAATATTCTTTTGTTATTTCTACAGAGGAAAATTGTTTTGTTTCTAAACCCTCAATTAATTCACTAACATACATACTAGTTAATTGTTTTGACATAGCACATTCTCCTCCTTACTCTACAACCTTGGGAACATATATAAATCCGTCTTCCCAAGTTGGTGTATTTAATAGTAACTCTTCTCTTCCGAAAGAAGGGATTATCTTATCTTCACGAAATACGTTGTTTATAGGAACAATGTGAGCCGTTACTCCTATATCACCGGTATCAATACTGTTTAACTGATCTGCAAACGTTATAATTGCTCCCAAGTCTTCTTGCATCTGAAGCTTTTCCTCGTCTGATAAAATTAATCTCGCTAGATTTGCGACATTATCTACATCTATTTTAGGAGCTATTTTTTTCTTAATAGCTTTTGGTGCCGTTTCCTCTGAACTGCCTTTTATACTGATATTTAGAATATCTAATTGTTCGTATTCAACTACATCCGGTGCATTTGTCATTAAACATGACGCATCTCTAACCTTCGGAAAAGCAACAACCTCTCTTAAACTCTCAGCTCCAACCATAAGCATTACAAGTCTATCAAGTCCAAATGCAAATCCCCCATGTGGTGGTGTACCGTAACTAAATGCATTTACCATAAAACCAAAGCGATTCTCAACCACATCTTTAGAAAATCCAAGTGCTTCAAACATCATTTCCTGCATCTCTTTCTTATGGATACGAATACTTCCACTCCCTAGTTCAATTCCATTTAATACAAAGTCATAGGCTTGTGCCCGAACTCTACCTGGGTCTGAAATAAGATAAGGAACATCTTCTTCATATGGCATAGTAAACGGGTGATGCATTGCCATAAAACGGCCTTCTTCTTCCGAATATTCAAACTCTGGAAAATCAGTTACTATTACAAATTTATAGTCTGTCTTATCTCGTAAGTTAAGCATATCGGCTATGTCCGTCCTTAACCCACCTAACGTTTTACAAATGACAGGTATCTTATCTGCACAAAAGATTATAAAATCTCCTGGTTTTCCATCTACCTTCTTAATTATTGCATCAAGCTCCTCTGGTTTAAAAAATTTAGTAAGAACTGAATACAATTCGCCATCTTCTCTAATTGCTATCCAAGCCATACCTTTTGCACCATATTCAAACGCTTTTTTTGTAAGATCTTCAATCGTGCTTCGTGTAAAATCAGCACAACCCTTAATATTGAGTGCTCGAACAGCACCTCCAGCATCAACAACTTTTCGAAATACTTCAAAACTACATGTCTTAGCAATCTCGCTTAATTCTATAATTGGAAAATCAAATCTTAAGTCTGGTTTATCACAACCGTACATATCCATTGATTGTTGCCACGTGAGTCTTGGAAATGGTTTTTCTATGGCGATTCCCATTGTTTCTTTAAAAATATGTTTAAATAATTTCTCAAGATGAATTAAGATATCTTCTTGTTCTACAAAAGATAACTCCATATCAACCTGTGTAAATTCTGGTTGACGATCCGCTCTTAAATCTTCATCTCGAAAGCATCTAGCTACTTGATAATATTTATCCATACCACCAACCATTAATAATTGTTTAAATATTTGTGGTGATTGTGGAAGCGCATAAAAAGTTCCTGGATGAACTCTGCTAGGTACTAAATAATCTCTAGCTCCTTCTGGTGTGCTCTTTGTAAGCATTGGAGTTTCTACTTCGGTAAATCCATCACAATCCAAATAATCACGAGCTGATTTGAGAACTGCATGTCTAAATCTAAGGTTATTCGCTAAGGATGGTCTCCTTATATCTAAAAATCTATACTTTAATCTCAAGTCTTCTCGAACATTTGTATCATCCTCTATCGCAAAAGGAAGTGTTTGTGCTTCAGATAATATCTCAAGCCTAGTAGCCTTTAGTTCAACTACTCCTGTTGATAGCTTTGGATTATACGTCTCTTCGTCTCTGTGTCTTATTAATCCCTCTACTGCTACTACTGTTTCATTTCTAAGTGATTCTGCACTCTTGAATTCATCTTCTGATAAATTACTAGCATCAAATACTATTTGAAGTATTCCAGCTTTATCTCTAAGATCAATAAAGATAATCCCACCCATGTCTCTTTTGCTTTGCACCCACCCCATTACAGTAACAGACTGGTCAATATGTTCTTTTCTTAACTCTCCACAATAAATTGTTCTTCTCATAGAAACCTCCATTTAATAAATTAGTTTTATTAGATGAGGATTTTTAAGTATAAAAAAAGCTCCTCATCCCAAATAATTATGGGACGAAAGCTTATATCTTCCGCGGTACCACCCAACTAGATTATAAAAATAATCCACTCTTTTCAGCACATCTATGCTTTTCGGCTATAACGTGCCGTCACGACTAAGTCTACTCGTATACCTTTCGATTAGTGACTCCGGAATGTTCTTCTTTCAAAAATACGTACCGATTCGCACCCTTCTCGGCTCTCTGTGACTACCCTTTTGATTTACTCTTTCCATCATTGTCTTTAAGTTGTGTCATATATAATTTTTCTTATTGTATTTCATTTAATTCATTTTGTCAATATATTTTTACGAAAATGTATTATTATTGTTGGCAAGTGATTGTACATATATTTCCATTTCTCTTTTAGATTGTACATTTCGTGCTTGACTTAAAACCTGTTGTTTTTTTTCTTCACTAAGTGAAGTAAAGTAATCCATAGCATACGCATTTTGTACTAATTCCATTCCAAACCCAATTGGTATTTCAGGTCCGTTCGCATAGTTTTTCATATTATCACCTCGGTAATAGTATGTGCACAAAATTTATTTTATATTACTTTTATGACATTTTTCACATGTACCATAATATACCGTCTTACTATTATCAATCTCAAATTTATGATGTTCTAATATATGATTATTAATCCCTTCAAGACGTTCACATTCTACATGAAATAGTTTTCCGCAATCATTACATTTTAGATGAAAATGTTCTTTACAAGCATGACCATCATTTATGTATTGATAACAAGAACTTTTTCCCTCTTCAACTATATATTTTCTAACAATTCCTTTATTCACCAGTACATCTAAATATCTGTAAACGGTAGACTTTCCAACAGGAGTATCATTTTGTTTTAAAAAGTCAATCATATTATCAACTGTTAAATGCTTTTCACGATTTTGCTCTAGGTATGATAATATATATTCTTTTTGCTTCGTTTTATAGGTAATCTCAATTGCCATATATACTCCTCCAATATTGAACATTCACCTTGTTCGCTCATCCTAAATATATCATATAAATTTTAGCCTTTATGAAAACATTTGTCAAGCAAGCATTCATGCAAAAAAGCACCAGAAACAGTTGAGTTCTGGTGCTTTTTGTACCTATGTTCCGTAATTATACTAAATATTTATTTTTTATTCTTTTTTACTACTTTCATTAATAAATATAGGAGAATCGCTCCTACTATTACAACTAAAGAAAATTGAACAAAGTATGCTCCAGCGAAGAATTTTCCTAAGAATAAAATTGCAAGGACAAACATCATAAGGTTTATCTTCTTCAATTTACCGCATACGATATTAACGATTACATACGATACAATACCAAATACAATTCCATCTGCAATACTATATGTGAATGGCATAGCAATAATTGTAAGGAATGCTGGTATCCCTTCACTTGCATCGTTGAAATCTATCTTAACAACCGAACCCATCATATAAAAACCAACTACAATAATAGCTGGAGCTGTTGCAAATGCAGGAATAGCTAAGAATACCGGAGCAAAAAATAATGCTATACCAAAAAGAACTGCAGTTACAACTGCTGTTAGTCCGGTTCTACCACCTTCAGCAACACCAGATGCACTTTCTACAAAAGTAGTTGTTGTTGATGTTCCAAAACAAGCACCTGCTACAGTAGCAACTGCATCCGCAAGTAAAGCTCCTTTTATATTAGGTAACTTACCATTTTTATCAAGCATATTTGCTTTTGACGAAACCCCTACCAACGTTCCTAATGTATCAAAAACATCTACAAACAAGAATGCGAATACAATTATAAAGAATTCCCCTGTAAATACTTGTGTAAAATCAAATTTAAAAAATGTTTTTGACATACTAGCTGGAAGTAACCCATTTGTGAAGCTTGGTATTAATGAATACATTCCAAGTTCTACATTAGGTACATAAATGCCCGTTACTTCACAAAGAATACCTAACAAATAAGTAGATAATATTCCCCAGAGTATTCCACCTTTTACTTTTTTAGCAACAAAGATAGCTGTGATAACAATACCAATTAATGCTAGAATAACTGTAATCCCTACATCATTAAATGATGCATTGTAGTTGGAAGCTGTTGGATCTACTCCTCTGAAAATATCCATATCAAAAATATTTACGAGTGTAGAATTGTTATTAATTACAATCTTTGCATTTTGTAATCCAATAAATGCTATAAATAAACCTATTCCGACACTAACTGCATGCTTAATATTCATAGGAATTGCATTAAATATAGCTTCACGAACGCTAAATAATGACATAACTAAGAATATTAATCCTTCTACTAATACTGCTGTAAGTGCTACTTCCCATGTAATCTTACCATTCGAACCAATTACAATCGTATAAGCAAAAAATGCATTTAATCCCATTCCTGGTGCAAGTGCAAATGGATAATTTGCAAAAAGTGCCATACACAAAGTTCCTACTACAGCGGCTAAAGCTGTTGCAGTAAACACTGCTCCCTGATCCATTCCGGCTGCTGCTAGAATACCAGGATTTACTGCTAATATATACGCCATTGTCATAAATGTTGTAATACCAGCAATTATTTCTGTTTTAACATTTGTCTTATTCTCTTTCAATTTAAAAAACTTTTCAAACATTGTAAAATGCCTCCCTTAGATTATATATTTCAGTTTTTTACATTTCATTTTACCAAGAATGTTTAATCATGTCAATTCAAAGACTATACAACTAATATTATAGTCATTTTTGTAATATAATACTCTGAATGAAAAATATTGTTTTGATAATGTAAAATAATCTCGTATTTTTGATTTTCATTCATTGTAAGTATTACCTTTCTAATTGTAACCACCTCATTTCTCTAGTATGAGGTTTCAGTATACTATAGTTTTTATTTGGGACATAATCACATTTGTGGTATAAGTGGACATTATCATAAATGAATCATAATTTTTATATATCAATATTTTTATATATTGACATATTAAAAATCAACTGTTAGACTATTATTACTTATTAAAAGGGAGTAGTTGCAAATATAATATCAACAATCCCGACGATTTCGTCTGGTATTATATACCAATTATTATTGGTTACAAGACTTTTAATATAACTTTAGAATACATTATTTTATTATGTATACTATAAGTTATATTAAAAGTCTTTTTTATAAAATTCGCAACTAAGTCTAATACTATAGTAAGAAAGGATGTTAAAAATAATGGATACTTATAACAAATCTAAGGATGCTCTACTGCAAGAATTAAATTCTTCTGTTCAAGGTATTAGCGTATCTGAAGCTACAAATAGGCAAGTAAAATATGGCCTAAATGAATTGTTAGACACAAAAAAGAAAAGTACTTTTATGCTTTTCTTAGAACAATTCAAAGACTTTTTAGTTATTATACTTATTATTGCTGCTATTGTTTCTATGTTCTTAGGTGATATCGAAAGCGCACTCGTAATACTTATTGTTATAACAATAAATGCAATCCTCGGTACCGTACAAAACCTAAAAGCAGAACAATCACTACAAAGCTTAAAGGCACTTTCGTCCCCTATAGCGAAAGTCCTTCGAAGTAATACTAAAATCACCATACCTTCTAATGAAGTTACGATGGGTGATATCGTGTTCTTAGAAGCTGGAGATTATATCGCTGCTGATGGTCGAATTCTTGAAAATTTTAGTTTGAAAGTTAATGAAAGTATGTTAACTGGAGAATCTTTAAATGTAGACAAAGAAGATTCAACTATTATAAATGAAGTACCTATTGGCGATCGAAAAAACATGGTTTTCTCTGGTAGTTTTGTAACTTATGGTAGAGCAACAATATTAGTAACTGGAATTGGAATGAATACTGAAATAGGAAAAGTTGCACAGTTACTTAAGAATACGCAAGCTAAAAAGACTCCTCTTCAAGTAAATCTAGATAATTTCGGTAAGAAGTTATCAATCGTTATCATTGGACTATGTGCGGTATTATTTGCATTAAGTTTATATCGTGGTGATAATGCTGGAGATGCATTTATGTTTGCAGTAGCATTAGCTGTAGCTGCTATCCCAGAAGCCTTGAGTTCTATCGTTACGATTGTCTTATCCTTTGGTACTCAGAAAATGGCAACGGAAAATGCAATTATTCGAAAATTGCATGCAGTAGAAGGACTAGGTAGCGTATCTATTATTTGTTCTGATAAAACAGGAACACTTACACAAAATAAAATGACAGTAAAGAAATATTGTGTAAATAACACTATAATTGAAGGTAAAGATGTTGATCTTACAAACAAACTTCAAGATAAACTACTTAAAATGAGTGTTTTGTGCAATGACTCTACAAACGAAAATGGAAGTGAAATTGGAGATCCTACAGAAGTTGCACTTATTAACTTTTCAGATAAGTTTGGTAAAGATGAATTAGAAATACGAGCAAAATATACACGATTACAAGAAATCCCTTTTGATTCTGATAGAAAATTAATGACTACTGTAAACAGCATTAATGGAAAGCAAATAATGATTACAAAAGGTGCTGTTGATGTATTATTTAATAACTTGATTAATATCGAAAAAGAAGATGGTATCCACCAAATTTCCGAATCAGATGCCATTGAACTCGAATCGATTAATCAAGAATTTTCAAAAAGTGGGCTTAGAGTTCTTGCTTTTGCCTATAAGGAATTAAATGCTGGTGATCAACCAACTGAAGATGATTTAACTTTCATTGGTTTAATCGCCATGATGGATCCTCCTCGTGAAGAATCAAAAGCTGCTGTACTAGAATGTAAACAAGCTGGCATACGCCCTGTCATGATAACAGGTGATCATAAAGTAACTGCAGCTGCTATTGCGAAAGAGATTGGAATATTAAATGATATCTCAGAAGCAATTGATGGTTCACAAATCGATGCAATGTCGGATGAAGAACTCCAAGAATATGTTCCACAGATATCAGTATATGCCAGAGTTTCACCTGAACACAAGATTAGAATCGTAAATGCTTGGCAAAAAAGAGGTAACATAGTAGCAATGACTGGTGATGGAGTAAATGATGCACCAGCATTAAAACAAGCAGATGTCGGTGTTGCAATGGGAATTACCGGATCTGAAGTTGCAAAGGATGCTGCTTCTATGGTTCTTACTGATGATAATTTTGCTACAATCGTAAAAGCTGTAGAAAATGGCCGTAATCTTTACCTTAACATTAAGAATTCAATCAAATTCTTACTTTCAGGAAATACTGCCGCTATAATAGTTGTATTGTATGCCTCTTTATTAGCACTTCCTGTACCGTTTGCCGCAGTTCATTTATTATTTATCAACTTACTAACTGATAGTTTACCGGCAATCGCATTAGGACTTGAACCTCATAGTAAATCCGTAATGAAAGCAAAACCAAGACCACTAAACGAATCCATTCTAACAAAAGATTTTATGTTTGAGATTCTATTAGAAGGATTAACGATTGCTATCGTAACTGCATTCGCTTTCCATATCGGTGATCCTAATACTACGCCAGAGCTCGCAAGTACAATGGCCTTTGCGACATTATGTATGTCAAGACTAGTTCATGGATTTAACTGCAAATCGAAAAAACCTGTTTTATTAACTAAAAAAATGTTTAACAATTTATATTTATGGGGTGCTTTCTTACTAGGTTTTATATTCTTAAATGCAGTATTAATTATCCCTGGACTTCATGGTATATTTGAAGTAAGTAAATTGAACACGAATCTTTTACTTACAATTTATGGTTTATCTTTAGTTCCATTACTTGTTATACAGACTGCAAAATATATTTTACACTTTTTTAAAAAAGATTAATTTATTAAATATAAACTACCCATTCATGTTTATTTTCATATAAAATCAAAAAGCGATAATTAGTGAATAACCACTAATTATCGCTTTTTTTCTTAGTCTATTAGAATTTAAATTTGCTTAATCCAGTATTTAGTTCTTCTGCTAATTCAAGTAATTGTTCACAAGATAAAGCTATTTCACTCATTGCTTCCGTTTGTTGTTCTACAGATGCAAATGCTTCTTCAGAACCAGCTGCATTCTCTTCAGAAATAGCCGATAAGCTTTGCATGATTGAGATAATTTCATTCTTTTTACTATCCATTGCTATTGATGATTCGTTTAGTGTATGAATAACTATCTTTACTGTTTCAATTGATTCTGCTATACCTTCAAATTTTTCGATTGTATTTACAACACTTGCTCCTTGATCAGCCATTATTACTCCAACTTCATTCATTGTAACAACAGCTTTTTCACTTTTTCCAAGTAGCTCTTTCACTATGTTCTCTATTTCTTTCGTAAATCTATTTGATTCTTCTGCAAGATTTCTAATTTCATCAGCAACAACTGCAAATCCTCGCCCAGCTTCACCTGCCCTAGCAGCTTCTATCGCTGCATTTAAAGCTAATAAGTTAGTCTGTCTTGCAATATCCTTTATCATGTGGCTAGCCTTTGATATTCTATTCGCACTTTCATTTGTCTCTGAAATAATAAATGTAACGTCTCTAGCAGCCTTTTCACTTTGTTCAAATTTTGCTTGTAGTTCTTTAATAATAATAGTACCTTCATCCTTAAGAACTCCCACTCGATTTGTAGTTCTATTTAATTCTTGTAGGTTCGCCTGCTCTTCAATCATCAGCTTACCTAACTCATCTGAGTGCGCAGCTCCTCTTTCCGTATCTCCAGCCTGATCAGTAGCTCCCGTTGCAATTTCATCAATTGCTCTAGATACTTCACTTGCACTTGTGGAGATTTCTTTGCTTACTTTTGACAACTCTTTCGCAGATGTCTCTAATTTAACGGATGAATCCATTGTTGTTTGTAAAAATCCACCCAATGCAATCTTCATATCGCTAAATGCATTGCCTAATATTCCTACTTCATCTCTCCTATTAATAAAATCAGCAGGTATTTCTTCCGTCAAATCTAAGTCAGCTATTTTCCTCGATATATTTGCTATTTTTTTAATCGGTTTTACAACACTATTCGCTAATAAGAAAGATATTACTACAAACAAAGCGATAAAGAGCCCCATAGTGCTAACACCTGAAAACATAAGTTCATTTAAATATGTATTTATTTCCTTATTGGTACGAAGTTTAGATACACCAGTAAAGAAAGCTGCTACTACTTTCCCATCAACTTCTATTGGTTGGTATGCAGTCATGTAACTTTCTCCAAGAACTTTTGCATTACCTATGTAAGTATTTCCTTCTAAGAGTGAAATTGCCTGCGGGTCACTTTCATTCAAAGTAGTCCCTGCTGCTCTATTCAAATCCTTGTCTAATATAGTTGTAAGCATTCTCATAAATTTATCGTTCTTGTTCCTTACAAAGAAAGTCACATCTATACCAAATTCTGATTTTATGATATCTAATAATTCATTATACTTACTAAAATCTTGTCCTGGTTTCAAAGCAATTATCTCATTAATATCATATCCTTGTTCCTTAATATATCTTGGTATAACGGTTAGTCCTATATTTAATTTTTCTTTTAGCAAATCATCTTGTAGTTGTTCCATACTATTTCCGGATTTTTTAACACTTGTATATGTTGTTGTCGTTGCCACTATGATAACTGCAAATATTATGCTGACTACTATTCTCGTTTTAATTCCTATTTTTCGCATCTCAATTCCTCCTATTTTCCCCATTATTTTCTCAAATAATGGTAACTAGCAAAATAATATTAGCTTCTTTACTTTCTAGATTCTGCATCTCTCTCTTTTGACATGTGAATACGAGTAATTGTTTCTCTTGCTTAATAAACCACTTTAATATATTATTCATTCTTTCATCATCATAGAGTGAAAATGAATCGTCTAAAATTATCGGTAACTTAATATCTTTATGTAGCAACTCATCAACCCCAACCCGTAATGCTAAGAACATTTGATCTACTGTTCCAAGGCTGAGTCTTTCAATATCTATATTATTGTATCCATCGTCAATTGTCATTTTAGAGTCAGTCCCTATATTAATATTATTATATTTTCCATTGGTTATTGCTTCTACAACTGCAGATACCTTTTTATCTAGTTGTTTTCCAAATCCCTTTTGTATTTGTTCAGAAATTTGGTGTATTTTATCTTTTGCTAATCTAATTGCCTGCTGCTCTATCACTATCTTGCTCTTTTTCGTAATTAAATCAGCTTTCTTTTCTTCTGCTTCGTATCGTTTGGAATCAATTGCTTCTAACTCTTCAAGCTTTCCCATATACGTTGACGTTTCTCTGACGAGCTCATCTCTTTCTCGGTTTAAATGCTTACCTTTTTCAAGTATTTCCTCTTTACTAAGCTCACTATTATGTACAAGTACTTTTGTGTTTTCTGCTAAGAGCTTCAGTTCTTCAATCTCTTTTCCAGCCAATAAAGCATTTAATATATTTTCGTTTTTATCGATATTATTAGCTAATCTACGATATTCGTTTAATTTATTACGGTATAAGGCTATATCTTCCTCGCTGCTTATACTCTGTTTACGATAGACATCTTGCAATCTGTCTTCAATATTTTCAAGTTCTAGTCTTTTTCTTTGTAAAATTAATTTTTCTGATTTTAGTTGTGAATCTAAATTATTTAATGAAATTAATATTGGTTTTGCATAGGAAGCTCCTTTGAGTTCTTCCTCTACTTTCACCATCTTAGCTTTATTTTGTTGTGTCTCATGATTACTAATATTTATTGAGATCCAAATGATTACAAATCCCACAACAGCTACTCCAATACTAATAAAGACTGCATCTAGGATTTCTGAGCCGTTTCTTATTGTTCGAAACCATTTCATCACAATTGTAAATAAAATTATGGCAAATACTAATTTTGTATAATTTTTACTCTTTACCTGTTTTTTTGAGTTATTTTCATTTTCACTATTAATAATGTTTTGTGCTTCTACCTCTTTCATCATACATAGTTCTAATCTATTTTCATTATCAAAATATTCTCTATTATTTTCATTCTTTAGAAGAAGTGTTGATTGAATTTCCTCACTTTGTTTATTGATTTCATCTACTTTTTTCTGTGTTTGCTTAATTTCTTCTAAAACAATTTTCTTATTCGTAATTTCTTTCGTAATATTATCTAAGTCTTCCTCATTAATTTTTGAGTATGCTTTCAGCGGTTGAATTTGTTCGATATTATTATCTATCTCATCTTGTATTCGCTTACACTTGTTATATTTTTCTTGGATATTTTTTTGTTCTAAATAGTTTTCTATTTCCTTTAGTTCTATAATTTTCTCTTCTACTTCATTCAATCGAGATGACTTCTCTCGGAGCATCCCACTTAAGGAATCTCTTAATTTTTCTTGCTGTTCTATTTCTTTAAGTTCATTTTCTACTTCTATTATCTGTTTCTCATCAAACTTAATTCCATTTTTCTTTATCTCTTTATCAATTTGTTCATATACTTTTGACAAGTCTATCTCTGTATTCTTCGTTGTTGATAAATTTGCTATATAGCTCTTAATATCAACAGCTAAAGCATCTGATGTCCTTGCTAAGAGTTGTCCAACAAACACGGTATCTTTAAAAGAACTTTCACCTATGCCCAGTAAATATTCCCCTGGCTCTTTCCCATTAAGATCAATAATATAGCCAGTATCTTCTTCTCTTAGTTCACAAAAGGCCTTTTTATTTAGAAAGCATCTTCGTATTCTATACTTCTTATTATCAACAGTAAGTTTCAGAACACCTTCATAAACCCCTTGGTCATCCCAAGGTAAATATTTATCATATGTATCTATTGTCTTTCTTAATCTTGATTTCTCAATACCATAAAGCATTCCATTAATGAAACTGTGAATAGTAGATTTACCTGACTCATTTTTACCATATATAATATTCACTCCATCTTCAAATTCAATGGTTTTATCTTTAAACTTTCCAAAATTCTTAATTATCAATTCATTAATTACCACTAATCACACCTCCTTTGCTGCTAGCAAGGCTTTGAGCCCATAATAGAGTGCCTTCTTCTCTAGTAATTTACCTGCTTTTACCTCTGGTAATAAATCTCCGATAAACATCCCAATCATATTATCTTTATTTACTTCATATAATCTTTCAAAATCATAATCTGGTTCTGTTTGATCATCAATCTCTACAATATTACCGAGTTTATATAATATATCAGATTCTATTTCTATATCAGGATCACTATATCCTTTTAATCTAAATATATAAATGTTTTCCCTACCTTCATTTTCAATAATCTTCTTAACCTCATCTTGAAGTTCTGCATTTGACATATTCGGTGTTACCTTGATTGTTTTTTCAAGATAACTCCTTATATTCGACTTATTAAAGTTAATCTTAGTTTTACCATTAATAATATCGCCTAAGATATACCCTCTATCGCCTGTTTCTGTTTTATCAATTGGTTCTAATACCCCTGCATATGCTATCATATCAGGAACAATTATTTGCGGTAAATGAATATGTCCTAAAGCAATATAATGAAAGCCTGCATATTGCAAGCTCTTAAAATTAATTGGCATATGCTTTTCATCCCCGCCATGTGCTAGTAAAATGTTAATTTTACTCTTATCCACAGGCTTTACAAGATCAATATTAGCTCCTGTTATTTCTCTACTATGATAGCTGAATCCATATATTTCCGTATTCAACTCCTCAAAATAAACAGAGTTCATTTCTTTTCCCGATAACATTGTTACATTTGAACTCCATTCATAATTACCATATTTCGAGTTTTCTCTTATGTAATCATGATTTCCAGCAAGCATGACTACTTTTGTATTTTCTAAATTTGATAACCGATAATCTAAATCTTTTATTTGTCTAACTAATGGTTGGCTATGAAATATATCTCCTGCAAGAAGTAGTAAGTCTACTTCTTCAGCATTACATACGTCAACTACTCTCGCAACTGAATCCCATATTTCTTGTTGCCGTGCTTTGCTCCACTCCCTGTCTTTATCTGGTTCAACACCAAGATGGATATCTCCGACATGTAAAAATTTCATAACCTCACCTCTTTATTTAAATTTAATAACTGTTTTCGAACGTTGTAAAAAAGTAATATGCAATTTTCTACCTTGTACCATTTTTGCATCTTTTTGAAACATCTTTGGTAAATATAAAACCATTTCCTCATTCTTTACTTTAACTACTAATCTACTTCTTACAATGCTAATAATTTCGCAAAACTCTGAATTTGTAGTTCCTCTATTCATATCAATTCTACATGCATTAATAAGCTTATAAACCCTTAGAGTAGCAGCAAGTAATATAATTACATAAAACCCTAAAAACAAATATGTAACTGCTGGCATTTTTGCTTGTAAGGATAGCAATATTACAAACGTAACCAACACATAATTAAGTGTACCTACCGCTGCCATCATCATATTTGATACAATTCTTTTCTTTAATAGCTTTTCCCATAGTTCCATTACATTTCCTCCTAAGGAAAACTGCCTTCTATATAGTATAAAGACTTCAATTGATTTGCAATCGTAGGACTCTTAGTCTATATCGAAGACAGCTTTATTTAATTTTTATAATTCGCAGTTGTTTACCGTTCTTGGAAATGGTATTACATCTCTAATGTTAGACATACCCGTTAAATACATGATAGCTCTTTCTAACCCAAGACCAAATCCAGCGTGTTTATTCGTTCCATATCTTCTAGTATCTAAATACCATTCATAATCTTCGATTTTTAATCCGCATTCTTCCATTCTTCTAACAAGAACATCATAATTTTCTTCTCTTTGACTACCACCAATAATTTCACCAACTCCAGGAACTAGACAATCCATAGCCGCTACTGTTTTATTATCATCATTTAATTTCATGTAGAAGGCTTTAATTTCTTTTGGATAGTCTGTTACAAATACTGGCTTTTTAAATATTTCTTCTGTTAAGAATCTCTCATGCTCTGTTTGTAAATCGCATCCCCAGAACACTTCGTATTCAAATTTATCTTTGTGTTTTTCTAGTATATCAACTGCCTCTGTATACGTTAATCGACCAAAGTCAGAACTTAATATATTATTCAATCGATCCAACAAAGTTTTATCCACGAAATCATTAAAGAAACGCATTTCTTCTGGAGCATTTTCTAAAACATACTTAATAATGTATTTAAGCATATCTTCCGCTAATCTCATATCGTCTGATAAATCAGCAAATGCGATTTCAGGTTCTACCATCCAGAATTCTGCTGCATGTCTTGCTGTATTCGAATTCTCAGCTCTAAAAGTTGGTCCAAAAGTATATACATTTCTAAATGCCATAGCATATGTCTCAACATTTAATTGACCACTTACGGTAAGATTTGTTTCTTTTCCAAAGAAATCTTGTTTATAATCAATTTGTCCATCTTCATCTGTAGGGATGTTCTTAATATCGAGTGTCGTAACTCGAAACATTTCTCCTGCCCCTTCACAGTCACTTCCTGTTATAAGTGGAGTATGAACATATACAAATCCTCTATCTTGAAAGAATTGATGAATTGCAAAGGACACCATAGATCGTATTCTAAAAACTGCTGCAAATGTATTTGTTCTTGGTCTTAGATGAGAGATTGATCTTAGGTATTCAAATGTATGTCTTTTTGGTTGCAATGGGTATTCCGGAGATGATACTCCTTCTATACATACATTAGTTGCTTGTAATTCAAAGGGTTGTTTTGAATTTGGTGTTTCAATTAAATTACCCTTAACAATTACGGATGCTCCTACATTTAACTTCGATATTTCTTGAAAGTTTTCAAGGGTATCGTGATATACAATTTGTAAATTTTCAAAAAACGATCCATCATTCATAACAATAAATCCAAACGATTTAGAGTCTCTGATTGTTCTTATCCAACCTCCAACTTCTACTTCCTTACCTAGATAATTTTCCTTATTACGATAAAGTTCCTTTACCATCATCAAACTCATTATATTGCTCCTTTTCATTTCACTATATTTATACTATTTTAAATTTTCTGGATTTAAACATTCTAATTCTTTAATTACAAACTTACCATCTTTTCTAATTAAAACGTCGTCAAAATACATTTCTCCACCACCATATTCAGGAGTTTGAATACATACCAAATCCCAATGTATTCCTGAACGGTTTCCATTAAATGCATCTTGATATGCATTACCTGGTGTAAAGTGGAAGGATCCCATTATCTTCTCATCAAATAATGTGTCTTTCATTGGTTTTAATACATAAGGATTTACTCCAATTGCAAATTCTCCAATGTATCTAGCCCCTTCATCTGTATTGAATACATCTGTAATTCTTTCTGTATCATTCGCCGTTGCATCAATTATTTTACCGTCTTTAAATTCTAGACAAATATTTTCATACGTAAACCCTTGATATACAGCTGGCGTATTATACGCTAATTTGCCATTTACAGAAGTTTTAACAGGTGACGTATATATTTCTCCATCTGGAATATTCATTTGGCCAGAACACTTAATAACAGGTATATCTTTGATTGAGAATGAAAGGTCTGTTCCTGGACCAACGATTCTTACTTTATCTGTTTTTTCCATTAATTCTTTTAATGGATCCATAGCTTTGTCCATTTTTGAATAATCAAGATTACATACATCGAAATAAAAATCTTCAAACTGTTCTGTACTAACATTTGCAAGTTGCGCCATTGATGAATTAGGGTATCTTAGTACAACCCACTTTGTCTTTGGAACTCGTATTTCGTGATGAACTGGAGTTCCATATAAACTATCATATAATTTATTCTTATCGGCAGGAACGTCACTAAGTTCAGAAACATTGTCTGATCCACGTACACCGATAAAGCAGTCCATATTTGACATCTGTAAACAATCAACTTCTGCCATAAGCTTTAATTGCTCTTCACTTGCGTTTAATAGAATTTCACGTGTTATAGCAGGATTCTGAATATTTACAAAAGGAAGACCTCCGGCAATATATACTTCCTTCACTAATTGTCTTACTAAATCCATAACTGCGGATCCAACACCATTAATTAATACTTTTTCGCCTGGCTTTACTGCACAAGAGTAGTTAACTAGATTTTTCGCTAATACCTTTATTCTTTCATCCATAATATTACCATCCTCTATCTTAAATTTAATAACATATATTATACCACTATTTGATATAAAAACGTATTATATTTTACCAATTTTAATGTTCTTTTACTATATTGCAACCCTGTCCCTTTTAATGTATAATAATAAAGCAAATTAGGTCAGTTCGAAACCTTCCTGACTTAAAACAAAACTTTTCGATTTTATAAATCATAGAATATCATAGAGTGCTATTTCATTAGCAAAATCAATACATTCCTTTCATATTGAACCATAGAGTATTATTGAGATTGTTGTAAAATTGTTGTAGTATTGATGTAAATATTTAAGCCCTAATTATCTTTAACAGCACAGATATTTAGGGCTTTATTCATTAGAATAGATTTGCTAATTTCTCCATTTCCTCCAATTTGGTGTTTGGAAGCACATGGGAATACAAGTCCATAGTCATAGCCAAGCTACTATGTCCTAATATGGTTTTTAAAACTTGTGGAGGTATTCCCTGCTCAATAGCTCTGGTAGCAAAAGTATGTCTGAAACAATGGCAGGTTATATGACCCACCTCAATACCATCTTTTTTCATATCAGAAGTGATTTTATTAAGTTCCAACGTCACTCTATCCCTTGTGATATTGCTTTCGTCATATAGTTTAAATACGAAGCCATTCTGATTGAATTTAATTATGTTATCATCTTTAAAGTTCGAATATAACTGCTTTAAAAAGTCATAGCATTTCTCTATCATAGGAATATCCCTTTTTGATGTTTTAGTTTTAGGCTCATCAAGGAAATGTCCTCTATCTTCTGTATAAATCAATGTGTGATTAATGTGAATAATTCTTTTCTTAAAATCAATATCGCTCCATTGAAGCCCCCGTAATTCTCCGTTTCTCATACCAGTCATAAGAGCTAGCAGAAAGAAATCATGAAGGTAGCTTTTTTCAGCATATTTTAAAAACAGTTCCTGCTGTTCAACGGTAAAAACTATACGTTCTTTCTTTGCTTTACCTTTTGGTACGCTTACAAGAGGCACTGGATTTTTGGAGATGATACCATTTCTTTCAGCTTGCTTGAAACAGCCATTTAACATAGCAGAAATCAGCTTTATGCTACCAGTAGCAAAATTCATTGCCACAAGTTCATTATAGAGTTTATTAATATGCTCTGCTCTTACATCAGCAATCATCTTTTTACCCAATTTCTTACGAATGTAATAGTTATATTGGTTTTTATAAATGGTATATGTACCCACTTTCAGCGTGTTCTTTTTATAATCCTCAATCCATGTATCAAACCAAGAATTAAGAGATAAATTCTTTACCTTGGCATAAGTGCCATGTTTCATTTCATAGCGTAAATCTTCTAATTTTTGCATAGCAATTTTCAAGTCTTTATCATAGACAAAATTTCTTTCTCCATGATAATAAAAGCTCCCCATATAAAATCCATCAGGGCGTAATACAATACCTTTGGGGAGTTCCTGTGATTTCGTACACTTTGACATAATAAATCATTCCTCTCTAATATTAATTAGTAGAAAGGAATACTCCTGCGTGCTATAATCAAGCATGCAGGAGTATTCCTTTCCTGTAATGTTGGGATTAGGAGATAGCTTTGGTCGGCGTTCCTAATCCCTTGTTAATGGGTTACATAAAGGAAGCTTATTATCACTTCCTTTCATGAATAATTGATTTATGACTAATGCTATTCAGCAATAGTATCAAGATACTGTTGAATGAGTTTGACATTCCATAAAATCCTTCTTCCAATGCATATTCTGGCACTTGCACTGTTTCCTATTTCTGTGGCAGTTTTTCTTCCGCAGTCCAACACTTTCATCAGTGTTTCTGTATTCACTGCTTTTTTATCAATTAAGTTAATATTATTCATTCTGTATTCCTCCTGTCAGACCCTCATTATTCCTTTTCACCACTATAATAATGTTCAAAGTGTGCATTGACACCACCTATCATAAGATTAACAGCCAATAATCTCATGTACTGGCTCTTTGTACCTCTGTTCTCTTTTAGCACTTCTAAAATGCTTTCTGAAAACATTTCCTGCGTCTCTTCATTCAGCTTTTCCAACAAACATCCATCCATTGCAAAAACCTGATAAATTATTGTTTTTCTCATTACTTGAATTTGATTTCTGTATTGATTTGTCATAACAAATCCTCCTATTTTCCGTCCTCGTAGACTAACTGTTATTGGTTTTCTGCAACATAATTTCTGCTACAGGGCATAAAAAAAGCCACTATCAAAGCGATAATGGCAAGTAATCATAATAAACTATTTAATCATACTGATTGGCTATTTGATAATCCATTCCCAAATAAATAATTGGATTATATAGAAAATCTCTTCCATATTGGTATCCGTTTACATCAGGTAATGGATACTTTATTACTCTTTCTTTCATCCGTTGTTGCATATTTTGAGATATGCAAACAGGGTTAATACCTATGCTCTCTAATTCCTTAAAATAAATTTTGGCGGTTGCTGTTGTTATTGGTAAGTCAGGGATTTTTTGTTCTTGTATCTTTTCAAGAAACTTTGGTATTCCATGATTTTGAGCCACATACTGCAATACCTTCTTTAACTTTTCCTTTTTTGAATTGGTATAATTACTACTATCAACTAAGGATTTTGCAATGCTTAACGTAAAGTAATGTCCTATTCCGATTATCTTTTTCAGATAATAGCTTAAGACATACTTTTCAATATCTGCCTGTGCAAAAGTTAAAAGGTCACGGCTCATATCTTCATAACCCAATTCATCAGATTTGCGTTGTCTCAAATCGTTTAGCTTATTCTTGAATACTTGTACCTCAAACCGAAGAATATCATCTGCTCTTTCTTGGTCTTCTAAATATACTGGCTGATTATGATTTGACAGTTCAATAATCTTATCATAAATGTTTAAATGTACCGATTTACTTTTATAATAATCTGAAACAATCTGATATTCTTCCTCGTTTTCTTTATAATAAATTTTCTCTTCTAGCTTCAATTGTTTTGGGTCAAAGCCTTTTGTAATAAGGCTTAAAAGGATATCCTTGAAATCAGTATGGATATCGCAAGAATAATCAATCCGTCTTAATTTGAATAGCGGATTATATAGCTGTTTTAAGTAACTTTCCTGATGTATCTTAGAAGTCAGATTAAGCAGTACATCACGGTCTAGATTATTTTCTGCAAGAAACTGATTTGCTGTTTCATCATTAGAAGATGCTATTAAGGCTAATATCTCCCATGTATTAAGGACTTCATCACCCCTTAAAATTTGCCTGTTATAGTTCTGTACAGATTCGATAAACTCATTTTCCTTATACCACACACAATTAAGCTGTGGAAGAATATCCATAAGATGGTTTATTAACGCAGAGTATGACATATCGTTAATTAAGGATGCAGATGTAGAGTAGAAGCCTGTTCCACCCAGTAGAGCAATATAGTTAACAACAATCTCAAGAAAATATGTAATTTTGCCTGTAGGTTTCTTTTCACCATCAGCTGTAGTTTTTATTTCCTCAAACTTATATAACTTGATAACAGGTATCTTCTTTTTCTCATCTTCTGATATGTTCATCTTGGAAGTTTTACATATGTGCATGGTAGCATAATCATTTAATTTAATAGTGCTAAATGGAAGGGAACGCATGATAGCATAATAGTCAGTGCCTTTACCGCTCAACAACATAGATAATACAAAAGTATGCATAGGTCTTTACCTCCTTTCTTTAAATATTATTATCAGCCCGAAAGGGCAATAGATTAAAACAAATATTATCCTATGGGTATCATGAACGGGATACAAGCTTAATGATAAGTAATTAATCTACCAACCTCCCGAATGGGAGAGACAAATCAAGAACTATAATATTAGCCACTTGCCGAACGAAGTGAGGCCTATTTTTTTTGAGACTATATCTATGATAACTGTTCCTATTTCAAAAGTACAGAATTCATTTTATGGGTTAAGGTGGATGATGGGGGTTAGAGGATTTACCAAGAAGAGAAAACCTTTATTTATAAAAGATACAGGACTTTTGAAGAGGAAAAACGCAGAAAGTCTATAAGGGTTATTTAATAACAACGCAACCTTTATCTGTTACATGAAATTCCGAATAAGCTTTAGATTAACGAGTAACTTATTGTTGCTTTGCAAACTTTTTCTAATACCCCAGTGACAATAATAAAATAGGTAGGGTATATTATACTGCACCACCATATTAATAATGATTTTATGTAGTTTTAAGGAGTAACATTAATAAAAAACCTACCAGCACACATAAGTAAGTTTTAAATTATTTTAGAAAAGTAGGTACTTCCCCAGTAAATTATATATTTCATTCAAAATGATATTATAATTTATTTATTAATAATCTCCGGTCAACATTAGTTAAAATATAATGACAATTTATAAATACTATAGTAAAATTATGTTAGATTTGTAAACAGTACTTCGCTATTGGTGGCAATTGAGTAGTAGAAAATTTATATAATGTGTAGGATGAGGTGGTTATATGAGAGATGTACATATTCACATTGAAAGAGGTAACTATACCAAAGAATGGATAGATAAATTTGTTGAACAGGCAATGATTATGGGTCTTGAGGAAATTTATCTTTTAGAGCACTCACATCGCTTTAAGGAATTTGCACCTATGTATTCGTCCGTTTGTAAATTTAGTGAATATCAGCAATCTTGGTATAATAGAAGAACAGGACTTGCCATCAAACAATTTACGAATCTAATTGATGAAATGAGATTGCATCAGTTCCCTATTAAAATAAGATGGGGGCTTGAAATCTGCTATTTTCCTGAATATGAGCAACTAATATCTGAAATACTTAAATCATATAACTTTGACTTTGCGACTGGTTCTATTCATTGGGTGAATGGTTTTGGATTTGACCATAAGATAGAATTTTGGAATGGCGTTGATGTTGAATCGCTGTATAATCAATATTATGACTGTATGATAAATCTTGTTAAGAGCGACTTGTTTACTGGACTTGCTCACCCAGATTCCATAAAATGCTTTGATTTTTTACCACCACAAAATTTATCAAATGTATATTCTGATTTAGCTAATCAATTAAACTTACACAATATGTACATAGAACAAAGTGGTGGTCTTGCCCTAAATTATAATCATCACGAAATGGGCATGAATAAAACGTTGTTAAATATTTGCAAGAGTAAAGGTGTTGACATACGTTATGCATCAGATGCTCATAAACCTGAAGATGTAGGAGCAAATATTAAAGCTATGCAAGATGATTTTACATAGATAATAAGCATAATCTACAGTAAACTTAATAAACAATCGTTTACAATTGGGAAGAAATTTAATGAGGTGCTTTTATATGGATGAAGATAAGTATATTAAGCCTAAACATAGGAAATTAGAAAAACATTTTGCTATAACAGTAAATGGGAATAGAGTAAAAATACTAAACTATAAAATATATACCCATCGAGATAGACTTGAAGAGTATCAGGTTATAGAACTTATTACGAAAATATCAAATGAAAACCTCAATTATAAAAGAGTAAGTATAGACATAGAAAAAGTAGATAGCATCATTGAAGTAACGGGGATATTTATTGGTCTATTGAGTCAACCAAGGTTATCAAGACATATGTTTAGGGTTGAAAGGTATAATGAATTTGATAAGATAATTGGTTCATAATATTTTACAATTGTATATAAAAATATATTAGGAGGATTGATTTGCATAAGATTTTTCTGAATTGGATTTTATCTCAAAGTGAATATTGGAGAAATAAAGGCATTTTCATTGAAGAAATTATTGACAAAATAGATAACACTGAAAATCCAAATTTTCCATTTGTTTCGGTTCATCACACTTCTGAATATGCAATGGGACAAATTTCACTTCATAAAATTTATGAGGGATATATTGTAGATTTTGAGGTATACAAAATTGAAACCGAAAAGCCGCTATTCTACCATTTTGAGTTTTCAACTGACCCATTATTTGATTTATGGCAAGAGCGATATATTGAATTCTTTTGTTCAAAATAAAATGAAAAGCATTGAAAGCACCATATCCACTTACCTATTATTTCTATCTCCATTCTATAGCCTATAATCACATTAAGAACCTCTTTAAATGCCTTGTTTTCCTCATTTTCATTATAGGTACGAGTTTCTCCATATGATTTCGTTTCAGCCTTTAAACGGTCAAATAAGAGGTCGTATTCCGCATTGATTTCTTGCATATCAGATACTTTTCCTTCATTGTCAGGGTGATGTTTCAGCAACAGTTTTTTATACTGCTTCCTTAATTCATTCATATTTTTTACTACGTGAAACCACTTCATAATCAACAGCTCCTTTCAAATATGCTTAAAAATGGGTATTATAAAAGAACAGTTTAATAACCAGTTCAAGGTCATGGAAATTAATATATTCAATTTTTATCATTTCATGGAATTTTCTGGTTATTTATGCTATTATATAAAAATACTAGGAGGGATAAAATGAATAAATTTGAAGTTGTTTTTGATACGAATGCTTTATTAGATTTATATAGGAAATCACCTAATATGATAAAATTTATTCTCGATATATTTAATAACATACCTTTCAAAATTTGGATTCCGTATCAAGTATACATTGAATTTGAAAACAATAAAGAAGACATAAGAAGACAACAGTATAATAAATACAAGGATATTCCAACCAACTTGCAAAAACATCTTAATAATGTAAAGAATAGCATTTATTCTGAACTACATAATTATGAAAAATTAGATTTTGAAGGAATTGCTCCTCTAAAAAGTGAAATTACTAAAAAATTTGAAGAAGTATCCCTTATTATAAAAGACTACGTTTCAACGCAAAATATTAATGATGAATTAAGCCGTGAAATTTTAAGGCAAGACTTAGCTGGCAGTTTTATCGGAGATTTAAAAAGTCGAAACTGTATTGGTGACCCACTAACAACACAAGAACAAATTAATATTGTAAAAGAGGGCGAACTAAGATATAAATATCATATACCACCCGGCTACATGGATGACCCACAAAACAATAAAAAAAGCAAAAAAAGTGGTCTCGATATATATGGTGATTTATTCTTATGGAAACAAATTATTAAACATGCATCTGATTGTAATGTAGATATAGTTCTGATATCGAACGAAAATAAACCTGACTGGTATACTGAAAATCAGCCATGTAAAGAGTTGATAAAAGAGTTTAATGAGGAAACCGGACAGAGAATAAAAGTTCAAAAGCTTAATAATTTTATAGGTGATGTAATTGAAAAATATCATCTCGAAAAAGATAACTCATATAATCTTTTGTTAAGTATTCGTGCACAAGAATTATTTGAAATTAAAGAGAATGAATGGACTGAATTAATTGACAATCAATTAGAAGTAATACTGTCTGAGTATGATTATAAACAATTTAGAATGCCATGCGAAATTATAGATATAGGTTTTTTTGACATTGACGCAATTGATTACTATAATGCTACTGTACATTACAATTCAGAAACTAATATCGCAAAATACTCATATGAATTCATTGTTAAAATTCTTGGTTCTGGTAAAAATAATGATTATATGATGATGCCTATAACATTTAGCGAAATATTACATATAGATGTTACTTTTGATAGAACTATAGGTTATTCAGAAAATAATACCATCGACTTAACAAATAAAAATCTTGAAATGGATAACTTCTTAGTCAATATTATATCTCCTACATTTATTGATATGAATTTTGACGATTCATGTATTCATGATGAATTTTATTAATAATATAGATAGCATGGAAAGAGTTGGTATATGGCTTTGTTTGATACTATCCTAGTATAAGACCCCTACGGTTCAAAACTAAGATTTCAATTTTATTTCTTATGACTAGGATGCTCCAAAAATTTATATATAATTTTCTCCTATATAGGCGTTTTGAAAACCAAATTGTTGTAAAATTGTTGTATAGATTGATTTTTCCTTCCTTCTATGTTATAGTATGAACATTGCAAGCCCAGTAAACGCTGGCTTTCTGCATGTAACCATCGTGTGTTCGTGACCTTCCACACGTAAAACAAAACTAAAGGAGAATTTAATATGAGAAAAAGCGTGAATTATATCGCACAGGCGGCAATTATTGCTGCTCTTTATGTTGTACTTGTTTTAGCATTACAACCACTTGCCTTCGGTGTTGGGCAAATCAGGGTTGCGGAGGCATTGACAATACTTCCAATGTTCACATCTGCTGCCATCCCTGGTCTAGGACTTGGTTGTTTAATCGCCAATATTTTAGGTGGTGCCCATATCATTGACATTATTTTTGGTAGCTTGACTACACTAGTAGCAGCGTTCTTGTCCTATAAGTTAATGAAAAACCGTTGGTTAGTACCAATCCCACCAATCGTGTTAAATGCACTCGTTATTCCTATCTTTCTAAAATATCTATATGGAGCACCTGATATGTATCCTTTCATGGTACTCTTAGTTGGAGCAGGACAATTCGTTGCATGCTATATCTTAGGAAACCTACTTATTACAGCTCTAAATCCAGTATCAAAGACGTTATTTCGCACCAAAATCTAACAATATATAGAACTATTATCATTATTACGTATGTTTAATAGATAGGACTATCACTCAATGAGTGGTAGTCCTTTTTTCTATACATTATGAAAGGATTTTTTATTAAATAATGTGATATTCCTTCTACTTCACATAAGCCGCATGTTCTTCTAAGCTATATTCTAACATTCCTCTTTTTGTCATCCATTGTAATTTATTGCCATCACTCGCTGCATTATATGTAACTGTAACGATCGTCCAATTCATATCCCCATAAAATTCTCTATCCGCTAAACTAACTAGCTTTTGTGGTTCATAGAATAATTCAGATGCTAATCTAACTTTATCAATATCAAAACCCTCATAATTTAAGATTGTTGATAAAGCAGTAACTTCGCATCCTAATGTTAACTCTGGATATTGACTAATTGCAGTATATCCACTTAAAATATCGACAGCTTCTGATATCTTTTTGTTTTTCCATGCAATTAGCCCGTGTCTTGTTAATACCCATCCATTATTTTCTTTTGCAACTTTGATTGCCTCAGCAAGACTATCTTGTACCGAAAATAATTTGCCTAGACTATAAACGTAATACTCTTCATCTCTATTATTTTTTATATTTATACTAATAACTCCTTCAATACTTTCACCCTCATTCGCGATTAATTTCTTAATCGATGATGAAAGGGCATCTTTGGATTTAATACTATAGTACGATATTAAACTACCCTTGTTGTTTCTTTCAGTAGAAATCAAATTTTGTTTTTCATCAACTTGACTATGAAGAATAAAATCACTACCGATCTTATTTATTGAATTCCTACTATACGAAATTACACTTCCTTGTTTAAATTGTACTTGGATTTTCTCAAATGAAATTCTGTTTTCGCTGATAACTGGATTTAAAATACATTCATTCATTTTTTCGTATTTTAGAAGGCTCAAATTCTTGCTATCACGAATCTCAAGTAGTCGAATTGGCAAATTTATTGTTTGATTCAAATTAATCAATATATCAGAAGCTTTAATAAATCCTAGAACAATATCATCTTTTATATACCCAACAAGATTTATTCTTTCATCCTCAGCTGATATAATTTCTTGAACGATACCTGTCTCAAAATCCAATATAGATATTCGTTTATTTTCTCTCGTATCTACATTTTCTTGCCAAGCAAATCGATTCCTTGTTTTTGAAAAATACGCTGATTTATCAGTTATGCCATCTACCACAACAGCTGAATTTTTACCATCTATGTCGATTGAATAAAGAGCATCTGCATATCTTAAATACAGAAGTCCCTTACTAGTTATATATCTTTCTTTCAAACCATTTAGTTTAATACATTCATAAGAATCAGTTATCGGAATAAACATCACCGTATTATTCTCATTTGCTTCATACGTATATTCCTTCACTAATATTCCATTATTTCCTTCGTAATACCCACTATTAATATGCCCATATATTGCATAGGATACTTTCCCTTCGTCACTAACTCGAATAATGGTCGTCCCAAAATTATTGTAGTCACTTCTATAATAATTTTCCTCATCAAATTCTTGATTATATAAGGATACTATTGTGTCTTTTTCCAAGTCATATAACCAAGCTTGGCTTGATACAGCGAAAGCAAAAAACCTTCCATTATTTGAATAAACTCCCTCGAAATCTTCACCATCATCAATTCCTAAATTTATTCTATTGTTATCGACTTCTATATCACCTAATGTAAACTGTGGATCCAACGTTCTCTCATACCCGTTCATGTAAATAACATCATTATAAGTACTAAGATAATAACTCTCCGTTACATTATAATATTGATATTTTTTATCTAGCATCTTTACTAAATATTTTAATTCTACCACTGTGATATTATCGGATACTTGCTTAATTACAGGCAATGGGCTATATATTTTTTCTACACTAAGATTCTCCCACATTACAGCTGCAATAGGATCGTAAATAGTAGTTTTAGAAAAATCATTATCCCATGTGTAACCTTTCTTCGTTTCCAAATACCAAGATAATTCCTCCGCAAAGCTACTATCAAAACTCTTATTACTAAAATCCATCGCAAACTTCATATGACTTTCAGCTTTATTATTGCTTGAATATAGAACGTCTGTATAATATGTTGCACTCTTCGATCCAGTTTTCGCTATGATACGCAACTCATACTGTTTCCCTTCACTAAAAGGAACACTATCATCAAATACTATCTCAATTTGTTTTATTCCATTATTCCCTCTTTTTATATCACTTGTTATGTTCTTTCCACCAACTTCAATTCCCATTACAAGGTCATATAAAGAATATTCTAGATTTGTTATACTATCTAACTTGTCCTCAATGTTTAATTTAATAGTTTTATCTGCTACAATAATAGATATCCCCTTTGATATTGTTGCAGTATTAATTTCACCCGAGTAGCCATGCATTACATTATATAGATCTTCTCCTTCATTTCTAACAAATATAACTGGAAAAGAAGACTCTACTTTTTCCTTTACAACTGTCTCACTTTTACTTGAAAAAGCAATTCCCATTCCGATGATGGCAAGTGCAAATACTAATATAACTACAACAATTCTAATAACATACCCTTTCAACCTGCCACTCCCTTTTCATCTTTTTTGTATAATTTCAAACTAATAAATTTAATTCCAATGACTAATAATAATTCAAATATCGTAATTATTGCAATCGGTAATAAATTGATATTTATTCCTAATTGAATAATTCTAGTAAATTGAAAACTGAATGTACTTATTGATACAATTAAAATATTCACAACTACTGCACCCACAATTAAAATAAATGCGCTCTTTATAAAATTCTTTTTTTCTAACTTCCAAACAGCTATAAAAATTATAAATAGAATTATTAAGATAACGGAAACAAATAATATAATTGAATAATTTCCCAGTTCTCCATTAAATATGTTATATAAACTTATTCTATAAATTTCACTTTGTTTCGCAAATTCAGCCGATTGAATAACAACCCCACCAAAATTTAATGCTAATATATATGCAGCGATATTCCCAACAGAAAAGACTAGTGCAAAATTTGCGAATGCCGCTGTTTTTCCTGAAAAATTGATCCCTCCAACTACCTCTCCAAGTCCTAATACATTGCCTTCAACGCTGATTAATCGAAATAAATCAACCTCTACGATTACTGCAAATAGAAAAATTGCAACGACAAGATATTTAATATAAGTGTATATTGCAAGATACCCACTGTCAATATTTGATTTATTTAGAGAGAAAAACCATAACACACTTAATATAATACTATACTTAATGAATACTCTAAGTAAAGTACTTATTGTTTCCAACATTGACGTTCCGAGGCCCAAGGGAGCCCCCGAATTTGAAGATTCAATAATGGTACATAATATATTAAAAACTGTTACCCCCAGTGAAATAATAGCTGCCGTTGAGACTATAAATCCTAGTATGCTAATATTTTCATTTATTTGTAACTTTCGTTTACAAATTTTGTATAATATGAATCCAATAAAAAACAGGATTAGTATATTCGAAGGTATCCGTATCCCGAGTGATTTTGTTTCAATATCATTTTGTATTATAAAATTAAATATTATCCTTATAATATTTATACTACTATCTATATTTAAATTGCCGCTAAAAATAACGAGAGTACTCAATAATAATCCACAAGAAATTGCTATAAAACTAAACAATAACCCCGATTTTATTCCTGATCTTAATCCATATGAAAATTTATCTCTTTTCGTAATAAGTCAACTCCTAATCTTCGTATACTAATTATAGCTTATTTTCAAAGTAGGTCAAGCTAGAAACGCTATATATGCTTACATTATTTTATCTATATTAATATAATTAACATATTTTCATAAATTATGAAATCATTCACGATTATAGTTCCAAAAATTAAGTTTTACATAATCAGACATAAAAAAAGACGACTATTAAAGTCGTCTTTTAGTATTTATATTAAGATTTATTTTTCTTTTTTAAATCCGCCTAATAAAATGAATATTCCTAATAATACTAGAGCAGGGCTTGCAAATAAAAATCCTTTTGGTGAAGAAGCTACTATTGTTGCTAATCTACTGTCTACGCCAACTTCTCTTACATATTTCTTTGCATATTGAACTGTTCTATCTACTTCTTCTATTTGTGGATAATTTGCTTTCACATACGCTACCAACTTATCTACTTCTTTTTGTGTCTTAAACAAACTGTTTTCCATCAATACTTGATAAGCTACCGATGCAACTTCTTTATCACCAGAATATGTATCTATATTCTTTGTTTTCTTAGCTAATAATTTAGCTTCTGTTTTTGTAAAGCCATATGCGCTTGCTGTTTTTCCAGCTTGTAAATCTTTCTTAATATTTGCTAATTTAATTTCATTTGCTGCGGGAACATAAACTCTATATGATACACCATTAATTTCAACTTTATTTATAACACTTTTATTTCTAGTTGATTTTAATGCCTTATATACATCACTAGCATCGATAATACCTGCATCTAAATATAATTGCATTCCTTGGATTGAAAGCTTTCCATGTTCAATTGCATTAATAACCCAGTCTTTATTTGTTTTACCATTTTTAATTGCAATTTGTGCGCCTTCATCTGTTTCTTTAAACATTTTGCTTTCTCCTTCGTCACTGCTACCCCTGCAGTTTTTATTATTATTATAGATTATAGTATTATTTACAGTAATTGTCAACCGTTATACTACATATAAAGCCTATCGTTCCTTTAATATCATCGGCTTAATTTTGGTAAAATCGCCATCCATAACTTTATATGTTGCATTAATTTCCATTTTTTCTTGCGGTGAATTTTCTGTATGTAGGTATAAAGATTTCATCCCCAAGTTATTTGCTCCCTTAATATCACTTCTTGGATCGTTACCAATCATAATGCTTTCTTTAATTTTAAGGTTATGCTTCTTAATCAGTACATTAAAGAATTCAGTACTTGGTTTCATATACTTATATTCTGATGAAATGAAAATTTCGTCAAAATAATCTTCTAAACCAAGCATTACAAGTTCTGGCATAGTGAATTCTTTTTGCGCATTACTTAGCAAAAATATTTTTTTATCCTTTGCCTTAAGTTCTTTCAGAAAATCAAATACACCATCATACACATAAATTTCTTCCGTAGATAAGCTTCTAAAATATTTTGCAGCATAACAAATCGAACTGTTCTTAGTCTTAATTCCTTTGTCTTTAAATAATTTATAGAAAATATCTTCAATCTGAATCTCCGCGTTTTCCTCACCAGATACTTTTGAGAATGCCTTATTTACAAGCTCAAAAAATCTT
>JAQSXR010000002.1 GCA_029256575.1 Clostridiales bacterium | reverse complement strand
TCGTTATCAATTAAAAAGAGCTTATAAAAATAAGCTCTTAGATATAGTATCTTCGCAATGGCGGTTTCTATTATATAGAAACGACATTTTTTTTGTTTACGGTTGTAGCATAACACTTTTTGGGAGAAATATCAATTGGGGGAGGTAAAATTATTGAGAGAGATGTGAGAGGAGAGGAGGGATTGTAGATGTATGAGATGTGATAGAGTCATTTTGTTGGGAATGGGGCGTAAGACTGATAAAATCTGACGGCAAAAAATAGAGGGAAATAGTGGTAGAATTATCGACAAAGTTATTATATAATCATAAGTGATATGGGAGATTTATGTAAAAAATAAAGGACGTATCATAGATAAAAGAATCAAACTGGATAATAGCAATAATTGAAACGAAATACAAAATATTTAATATTTAATAACACTCAGAGAAACCGGATTTGTAGAGAGGATACTTATGATAATTGAAACAGAAAGACTAATAATTGCGGACTTGACAATAGATATGTGTGTTGCAGTTCAGGAAAATTCCATAGATGAAGATAATAAACGATTTGTACCAGATGAAGTATTTGAAACCATAGAAGATGCTCGTAAGACTGTTGAGTGGTTAATTGAATCATCTCAATGCGAAAAAGGTCCGTTTCTATATCCAATATTATTAAAAAATAAAACCAATATAGGATATGTGCAAGTATGTTCCTTAGAAAATGACTGGGAAATAG
Organism: Clostridiales bacterium; assembly: GCA_029256575.1. GTDB lineage: Bacteria > Bacillota > Clostridia > Lachnospirales > JAQSXR01 > JAQSXR01. Next base: position 210,421 of record JAQSXR010000002.1, on the reverse strand, counting down.
GATACCATATAGCGAAAAAATATACAGGGAATGGGTATGCAACAGAAGCAATTCGTGGCTTTTTGCCTGTAATAATGAAAAATTTAGACATTAATAGCATATATGGAGTTGTGCTAGAAGAAAACATTGCTTCCCATAAAGTATTAGATAAATGCAATTTTAAATTAGAACTTGTTGGAACAGAAAAATACCAAGGGGTGGATAAAAAGTTGAGACGTTACATATTTAATATATAAATACAGCTCATTACTGCGAAATAATAGAGAAGATATATAAAGGATTTATGGAGGAAAAGTTAATGAATGATAATATCAAGAATTATATTGAAAAATATAATGTAGAGATACAACAACTTTTTATGGAGTTAAGGAAGCTAATTATTCAAAGTGTTCCGTGCGAAACAGAAGAGAAGTTATGGGCAAAGATACCTAGTTATTATATTGGAGACAGATTCGTACGAGTTATTCCTTTTAAAGACCATATAAATATTGAAGCCACAGCAATTATGGAACATAATTTTCAATTGGATCAATATAAGATTACACCAAAAGGCATGTTACAAATTTATCTTAATCAGACTATTCCAACAAATGTTTTACAAGCAATATTCAATGAGACACTTTTAGGATAAATTACAATTTAATAATAATGAACAAGAAAAAAGAAAATATATATTTATGACAAGGAGTCACATATGGCTATTTTTACACCTAATTTTAATTTTGACGGTCGCTGCGAAGAGGCAATTTATTTTTATCAGGAAGCATTCAATGCTGAGATTGGTGTTATGCTTCGCTACGCTGATGCGAAAATGGAGGATTTTCACAAAGAGCTTACTGAGACTGAAAAACATTATATTTATCATGCAGAACTTTTTATTGGAAAGCAGAGAATTATGATGGCAGATAATATGGACTTTCCATTTGCTCCAAGTTCCTCATTATCTTTAACAGTTACAATGGATTGCAAAGAAGAAGTTATTGCTGCATTCGACATAATGCAAGAGAGTTGTACAGTTATTTATCCGATACATAGTACCACCTACAGTTCTTGTAGTGTCAGTTTCATTGACAAATTTGGTTTTCGTTGGGTTATTATGACAGAACAAACAGAACGATAGTTTAGAACTGACGTACAGATTAAACTTTCAATTATGTTTATGAAAACTATGCATATAAATGAATACACTAAGTGTTTACATTGTATTGGGGAACTTTTAACCACAAGGATTATCGTATTGAAAAGTATAAGTCAAAGGGAGTGCAATGAATGGGTTTTTTTATAAGAAAATCAATTAAATTTGGTGGCGTTAGGTTTAATTTTTCAAAGTCAGGTATCGGTGCATCCGTTGGTGTTAAAGGATTCCGAATAGGCACAAGTCCAAGAGGAAATTATATTCATATGGGGAGAAATGGAGTATACTATCGTGCAGCTATAGGCAAGAAAAAAGAGAAATCGCTTACGAATTCTATTCATGAAACACAGCAAGTTATTACCCCACCTGTTGAGGAGTTACTCTTTCAAGAGATTGAAAGTGGAGATGTTTCCCTAATTGTTGATTCTTCATCTCAAGATATAATTAATGAGGTGACATCTAAGCACAAGAAAATACCGTTTTGGCTGTTTACTATTCCTCTTGTGTTTATTCCAGTTGCAGGCGTATTTCTAGCTATCGTAGCTGGATTGATGCTATATTTTTTTGTGGATAAAAGGAGAAAAACAACTATCCTTTTTTACGATATTGAAGAACAAACGGAGAATGAAATACAGCAATTTTATAATAGTTTTGATGAGATGTTGAGGTGTAAGCTAGCATGGCATATCTCTGCTCAGGCTGAAGTACGTAACAGAAAATATCAAGCAGGCGCAAGTTCAATTGTAAAACGAACACGCATCAGAATCCAATACAAAACCCCTTCGTATATTAAACCAATGTAAATGTTCTTATGATACCTGTCGGAAAACAAAAATTATATTTATTCCCTGATCGGATACTAATATTTGATAATAAAAAAGTTGGAGGTCTGTCGTATGCGAATTTTAACATAACACAACACGACCAACGCTTTATAGAAAGGGGAATAGTTCCTAGGGATGGAACTGTTATCGACTATACCTGGCAATATGTTAATAAATCCGGTGGGCCTGATAAAAGGTTTCAGAACAATCGTAAGCTACCAATATTAATGTATTCAGAAATTCTTTGTCAAAGCAATACAGGGCTTAACGAATTGATTCAACTTTCTAAACAAGGAGCAGGAGTTGGACTGATACAACAATTAAACAGATATAAATCGAATGGCTTCTTAAGTTGATATAAATAGATATTGTATTTGAGTTAAAAGAACTTAATACAATTATGTTTATATTATCATTATAAATTCAATATGAAATACAAAATATTTACATAATATTTAGGCAAACCAAAATTAGCCTCCTTTTATGATAAAGAAAAACTTATCGGATTCGGTAGAGTAGTTGGAGACGGTGGCATAACCTATATTGTGAGTGATATTATGGTAGACAAGGATTATCAACGAAAAGGTATTGCTGAACAGATTATGAAAGCCATTGACCGCTATTTTGAAGAAAATACGTACGAAGATAGTTATATTTGTCTAATCGCGAACCATCCTGCTGATTTATTATACCAAAAGCATCAGTTTGAATACTTGCCCACAAATAAATGCGGAATGCTTCGAAACCAAGGGAAAAACACCAACAATGGTTAACCCCTAAGAAAAAAGGACAGTTATGCAATTTGTCAAAAAAGTAGGATTATCCTGGTTTCAAATAAATTTAATTTATTTGAAGCCTTTTTTTATTTAAGGAAAGATTGTAAGCAGCTTTTTGAGACATTGCATTATTTTACAATAAATGATAAAATTTCCATATAATAGCAAATAACTATAATATCTTACGAAAGATAAGGTTAAGTGTTCGCGAAGGGGCCAAAGTATAACACTTGCTTTTCTTATAAAAAACAAAGGAGTGTAAATAAAATGAGAAAAAGAATTATTGCATTAGTATTAACTTGCGCATTAATCTTGGGGATGATTCCTGCATCTACATCTGGTGCAGCAACAAAATCATTGTTCAAGGATGTGAATGGGCATTGGGGACAAGAGGCAATTGAACGTATTGCTCAATTAGGTATAATTCAAGGACATCAAGGTAGATTTAACCCTGATAAAGCAATTACGAGAGGTGAATTAGCAATCATTCTTGATAATATTATGAATTATCAAACGATGGCAAAGAACGACTTAGTAGATTTAGGGGATACTTATTATACTGAAGCGGTATTAAAAGTAAATGAAGCTAAGGTAATGGTTGGATTTAATAATAAATTTAGGCCAACTGATAATATTACACGCGAAGAAGCTATTGTAACATTATCACGTGCTTTTGGAATACCTTTAGCAAGATACGGAAGATTAGCTCAGTTTAGTGATAGTCCAGAAGTATCAAGTTGGGCTTTTGAAGCCATAAAATCAATGGTTAGTAAAAAATATATAACTGGTAATCAAGGGAAATTATTACCAACATCTAATATTACAAGAGCTGAAGTTGTAACGATACTTGATAACATTATTAAAGCTATGTATAGTGAAAAAGGAGAATACACTACATCTGTTGATGGAACCGCCATTATTAGTGCAAAGGGGGTAACTCTTAGGGATTTAAGAATTAAAGGTGACTTAATAATTACGGAAGGTGTTGCAGATGGAGAAATTACATTAGATAACGTTAAAGTTGAGGGTAATACTATTGTAAGAGGGGGTGGAGTTAACTCGGTAATAGTACTAGAAGGTTTTTGTGAGCTAAGATATATGATGGTGGAATCAAATGTTACGATTAAGAATAAAAGCGAAAGTATAATTTCAAACTTTGAAGTGAAGGCAAATGGTGTTACTTTTTTTGGATGTGTACCTAAGAATGTAGTAGTGAATGCAAACGTAATAGTGAAACCTGTTGATAGTAGAGGAAAAGAAGTGACTCAAACGGTAGTGACTTCAACTCCACCGGTGAAAAGACCTACAAACGCTAAGGTTTCAGTTGTAAAAGGAGCAGAAGTCATTGTAAAGGGCGAGGACGATAGATGGACGTGGTTCGACAATGGAACACCACTCCTTACTGTAACCATTCCAGACAATACTAGAGAAATAAGGCACTATTCTATTCTGGCATCGAAAAATGGTGGAGAGTGGTATAACATATGGAATGAGGATGAAGAAAATGATGGTACGGCAACGTTCGCTGTAAATCTTCTAGATGAATTAACCGAATCAGGCGTATATAAGTTTATGGTAGTGTCAGTAGCTAAAAATTGGAATGAAGATATTTTTGGTGAGTTTATAGTAACGGATACATTTAAATATACAATTTCGAATGAAGAGATTGGTATTCCTAAAGCATTTACTACAAATCGGGATTATTATGAAATAGGAATAAAACTATTAGAAAAGAACAAGTTATATCAATTATACTTTTTTGACAATAATGGTACTGAAATATATAATAGACAAATAGCAGCTGAAAATGGTGCGTATTATGGGGGTATGCCGACAGATATGAAGTCTATTAAGATTAGGAAGATTGATGCAACAGAGACAACAGAGGGTGTAGATTTAGTAATTACTAAGCTACAGGAAAGTACAATTCCTGTGGAAATAAATAATTTGCCAATAGATCCTGTGCATCCTGAATTTGGTGAGTATCTACCGCCTGTAATTGATCTAAGGACTGTATTCAATGTGGATAAAGATGAATTTAAGTTTAGCTTTAAGTTGCCTACTGATTTAAGTGAGCTTGCGAAAGCAACTATTTATTTATTTAAAACTGATGGGACGTATACAGACACATATGAATTTTCATATAATTATGGTAGTTCAGAGTGGAATATGTTTAGTTATTTAATAAGACAGGAAAAGACAGTATCATTTACAAAGTTGGGAGTTGTATCAGAGCCATATAAAGAAAGTGTTAAATTAGCAAGTATAACATACGTAGACACTGATATTACAGTTAATGTGGCTGAAAAGCCACTTACTGGCTACGATGCATCAATATCTATAGATAAAAATGGCGCAAGAGTATTAAAAATTACAGGACTTGAAAGCAACAAAAAATATTGCGTAAATACTATGGACGGAATTATATACAATGCTTATTGCAAATCAAATGATGAAGGTATAGCTACCTTGTCATATTATAGATTAGTTGATTTAACGGAAGAAAGCAAAATATTAATACAAAAATATGAAATAATTGCCGATTCTAATAAATATACAATTAACCTAACGCCTAAGGGTAAAGATGGAGTGAATATTAATTTAAATGGTCACTAGTAACAAAAATTTCTGAGGGTGAATTTCTAGACTATACCCTTACAGTTTTGCAAGAATATTACTGAATAACCATGCAACGAAAGGTACACTGATTGCAGTCTTTACTGTTAAAGGAGACGGTTATGAATTAACCGATCTCTATCCTGAGAAAGCAATCTTCGGGTTCAAATAAATATAATTTATTTGAACCCCTTATTTATTTATTTATTTATTTATTTATAGAAAAGTTGCAAGCAACCATACTTTTATTGCTTTATCCTATAATAAATGATAAGATTACCAAATAATAGAAATTACAGATGGTTTCATTCCAAAGATAAGATTAGTTTTCACAAGGGGCAAGTATTACAATAGTTTATCTAATAAAAAACATAGGGGAGAAAATAAAATGAAAAAAAGAATTATTGCATTAGTATTAACTTGCATGTTAATTTTGGGGATGATACCTGCATCCGCATCAGGGGCAGTAACACAATCATTATTCCAGGATGTGAATGGACATTGGGGACAAGAAGCAATTGAACGTTTTGCTGAACTAGGTATAGTTCAAGGGCATCAAGGTAGATTTAACCCTGATATAGCAATTACTAGAGGTGAATTAGCCATCATTCTTGATAACATTATGAATTATCAAACGATGGCAAATAGCGATTTAGTAGATATAGGGGATACTTTTTATACAGAAGCGGTATTGAAAGTGAATGCAGCTAAGGTTATGTTTGGATTTGATAAAAAATTTAGGCCAACAGAGAAAATTACGCGCGAAGAAGCAATTGTTACATTATCACGTGCTTTTGGAATAACCCTAACTAGCAATAAAGTATTATCTACGTATCGCGATAGATCAGAAGTATCAAGTTGGGCTAGCGAAGCCCTAAATTCAATGGTTAGTAAAAAGTATATAAATGGATATAAAGGAAGATTATTACCAAAATCTAATATTACAAGAGCTGAAATTGTAACGATACTTGATAATGTTATGAAAGCTCTGTATAGTGAAAATGGAGAATACACAGCATCTGTTGATGGAACCGCCATTATTAGTGCAAAGAAAGTAACACTTAAGGATTTAACAATTAAGGGTGACTTGATTATAACGGAAGGTGCTGCAGATGGAGAAATAACATTAGATAATGTTACAGTTGAGGGCAATACTATCCTAAGAGGTGGTGGAGTTAACTCAATAATAATAAAAGGTTATAGTAATCTAACAAATATGACGGTGGAATCAAAAGTTACTATTAACAATAAAGGAACTATATCATACGTTACTGTTAAGGCAAACGGCGTTACTATTCTTGGGAATATACCTATGAAGGTAGTAGTTAATGCTACAGTAACAGAGAAACCTATTGATAGTAGAGGAAAAGAAGTGACTCCAACCGTAGTGACTCCAAACACTACTCCACCGGTGAAAGACCCTGCAAATACTAAGGTTCCAGTTGTAAAAGGGGCAGAAGTCATTGTAAAGGGTGAGGACGATAGATGGACTTGGTTCCAAAATGGAACACCACTCCTTATTTTAACTATTCCTGACAATTCTAGCGTAATAAGTCATTATTCTATTCTAGCATCGAAAGATGGTGGGGAGTGGAAGGTAATAAGCAATGAGTTTAAATTTTATCCTGGTATCGCAACGGAAGCTATAGATTTAGTAGATGTATTAAACGAATCAGGACTATACAAGTTCAAGATAGTGTCATATGCTCAAAATACAGACGAATATAGTAATAATGAGATAATATTAGCGGATACATTTAAACTAATAATATCGAATGAAGAGCTTGTACCTAAAGTGTTTATTGGAGGCTGGAGGCAAAATCAAAGTGGTCAAATAGAAATAAAGCAATTAGAAACTAATAAACTATATCGATTATACTTTTTTGATAATAAAGATACTAAATTCTTAGATATAGATATAACATCTGAAAATGGTGCAATTTATATGTCACGGGATGTTCATTCAAGTGATGAAAATAATATTGTAACGAAAATAGAAATTGAATCTATTAAGATTAGGAAAATTGATGCAACAGAGACAACAGAGGGTGTAGATTTAGTAGTGTCTAAGTTACAAGAAACTACAATTCCAGTTGAAATAAGTAGTTTGCCAATAGACCCTGTGTATCCTGAATTTGGTGAGTATCTACCGACTGTTATAGATCTAAGTACTATATTCAATGCGGATAGAGGAGAATTGAATTATGCCTTTAAGTTTCCTACTGATTTAAGTGAATTTGTGGAAGTGACTTTCTGTTTATATAATTCTGATGGGACAGATACACACATAGTTGGAATTTATTTAGATGATAATGTTAATAAAGCATACCTTGCAGGGACACAAAGAGAGTTTGATATGATATACGGTTTATTAAGACAGGAAAAGACAGTGACATTTACTAAGATGGGTATTATATCAGAACCATCTGAGGAAAGTGGTAAATTAGCAAGTATAACATGCATAGACACTAATATTACGGTTAATGTGGCTGAAAACCCACTTGCTGGCTACGAAGCATCAATATCTTTAGATGAAAGTGGCGAAAGAGTAGTAAAAATTATAGGACTTGAAAGCGACAAAAAATATTGCGTAGGAATTATGCATGAAAATGCAACCCAAGACTTTATGTGCAAATCAAATAATGAAGGTATAATTACCCTAGATTATTATGGTTTAGTTACACGAACGGGAGAAAGTAAAGTATTCATACAAAAATACGAAGTAATAGCGGATTCTAATAAATATACAATAAACGTAACGCCTAAGGGTAAAGATGGAGTGAGTATTGATTTAAATGGTTATTAGATAGGTGATGTGTTATTAGATGATTATCAATCTTATCCTAAGGTTTCAAATAAATTTAATTTATTTGAAACCTTTTTTTATTTTAAGGAAAGGTGCAAGCAGCTATTTCTTTTATTGCAATAAATGACAAAAAATGATAAAATTACCAAATCATAACAAATAGTTATATTATCATACGAAAGATAAGGTTAAGTGTTTTGTGAAGGGAGGGAAGTACAGCACTAGCTTTTCTTATAAAAGACATAGGAGTGTAAATAAATGAAAAAAAGAATTATTGCAGTTGTATTAACATGTGCTTTAATTTTGGGGATGATACCAGCATCTTCATCTGGTGCAGCAACACAATCATTGTTCCAAGATGTGAATGGACATTGGGGTCAAGAAGCAATTGAACGTTTTGCTGAATTAGGCATAGTTCAAGGGTTTCAAGGTAAATTTAACCCTGATAAAGCAATTACTAGAGGTGAATTAGCTCTTGTTATTGATAACATTATGGATTATCAAACGATGGCAAATAACGACTTAGCAGATTTAGGGGATGCTTTTTATACCGAAGCGGTATTAAAAGTGAATGCAGCTAAGGTTATGGTTGGATTTAATAAAAGATTTAGACCAACTGAGAATATTACACGCGAAGAAGCTATTCTTACATTATCACGTGCTTTTGGAACAACTTTAGCAAGTGATGAAGTACTAACTAAGTTTAGTGATAGGTCAGAAGTATCAAGTTGGGCTTTTGAAGCTGTAAATTCAATGGTTAGTGAAAAATATATAACTGGGTATAAAGGAACATTATTACCAAAATCTAATATTACAAGAGCTGAGGTTGTGACGATACTGGATAACGTTATTAAAGCTCTGTATAGTGAAAAAGGAGAATACTCTGCATCTGTTGATGGAAACGCCATTATTAATGCAGATGCTGTAACGCTTAAGAATTTAACTATTATGGGCGACTTAATAATTACGGAAGGTGTTGCAGATGGAGAAATAACATTAGAAAATGTTATAGTTGAGGGTAATACTATCGTTAGAGGTGGTGGAGCTAACTCAATAATTATAAAAGGTAATAGTAAGATTTCTAATCTTATGTTATCAAAAACTGATTCAGGTGCGATTAGAATTAAAACAGAGGGTAATGCTACAGTTGAAACTATCTATGTAAATGATGGAAAAGACGATATTATTCTTACTGGGCAATTTGAAAATGTATCCGTTGAAGGACAAACATCAGTGAAGGCTGTTAATGCTCAAATTTCCAATATTGACATGAATGCAGGAAATGCAACACTCAACATTGATAAAAATACAAAAGTATCTACAATAGGAATTAGTGAAGATGCTACAGGTTCTGCCATTGAAGTGAGTGGTTCTGTAGAAAATATTGAAACGAATGCTCCAAATTCCAATATATTAGTAAATGGAACCGTAACGAATATTACATCTGGTGAAAAAGCGAAAGAATCAAACATTGAATTAAGTACAAGCGCAAAAGTAACAAACATGACGGTGGAAGCAAACGTTGCTATTAACAATAAAGGAACAATATCAAACGTTGATGTTAAAGCAAATGGCGTTTCTGTTCTTGGAAATGTACCGGTGAAGGTAGTAGTTGATGCTACAGTTACAGTGAAACCTGTTGATAGTAGAGGAAAAGAAGTGACTGTGACTCCAACTCCAACTGTAGTTACACCAGAGCCTACTACTCCAACGGTGCAAGAACCTACAAAGACTAAGGTTGCAGTTGTTAAAAATGCAGAAGTCATTGTAAAGGGTGAAGACGATAGATGGGGTTGGTACCAAAATGGAACACCACTCCTTACTATAACTTTTCCTGAGAATTCAAGCGTAATAAGATATTATGATATTCTTGCATCGAAAGATGGTGGGGCGTGGAAAGAAATAGGCAACACGATGAAATTTTCTGATATCGATACGGAAGCTATAAATTTAACAGATGTGTTAACTGAATCAGGACTATATAAGTTTAAGATAGTGTCCGTTGCTCAAAATATAGATGAATATAGTAATAATGAGATGGTTATGACGGATACACTTAAATTAACAATGGCAAATGAAGAAATTGTTCCTGAGAAGGTATTTACTACAGGTTGGGATCAAAGAGAGATAGGAATAAGACAATTAGAAACTAGCAAATTATATCAAGTGTACTTTTTTGATGTTAATGGTACTAAATTAAACCACAGTATAACAGGAACTCCAAAAGATGGAGCAATTAATTTTTCTCGAAATGTTTATGCACATGATGAAAATGATATTGAAACAAAAACAGAAATTAAGTCAATTAAGATTAGGAAGATTGAAGCGACAGAGACAGCTGAGGGTGTAGTTTTAATAATAACTAAGCTCCAAGAAACTTCAATTCCTGTTGAAGTTAATAATTTGCCAATTGATCCTGTGGATCCTGAATTTGGGGAGTATCTACCGACTGTAACAGATCTAAGTGTTGTTTACAATAGTACATATAGAGATGAATTGAGATATAGCTTAAAGTATCCTACGGATTTAAGTGAATTTAAACAAACATCGGTGTATTTATTTAATGATGAATCATATACGCACATAGATGGATTTGGTTTAGAGAATAGTGTGAATAAAGTAGAACTTTCAGGGAAACAATGTGAATGGACCATGATGTACGGGTTACTAAGACAGACGAAGACAGCTTCATTTACTAAGATGGGAGTTGTATCAGAGCCAAATGAGGAAAGTCTTAAATTAGCAGACATAACATATGTAAACACTAATATTACTGTTAATGTGGCAGATAACCCAATTGTTGGCCATGCAGCATCATTATCGATAAATGAAACAGGAGTAAGAGTAGTAACTATAACAGGACTTGAAAGTAACAAAAAATATTTTGTAGAAATTATGGAAGTAAATTCAGGCACAGGCTCATTGTACGAATCAAATAGTGAAGGTATAATTACAATCGCCGAATCCTATTATGATTTAGATACACTAACGGAAGGAAGTAAATTATACTTACAAAAATACGAAGTAATTGCAGATTCAAATGGATACACAATGAACGTAACTCCTAGAAGTCAAGATGGAGCGAGTATTAATTTAAATGATCTCAAGCCTTTGGTAAACCCTGCCGAAGTAGATAGAATAATTATAAATGCTACTGATGCAGTAGAAGACAATCCTTATGAAACAGGCGATTTACTTATACAATGGCGCATGCCATATATGATGGAAGAAGTAAGTGGAGCAAAATTCTTTGCAAGAAACAATATCACAAATGTAAAAATTCAGCTTGATGATGCCTATGAGTACATTGATAACTTTTCTTGGAGATATATCTCAGTAACTGGATTGCTAAGGAACTTTGTAGATAATGGAGTTTATACTTTTGGTATTGATACTTTTGCAAAAGAGGGTATTGATAAGCCAGACAATTCAAGAGAACGGATATATAATCCTGTTGAACTTACTATTCAAGGGAATATAATTAATCAAGTGACATCGACTGCGACAACGACTACAGCGTCTGGTACAACTACAACAGTTACGGGTACAACGACAGTAGCTACTGAAACAACAGTTACAGCTTCATTTATTGATGGTAAAGTAGTAGTAAACGGACTCGAAAGCGATGAATTATACCTAATAATTGGTTACGATGAAGTTGGAAAAGAATTATACTATACACATGATGTAGCAATTTCAAACAGCATTAACTTTACACCTGTAGTAATAGGTGATTCGAATGAAATACTATTTAAGATTAGAAAAGTAACGGTTGCGAGAGATACTAATTGGGGGGATAAATATTACGTAACAATGTCTCCTATGCCTGAAGATGTAATTTCAGTTACTGTGGCACCATAAATAGTAATAATTTCTCGTATTAATACAAATAAAAATATTAACTATTTGAGTAATAGGACTACTATTATTCAAAATACTAAATCTCCATATTGTACAGAATGATGATTCTGTGCTATATGGAGGTTTTTATTTACAACATTACGTATTTTGACAACCAATTTCACTACATAGGTTTGTTTTATTCATTTTATATGCTATGATATTTCTTTACTATAGAATATTACGAGATTTTCAATTGGAGATATTATGAGATTAGATAAATTTTTAGCAGAGGCTTCAGTTGCCACAAGAACATTGATGAGAACTTATATCAAAGCTGGTTATGTAACGGTTAATGGTGAAGTGGTTTTGATTCCTGAATTTGAGATAGATGAACATAATGATATAATTAAGTACCAAGACCTGCAGATTACTCATACAGTTAAGCAGTATTATATGTTCCATAAACCTGGAGGATGTATTACAGCGAGGCAGGATGCGAATTGTAAAACAGTCCTTGATTATTTTGATACTGTAAATACGAATGCATTGTTTCCGGTTGGCAGATTAGATAAGGATACGGAAGGATTATTATTTTTAACCAACGATGGAACTTTTGGTCATCACCTGACACAGCCAGGTAAGAATGTAATGAAAAAATATTACTTCTGGGCATTAGGTTCTTTAAATGAAGATGCTGAAAAGAGACTGAAAGAAGGCTTTCGAATTGAAAAAGAAGGGTCAATTACAAGGCCTGCCACGATTAATGTCATAAGTGTTGGAAGATATCAAGAGTTTAAGAATGAGATTGAGGAAGTGGTATCGATAAATCAAAAACGACTGGGACAACAACCAGTCATTTCAGGATATCTTACAATATCGGAAGGACATAAGCATCAAGTAAAACGTATGCTAAGAGCTGTTGGTTGTGGTGTTATTTATCTCAAGAGGATTTCGATAGGGGAAATAGCTTTGGATTTATCTCTAGAAAAGGGACAGTTCAGAACACTTACAGAATTGGAAGTATGCACACTTATGGGAAGGGTTCCTATTGCGAATACGGAAAACGACAAAAATTAAAATAATACTTACCTTTTTATTGTTCTCAAATAAGAAAAGTGTTAGAATATTATGGAAATAATATTGTTGAAAGAAGCAGTAAGACAAAAAAACACATAGCATAAATTGGGAATATGAAGGAGATATCATGACGAATAAACAGATAGTTACAGAGTTTTTTGTTAAAGGTTACAATGAAAATGATTTCGATGCGGTAATGCCATTACTTACGGATGATTATTATGATCATAGTCCAGCTTGTGCTAGAAGTGCTAGTGATGCCATAAATATATTGAAAATAGTAAATAATATTTTTCCTGATATGATGGTTGAAATCATTGATTTAATTGAGGAAAATAATAAAGTAGTGGGACGTTTTATTTTTCGTGCGACACATAGTACAGAGTTTATGGGAGTACCAGCAACAAATAAGGAAATTGAATGGGAAGCAATTGAAATATTTAGAATAGATAACGGAAAGATAGTTGAGTCTTGGGGATATTGGCCTGATTTAGAAATAAAAGAAAAATTACAAAAATTATCAGAAGTGCGTGAAGGCTTATAATCAAACACTTTTATATGAGAATAAATATTTAATATGCAAGAATTTTTCAAATTTACTTCTGTTGGGAACTATTTTAATTCTTTGTCGTCTTAATAATGGTAACAATTAATTTCATAACAATAAAAGGAGTTTTATATGAAAAAATTATTATTATTATTAACGTTACTTGTAGCCTTTAGCTTTACTGCATGCCAATCGAAAAGCGCAGATCCAGCTAGTAACGATCAGAAGAACCTTGAAGGTAGCCTTGAAACTATTTTAGACAAGATATATGAGACATCGAAAGTCAGTGATATGTTCAAAGACTATATTGATTCAGGCTTGCAAACAACTGAAATAGTGCAAGGAGAGAGTGCTTATTTTCTTGGTAAAGATGATATTGAGTTTGAATCTGCGATAGCTTCGGAACCTATAATTTCACCTTCTGCTTATTCTTTATGCTTAGTGCGTGTAAAAGAAGGAGCAGATATTGAGGCAATTAAACTTAGTATAAAAGAGAATGTCAACCCTATGAAATGGGTATGTGTAGGGGTTGACCCTGATAAAGTAATCGTAGATAGTATTGGTGATGTTATTATTCTAATAATGAGTGATGATGAGGGCAATGCGTTACATGATGGATTCCTTGCGTTAAGAGATTAATTTCGTTGTATTGGGATATTAAGGTTATTTTCCAAATATTTTTAATAAGCGTAAATAATGGTTCGCTTCACGTAATACATGATCACCCAATAGAGGTAGTATGGTTGATTTGATTTTACATTCAAGGATTCCTTGAGTACCCTGTGATTTAAAATCGCGTATATCTTTTGTTGCTTTTAGGCTGTGGTAGGTAACTTTAGAAATTGGATAAGTTTTATCCATGGCTTTTTTGGCTTCTTCTGTCAGTTGATCAAATTGATTTCCAAAATTACTTGCTGTTTTAATTAATTCATTTTCTGTTGGATCTAGTAACCCGCTGATGAATTTTGAATGTTCTGCCATAATTCTGTTCCAGAAAAATTCTTGCTCAAATGCTTCTTTTTCAGCGTCTATCTCTACTCTACTTTGAAGTTTTTGAATCAAGCACAAATAAAATTTTGCTTCACGTAGAATATGATCAAGTAGAAGAGGATAATTCATCGTAAACATTTTACAGGTCAAGACATTTGATAATATGGTTGCCTTAAATTGAATTAAAGCGTCGATTAGGACCATTGCCTTATAGTTTAGTGATTCTACTCTTTGTTCGAGTGTAGAATTAACAGATCTACGTCTGGCACCCATTAAGTCAGCGGCTGCTTCTGTAAGACTGGTCTGTATTTCCATTCCGGTATAATAAGCTGACGCCATTTCTGCATCAAGTGTATATTGTGTAATTACTTCTCCGGAATTTAGAACATTAGGGCTAACGATTCCGTCAGAAAGTGAAATGACTTCCGCTAAGAGTCTATCAAATTCATTTCTAAAGGTTGCTGCCTGTTGAGCAAAATTACTATTCGCTGGAGTAAATCCCGCTTCAAGAAAGAATGTGTGCTCTTTCATGATTCTTGCAAAGAATAGATGTATTTCTAACGATTGACGAACAAAATCCATGCATGAAAGCATAGTAAGTTCCTCCTGAAAAGACTTTATATATAGTATGTAATGATTTTAAAACTGTCACATAAGCATACTTTTTTTAGAACTATATATTTAGTAAATAAAAAAACGAAATGACAATGTCAATCCGTTTTTTTCATCCATTCAAAGCTAATCTTTTATCCAACAATATTTTTCTCTATATTCCTTTGGGGAAAGAGAAGTATGCTTTTTAAAGGTCCTCCAAAAATGAGCGTTATCATTGAAACCAACCCTATTCATAATCTCAGCAATTGGAATTAGGGTATCTCTTAGCATAGTCGAAGCTAGGTTTACTCGTAATTTTATCAAATAATCAATAATTGAAAGATTCGTTGTTTTGAAAAATTGATTGTTTAATGTTGTTCGATTCGTCGTAAACATAGTTGAAAGTATCTCAAGAGTTATTTTTTCTTTGTAGTTATTATGTAGATAAGTAATTACATTAGTAATATATTTTGGGGTATCATTTGATTTATTATCTAATGTATTATGGATTGAATCAAAAAGTTTTGTTGTTAGTATCAATAGTTCAAGTAAATACGAGCGTGATCGACAAGGCCAATATCCATCTCTTTTTTCTTGCAGTTCCTTTACAATAAAATCAAACAAACTAGAAATCTTTGTAAGTGTACTAGGTTCAAATATAAATAAACCTTTGAAGTGATCATCTCTATGGATAAAAGGTAAAAGAAGATAGCAGTCTTGTTGCTCCACATCTGAAAAACTATCTTTATTATCTCTAATGTTATTATAATTAAATAAAGGGTTTATTAATTTAGGATAGAAGTAAATATTATTAATTTTAGTTTCTGAACAATCCTTAAATATGGGGGAATCCTTTTCGTTTATACAAAAAAGGGCAGGAGCCGTAAAGTTGATTGAACAATCTTCAAAGCAAATAATTCCGGAACCTTCTTCAATTAACAGTAAACGAAAACAATCATATTGGGGAGCCTCATCTAACGAAATCTCTGTTCCGTAGTAGAGTGGATGGGTATAGCTAATATTGGTATTATGTTCTAATGTATTACAATCCATAATTCACCTCTTGATAAATTTCAAAAAGTGAATTCATGGAATAGCTTTTTGAAATTTAGTTTTTTGTTAATACAAGGAATTGTTTCTCTAAATCTTTTGTAACAATAAGTTCATTTGCAGTATTTACTACAGTACCTTCTGGTAATTCAGCTAATATCTCATCAACGGTTGGTTGTTCATAGAATCTATTATTAGCATCCATACTGTAATGTTGTGGAATCATAACTTTTACGTTTAAATCTTCTAATGATTTAAAGTTATCAGGATTCTTAATAGTTCCGTATTCACCAGCATATGTTAATAAAACATCTGCATCTTTTATCGCTTCTCTTGCTTCTGGGGATTCGATAATGTCTGTTTCTCCCATATGAACTATTTTAATATCACCTTCTTCATATACAAAGATAGTGTTATCGCCTAATTCAGCTACATGGTTTGATGCGTATCCTGTAATTTTCACATCGCCAACCGTTATAGCTTCATTAAGTTGACTTGGTCTAATTATCTGTGGTTCTCCAGTAGTAACTTTGATTCCTGAAATATGATCTGAATGAGAATGAGATATTGTTAATACATCTGCTTCCATTACTGGGAATTCTCCAAAGTATGATTCATAAGTAGAACCATATGGATCTGTTACTAATCTTGTTCCATCCGCGAAAGTGATATAAAAACAAGAATTACCAACATATTTAATTCTTACGTCATTTGTTGCTTCTACAACTTCTTCTGTTTCTTCTTCCACAACTTCTTCCACAACTTCTTCTTCAGTTGTTACGTAGCAGGATCTTCTACAGTAGTAGTTTGTACAACGTTATCATTGCTCGCAGGTTTTTCTTTCTCACTAGATTTAGAACATGCAGCTAAAGGATAGCATAGTAATGCAAGCATAAGTAGTGTTAATATAGCTCTTGATTGATTTGATTTTTGTTTCATAATAGTTACCACTCTTTCATAATTTATTTTACTAAATTATACTGAAAGAATTTATTAAATGAAATTGCAAATTAACAAAAGCAGTTTGCATATCAACAATTATTGTTAACATAAATTGGATTTAATAAAAATTACTTTATCACGGTTAATAAGAAAAGTCAAATTAACTAGTAAAAAATGCAAAACCAACTTGACAAAAAATGCAAAGCGAACTATACTAAAAATGCAAAGTAAACATTGCAAAGGAGAAAGAATTGAAAACTAAAATAAAAGAACTGAGAAAACAGTATAAACTGTCACAAGAAGAATTAGCTTTAGCAGTAGGAACTACCAGGCAAACGATTACATCGATAGAGTGTGGGAAATATACATCATCACTTGTGTTGGCATACAAAATAGCAAAGTATTTTAATTTAAGTATAGAAGAAGTATTTGATTTTTCGGAGGTGGAGGAAATTTAAATGGAAAAGTATAAGAAGATATTAAAGAAGAGAATCATTTTTCTCACAATATTTGTAGTTTTTGCAGTTCTATTGCAGATATTTATTTTTTATAATGGATATGAAGTAGCAGATATTGAAAGCTTCAGAGATGAATTGGTAGGTTTTCAGACAGGGTTACTGTGTAGTATGATTATATTATTTGTTTTTCAGATTGTTCGATATATTCGAGCAATGAAAAACGATACGCAACTTAAAAAACTCTATAATTGTGAAAATGACGAAAGAAGAAAAGACATTAAGCAGAAATCAGGCGGTAATGTTTTGTTATTTAGTTCTGTAGTAATAATATTTGCTGGGATTATATCTGGTTATTTCAATGAAGTTGTTAGTTATACTTTAATTGCATGTGCGTTTTTTCAACTTAATTTATGTGCATTATTAAAATTATATTATTCTAAAAAGTATTAATTAGGAGGAGTCAAAATGAATAAAAAGTTACGAATCTTAGTGTTAATATGTTACGCAGTTGGTCAACTAACTTTATCTCTTAGCAGTATGTTTAGAGATAACCTATCAGATTTTGCAATGGGTTTTTGTGAAGGGGTGTCCGTTGTATTTATTTTTATAGGATTAATCTATTTTGGTTGGTGTATATATAATAAGAAGAATCCGTTCGGAATTGAAAAAGGTGTTAAGTAGAATAAAGGAACTGTAGGTTATTTGGAGGAGATATGAATAAAATGAGGAAAGAAAAGTTAGGAATCGTAGCGTGTGCTATCTATTTAATAATTAAGTTTGTAAGTACTAATGTTAGCGAGGGCGTAACTTTAAACATATTAGATTTTATAATGGGAATGTGTGTCGGTCTGTCTCTTGTGGGAAATATCTTCTGTTTGCTTTCAGAGAATGCTAAAGCAAAATTAAACCTAATAAAACACAAATAAGTTATAGACTAATTGTAAATATTATCTAATTTGCTAAAGTTTTACCAAAAATGTTCGATATATATTATGTCACGGATGGCATTTGAAATCAATGGATTGATTATTGATTTTAAATGCCCTTTATTTTATATAATTTGTTTCTTGAAAGGAGTATTTTAATGGGGATTTCAGGGGTAAACAGTCAGTATGGAGGATTTACAAATAATTCATATCCAAAGATTAATAAAGATAAGAATAATTTTCTAGGAAGTATGTCAGCGGCAGCCACGTTAGTTGACCTACAGGATAATGGAGATGTACTTGGAATTAGTATGATTGAGGAACCAGGAACAAATCATTTTTGGGGGATGAAAGCAAAATTCGCAGAATGTTCCACAAAAGAAAATCCGGTTATCTATGTAGATACAAATTATGGTGGAGAAACAGTTGCTTATAATATAAACATTAACGAAGTAGACCCAAACAATGCTTCACGATTAGAAATATTTGCTTTATGTTCATTTGCAGATAGTCAAGGAATTGGTGCTAAAAGTACCTTCGGAACATATAATACATTACGAAATTATGAGGAAATGGCCAATCATAATGGATATATAGATACAAAAATGGGGAATGTAAATGTATTTGAACAATTTAAAGATGAAAAATTAAATTGGGTTAATATGAGCCATCAAGTAATTAACTTACTATATAATTGCAATGATATAATACAATATAATAAGGGGTTGGATATTTTAGATTTGTTTTCTAAATATCCAGTTGAATAAAGAATGCTTTTAATTAGAACAAAGAAGTAATAAGTCATTGCGACATAAGCGAATCAAATATATAAGCCAAAAATATATAATATAAGTAAGACAAATATAAAAACAAGCGATATAAATATAAAACATAAGCGAGGGAGCTTTGAAACTAATATGTTCGAACCCCTCGCTTTTTATATTTTTAAATATTATATTAAATGCAAAACAACTTCTATAATCGCATATATTAAATAAAGAAGGAGGGTTATTATGATAGGGAAAGCATTATCGGTTGCAAGAGGAATAGAAAAAGCAGATTTAGTTTTAAAGAACGCATACATAGTAAACGTATTTTCTGAAAATATAGAGCATGCTGATGTGGCAATTACAAATGGAATGATTGTCGGAATAGGTGAA
The DNA here is from genome assembly GCA_029256575.1 of Clostridiales bacterium. Classification (GTDB taxonomy): domain Bacteria; phylum Bacillota; class Clostridia; order Lachnospirales; family JAQSXR01; genus JAQSXR01. The sequence continues at coordinate 190,677 of JAQSXR010000002.1, read as the reverse complement.
TACGAGGGAATAGAGGAAGTTGACTGTACAGGAAAATTTGTTGCACCAGGATTTATCGATGGACATATTCATCTTGAAAGTTCTATGTTAAAACCAGTTGAATTTGCTAAGGCAGTATTACCACACGGTACAACAGCGGTTATCGCTGATCCTCACGAAATTGCAAATGTATGTGGGTTGGATGGAATAGAATACATGATGGAAGCAACAAAGGAATTACCCCTTGATACCTATTTCGTTTTACCCTCCTGCGTTCCTTCGACATCCTTTGATGAAAGCGGATGCGTTTTATCTGCTGAGGATTTAAACGGTTTATACCGAGAAGAAAAGGTTTTGGGTCTTGGTGAAGTAATGAATTATATTGGTACGATAAATGGTGAGGAAGAAATATTACATAAAATTGAAGATGCATATTCGAACCATAGAATAGTTGATGGTCATGCACCAGGACTTACTGGAAAAGACTTATGTGCCTATGTAGTTGCAGGAGTTCAATCAGATCATGAATGCACCAATATTGAGGAAGCGAAAGAGAAGATAAGGCGTGGACAGTGGGTCATGATACGGGAAGGTACAGCAGCAAAAAATATGACTTCATTAATGGATTTATTTCAGGCACCGTATCATCAAAGAACGTTGTTAGTAACAGATGATAAACATCCGAATGATTTAATTCAAACTGGGCATATAGACTATATAATCAGGCGTGCTATTGCATTTGGAGTAGATCCGTGTATTGCAATCAAAATGGCAACCTTTAATGCGGCAAGCTACTTTGGACTAAAGGCTAGGGGAGCAATTGCGCCAGGCTACCAAGCTGATATCGTTATACTTAATGATTTAAGAGAACTTAAGATAGAGAAAGTTTATAAGCAAGGGAAATTAATTGTAGATAATAATAATGTAATAAAGATAGAAGAACCATCAATTAATCCTCGGATAATTGATAAAATATATCATTCTTTTTACTGCAAAGAGATTGTAACAGAAGATTTTAACTTGAAAATTGATGCGCAAGCAGCAGGAGAATTCTTTCGGGTAATCACTTTGATTAAAGGAGAAATTTTAACAAAAGAAGGAAGGGTCCCACTAGAAAATGGGAAACCTGAGATATCAATCGGAAAAGATATCATAAAATTAGCTGTAATGGAACGACATCATAATACAAATCATATTGGAATAGGTTTTGTTCAAGGATATGGATTAAAGAAGGGAGCAATTGCTTCCTCTGTGTCACATGATTCACATAATTTAATTGTAATTGGTACCAATGAAAAAGACATGGCTGTGGCTGCTAATTGCATAAGGGAAATGCAGGGAGGTTGGGCGATTGCATTAGAGGGAGAGATAATTGGAAAGCTTCCTTTGCCGATTGGTGGATTAATGAGCGATTATGATGCCTTAACAGTTGCTCAGATTATGATTGGAATGAAAACAAAAGCCAGAGATTTAGGAGTGGAGGAAGGGATTGATCCATTTATGACTCTAGCTTTTATCAGTCTGCCTGTCATACCTGAACTTCGACTCATAACAACTGGATTAATCGATGTTCAAAAACAATGCACGGTATCCCTTATAATATGAGTATTTATAAGATATATAATCTATTTGTGATATGATTATTTATGAGAGCTAATAATTATAATTTTAATATTTATAAGATATATTCTTTTATAATTAAAGTTAATTTAAGGTTGAAAAGATATACTCTATAGTATGGAATATAATAATTGTAATTGCTTTAGCAGATTTGAATTTTCATTCCATTTGGGATATGATAGAAGAATACAACTGGGGATGGAGGAAATGGGAATGAGAATATTACTTGCAGAAGATGAAAAAGAATTATCAAATGCCTTAGTTGCTATTTTAAAACATAACAATTATTCAGTCGATGCAGTGTTGAATGGAGCCGATGCATTGGACTATGGATTATCGGGGAATTACGATGTAATAATATTAGATATTATGATGCCAAAGATGAACGGACTTCAAGTATTAGAAAAATTGAGAGAAAAAGGTATTCATACCCCTATTTTAATGTTAACGGCTAAGTCAGAGATTGAAGATCGTGTAATTGGGTTGAATATGGGTGCCGATGACTATCTAAGCAAACCTTTTGCAATGGGAGAATTAGTGGCTAGAATACGAGCTATGAGCAGACGCAAGTCAGAGTTTACTCCTAACTTAATAAAAGCGGGCAATATTAGTCTAAACAAAGAAAACTATGAATTATCAAATATGGATACCTCACTAAGACTTGGAAATAAGGAATTTCAAATGCTTGAAATGCTAATGACGAATCCAAAACGTTTGATTTCAACTGAACAGTTTATGGAACGAATCTGGGGATATGATGCAGAAACTGAGATTAATGTAGTTTGGGTGTATATCTCTTATCTTCGAAAAAAGTTAGCCACATTGGATGCCAATGTAAAGATCAAGGCTATGAGAGGTCTTGGGTATGTACTGGAGGTGAATGAATGATTAAGAAATTACAAAGAAAATTCATAATGATAACCATGGGCTCATTGGTACTGGTTATGGTCATTCTAGTTGCTTCAATTAATTCGATTAATATTTATCATATAAATCAGAGAGTAAATGGTGCGATAAAGATTCTTTCTGAAAACCGAGGACAATTTCCAAAGTTTGAAAAGGAAAAGCCTCCAAAAGGTGATCCGAATTTTGGATTTAAAATGAATGAGGAAACTCAATTTCAAACACGCTATTTTGTCGTAGAGGTTAATGCAGATGGTAGTATCCGCGAGATTAATACAAGTCATATTGCGGCTGTTTCTTCCAAAGATGCAGAAGACTATGCCAATAGAGTAATAAGTGGTAATAAAGATAGCGGTTTTAAAGGAATCTATAAATATGCAGTGGTAGATCAAACAGATGGTTATATGATAGTGTTTATAGATTGCGAAAGTCAGATTCAGATGGCTACTTTATTTTTATTATCGTCAAGTGGGGTTGCTTTAGCAAATTTACTGTTTGTATTTATTTTAGTATCTATCTTTTCTAAAAAAGCGATTAATCCCATCATAGAAAGTATGGAGAAGCAAAAGCAATTTATTACGGATGCTGGACACGAGATAAAGACACCGATTGCCATTATTTCAGCCAATGCTGATGTTTTGGAACTTACTGGTGGTGAAAATGAATGGATTACGAGTATCAGAAATCAGACAACCCGTCTAGATCGACTTATAAAGAATTTATTGACACTTTCGAAGACAGATGAAACTATAAAATTAGTGTTCTCTGATTTTGACTTAAGCGAGGTAGTCTATGAGGCAGCAGGTCCATTTGAGACGATTGCGGAAACACAAAATAAAAAATATATAATGGATATTCAACCGGGGCTTCAATTACATGGAGATAAAGGCAGTATTCATCAGCTTATTTCTACTCTTGCTGACAATGCTTTGAAGTATTCGAATGAGTGTGGAACAATAAGAATTTCTCTATCTGCTACAAAAAAAAGATTAAAATTAGAAGTCTATAATACAATGGATGAGGTTGATAAAGAAAAATTTAGTAAGGAGAATTTAGTTAAGTTATTTGATCGATTCTATCGCTTAGATTCTTCAAGATCCAGAGAAACAGGTGGAGATGGAATTGGACTTTCCATAGCAAAATCTATTGTACAAGCACACAATGGAGATATTTTTGCCAAAAGTGAGGATGGAAAATCAATTTGCTTTACGGTACTAATATAAAGGAAAGTAAATAAATAAGGCAAGATAGAAAGTAATAAATAAGGCAAGATAGTTGACTTCATGGTCAGGCTATCTTGTTTTTTTAGTGTTGTAAATTTTATATCGTAATTTATAGAATCGTATTTTAGAATCGTAATTTATAGAATCGTATTATTTTAGAATCATAATTTATAGAATCGTAATTTTTAGTATCATTATTTTAAGTAAACTTAAGTTTTAATTTAAAGTACGTTTTAAGTAAGAGAAGTACAATGAGTACATAAGTTAAAAAAAGATAGTACAGGAGGTTTTAGATGAGCCAATTTCAAGGAACATTTAAAAGATATGAAGTAAAATATTTACTAAGTGAAAAAAAATATAAATTGTTAAAACAAAGATTACAGGATAAACTTGAAATAGATAATTTTGGTAAAACAATAATATGTAATATCTATTTTGACACTCCGGACAATCTATTGATTCGAACTTCTCTCGAAAAACCGATCTATAAAGAGAAACTAAGACTCAGAAGTTATGGAATACCATCCGAAGGAGATATGGTTTACGTTGAATTAAAGAAGAAGTATAACGACGTAGTATATAAAAGACGTATCAAAATGGAACTTCCTATGGCTGAGAATTATTTGTATGATTCAAAACCCGTTAGTGAGCCATCTCAGGTAAAAAGAGAAATTGACTGGTTTATTAATTTCTATAAAGAGTTAGAACCAGCTATGTATATTTCCTACAACAGAATCGCAATGTATGGGATAGAAGATCCAGAACTTCGTGTTACATTTGATAGTAACATTCTTTGGAGAAAAGAAGAACTCTGGCTTGAATGTGGAATTTGGGGCAATCAACTGCTCGAAGAGGGGCAACGGCTTATGGAAATAAAGATTCCAGGAAGTATGCCACTTTGGTTATCACATATATTAGATGAATTAGAAATATATCCGACATCCTTTTCGAAATATGGGAAAGGGTATCAGTTTTCAGAACAGTTAAAGAAAAATGAAAGTAATAAAGGAGAAATAAAATATGCTTAATTCAATATCTGTAGAGACATTTTCAATAGAAATATTCTTAATTTGTATGGTAGGGTCAATTGTATTAGGAGCTGTGATTGCCTGGGTGCATAGCTTATATAACTGTAGCAGTAAAGGGTTTGTAATTACAATTGCACTTCTTCCAGCAATTGTTCAAATGGTAATAATGTTAGTCAATGGAAATCTTGGAACTGGAGTTGCAGTTATGGGAGCATTTAGTTTAGTTCGCTTCCGATCAGTACCAGGAAATGCAAAGGAAATTAATAGTATTTTCATGGCGATGGCAGTTGGGTTGGCAACAGGAACTGGGTATTTAGTAGCAGCAATAATATTTGTTGTCATTATTGGATGCGTGAGCATTCTATACAATGTAACAGGCTTTGGTGAACCCAAAAAGAATCAAAAAGAGTTGAAGATTACTATTCCAGAAGGATTGGATTACACTGGAGTATTCGATGATTTGTTTAAGCTATATACAACAAAATCCGAATTGATTAAGGTGAAAACATCTAATATGGGAAGCCTATATAAACTGGATTACCGCATAGGATTAAAAAATCCTATGGAAGAAAAGGCATTTATTGACGAACTACGAAGTAGAAATGGAAACTTAGAAATCACTTGTGGGAAAGTATCATTCGGAAGTGAAGAACTGTAATATCAATGAAAAGAAAGAGGTAATAATATGATAAAAAAATTAAAGTATTTTTTAGCAATAATAACAACAATGGCTATTATATTGACTGGATGTGGAACGAATCAAGGAAGTCAGACAGAAACGATAACCGGTACAGTGACTACGACTACTACTACAACTATAGATTCTAGTATTCCTACCAGCTCTAGTACTTCACAGGTAGTAGTGGATAGAGAATTCAAAGCAAGTGATTTAGATGTAGGATATGAAGATAGTACCGCAACTCATATTACATTTGATGGAAGTAGTATAGATGTTTCTGGTGATGGAGCAATAGCAAAAGATAGTGTACTTACAATTAATGACGAAGGTACCTATGTAATATCAGGAACTTTAAAATATGGTCAGATTATCGTAGATGCGGAGGATACGGACAAGGTTCAGATTGTACTCAATGGTATAACTATTACCTGCCCAGATAATGCCCCAATCTATATAAAAAATGCAGATAAAACTTTAATTACACTGGAAAAGGGAACAGTAAACACATTAATTGATGGTGCAGAGTATGTTCAAACGAATGATAATAATGTGGATGGTGTCATTTATAGTACAGCAGATTTAACAATTAATGGTGATGGAACCTTAAATATAGCAGGCAATTATAAACACGGGATTGCATCGAAAGATGATCTATTAATAACTGGTGGAACATTTAATATAACAGCAGTCAAAGATGCTTTAAATGGTAAAGATTGTGTAAAGATTAAAGATGGAACATTTATACTTAGCGCAGAGACTGGAAATGGAATTCAGTCAAAAAATGGAGATGATGCAACAAAAGGATACGTGTATATTAGCGGTGGAGAGATTACAGTCATAAAAAGCCAAGAAGGTATTGAAGGAACAGTAATTATTATTGAAAATGGTACAATTAACATAACAGCAGAAGATGACGGATTTAATGCATCAGTAGGTAGTAGCGATGCAGCTGAAATTGCTACGGAAGAGACAAATATAACAGGAAATCAAAAACCAGAAGATATTGTATTTGGAGAAATAGTACCTGTACCAGGAGAAACAGTACCTGTACCAGGAGAAAAAGTACCAGGAGAAAAAGTACCAGGAGAAAGAGTACCTGGAGAACAAGGTAAAGGAGGCTTTGGAGGAGGCGGTGGAAATTCATTTGAAGTAAGTGCAAACTGTTACATTTCTATTGAAGGTGGTACGATAGTAATAGATGCTTCAGGGGATGGAATTGATTCTAACGGTAATCTTTATGTATCAGGAGGAAATACTTATGTGAGCGGGCCTACAAATAGTGGAAATGGTGGACTAGACTATAATGGAGTAGCCAACATCACAGGTGGAACAGTTATAGTAACTGGAAGCACAGGAATGGCACAAGGCTTCTCAGACACGTCAACTCAATACTCTCTTCTAAATAACTTAACAACGAATAGTGATGCAGGAACAGAAATAAAGTTAACAGACAAAGATGGTAATGTATTAGTTTCTTACATTCCTAAGAAGCAATATCAATCGATTGTAATTAGTACCCCAGATCTTACAAAAGAAGAAACGTATACATTAACGTTTGGTGATCAGAATACGGAAATTACACTTACCTCAGTGGTTACTAGTAATGGACAACAAGCAGGAATGGGTGGTCCAGGAAAAAGATAAAGGGTTTCGCCAGGAGAATTCATGATTGATTTCATGGATTTCTCCTGGATTTTTTTTCTTGACAATCTCCCTTTTTATATCTATACTCAAATCATACCCAATTCAAAATATCCTTTATTTAACAAATCTAATTCTTTATTTAACAAATCTAATTCTTTATTTAACAAATCTAATTTTCTTTATTTAAAAAATCTTATTATTCTTTGCGTCAAATCTTGTATCTTGTTTCCAAAAATCTATTATAAAATTCCTTCAAAATGAAATTACTAAAGTGTTTCGTTTTAAAATCATATCAATTTTTGATCAATCAAAACATCTATTTATGATTTCTATTTATCAACTCTATTTATGAATTTAATTTTTTATCATTATTTATTTACTTCACACTTTATTTATCAACTCTATTAATCAACTCTATTAATCAACTCTATTTATCAACTTCTATTCATGAACTCTATTAAACAACTTCTATTTTTACAAATCCCAATTAATTTTTACAGAAACCCAATGTAATTTAAATCTAGCGAAAAGCTATATTAACAGAAAGGATAACCATCAATTAATGATAATTGAAGAATTTAAATTAATACTAATGAATGAAATAAAAGAGTATTTACCAGAAAGTTATAAGGAAGCTAACATAAGCTTCAATAAAACTTTGAAAAATAATAACATTGAGTTAGACACAATCGTGATCGCAAATAACAAACAGCAGATAATACCAAATATTTATCTGAATACGTATTTATTTGAGATTAATGAGGGAAGAGCTATAGACGAAATACTCAAAGATATAGCAAGATTATATTTAGACGGGACACGAGATAACACGTTCGAAGAGTTTGATACTGAATTTGATAAGATTAAGAATCAAATTGTAGTTAGAATGGTTGGAAAAGAAAATAATCAAAAGTTAATGGAACGAGCTCCATTTCGAGAGGAAAATGATTTGTTAGTTACATACCGTTGGATTGCAAAGAAAGATGAAAATGGATTAGGATCTATACTAATTACAAATACTTTGCTTGAAAAGTGGAAGAAAGAAAGGGAAATCGATAGTAATGATTTCTATGAAATGGCGCTTAAGAATACAGAACGATTATTTCCGGCGTATGTAACTAGTATGGAGGACTTACTATTGGGGTTAATTCCTGATATGATTGAATTTGAAGAATTTGTACCTCATAAAAAGAGTGACACGATTCCAATGTATGTCATCACAAATAAGGATAAGATGAATGGAGCTACGACAATTTTATATCCAGGAATACTTGAAAAGATGGCAGATAAATTAAACGGGAATTACTTCATATTACCTTCTTCAATTCATGAGGTGATTGTTGTTGCTGATGATGAGAAGGTAGATAAAGAGCAACTTAAATGTATGGTAAAACAAGTTAATAGTGATATGGTCGAAGCAGAAGAAATTTTATCAAATTCTGTATATACCTATGATAGAGATAAAAAGGAAATAAAAAAGGTATAATTATTTGAATAAAAACTAAAATAAATTCGATATGATATCGTTTTATAATGAAATAAAATATTCATTGCATAAAACTAAGGCTTGACTAACACTTGGGTTAATAATAAGATAGATAAGTATGAAACATTTTTACTGATTTTTTTACATAATAAAACATTATGTAAAATTATAGTAGTTGGATTTACTATTGTAGTTAGAAATCGATTTAGAGGTAGACAATCTAGTTAGTTCTACATGCAGAGATAAATTTGTGACTATAGATATATATATTTTATTGATAACACGGAGGATTTATTTTGGTTGAATATACGAATGAAATAAAAAAAAGAAGAACATTTGCGATTATCTCTCATCCAGATGCTGGAAAGACAACATTAACGGAAAAACTTCTATTATACGGTGGTGCGATTAATCTTGCAGGTTCTGTTAAGGGAAAAAAGGCAAAAAATCATGCAGTTTCAGACTGGATGGAGATAGAAAAGCAACGTGGTATATCTGTTACTTCATCAGTTATGCAATTTGATTATGATGATTACTGTATTAATATATTAGATACACCGGGACATCAAGATTTCTCTGAAGATACTTACCGAACATTAATGGCAGCAGATTCTGCAGTTATGGTAATTGATGTTTCAAAGGGTGTAGAAAATCAAACGAAAAAGTTATTTAAAGTTTGCGTTATGCGAAACATCCCAATTTTTACATTTATAAATAAGATGGACAGAGAAGCAAAGAATACATTTGAATTGTTAGATGAAATCGAAGAAGTACTCGGAATTAGAACATGTCCGATTAACTGGCCGATTGGGTCCGGTAAAGATTTTAAAGGTGTGTATGACAGAGATTCCAAACACATCACGCGTTTTTATGCAGCGAATAATGGACAAAAAGAAGTAGATACCATTGAAGTTGAACTTGGTGATTCTCGCTTAGATTCACTAATTGGAAAAGAAAACCACGACATTTTATCGGAAGAAATTGAACTACTTGATGGTGCAAGTAGTGAATTTGATATCGATTTGATTCTAAGTGGAAAGCTTACACCAGTATTCTTTGGATCGGCATTGACTAATTTTGGTGTTGAAACTTTCCTAAAACGCTTTTTATCAATGACATCTTCACCACTACCTAGAAAATCAACAGAAGGTATAATAGATCCACTTGAAAAAGAATTTTCTGCCTTTGTATTTAAGATACAAGCGAATATGAATAAAGCACATAGGGACAGAATAGCTTTTATGAGAATATGTTCTGGTAAATTTACTGCTGGAATGGAAGTAAATCATGTACAGGGAAATAAAACAATAAGGCTTTCTCAACCACAGCAATTAATGGCACAAGAGAGAAAAATAATTGAAGAAGCATATGCAGGAGATATCATTGGAGTATTTGATCCGGGTATTTTCTCAATTGGAGATACACTTTGTATGCCAGATGAAAAGTTTGCGTACGAAGGCATTCCTACATTTTCACCAGAACATTTTGCAAAAGTACGACAGATAGATACCATGAAAAGAAAGCAATTCTTAAAGGGAATTTCACAAATCGCACAAGAAGGTGCAATTCAGATATTTCAAGAGTATAATTCAGGTATGGAAGAAGTTATTGTTGGAGTAGTTGGAACTCTTCAATTCGACGTATTGAAATTCCGTTTAGAATCAGAATATGGTGTAGAAGTTCGTTTGGAGCCTTTAGCATACGAATACATCAGATGGATTGAGAACAAAAATGTCGATATGAGTAATTTGAGTCTTTCTACAGATACAAAGAAGATAAAGGATATGAAGGGTAATCCATTGCTACTGTTTGTTCGTAGTTGGAGCATACAAACGGCCTTGGATAAAAATAAGGATTTAAAATTATCTGAGTTTGGTAGATAGAAAAATTAAAATACTTTGCTTCTCAAGAAGCAAAGTATTTTTTGTGTATAATCAAACGAATTATAAATTTATATGTTTAACAATTAACTTTACTAATTATTTATAATCAACGCAATTTTATATTTATTTGTGAAAAGGTTTAATTTTATTCCCTACATAATTTCAAAAATTCCATAGATGCTGGTGTGAGAAATTTGTTTCTATGATAAATGATATAGAATTGACGTTGCAAATTAATATCTACTACCTCTAACTTCCGGATCTTACCTTCATCAATAAATCCCTGAACTAAACGCAAAGGTAAGATAGAGATTCCAATCCCATTCGATACTCCGTTGATAATAGCACCGGTACTGGCACTTTCCCATATTGGAATTATGGATATTCCATGAAGAAGCAAAATTGAATCAGCAATTTTTCTAGTTCCGCTATTTTTCTCTCTCATTAGAAAATTCTGCTTTTCTAAATCCTTAATTGTAATAACTGCCTGTTCTAAAAGAGGGTTGTCTACAGAACATATAACTACAAGTTCGTCATTTAAGAAACTTTTCGAGATTATATGATCGGAGTGAACAATTCCTTCAATAAGTGCAAAGTCTATTTGGTTTTCTAAGATTAATTGTTCTATTTCCTCTGAATTATCTATAGTTACAAATGTTTGGATGTCAGGAAATTTTAGAGAAAATTGTTTGATATAATTTGGCATCAAATAATTACCAATGGTGATACTAGAACCAATGCGTAGATTTCCAATATTATCTGAATTTCTAATTGATGTTTCTAAATCATCAAATAACGAGGTAATATGGATCGCATAGCTTAATACACTTTTGCCAACATCAGTTAAATATATCTTTTTTGAAAACCGTTCAAAAAGTTTAATACCATAATAATTTTCAAGTTCTTTTATTGCATTACTGACAGCTGGTTGAGAAATATACAATTTCTTAGAAGCAATCGTGATACTATTTTCTTGACATACAACTACAAAAATATTCAGATGTCTTAATGTCATGAGGTGAGCCTCCTTTTCACATAACCAATTAGTTATATATATTATTATATAATAATACTTTACGTATATTTTTTCAAGGGATATAATTAACGTAGGAGGTATTAAACGATGAAAAAAGATATGAGATTCTACTTCAAATTATTTACTTCAACTTTTTTTCTAAGTGCATTCACCTTTGGAGGAGGATTTGTTATTATTCCTTTAATGAGAAAAAAGTTTGTTGATGAATATAAATGGATTGAAGAAAAAGAAATGTTAGACTTAACAGCAATAGCACAATCATCACCTGGAGCAATAGCAGTAAATGCTTCCATACTTGTAGGATATCGTTTGGCTGGAATATTAGGAGCAATGATTACGATTTTAGGTACGGTATTACCACCACTCATTATACTTTCGGTTATTTCATTAGCGTATACAGCATTTAGAGACAGTTTAATAGTAAAGTACGTACTTAGAGGAATGCAAGCAGGAGTAGCAGCTGTTATTATTGATGTTGTAATTAGTATGGTGCGTACTCTTTTTAAAGATAAAAATGTAATACCAATTATCGTAATGTTTGGGGCCTTTGTGGCAACATTTTTCTTTAAAGTTAACATAATTATTATAATTCTTTCGAGTGGAATAATCGGAGCTATTTCTATGCATTATTCTAAACATAAAAAAAAGAGTGGTGAACTGAAATGATATTATTAAAACTATTTTGGAGCTTTTTTCAGATTGGATTGTTTAGTATTGGTGGGGGTTATGCTGCAATGCCATTAATACAAAACCAAGTTGTAGATATCAATGGTTGGCTTTCAATGAGTGAATTTGCAGATGTAATAACAATATCACAGATGACACCTGGACCGATAGCCATTAATTCAGCGACATTTGTTGGAATACGTATTGCTGGATTGCCAGGAGCTATTATAGCAACGATAGGGTGTGTATTTCCCTCTTGTATTATTGTTCTAACGTTGGCCTATGTTTATTATAAATATAGAGGAATATCTACCGTTCAAGGGGTATTAAATGGATTGAGACCTGCAGTGATTGCAATGATTGGCTCCGCAGGTATAGCTTTGGTAACACTAGCATTCTGGAATGGAAAAGGTGTTTCTGATAAACTTGGTGATCTGGATTTTATCTCAGTGGGAATATTTTTGACTGCCCTTTTTATACTTAGGAAGTGGAAAGTTAATCCGATATATGTAATGGTTGGGGCAGGGGTAATTGGTATTTGTATTTATCCTTTTATTTAGTAGTTAACTCATTTAATTTAATTTTATATATTGCAAAGGCTGCCTAATAGTTTGTTTGGCAGCCTTTATTATTGGTATAAGTTAGGAGTATAAGTTACTATAATTCATATTTAGAAATGAATTCTCTACAATGTTCGGCACAATTATAGCATACTTCCGCACAATTCTGCGATAATTCATCATCATATTTTGCACATTCATTTCCACATAAAATACAAATTTGTGCACATAAGATTGCTATATTAACAGAGAACATAGAATTACGAACAATATACCTTGCACTAATATTGCAGATATCCGCACAATCACGCAATAATATAGATTGAGTAACTCTAAAATTATCGTCTTCAGCCATCATTTTTAGATGATGAGTCATGTGTTCACATGTTGCTTCGCAATCTTGAATTGACATTACCAATGCGTCATGCATATGCATCATGGAAGGTTTTCTCTTGTTATTACCATTATTGTTATTACCGTTATTGTTATTACTATTATTGTTGTTATACCTGTATTGGTTATCCATTTGATACTCCTTAGATTAAGAGAAAATGCTTTGTATTAATATATTCCGTTAAATATAAAGTGTTCCATAATGTATTATTCATTAAGTATTAAAAAATTAGTATTGACAGATACTAAAATTAGGTGTAATCTTTAGATAACAACAATACCCCCCCCTGGGGGTGTAGGGTAAAAATTCAAGGAGGATTGTTATGAAATCGGATAGAACTAAGATAACTAGACTTTTGAAAACAGCAAGAGGTCAAATCGATGGATTGCTTAAGATGGTCGATGATAACCGTTATTGCATCGACATATCAAATCAAATATTAGCTACTGAAGCAATTTTACGTAAGGTAAATAGAGAAATTCTTCATGATCATATAGGATGCTGTGTAGAAGATGCATTTAACACAGAAGAACAAGTTAAAAAGATTGAAGAAATAATGTCGATTGTAGATAAACTTACAAAATAGATACTTGACAGCTTTTTTAGAAAGTAATATAATGCGAATATACCACCCCACCTATGGGGGGTATCGAACTAATGATTCATAGTTTAAAAGGGAGGAACAATTATGGAAAATAAATCATTTCAAATACAAGGAATGACTTGTGCATCTTGTGCAAAATCAGTTGAAAAGGCGACTAAAAAGCTATATGGTGTTTCAGAAGCAAATGTGAATTTTGCTACTGAAAAACTTAACATAAGTTTCGATGAAACTAAGACATCTCTAGTTGATATTCAAGAAGCAGTTGATAAAGCAGGATATAAAATGCTTTCGAGTGAAATTAATAAAACAATGAAGATTGAAGGAATGACTTGTGCATCCTGTGCAAAAACCGTAGAAAAGGTAACTAGTAAGCTAGAAGGGGTAACAAAAGCAAATGTTAATTATGCAACTGAGAAATTAATCATAAGCTATGAACCTTCTAAAGTTAAGATTTCAGATATAAAGAATGCAGTTCTAAAAGCTGGATATAAAGCGATTGATGATGAGATTACAGTGGATGCTGATAAAGTAAGAAAAGAGAAAGAAATAAAAGTATTGTGGATGAAATTTGTTATTTCAGCAATATTTACGTTACCATTACTTTATATGGCGATGGGACATATGTTGAATTTCCCACTTCCTGAAATCTTACATCCAATGATGAATGCAAAGAATTTTGCTGTAGTTCAATTATTTTTAGTGATTCCATCAATGATTGCAGGATATAAATTCTATACAGTAGGTTTTTCAGCACTCTTTAGAAGAAGTCCTAATATGGATTCCCTAATTGCGATTGGAACATCTGCTGCATTCATATACGGTATCTATGCAATTGTACAGATATTTGGTGGTGATAGCGATTATGTAAATGATTTATATTTTGAAGCAGCTGGCGTAATTATAACACTTATCATATTAGGCAAATATTTAGAAACTGTTACAAAAGGGAAAACTTCAGAAGCGATCAAGAAGCTAATGGGACTTGCACCTAAAACGGCAATTGTAATTAAAGATGGCAAAGAGATAGAAATATCGATTGATGAAGTTGAAGTAGGAGACGTTATTGTAGTTAAACCTGGAGAAAAGATGCCAGTTGATGGTAAAGTAGTGGAGGGAACTACAGCAGTTGATGAATCTATGCTTACTGGTGAAAGTATGCCAGTTGATAAAAAGACTGGTGATAATATCATAGGGGCTAGTATTAATAAAAACGGAAGTATTAAATATAGGGCAACAAAAGTTGGGAAAGATACAGCTTTGGCACAAATAATAAAATTGGTGGAAGATGCACAAGGGTCAAAAGCTCCTATTGCAAAAATGGCAGATATAATATCCGGATATTTCGTTCCTATTGTTATTGTTTTAGCATTAGCTTCTTCTTTATTATGGTATTTTCTCGGTGGGGAATCCTTAGTATTTGCAGTTACTATATTTATTTCCGTTCTAGTAATCGCCTGTCCTTGTGCACTAGGGCTTGCTACGCCAACGGCCATTATGGTTGGTACTGGTAAGGGAGCAGAAAATGGTGTTCTTATAAAGAGTGGCGTAGCGTTAGAAACTACACATAAAATTCAGACTATCGTATTTGATAAAACTGGGACAATTACAGAAGGTAAGCCTAAAGTTACTGACGTAATTGTTGTTGATGGAATCAATCAAAATGAGTTATTACAATTAGCTGCCTCTGCAGAAAAAAGTTCAGAGCATCCTCTTGGAGAAGCAATTGTAAAGGGTGCAGAAGAAAAAGGACTAGAATTTAAGAAACTCGATTCTTTTTATGCAATACCTGGTTATGGAATTGAAGTTAGAATTGAGGATAAGAATATCTTAGCAGGAAATAGAAAACTAATGGTGGAACGCAATATTTCTTTGGATAATTTAGAAGATACATCAAATAAATTAGCTGGAGAAGGTAAAACACCAATGTATATCGCTATTGATAATAAGATTGCTGGAATAATTGCAGTAGCAGATACTGTGAAAGCGAATAGTAAGAAAGCGATTGAAAGACTACATCATATGGGCATAGAAGTAGCAATGATAACTGGTGATAATAAAAGAACTGCTGAAGCGATTGCAAAGCAGGTAGGAATAGATAGAATTCTTGCTGAAGTGTTACCACAAGATAAAGCGAATGAAGTGAAAAAGCTTCAAGCAGAAGGAAAGAAAGTTGCTATGGTTGGTGATGGTATTAATGATGCACCTGCATTGGCTCAAGCGGATATAGGTATCGCAATAGGGTCAGGAACAGACGTTGCAATGGAATCAGCTGATATCGTTTTGATGAGAAGTGATCTAATGGATGTTCCTACCGCTATACAACTATCTAAGAGCACCATACGTAATATTAAACAGAATTTATTCTGGGCATTTGGCTATAATATATTAGGAATACCAGTTGCAATGGGAGTACTTCACATATTTGGAGGATCTTTACTTAATCCTATGATCGCAGCAGCAGCTATGAGCCTTAGCTCTGTATCTGTTCTTGCAAATGCCTTAAGATTAAAGAGATTTAAAGCTGTTAAATAGTAAGTTACAAACACTATATAAAACACAATATTAGGAGGAACAGATTATGAAAAAGAAAGTATTAGTAGAAGGTATGAGTTGTGAGCACTGCATTAAACATGTAAGTGAAGCATTAAAAGAATTATCAGGAGTTACAAAGGTAGATGTAAATCTGGAAGCAAAAACAGCATTCATAGAGGCTACGCAAGAAATTAATGATGAAGATATTAAATTTGCTATTGATGAAGCAGGATATGAAGTTGCTGGAATAGAAGTTCAATAATCTAGAAAAGGATGGAGCAGGTTAAGATGACTGCTCCATTTTTGAGGATAACAAGCCAATTTCATAATTTCTTCATAATTAAGGAGTATAATATATTTTGTCAAGGAAATGTTTGTTTAGATATTTTAATTGAAAAGGTGGTTGTTAAATGGGAGTTAAGAAAATCGAAATACATCAAGTAAATATGTATTGCCAACATTGTTTTAATAATGTAGTTCGTGCAGTATCTAAAATTAAAGAGATTATGTATCTTGATATAAATATGAATGAAAAAACAATAATTATAAAATATCAAGATGATTCCTTGAACAATAATGATATTCGTCAATTTATTAATAAGGCATTAACAACAGGAATCGTAAGTTAATGTTAAAGTTTACATTAATAACTAATTTATTATTCTATTAAATATAGCAGTATCAGAAGGAGAAGTAATATGAATATTACAGTATGTGTAGGTTGTGGTTCGAAAGAATCAAAAGAAGTAATTGATACTTTAGAACATCTTGTATCATTACATGAGCTTACAGACAAAATAGATTTGGATGAAGCTTCCTGTCTTGGAGTATGTACAGAAGGAGTAAGTGTTAAATTAGACGAAGAAATATATACAATAACACCAAGTACAACCAAAGATTTTTTTGAAGAAGAAGTGTTGTCAAGATCAGAATAGCGTAGTTATTAATTTTAATAAAAGAAATACAACATAGATTAAGAAAATATTCATCCGAATAATCAAATTACTTTTAAAAGTATTTAGATTATTCGGATGAATTTTTTTGATATGTGAATAGAAATATTGTATACTTAATTAAACTAAATACTTAATAAGCATTAGAAAAAAATATATAATTAAATTTATTATTAAAGAAGGTGGATCTAATTACGATGAATAAACGATATGATGTTACTGCACTTGGAGAATTGTTAATAGACTTTACACAAAATGGGTTAAGTGAACAAGGGAATATCCTATTTGAGGCAAATCCTGGAGGTGCGCCTTGCAATGTGTTAGCTATGTTAACTAAGCTAGGAAAGACAACAGCTTTTATTGGGAAAGTAGGCAAGGATCAGTTTGGTATAAAGTTAAAGGAAGCGCTAGTAGAGGTTGGAATAGCGACTGATAATTTGATCTTAGATAGCAATTATTCTACAACCTTGGCATTTATACATACCTTTGAAGATGGTGACAGAGATTTCTCGTTTTATCGTAATCCAGGAGCAGATATGATGTTAACGTCGGATGAAATAAAAGAAGATATAATAAAAGATTCTCGTATATTTCATTTTGGTACATTATCAATGACGCACGAAGGGGTTCGGGAAGCAACAAAAAGGGCTATCAAAATAGCAAAGGATAATAATCTATTAATAACATTTGATCCGAATTTAAGAAAACCATTGTGGAAAGATTTAGAGCTTGCGAAAGAGCAGATTTTGTATGGATTATCACAGTGTGATGTAGTT
The DNA here is from genome assembly GCA_029256575.1 of Clostridiales bacterium. Lineage (GTDB taxonomy): Bacteria > Bacillota > Clostridia > Lachnospirales > JAQSXR01 > JAQSXR01. Next base: position 172,711 of record JAQSXR010000002.1, on the reverse strand, counting down.
AAGATGTCGGAAGAGGAATTGGAATTTGTAACAGGACAAGTAGATATTGATAAAGGTGTTGCCTTGCTAAGGGAACAGTATAATATTCTATTAATATTAATCACAATGGGTAAGGAGGGTAGTAGAGCATATTATCAGGACGAAGTGGTTGATTCCCCTGGTTTTATCACGTCAGATACAATCGAGACGACAGGTGCTGGAGATACTTTTTGTGCAAATATTATAGGGTATATATTAGATCACGATATTCATAGTCTAACAAAAATACAATTAAAAGAGATGTTAACGTTTGCAAATGCAGCTGCATCACTAATCACAACAAAAAAAGGTGCACTTAGGGTTATGCCAGAAAAATGTGAAATAGAAGACTACATTAAGACGTATGGAAGATAATTAATAATTCAAAAAGGAATAAATTCATTGCTGGCGAATAAAATCAGAATCAAGCTATATTGATTGGATATACTGATAGAATAAAATATAAATTGTTTTCTGTTAGGAGGCTTTATGCGTTTATTTATTGCAATTAATTTTTCCGATGAAATAAAAAATTCTATTTACAGTGTAATAAGAGAATTAAAGGTTTTATCCATAAAAGGTAACTTTGTAGAATATCATAATTTACATCTGACCTTATCCTTTCTAGGGGAGCTACCATCAGCAGACTTAGTAAAGAAAGCTATGAATATGGCAGTTAAGACCGCGAACCAAGGTGAATTCACGATAACAGTAAAAGGCCTTTCTAAATTTAGGCGTAGAGAAGGAGATATTCTATTTGCTAATATAGAAGAGAACGAATCGCTTTATCACCTTCAGAAATGCTTAACAAAGGAACTGGAAGCGTGTGGATTTCAGGTAGAGGATAGAGAATACAAGCCTCATTTAACACTTGCTAGAAAAACTGTAATGCAGGAAACATTTAAACTAGAACAATACGAAATGCAAATGCAAGCGGTACAGCAAAAAGTAACGAAGATTTGTTTGATGAAGTCTGAGAGAATTAAAGGGGAATTGATGTATACGGAGGTATATGAAGAGGAATTAGTATAGCGCTATTAGTTTGGAGACCACTGAAAAAGTCCACTTTTATTTTGTAAAGAATATGAACGCATACACTCATATTCTATCGAAGTATATTAAGTGGACTTTTTTAGTGGCCTCATTGGTTTAATGGAAAAAATTTTGATTTGTCATATAAGATAGTATATAATTAGACTGCTATAACAGTTCTATAATTATATTTGGAAGTCAGAGGTAAAAAATTGTATGAGAGAAAACAGTAAATTATATACCCAAAATGAGAAAAAAGGCTATGGACTGAAAAATTTTAATAATAAATTAACTCAAAAATTCTTTAAAAATTCAGTAATATTGATTTTAATAATGCTGATTTGTACGATGATATCGATGTTCTTCAATCATATATTAATCTCGGAGTCTGATATCGTAATGGTATATTTGCTTGGGATCCTTTTATTTTCATTTCTAGCAGAAGGTTATCTTTATAGTTTTTTCGCTTCCATTTGTGTGGTACTTCTTTATAACTTTTTTTTCACTGAACCGTACTATACACTTAAAGTAAATAACCCAGATTATCTGATTACGTTTTTGGTAATGTTTATTGTTGGATTTATTACCAGTATGCTCACAATAAGGGTAAAAATGGAGAGACAGTTAGTAGAAGATAAAGAAGAGTATATCTCATCCTTGTATTATATTGAGAGAAGGCTTTTGAACGTAAAAAGTGTAGAAAACTTAGCAAAAGTATCAGCTGAAGAAATTTCAAAACAAATTAATGCAAATGTACTTGTTGAATTTTTCAAACCTTCAGGATCTTTACTTTGCAGAAATATCGAGGGGGTTGAAGTCTTTAGTGGAAATATTGATTGTTGTGCTTGTTTGGAAACATATCAGTCTGGTAGCCCATGCGGACGGGGTACAACTCTGTTTCCTAATGCAAAAGCATACTACGCACCTATTTTAAGTCAAAATGGTGTCCTGGGGGTTATCGGAGTCTCATTGACGAATGATTTGATAATTACAAATACACAACGTGCCTTTATTGACGTTATTGCCCCACAGATTGCAGTTGTATTGGAGCGAGAAAGAATTTATGAAAAACAGAAACAAGCACAAATGGAAATACAGGCGGAACGCTTACATGCAGATATGTTGAGATCTGTTTCCCATGACCTTCGCACACCACTTGCAGGTATTATGGGATTAGCAAGCACGGCATTGGATAATTATGATAAGTTGAAAGATGAAGTAAAGAAAAATTTTTTACAAAGTATTTATGAGGATGCAGATTGGTTAAATGAATTAGTTGAAAATATATTGCAGACAACTCGCTTTGAAGAGGGTAGAGTTAAACTGAACATCCAGCAAGAAGCAGCCGAAGAGATTATCACTGAGGCAGTAACTCATGTAAAAAAACATGCACTTTGTCATAAAATTATTGTAAAGATACCAGATGAAATAATTTTACTACGAGTGGATGGAGTCTTAATAAGGCAAGTTATAGTGAATATTCTAAATAATGCAATCAACTATTCGTCTGAGGAAAGTGGGATTATTGTTTCTTTATATCGTAAAGATAATCGTGTAATATTTGAAGTAAAAGATAGCGGAACTGGTATTTCACAAGAGGATTTACCACATATATTTGAACGATATTTTCATAAAAATGAAAATAGTATTGAAAATCGCAAGGGCATGGGGTTGGGGCTTTCCCTCTGCAAATCAATTATTGAAGCTCATAATGGAAAAATATCAATTAGAAAAAATGAACCACATGGAACAATTGTGAGTTTTTATTTCTTATCAAAGAAGGAGATAATTTAATGGAACCTCTTATTTTAATTGTAGATGATGAAAAGTCAATAAGAAGCTTTCTACAAGTTTCAATTGAAACGCAAGGGTATAAATGTATTGATGCAGATAATGGCTCCAATGCACTTATGTTGGCTATTTCACGCAATCCAGACATTTTAATTTTAGATCTCGGTTTACCAGATATGGACGGGCTAGAGGTAATTAAGAAATTACGGAAACTGTCACAAATGCCAATAATTATTATATCCGCACGAGGTCATGATCGTGAAAAAGTTGAGGCGCTTGATGCCGGAGCAGATGATTATCTAACAAAGCCTTTTAGTGTTCCAGAATTACTTGCCCGAATTCGTGTTATTTTGCGTCATAAATCAATTGATAATAATACTTCTGAAACAGAAAACTCAATATATAAAATTAAAGATCTGATTATTGATACAAATAAGCACCGAGTATGGCTAAATAATCAGGAAATACGACTGACACCCAATGAATACAAGGTTCTGGTTTTATTAGCTAAAAATCATGGCAAGGTGCTTACACACAGATATATTACGGAAAACATCTGGGGAGGAATGATATCAGATGATACACAGTCTTTACGTGTGTGTATGGGGAACTTAAGGAGAAAACTTGGTGAAGATCCATCACAACTAATATATATTTTAACAGAAATAGGTGTCGGATACCGGCTGACCGATGAATAATATGAGAAATTGATTATCTATAAAATTAGTTTTAATATATAAATATATCTACCCTTACGGTAAAATCCAATTATCGTGAGGGTAGATTTTTTTACATAAAAATTATAGAAAGCAATAAAATGCTTACACAAAACTTATATGGGATGGGGTATGCTTAGATAAATAAAGGAGGTGCATAACATGGATAAAATTGAAATAAATTCTAACAAATTTAATAATTATATTAAGGCGGCAACCATTGAACTTCACAATTATAAGAGTGAGGAATCGTATAAGGCTATCATAAAAGCATTAATTGAAAATCCAAATGCTCCAGAACCTCATAATCTTCTTGGAATTTGGAATGAACTCAAAGGTAATTATGATTTAGCAAGAAAACATTATAGAGCAGCATATGCATTAGATCCAACTTATAAACCAGCAAGTGGAAATTTAGAACGAGTGTGCACCATCTTTGCATCTAAAAGGATACCATTCGATTTTGGTAAAGAAACTTTATAAGAACAGGACAATCAAAATTCTAGATAGGAAGGTAACCAAAAACATAATGCCAATAGACAAAGAAAAACTACAGTTACTAGAAGTGAAGATTGAAAGCGGATATAGTTCTTGTGGTAAACAAATTATGGACCTAGGTCTTTCAGAAAATGTAATTATAGGGTGCATAGTTAGAGGTAATAATACGTTTGTTCCAAATGGAAGGACTGAAATACGAAAAGGAGATATGCTTATGATAGTGATAGTTACTAATAGGGTATCTCAAGAAATGGTACTTACAGGTTTAATTGAAGATATATACTAACGTGAAATCTAATAGAAGGGGTATCGGTTAGTACATTTGAAAAAAGTAAATTAATGTTATGGAGGAAATTATATGTATATAATCATTATCGGTTGTGGAAGATTAGGTAGTACCTTAGCAAAGGGATTAGCTGATGACGGTAACGATATTTGTATTATCGATCGTAATGGAGATAAACTAAATACCTTAGGAAGCGGCTTCAACGGTCGACGGATAAAAGGAATTGAATTTGACAGCGACAATCTGTTAGAAGCAGGAGTAAATCAAGCAGATGCACTTTTTGCGGTGACACCAGATGATAATATAAATATAACGGTATCTTTAATTGCAGATAAAATATTTCAGGTTCCCAAAATCATCGCAAGAGTTAATGATCCTGGAAAAAAGTTCATCTATAGTAAATTAGGCATTAATACCATTAATCCAGTTCAGTCTGAGATTGAAATATTAAAAAACAAGTTATATATAAAAAACTTAGGGATTGTTTTATCTTTAGATAATAATTATGAAATCATTGACCTTCTTGTTAGCAAAGAAAAGTCAATTGCTGTTAAGGAGATTGAAGAAAAATACTGTTGTATCATATCAGGATTGATTAAAGATGGGAAAGTAAGACTTCCTGAAAAAAATGAAATAATACACACAGGAGATAGAATGATATGTACTATTCGAAAAACGGATAAAGGAAGATTGATAAATTCTTATAGTAAGGAGAAATTGTTATGAAATCAATAATAATTGGTGGAGGTAAAATAGGTTATAATTTATTTAAAACATTGAAAGAGAGAGAACATCAGGTAACTCTAATTGAACGAGACAAGGCTACCTGTATGAAAATTGCCGAAGAGATCAACACTGATGTAATTTGGGGAGATGGAACTGATTTAGAGGTTCTTAAGGATGCTGGAATTGAAGAGGCTGAAATTGTTGCAGCTGTTACAGGGACTGATGAAGAAAATCTTGTTATTTGTCAGATAGCCAAGTTAAGTTTTAATAATATGAGAACGATAGCCCGTGTAAATAACCCGAAAAATACCAAAATGTTTAAGAATCTTGGGATTGATAATACAGTTTGCAGTACAGAGGTAATTGCAAATTTGATCGAATATGCGCTTGATAAAGATGATTACAGAATTATTAATACGTTCGAACGTGGTTCTATGGTTTTAGCGGAGCTTTCAATAAAGGAAAATAGTATTTGGTGTAATAATATGGTTAGAGATCTTTTATTACCTAAAGAATGTGTAGTTGTTTCAGTAATACGTAGAGAAAATATTATATATCCAAGAGGTGATACTCAGTTTTTGATTGGTGATAAGGTTCTAATAATAACTAATAATTCTGTTTTATCAGCTTTAGTAAATGAGTTATATGATGGAGGAAATAAAAAATGGTTATCAAAAAAAATGAGATAAAAGGGATTGTATTGGAATTGATTGCCGTAGTACTATATGTAGCGTTAATTTTTGCATGTGCAATATTTATAATGAGGTGAAATAATGAGCAAGTTTAGAAACAGAACTTATGATATAGAAATTATTAGCTATTATACAGGGTACATAGTGCTTATTGTAGCAGCGTTAATGATTATTCCTATTACTACTTCATTTATCTTTAAAGAGTGGAATGTCATGCTTGATTTTATAATTAGTAGCGCAATATCATTAACTGTTGGATTGAATTTGATAATGATTGGGATGAGAAAAAAAGTAAGTAAATCAAATGTTCAATGGAAGCATGGATTTGCTGTTGCTTCTCTTTCATGGATTGTTTTAATGTTTCTATGTGCAATTCCCTATAGATTAAGCGGACATACACGTTCTTTATTAGACGCTTGTTTTGATGTAATGAGTGGATTTACAACTACAGGAGTAGTACTTTTACAGGATTTAGACCATCTTTCAAATGGATTAAATATGTGGAGACATATGTTGACTTTCATTGGTGGTCAAGGAATGGTTGTATTAGCGATTACACTTTTAGTAAAAGAAACTGGTGGAGCTTACAAAATGTACGTTGGAGAAGGTAAAGATATAGAGCTGGTTCCTAATGTCAAAGGTACTGCAAGGCAAATATGGAAAATTAGTATGATTTATCTTATGATAGGAACTGCTTCATTGTGGATTATTGGAATATTGATTGGATTGAAGCCTTTATCGGCATTTTTTCATGCACTCTATATATTTGAGTCATCATGGAGTACTGGAGGATTTGCTCCAAATACACAAAATATTATGTATTATCACAGCGTTATATATGAAACGGTTGCTATGATTATTTTTATTCTTGGATCATTTAACTTTGGACTACATTATGCAATATGGAGAGGGAAGCAAAGAGAAGTACTAAAAAATATAGAAACACAAAGTTTTTTTATTACATCTTTTCTTGCGTGTATTCTTGCACTTGCTGGATTAGCTAAACTAAATGTGTATCCGGATGCTGTAGCAGGCTTTAGAAGAATTATTTTTAATGTGTTGTCAGCACATACAACAACAGGTTTTGGTTCCATCTATGCAAGGCAGTTTGCTTTGGAATGGGGTGGGTTTGGCATCTTAATATTGATTTTGGTTATGTTAATAGGGGGTTCTGCATGCTCAACTGCAGGAGGTTTTAAGGGATTAAGAGTAGGAATTGTGTGTAAAGGACTGGTTATGGATGTTAAAAAGCTTCTTTCCTCAGAGCGAAGTATGAAAGTATATAAATTTCATCATATTAAGGACCATATTTTAGAAGATAGTTTAATAAAGACATCTGCAATCATCATTTGTTGTTATTTAGTTATATTTACTATTGGCACATTACTTGGGACATATTATGGATATTCACTTTCGGATTCTGCTTTCGAAGCGGCTTCCATCACTGGCAATGTAGGCTTGAGTATAGGTGTTACAACACCTTCTATGCCAGTAACTATGAAGGTATATTATATTATTGCAATGTATTTAGGAAGGCTTGAATTCCTTTCTGTATTTGCACTAATAGGATATATAGGAGGAGGTATAAAAAGATATGCAAAAATTCACTAAAACATTATTAATTATTTTGATTTTAACTTTTGCCCATTCGCTAAATGTAAATGCTGAAGATATATCGGAAATTAATGATTTAATCGAAAATGCAAAAGAACTAAACGGGCAAGAAGTTACAGTTCAAGGTGAAGTTATTGGCGAGCGAATGGTTAGAGGTGACTATTCTTGGATAAATATTAATGATGGTACCAATGCAATTGGAGTATGGATAAATAAAAGTGAGGCAGATAAAATTTTGTATTATGGTAATTATAAAAACCAAGGAGATGAAGTAAGAATAACAGGCATATTTAATAGAGCCTGCGTGGAGCATGGCGGTGATGTAGATTTGCATAATAATTCAATTGAAATAGTTCAAAATGGACATCCAGTGAATGAAAGAATTTCATATCCAAAAATAATAACGACATCTATACTGTCATTATTTGTATTAATTAGTTTGTTATTTTTATTAAAAACGATAAAATCAAATAAGGCTACTGATTAACTAGACTGTAAAACAAAATAAAATTTACAGGTACAATTATATTAGAGTTATGCCGGTTAAGAAAGAGATTGGACATCATTCTTTGTCCAATAATTTTTTATATTTTCTATCCATAAATATCGCCCCCAATGGCGCAGTAATTAAAATGGATAAAACTGCAATCGTAAGTACTTTTTGCCCACAAGCTAATCCCAAAGAAAGAGGAATACCACCAATAGCAGCTTGAACGGTGGCTTTTGGTGTATAAGATATCATACAAAATACTTTTTCCCCTTTTGTAAATTTAGTATTAATTAAACACACAAGTACCCCGACCATACGAAATAATAATGCACCTACAACAACTACAATTGCGATTAATCCCGCTGAAACGGCATAGTTTAGATCAACGGTTGCTCCTACTAATACAAATAAGAGAATTTCTGCAGCAACCCATAATTTTGTGAATTTAAAGGATAAACGCTTAGCAAGGATAGAATGTGTTTGGTATAAGGTAGCTCCTAAACTCATAATAGCTAATAATCCTGACATTGGGATAATACCAGCTAATTGATTCTCAAGTTCGATTAATAAAAAGGAAACACTTAACAAGACTATTACCTTTGCAGAGTCTCTCATATGGATTATCTTAAATACCTTCGTTAGTATTAGTCCTAATAAAATACCTGTTATCAAACCTACAATAATTGAAATAGGAATTCGTGTGAAATCACCAACGGAGACACTTCCACCAACAGCTAAAGAAGTAAATACAGTAAAGAGGACGATAACGAAGACATCATCTACAGATGCTCCTGCTAATATTAATTGTGGGAGACTTTTCTTAGTTCCATAACCTTCATCAATCAAACGAATCATTCTTGGTACAATAATAGCAGGGGATACGGCGGCTACAACTGATCCCATAATAGCTGCCTCTAGTAGTGTGATTCCTAATAGCTTTGGAGCAATAACAATGATACCAAGGATTTCAAAGCAGGCGGGAAGAAAGCACATTAAAATAGCTGGCCTTCCAACTCTTTTCAAATCATCTATATTTAGGGATAACCCTGCTCGAGTTAATATAATTACTAATGCAAGTTTACGTAAATCTGCTGAAATATTAAGTATGGAAGAATCAAGTAAATCGAAAGCATATGGACTCAGTATCATACCAGTTATCAACATTCCTAGTAAACCAGGTAATTTTAACTTGTTAAAGATTGAACCTAACATTAAACCTAATAAAAATATAAGAGCTAAACTTGTTAACATAATATAATCCTCCATTTTCAAATGTTTCCAGAATATCAAGAAAAGCTGACAATTTTCTGCGATTAATAATCACAGAAGTCATCAGCTTAATAAGCGGTTTTGGTATAGACCAAGGGAGAACCTCATTCCCATTTGTTACAATATATCAAGTAACAAAGTATTTGTCAACTGAGTAAACATATAGTTGTTGTAAAGTTGTTGTACTAAATAATAACATTAGTTACAAAGTTATACGATTAACCATTGTATTTCTATGAATAATTTGGTAATATATAACTATTAATTATTTTATACATTTAGTGGAGGGAATAAAAATGGAAATAGAAAGAAAGATTGTTTTAAAACAAGATATTATTGATGGTCTAAATAAAGTTGGAGTTACGAAAGGTATGGACATAATCGTACATACATCATTAAAAAGCTTTGGTTTTGTTTGCGGAGGACCTCAAATTATTATTGAAGCGTTATTAGATGCGGTTGGAGAAGAAGGAACGATATTAATGCCAACACAAACCTGGAAGAACCTTGATCCAAAGGCAGGAGTACATTGGGAGGAACCAGAAGAATGGTGGCAAATTATTCGAGATAATTGGCCAGCTTATGATAAAGATATTACTCCAACGAATACAATGGGTTCCGTTGCAGAGATGTTTCGTAGATGGCCTGGTGCAAAACGAAGTGATCACCCAGCTCGATCAATAGCAGCAGTAGGCAAAAATGCCGATTATTTTACGAATGAGCATGATTTATCTAATATATTTGGGGAAGGTTCTCCAATTGCTAAATTGTATGAAAAGAATGGACACGTATTATTACTAGGAGTGGGATATGATAAAAATACATCGATTCATTTAGCGGATGTAAGAGCTGAGTACGAAAGTAAGCACAATGCGGAAGAAAGCAGTGCAATATTAGTAGATGGGCAAAGAAAATGGGTTACATATGAGACCTTAGTGGTTGAAGGTGAAGACTTCGAGGAAATAGGGAAAGCATTTGAAGAAAAGAATTTAGTTAATATAGATGTAATTGGAAATGCAGAAATCAGGTTTATGAATCAAAGAGATTTGGTTGATTTCTCTGTGAAATGGATTGAAGAGAATAGGGCGTAATATTAAATATTATAGGGAGCATGAATGATAGGAGTCATCTAAAGTAGACATGGTAAATAACCAAAACAACTTTGGAGGGAACATATCATTCTTGCTTCCTTTTTTTTTGTGAGCAAAGCTCTCTATATAGATGTATTTATTATTGAACATATCAATAAAACACTTGATTTTTCAAATATGTGTGCTAAAATACCTTTAGTACGTTAAAAATTTAACAATAATAATCATATAATCTAGATTTTAATTATAAAAGGAGGCGCAATATGACTATTACTATATGTATAGGAAGCTCTTGCCATTTAAAAGGTTCAAGAGAAGTAATTCAAATTTTGGAAAGACTCGTGTCTTTAAATGAAATCAACGACAAGATAGAAATGAACGGTTCTTTCTGTATGGGAGAATGTACAAAAGGAGTAAGTGTAAAAATAGATGATCAAATCTTTTCTCTAGTTCCAAGTACAACAGAAAAATTCTTTAATGAAGAAGTGTTACCAAGACTAGCATAAGATGGTTGTTGTGATCATATTTGACACCAATAACCTTAGATAGGAGCAACTATATTATGATTAATGTAATTGGTTTTAAGGAGACACAGTGTAAAGACTGCTATAAATGTGTTCGTACCTGTGATGTTAAAGCAATTGTAGTAAAAGATAATCATGCACAAATCTTAAATGAAAAATGTATTCTATGTGGACATTGCCTCGAAATATGCCCACAAAATGCAAAATCTATTATTAGTGATTTAGATAAAGTAAAACAATACATAAAATTAGGAATGAAAGTAGTAGTTTCGCTAGCACCTTCTTACTTAGGAATCCTTAAATATAAGAAAGCAGGGCAATACAAATGAATATAATAAATTATTAAACGAAGGTAAAATGGAGAATATCATTACGACTTGTTGCCCAAGCGTTAATGATTTAATTGAGATTTATTATCCCAATTTAGTACAATATATGGCACCGGTAGTTTCACCTATGATTGCTCACGGAAAAATAATTAAAGAGGAATTAGGTAGAGATGTTAAAGTTGTTTTTCTAGGTCCTTGTATCGCTAAGAAAAGAGAAGCAGTTGATGACCCGAGAGTGGAAGGGTATATTGATGCAGTTATTAATTTTACGGAACTAGAAGAGTGGTTAAGTGAAAAGAACATTGACATAATGGAATGCGATGAAGTTGAACCCCATAATCCAGATCCTAGAGTGAATAGGTTGTATCCGATTAGTAGCGGAGTTTTGTCTGCTGTTATTGCAACGAATAATAAAACTGATAAATATAGAAAATTCTATGTTCATGGAATTAAGAACTGCATTGAATTATTTGAGAGTATGTCCAAAGGTGAAGTTTCTGATTGCTTTATAGAAGTAAATACTTGTAGTGGAGGTTGTATAAAGGGGTCTGCAGTGGAACGAGATTTTATTTCTAGATTTAAAGTTAAACTTGATATGGAAGATGCAATTAAAAAAGAAGCAGCATACCTAACCGAATATAAGGAAGATTTAGAGAACATTTCGCTAAACAAAGTATTTGTAGATAGATCACCGAACGAAGAGATTCCATCTGAAGAAATTATTAGGAAAATCCTGAAAAAAACTGGGAAAACTGAAAAGCAACATGAGCTTAATTGTGGGGCTTGTGGTTATTCTTCTTGTAGAGAAAAAGCAATTGCAGTATTTCGAGGGAAAGCGGAACTAACAATGTGCATTCCATATATGCATGAGAAGGCTACCTCTATGTCTAACATAGTTTTGAGTACCTCACCAAACATTATATTAATCGTAGATCGTGAAATGAAAATAGCAGAATTTAATTCCTCTGCGGAAAAAGCGTTTAAGAAAAGTAAGTTAGAAGCAAAAGAAATGTATTTATATGAGTTTATTGATCATTCTGATTTTGAATATGTATTAGAAACGCATACAAGTATTTTAGGGAAAAAAATAGAACTTACGGAATGGAATTTAACTGTTAAAGTAAATATTGTTTATGTAAAAGAAATAGACGGTGTTTTAGGCATTTTCCAAGACATCTCAGAAGAAGAAGAAAAAATAAAACAAGATTATAAAATAAAAGTTGAAACGATAGAAATAGCGCAAAGAGTTATTGATAAACAAATGATGGTAGCACAGCAAATAGCAGGGCTACTTGGCGAGACAACTGCAGAAACAAAGGTTACACTTACAAGGATGAGAGATACGATCCTCTTTGATGGAGAGGCTGTGAAAAAGAAATGAGCGTAAGCGTTGACATATCATACATAAGTTTGAATAAGCATCACGAAGAGTTATGCGGCGATAAAGTTGAGATATTAAAAACAGAGGATTCTAATATTGTAATATTAGCTGATGGAATGGGTAGTGGAGTTAAAGCAAATATTCTAGCAACCTTAACTTCTAAAATACTTGGAACTATGTTTCGAAATGGAGCATCAATAGATGAATGTGTAGAAACAATTGTGAAGACATTACCAGTTTGTCAGGTTAGACAAGTAGCATATTCAACCTTCAGTATATTACAAATTTTCCACACTGGAGAAGTATACTTAGTAGAATTTGATAATCCAGCTTGTGTGTTTGTTCGTGATGGGAAAATTAATAAGCTACCATCTGTTGAGCGTATAATTGAAGGTAAAATAATTAAAGAGAGCAGGTTCCGTGTTAAGCCTAGTGATAGTTTAGTATTAATGAGTGATGGAGCAATTCATGCTGGGGTTGGTAAAATATTAAATTACGGATGGACTTGGGAAAGTGTAGCAGAATACACGGTTGAAGCAGCTAGTAAGACTGTTTCTGCCTCTAGACTGGCAGCTATGCTAAGCAAAGCTTGTGATGATTTGTATATGCAGTTGCCGGGAGACGACACTACAATCGCGGCAGTTAGAATTATAAATAGTAAGCCAGTTACATTATTTACAGGCCCTCCACTAAACGACACGGACGATATCAACATAGTGAGAGAACTAATGAAGGGACAAACTACTAGAATCATTTGTGGTGGAACTTCAGCTAATATAGCTGCTAGAGTACTTCATAAAAAGATAGAAACCTCTTTAAACTATACGGATCCTTCTTTGCCACCAATTGCTAAAATAGTAGGGATAGATTTAGTTACAGAAGGGGTTCTTACATTAACGAGAGCATTAGCCTTAATGAGAAGATATAATGAAGATCAAATTGATGAGAAGTTTTTTGATGAATTAGACCTAGACAATGGAGGTTCAATGATTGCAAAGGTTATTATTGAATCTTGCACAGATTTAACACTACTTGTGGGGAAAGCAATAAATGAAGCACATCAAAATCCAGGTTTGCCATTTGATTTAAGTATTAGAATGAAATTGATTGATGAAATTAAAATCGCAGCAACGCTTATGGGCAAAAATGTAACAGTAAAGTATTACTAGAAGGAGGAAAACGTGTTAGAAAAAAATTATAATATTAACAATATTAAACATGAAGTATTATATGAAGTAGCAAAATTAGCACTAAATGACAAACTTAGTGATGCAGATAAATTACCTTATGAAATGCTCGAAGGACCAAGACCTAACTTTAGATGTTGTGTATATAAAGAAAGGGAAATCATTAGTCAAAGAATTCGATTAGCACAAGGGAAAACACCAGTACCAAATAAGGGGAATAAAAACATAGTTCAAGTTATCAGCTCTGCTTGTGAAGGGTGTCCGATAATGAGATATGTTGTAACCGATAATTGTCAAAAATGTATGAGCAAGAAGTGTCAACAATCCTGTAAATTTGGAGCTATTTCGATGACGAAAGATAGAGCGTACATAGATCCATCTTTGTGTAAAGAGTGTGGTGCATGTGCATCTGCCTGTCCATACAATGCAATAGCAGATTTAATGAGACCTTGTAAAAGAAGTTGCCCAGTAGACGCAATTTCAATGGATGAGAATAATATAGTTGTGATCGATTCAGGAAAATGCATTAACTGTGGAGCTTGCATAAAAGATTGCCCATTCGGAGCTATTTCAGACCGTTCATTCCTTGTAGATGTTATAAAACTAATTAAAACGAAGACACCAGTCTATGCGATGGTGGCACCTGCTATCGAAGGTCAATTTGGAAAAGATATTACCATAGGTGTACTAAAAGATGCAATTAAAAAGTTAGGATTTACTGATATGTTTGAAGTTGCAATAGGAGCAGATATAGTGGCTGCTAGTGAAGCAGAAGAACTATTTGAAGCAAAATCAAAAGGTAATAAAATGACTACATCTTGTTGCCCTGCATTTGTAAACATGATTAAGAAACATTATCCAACCGTATATGATTGTATGTCTACAACAGTTTCACCTATGACCGCAACGGCTCGATTAATCAAGGCAATGTCTCCTGAATCAATCGTAGTATTTATAGGGCCTTGCATTGCTAAAAAAGGTGAAGTTCTCGATAGTGTAACACAAGATAGTGCTGATTACGCATTAACGTTCGAGGAGCTTAAAGTATTGTTTGAAGCTTCTGAGATAGAATTTGACATTAATGCAGAAGAAGTGCAACAAGCGAGTATATATGCTAAGAAGTTTGGAAGTGCGGGTGGTGTTACAGCAGCAGTTGTACGAGCACTTGAAGAAAAAGGGCATGATGCGAGTGAGTATAAGGTTAGACAATGTAACGGTGCTGCAGAGTGTAAGAAAGCTCTTCTGATTCTAAAAAGCGGAAAACTTCCGGAAGATTTAATAGAAGGTATGGCTTGTGAAGGCGGATGTGTGAACGGGCCTGGTAGTGTAAGTGTAGGTCCTATGATAAATCGAAATCGAAATGAATTATTAAGTAAAGCAGATACAAGAGGAATTTATGAAAGTTTAGAAAGCTACAGCGAATATGAGTTTTCTTCGCATAGAAAATAAAGATTGAAAAAAGATTTGGTCCATTAAGATAAGGAACTCGCTTTTTAGTTAAGTGAGTTTCTTATCTTGCTTTTTGCTTATAAATAAAGAGATTTGATGTAATATATGGTATATATGGAATCAAGCTTTTATATAAAAAAATACATGATATAATATAAATAGATAGCAAAATATAGAGTAATTTGCTAAAATATATAATAAAATGTCGGAGGTAAACATGAAAAAAATTATAACTCTAGCAATGGCTATTATTTTTATAACAAGTGCATTTAATGTTAATTCTAAGGCTATAACCTTTGACAATCAGATGAGAGCAGTGTGGATAACTACAGTATATAATTTGGATTTTCCACTGCCTAATACAATAAACAATATTGAGGCACAAAAAAAAGAGTACATAAAAACGTTAGATATTATTATGGAAGCTGGACTAAATTCTGTAGTAGTGCAAGTAAGACCTAAATCAGATGCACTCTATAAGTCAGCCATTAACCCTTGGTCTGACGTATTAACAGGAGTACAAGGCAAGGACCCAGGTTATGATCCGATGCAGTTTATGATTGAAGAAGCACATAAAAGAGACATTGAATTTCATGCATGGTTAAATCCGTATCGAGTTAGTACACCAAATTATGATATCAATAAACTTAGTGCGAATCACCCTGCAAAGTTAGATCCTTCAATGATATTTAAGTATGATAATACATGGTACTACAATCCAGAACTAGAATCAGTAAAACAACATATTGTTAAAACAGTTGAAGAAATAGTTACAAACTATGACGTGGATGGAATACACTTTGATGATTATTTCTACCCAGCAAATTACCCACTTCCTACGGGTGAGAGTAAAGATGGTCCAGTAGCCAATGCGAGAAGAGATCATATTAGTGATATGATTGCAAGAGTACATTCTGCTATTAAAGCAATCGATAAAAATGTTAGATTTGGTGTTAGTCCAATATCTGTATGGAAAAACATTTCATCCGATCCAACAGGTTCTAATACACATAAATATTCGAACGAAGCATACTACTATTCAGCTGCAGATACTAGAAAATGGATACAAAATGGGTGGATTGATTATATCGTTCCGCAAGTATACTTTTATCAAGGGCATACTATGGTTGATTATGAAACGATAGTAAGCTGGTGGAATAAAGAAGTTGAGGGAACTAATGTTGATCTATATATAGGTCAAGGAATATACAATGATCGTATTGCTTTAGAAATTGGATCACAATTAGCAATAAATCAAAAATATGAAAATGTTAAAGGAAGCTTCTACTATAGATCTAACTTTTTAATTAATAATCATTATGGTGGATTAACTCAAATATCTAAATTTAATATGGAAAATCCAATTGAAATTAAGTTTACAGATGTTTCGGAAAATCATTGGGGAAAACCTAATATTGAATATATCGTTAGGAAGGGTGGAATTGCAGGATATATAGATGGTTCTTTCAAACCTGAAAATCAAGTAACAAGAATAGAATTTATTAAGATTCTAGCTGGATCACTTGGAGTAAAGAGAGATGAGAATCGAGAATGGTATGATTCCTATAAAGACTATGCAGATCAAATGGGAATGACAGCCTTAGTCCCTGTTAATACGGAGGCAGAAAGAAATGCTATTATTACAAGGGAAGAAGTAGCTAAAGTCTTATCCTATGCAAGCTTTACACCAATTAATAGTGATTTATCTTTCATAAAATATCCGTGCAGTGACTATAGTATGAATTTAGCAATTGCAGGTATTTTTATTGGAGATGACAAAGGAAATATGAGAGATTCTTCGGCACTTTCGAGAGCAGAAGCAGCTACGATAGTTTCCAGAGTAGTAAATGCAAATATGAGAATACAAAAATAAGAATACTAAAATAAAAAGCTATTGGTGGTAAGGGTTAGTAACCTTTTACCATCAATAGTTTGTTTTTTATCCTTGCAATAACATTAATTTATAATAAACTTCATATATTAAAGAAAGCGTTAATATTAATTTTGTTCAAAAGGAGGAAATATGGACTTTCAGCAAAGCCAAACCTTTATAAATATACAAAATGCTTATGAGGCACAACTAAAAGCGAGTACTAAGTATGAATTATTTAGCATAAGGGCAAGAGAAGAAGTACTAATTGAAATTGTTAATATTTTTGAAACCGTATCGAGAAACGAAAGGTTTATTGCGGAGAGACTTGGAAGAATATTAACAGGTGGAGATACTAGTACACTACAAAACTTAATACAAGCTAGAGATGAAGAAATAATAGATAGAGAAATGTATCAAAGTTTTTCTGAAGTTGCAACAGCAGAAGGGTATGATAATATAGCGTCGTTATTTAATGGAATTGCAAATATTAAATTTAATCACAATTATATTTTTCAAACAGTTGCTGAGGACATACAAAATAATGAATTGCTATGTAAACCAGAACCTGTTACCTGGATTTGTTTGGGCTGTGGAAATATCATGCGGGGGGAATGTGCACCTGAAAGATGTCCAGTATGTGGTTATCCGCAAGGATATTATCAAATGGCTAGAAGTTAGATCCAATATACATAAGAAAAAAGTAGTCATTTGAATATATTTTTCAATGTTAATAGCTATATTCATTGAGAAGTAAATTTAATAGGCTACTTTTTTGTTTGAATCATAGAATATAATTAGAATAAAAATTCGCTATACAAGGGTAAGTTGTATAGCGAATTTTTATTTTGACTATATAGTTCAAATGTTCATTTGAAATCGTATTTATTTGAAATCGTATTTATTTGAACTTCTTATTTTTTAAAACATTTACGTCCAGGGAATGTAGCTCTAGATCCTAGAATTTCTTCAATTCTTAATAGTTGATTATATTTTGCAACTCGTTCTGTTCTACTTGGTGCACCAGTCTTTATTTGACCTGCATTAACAGCAACAGCTAAATCTGCAATCGTAGTATCTTCAGTTTCACCACTTCTATGTGAAATGATAGTTGTATAACCAGCTTTGTGAGCCATTTTGATAGCATCTAAAGTTTCTGATAAGCTACCAATTTGGTTTAATTTAATTAAGATTGAATTTGCACATCCTGTTTTAATACCTTGTTCCAAACGAGTTGTATTCGTAACGAATAAATCATCACCTACTAATTGAACCTTTGAACCAAGTTCTTGTGTAAGGAGCTTCCAACCTTCCCAATCTTCTTCATCTAAACCATCTTCAATTGAAGCAATCGGATATTTTGAACAAAGGTCTTTCCAATAATTAATTAATTCTTGAGTAGTATAGAAAGTTTTGTTCTTTGGTAAAGAATAACCGCCTTCACCTTTCCATTCACTTGAAGCTGCGTCAATTGCAATCATAAAGTCATCATATGGTTTATATCCTGCTTTCGTAACTGCCTCAAGGATTAATTCAATCGCTTCAACATCATTACCTAAATTAGGAGCAAAACCACCTTCGTCACCTACAGCAGTAGAAAGTCCTTTGGATTTTAATATGGATGCGAGAGTATGGAAAACTTCAACACACCAACGAAGTCCTTCTTTAAAACTTGGTGCACCTACTGGCATAACCATAAATTCTTGTATATCTATATTATTTGAAGCATGTGCTCCACCGTTTAAGATATTCATCATTGGAACAGGAAGGGTATCTGAATTATCACTTCCTAGAAATTTAAATAATGGAACTTTAGTTGAGATTGAGCCAGCTTTCGCAGCTGCAAGTGATACTGCGAGGATTGCATTTGCACCTAAATCAGACTTATCTTTTGTTCCGTCTAAAGCTATCATTTTAGCATCTATTTTAGAAATATCATTTACATCCATTCCAACAATTGCATCATTAATTCGTGTATTTACGTTATTTACGGCTTTTGTAACACCTCTGCCCAAATATCTTTGTTTATCTTGATCTCTTAATTCTAATGCTTCAAATATTCCTGTAGAAGCACCACTTGGAACGGAAGCAATTCCTAAAGTTCCGTCTTCTAGTTCTACAACGGCTTCAACAGTTGGATTTGCTCTGGAATCTATAATTTCTCTTGCAAAAACTTTTCTAATACTTAATCCACTCATAGTATTTCCTCCTAATCATTTTTTGATTAATTTGTAGGTTATTATACGCAAATTAAAAAATAAAAATTCAATAATAATAACTAAAAAAAAGTATACTATTCTAATATTTTTTTAGT
The DNA here is from genome assembly GCA_029256575.1 of Clostridiales bacterium. GTDB lineage: Bacteria > Bacillota > Clostridia > Lachnospirales > JAQSXR01 > JAQSXR01. Next base: position 153,434 of record JAQSXR010000002.1, on the reverse strand, counting down.
TAGCAATAGTATACCATAAAAAGGAAAAATATTAAAGATTAATTAATTGAGTTGATAACAGATTTAATTATTTGTTTTCGTTTTTTACTATATATTTATTTAATGTTGTTAATAAAACTGCCACTAAATACGCATATATTGGGATACTTATAAAATTGACAAAAATTCTTTTTGGAAGTAAAACCAATATTGGTAATCCAGTTATCTTGGATACAGACCAGGTATCGATTACAAGTGAGCAAATAATACAAGTTATTGTTACCATAAATAGTAATCTTGCAAACGGAAAGATAAACTGATTATTTTTTAAAACTTTTTCTAAAAATATCGGAAGAAGTATTAAAAGTAATAAAACAACTGCAATTAGTATATAGTATATGAATGAAATCTCAATATACTTTGGATCAACCTTTAAGAAAAAATTAGTATTGAATTGAATTGTACCATTTTCCAAAATAAGTTCATTTTTGTGAAACAGCGCCCAAACAGATGCTACGAATAAAACGATAACTGCAGCAGAATTGAATAGGAAAAAATAAATACTTTTTGATTGTAAAACAACTTTTTTTAATAACCCTGGGATAATTCCAACAAATGCGTATGCAACTGTAAATCCAAGGAAATAGGGGCCAGTTGGAAATATTATAAATCCAATAATATCTGCAATTGCACCACTTATACCCCCAATAACAGGACCTAGCAGTATTCCAATTGTCATAATTGAAACCCAAGCTAAGCTAATACGAGTGAAGGAAAGATTGATAGCAAGATATGACTTTAGTACCACTGCAATGGCAATAAATAGTCCTGCTAAAGTAAGATTTGAAATAGAAAAACGTTTCTGGTTGTGAAGTGTTTTCATTTTGATCATCCTCTCTTTAGTTTGTAATAAAGCCGCTCACTAAAGAAAGAAACTAATATAGATATGTAGTTTTTTTCCATAACAGCGGATGCGATAGAAAACCGCGAATCATAAGTGATTCTTCGTTCATAGGCAACTTCCCGTCCTATGACACTTAACGCGTTCTATCTACTCTGTCACAACAAAGTAATAATATTATATAAAAATCAAAAACGCAAGTTAAATTAAAAAAATAAAAAGGAAAAATTAAAATGTTGTCGTATAATACTATTATATGAAGTTATGATTCGATTATCCATCTATTTTATAAAGGAGTGTCTATTATGAAGATTAAGCAAATGCAAGAAGAATTCGAGAAAATTAGGCTTTCTGAATATGCGAAATTAAGTATGGATACGCGTGGACGAAAGATTGAAGAACCGCCCTGTGATATGAGAACAGAATTTCAAAGAGATAGAGATAGAGTTTTACATTGCAAAGCATTTAGAAGATTAAAACATAAAACACAAGTTTTTTTATCTCCTGAGGGAGATCATTATAGAACCAGACTTACACATACACTTGAGGTGTCACAAATAGCAAGAACGATAGCAAGAGCACTAAGATTAAATGAAGATTTAGTGGAAGCAGCGGCGTTAGGACATGATTTAGGACATACTCCTTTTGGTCATGCTGGTGAATCCGTATTGAATGAAATGTGTTCGTTTGGATTTAAACATTATGAACAAAGTGTAAGAGTTGTTGAGAAGTTAGAGAATAAAGGAACAGGTTTAAATCTAACTCTTGAGACAATAGACGGAATTAGAAATCATACAACAAGTAGCATGCCTTCTACATTAGAAGGTAAGATTGTACGATTATCAGATAAAATTGCATATATTAATCATGATATCGATGATGCATTAAGAGGTAAGATACTATGTGAAGAAGATATACCTACTGAGTACACGGACATATTAGGTGCAACGACTCGTATAAGATTAAATACTTTGGTGCACGATATCGTAAGAAATAGTTATGAACAACCCGATATAATTATGTCTAAAGATGTTGAAGCTGCAATGGCTGGACTAAGGAAATTTATGTTCAAAAATGTATATGCAAATTCAAAAGCAAAAGATCAAGAACAAAAAGCACAAAATGTTTTGAGAAATTTATTTGACGTGTATGTGAAAGAACCAGGGAAAATGCCAGAAGAATATAGTGAAATGATCAAAAACGGGGAAGAATCAGAACGAGTAATTTGTGACTATATTGCAGGTATGACAGATCGATATGCAATATCTAAATTCGAAGAGTATTTTATACCAAGAGCTTGGAAAATATAAAAAACTGATAATTTGTCAATAATATAAAATGGTAATTAGAATTCAAGTAAAAATATTAATAAATTTTTAAAATAAATATATAATATTAATATTTAGAATTGCTAGGGAAGGAGAACGGAATGTTTTACTCCGATGATTTAATTGAAGAGATACGCACACAAAATGATGTTGTCGATGTAATATCACCATATGTTACGTTAAAGAAAAGAAGTAATTCATACGTTGGATTATGCCCGTTTCATAGTGAGAAATCACCCTCATTCGTAGTAAGCAAAGATAAGCAAATGTATCATTGCTTTGGATGTGGTGCAGGAGGCAATGTTATTACGTTTATTATGGAGTATGAGAATTTTTCCTTTGTTGAGGCAATAAAGATGTTAGCAGCTAGAGTCAATATCGAACTTCCTGAAGGGGAGGCTTCGAAAGAGACTAAGATGCAAAATGATCTGAAACATAATCTTTTAGAAATATATAAGCAAGCCGCAAAATTTTATTACTATAATCTTACCTCTACACAAGGTGAGGCTGCCCTTCGGTATTTTGATAACAGAGGAATAACCGAAGAAACAAGAAAAAAATTCGGTTTAGGGTACGCGAATGTATATTCTGGCGGACTATACGCATACTTGAAAAAGCAGGGTTATCAAGACACTATTCTAAAAGAATCTGGTCTTATTGCATTTGATGAGAAAAATGGTGCATATGATAAGTTTTGGAGTAGGGCAATGTTTCCTATTTTTGATGTTCATGGAAGAGTTATAGCATTTGGTGGTAGGGTATTGGGTGATGGAATGCCCAAATATCTAAATTCACCTGAGACTAAACTATTCGATAAAAGTCGAAATCTATACGCCTTGAATATAGCAAGAACTTCTAGGAAACCTTATTTATTGGTTTGTGAAGGCTACATGGACGTCATAGCACTTCATCAAGCAGGTTTTAATAATGCAGTAGCGTCACTCGGAACAGCATTTACTCCACAGCAAGCATCTCTACTAAAACGATATACGGATCTCGTATATCTAACCTATGATAGTGATGAAGCTGGAAGAAAAGCAACCCTTCGAGCAATTCCAATTTTAAAGGAAGTAGATATTGCTGTCAAGGTCCTAAATTTAAAACCATACAAAGATCCGGATGATTTTATTAAAGCAGAGGGAGCAGATGCGTTTGAACAAAGGATAAATGAAGCTACGACAAGTATTATGTTTGAGATTGAAGTTATGGAAAGTAACACGAATATGAAAGATCCAGAGAGTAAAACAAATTTCTTAAATAAGGTCGGAGAGCGAATCTCCATCCTTACTACTGGAATAGAAAGAGATAATTATATTGAGGCAGTAGCTGCTAAATATAATGTTAACAAACAAAATTTACTAGATTTAGTTAATAAAATTGGTGCTAGGCAAGGTCTTGTGTCCGAAAAACATACGCAAACTAGCACAGAGCGAATAAACAAAAAAGATAGAGAAGATGTTGTTTTAAGAGCTCAAAAAATATTATTAACTTGGCTTATAGATGATATAAATTTATTTAACAAAGTAAAACAAATTATTCAACCACAAGATTTTAAAGATGAACTTTATAATAAAGTTGCAAAAATGGTTTATGAACAGTATGAGTTGGATGGAAAAGTTCAACCAGCTAAAATAATTAATCAATTTGAAGAGGTTGAAGATCAAAGGAAAATTGCAGGAATATTTAGTGCTGAGGTGAAAGAAAACATAACCCCTTCTGAATATGAAAAAGCTGTTAATGAAACAGTTAAACGAATTAAAAAATACAGTTTAGATGTTATGAGTAGGAATATTCAGGAGCTGGATGAGTTACAAATACTTATAAAAGAACAAGCGAAATTACAAAAATTGCATATTTCTCTTATTGATGGTTAAAATACTAGTGAGAAATGGAAGGATGAATAATAATGATGGAAGATAGCATGCAAAGATTTAATGAAAAACTGGTTGATCTGCTAGGGATTGCAAAGAAGAAGAAGAATGTACTAGAATATAAAGAAATTCTTGAACATTTTATCGAATTCGAACTCGAATCAGAGCAGATTGAGAAGATTTTTGAGTACTTAGAAGGAAATAATGTAGATATACTTGGTGGCGCAACTGAAGAAGGACTTTTAGTAGAAAATGAAATCTTTGAAGATGATGATGAAATCGAAAATACAAATGTACGTGAATTAGATCTTAGTATTCCAGAAGGAATCAGCATCGAGGATCCAGTTAGAATGTACTTAAAAGAAATTGGTAAAGTTCCACTTTTAAATGCGGACGAAGAAATTGTATTAGCACTTAGAATGGAAAATGGAGATAAAGAAGCGAAGAAACGTCTTGCAGAAGCCAATTTACGATTAGTTGTAAGTATAGCAAAGAGATATGTGGGTAGAGGCATGCTATTCCTAGATCTTATTCAAGAAGGTAATTTAGGTTTAATAAAAGCAGTTGAGAAGTTTGATTATAAAAAAGGTTTTAAGTTTAGTACTTATGCAACTTGGTGGATTAGACAAGCAATTACTAGAGCGATAGCCGATCAAGCAAGAACAATTAGAATTCCAGTTCATATGGTGGAAACGATTAATAAATTAATAAGAGTATCAAGACAACTATTACAAGAATTAGGTAGAGAACCTTCCCCTGAAGAAATTGCAAAAGAACTTGATATGCCAGTTGAGAGAGTAAGAGAGATACTTAAGATATCACAAGAGCCGGTTTCTTTAGAAACTCCGATTGGTGAAGAAGAAGATAGCCATTTAGGTGATTTTATTCAAGATGAAAATGTACCTGTACCAGCAGATGCAGCCGCATTCACATTACTCAAAGAACAATTAATGGAAGTCTTAGATACCCTTACAGATAGAGAACAAAAAGTATTAAGACTACGTTTTGGTTTGGATGATGGACGTGCAAGAACACTTGAAGAAGTTGGTAAGGAGTTTAATGTAACAAGAGAAAGAATCAGGCAAATTGAAGCGAAAGCTCTTAGAAAACTTAGACATCCAAGTAGAAGTAGAAAATTAAAGGATTACTTAGAATAAAATATAAGCGAAAGGGTTATCTCTAATATTTTTGAGATAGCCCTTTTTGGGAAGGAAGACAAATGGATATATCATATAGATTAGAAAAAGTAGCTAGTAAAGTAGATAAAGGGGCTAGAGTAGCGGATATCGGAACCGATCATGCATACATACCAATTTATTTAATGTTAAATAATATAGTTGAATATGCGTTAGCTATGGATGTAAGAAAAGGGCCTATTGAAATAGCAAAAAGAAATATTCAAAAGTATCAGTTTGTAGATAAAATAGAAACTAGATTGTCCGATGGATTAGAAAAATTAGCTCCGAATGAAGTGGATACGATAATTATCGCAGGAATGGGTGGTTTATTAGTTAATAAAATTCTAGAAAATGGCAATCATATATTAAGCAATAATGTTAAGCTGATATTACAACCCCAATCCGAAATTGGTTTAGTGCGACATAAGGTACATGAATTAGGTTATAAAATTGAAGGAGAAGAAATATTAATTGACGAAGATAAAAACTATAATATTATAGTTGCAACAAAAGGTGAACAAAAATATGAAACTGAAGCAGAGTACTTATATGGGAAAATCTTAATTGATCAAAAAAATGAAATATTAGTAACAGAATTACTTAAGAAGAAGAGTAAATTAGAGAATATATTAACAGCTTTACAAGGTAGAGAAACCAATAAAACATTTCAAAGAATAAATGAGATAAATTTAGACCTTCAAATAATAGAGGAGGTGCTTGCATGCCTTTAATAGTTGGTGAAATTATTGATTTTCTTGAATCAGAGATTCCAAGTAAATATGCTTGCAAGTGGGATAATGTTGGATTATTAATAGGCTCAAGAAAGCAAATTGTGAATAAGATTATGCTTGCTGTGGATGCAACTAATGATGTTGTTGATCAGGCAATAAAAGAAAATGTTGATATGCTAATAACGCATCATCCTATTATTTTTAGCGAAATAAAGAAGATAACAGATGAGGATTTTATTGGTAAGAAAGTAATTGATTTGATATCAAATAACATCGCTGTATATGCAATTCATACGAATTTAGATGCGTGTAAGCTAACGCATAGGGTTTCCGAGTTACTAAATATTTCTGGAGAAGCTCTTGAAATTATTGATAAAGAACATAATATAGGGTTTGGAAAAGTTGGAAATCTTGAAAAGTCTGTATTATTAGGAGAATATGTTGAGTTTGTAAAGAGTCGACTTAGAGTTAATGAAGTTAAAGTATTTGGGCAGTTAGACAAGAGTATATCAAAAGTTGCGATGTCACAAGGATCTGGAGGTTCTATGATACAATACGCAATTAAAGAGAAAGCTGATTTATTAATTACGGGAGATATCGATCATCATGAAGGAATTGATGCTCTTCAACAAGATTTAGCTATAATAGATGCAGGGCATTTTGAAACAGAAAAATTTTGTGTTGATATATTTCATGAGATGCTTCATAAGAATTTTGAAAACAGAATAGAAATAATAGTAGCATGTGAAAGTTCACCATATAAATTTATATAGGCTATTTTAATGTTAATTATAATGAGGGGGTAAATATTTTGGAAATGAATTTAGTTACAATAAATATTAATGGTCAAGAAAAAGTTTTTGAAAAAGGGACTAAATTAATAGAAATTTCTCAGGAAGTTCAGGCACAATATAATGAACCGATAGTCCTAGCTAAAATCAATAATAAACTTTGTGAATTAATGAAAAAGGTTGATAAATCTTGTTCAATCGAATTTATAACAACTGGGACTAGTGATGGTTCCCGTACGTACAAGAGAAGTTGCACATTTTTACTTATAAAAGCAATAAAGGATGTACTTGGGGAAGAAATTAGTAAGACAATAATCCAATATTCAATTAGTAAAGGCTATTATTGTGAAACGAATTTAGCTAGAAAGATGACAGCGGACGACCTTCAAAATATAAAAGCTAGAATGAGAGAGATGATAAGCCAAGCGATCCCATATAATAAAAGTACACTTTCGACAGATGAAGCAATTAATTTATTCGAAGAAAGAGGAATGCCAGATAAAGTAAAACTTCTAAACTATAGAAAATCATCTACTGTTAATGTATACGAATTAGATGGTGATATTGATTATTTCTATGGATACATGGTACCTAATACTAGCTATATTGATAAATTCGAGCTAGTGCTGTATGATGAAGGTTTTGTAATTCAGTTCCCAACATCTGAAAAACCAAATGAAGTAGCCCCTTTTGTAGAACATAATAAATTGTTTAGTGTATTTAAAGAGGCATCTCGATGGGCATCTATGATGAATGTAGCAACGGTAGCTGATCTAAACAATGTAATCGCTGCAGGTAAAATTAATGAATTAATCCTGATTCAAGAGGCTTTACAAGAAAAGAAAATTGCTTTAATAGCGGATAAGATTGCGGAACAACATGATAAGAAAATCATTCTTATAGCAGGCCCATCCTCATCTGGTAAGACTACCTTCTCACATAGACTGTCTATTCAGTTAAAGACTCATGGACTTAAACCTCACCCAATCCCTATTGATGATTATTTTGTACCACGAGATCAAACTCCACTCGATGAAAATGGTAATTTTAATTTTGAAAGCTTAGAAGCGATTGATGTGGTACGGTTTAATAAAGATATGGTTGATTTACTCGCAGGAAAACGGGTAGAATTACCAAATTATAACTTCAAGACTGGAAAACGTGAGTATAAAGGTAATTTTAAGCAATTAGGTGATAATGACATACTCGTAATTGAAGGAATTCATGCGTTAAATGATAAAATGACATATTTACTGCCGAAAGAAAGCAAATTTAAAGTATATATTAGTGCACTCACACAGTTAAATGTGGATGAACACAATCGAATATCGACAACGGATGGAAGATTGATTCGAAGAATAGTAAGGGATAACCAGTATAGGGGGATATCGGCTGAGCAAACTTTGAATATGTGGTCATCCGTAAATAAAGGAGAACGAAGCAATATATTTCCTTATCAAGAAGAAGCAGAAGCTATGTTTAATTCAGCATTAATTTATGAAATTGCAGTCTTAAAACTATATGCAGAACCTCTTTTGTTTGGAATACCAAGAACGAGTCCGTATTATTCAGAAGCAGTTCGATTACTCAAGTTTTTAGACTATACCCTAAGTGTAAGTAATGATTATATACCGTATAACTCAATTATTCGTGAATTTATTGGAGGAAGCATTTTATCCGTTTAATCTAAAACAAAATGGAACATTTTCTTCCTTGCATGAATACTTGATTTATGCTAATATAGGCAATGCGAGTAAATTAAATGGTCGCACATACAAGTGCCGAAAGGCCGTATGTGAGGAAAGTCCGAGCTTCATAGGGCAGGGTGCCAGATAACGTCTGGTGGAGGTGACTCCAAGGCTAGTGCAACAGAAATAAACCGCCTGATTATCAGGTAAGGATGGAACGGCGAGGTAAGAGCTCCCCGCCCCTTTGGTAACAAAGGGGGCATATGTAAACCCCACACCGAAGCAAGACCGAATTTGGAGCGATACGGCTGCCCGCCGTGCTTCAGGGTAGGTCGCTGGAACTTGGTGGTGACACCAAGGCAAGATAGATGACCATTCACGACAGAACTCGGCTTATCGATTCACTCGTATAAAAAACGAAGGAAATCATCCACTATAATGGTGGGTAATATCCTTCGTTTTTTTTTATTATACTATATAAATTATTTTGGTAATCTTTACAATATGTGGAACTTATATATTTTTATTTCGTCTAAAAAAGGAAACAAAGTAATATTGTAATGTAGTTCGTTTCATGTCAGGAAAATAATTGCTAATTCGTAGTAATATTGTATACTATATTTAGTAGTAAGTTTTGAACAAGGGGGTGAGAAAGTGGAGGCAATTATACAAGTTAAGAATCTAACGAAAATATATAGAATGGGCGATGAAGTAATTCGTGCTGTGGATGATGTAAGCTTTGATATAAATAAAGGCGAAGTTTGTTGTCTTTTGGGATCTTCAGGTTCTGGAAAATCGACACTGCTCAATTTATTAGCAGGTATTGAGAGAAGGACAAAGGGTGAAATTCTGATTGAGGGTAAACCTATACATAAAATGAATGAAAAGCAACTTGCAAAGTTTAGACAAAAATATTTAGGTTTTGTTTTTCAATCTTATAATTTAATCGGATCGATGACAGCGCTTGAGAATGTAGCATTACCTTTAGTATTTAAACGAATAAGTAAAAAGGCAAGAGATAAAAGATCAGCAAGCATGTTGAAAGCAGTTGGTCTTGGTAATAGAATGAAACATAAGCCAAAGGAAATGAGTGGTGGTCAACAGCAAAGAGTTGGTATAGCGAGGGCATTTGTGGCAAAACCTGATATTGTTTTTGCAGATGAACCGACAGGAAATTTGGATTCTAAGACAACAAAAGAAGTTATTAAGTTAATTCGAGACATTGCAAGAGAAAATAATCAAACCATAATATTAGTTACACATGATAGTGAAATTGCAAAATATGCAGACAGGATTATACGTATCTTTGATGGAAAAATTCAATCGATAGAAGTAGTAAAAAATGAGGAGGATTTAAACAATGAAAGTGTTTCAGAAAATAGCAAAGAAAATTTCGATAATGTTACTGATCGCATCAGTATTGCTAACTAACTTTAGCAAATTATCCTATGCAGCAACGACGCACACAGGAGCAAATGGGGTAGTAATATCATATATAACTCAGACAACCGATGTAATTCCTTCTAAATCTGGGGATAAGGTAATAGTAACTGTTAAAATTAAGAATACAGATCATAACATGGAGAATTTCATGGTTACACCAAGTTCATCTGGCTCATCTTTTTTTGTTACAGCAGGTTACTCATCTGCATTAGTAAATAAAGATGATGAGGTTGAGGTCTCTCTTGCTGGGACGTACAAAGGTGAAGGGGACAGAATTAGCTGTAAGATTGAATATAATTATAATGGTGATAAATATGTTTATGATGATGCAGGTGTTAGTGTTGTAACTAATGCAGCAGCACCAAGTGGAGTACCATCATTAATTGTTCCAAATGTAATTGACACACTAAAGGTTAATTCAACTGGAACATACAGTGTCAAATTCTCACTTAAGAATAACGGAAGTGGATTAGCAAAAAACATAGTAATTACTCCGAATTTTGCAAACACTCCTTTTAAATCAACATCTGATATATACAGAATTGAAAAAATTGGTTCAAATGGAATAGCAGATACTACCATCGAATTTAGTGCGAAGCTTGCAGCAACAAAAGGTACATACGGTATACCTTTTAGCTATACTTACACGGATGACGCAGGAAATAGCTATTCAGGATCCTATACGGTATATGCAGAATCAGGCCAGGGGAAAACTTCTCCAAACTTAATGGTTACGAATCTAAAGGTATCAGACAGCAGTATAATGGCTGGTGATAAATTTGATATTACATATGATTTAAAAAATACTGGAGAATTACCAGCATATGACGTTAAAGTAAAAGTAGTTGGTTTTGGAAAAGAAACATTCATTCCATCAGGAGTAACTACTACCAATGTATTTACACAAATTGCTGGTGCAGAAATAAAGCCAATCAAATATAGTCTTACTACTTCTCCAACAATAATCGGGGATATTTATGAAGTAGAAATTCAGATTAGTTATAAAGATAGCGATGGTAAAGAAATTACTGATACGAATACTGCATATATAACCGCTGGTGCTGCAAGTAGTTCGATTGTACCAAAATTAGTGATACAAAGTGCTTTACAAGACAAGACAATGATAGACCCAGGTTCAGATTTTAATATAATTGTAAAATTAGGTAATAAGGGAGCACAAACAGCTAAGAATATCAAAGCAACTCTAACAGGATTTTCGACAGCTACATTTATTCCAACAGATAAAACAGATTTTAAATTCGTGAATGATATTGCAGGATCAGCAACAACGGAGATTGTTTTTCCATTAACTGCTGTTGAATCAATAGCAAAAGGAATGCACGAATTAACCCTAACAGTAGCATATACAGATGCTTCAGGGAAAGAATATACGGAACTATCTAAAGTGTATATTACAGACGTGCAAGGAGCAGCAGAAGGCTCAACAAAAGGAACTCCAAAGATTATTATTAATAGCTTTAGTGTAGATACGGGAGTTGCGAAAGCAGGGCAACAAATAAACTTTACATTTAGCTTTAAAAATACAAGCGCAGTAAAGAAACTTACCAATATGAAAATCACATTAAATTCTCCTCCAAATAAAGATGGTGTTATTGTATTTAGTGTAGCAGAAGGAAGTAATACTTATTATATTAAGAATGTTGGTACAGAAGAAGTAATTGAGAAAACAATGGCATTCGATGTAAAAACAGATGCTGTTTCTGGCTCTTATCCTTTGGAAATTGTTTTTGAATATGAAGACGAAGAAGGAAATCCATTTCCAGCAGCATCAGAAACTATATATATTCCAGTAGACGAGCTTGCAAAACCTGTAATTAACAGAATTGATGTACCACCATACGCAGAAACATTTTCACAACAAATGATTAGTTTTGAGTTCTTTAATATGGGTAAATCAAAGTTGAATAACGTGCAAGCAACCATTGAAGGTGGAGTAAGACCAATTAAAGCATTAACTTACATTGGTAATATCGAACCAGGTAAAGGTGATACTTATGATGTTGAAATAATGTGTGAAACTGCAGGAGAAATTACAGGGACATTAGTTGTATCTTATGAAAACTCAAGAGGCGAATTGGTTGAGACTAGACAAGATTTTACTATGTTTGTTCAAGAACCTTATATACCAGAGTTCCCTACAGAACCAGGAATGCCGATTGATCCTATTGAAGAAGTTAAAGCTCCTATTTTACCAGTCCCAGCGATAATAGGTATAGAAATAGGCTTATTCTTAATAGCATTACTTGTAACAAAGGGAGTTATTATTTCGAAAAAGAAGAAAAAACTTAGAAGTGAAGAAGAAATATAGGAGGTGTTAAAATGAGTGTAATGATAAATGATGAAATGACAATTGCAACAATTAGTTCTGATGCATCCAATCAGAGTGTTTCTACTTTTGAAGCTATGGTAGGTAAAGATATGGGATTTATTGATCCAGGATATGACCCGGGAATGGGAATAGAGGTAAAGAAGCCATCTATATTTGCGAATACTGTCTTCTTGGTTATCTTAACTGTTGTGGTATTATTAGCAGGTATTGGAGCTGGATTATTAATAGCTAAGAAAAAAATAAAAAAAGGGCTTGATTACGATGAAAATTATTGATTTATTTTCAATGGGTATTCGAAATTTAACCAGAAGAAAAGCTAGAACTTCATTAACAATAATTGGTGTTGTAATTGGAACTTTCTCTATTATTATCATGATGTCGCTAGGAATTGGAATGTCTGAAACGTATACAAAACAAATAATGCAAATGGGAAGCTTAACTCAAATTGAAGTTATGGTACCATATAACTGGGATGAATCAACGGGTAAACCAGTTGAAACGACACTTAAATTAAATGATGAGGCAGTAACTTCGATAAAGGCACTAGCAGGCGTAAAAGCGGCGTCACCAGTTTGGAGTAGACAGCTTAAGCTTGTTTCTGGTAAAGGTATTTGTTGGTTATATGTTCAAGCATTGGATTTTAGTGTAATAGCGGACTTCGATATGCCAGACTTAAAGTTTGGTGAATGGCCAAGCAGAGAAAATCTAGAGGGAGTTATACTAGGGCAATGGGATGGTTATTTTAACAATACTAAGAATTATGAACAAGTTATTGTTGATTTAGAAAATGATCCGATTAAGTATACGTTTGATCCAAGTTATGGAGAAGAAAATTGGGGCGGTCAAGATTTAGATAAAATTAGTATCGATTTTAAACCACAACCAATTGTTATAGCGGGTCAATTTGCGGAAAGTAGTAAAGAAAATAGTTATAGTAGTTATATGGATATCGAAGTTCTTAAAGGAATGTATCGAGAATATATCAAAAAGTTACCACTTGCTGATAGGAAGATAGCTGAAACAGAGATGCAAACGTATTCAAGTATTAAAGTTTCAGTAAAGAAGCTAAAGGACGTAGCTAAAGTAGAAGATAAATTAAACGATATGGGTTATCAAACATACAGCTTAAATGATATGGTTAAAGAAATGGAAAAAACATCGAATACGCTACAATTAATTCTTGGTGGTATTGGGGCTGTTTCATTATTAGTATCAGCAATCGGTATTGCTAATACGATGATTATGTCTATATATGAGAGAACGAAAGAAATTGGTGTTATGAAGGTTCTTGGATGTTTAGTAACCGATATTCGTAAACTATTTTTGTTTGAATCAACCCTAATTGGATTATTTGGAGGAATATTTGGTATAATAATGAGCTATATTGCTTCCTTCCTAGTTAATAAATATGGAGCAGATTTACTAGGTGGTGTAATTGGAGGCGGCGGGGGTTATTATGGAGAACAAGTTACTTCTAAAGTATCAATAATTCCATTTTGGTTAGTATTAGTGGCTTTAGTATTTTCACTTGCAGTTGGTATGCTTTCCGGGTATTATCCTGCTAGAAGAGCGACTAAGATTCGTGCCCTTGAAGCACTAAAAACTGAGTAATAATAAAAAAATGGCCATTGAAATAGTCCATTACCTTTTGGGCTTTTTCATTGGCTTTTTACAGAAAGAAAGGATGATTTGATGTATAAGGCAGTTATTTTTGATTTAGACGGGACGCTTCTTAATACTTTAGAGGATTTGGCGTTAGCTTCAAATTATGCACTTGAAAAGCTTGGATTTCCAACACATGAAATGAGTAATTTCAGATATTTTGTTGGAAGTGGTCGAAGACAACTTATAGAAAGAATGTTACCAAATGATAAAAAAACCATCAATAATATAGATTTAGCAGCTGTATATTTTGATGAGTACTATTCTAGCCATAAAGAGGACAACACTTCTCCGTATGAAGGAATAATCGAACTTTTAGATAAGTTAATTATGAAAGATATAAAAATAGCAGTTGTTTCAAATAAACCTCATGAATTTATAGAAGAGGTGCTTAAGACATACTTTGGAGACCGCATAAGTATCGCGATAGGGCATCGAAAAGGATATCTGGAAAAACCTGACCCAACAACTGTAAATGAAGTAATTAAAACACTAAATTTAAATAAACTTGAAGTTCTTTATGTAGGAGATAGTGATATTGATATGTTAACTGCAAATAATGCAGGCATAGATAGCTGTGGGGTTCTGTGGGGATTTAGAGATTATGATGAGTTAGTATCAAATGGAGCAAAATTTATCGTTAGTAATACGGATGAACTCGAAAAAATAATATGCAACTAACTTTAGACTGGTTATGTTGTAAATCCAATATAAATAAAAAAAGTTATTTCAATGTAAGCTTGCCTTATATTGAAATATTTTTTTTTAATATTTATATAAAAGGGTATTGACAATTTATATATTATGTACTATAGTTAGTTACAGAGGTAATTAACCAAAGAACCAAACAACTGAATAACCAAAAAGTGAAATAGCGAGGAGGTGCACTAATGTTAGTAAATTTTGAAGATGAAAAACCAATTTATGTTCAGTTATCAGAAGGTATTGAAGATGCAATTATATCAGGAGCTTTTCCAGAAGAAACACAAATACCATCAACAACAGAAATTTCTATTAATTATAAGATAAACCCAGCAACAGCACTAAAAGGGATTAATCTATTAGTAGATAATGAAGTAATTTATAAGAAAAGAGGGGTTGGAATGTTTGTATCAAGCGGTGCAGTCGAGAAACTGGTAGAAAAAAGGCAAGTTGCATTTTTTGAAAATTTTATTAAAAATATGGTAGATGAAGCAAAAAAACTTAACATTTCAAAGACAGATATTGTGAAGATGATAGAAAGAGGGTATGGAGAATGAGTAAAATAATAGTTAAAGATTTAAGTAAGAACTTCGGAAAAGTTAACGCATTGAAAAACGTATCATTCGAATTTGAAGAAAATAAGATTTATGGTTTGCTTGGAAGAAATGGTGCAGGTAAGTCAACATTGTTAAACATAATGACAAATAAATTATTTCCTACAAATGGTGAAGTATATGTAGATGGGGAAAATGTTTGTGAAAATGATAAAGTCCTTTCAAAAATATATTGCATGATGGAAAAAAACTTATATCTTGATGGAATAAAAGTAAAAGAAGTATTTAAGTGGTCAAAAGTGTTTTATCCGGATTTTGACGTAGAATACTCTTTGACACTAGCAGATAAATTTGGACTCAAAATAAATAAGAAAGTAAAAGAACTATCAACAGGATATTCGTCTATTTTTAAGATTATTATTGCACTTTCCTGCAATGCACCAATCATTTTACTAGATGAACCTGTACTTGGTTTAGATGCAAATCATAGAGATTTATTCTATAAAGAGCTAATTGCAAATTATAGTGAACGACCAAGAACTATCGTAATCTCAACACACTTAATAGAGGAAGTAGCAGACATTATTGAGAAAGTAATTATAATTAAAGACGGAGAATTAATAATGAATGATAGCATCGAGAATGTACTCTCAAGAGGCTATGCAATCTCAGGAGTGGCTAGTAAGATTGATGAATTTATTGAAAATAAACAAGTTATTGGGGTTGATACCTTAGGTGGACTTAAGACAGCATATGTTGTTGGTAGTCTAGATAAATCAACGGTACCAAATGATCTAGAAATTTCGAAATTAGACTTGCAGAAGCTGTTTATACAGCTTACGAATGCGTAGGAGGGGTGAATATGAGAATATTAACAAGTACAAAATATCAATTTAGCAGAGCAAGAAAGTCTTTAATTATTTTTTATGGTATTCTAATTGGAGTAAGTATCGCGATTTCTATTTTAAATAATGCATTTTCTCCAGGAGAGGCAGGATCTTCTAATTCAATAGAAATGAGTTCAGTAATATTTATTTTTGTAACTGGTTTAAATTCTTTCAAATCGGAGTTTAATTTTGCTCTGGCAAATGGTGTTTCAAGAAAAACGTTATTTATTAGTAGTTTATTAAACTTATTTTCAATCGCAACATTAATGACTTTTATTGATCTTATAATTGGAATGATTTTTTCGAAAATTTCTGAATATAATTCGTTGTTTATTGGAATATATAGTGGAAGATATGGAACACTAAAATATACAGCAGAAAATGTATTAGAAGGAATTTTATGGTCAGTAGTTATTTATACAGTAGTAGCTGTCATAGGATACTTAATAACAACACTATATTATAGACTAAACAAAGGATTAAAGTTAACAATATCAATTGGGGTACCAGTATTTGTTACAATAGGTATACCATACCTAGATGTTGTAACAAAAGGAAAAGTATCTTATAATATATATTTGTTTTTTGCAAAAGCATTGGGTATCTATAATGGGGCTAGTAATCCATATATGGCGGTATTAAGTGGTTTGTGTGCAATAGCAATCATTGGAGGGTTTACCTACTTATTAATTAGAAGGGCAACAATAAAAGAATAAAAGATAAACTATACAAAAAGGGGATAAATATATGATTATGAAAATTACAAAAATTGCTTTAATTACAGCGTTGATAGGTATTATGCTACGAAGTCAGAAGAAAAAATATATTAATTTGTCATAAGCAAAAGTAATTGAAGAAATGTAATTTTTATGATATATATTTAATTAGGAATATCAAGTCCTTTACAGATTAATCGAAACACGTTCGAGTGGTTCTTAATCTGTAAGGGACTTGTAATATTATTATTGTATGGAGGTTTTTATATGAAGATTGCTATTTTGGATGCAAATACATTAGGTGATGACCTTGACCTTACCGTTTTTGAAAAATACGGAGAGACAACAACATATGGATATACGAAAGAAAATGAAGTTAGCGAGAGAATCAAGGATGTTGATATAATAATAACGAATAAAATTGTATTAAATGAAAGTAATCTCAAGGATGCACATAATGTAAAATTAATTTGCCTTACAGCTACTGGTACGAATAACGTAGATAAAGAGTATACAAAATCACGAAAGATTGGGGTAGCGAATGTGAAAGGGTATTCTTCAGAAAGTGTTGCCCAACATACATTTGCATTATTATTTTATTTATTCGAGAAATTATCCTATTATGATAACTATGTAAAGTCCGGAGCATATACAGGGGATAAAATGTTTACTCATTTTGAACGTAAATATTCTGAAATTAATAATAAAACTTGGGGAATTATAGGACTAGGTGCAATCGGAAAGAGAGTAGCTAGTATTGCTTCTGCATTTAATTGTAATGTTGTGTATTATTCTACCTCCGGTAGAAATAACAATTCAGAATATGAAAGATTAAATCTAGAAGAATTATTGCGTACATCGGATATCATATCAATACATGCACCGTTAGACGAAAGTACAACTAATTTAATCGGATATAATGAACTATCAAAAATGAAAAAATCGGCTATTATAATTAATGTAGGTCGAGGGAAAATAATAAATGAAGCTGATTTAGCTAGAGCATTGAGTGAAGACTTAATAGCAGGGGCAGGGATTGATGTATTGGAGTATGAGCCTATAAATGAAGGAAATCCATTGCTAGAGATAAAAGATAGTACAAAGTTACTTATTACACCACATATCGCATGGGCAAGTGTAGAGGCAAGAAATAGATTAATAGAAGAAGTATGTCAAAATATTGAAGCATATATTGAAGGAAAAGAAAGAAATATAGTTTAGATATAATGCGCCAAAAGTCATAGTTACTTCAGACTTTTAGGCGCATTATTATTGAAATCACGTATTTTTCGAGAAATACGTATTCGGTTATAGAGTTCTAGATATTGTTCAGAGTTTAGATTTTCTAAGTAATTTTTAGTGTAATTTTTATTGATGCCATTTGCTAGAAGAGTATCAACAGCCTTATTATATGCAATCGCTGCGAGATCTTCCGTTTTATATCTACCTATTACATAATCACCGTTGATATGAATTTTTGCAGTGTATTTGGTCACATTCTCATACATCCCTTTTTGTACACCAAGATACTGATTAATTATCTTGATATTATCATATCTAAAATTATGAGGGTTATTGTCAATAAATAAATAATCTCGCCCAACTACTGAGAAATTTCGAATGCCATATCGTGAGCGAATATTAATTTGCATTCCATAGTCATTAACAAAAAAATATCCATCTCTTCGCATGATTTTATGAGTTGAATAGTAAAATAAATCGTCAACATCAAAGGTTAATTCAGTATCAAAATCTAAATAATATGTAAAATATCGTGATCTTAAATAGATAGGATTTTTAATATAAATTCCATTGTCTCTATAATTATGTAAAACAATCCATTTTTCAAATGATAATTTTAATATGGAAGAGTAGTCTTTAATGTTATATTGGTTGCCATTTAATATGGCATCAGCTTCCAAATAAGCCTTATGCGCAGCGGATTGTAGTTCGAAACTGCCTAGACTAATATGCTTGGATTTGTGTGTGATGGAAGCCCTGAAATATCGTTTGCCGTCTAATTTTTCTGCTATATATACACCGATAAGTTTGCTCATATTTGCCTCCGTTTCTCTCGTAGATACGCCTTTACTTCATCTTAAATCAGTATATCATCTAAATTAGTATTTGAAAATAGGGATATTTGATCAAGAAAATCGGATATTTATAACCTGAATTTTGAATAATATACTCTTTAAAAGAGCAAATCAATTCAAGATTATGCAATATCACTAAAAATAAATATGTTAAATATTAACATGTAGGTAAAAATATTTATGTAATACTATATAAAAAAAATCATATTTTTAATCTAAATTATGTACATTTTTCATCTTGAAATGAATTTAGGATTTCCGAGGGGTGTATAAAGTACCGAAAATTGGCAATACTAATTGACATACCAAAATAATACATATATAATCCGTAGTGTTACAAAAAACTAGAAAAGAGGTAAAACTAATGCAAAAAATACAAAACCTTCTTAAAGGATGTATGGGATGTTTTAGAAAAGTAAGTAAGAAAGCATATGCTACATGTGCTATCATTACTGCTGGTTCCGTTATAATTGCAGTTATTGCAATGACTAGAACTGATTTTGGAGGTTCTGGAAAGAACAATATAAGAATGGATGCTAATAATGTTCAAGTTTATACAGCTGGCGAAGATGAGGACGATGATGCAGAGGTAGACCAATACTTTAGTACATTAACTGCAAACTTAAATAACTCTGGGAAAATCTTTGACCAGTCGTTAGTAGAATTTATAAAAGAAGATGAAGTAATTATCCCGCGTGAAATGGGAAATTCAACATCTCAAGGTAGTGTAACAACACTCGATAATTCTACAGAAGAGGTATATTCTTTACCCTTAGGCCTTGCAATTAATAAACTAGATTTTGAGGTTACTGAGGAAGATTATAACGCACTTCTAAGAATTGTAGAAGCAGAAGCAACAAGTGAAGATTTAAAAGGTAGAATATTAATAGCCAATGTTGTTTTTAACAGGGTAAGATGGTCAGGATTTCCTGATACAGTATACGAGGTAATTTATCAAGAAAATAATGGCAAGTATCAATTCTCGCCCTTATCGGATGGAAGATTTTATACAGTTGAAGTATCAGAAATTACTAGAAAAGCAGTAGAATTAGCTTTAGATGGAATTGACTATTCAGATGGAGCACTTTTCTTTGCAGCAAGATCAATGGCTAATCCAAATAGCATGAAGTGGTTTGATACCAAGTTAAATTACTTATTTGAGTATGGAGTACATGAATTTTTTAACTACAATTAGTTAATAGTATAGGTAATATTGTTAAAATCATTACTTTAATTTAGTATTTTATATTTACAAATGATATAAGAAAAGAGTTAAAAGTAATTGTAGAATTAGATTACTTTTAACTTTTTTGTACCTATAATTATACGATTCACTATCAAAATTTGTTTGCGATATAGGTATAACTATGTTATAATTTGTAACCATATAACGGAATTAATGTGAACGTTAATATAGATGAAAGAAGGAAACTAAATGGAGCTTTTTTATAAGAGTACTAGAGGCGATGGTAATAAGGTAACAGCATCACAAGCTATATTACAAGGTTTAGCTGAGGACGGTGGTTTATTTGCACCAGAACATATTCCTATGCTTGATAAGTCTATCGAAGAATTAAGTAATATGGATTACAAACAAATAGCATATGAAGTAATGAAGTTATTTTTAACTGATTTTTCAAAAGAAGAAATATTAGATTGCATTGAAAAAGCTTATGATGAAAAGTTTGATACAAATATTATTGCACCATTAGTTAAAGTAGATGATGTATACTTTTTGGAATTGTTCCATGGTTCTACAATAGCATTTAAAGATATGGCTTTATCAATATTGCCACATTTACTTACAACTTCAGCAAAGAAAAATAACATTAAAAATGAAATAGTAATTCTTACCGCAACTTCTGGTGACACTGGGAAAGCCGCACTAGCTGGATTTGCTGATGTTGAAGGAACTAGCATAATTGTATTTTATCCAAAAGATGGAGTGAGCTTAGTACAAGAACTCCAGATGGTAACGCAAAAGGGTGATAATGCAAAAGTTATAGGTATCAAAGGGAACTTTGATGATGCGCAAACAGGCGTTAAGAACATTTTTGGTGATAAAGAATTAAAAGAAAAAATGAGTTTAGCTGGATATCAATTCTCATCAGCCAACTCTATTAATATTGGTAGATTAGTACCACAAATAGTATATTATGTTTATACGTATGCTTCACTTCTTAAAAACAAAGAGATTACTAACGGTGAAAAGATTAACGTCATTGTTCCAACAGGTAACTTTGGTAATATTTTAGCCGCATATTATGCTAAATGTATGGGCATTCCTATTAATAAATTAGTATGTGCTTCAAATGAAAATAAAGTGTTGGTAGACTTCTTCAATACTGGAATTTATGATAGAAATAGAGAATTCATTTTGACAAGTTCACCATCTATGGATATTCTTATTTCAAGCAATTTAGAAAGACTAATTTATATCTTAACTGGTCAGTCAGAACAAAAAACGAGTGAATTAATGAATTCATTATCAAGTAATGGAAAATATGAAATAACAGAAGAGATGAAAGTCTTATTAGAAGATTTTGTTGGCTATTATGCAAATGAAGATGAAATCTCAGAAGTTATTAAAAAAACTTATAATGAAACTAATTATGTAATGGACACGCATACAGCCGTTGCTGCTAGTGTATACTTTAAATATATATCCAAAACAAAGGATAATACGAAATCAGTTATAGCTTCAACAGCTAGTCCGTACAAATTTGCTAGAAGTGTAATGACTGCAATAGATGATCAATATGCATCTAAAGAAGACTTTGATTTAATTAATGATCTAAATAAAATATCGGAAGTAGAAATACCAAATGCGATTAAAGAAATATTAGATGCTAAAGTTATTCATGATACTGTAGTTGAAACAAACGAAATGAAAAAGGCCGTTGAGAAAATATTAAATGTCTAAGGAGTGGATGTTATGCACCAAGAAATTGACAAAATATTAGATATGCTTAGAGAACAAAAAATTAATGTTGTAGAAGCAGAACGTTTAATAAAAGCAATTCGGAAAAACTATATGTGTGATGAAGTAAAACAGAAAGTACAAGATGTTCTTGATATAACTGCTAAGGTGATTTTAAAGACGGTAGATTATACAACAGAAGGTGTAGAGAAAATCAATCCAGTAATTAAGCGAACATCTACTAAAGTTGCGAAATTTGTGAAAGCTAAAGTAAATATTTTTAATTAATGATATTAGTTTTAATTAATAAAAAGGGATGTAGCGAACTTGTTAAGTTTTGCTACATCCTTTCTTGTTAAATACTATTGAATAAGTGGTCAATTGGCATATATTTTGGAATTCCATTTTCATATTCTATTTTTGTTTCACCTTTTATTAGAGGGGCCATATATGCAATGAATTCCTCGGATATATCATTTCCAGCTTCGTTAATCCATTCTAATGGGACTACTTTCTCTAAGTTTGCAATCTTATTAATTGGTAAAGAAGATATTGTTGATTTGTAAGGGGAAGTTGTTTCTCTATTAATTACTATCATTGCACCTGAAATTCCACTAGTAGCAAATTCAACGGCTTTATTACCAACTAGAAAAGCCTCCGTTACATCTGTTAAGGAAGAAATATGTGAAGCGCTTCTTTGAAGAACGCTAAGTTCAATGGAACGTACTTTGCATCCAATTTCAGTCGTAACGAGATGCTCTAGTACATTTCCTACTCCACTAAGCTTGAAATGCCCAAATTGGTCCATATCGGTGCTTGAAGCGGCAATATACTCACCATCCTTATTTTTAATACCTTCCGAAACAGCAATAATTACATTTTTTTTGTTTCTTAAAACGGTGTTAATATCATCAATAAATTGTGAAGTTGAAAAAACTCGTTCTGGTAAATAAATTAAGTCTGGTGAAGTATTATTACCTGTTCTTGCAAGGGCAGCGGCAGCAGTGAGCCATCCAGCATTTCTTCCCATGATTTCTACAATCGTTACACTTTGTAAATCGTAAATATATGTATCATGTATAACCTCTAATAAAGAGGTTGCAATAAATTTTGCAGCTGAACCAAACCCTGGTGAATGATCAGTTCCATATAAATCATTATCAATAGTCTTTGGTATACCAATAATATTTATGTTTTTTATACCATTACTAATTGCATACTTGTTAAGTTTATCAACAGTATCCATTGAATCATTTCCACCAATATAGAAGAAAAAACCAATATTCATTCTCTTAAAAAAACTAAAAATTGCTTCATATTCTGTAGAGTCTTGTGATACACTTGGAAGCTTGTGTCTGCAAGAACCTAGGTACATTGAAGGTGTGGTTTTTAATAACTCAATATTATCGTGATTACTAAAAAGCTCATTTAGTTCAATATAGGAGTTTCTTAAGACCCCATTTATTCCATGTATTGCTCCATATACCTTATCGATATGATTATTATTAAGAGCTGCTTCGATTACACCTGCTAAACTAGCATTAATTACAGAAGTTGGACCACCAGATTGCGCGACAATACAGTTCAGTTTATTCGACATGAAATACCCTCCTAGGATGC
Organism: Clostridiales bacterium; assembly: GCA_029256575.1. GTDB lineage: Bacteria > Bacillota > Clostridia > Lachnospirales > JAQSXR01 > JAQSXR01. Next base: position 130,017 of record JAQSXR010000002.1, on the reverse strand, counting down.
TTTGTTTGTAACGGTGACATTATATCATAAGATTAAAAAAAAAACACGTATATAATTAAGGAAACTGTATATAATACTGTTTATAAATTTATCAAGTAAACAAGTAGTACAAGTTATTTTATAAATAGCTATTTTAGGACAAGTTAAAAAAGGGAATTTGAGTAAATTAGCATATAAGGCTTGAAAAAAGATGTTTTATAAACTATAATAAAAATATACAAAATTCCTGAGATGTTCGATAAACCTGTCATTTTGAACCTACATCTTTAAAAATGGGATTCTTATATCTCAACATAGATGTCAGGCCACCGTTTGCAGTGGAAGACAGAAGTGTTGGTGCGGAAACCCCCCTAGCATTGCTAGGAGTCAAAATACAGGCACGGCATTTTGGGTTTGTACATAAAAAGTAGATTTTAATTTCGTTAGAATATGAAACCAACTTTCAAAAGTAGCTATATGCTACTTTTTTTTATTTGTTTCGATGAATATATGGCAAACATTACGAATAAAATATATATAATAATACAGGAGGACAAGATATGAAAAAAGGGATAGCAATAATATTTATGATACTAATTATAGTAGTAGCTATAATCTTGCCAAGCATTATAGAAAATGAAAGAGAGGTTCAGAGTGATACAAATACTGAAACTAATATTTCGTTAGCTACAACATCAACAACTGAGGATGACACACAAATTAAGGAATATGAATGGGAATATAAACTAGATGATACTGAGTTATTGACAAGAGGATTATTAGCAAAAATGGTTGCTTTAATATCAAATAGTAAGAGTCAGATATATCAAAATTATGATAGAGAAATTGAATATGCTGATACCGATAGCGAGTCTTGGTATGACAAATATATTAATGTTGTAGCAATTGAAAATATATTTAAACCTGAAAGTGAGAATTTTGAACCTTTCAAAACAGTTAGTTATGAAGAAGCTATAAATGTAGCACTCAAGTACGGTATTAATAAAGAAAAACTCCCTCAAGAAATAACGAGTGCAAAAGCAGGGGATGCCATAAGCGTTAAGGATTGGTTTGAAATATACGAAACAGTTGTAGAATTAGAAGATGTTGATAACGATATAAGAGTAACAGATATGGTTATTATAGGGACCCCAGCAAATATAGCAGGACTAAATGCATGGGAGCTAGTTAGTGATAAAGGAAAATTTGTATTCGAAGGGTTAAGTGTCGATCGATTGATTGATAAAAGAATACGCGTACTAATACGAGATGAAGAAATCATAGCTGTACTCGACATGATTGATAATAATCCTCTAATAACAAATGCATGGATTGAGGAAGTGAAAGAAAAAGAAGTAAGAATATTTATGAGTGGTGAATATAGAACTTTCGAAACGAACAATATAATCGAAGCCAGGAATGGTGTTGTAGGTGATATAAAGTTATTTGATGGAAAAGTAGATAATGTAATATTTAAAACTGAAATAATTGATGGAAAAGTTTTAAAGGTGACAAATAAAAGTATTGAGATAGAAGGTAAAGGAGTACTTGAATTTACTCCAGACTATAAAATATATAAAGTTAATGACAAGGTAGAGAGTAAAACGGTATCAAATTTAATAGTTGGATATGTAGTGGGTGAATTTGTTATTGATAATGGAAAGATATGCGCAGCGATAATTAATAAGGATATAATAATAGATCGAATCCGAGTGCTAATAAGTAATAATACAATGGGTCAATATGCACATGATGTGGTTAGGGTTACTTCAGATGTTAACTATACCGTGCAAATAGGAGATAAAATACAAGTTTATAAACCGGGCGATGTTTATGAAGTAATTAAGGAAGAGTTAGAAATCGGAAGAACTATTATTAGTACGAATAGTACTGGGAAAATTAAGCTACTTACAATTAGCAGAGGATCAATAAATCCCAGCTACAGAGGTTATTTAGAAGTTACTCTTACACCAGAGGGGATAAATGTTGTTAACGTGGTTAACTTTGAAGAATATTTATATGCTGTTATTCCTGGAGAGATGTCAACATCGGTAGATTTGGAGGCACTAAAGGTGCAAGCAGTATGTGCTAGAAGCTTTGCATATGCTAGATTTTATGCAAATTCATTTTGTACATATGGTGCACATGTAGATGATAGCGTAGCAAGCCAAGTATATAATACAGCACCAGAGGATGACAAATCAATAAAGGCGGTAAAAGATACAGCTGGAGTTATGTTAAGAAGCAATGGGAATGTAATATCTGCAAATTTTTTCTCAACTAGCTGTGGTGTAACTGCAAATTCGGGAGAAGTATGGACTTCCGCAAACAGAGATTTTCCTACTTACACACCTGATTATTTAAAATCAAGAACGCAAAATGAAGCTGCACAAGAATTGGATTTAAGTGATGAACTTGTATTTTCCGAATTTATCAAAAATAATGCATACGATAGCTACGATTTGGAATATGCTTGGAACCGGTGGAGTGTTAACCTTAATCTTGCTCAAATAACGGCATCTGTTAATGCGAATTTGAGTAATCGTTATAAAATAGTACCCAAATTAATCAAAACTTTAGGTGAAGATGGAAAATATAGAAGTAGAGAGATATCAACTGTTGGTGATGTGAAAGATGTTAAAGTATATTCGAGAGGAAAAAGCGGAGTATTAACAGAAATTATTATTATAGGAACTGAGGCAACGATTAAAGTAGGAACAGAATATAATATAAGACTATTGTTAGCTCCTAAAAATACACTAAGTGGAGGTGCAGACATAGAATTGAAGCGAAAAGATGGAAGTGTACAAAAGAATATGACAATGCTTCCAAGTGCATTTTTTATTATGCAAAAAGTATATTCGGGTGACACGCTAGAATCAATCAATTTCATTGGTGGTGGATATGGTCATGGGGTTGGAATGAGTCAGAATGGGGTAAAAACAATGATTACACTAGGTAAGACATACATTGAAGTGCTCCAACACTACTACAAAGGTGTTGAAGTACGATAGTGTTTATGAGAATCTGCCTCGAATTTGAGAAAGGTTATATAAATAAATTCAAATTTAGAATATTCATATTATCTCCATAGTAGTGGTTTATAATAAGCTTATTGAGAAACTATTATAAAATACGAATTTACGAATGGAGAGGTATATAATTATGGGGAAAAATAATCAGAATAATAAAACTGCAAAACAAAATCCGCTTATATTTATTGCAATGGCTGTTGCTATTGTTGCTGTTGCGGTAGTTTTATTTACACAGAAGGGGAATACAGGTAATACAGCTGTAAATACTAATACAGAGGTAATAGATTCAACAGATGATATAGAAACCGTTGATGAAAGTGAAGGAACACCTGCAATATTAAATAATGATGGTGATGTAGTAATTGAAGTAGCTAGCATAACTGAGAAAGCTACATTTATAAATTATGATGCAAATGGAACAACTATCGGATTATTTGCGGTAAAAGCAAATGATGGAACTATAAGAACTGCACTTAACACTTGTCAAGTATGTAATGGCAGTCCGAAAGCTTATTTTATACAAAAGGATGACGTATTCGAATGTCAGAACTGCGGTAATTTATTTGAATTAGACCAGATTGAACAAGAACGTGGTGGATGTAATCCTGTCCCTATCATGCCAGAAAATAAAATAGTATCAGATACAGAAATTATTATACCAGCTTCTTTACTTGACAGTGTAACAGATGCATTTACGAATTGGAAGAAATTCTAATTTTCAATTATATTTATAAATAGTAATTTATATGTAATAAAAAACTAGCATTTCGTCATAATAGTAACATGTATAAAACTATATAATTTATTTTATATAGTTTTTTTGCTTTTTAACCTGTTAAATACATCAATTTCATTCTCTCCATATTTTAATATTTTTCTCTTGAGTCTTGATATCTAACATGTTAAAATATTCCGAAAGGAAGTGTGATATTATGATTATAATAAATAAAATTATTATATTTATCGCAAAATTATTAAAAAGGGGTAAGCGAGATAATATATCAGCTGTTTCTTCACAAGTTGCATATTTTTTATTTCTTTCTATTTTTCCGTTACTTATGTTCGTATTATCAATTATCCAATATACTCCAATTACACGAGCGGAGGTATTGATTAAAATGCAACCCTTTTTCCCAGTTGCAGTAAATAATATAATATTTTCAGTAGTGAATGATATTTCTGTTGGTAAAAGTAATCTAGTATTGTCCGTTACATTCCTCGGTACTTTGTGGGCTATGTCAAAAGGTACATTAGCAATCATTAATGGTATAAATGTAGCACATGGTATTGAAGAAAAGAGAAATTACTTTCACACGAGATTAATAGCTGCTTTATATACATTAGCATTTGTTTTTATTTTAATATTTTCACTCACAATTATAGTATTTGGAAATAAAGTTTTAAGTTTAATAGCAGTTCGATTTTCACTTACTGAAAAATTGATTTTAACAATTAGCTCTTTGAGATTTGTATTTACAACTCTTGCACTACTTGGCTTTTTTACACTTATCTATCGATTTTTACCTAGTGCAAAATACAAGATAAAATCAATTCTTCCAGGGGCATTGTTTTCAGCGGTTGCTTGGATGGTAACATCATTCATATTTTCCGTCTATGTAGATAGTGCTTCTAATTTCTCATATATGTATGGAAGTCTTGCAGGTATAGTAATTACACTGCTATGGTTATACCTACTAGCCAATATAGTTATTATTGGTGCTGAAATTAATGCAATTCTTATGCCAGAATATAAGGTAGTTCGAGGGTTGACAAAATAGCTCTAGTAGTATATATTGTTAGTATTAAAAGGCTATGAAAGTGTAAGTAGATATTTGTTTACTAATAGAGAGAATGTGTCATCGGCTGCAAGCACATTTTGGTTCAGGCAAATATTGAATTTCCCACTGGAGCTGCGTTTCTGAAATAGTAGTAGGAGATGACGTAATCGTACGTTACACGAATTCGAGAGTCCTCAAAGAGGAAATTAGGGTGGTACCGCGGAAACAATCCGTCCCTTTATGGGGCGTTTTTTTTATGCCCAAGAATGATACAGATTAAATAAGAAATGCTATATTTAGAGTATATGGAAGGAGAAATGATATGAAAGAACAATTACAAAGAATTAAAGAAGCAGCACTTAGCAAAATATCAACTGAGGGCACGATAGCAGCATTAAATGATATTAGAGTTCAGTACCTTGGAAAAAAAGGCGAACTAACAGCAATATTAAAAGGAATGAAGGACGTTTCTACTGAGGAAAGACCAGTTGTTGGTCAAATGGTAAACGATGTAAGAGAGGCAATTGAAAAAGCACTTGATGAGGTAGGTTCAAAGATTGCTAAAACAGTTAGAGACGTTCAACTGAAAAATGAAAAGATTGATGTAACTATGCCAGCAAAACATATGGAAATAGGACATCGCCACCCAATGAATATTGTAATAGATGATCTTAAGAAAATATTTATAGGAATGGGATATGAAATAGTAGAAGGTCCTGAAGTTGAGTTTGACTATTATAATTTCGAAGCCTTAAATATACCAGCAAATCATCCTGCAAAAGATGAACAAGATACGTTTTACATTGGAAATGATATCTTACTTCGAACACAAACTTCATCTGTTCAAGTAAGAGTTATGGAGAATTCACAACCTCCAATTAAAGTAATAGCTCCTGGCCGTGTATTTAGAGCGGATGAAGTGGATGCGACCCATTCACCATCTTTCCATCAAATAGAAGGTTTAGTTATTGATAAGAATATTACTATGGCAGATTTAAAAGGTGCTTTAGCAGTATTTGCAAAAGAATTGTATGGCCCTGACGTTAAAGTTAAATTTAGACCACATCATTTCCCATTTACAGAGCCAAGTGCAGAAATGGATGTATCTTGTGCAGTATGTGGTGGTAAAGGATGTAGAATGTGTAAAGGAACTGGCTGGATTGAAGTATTAGGTTGTGGTATGGTTCATCCAAAAGTATTGAAACAAAGTGGTATTGACCCAGATGTATACCAAGGGTTTGCATTTGGTATGGGACTTGAACGTATTGCACTACTAAGATACGGAATTGATGACATGAGATTACTTTATGAAAACGATGTACGTTTTCTAAAACAATTCTAGGAAAGGCAGGGAAAATATATGTTAACTCCATTATCATGGTTAAGAGAGTATGTAGATATAGATGTGGACCCAATTACTTTTTGTGATGATATGACAATGTCAGGAACAAAGGTTGAAGGTCTTGAAGAAAAAGGAAAAGATATTTCTGGAGTATTTGTTGGAAAGATCGTAGAGATTACAAAACATCCAGATGCAGATAAGTTAAGAGTATGCCAAGTTGAGGTTGGAAGAGAGGCTCCACTTCAAATAGTTACAGCAGCAACTAACGTTCAAGTAGGAGATGTCATTCCTGTTGCACTTGATGGTGCTAGACTTGCTGGCGATTTTAAGATAAAGAAAAGTAAACTTCGTGGAGTTGAGTCAAATGGAATGATGTGTTCAGTTGAAGAATTAGGCGCAACGAGAGAAGAATTCCCAGAAGCACCTGAACATGGAATTTATGTATTTAGTGAAGACGTTAAAATAGGTAGTGATGCAAAAACTGCATTTGGCCTAGATGAAACAGTAATTGAGTATGAGATAACATCAAATCGTGTTGATTGCTATAGCGTTTTAGGAATTGCAAGAGAAGCAGCAGCAACTTACAATAAGCCTTTTCGATTCCCAAAAGTGGAAGTAAAAGAAATAGGTGGAGATGCAAATGATTATGCGAAAGTAGAAATTCAAGCACCAAATCTCTGTCTAAGATATGCAGCAAGAATTGTTAAGAATATAAAAGTGGAACCATCGCCAAAATGGATGCAAAAAAGACTTGTAGCTTGTGGTGTAAGACCAATTAATAATATAGTAGATATCACAAACTATGTCATGCTAGAATTTGGTCAACCTATGCATGCGTTTGATCTAGAATGTTTAGAAGAAAAGAAAATAATTGTAAGATGTGCTTATGATGGGGAAAAAATTCAAACATTAGACGGACAAGAAAGAAAGCTTGACTCTTCTATGCTTGTAATTGCCGATGCTTCAAAGGCAACTGCAATTGCTGGTATTATGGGTGGAGAACAAACTAAAATAATGGAGAATACGACTACATTATTGTTTGAGTCTGCAACCTTTGATGGTACTAATATTAGATTATCTGGTAAAAAACTAGGTTTAAGAACAGAATCATCAGGTAAATATGAAAAAGGATTGGATCCAAATTTAGCTGAGATAGCAGTAAATCGTGCTTGCCAATTAGTAGTGGAATTAGGTGCTGGAGAAGTAGTAAGCGGAATGATTGATAATTACCCGAACGTACGTAAGCCATGGGAAGTTCAATTTAGTGCAGAAAAGACAAATAAGTTATTAGGTATTAATTTATCAGAAGATGAAATGGTAGGATATTTAAAGAGAGTTGAATGTGAATATAACGCAGAAACTAAAATGGTTAAAGTTCCTACTTTTAGAACTGATTTAGAAACGAATGCAGACTTAGCGGAAGAAGTTGCAAGATTATTTGGATATAATAATATTCCAGTAACATTACCATCTGGAACTCCAACTGTTGGTAAATTAAACTTCAAGCAAAATGTTGAAGATATGACTAGAAATGTTGTTGAACAGTGTGGATTCAATGGATGCTTAGTATATGCTTTTGAAAGTCCAAAAGTATTTGATAAATTACTAATTCCTGAGGGTGATAAACTACGTGAAGCAGTTAAGATCTCAAACCCATTGGGTGAAGATTATAGTATTATGCGTACAACTACAATGGAAGGTATTTTATCATCACTTTCAACAAATTATAATAGAAGAAACAAATCTGCAAAGCTTTATGAATTGGCTAACATTTATGTTCCGAAAGCTGTCCCACTTGTTGAATTACCAGATGAAAGAATGCAATTAACGCTTGGAATGTATGGCAATATAGATTTCTTTTATATGAAGGGTGTTATTGAAACATTATTTGAGAAATTAGGATTATTAAACATTCCTAAGTACGATCCTAATTGTACAAATAGCTGGTTACATCCAGGCCGTAAAGCTGATGTAATATATAATGGGGAAGTACTTGGATATATTGGAGAAATCCATCCGGAAGTTCTCGATAATTATTCAATTGGTGAAAAGGCTTATGTTGCTGTTATCGATATGCCAACTTTGACAAAATATGCAACAACAGAAAGAAAATATGAACATCTTGCTAAGTTTCCAGCCGTGACAAGAGACTTAAGTCTCCTTACAAAAGTAGACACAACGGTTGGTGAAATCGAAGAAATATTAAGAAATAATGGTGGCAAAATATTAGAAAGTGTTTCGTTATTTGACGTATACCAAGGAGATAAAATTGATAAGGGATATAAATCAGTAGCTTACTCTTTAGTATTTAGAGCGAAAGATAAAACCCTTGAAGATAAAGATGTAAATGACATTATTTCCAAACAATTATCTGTTTTAGAGAAAAACGGAATAGAACTTCGTAAATAAATATCAATTAATAAAATAAATCGAACGAAAATAATAGCCAGTTATCAACTGGCTATTATTTTTGTGCAAAATATACTATTATTAATTAAATATATCACTTTTGTATGTTAAAACGACAAAAGGATGTTTACATATTATTGACTATGAAATATAATAGTTATTATAGGGAGGGCTTTGCTAAATGAAAAAAATATCTGTATTATTAATGACTATATGCTTAGTAATTCCTGTCTTATCGGGATTCGCGCTTACGCAAGAATGGCTTAGAGTTGGGTTAAAGACATATTATGAGAACGTTGATAAAATAAATATATATAATAAAAATATCGAAATAGGGTTTGGTAAAGCATCAGAATTTGTTTCTGAAGTAGGCTTAGAAAGTACAACTGGATTTTTAGCCATTCCTGCACCAATGTTTTATTGTATTTCAAATAATAACTATATATCTTATGAAGAAGTAAAATTAATTGCGGATCAATTTAATGCATTGGGAATATATGCAATACCTGGACTTGCTTCTCAAGGTATTTGGAAACTATATGTTGGTGAAGATTCAAATGTTGAAATTGTAAATTATACTTTGCTTGGAATCGAAGGATTAATGGGAATAAGCTTTCATCTAGCGGAAGATAATGGTCAAAGAATTAAAATAAAAGGCGATAATAATGAATTAATCTGTGATAATTCTTCTGGTTATATTCAAATAAATCCGTCTAATAATACATTAGATTCAGGGGGTGAGTCATTATCACCTGAGGTAATAGATCTTGGAACAAGAAGTTATAGAGGCCGCATCGAAATTGGACGGTACCGAGAAAATGGAATTACTGCAATAAATGAGATTAATATGGACGAGTATCTTTACGGAGTTGTTCCGTCTGAGATAATTGCATCTTGGCCTATGGAATCTTTAAAGGCCCAGGCAGTAGCAGCAAGGACATATGCATCCTATTATTTGACAGTTGTAGATAAATATCCAAATAAAGCCTACGACATCTGTGATACAACTGCAAGTCAGGCATATAAAGGATATAAGGGTGAGAATGCCTATACGACAGAAGCTGTAAAAGTTACGAGTGGAGAAATGGTCTATTATAATGATAAGGTGATAGCAACATATTTTAGTGCAGCAAGTGGAGGAAGTACAGAAAGTATACAAAATGTTTGGTCATCAAATGCTCCATACTATAAAAGTGTACCAGATATATATGAAACAGAACCTTCAAGGCAACCTTGGTTAATAACCTTGACAGCGAGTAAAATAAAGACGATTTGTGAAAGTAAAGGGATTTATATCGGAGATATTACTGATCTTGTTGTTGGTGCTTATACGGATGCAGGACGCGCAATGTCAGTTGAAATAATAGGAACACAAGGAACACACACATTGACGAAAGAAAATATTAGAACTTGGTTTAATTTATATAGTAGAAAATTTACTTTAGTAAAAGTAGCTAGTGTACCTAAAAATTCATTTCAGATTACAAATGACGGGAGTGCGTTAGCAGAATATAATATAAATGATTTATTTTGTTTGAATGGAAACGGAGAAATTGTTCCGGTTAATTCAACTATAAATCAACTTATTATGATTGGTGGAACAGATATTGCGAATTATCCTTTAGTAACAGCGTTGCCAGGTGAATATATATTTGCAGGACAAGGTTGGGGTCATGGTGTAGGGTTGAGCCAAAGTGGTGCTATGGGAATGGCAAAAAACGGATTTTCTTATAAGCAGATTCTAATGTATTATTATACGGGGACTATAGTTAAATAGGTAATATAGGGGGTATAAAATGAAGCAAAAGTACAAATTGATCATTATTTTGATTTTATTTACTGTGCTTATTACAGCGATTACAAATTATAATTTGAAAGATTCTTCGATAATAAAGATATCTAATGTGGTAGATGGAGCAAAAGCAAAGAGAACCATATCTAGTACCCCTACACTTAAAGTAAAACTACTTGGAGAGAATAGTAATTTATTATATAAAAAACAAAATAAATATAATGGAATTTATGAGCTTGTTAGAAAATCCTTGAATGCTTCACTAAATTTAGATACGGAAGTAATTGAAGCAAACAGTTCAACTCCAGCAGATTTGTTTTTCGGCCCAGAAGCAATCTTTGATAAGAGTTATTTTTTTGTCTCAAAACCAATTTATACAAAACAATATATTTTATATACGACAGACTTTAGTAAAAATAAATTAGAAGATTTTAAAAATGATAAATTAGCATACTGCGGATTTTCAATATCGGATGGTTATTTAGAAGATAATATTGTGAATGTAATTAAAGAATCTGCTTTTGATGAATATAACCTTGTTAATTTTTCTAGTGAGGAAAGAGCAACGAGTTCTTTACATAACGGTTATTATTTGGGGTTAATATCTGATCAAGAAATCGTGGAATTAGATACAAATAGTAATATAAAAAAGATAGTAATTGATAAAGTAATTATAGATTTTGTTATCGCTTATCGAATGAGAGAGCTAAATCCGGTAGTTGGAGAATCGATTGTTAAATTTACGAAGAAACTAACAAATCATCGAAATTATTATTCCTTAGTTATGAATGAAACATATGAATATTACAAGGAGAGCTTTAAGAATACATTGACGGTTGAGGAAGAAGAATGGATTCTCAAGAATAGGAATATTTTGTATTCCGTACCAGATGATTATGCACCATATAGCGATTCAGATGGAGATGAATTAACTGGTATAACAATAAATGTGATGGATTCTCTTTCGAAAGTAACCGGTATTAATTTTGCTGTTCAGGATTCGGATATAAACCAAGGTTCTACACAAGAAAATGGTTTAGTAAATGAATTATCTGGCGGAAGGGTAAAAGTTCTTCCTTTTATAGGGAAATATAATTCAAAGGAATTAAAAATATTATATACAAAACCTATATATGAAGCAGATGTTGTAGTTATAGGGAATCATAAAGGATTAAATGTTGATAACATACAAGATTTAGAGAATATGACAATAGTAGTAACGAGAGATAATTTCATTGTAGATGAAGTTGAGAAAAACACAACGAATGTAAAATTTATATATGCTAAATCAAATGAAGAGATATTTGAGATTTTAGATCATAATCCGAATTATATATCGGTTTTAGATTTACTTGTATTAAATACATACATAAAGAAAAGTGGAGAACAAGATGTTAAGGTAGTTGGTAAAATTGCAGAACAAGAATATTTTATTGCTGTTGCTCCTGGAAACGAAATGTTGGTAACGATACTAGACCGTGCAATAGATTTAATAGATGTTGAGAGGTTTGCATACAACTATACGGTTACATCTTCAAGTCCAATGAACTTTTCAAAATGGAGTCTCCCGATGTTTGTATTATTTTGCTTGATTTTATTGACACTATTATACTTGCAAAAAGTGTTAAAGGATTTGAAATCCTCTAAATTGGTTAAGGATGACATCCAAAAGATGAATGTAGAATATGATCATATCATTGGTCAAGTATTAGAAATTTTTGAAACTGCAAGTTTAGTAACACAAACAAATACATATTCGCATACAAAGCGATTGATGACGTATTGCGAGATTCTAGCAATGGAGTATGGATTAGGCAAAGAATTTGCTTGGGAAATATCACATTATGTTCCAATTCATGACATAGGCAATATAGGTGTTAATAATGATTTATTTACTAAAACTGAGAAATTAACAGAAGAAGAATATGAGCAATTAAAGATGCATGTAAAAGTAGGTACGGATTTAGTTGTCAAAATGAAATTTGATGATGTTGCAAAAAATATAGTTCAGTATCACCATGAGAGATGGGATGGACTTGGATATTTTGAGCAACTAAAGGGAACTAAAATACCTATAGAAGCAAGAATTGTACATTTGGCTGATACATATGACATATTGAGAATGGAAAGACCTTATAAAAGAGCCTTCACTCATGAAGAAGCATTGTATACAATTGTGGATGAACGAGGCAAGCAATTTGAACCTCGTTTAGTTGATATATTTGTAAAATATAACACGATATTTGAAAGCTGTTTTGATACTAGTATCGAATTAATGAAAAAATTAAAATAACTCAAGTGGGGTGATACACATGAAAGTAATAAAATATTCTATACTGGCTCTAATCATTATGATATTGGTACCAGTAATTCAAATCACAAATGCTCACGAGAGTAAAATTTTAGAACTAACACTTGAGGAAAAAGAATGGATAAATTCATGGATTAGTGAGAATAAAGTAATTTATGTTGATATAGGGAATAATGTTAGCGAAGCATTCTTCTATGATTTGATGAATAAAGATCAACTTTACGGAATTGCAACAGATATATTAAAAGAAATAACGCTAGAAACTGGGTTGAATTTTAAGTACATAGGCCATGAGATATTAACAATTGATAATAGTGAAAATGTTCCAGATAATGAAAAAATATATTTCGGAGACACAACATCTTATGCAACTAATCTTGACACTAATATTATTGGAGTTTATGGTGATGCATATAAATGTTATGTAAACGATAAATCAATTAAGAAGATATTTGATTTAGATAATAAAAAAGTAGGTTTTTATGAAAGAAGTGTGTTTCTAAATATCAAAGAAAAATATCCGGAACTAAATATAATACCAGTGTATTTAAGCAAAGAGAAAAAAGAAGAAAATAGTGTGGTGGCTGTAATAACAAATGAAAGATTAAACGAATATTTATTCATAAATACATTTGATTTACCGAATTTTATAACAAAAAAAGGGTTTATAGTAAATGATGATTTTCAAATTCTAGCAGGGATAATAAGTAAAAAAGTTTCACAATTAATAGATAATGGTATTCTTGATGAAATCAAACTTAGTAATAGAGAAAAATATTTAAAAAATGGCCTAAAGCTTTCAGTAATAGAAAAGCAGTGGTTATTAGAAAATAAAGAAATAAAGTTTTCTGCCACAAAGAATTATCCTCCTTTTGATATTATCAATTCGAATGGGGACTATGTTGGTATTAATAAAGAATACTTAGATAAAGTGGGGTCCTTACTAGGAGTTAATATCGAATTTGTTGATTTAAATAGCATTAATACAATAAATGAAGTTTTTAATCAATTGGAAGCAGGGGATGTCCATTTTGCAACATCAATTACATATACCGACGAAAGAGCGGAAGAATTTAAACTTATAGAGTTATTTAAGACTAACAGAATTACAGTAATAGGGAATCAAAACAGTAAATATGTAAATAAAGAATTTGATTTAAGAAATAAAACAGTTGCATTACAAAAGGGTACCTGGATTATAGAGTATTTGACCGATATGAATATGAATATTAATATCGTAGAGACGGATTCAGTTGAATCGGCTCTAAGATTAGTGTCAAATAATAAAGCAGATTATACGGTTGAAAAATTAGTTATTTTGAATGAACTTTTGTTTGAGATGGATTCGACAAAATATAGATTAGCAGGAGAATTAGATATTGAAGACACTCAATGTATCGCTGTATCAAAAAAATATCCTATACTTGCGAATATTCTCAAGAAAGTAAATGAAGTAATTGATTACGACCAGTTAATTAGTCAAAAACATGTTATTTCAGCAAGAAGTAAGACAGCTGAAATTATAACACTTATTGTAACACTGGCACTAATATTGATAACACTCAGTATCGTTCTAATATGTGTAGCAAAGAGTATTACTATTTCTGTTAAAAGACAAAAAGAAGATTTGGGTATAAAGAAGAAAGAATATGAAAATATGCTTTTTTCTATTGTTGACACTTTGGAAGAAGCAAGTATGTGGAATGATTCAGAAACAGGAACACATAATAAAAGAGTTTGTTACTATTGTGGTTTTTTAGCTAGAAAATATGGATTATCCGATGAAATGGTAATGGATATTAAAAAGTATGCCTCTCTGCATGATATAGGTAAGATAGGTATAAAAGCACAGATATTAAAAAAGCCTGGTAAACTTACAAACATTGAATTTGAAGAAATTAAAAAACATGTTAGTGTAGGATATAATTTGATAGGCAGACTTAGTATTTCAGATGTTGCAAAAAATATTATATATTACCATCATGAGAACTATGATGGAACAGGATATGCAAATAAACTTGTTGGTGATGACATTCCAATTGAGGCAAGAATCATGTCTATAGCAGACGTTTATGATGCACTACGAACTAAGAGAGTGTATAAAAAAGGATTTTCACACGAAGAAGCAGTTGAAATTATTATTGGAGAAAAAGGAAAGAAATTTGATCCAACCTTGGTAGAGATTTTTGAAACAAATAATCAGGTTTTTGAGCTAATTTTTGAATTAAACGCTCTTGATGATGAGCGAATGATATAATTATAGGATGAGGTGAAGACATGTCGGGAATAAACATGAAACCTGAGGAATATCTACAAGGTAAGATTACAATAACATATGAAATAGATAATGAAAAAAAGCAAAAAGTTTTTCCAGCTGCAAATTTCTATCGAGATGAGGACTTTGTATTTTACGTGTTTTATGAAGGTGAAATGGCTTTATGTATAAGACAGTGTTTTATTGAACCATTAGATAATAAAGTATTGAAAATGCGTTATTTTAAGTATGAAAAACCTTTTAAATATTATGATAGAACGGTATTATCAAATGGATTCACATCAAGTTCTGAATGTAGGGAATATTATTATACGGATCGAATGGATTATTTTTCCCCTATATTAATCAATAAAAAAGAAAAATATTGTGGTGATTATAAGTTATATAAACATGATAATTTAAAAGGAAGCATATATTCACATCAATTTATTGGTATTGGTATGAATAAAATTATTGATGAAGATAGATATCACATTATAGCTGCCCTCGATATAAACACGTCATATAATATGTTGAAAACAATAGCATCGAAAGATTTATTGGCTTTTCATACGGACCTTTATGGTAGAGAGATAAAGGAAAGAACTAAAGTTCTTAACTTACTTACAATTATAAATACGGAAAAGAATTGTTTTGATAAATATTTTGAAGAACTAGATATTAATAGAAGTATGCCAAAGCCGATAGTAGCTTGGGATTACACAGATTGTCGAGGTAAAAGGGCTACTCCAGAGTATATTATTGAAAATATTAACATAATGAAGCAAGAAAAGTTAGATGTTCAAATGATTATAATAAATACTGGATATGAAAATGCAATTGGTGATTGGTTAAATTTAGCACCAGCATTTAAAAATAAAATAAAGAATCTTATTGATGAAATACATAAAGCAGGAAAAAAAGTTGCAATAAAGATAGATCCACTTATTTGCGAAAAGGAGTCAATAATATATACACATCATAATCATTGGATATTATTAAATAAAAAAGAAAAACAAATAGTTATAAATACACCCAAATATGGTAAAAAGAATTTATATGTATTAAATATTTATAACGAAGAAGTTATTGAACATTTAAGGCACGTATTTGATGTAATGGTAAACCAATGGGGTGTTGATGCATTTAAGATTGGGACCTTATTTGTTGGAGCAATAATGCCACATATAAATATATCACGTGCAGCCACTATGACAAATACAATGAAATTGCTCAATGAGTTGACACAAGGAAGAGAAATAATTGCAGATGAAGTACCAATAAGTATTGCAATTAATAATTGCGATTATTGTTGTGTAACTCCAAAAGTGAGTCGATACTGGCTTGGGGAAGCTTTCAATAGAATAGGACTAAAAGAAAAGGGATCTACAATTAGTGCAATTCGAACCCTGATTTTAAGGAGAATGTATAATAATAGAGGGTTTTTATCGGCAACATATCTTTGCAATTTGTCCAGGAAACACAACGAATTAACAGAACCACAAAGATATACGATGCTTCAGGTTGCAAATATTTTAGGTGGATTATTGTCCATTTCAGAATCGATCAATACGATACCAAAGGAAGAATTAAAATTATTAAAATCATTATTCCCTAAAAAGGTATATAATGTTATTGCGGCGAAAGAATATGAAAGGGATGTATTTGTATGCCACTTTTTTCTTGGTAAAAACGAATATTATATGATTGTTAATTGTACAGATAAAGAAAAAAAAGTAGAATTACCGTGTAGTGGTTTATTTTGCAAAGAAACTGAGAGAATCTATAATGAGCATAGAGGAATTGTAATACTGCCATATTCTACCAAAACACTAAGAAAAATTGATGAACAAGATATTGTGATTGGATCTACCGGATATGTTGTTCCATGTGGAGAAATCCAAAATATCATTGTTGAAGAAACAGTTACTGGGAATAATACTATAAGAATAACTACTGAAAATGAATATAT
This sequence comes from Clostridiales bacterium, assembly GCA_029256575.1. Taxonomy (GTDB): domain Bacteria; phylum Bacillota; class Clostridia; order Lachnospirales; family JAQSXR01; genus JAQSXR01. Next base: position 113,145 of record JAQSXR010000002.1, on the reverse strand, counting down.
AAATTGTGGTAGTTATTTCTTAAAGCCAAATTTCGCTTTTGAACTTTATGTTAATGATAAAAAATGTAGAATGACTAATTTTGATGGACAAACAGAAAAATATGTTTATGAAATAGATTAAGGATGGAGTTTTTATGAAATTAGAAGAATTTAAATTTGACCTACCAAATGAGTTGATTGCTCAAACACCTTTGAGTGATCGATCAAGTTCTAGACTATTAGTTCTAGATAAACAAACAGGAGAAATTGAACATAAGGTATTTAAAAGTATTATAGAATATTTAAATCCAGGAGATTGTCTGGTAATAAATAATACGAAAGTAATTCCTGCTCGACTTATAGGAGAAAGGGAAGGGACAGGTGCAAAAGTTGAAGTATTATTATTAATTAGAAAGACAGCTGATACTTGGGAAGTGCTTGTTAAGCCTGGGAAAAAGGCTCGAGTTGGAGATAAAATTGTATTTGGCGGAGGACTGCTTAGGGCAGAAATTCTAGAAATTATTGAGGATGGAAATCGTATTATTAAATTTTATTACGAAGGAATTTTCGAAGAAATTCTTGATCAATTAGGTCAAATGCCTTTACCCCCTTATATCGTAGAAACTTTAGAAGACAAAACCAGATATCAAACGGTATATGCAAAGCATGAAGGTTCAGCAGCAGCACCTACAGCAGGATTACATTTTACACTTGAACTGTTAGAAGAAATTAAGAATAAGGGAATTGAGATTGCCTATGTTACATTACATGTAGGTTTAGGAACGTTTAGACCAGTAAAAGTAGATGATATTGAAACACACATTATGCATGAGGAGTATTATATTGTTGAACAACAAGATGCTGATATAATTAATCGAGCAAAGCGTAATGGAAATAGAGTAATTGCAGTTGGAACGACTAGTGTTAGAACACTTGAAACGGTTGCCAAAGAAGATGGAACAATAGTAAAGCAAAGTGGTTGGACAAAGATATTTATTTATCCAGGATATAAATTTAAAGCGGTAGATGCAATCATAACTAATTTTCATCTTTCTGAATCAACTTTATTGATGTTGGTTTCTACTTTTGCAAACAAAGAAATAATACTTAATGCATATAATGTTGCAATAAATGAAAGATATAGATTCTTTAGTTTTGGGGATGCAATGTTTATTAAGTAAATAGAGAGAAAATACGATGGATGGAGTGCCCCTTGGGGGTGTATATTCTTCGGAAGCTTAAGATAGGTTTGCATGTTTTTCTCTTGCCTCCACAATATGGGAGTTTGATTCAAAGGAAAAACATATGCAAACACTTATCTTAAGCTTGCGAAAATATTGTGGGGGGAAGGGGCACTAGATAGATTTATTGTAATAATTATGATAAATATAAAAGATAAAAAATAAAAGACAAAAAATAGAAGACAAAAAATAGAAGACAAAAAATAGAAGACATAAAATAAAAGACAAAAAATAAATGACAAAAAATAAATGACAAAAATAAAAGACAAAAATAAAAGACAAAAAATAAAAGACAAAAAATAAAAGACAAAAGATAAAAGGCGAGAGTTGAGTTCCTTGGATATAAATTTAAAGGTATATATATCAAATGTATAGATGGAAGATTTTGATGTAACTTTATAGCATTGAAGAGTAATAAATAATCAAAAAGTTTCAGAGGAGCAGGATTTTCTTGTTGTTCTATTTAAGAAAATTTTATACACTAGGGTTACAATATTGCTTGACTAGAGCATCTCTTTTATAGTAATACAAAATAATGGGAATAATAGGAAATAATTACTGGATTGATACTATAATATAGTTTATAATGATTTAAAATTAATTAAAGATAGCGAGGTGCTTAATTATGGAAATTAGAAAAGCTTCAGTTGACGATATGGATTTAATTATTGATAGTAGAATTGAAATGATAAGGGATCTTAATAATTTAGCGCCAAATGAAAATTTGGACAAATGGTTTATAGAAAATACAGAAAAATATTTTAGAAGAGCGGACCAGGCAACTATGTTGGCTATTGATAATGGCAAAGCTATTGGATGTGCTACAATTTGTTATATAAATGTTTTACCATCATTTGAACATCCAGAAGGAAAAAGAGCACATATTATGAATGTGCATGTTAGTGAAAAGTATCGATGTCAAGGGATTGCACATAAAATGATGAATCTATTAATTGCAGAGGCAAAGAAAAATGGTATAACTGAAATAAGTCTTGATACGACAGAATTGGGACGACCATTATACGAAAAATGTGGATTCGAAAGTACAAAAGAGGGAATGTTTTTAAAAATATAGGGTATTTAGACATTCTTTAGATGCCTATCTACAAGGAAGTTTAAAACAGCGGATAAGTGGAGCACAGGGGCTAAATTCCAAATTGTGATTCATCCTCAATTACCCGATGTTATAGATTCTAAATAGAAGAGAAGAGGGGATCTTCAAGATAAAAAACACAAGGCGTACATGTATAATGCGCGCCTTGTGTTTTATAGGATGGAGTCACGGAAGGTTTTGGCTTTGGAGAAATAGTTGTAGATTTCGGGGGCGTCGTTTGCTTCAAGGATGGTAGAGAATTCTTGAAGTTTTGTAATGTATTGTGTTAGGAGTATCTGGATTTGGTCTTTGTTGTTGAGGCATATTTGTTGCCACATTTCTGGTGAAGATGAGGCAATTCGAGTTGTATCTTTGAAACCACCAGCTAGGAGTTGCTTGATTGGAATGTTTTCATGTAGTTCATCTACAATATGAACGAGTCCTGCTGCAACTATGTGAGGGAGGTGGCTAATTGTTGCGGTTGCATAGTCATGTGTTGCGCTGTCTAGTGTTACAACGGTAGAACCGAATGAAATAACGATTTTTTTAATGAGTTCTACTTTTTCGGTTGAAACGGTAGGGGTTGGGATAAGTATGTAGTAGGCGCCGTTAAATAAATCATGGCGCGAACTATAGTATCCAAAATTTTCAGAACCAGCCATCGGATGCCCTCCGACAAATTGAGTTTGAAGACCAAGTGAGGTTATTTTGGCTTCTATTTCTCTTTTGGTGCTGCCTACATCTGTTAATATACAGGTATTGTTCATACCTTCTTTTATTAGAGGTAAGATTTCGATCGATGTGTTAACTGGAGTGCATAAAAAAATAATTTCGCATAAATATAAATCTGTTTTGAGATCCGTGCATATAATATCGATTACACCCTCAGCGAGAGCACTGTTCGTAAAGTCTGGATTTTGGTCATATGAGAATATTCGGTTATTACCATCTAGCTTCTTTAATGCTTTTGCTATCGAACCACCAATTAAACCAAGACCGATAATTCCGATATTGAATGACATATTATAAAGTCCTACTTTCTAATGAGATGTATGGTTTTAAATCATTTACTAGTTTATCAAACTGAGCAAAGTTTAGTGATTGAGGACCATCAGAGAGTGCTTTTGATGGATCAGGATGAACTTCAATCATAAGCCCATCTGCACCAGCGGCAATACCAGCCTTCGCAAGAGGAGCAACATAATTTCTTACTCCAGTCGCATGACTTGGGTCAATTATTATTGGTAAATGACTTTTCTCTTTTATTGCTGGAACAGCACTAATATCTAAGGTGTTTCTAGTTGCTGTTTCAAAAGTTCTTATGCCACGTTCACATAATATAACATTAGGGTTTCCCTCGGCAATAATATATTCAGCTGCATTTAACCATTCATCGATTGTAGCAGAAAGACCTCTTTTTAGTAGAACTGGTAAACCAGATTTGCCAGCTTCTTTGAGTAAGTAGAAGTTTTGCATGTTACGTGCACCAATTTGGAGCATATCAACATAATTTACTGCAGCTTCAATTGCTATTAAGCTTGTAACTTCACAAACAACAGCTAAACCTGTTTCTTCACGAACTGATTTCATATATCTAAGGCCATCTTCTTCAAGACCTTGAAATGCATAAGGGGAAGTACGAGGTTTGTATGCACCACCTCTTAATATTTGGGCTCCAGCACGTTTTACAGCATGAGCGGTATCTATTAATTGTTGTTCGCTCTCTATCGCACAAGGACCAGCCATTATTGTTAAGGTGTCAGGTCCAATAATATGATTTCCTACTTTAACAGAGGACATTTCAGGATGGAATTTTCTGTTCGCAAGTTTATAGCTTTCAGTTAAGTGGACTATCTTCTCAACGTCATCAAATAACTCAATATTGCAATTTGTTAACTTTGATTTATCACCGATAACACCTATGATAGTAACTTCTTGACCGATAGATAGATGTGTTTGTAATCCTGTAGTTTCAATAATTCCTAAGACTTTTTTTATAGATGCTTCCTTTGCACCTTGTTTCATAACAATTATCATATATATTTCCTCCAATATTTTTTATAGTATTTACAAGTGGGTAGGGATTATCGCTTTATTTTTATATAAATATCCCTTTTCTTCGTTAATAATAGTATAACTGGTTTGCTTGAACGTGTCAATGCTTTAAAGCGTTCAAGTGCGAAATAATAAATATTTGTATAATTAGCATAAAGGGCTTGTAGAGTTGCGAGAAATTTAGTAAAATATTACTATAAGTAACACTTATATACTTATATTAGCTGCTTGTCAGTAAAATGATTATTGACAGTTTATAGTAGCCTAAGAAAATTAAATAGAATTTGCTACGCAGATTCTGGATTGGGGGATTTTTATGAATGTCTATCAAACAGAGCAAGTAAGAAACATAATTTTACTAGGTCATGGTGGTGCTGGAAAGACTACATTGGCCGAAGCAATGTCATTTGTAACAGGCGGAATAAAAAGACTTGGTAGAGTCGAAGACGGAAATACTATCAGTGACTATGACAAAGAAGAAACGAAAAGGTTATTCTCTATTAGTACAGCTCTTATTCCTATTGAATATGAAGACTGTAAGATTAATATTTTAGACACTCCAGGATATTTTGATTTTATTGGTGAAGTAACAGAGGCATTAAGTGTGGCAGACGGTGCGGTAATAGTAATATCAGGAAAGGCAGGCGTTGAAGTAGGAGTAAAAAAGGCTTGGGATTATTGCGAGGAAAATAATATTCCAAGAATAATATTTGTTACAGATATGGATGATGAAAATGCTAATTATATGGAAATCGTAGAGAAATTAAAGAAACTCTATGGTAAAAAAATAGCTCCGTTTCATGTTCCAATTAGAGAAAATGATAAGTTTGTAGGCTTTATTAATGCAGTTAAAATGGGCGGAAGAAGATTTAATAAAGACGGAACTATTGTTGATTGTGATATACCGGATTCTGTAAGGGATGATCTTGATCCTATGAGAGCAATGATATTGGAAGCAGTTGCAGAATCAAGTGAAGAATTAATGGAAAAGTTTTTTGAAGGTACTGAATTCACATATGATGAAATATCACAAGGGCTAAGAAACGGTGTTGTTGAAGGTGAAATTGTCCCTGTTCAATGTGGATCGGGCGTTAACACATTAGGGGTAGCTATTTTGTTACAATCAATTGAAAAATATATGCCATCTCCAAAAAGAAAATCTTTAAAACTAGAAGGAAATAATCCAATCTCAAATAAGAATATTATTGTAAATTATGAAGATAAAGAGCCTTTATCTGCGTATGTATTTAAAACTATAGTGGATCCTTTCATTGGAAAGTTCTCTTTAATGAAAATTTGTTCTGGAATTTTGAGACCTGATATGACAGTATATAATGCCAATAAGGATATGGAAGAAAGAATTGGAAAAATATACACATTAAGAGGCAAAGAACAAATAGAATTAAAAGAATTGCATGCTGGTGATATTGGAGCAGTTGCAAAGCTATTTAATACTTCAACATGTGATACGCTTTCAACGAAAGCAAATCCAGTTGTTTTTGATGCAATTGAGTTCCCAGAAGCACTAACAGGAATGGCTTTTAATACTAAGACTAAAGGCGACGAAGATAAAGTAGCACAAGGTCTTACAAAGATTATGGATGAAGATAAAACAGTTCGATATGTTAATGATAAAGAAAATAGACAAACATTACTTTATGCTATTGGAGATCAACATTTAGAAGTTGTTGTTAATAAACTTCTTAATCGATATAAAGTTGAAATTGAACTAAGCAGACCTAAATTTGCATATAGAGAAACGATAAAGAAAAAAGTATCTGTACAAGGTAAACATAAAAAGCAATCAGGAGGTCATGGCCAATACGGTGATGTTCATATGGATTTTGAACCATCAGGTGACTTAGCAACTCCTTATGTATTTGAGGAAAAAGTAGTAGGTGGTGCAGTTCCAAGAAACTATTTCCCAGCTGTAGAAAAAGGAATTCAAGATTGTGTTCTAAAGGGTCCTCTAGCTGGTTTCCCAGTTGTTGGTATTAAAGCTACACTAACAGATGGATCATATCATGCGGTTGACTCCTCAGAAATGGCATTCAAGATGGCTACAACGAATGCTTTTAAGAAGGGTTTCTTAGAGGCAAATCCAGTCCTACTTGAACCAATCGCGATTGTAAAAGTAACGGTTCCTAATTCGGATAAATACACAGGTGATGCAATGGGTGACTTAAATAAGCGCCGCGGTAGAATTTTGGGAATGAATCCGATTAAAGAAAAACTTGAGATAATTGCAGAAGTACCAATGTCAGAAATGTTTGGATATACGACAGACCTTCGTTCTATGACAGGAGGAAGAGGAGAATATACTTACAAATTTGATCGATATGAACAAGCACCATCTGATGTACAAAAGAAAGTAATGGAAGAATATAAAGCTGATGTAGAAGAGAATTAAGAAAGTAATGGAAGAATATAGCTGATGTAGAAGAGAATTAAGATAGTAAAATATTCATATAAAATATTTGATATGATTCAATATAAAATATTTTATATGAATTTATTAAAAGAGATGTTATTTCTAGAAAAGAAAAAAATAGTAAGATTGGTTTGTGTTTATAATAAAAACACGCCAATCTTACTTTTTTTAGTTAACGCTTGTGTATAAATTTAATTTAACTTCTCAAGGAGAAAAGTTGAACAATGATTTATCGGTACATATTTTTCATTAATGTTGTAAAGTTATCAAATTGCTTGTTTTCTTCATCAGACATAGTAGGGCGTAAAGCTGCGGTTACTGCGCCTAATTCTTCTGGGGTAAAAGAGAATCCCTCTTTCCTCATTCTCATTACATAAGTCATTAATAATTGAGGTTTTGCTTCTTGTTTTTTCCCTTCCATCTCAGAAATCATGTCTTTTATAAATGCCATTTTAGCAGGTTCAATTCCCTTGAAAACAGGATTATCGAATACTGACGCTTTATTTATATCAGATGAACTTGCAGACGTATTATTATTCATATTTGAATTACCTCCCGATTTATTGTTTTGTACTGTTGGTTGAACAGGGTGTGAATAATTGGTAGCTGGTGCATTTGTATATTGCTTTGTATTTATTACATTTTTAATGATTTGCGATACCGCTTGTTGGGTGGAAGCTGGATCATTTCCCTTTTTATTCGATTGGGTTTGTTGTCTCGTATTTGCTCTTTGGTTAACCTGGGTGTTTGTATTTGTTCGAGTATTATTACTTTGATTAACATTACTATTTCTATTACTTTGATTAACATTGCCATTTCTAGTATTCTGAGTCGAATTACTATTTTTGTTATTATTTTGTGTAGGTGATTTCGCGTTTACGTTATTATTGATTCCAAATGGAGATGTTCCCCTTTGAAGAGGATTCTTAGCAACATTCGGGTTTTGGTTTTGTGTAGTATTTTTTGGAGTATTGACTTGAGAACTTGGTTTCATTTTGTTCGTCGGAGAGTTTCCTTGAGAATTATTTGTCTTTGGTGTCTGAGCCTGTGTTGGACGTTGATTGTTGTTGAACATTCTCATTATTGGCACTATTCCTTTCTTGAATAGAATTTGCTTGCATTAAAGTACTAAACATATCGAACATATTTTTTTGATCATCTGGCAATGTGGTTTTAAATGTTGATAATAATCCGTTAAGGTCAGGAGGCTTTTGCATTTGAGAAGATGTATTTGAATTATTAACGGGTTGATTCATTCCTGACATCATGTTAAGTAACATCATCATATTTGGTAACATACTATTAGAAGCGTTTCCACCCATTCCAGGTTTGCCGCCACCATTAAATAACCCTGAATTCATCAATGAAAAGATATCCATAAGCGATTTGTTGTTTTGTGGTGCAGAAGATCCTGATGTATTGGAATCTTGCGCTTGTAAAAGAGAAAACATACTGTTATTTGAAAAGGATTTCATTGTGTTTTTGAATTCAATAACTTTTATTAGCATAGACAATTGTCTCTGCGATGAAATATCTAAAAAAGGTAATGACTGTTTTATTATCTGAAGACTTTGTGTTGATAATGATGATTCTTTTTGTGTTCGTTGTTGTGTTTTATTTGGATTATTTGTTTCCATCTATACCTTACCCTCCCATTATAGCTTTGTATAATGTATGAGTAATTTAATAATAAAATGACAATTTTTATTAAGACGTTATCATATAATATATGTATAAAAACACAAGGGGGGGAGAATATGGATGAAAATAATAAGAAAGAAACTCAGATGAATGATTTTCTAAAGATTGCAATTCAAGAGATAAGAGAAAATATAGAAAAAGCACCTCCTCGGGAAATTAATTTTCTTAAAGCTGTAAAACCGTATTTGAATAAGAGGAGTCAAAAGCAAATAGAAAAAATTGCAAACATAGTTAATGATGTAAGAGTTTATGAAAATATAGTATCAGAAGGTGGTGGAATCAAAAATCCTACTTTACATGAAGATGAAGAAAGTGTTTATGTAGCTTCTCAAAATGACCTTGATAAGGATAACAATATCTCAACTAATAATAATGACTTAACTAATAATAATGATTCAACTATTAATAATGAAAAGCTTACTCAGTTAGAATTATTGATGTTAATTGCTTCATCATTAAAATAAAAAAAGAGACCCTTTCGGGTCATCTTTTTTAGCAGCATCCGCCGCCACCGAATCCGTTGCCACCACAGCAAAGTAAAAGGATAATTATCCAGATACAGCTACCGCCATCGTCGCCACCGAATCCACCGAATCCACCGTTACCGCCGCCACAACAGCAAAGTAATAAGATGATGATCCAGATACAGCTATTGTTTCCAGAGTTACAACAATTTGTTGATGAAATTTCGTTCATAATATAATGCCTCCCAATAATCTTTACACTTTATAATATTAAGGTGGCTTGGTTAGAATACCAAAAATAATTAATAATTTAATATAATTTATTTATTTTTATATATATAATTTGATGCTCACTAATTGAAACGAAAGTGAACAAGCAACATAACTACCAAATTATTTCCAATAATCATATTTAGTACAAAGTATGGATATAATTAATAGTATAAAGAGATAGTTTTCCCTATGCAATTATTAAGGAAAAACTACTAAAGGAGGAGAAAGTTAAGAGCTATTTCTTATTTATTGTATATGTTAAAAATGTGATAAACATACAAACATACTTAAAAGTAGTAATGTAGTTAAAAAAGTATGGAGGAGGAAGTGTATAGAATGAACAGGAGAAAAAGAAGTGGACAAAAAGATGTAAAAAGAACAGTATCATTAATAATTGCAGTAATAGTATCAATAGGAATGATTCCTGCTGTTAAAACAAAAGCGGAATTAATAAATACATATGAACTATTCCCCACAGAGTATTTTGATTCATATGTAAATGAAGGAGCAACTGAGCCAACACCATCAAATCCTTCAAATACACCATCATATGAAACAAATTTAATTGAGGAGGGTGATACTGAAAGGTTCTCTGTTCGGTATAAATTTATAACTTCAATTATCGATGGTAATAAAGTCTGTGTTAAGCTTGATGATGCAATTGTGAATAAAGCGATTGAAATAGCATTAGCAGAAGGTGCGAAGGCTTATGTTGATGTAACCCAAGATGCTCCTATAGGTGAAGTAGATATTTGCATTTCAGTAGATAATAATATTTTACTCCATGAAATTGAACTAACGATCCCAACTACCGCTCTAGCTGCAATCGTGAATAGCGAAGTTAAGACTTTGAAAATATCAACACCAATCGGAAACATCACATTCGAGCATAATATATTACGAACTATAGTTACAGAAGGTGGAAAAGAAGTAACATTTCATATTGATAAGGTTGATAAATTAAATGCAGATTTACAAAAAGTAATAAAAGATAAACCAATATATGATCTAAAAATTACTTCTGGCGACAAAACGATATCACAATTCAATGGTGGCAAAGTAATGGTAAGTCTACCATATGAACTTAAGAGTGGTGAAAAACCTTACAACATTATTATTTACTATATAAATTCTAAAAATGAGTTAGAAGTAGTGGATAATGCTAGATATGATTTGGAAACGAAGTATGTCACTTTTACAACTATACATTTTAGCTATTTCACAATCGCATATGAAGTAGCTAATATTGGATTTGTAGATGTTCCAATACCAAACTGGTATACAAATGCAGTATATTTATTAGCCGAACACAGAATCACAGTAGGGACTTCAGCAACAACATATGATCCAACAAAAGTGATAACAAGAGCAGAATTTATTATGATGCTTGCTAAATTATCAGGAGCTGACTTAAATAAATATAGTTCATTACATTTTAGTGATGTACCAGCAACAGCTTGGTATTTAAAAGCATCAAGTTGGGGAAAAGTAAATAAGATTATCTTAGGAAACGATGGAAAGTTCTCTCCAACTAGTGAAATAAAGAGAGAGGAAATGGCTGTAATGCTAACTAAATATTTAGAAAATGTAGCTAAGCTTAAGTTAACATATTGCGAAACTAGTTTTACTGATGAGGCTGAGATATCGGATTATGCAAAAACAGCTGCTAGTAAGATGCGACAATTAGGAATCATAGCAGGAAAATGGAACAATAAATTTGCACCACAAGATACATTAACAAGAGCGGAAGTAGCTCAAGTAATAAAGATTTTATTGATGAAAGAATTAAAGTGAAAGAAATAAAACGAAGAATTGCAGTGAAAGAGATTAAATTTAAGTAAACATTGATTAGGCTGTCACGATTTTAAAGACGGCCTGGTTGTATTTATTTTCTAGTAAAGAAAAACAACAAAGAATAAATATGAAGGAAATTAGTGCAAAAAAGATATGCACCGTTTACTAAAAAAAATGTTAGAAGAGTAATGGAAATTTATAGAAAATAGCATGAACATGTGATATGATTACTTAGTACAATAACCTATACTTAAGCTATTATTAGGGTTTCTTGAGACAACAAACTTAGTTAACACGTACTTAACATTAAAGTTACTTAATCTAGATATTTGGAAAGGTATGGTAATGTTATACTAAGTGAGTATAGTTACAAAAAAAGAAATGAAGGGAGACTTGCAAAAATTATTAAATTTATATGCTATTCAAAAATGGTTCCAATTAATAAAAAAAATATTAGGAGGAGGAAATTTAGAAAATGAATAAAAACGAAGGTAGAAGTGGGAAAATGGGGTTAAGAAGAATACTATCTTTAATAATGGCTTTTATATTAACGATAGGTATGGTTCCTGCAGTTAATACTAAGGCGGAGGGAGCATTAGCAACAGATTTGTTCTTCTCGGAGTATATTGAGGGTGGGAGTAGTAATAAGGCAATTGAGATTTATAATGGAACGGGAGCAACTGTTGATTTGAGTAGTTATACGGTTGAGATCTATACAAATGGATCAGCAACAGCTGGTACATCATTAGCATTAACAGGTTCAATTCCAAATGGTGAAGTGTATGTTATTTGTAATTCATCAGCAGTAGCTGGAATACTTGCAGTTGCTGATATTAGTGGCTCTGCTGTAGCTAACTTTAATGGAGATGACGCACTTAAATTAAATAAATTGGGAACAACGATTGATTTATTTGGTGTGGTTGGTGTAGATCCTGGTGCTGCCTGGACGGAAGGTAGTTATTCTACTGTAGACAAAACATTAGTTAGAAAGTCTTTAATAAAGAACGGTAATACTACTTTTTCATTTTCAGAATGGGATCAATATGATAAAGATACAATCATATATCTAGGATCACATACAATGGACGGAGTTGTTAGTAATAACGTTGCACCAGTTATTCCAAATCCTACGAGCGGAAGTATCCTTTATGGTAATACTGACATTTCATTATCATGTGACACTGTAGGATCAACAATTTACTATCGATACAATGAAACTGATGAATGGAGTACATATGCTGATAAGATAACACTTACAGCGACGGGTAGTAGTACAGTTACTATATATGTTAAATCCGAGCTTGATGGTAAAACACCAAGTACTGCAACATTAAATTATACGATGCTGAATGAAAGTAATTTAGTATCAATCGAAGCTGCGCGTGCGGCAGCAAATGCGACTAAATTGCTCGTTAAAGGTGTTGTAACACATATAGATGGAAAAAACATTGTAATACAAGATACAACAGGTGGTATTCTTGTGTATTTTGTAGTTGCACCGTCAGTTAATTTGGGAGATGAAATAATTGCCTATGGTACACGTGGAGCTTATTCTGGGGTTGAACAACTAAGTTCTTCACTATTACTTGGTACTGTAAGTTCATCTACATTACCAGAACCAATTGTGGTATCTCTAGCGGATGCGATTACGAATGCAGAATCTTTTGAGTCAAAGAGAATTAAAGTTGAAAATGTTATAGTAGGTGAAAAAGTAGTTGACAATACACTTGTTACGGATACACTAGGCAATTCACTTAATATATACAAGTTACCTGCATTAACGGGTATTAATAAGGGTGATACAGTAAACATAGTAGCTGTAATGTCTCAAAAAGATGCAAACTATCAACTAAGAGTAGCAGCAGCATCAGATGTAATATTTGTAAGCAGACCATCAGTTGCAGAAATAAAAGCAACTCCAAATGGTGGCGAAGTATTAGTTAGCGATACAATTTCACTTGCTTGTGAAACTGCTGGTGCTACTATTATGTATAGACTTAATGGAACTGGAGAATTTATAGTATATACTTCTTCCTTCAGCTTTACTCAAGCTACAACGGTAGAAGCGTATGCAACTAAAGATGGAATAGATGGAATAATGAATACATTTTCATTTACGATTGGTGATGGGAAAACAGACCTTGCTGAAGCAAGAGCACTATTTGTTTCAAAAGGAAAAGGAACGGCTGTTACTACAACAGGAATCGTAACTTTTATTGATGGAAGTAATGTGTATATCCAAGATAGCACAGGTGGAATTGATATATACTTTAAGAATGGTTTAGTAACTAGTAAACCTAGTGATGTAGTGGTTGGTAAAGAAGTAACGGTTTCTGGAGTATTTGATGAATACGCTGGGTTATTAGAAATCACAGCAATAACATCAATTACAGTTGGAGAAACAAAAGAACTTCCAACTCCTAAACTAATTAATTTAGATACATTAACGGATGCTCAGTTAGAAGCCTTAGAGTCTCAAAGAGTATTAATAAAAGCGGCTACTTTAGGTACTATTGATACTTCTAAAAATACTCCGGTAACAACACTTGGTGGTAAGGCAATTAATGTATATAAAATACCTGCATTACCTGCAATAACAGCAGGAAGCATGGTTGACGTAATCGCGATACTCGCTCAAAATAATGCTTATCAACTTAGGGTAGCAAAAGCGAGCGATGTAACTTTAGCAAAAGATGAATATGCTCCAGTTATAAAAACTGATAATATTACAGACCCAAAAGTTGGAGAAGATTACCGTGTTCTTGCAGTAGTCACAGATGGAACAGGAATTGAAAGTGTAATGTTAACATACACAGTTGAGGGCTCTACACCTAAGACGGTTACAATGACGAACTCAGGAGCAGGACTATATTCATATACAGTTTCAGCTGCTGAATTAACTGGTTCAACAATAAATCTTGTAGTTACAGCAACAGACACAATGGAGACATCAAACACCTCTAATATTACTGTAATAAAGAATATTATTGACCTTCCAAGAATTATAAATGTTTCACCAACAAATGGTTCAAGTACAGGTGAAGGTACCAATGCAAATAAACCTGCTATAATTGCTAATTTTGAAAACGCTGGGGTTTCACCTACAGTTGTTATGAAATTAGATTCAGTAACTGTAGACGCAACTATTTCAGCAGTTGGTGAAATACATAAAGCAGAATTTAATACGCCTTCTGTACTTACTGATGGGAAGCATACTGTTGAGATTACAATTACACGTCAAGATTCAAAAACTATGACGTATACTTGGAATTTTACAGTAGGAACATTAGATTATAATATTTATTTTGGACAGATACATGCACATACAAATTTATCAGATGGTAGTGGTGAAGTCGAAGATGCTTTCTCATATGCAGCCAAACAAGCACAAAATCTAGACTTCCTTGCTATAACAGATCACTCGAACTGGCTTGAAGATGTAGCAGGTACGAATCATATTAATGATGCAACAAATAGTACAAAATGGTTAAGAGGAAAAAAAGCAGCAGCAGATATAACTGCCGAAGTAGACGGTTTTGTAGGTATTTATGCATATGAAATGACATGGTCTGGTGGAAGTATTGGTCATATGAATACCTTTAATACACCTGGCTTTGAAAATCGTAATTACGCTGACTACAAGGGCACAGCAGCATTAAAGAATTATTATGATGCTTTAAAAACTCAAACACAATCAATTACAATGTTTAACCATCCTGGCGATACATTTGGAGATTTTGGTGATTTTTCCTTGTATGATCCTACTATTGATAAACTTGTAACTATGATAGAAGTAGGTAATGGTGAGGGACCAATTCGTGGAACTGGATATTTCCCATCATATGAATATTATACCCGTGCATTGGATAAGGGTTGGCATGTAGCTCCAACAAATAACCAAGATAACCATAAAGGTAAATGGGGAGATTCAAATACTGCAAGAACAGTTGCGGTTACACAAAGTTTAACAGAGTCTTCAATATATGAAGCAATGACTGACATGAGGATATATGCTACAGAAGATAATAACTTAAGCATATTATATACTTTAAATAATAATATAATGGGAACTATTATCGATGTCCCTACTGATACAGTAAATATTGCAGTAGATATCGAAGATCCAGATAATGAAGCTATTGGAAATGTAGAAGTAATCGTAAATGGTGGTATGGTAGCAGCTTCAAAAGTTGTTACATCTTCTAATGAAGTAGTAACATTTACTTTACCAGCTAATTATTCCTATTATTATATAAGAATTACACAAGCTGACAAGGATATCGCAGTAACTGCACCTGTTTGGGTTGGCGATGTTGAAAAATGTGGTATTGCAAAATCAACTGTTAATACAGAATTAGTACTTAAAGGCGAAGAAGTAGAGATTACCACTTCATTTTATAATAACGAAACACTACCTTTAGAAGTAACAAAATTAGTGTATTCGATTAATGGTGAAATAATTCAAACCGTAACAGGTGTAGAAGCACTTGCTTCACTCACTCAATCTTCTGCAACAATTAAGTATACGAGTCCAAAAGCGGGTAAATTTAATATAGATGTTAAATTATACACGACAATGGACGGTCAAGAAAAAGTTTATACAGATGTTGTAAAGATTACTTTTAATGATCCAAGTATAGTAACTAAAGTAATAGTAGATGGTACTCATTCAAACGACTATGTATATGGTTACTACTCTGGAAATATGGTTAACTTTACAAAATTTGCAGCAAAAGAAATGGTTCAAGTAAAAGTTGTTAAAGATAAAATAACACCTGAAATGTTAGCAGATGCAGGCTTACTTGTAATATCAGCACCAGCAAAGAGCCCAGGAGTTAATTCAGATAATAAACCATATGTGGCAGTTCATTTTAGTGATGAATACATTGCTATGGTTAAGAATTATGTAGATGCAGGCGGGAACATAATAATCTGTGGTCTTTCAGACTTACAAGATAAAGCAGATTATCAAACTTCAACTGAATTAAATAAATTGCTAGCTGCTATTGGTGCAACTACTAAGATTAATAGTGACCAAGCGACAGATTTTACAACGAATGGCGGTCAAGAGTATAGACTATACCTAAAAGGCTTTAATATGGAATCAGAGTTCTTAGAAGGTGTAGTACCAGAACAACAATATAGTATCTATAAAGGTTCATCAATCTCTTTAGATGCAGCAGCAGTTGAAGCAGGAAAAGTTGAATACTTAATAAAAGGATATGCAACAACAGAAGTAACGGATACTACAAAATTTGATACAAACTTCGTTCCAACTGAAAAAGGAAATGTAATAGTACTTGCAAGTGAAAAATTAGCTGGTGGCGGATTTATGCTTGTTGGTGGCTCGGTATTCATGTCTAACTTTGAAGTAAAGGCAGAAATGGATAACATTTGGGACCTACAATATGCTAATTACAATATAATACTAAATGCATTAAAGATGTCACAAAAGGAAATTGCTATCACACCTATAGCGGATGCAAGACTTGGAAATCTTGGAGATGTATTTACTATTGAAGGAACTGTTACAGCCGGTACAGAAACAGGAAATGCTTTCTTTGATACAATATACATACAAGATTCTACTGGAGGAATGGATATATTCCCAATTAATGAACAAGGAATATTGAATGGTCAGAAAGTAAGAGTTACAGGAATACTTGAAAAATATGAAAATGATCTTGAATTAGTTGTTATCAATGCTTCTGTAATTGATACAACAATTAATAAAGTAGAACCAGAGCTAGTTACAACAGCTCAGGCTGCTAATTATTTAGCAACTGGTGGTAAATTAATTATGGTAAATGGTAAAATTACAGAGATAGTAAAGGTAGAGGGCGTTGTATCTCACTTTATGGTAAAAGATTCTAGTGGTACACCAATCAGAGTATTTGTAAATGGATATATTGGAAGTTCAACACAAGTAGATCATACAACTATTCTTGAAATAGGGGACCAAGTAACCGCAGTTGGATTATCATCAATGGATACAGAAGGCGTAAGAATACGTGTTCGTGATAGAGCTGAGATTGTTAATCTAAATCCAGAAGTACAAACTTCAACACCTACTACAACAACTGCTACACCAACACCAAAACAAGAAGTATCGTTAGTTAATGTAGGAGAAACTTCAACACTTGTAGTTGCAACAAATATTGATGCAAAACTTATTAACAACAAGGCACAAGTTAATGTTGATTCATCAGTAATTAGCAGAGCCATTGCAGCTGCCTTAGCTGAAATAGCAAAACTTGGGGATTTAAATGAGAAACCACTTGGTGAAGTAGAATTAAATGTTGTAGCAGCAGCGAATAGTGGTTATATTGGAGCAGTTGAAACAATAATACCAACAGCAGCACTTGCCGCAATAGTAAATAGTGATGTAAAAACGTTGAAAATATCAACACCAATTGGAGATATCACACTTGACAAAAACACACTTCAAACATTAGTTTCTGAAGGTAAAAATGAAGTTATGTTAAGTATTGTGAAGGTTGAAAAGAATAAATTAAGTGCAGAAGTACAAGAAATTACAAAGGATAGACCAGTGTATGAATTGAAAATTACTTCTGGAGATAAAGAAATATCCCAATTTAATGGGGGAAAAGCAACAATAAGTGTACCTTATGAACTTAAAGTAGGTGAAAAACCACAAAACATAATCATCTACTATATAAATTCTAAAAATGTGTTAGAAGTAGTAAATGATACGAGATATGATGTTGAAAAGAAGCAAGTAACTTTCACAACAACACATTTTAGTCATTATACAGTCGCATATGAACTACCAAATATTAAGTTTATGGATGTTCCAGCATCAGCTTGGTATAAAGAAGCTGTATATTCTTTAGCGGAACTAAGAATCTCAATAGGTACTTCAACAAATGCATATGAACCAACTAAAAATGTAACAAGAGCAGAATTTATTATGATGCTAGCTAAACTATCAGGCGCAGACTTAAGTAAATATAATAAGGCACATTTCAGTGATGTTTCACCAACAGCTTGGTATGCAAATGCAGCAAATTGGGCAATGGCAAATGGGGTTGCTCAAGGGAATAACGGAAAGTTCTCTCCTACGAGTGCAATTACTAGAGAAGAAATGGCAGTTATGATTGCAAACTATATGGTGAATGTTGCTAAGATTAATTTATCAAATAGCAATACAAGTTTTACGGATGAAGCAATAATAGCAAGTTATGCAAAAGTTGCTGTAAGCCAAATAAGACAGGCAGGAATTATTGCAGGAAAAGTTAACAATACATTTGCTCCAAAAGATACATTAACGAGAGCAGAAGCAGCTCAAGTTATAAGTAAATTACTAAAATAGCTTTAACATTATTGAAAAAGCTTAGACATTATTAAAATAGCTTAAACTTATTCTAAATAAAATATTATGGGCTGTCACATCCAATGTAGACAGCCCAATAATATGATTACGAAATAGAAAGTAAAGGAAGATCAAATTGGACAAAAGGAAAACGTTAATAATAAAGACAATTGCAGTAATAGTATTTATAACCTTTTTTTCAATACTATTAATACTAGCTAATAAAAATAACCCAGAGAATTTTAAAACTGAAGGAAAATCACCAACAAGATATGTCAAGGCAAAAGTCATAGAAGTTCTTGAAGACAATACTCAAATAGATGGAAATTCAGAAGGAATTAGACGTGGTGATCAAAAAATAGAAATTAAAATTCTAAGTGGAGAACACAAAGGCGAAACACAAATAATCGATAATTATCTTGGGTTATTGTATAATATATATACGAAAGAAGGAACTAAGGTTATAGTTCGAATTGATACATACGATGGAGAATATAGTGCATCTGTGTATAACTATGATCGTTCATTCGTTCTATATGGGATATTAATTCTTTTTGGTGGCTTGCTTTGTGTAATAGGCGGCAAAAAAGGTTTTAAGGCTCTTGTAGGATTGGTATTTACAGTCGTATGCGTGATTTCAATTTTAATTCCGTTAATTTCAAAAGGATATCCAGTTTTATTAATGACTATGGCAATTGTAGTTATTACCACCATAGTTTGTATGATTCTATTGGATGGTATTAATTCAAAAACAATATCAGCTATATCAGGGACTATTCTGGGGGTATTAGTAGCAGGATTTTTAGCGTATATAGCGGGGAAAATTGCACATGTTAGTGGATTCAATATGGAAGAAGCAGAGTCATTATTATTAGTAGCGACGGATGATGGTTTGAAAATAAAAGACTTATTCGTTGCAGGAATATTAATTTCTTCACTTGGAGCAGTTATGGACGTAGCAATGAGTATATCATCTTCAATTTATGAATTACATACTGTAAATCCGAAGATGAAGGGACAAGCATTATTTAAATCGGGTATGAATATAGGTAAAGATGCCATGGGAACAATGGCAAACACTTTGATTTTAGCATTTGCAGGATCATCCTTGAATATGTTGTTGATGATTTTTTCATATGGAATACCGCTTATGCAATTAATTAATACGGATTTAATTGCTATTGAGATAATCAGAAGTATTTCGGCGAGCATTGGGATTATTCTTACAGTTCCAATAGTAGCATTTATCGGATCAAGAATAATTAGTGGTGGTTTTTTGATCAAAAAAAGTAAAAGTTAATCTCTACAAACGGTGCCAATTGGTGCCGTTTTTTTATTTTAATTAATGTTCACAAATCTTATTAATAATTATTAATAATTTATCTATTTTTATTTTATATTTTCCATTTATTATAATATTAAGAGATACGAAGAGGAGAAGGATAATATGTGGAAGAAAAATTTTAGAACAAGAAAAATACAAACTGCTTTGATAGTTATAGTAATTCTACTATGCTCTGCATTACTTACAAGTGCAACGAGTATATTAATCGCACTTGATAAACCATATGATGAGTTTTCCAAGGAATGCGATTCTGCTTCTGCGATTTTGTTTACATATTCGAAAGAAGACACGGATATTTATACAATTGGGGAACAATTTGCTTCGCTTAATAATGTTAAACGAGTAGAATATGTTGATAATTATTATTTGGACGAGGAAGTGACTACTAATGGAGAGAAGATAGAAGCATTTTTAGAGATTAGCCAATATAATAAATCAGTTCATTCGAAATTTAAATACTTAGAAGGTAATAAAAATGCTGCATCATTTTTAGAAGATTGGGAATGTGTTATACCAGCATCGATTGGAATTACTTATAATATTCAAGTGGGTGAGACAGTTGATATACACTTTTCAGAAGGTTTGAAATCTTATAAGGTAAAAGGGATTTACACAAGCCCATATAGTGTTTCGACAGCTTTTGATAGTGAAATTTTGATAAATAAAATACCAGAAGAACTTGATTCAAGATTAATGGTATGTCTTTATGGTAAAGAGGGGTTTAATGGGAGTGATATTGAAATAGCATATCGGGAGAAATACGATGGCCAACTGGCGGGTCGTATGTATACACTCGAAGAAAGAATTAGTATCAGTTTAATAACAGGTAATATCATTGGTGCCGCATTTCTAGCGATTGGAATTATAATGCTTTTTGTCAGTGCTCTAATCATTCATTTTATGATTAGAAATGCAATGATTACAGATGCTAAGAAAATTGCTATTTTTAAAACTATGGGTTATTCGTCCAATGATATATTGAAAATGTACTTGATATTTTATTTTGTAATTGTATCATTTGCTAGTTTAGTTGGAATAATTGGTTCGGTTTTTATATCTGATAAGGTATTATCCACTATATATGACAGAATAGGGCAAGTAAAAGGAACTAATGTTGCAATTCCAGGGATACTTTGCTACTTAATAACAGTAGGATTCGTTTTATTGGTAATTTGGATGATTATTGCAAAAACAAAGAAAGTTAGACCTGTGGTTGCACTAGCTGGAAATACAAATGATGGGATTAAGAAGAAGAAAAAATATAAAGGAAATTCTAAAATACAATTTTCTCCATTGGGAATTGCGTTAAGAACGATATCAAGGGGTAAGAGAAGCGTCATAGGACTATTAGTTACTTGTATTTTTACTATTTTTGCTATAAATTTTGGGATTATCTCGATAGATGTAGCTAATACAATGAAAGAGAATAATGATTATTGGCTTGGTGTGGAGAAATGTGATGTTGTAATTGACATAGCGGATAGTAAATCGTTTGAACGTGTACACGATATTGTAAACGAGGACGAAAAAGTTGTTAATTCAAATTATTGTAGTTATGACAATCTTATTACAATGAAATGGAGTAAAGGAATGAGGTCAACGTCCATGCATGGATTAGTATATGATGATTATTCAATGACTAACTTACAAATTGTGGAAGGTAGAAATCCAAGTACAGGGAAAGAGATTGCGATAGCATCTAAAATGTCAGGAGAACTAAAGAAAACAGTTGGTGATTATATTGAAATATATTTGAATGGAACAAAGAAAATAGATCTTCTGATTACTGGTATATATCAGACTTATTATAATGTTGGTGAGAGTTGTAGGATAACTACTGATGTTTATAAAGAAAATGGGATTGATCTAAAGTATAACAATATCTCTATTTATTTAAGAGAAGGGGAAGACATAGATACCTTTGTAAGCGATATTAGAGCGAAAATTGGGGATGAAGGTGATGTGGTGCGGAGGACAGAACAGTTTAGTAGTATTATGGATATGATTGTTATTCCACAGCAAAAAGCACTTCCACCAGTAGTAATCCTTGTACTTTTACTTGGAGGGACTAACATTTTTTGTATCGTAATGTTAAAAAATGCAAATGCACAAAAAATAAATGCTACTTATAAATGCATTGGATATTCCACGAAACACTTAATTAAAGCAAACATGTATTACGTTGGGTTGCTAGCAGTTGCTTCTATGAGTTTAGCGTTACCGATATCGATTATCAGTTATCCTAGTATTATGAAGTTGGCATTATCAGTTTTCGGTTTTCTTGAATACCCAGTTATGTATACTTGGTCTCATATTGCGATAACCAATATAGGAATAATCATTTTATTTGTAATAAGCACATTGATATCTTCTAAATCCTTGCATAAAGTTAATGCACGAGATTTAGTTCAAGAATAGGAGGAATATTCAGATGAAGAAAAAGGTTATTATTAAAACAGAAATATTATGCAAAAGCTTTGTTAGTGATGGAGAAATTAACAATGTAATTAAAAATTTAGATATGGAAATATATGAGGGGGATTTTACAGTAATAATGGGAAGCTCAGGATCAGGAAAATCAACGTTGCTTTATTCAATAAGTGGAATGGACGAAGTAACAACTGGGAAAGTGTTATTTGAAAATCAATATATTACAAATTTAAAAGAAAAAGATATGGCTAAGTTAAGAAAAGAAAAACTTGGCTTTGTATTCCAAGGAATTCACTTGATTCCTAATCTAACCGTTTATGAAAATATATTAAGTCCAACTTACAAAACAAAGGTAATAAGAAAAGAGATAGAAGATAAAATTGATAGCTTATTAGAAAAAATGCATTTATCGATGCAAAAGAAAAAATTTCCGAACCAAATGTCAGGTGGTGAAAAACAAAGAGTAGCAATTTGCCGTGCTTTAATTAATAATCCTAAAGTACTATTTGCAGATGAACCAACGGGTTCTTTAAATTCATCACAAGGAAAAGATGTTCTTGATATTTTTACTAATATTAATTTAGAAGGTCAATCTGTTGTGATGGTAACACATGACTTAAAGGCCGCAATACGTGGGAACCGAATTATTTACCTAAAAGATGGACGTATTGATGGAGATTTACAACTTGATGAATATGATATTTCAAATAGTAAAGATAGAGAAGAAGTAGTATTTAAATTTCTTAGTGAAAAAGGTTGGTAGGTGTTAACACAATAAAGGTATTAACACAAACTGGTAAAGTGTTGATTAATTGTAAAAAGTTAGATATAATTTAGTAGAATAATTCTGGAATTTACCAATAGAAAGATATAGATATGACTTTATATAGGATTATAAGGAGAAGGGTATGAGAGAAAAGATACTAATTGTTGAAGATGAAAAAGAATTAGCAGACATACTTGCAGCATACCTTGAGGTTGAGGGGTTTACACCAATAATTGCATTAACTGGTGAAGAAGGTCGTGCTTGTTTTGCATCAAATAAACCTAATTTAATTCTTTTGGATATCATGCTTCCTAAGGTAAATGGATTTGATCTCTGTAAAGAAATTCGTGATAAGTCGGATGTACCAATTATAATGATATCGGCGAAGAGCGGAGAAATGGATAAAGTAATTGCTCTTGGAATCGGGGCAGATGATTACGTAACGAAACCTTTCAGCCCACTCGAACTGGTTGCAAGAGTAAAAGCCAATCTTCGAAGATATAATGGAACAAAAAGTAATGTAAACACTTTAGTCGATAAAGTAGTTATAGGGGAGCTTATTATGAACAAGATCTCTTATGTAGCTACAGCAAGAGGAGAAGTTTTACCGTTGACTACGAAGGAGTTTGATATGCTATATTTCTTTTCACAAAATCCTAGTCAAGTATTCTCGAAAGAGCAAATCTATAATAATATATGGGGATATAGTGAGTGCTGTGATGATAATAGTGTTACCGTATATGTGAACCGTATCCGTGAAAAGCTTTCGAAGTATAATTTGGATTACATAAAAACAGTATGGGGTGCAGGGTATAAATTGTCCATTGAAAGTCTAATGTAAGGGAGGGGAGAATAGTCTTGGCTTAAGACGGAAACCTTGGGTTATTGACTATGCGAATAATGACTAAAAAACTATTTAAAGTAAATATAATAACGGCTACTATAATAGTAGTCGTTCTTTTAACATCAGTATTTTGGAGTACTTATCTTTTTAAAGAAGCGGATTTGAATTTGTATGATAATCAAATCAGAATACTTGTTTCCAAACAAAAAAGTGAGATAGAAAAGGGGATATATGAAACAGGTAAATATCCTTATATTGTGTTTGAATTAGATGGAAATGTTTTGTATTGTGAGAAGCCTTTTGAAGCATATATAGGGGATTCCATTAATGTACAAGAGATGCTACAGTTTGATCGAAGTTTTTACATTAAAAATAATAATTTAGTGAAAGAAAGTTTTGTTTTGGAAAAAAACAAAATTACAAATGGGTTTGTTACTTTTTTAGTTCCCCAAAATGAAGTAATGATGAAGACTCAAGTTGAGCAAGTGTATGAAGTTTTTTTACCTATCATAATTGGAATGATTATTTGTATTATATTAACTTTTATTCGGACAGTTTACTGTAATAAGTGCATCTTAACACCATTGCGTGAGATTAGTGAATCTGCAAAAGGAATCATTGCAGGAAATTATAATTTAGAAGTGGTTCGAATTTATGGAAGAAGAGTAAGGGAAAATGAAGTGGGAGAGCTCACTTATTCATTTGAAATTATGCGAGATGAATTGAAAGAAAAACAACTTAGAGAAGAATCACTTAAGAAATCCCAACAAGAGTTGATTTCGTGTATTTCACATGATTTAAAGACCCCAATCTCAACAATCAAAGCATATAGTGAAGCGCTTAGAGATCATATTGCAAAAAATCCTCATAAGCAAGAGGAGTATGTTAACATTATTATTAATAAAACAGATTTGTTAATAGGAATGATTGATGAATTGCTAAAGTGTTCAAATGCGGAGTTGAAACAGTTAGATATTAATTGTAAAGAAACATACTTTATAAAATACTTTGAACCCCTTATGAAAGAACTCAATAACTATATAACACAAAAAAGTATTGGCTTTTCTTATGAAATAAATTGTTCAGAAGCACTAGTAAACATTGATAAAAAAAGGATTTCAGAAGTGATGTATAATTTAGTTGAAAATAGTATGAAATATATGGGTGACAAGGTGGGACAGATAACCATTACAGCTGAGAAAATAGACCGCGAAATTCTGGTGAAAGTGAAGGATAATGGTATTGGAATCAGCTCAAATGATATACCATATCTATTTGATAAATTTTACCGTGCAGAGAAATCAAGAAGTTCAAGTGTTCCTGGTTCTGGGCTAGGGTTATCTATCTGTAAATATATTATAAATGAGCATGGGGGAGAGATATATTGTAAGAGTAGACAAAATGAAGGTTGTGAAATTGGCTTTACGTTAGGTCTTTAATACATATTGTTAAGAATACTAAATTAGTTTGAGAGAGAATATTATCTTCTCCCTCAATTTTTTTACGCATAATTATATTAATTTAAATTGATATATAACAAGAATTTATAAAACTGGTGCTGAATATCGATAGAATTGTGTATAGATTATAGGGTTTATCGCAATTACATAATTTTCTATATGCAAATTGTATAGAATAACAGAAATAATAATTGACATACTGTGCAGTTTTATATATAATAAAAATATAGTTTATGTTTATCGGTTTCGTAAATCGATTAATACCAGTGAAAACAAGCGTATTATTTTTTGAAGGCTTTGTTAATCGGTTTCTAAACTATTAGAAAGGGGGATGCTATGAATAACAATATAAAGAGGGCTAAGACAACAATCGATCAAGTAGCCAGCGATGCAGGAGTGTCTACCACTACAATATCAAGGTACTTGAACGGAAAATTTGAATATATGTCAGTAAAGACAAGGGAAAAGATTCAAAAAGTTATTGAAGAATTAGATTATAGACCTAGTAACATAGCAAGAAGTTTGAAATCTCATAAGAGCGGAGCTGTGGGTTGCATAATTGCGGATATAACAAATCCTTTCTCCTCTTATATCGTAAAAGGTGTTAATGATGTGTGTAGGAAAAATGGATATCAAGTATTGTTCTCCAATACGGACAATAGACCAGAAAGTGAAATAGAAAGTATCAAATCACTATTAGATAACCAATTAGAAGGCTTGATTGTAAATACTACTGGATATATTGATGATTATTTAATTGATTTAAATAATCAAGGACTTCCAATCGTAATGGCAGATAGATGTTTGAAAAATCGTTTTTTGCTTGATACTATAACTACCGAGAATTACGATTCTACCTTTGACTGTTTCAAATTTTTAAAAAACCAAGGATATGATAAAGTTGTTTTTTTTACTCTTGAGATTGGTAATAACAGTAGTCGTTATATTAGACATAGCGCATATATCGATGCAATGGCAAAACTTTATGGAATTGATGGAAATCATTTTACCTATATATTAGATAAGAATAATACGCAAGTGTGTCGTAATTATTTAAAAGATCTAAAGAATAGTTATCCGAATGATGAAATTGCAATCTTTGCAGTAAACGGAGTAGCGCTTCTTAATATACTGCATTCAATGAAACAAGAAAAGATGGAAATAGCAAAGGACTTCGGAGTTTGTAGCTTTGATGATTGGGAATGGACTTCCTTAATTGAACCAGGAATAACTACAATTGCACAAGATTCTTATAAGACTGGAGTTAAGGCAGCTCAACTATTACTAAAGAGAATAGAAGCGGGAAATGATGGAAAGAAGAAATACTCGGAAATACCACCTAAATTAGTGGTAAGAGGCTCAACAACACCATATAGACTGAGAAATAGCAATGGATAGGAGGTAGCAAATGACAAAAGAGCAAGCAAAACAAGCAATTAAAGGTAAACTTATTGCTGTAATTAGAAATGAAGATCCAGATACAGCAAAAGCAATTTGCCATACTTTAGTAGATGCAGGAATTGATACATTAGAAATCACCTTTTCTGTCAATGGTGCTGAAAAAGTAATCTCTGACTTGAAAAGTGAACTACCTAGTGCATTAATCGGAGCCGGTACTGTACTTAGTAAAGAACAGGCTAAATTGGCACACGAGAATGGAGCAGATTTTATTGTTGCACCTTGCATCGTAGATGAGGTTGGAGAATATTGCAGAGAAAATGACATCTTATGTTCACTGGGAGCAGCTACACCAACTGAAGTGTTCCGTGCATATAAATTAGGATGTGACGTTGTTAAACTATTTCCTGGTGACTGTATTTCTCCTAAAATGATAAAGGGTATTAAAGCCCCTATGCCATTTATTGAATTAATGCCAACTGGTGGTGTAGATGACACAAATATTAAGGAATGGTTTGGAAGCGGTGCATATGCTGTCGGGTTTGGTGGATACTTAACAAAAGGAATTGATAAAACAAATCTAGATGAACTAAGAAGGCGTTGTCAAAAACTAATTGAGGCAAATAGATAAAGGAGAATAGCATGAAAGATGAATTATTAGTAATTAACACATTAGTATTTCTCGAACAAATGCAACTAGGGATTTTGCAACAAGAACTACTGAAAGAAATTCATAAAGTAGGTGTTAGCAATGCAGAAATTCGAAGAGAATTTATAGTTGATTTTGAAAGTGAATTAAATGAAATAAAAAAGAAATCAAAAGAGTTCAATATTAATCTATTTTATTCTGTTCCAGATTTACTCTATAAAAATGGAATTCTTCAAAGTGAAAGTATTGAAAATTATTTTAAAGAAGCCTTTTCGATGAACTGTACGAATTTAAAGATGAATATTGGTGAAGTTGAGACGATTAACGAAGCCGACATTCAAGTGTTAAATACATTATGTGATCAATACTTAATTAAACTAACAGTAGAGAATGATCAAACACCTGAGGGTGGAAAAGTAGACAAAATCAAAAGATTTATGGATGAAGTTACAAAAATAGGTAGTAATGTATCTGTTACTTTTGATATTGGTAATTGGGTATGGCAAGGAGAAGATCCTGTGACCAATGCTTCTTTATTAAAAGAATATGTTTCGTATATTCATCTTAAGGATGTGCTAGGAAACAAACCTCCCAAATTAGTTTTATTGAGTGAAGGAGATGTTGATTGGGAAAATACACTCGCTATCTTACCAAAGAATATACCACTTGCATTGGAATACCCATGTGGAACAGACGCAGTGGCGCAACTTACTAAGGAAATCGCTATATTAAAAGAACGTTATTCATTCTAATAATAGAATGCTAATGATTAAACACATCTAAGGAGGAAATATTATGTTAGAAACAGTTATTGGTATTATTTTGTTACTCACGTTTGCAGGATTTACATTTTATGCAGTAAAAGGCGGTAACTTAATGATCGGGTTCTTGGTCATGGCTATTGTTTGGGTGGCACTCGGTATGGTAGGTGGAGTAATCACATGGGAACAGGCACAAAAAGTAGTATTCCAAGGTGGACCTGAAAGTTGGGGTGCAACCGCAGTAGTAGTTATTTTTGGTAGCTGGTTTGGTCAAGTATTAGTTAAGACAGGTGTAGCTTCAACTATTATTAGAAAAACAGTAGAACTTGGTGGAGATAAACCAATGGTTACAACAATTCTTCTTTGTTTTGTAACTGGGTTAATATTCACAAGTACATTCGGAGCAGGTGCAGTTGTAGCAATTGGTGTTATTGTATTACCAATATTACTATCACTTGGTGTTCCAAAACCATTAGCAGTTTCATCATACTTAATGTCAGTTGGTTCTGGTATGTATGTAAACTTAGTTCTTTTCAAACAAATGCAAGGTATTTTTGAAGGCTTCCAATATGATAATAATTATCTTAAATTTGGATTTGCAGCAATGGCAGTACAATTAGTAGTAATCTTTATTATGATCGGTGTGAGACTTAGAAAAACTAATGTTAATCATTCTTGGGCAGCAACAGCAGGTAGCTTAAACAATGATGGACAAGCACCTTGGTATGCATTATTCACTCCTATTATACCAGTTGTATTAGCGATTGTATTTAAATGGCAACCAATCCCTGCATTCCTTGTAGCATCTTTCTATGCTTTATTTGTTACTGGTAATATTAAATCATATAAAGATTGCGAAAGAATCATTACAAAGACATTTTACGATGGTGTTGTTGACGTAGCTTCATTGCTTGGATTCTTATTTATCCTTCCAATGTTTAATAAGGTATCAGGATTAAATGCAGTATTTTTCCAAGGTATCTTAGGTGAAATTATGCCATCAAGTACATTGCTTATCTGTATTCTATTTGCAGTAATCGCTCCATTAGGATTATTTAGAGGTCCATTAACTGTATTTGGTGCAGGTTCCGCTACACTTGCAATATTAAATAGTGTAGGTACATTTTCAGCAGCATTCTTGTTCCCATTAATTTATATTCCAACAATTACAATGAACATATCTTGTTGTCCAACTCAATCTTGGAACTTATGGGGTATTAATTATTCAAAAACAACAACGAAGGAATTCTTAACCTCTGGCGTACTTTGGGGCTGGGCAATATGTGCAATTAATACTGGATTAGTATACTTCTTCTTCGGTAGATAGTAGTAATAAATTTGTATCACTATAGTAGGTAAATAGTCTCCTAAGTTTTAGTCATAAAGATGTAAAACTTAGGAGATACTTATAAAAAAAGGAGATAATTAATATGAAAAAAAGAGCGATTCGTGTAGGAATTGATGTTGGCGGAACACATACGAAAGCTGTTGCGATAGATAACGAAACACATGATATTATTGGTAAAGGTTCTGTAATGACTTCTCATGACCATGAAATGGGTGTTGCAGCTGGAGTTATTGAAGCATTTAAATTATGTTTAACTGCTAACAATATTGATCCAGAGGATGTTATTTTCATTGCACATAGTACAACACAAGCGACTAATGCGTTACTAGAAGGCGATGTTGCTGAGGTTGGTATTCTAGCAACTGGAAAAGGTGGTATAGAAGGTTGGCTTGCTAAGAAACAAAGTAAGATAGCGGATATAGATTTAGGAACTGGAAGAATAATTAAGATTCATCATACTTATTTACCAAAGAAAGCCTTTAATAAGGACTCAGTTGAACGCGCAATCACAGAACTTAAGAATGAAGGAACTAGTGTTATCGTTGCTTCCAAGGCATTTGGTGTAGATGATTTCACGGAAGAACAACAAATTCAAAGCATTGCAGGAAAACATGGAATTCCAGTATCCGTAGCCTCAGAAATAAGTAAATTGTATGGATTAACAAGAAGAACAAGAACAGCTGCAATAAATGCGAGTATTTTACCTAAAATGCTTGAAACTGCAACTAGTACTGAACAAAGTGTACGTAAAGCAGGTATAAAAGTACCACTCATGATTATGAGAGGGGATGGCGGAGTAATGGACATTAGTGAAATGAAGAAACGTCCAGTTCTTACAATGCTTTCTGGACCAGCTGCCAGTGTAGTTGGTGCGCTAATGTATCTTAGAGCTTCAAATGGTGTTTATTTCGAAGTAGGAGGAACAAGTACCAATATTGGTGTTATTAAAAATGGTCGTCCTGCAGTTGATTACACAGTTGTAGGTGGACACCCAACATATATCAATTCACTTGATGTTCGTGTTCTTGGTATTGCCGGTGGTAGTATGGTTCGAGCTTCAAAAGAAGGAATTACAGACGTTGGCCCTAGAAGTGCACACATTGCAGGTATGCCATATTCAGTATACACAGACGAAGCTGAAATAGTGGACCCTCAAGTAGAATTCTTTTCACCAAAAAAAGGCGATCCAGCAGATTATGTAGCGATTAAATTAAAGAATGGTAAAAGAATAACTATTACAAATAGTTGTGCGGCAAACGTTCTTGGAATTGTTACACCTGATCATTATTCATATGGTAATCCAGCTGCTGCAAGAAAAGCGATGGAACCACTTGCAAAACATATGAATATGACAGTTGAACAAGTTGCAGAAGCTATCTTAGCAAAATCTTATGAAAAAATTAAGCCAGTTATTGAAATGATGGCAGAAAAATATAAAATTGAAAAAGATCAAATTTCATTAGTTGGTGTAGGTGGTGGAGCTGCAGCATTACTACCTTATACAGCAAATCATATGGGGTTAGAATATAATATTCCTGAAAATGCAGAAGTTATTTCTTCTATTGGTGTAGCACTTGCAATGGTACGTGATGTAGTTGAACGTACAATTCCAACTCCTTCAAAACAAGATATAGCTGATATTAAGAAAGAAGCGGCAAATTTGGCGATTGCCAATGGAGCGGTACCAGATTCTATCGAAGTTCAAATAGAAATTGATTCTCAAACTTCTAGAGTTACAGCAATTGCTTTAGGTTCTACAGAGGTACAGACTACCGATTTATTGAAAGCTTGTACGGAAGTAGAAGCCAAAGAATTAGCAGCAAAATCTATGGGATCTTCACTAAATAATACAGAACTTATAACTAAAAATAATATTTTTTATGTATTTGCATCCCCAAACAAAAAAGGCGATGGAAAACAAATTCGAATTGTTGATAAAAAAGGGTTTATTAAGGTTCAAAGAGGTGATGGAGATGCGTGTGGTTGCACTGTAAAAGATGCAACTGAAATCATCAATAAAATGTGGGAAGCATTAGCAGTATTTAAGAGTGATATTCGTTTAACACCTGATCTTTATATCTGTATTGGTGGTAAGGTACTAGATTATGCTGGTATGATGGATTTAGAACAATTGCAAATGGTTGTAGATACAGAATTAGGACTAATGGAACCAGATGAAGAAATTGTTATTGTTGGTGCAAGGAATGATATATGATAAAAGAAAGCACAATTAAACTTCTAGAACTAGATGATATGGAATGGGGAAACTATGCATTTTCTAGAGACCCCTTGGGACACAAGATACCAAAGGAAGAAAAGAATGAAATGATTCTTCTAGCCAATCAATGTGGTGCAGAGCAAGCGAAAAAATTAATTGCTCTCTATGGAAGAAAAGATATAAAAGAATATGCTAAGATGTTAGGTGTTCAAGTTACTTATGCTGATAGTGATGGTGCTGATAATTACATTGTATTTGCTCGATTCAATTATCCGAATAAGGTTACTATATTCTCAGGAAATGTAAAGAAGATTGAAAAACTGATTGATGAGAATGAAATGCGAGAGTTACTCGGATTTGTTGATGTGGAAGCTATGTTATTAGCGCATGAACTTTACCACTTTGTTGAAGAACAAAATGAAACTTATACCAAAACAAAGAAGATTCAATTATGGAAATTAGGACCAATACGGTATAAATCACATTTAATTGCATTGAGTGAAATAGCAGCAATGTCATTTGCACGAGAATTATTAAACTTAGATTATAATCCTTATTTGTTTGATGGAATTATGCTTTATCCCCATGATACCAAAAAGACCCACGGACTAATTAATGAAATATTGACATTTAAAAATACTGGATTATAGGGAGGAATTAAAGATGTACGAAGTTATTTTATTTGGTGAGCCAATGGCGTTGTTTGTTGCAGATACAGTGGGGCCTTTAGAAGATGTAGAGCATTTTACAAGGTCCCTTGCAGGAGCTGAAGTAAATGTCTGTATCGGGTTAACTAGATTACAACATAAAGCAACATATATTACAAGACTTGGTGAAGAACCAATGGGACGTTATATTGAGAAGTTTTTACAAAAAGAAGGAATTGGAACGGAGTTTATTACATTTGATTCCGTATATCGTACAGGATTACAATTAAAGAACAAGGTTATAGATGGAGATCCTTATGCACCTTATTATCGAAAGGGTTCCGCAGCTTCTCATATATCAACAAAAGAAATTGATGCAATTGATTTTGAAGGTATTAAGCATGTGCACATAACTGGGATACCACCAGCTTTGTCAGAATCTTGTCGTTTAGCTACCTATCGCCTTTTTGAAAGAGCTAGAGAAAACAATGTATTTATATCATTTGACCCTAATTTACGTCCAGCATTATGGGAAAGTAAAGAAGTTATGATAGAAACTATTAATGATTTAGCTACTAAATGCGACTTACTCCTTCCAGGAACGGAAGAAGGGCTGATTCTTATGGGAAGCAATAAGCCAGAAGAGATAGCAGAATTTTATCAAGCAAAGGGAGTTAAAAATATTATCATTAAAATAGGTGCTCAAGGGGCCTATGTGAAAACAGAAGAAGAAGAATATACGGTTGAAGGATTTAAGGTAGAAAAGGTAATTGATACTGTAGGTGCAGGAGATGGATTTGCAGTAGGTGTTATCAGCGGTCGATTAGAAGGTTTGTCATTAAAGGAATGTGTAAGACGAGGAAATGCTATTGGAGCGATTCAAGTTCAACACGTAAGTGATAACCAAGGATTACCAACGAAAGCTGAATTAGATGCATTTATTTCTTCAGAAGGTAAAATTATTAACAAATAGAATTAGAAGGAGAACTTATGAAAATTCAAGTTGCGATTGATAGAGTTACAGTGGAACAAGCAATTGAGACCATTGAAGCAGTTAAGGATTATGCGGATATTGTAGAAATAGGAACTTCTTTGATAAAAGATTATGGACTAGAATCAGTAAGACGTATAAAAAAAGCGTTTCCATTGGTAAAAATTCTTGCTGATATTAAAACAATTGATGAAGCGGAATATGAGTTTATTGCTGTCTATGAGGCTGGTGCGGATATCGCAACAGTAATGGGTGGATCTGCTCTTGCTTCTATTGAAATTTGCCGTAATGTGGCTCAAAAATATAAGAAAGAATATATGATAGATCTATTAGAAGTATCAGACGATAAATTAAATGAATTGAAACAATTTAAGGATGCAATCTTTTGTGTGCACCTACCTGCGGATAAAGATGGTGTAGGACTTGAAGCTTTAGTAGAAAAAAGTAGTAAGCAATTAGAGGGTTGTCCTAGGCTGGCAGTAGCAGGGGGTGTTAGTTTATCAACACTTTCGATTATTAAAAATGGTGGATATGAAATTGCAATTGTTGGCGGTGCAATCACAAAGGCTGAAAACATGAAAGAAATGGCAAGAGATTTTGCCAGAAAGGCACGTGATTAAATGGATATATTAAATAATATTTTAGAAGAAATAACAGATGTAATCCATAAGGTAAAACAAGAAGAGCTTGATCAATTTATTTCTTGCATGAACAAAGATAAAAAGATCTTTGTTGATGGCGAAGGCCGCTCTGGATTAATGGCAAAAGGGTTTGCTATGAGATTGATGCATCTTGGATATACCGTTTATGTAGTAGGTGAAACAATTACACCTGCTGTTTCACAAAATGATATTTTTATTGTTGTTTCAGGTTCAGGAGAATCTGACAATGCAGTTACGGATACTAAAAAAGCTTTAGCAAAGGGATGCCAAGTTCTTGCAGTAACTAGCAAAAATGATTCTACCATTGCCAAGATGGCTAATAAAGTTCTCTTAGTTCCTGGAACCATTAAATCAGAAACAGGAGCGGCTAGAGGGTCAATTCAGCTTTTGAGTTCCTTATTTGATCAAAGTCTTCATATAACGTTAGATGCAGTATGTTTGATGTTAAGTAACAGAGATAAGTTATCAAATGAAGAGGCTACGCAAGCTCACTGGTAAGATTGCAAGTGGAGATTGATTGTTTTTCAGATACATGTAATATTTAATTTGCTAAAAGGAGCTGTTGTAAAATGACTTAAATAAGTCATTTTGCAACAGCTCCTTTTATTCTGCATAATCTATAGTTTGTTGCACTTTAATCATTGGATATCTATCATCTAATTTTTCATAAATATCATCTAGTTTTTCATAAGATGCTTTTTTAACACTATAATATTTGCCATTTATTACAATGCCATCTGGAAAAAAACCTATAGATATTGTTCCTCTAATGTTTCGTAGTATATAAATGCGATAATATAGATTATCTATGTTAAAAGGTTTAGTTTTCTTTAAGTTCAATGAACTTAATAAGTTTAAAAGTTCTTGTTTATCATCTGTATGTTTAACACCATATCCTTCTGTTTGGTTATAAATAAATATAGTTCGAGTACCTAATGTTCTTAAACAGTTAAGAGGAATTATATTAGAATAAAGCGATAGTAGTAAAGAAAGCAATAGTGTTATAGAAAGTAATATTATTAATTTATTATAGTTTTTTTTCTTATAATTACTCATGTTATTAACATATATGAAATATTTAGAATCCAATAAACATACTTTTCCTTTCTTTAGACTTGTGATATATAATACATTTAGCTTGTTAGTATATATATATAATAAGTAATACATTTTATTACTTACAAATAACATCTTAAAACATATAATAATAAAACTCAAGTGATAATATTTACTTTGAAAAACTTCAAGATAAAATTTGTTATGTGAATGTTGTTAATTTAAATTCAGAAGGTGAAATAAAAAGTAGTATAATTTAATAACTAGGATTGATTTGACAGAGAAAATAGAGGGTGTTATTATCTATAAATAAGAACAATGACTAAAACATATAAATTGGTGGATTGCAATAATTGTAGAAAGTGTCCGAACGAGCACATATATTAGTTAACAAAAAAAGTAATGTTAAGAATAAGGGAGAAAAAGATAATATGAAAAAATATGATGTAATACTACTTGACGTTGATAATACTCTGCTTGATTTTACTAAATCTATGCAAGCGGCACTAAAAGAAACTTTAGAGAAATTTGGAGTAATTTATACAGACAAGATTTACGCGCGTTACAACGAAATTAATGATAATGGTTGGCTCAGATTTGAACGTGGTGAAATAGAAAAAGGGCGAATGTTAATAGAGAGATTCGAAACGCTTTTTGCAGAGATAGGGTTACACATAGACTGTTCTACTATAAATGATGAGTATTTGACAGCACTTAGTCGATATGCATTTGTGCTACCTGGTGCAAAAGAACTTTGTGAAGCCTTAGCATTAAATCACAAGCTATACATTGTTACAAATGGCACAAAGATCGCACAAAATGGTCGTTTGGCAGATTCGGATTTATTGCAATATATGTCGGGTGTATTTATCTCTGAAGAAATTGGGTTTCAAAAGCCACAGAAACAATTCTTTGATTATGTATTCAATGCTATTGAGAATACAAATACGGAAAGAATGATAATCCTAGGAGATAGCTTATCTTCTGATATACAAGGTGGCATAAATGCAGGAATTGCTACATGTTGGTACAATCCGAATGGATCAAATGGCGGAGAAAAATGCGATTATGTAATTAAAACATTAGAGGAGTTTCTGGAGGTTGTGAAATAATCTTCCAACCTTCATTCAAAATTGTTGAATCCCTTAATAGCATAAAACTTATAATATAGTCGGTACATTCTTGAATCGATTTATTCATAATTTCTACTGCCTGGTGATAGTCCATCCATGTAAGCTGAAATCCTAATTCTTTTTCAGCTTCAGTTAATGTTACATCGCGAGGCTGTCCTATAACCTTTGCAACATAACAGCTAGATAACTGCATAAAATTATTCTTATTTTTGTGTTCTTCAACAACTCCAAGATAATAAAGTATCTTACAGTCAAATCCAGTTTCTTCTTTTATTTCTCGAAGAAAGGCATCTTCGTTCGTCTCTGATTTTTCAACACCACCTCCAGGTAATTTATAGTAACCATTCGATGACATATAGAGCATAGCAATTTGCTTTTGATCGTTTAATAAGATACCTCTTGATGAATAGCGAGAGGGATTGGGGATATACGTTACATTAACATTTTTAAAATTAGAGTCGGTTAACTTATGTAGGAACATTTCATTCTCCTTTGTATTTCATTTAAACATTGGTATATAATGTATTTTATCATAATGGATAAAGCGCTGCAATATTTTAAGCGACTTCAAACGGATATGCTATATAAGAAAGACTAGTTAGACTTCCTTGATAGGTTAAATTGACTATTAGATAATATTGATATAAAATAATGATAAGTAAGATTTAAATCGGAGGGAAAAATGGAAAAACACATAGGAGATAATGAGAACGAAATTTGGGATGTATATGATAAGAGTAGAACATTAACGGGTAAGAAACATATAAGAAGTATACCTTTAGAAGCGGGAGAATATCATCTAGTAGTACATATTTGCATCTATAATAGCAAAGGTGAAATACTAATTCAGAAAAGACAGCCATGGAAAAAAGGATGGCCAGGAATGTGGGATTTATCTGCTGCAGGATCTGCCGTTACAGGAGATGATAGCAGAACAGCAGCAATACGAGAAGTTAAAGAAGAATTGGGTATTGATTTAGATCTAACGAATGAAAATGTTCAATTTACTATTGAGTTTAGTTGTGGATTTGATGACTATTGGATTATTAAGAGAGATATTGAAACAAAAGAATTATCATTACAATATGAAGAAGTTGAGCAAGCAAAATGGGTTAGTAAAGAAGAATTTATTGAAATGATAAATAATGGGGATGCTATTCCATACACATTTATTGACCGCATATTTGATTGTTGTAAATAATAGAAACGATTAAAAGTTCACCATAGTTCGTAAATTAAAAGAATATCAGGGGGTAAAAAAATGAAATTATATATCAAACAAAGGGTTTTTTCGTTCAATGATAAGTATGATATTATGGATGCAGAAGGAAATGTTGTCTATGATGTTCAAAGTGAGTTTTTCACTTTGGCTGCAAAACTTCATTTATATGATTCTAATGGTCAGGAACAATACTTCATAAAGAAAAAATTAACTTTTTTACTTGCAGAATATGAGATTTATAATAATAGTAATTATTTATGTGCAACAGTTAGTCAAGAATTTGCTTTTTTTAAGTCAAAGCTAAATGTGAATAGCAGTTTTGGTAATTTTGAAATCAATGGAGATTTCATGAGTATGGATTATGACATATTAAGAAATGGTCAATACTATGGAAGTGTTCATAAAAAATGGTTTTCTTGGGGAGATAGTTACGAACTAGATATACCTTCTCCAGAAGATGCAGGATTTGTGAGTGCTTTGGTTATTGCTATTGATAACTGTCTTCATAACGAGAATAGAAATAATTAGATATTTTATAGGAGTGAATACATGCTAGTGCAAATAGAGTATTATGATGATGATAGCTTAACGAATTTAGTATCAATTCTATCTATGAAGCCAGATAAGGTTATCTTTATTTATGATAAAGAAGTAACAGAACGAAAATCGATTGAACTTATCTTTAAGACGTGTAAAATGCATCTAAACGATTTGCGTCATGAGATGTATGCGGTTGATTCAGAAAGCCTTGGAGAAGTATGTGATTTAATGAAAAGAATAATCCCTCAAAATGATGAATGTGTAGTTGATTTAACAGGTGGAATAGGATTAATGGCGATAGGTGGATATAAAATAGCCAAGGAACGCGGATTAAAAATGATTTATGCCGATATTCGAAATAATAGACTTATTGATGTTGATAAAGAATGTATAATATGTCCGACAGAAAATATAACATTAGTTGATTACCTATCAGCAAAGGGAGCCTATTTGATTGGTAACTCTCATATTGAACCTAATCGTGATGATTTTGATTATTTGAATAAAATGTGTAAATTTATTTTCAAAGATTTGAGTGCTTGGAGCGAAACTTGTAGGTATATGCAATTGACAATGGCTGGTGAAAAGGGTTTTGAGGTATTCAATAAGGAAAGTATAAAATTCAATCAACAAACCATTACACCAGATAGAAAATTATTGGAATATTGTGAAACACTAAGATTAATTAAACATTTAAGAATAGGTGAAGATATTAGTTTTAAATTCACATCAGCATTAGCAAAACAATATTTGACTAATTATGGAGTTTGGTTGGAGATATTTGTATATATAGAAGCCCTTAAATTAGATGGAGTAACTGATGTTCGACTTGGTGCTATGATTGATTGGGATGCGAACGACGGTGTTGAACAGGTAGGTAGCGAAATAGATGTAGTTTTATGCAAAGACTCTAGTCCTATTTTTATATCATGTAAGTTACGCGAACCAGATATTGCTGCAATTAACGAGATAGTAATTAATACAAAAAGAATCGGAGGCAATAAGGGTAAGGGTATATTAGTTACCTTTAGCAACATTAAAAGCAGTAAAATAGCTACTTATCAAAGAGCCAAAGAGATGGGCATACGAGTATTAGATAAGAGTGATATTCTAAGTAAAGATTTCGGAGTAAGATTAAGCAAAACGATTGATTCATTAAAGAATTAAAGACAAGACGGATAAATCACGATTGAAATCAGCTTGCGTAAAAAAATGTAAAATGATATAGTTATCAAAGAATATGCAAAGGGGAAATCGAATGAAAAAGGCTAGTATTAGAGATGTGGCAAGAGAAGTAGGAGTGTCTATTACAACAGTATCTAGAGCACTTAATGGATATAATGATGTTAGTGCATCTACGAAAGAAAAGATAAGAGAAGTAGTAGAACGACTTAACTATGCTCCGAATGATAATGCCCGTTCTCTTGGAGGAAAAGCTACAAAAGTCCTGGCTTTATTAGTATCTGGTTTGCAACAAAGAGAAGATAGCGGATTTGTATTTGGAATGATTAGTGGATTATATTGTGTAGCAGAGAAAAATGATTATGAGTTTATTCTATTAACGACAAATGGTGCAAAGCAAAAAAAGATGAATTATCTTCAGCTATGTCGTTTGAAAAATATAGAAGGAGTTATTATATCTGGAATTAAAATGGATGATCCATATTATACAGAACTTGCAAAAAGTGAAATTCCTTGTGTAGTTGTAGATGCTGAAGTAGAAGGGGAAAATGTATGTTCCTTATCTATTAACAATGCTGAAGCAGCTTATAAATCTGTTGAATTATTGATTCAAAATGGACATAGAAAGATTGCTATGGTGAATGGAAGTTCTTCTGCTGAAGTTTCTAAGGAACGATATAAAGGATATGTTAAAGCAATAGAAGAAAATGGACTGGAACTTGATTTATCATACATAAAATCTTGTGACTTTGAAGAGAAAATTGCATATGAGAAAACAATAGAATTATTAAATACTCATCCTGAAATCACTGCATTTTTTTGCGCGAGTGATGTTATGGCAATAGGAGTAATAACTGCAATAAATAGTATCGGAAAAGAGGTACCAAAAGATATTTCAGTAGTAGGATTTGATGATATTCCAGCGGCGAAATTTGTAAATGGTGGTCTGACTACAATTTGTCAAGAACCATTTGTGATGGGAAAAAAGGGCGGAGAAGCTTTAATTGCTATGATTGAAGAGAATAAGAAAACATCTCATATTAACATACCATATACTTTAGTTGAAAGAAAGACGGTAAAATCGATTCGTTAAGAATCCTAATAATTTCTTTGCTTTCTTTCACTTGTAAGTCATTCATAGTATGGAAAATGAGATAAAGAATTAAGAGTCAAGTAAAAAAACATTGTGTAATGTGTATGGTTTTATATCTATTATTTAGATAAATTACCTATGTACAAATAGTTCGTACCCCTTTATTATATACTTATGAAAACGTTTTGGTATGGAGGGAATATGAAAAAAGTAAATGGAATTATTCGGATTTTGAGTTTTCTAATTGACTATATCATAATAGCCTTTCCTGTTATTTTTATTATGCTTATGTATTTTAAGTTATCGGAGGTTCAAGTAGAATTATTGTTTCAATTATTGCTAGCGGTATATGGAGCACTATTTATGGAATATATGAATGGTGCAACACTTGGTAAACGATTTGGTAAAATCAAAGTTGTTACCATAGAGGATACAACCCCTACTTTAGTTGAATATGGTATGCGTGAATTAGTTAAAACAATATACTTTTTTCCGATTGTGGGATGGGCATTGGCTATTGTTAGTATCATAATGTTATTTTTTAAGGATGGGAGAACCATTCATGACCGAATTGCAAAGACAAAAGTTATTTATATTTGGAATCAGGTGGAGATAGAAGATGAACTTTGATGAAAAATCAATACTGTCAACAATGGATCCAATACTAGTTATCATAGGCTTTATAGTTTGTTTGATAATTAGTAAACTTAGCTCTCGACGATATCGAGATACGAATGACTCAAAAAAATCAATCATATGTTCTATGACTTTATTTATTATTTTGGGAGTTTTTCTATTTATTTGTAACTTTCCATTTTTTCTGATTTTAGGATATGGAATTTGTACGTTTATTTTTACATTATGGTTTTCAAATTATTACTTTTACAACTAGGTAACAGCTGCTAAATTGTTATTATTTAAGCAGTTTTATTATTAACTTTCAACAAAAACGTTTTGGTAAATTATAAAGTAATTAAACTATTGTATTGAAATTGATGAATGGTAGTATTGACATGAATTAGGAGGCAATATGACAACAAATATGAATTATAAGAAGGCGAAGAATTGGATTGTAGAGGAAAATAAATTTGATAGTGCATATTTAGGCAAATGTGAAGCAATTATGAGTCTTGGGAATGGATATCTGGGAATTCGTTCAACAACGGAGGAACGATATCTAGGAGAAAAGAGAAATTACTTTGTTGCAGGTACATTTAATAAATTTGATGACAATGAAGTAACAGAACTTCCTAATATTGCGGATATTGTTAACTTTGAAATCATTATAAATGGACAGAGTTTCACTTTGGAAAAAGGTACAATCAAACATTATTCACGACAACTAAATATAAAAACAGGTGAGTTGCACAGGTCTGTTGATTGGATATCTCCACAAGGAGATGAATTGAATTTGGAATTTTACCGAGTAGTATCTCTTGAGAATCTCCACCTAATCGCACAGAAAATAGTTATAACACCTATAAATAATGATGTAACATTGGAAATCGTATCCGGAATAGATGGACGAATGAGTAATAGTGGATCGCAACATTTATCAGATGGTGATAAAAGATTATATGATCAAAAGTATATGCAGCTCATCCAAACCAGCACTCAATCAAAGATTGATTTTGTACATAATACAACCATATCTTTTGCTATAGAGGGCAATTCAGTAGAGATTGATTCTCGTATCGTGATAGAAAGAAGAAAAATTTTTCGTGAATATAATTACATACTGAGAAAAGGTATCACAATGGAAGTTCAAAAAATCTCCAATGTTTATACTTCTAGAGATGCTGAAAATAAAGATAAAGATGTAAAAGAACTTCAGGAAATATCTTTGGAGGCTCTAAAACAAAGTTCGAGGGAAGGCTATGATGTTATTGCTGCAAAATCTGCGCTCGCATGGAGTGAAAAAGTTTGGGATAAAAATCAGATTATTATTGAGTCAGAAGATGAGTATGACCAATTGGCTATTCGATTTGCACAATATCATCTAGCGGTTATGACGCCAAGTCATGATAACCGCATGAGTGTTGCAGCGAAAGGGTTAAGCGGAGAAGGATATAAAGGCCACACTTTCTGGGATACCGATATTTTTGTTTTACCATATTTTACATTTACTAACCCTGAGATTGCAAGAAAGCTCGAACAATACCGATATCATACATTAAGAGGGGCACACGATAAAGCGAGTGGGAATGGTTATGAAGGGGCACAATTCCCTTGGGAATCCGCATGGCTCAATGATGGAGAAGTTACTCCTGTGTGGGGGGCTGCAGATATCATAACAGGTAAACCAACGAAGATATGGTCAGGATTTATTGAACAACATATAACGGCAGATGTCGCTTATGGTATATGGCAATATTATATGGTAACGGGAGACCAATCTTTTATGGACGAATATGGGTATGAATTACTTCTAGATACGGCTAAGTTCTGGTCTTCAAGATTGGAGTATAGCTTAGATGATAGTAAATATCATATTAATGAAGTAGTTGGACCTGATGAATACAAAGAAAATATTGACGATAACGCGTTTACCAATTATATGGCGTATTGGAATATAAAGAAAGCAATCGAATACTATACACTTCTGAAAGTAGAGAAAATTGATATATTTGAGAAGTTATGTGTAAAGCTTGATTTAGAGAGAGTATACCAAGTGTGGTTAGATAGGGTTGATAAAATCTACCTTCCCGTTCCAAGAGATACAGATTTAGTTATTCCTCAAGATAGTACATACTTAACACTAGAAAATATTGATTTAACGAAATATAAGAATCAGACACATGTCGGAAGTATGTTTTTAGATTACAGCCTTGAACAAGTAAACCATATTCAAGTTTCAAAACAAGCAGATATAATGATTTTATTTTTACTAATGGAAGATATGTTCTCTCTGGACGTAAAGAAAGCAAATTGGAATTATTATGAACCTAGAACACTACATGATTCTTCGTTATCCCTATCTACACATTGTATCTTAGCAAATGATATGGGAGATTATGAAATGGCATACAATCTGTTTAGACGCGCTGCCGAAATAGATTTGGGTCCAAATATGAAATCATCAGATGATGGAATTCACGCGGCATCCATTGGCGGGATTTGGAAGTGTATAGTTTATGGTTTCGGTGGCTTACGTATGCTGAATGGAAAACTTAGGATTGAACCAAGGCTTCCAAAGACTTGGGCTTCATTACATTTTTCTATCGTTTGGCAAGGACAAACACTTGAAGTAAGTATTGATAAAGATAAACTGAGTATAGAAAATGTTACAAAAGAAAGAGAGATAGAGATTCAAATATACAGCAAAAATTATATAATTAACCATAAATTAGAAATTATTATGGAAAAAACATACAAAACTACTTGATAACCAAAACGTTTTGGTATATAATATAGCTACCAAAACGTTTTATAAAAAAACTAAAGGAGAGTAAACAATGAAAAAATTATTTTCAATGGTACTAGTAGTAGTTCTTGCTTTATCCCTAGCATCTTGTGGGACAAAAGAAACAGGTAAATCAGTAGAAGAAAAGATTAAAGGTAAAACATTAACAGTTGGTATTTGGGGTGGAAATGATGCTGAGGCAGCTGCTTTAAACCAAGTAATTAAAGACTTTGAAGCGAAAACCGGAGCTAAGATTGAGTTAAAGACTTATACGGATATTAATACACAAATTCAAGCAGATTTTATCGGAG
Source organism: Clostridiales bacterium (assembly GCA_029256575.1). Taxonomy (GTDB): domain Bacteria; phylum Bacillota; class Clostridia; order Lachnospirales; family JAQSXR01; genus JAQSXR01. Next base: position 69,322 of record JAQSXR010000002.1, on the reverse strand, counting down.
GGACGGCTCCAGATGTATTCTATGTAGATGGTAGTATGTTCCCATTCTATGCGACACTAGATGTAATGTTAGAATTGGATGCAAAAGAGATGGGCACGGATGCTTATTATAGTAACTTAATGGATGCATTTACAACAGATGAAGGAAAAATATATGCAATACCAAAAGATGTTTCAGTCTTAGCAACGTACGTTAATACAGATATATTAGAAGAAGTAGGATTACAATTATCAGATATTCCAACTGCTTTAGAAGATATGGTAACTTTCTTACCTGAATTACAAGCAAAATTAGATGCTAAATATGGTGTTGGGCAAGTTACGGCTATGACCTATAACCAAGATTTAGCAAGAAATTTACACTTGTTTGAAAGAAATGAAGCAAGTCTTATTGATGAAAATGAAATGTCAACATTAAGTTCCGATGGAGTTATTAAGAATCTTGATTTCATGATGGATTTAGTAAATACAGGAGCATATAAGACTCCTGCTGAAATTGGTCTTGGCTGGAATGGAGAAGTGTTCGGTACAGGAAAATGCGTTATCATGGAAGAAGGTAACTGGGTATATGGTAATTTAAAACAAAACTATCCAGAAATTAATTTTGAAGTAATTGATATGCCTACATACTTAGGTGAAAAAAGTTCTATGTCCTTCACCGTTGGATATGCAGTTTATTCTAAGGCTAAAGAAGTTGCGTTAGCAAAAGAATGGATCAAATATGCTACAGGAGACGGAATGGCTACTTGGGTTGCTGGGGCTGGATGTCTTCCTTCAAGAAATGACGTAGCAACAGAAATGAAAATAGAATCTGATCCAGTTATGAAAACACATCTAGCACAAGTTGAGTATGCAGTTCCTTGGCAAAAAGGAACAACTATTTCAATCATTAATTCAGCTTATCAAAATTATATTCAGAGTGTAGTATCTGGAGAAATGACTACAGTTGAAGCAATGAAAAAAGCAGATACACAAGCAAATGATGAAATAAATAATTCAAAATAAATCAGTTAAACTTGCGGCGACTTTCTAAAAAGACGCCGCATTTTAAGAAAAGGGGGGTTAAGACTTGACCGATTCACGCAATAAAGTAGCGATTACAAAATACAAATATACAAAAAGAGAAAAGGGAGAGCATAAACAAGCTTATCTGTTTTTAACACCGTCAATACTAATAACGAGTATTTTTATAGGCTTGTCTGTCTTGTTCGTAATTTACCTGTCTTTTCATAAAGTCAATTTATTTGCAAAAACATATACTCCAATAGGGCTAAAGAATTACTTTCGAGCGTTTACCGATTCAACAACAAGAGTTGCTTTTAAGAATACACTTACATTTTCTTTGGTGGTAGTTCCAATCCAAACATTTTTAGCACTTGTTATCGCTGCAGTGTTAAATAGCAAAATAAAAGGAAAGATGTTTTTTAGAACAACATTATTTTTACCGACACTTACATCTAGTTCCGCATTAACCCTTATATTTATGTTTATGTTCAGCGTAACAGGACCAATAAATGGAATATTAATTAAGATGGGTATTATTGATACAGGTATTAATTATTTGAATAATCCCAACTTTTCATTAAAAGTCATAATGGGTATGAACATTTGGTCAACCATACCATACTATATGACACTATATCTAGCAACTTTACAAGACTTACCGGCATCTATGTATGAAGCAGCCGAAATAGATGGAGCGAATTCAATAAAGAAGTTCTTCTACATAACCGTACCTTATTTAAAGCCTATGACTACATATGTATTATTAACAAGTATAATTGGTACCTTACAGATGTTTGATCAAGCTTATATTTTTTCAAATGGATCTGGAGGACCAGCTAATTCCACCCTAACGGTTTCTTTAATGATTTATAAATATGCATTTGGAACACAAAATGCTATGGGGTTTGCAGCAACATTAGCAATAATGCTAGCTGTACTTATTATGATATTATCTCTCATATCACAAAAAGTAAATAAGTCTGAAAGCTTGTATTAGGGGGTATAAAATTATGAAAAAGAAAGAGATCAATATAGGAAAAAGTCTTTTATATATTGTACTAATATTTGTAGCATTAGCAACACTGTACCCATTTCTTTGGATGATATCCGCTTCCTTCAAACCATTGAAAGAAATTGTTAATGGTAATATGTCGCTCTATAGCGACAATATGTCATTTGATAATTATATATATATTTTTGGGCGTTCATCACTGTTTCCAAAATGGTTTATTAACTCTTTTATGATAGCAACTGTTGGTACTGTAATTAATATCTTTGTAAACACTATGGCAGGTTACTCATTATCAAGGCTAGATTTCCCAGGGAAAAACAAAATATTCTTCCTTTTGATGGCTCTAATTATGATACCTGGCCAAGTATTGATGATTCCAAACTACTTAATTATTCAACAATTAGGTATGTTAGACAAATATTCAGCTTTAATTATTCCAGCGGCAGCTAATATTGGTAGTATTATTATGATGAGGCAGTTCTTCGTTAATTTTCCAAGAGATGTAGAAGAAGCAGCGAGTATTGACGGGTTAGGACGATATGGTAGATTTTTTAGAATATGCATGCCACTTGCAAAACCTATTATTTCAACGCAAGCAGTGTTTATATTTATGGGATTCTGGAATGAATTCACAAAACCAATGTTGTATATGAAAACGGAAACAAAATATACATTAACTTTAGGTCTTCAAACCTTTTCCTCAAAAGATGCAGGAACAATGTGGCACCAAGTAATGGCAGCTGCTACAATAACCGTAATACCTATTGTAATTATTTATTTGATTTTTAATAAATATTTCTTAGTTGGAGTTAGAATGGACGGAGAAAAATAATTAAAAAGAAAGATAGTAGAAAAGAAAATATCGAAATAAAAACAAGCTGTTTCATATTATAAATTATGAACAGCTTATTTTATTTGCCTAACTAAAGGTTTTGCAAATTTATTGTAAAAATAGATAAAATTTTGTTAGTATTATAGTCTGAATTTGTGTATAATAGATATGGTTTTAGATATGGGAAAAAATGAAAATGTACATGATTAATTATATAAATAAAAATGTATCGTTGATGATTTAGAATTAAAAAATACGAAGGAAAGGTGCAACAATATGCGCAAATTAGTATTATCACTTGTTTTTCTCGTAACAGTAGGGATATTGGCCTATATTACTGTATTAAGTAAGTCATATCAGCCAAATCTTTTAGAAGTGTATTCTACAAATGTTAAATGCACGTCTGAATTTGAGCATTTATTTGATCATAACAATTTTCGAGAATTTAAGATTGTAATAAGCCAAGAAGAATGGGATGGCATGTCACAGGATATGGAGGATTATTTCAGAATTGATCAAAGTATGAGAGTTGGAACTTATAGAAAAGCTGATATTTATTATACTGACAATTATGGTGAGAGTGTTATTAAAGATGTAGGAATTCATACAAAGGGGAATACGACACGTGTTGTTCCAGAAACAAATGGGAAAATAAACCGATTTAATTTCAAGCTTAAATTTGATGAAACTTTTAGTGAAATAGAGGGAACCGACACATATATAAACTTGAATAATAGAGAGTTTGCAGACTTATCAGAACTTAATTTTAAATTTAATAACGGATCCGATCAATCGTTAATCCATGAAATATTTGCTTATGACTTATTTAATAGTGCAGGGGTTAACACGGTCAAAGCATCATTAGCAACAGTTATAGTAGTTATTGATGGTAAAGAATATGATTATGGAGTTTATACGATTATTGAACCGATTGATAAAAAATTTCTAAAAAAACGTTATGGTAAAGACAGAGATGAAGGTAATTTATATAAATGTTTATGGCAAAATTATGGACCTGCTTCATTAGAGCGAATAAGGGATAAGAGTGCTGTTGGTATAAAAAATTGGAAATATAATTACCGACCTGCCTATGACCTTAAAACAAATAAAAATAAGGCTGATCACCAAGTTTTATATGATTTTATCGATAATATTAATTTACTTGAAGGAGATTTGTTTAAGGATTATATTGAGGAGAACTTTGATGTGGATATGTTCCTTCGTTACTTAGCAATGGGAATTTTGGTAGGAGGACCGGATGATTATCGTGCTATGGGGAATAACTACTACTTGTATTTTAATAATGATGGCAAAATAGCATTATTGCCATATGATTATGATAACAGCTTTGGAGCTGGTTGGGGTGGGGAACCTGCGACAAACTATGTTGGACTACTTAATGCAGATATTTATAAATATATAAGTATTGATTCTGTATTATCAAAAGGTAAAGTTCGTAAACCTTTGGTTGATAAGATACTGGAAATAGACGCATATAGGGAGAAATATGAGGATTATTTAGAAATACTTGTTGATTCATCAAATAATTATTTTACTTACTCTAAATTTGAAGAAACCTTCAATCGATTAAACCGTGTTTATGGGGAGCATACTTCAAATTATTTTAATACCTCATTAAAGATGAAACTTAGTACTGAAAATCAGTATTTTAAAAAGAAAATAGCTAGTGTTACATCTCAACTTGAGGAGGCAAATTCGAATGAATAATACAAAAGAACATAAATTCCGTTTTGAACTGAAGTATTATATCAATTATGAGCAATACATAATTCTAAGTGAAAGATTAAAACATATGTTTAAACAGGATTTGGTAGCGAATCGAGAATATAATATCAGAAGTCTTTATTTTGATGATGTATATCATAGTGCAGAAGCTGAAAAATATTGTGGTGTATCAAATCGAAGTAAATACAGAATTCGAATATATAATTATAGCGATCAACAAATTAAAATGGAAAAAAAGACGAAACAAGAACAATTTGTATATAAGGATGTACATTCGATAACGAAAGATACTTATAATAAACTTATTCTAAATCAAACCAACGACCTAGAAGTAAAAGGTAACGATTTAATGAGTGAGTGGTTATTCAAGATGAAGAATTATGGACTTAAGCCTGCTATTGTTGTAGATTATAATCGAGAAGCATTTATAATGGAGCAAGGAGATGTACGAATCACCTTTGATAAAGACTTAAGATTTGCTGGCCCTAGAAGTGACATATTCAACTCAGAGCTTATGACAAGACCAGTTCTACAACGGAACATGATGATTTTAGAAGTTAAATTTTCTGGGTTTCTACCCAGTATTGTTAAGGATGTTTTGCAAGTTGGTTCTTTAGATAGAACGGCTATTTCAAAATATATTTTATGTTTAGAAAAAAATAAAACACTAGGAGGATTGCTTCATGAATAATGCAGCGGTGAAGTTCAAAGATATTTTAGAAGAAGGATTTATGGGGAAACAGCAAGCATCTCAACTTGATATAGTTTATGTTTTGACTGTATTGGGGATAACACTCATTATTGGTTTGTTTATATTTTTAATTTACAGGTTAACTTATCAAGGTGTTATATATAGTCATGCGTATAATATGGCGATATTGGCAATAAGCTTAGTAACAGCATTAGTAATTATGACGATTAGTTCGAACGTAGTATTATCATTAGGTATGGTAGGTGCGCTCAGTATTGTAAGGTTTCGAACAGCAATTAAAGAACCAATGGATATTGTCTACATGTTTTGGTCACTCGTTGTAGGAATTACAGCAGGTGCAGGTTTGTTCTATGTAGCAGTAGCGGGTTCATTATTCATTGGATGTGTTATAGTAATATTATCTATTTTTAAAACAAGTAAGAAATCCTACATGCTTATAGCTTATTATCATAATAGTTGTGAGGAAGCAGTTAATAATGCATTACAAGGTATTACATATGTAATTAAGTCTAAGACATTGACAAAGGATCAAATCGAATTAACATTAAAAGTTAAAGTAAGGAATAATAATACTGACTTTGTTAAGACGATTAATGATATTGATAAGGTTCAATCAGTATCACTTGTTAATTTTGAAGAAAATTATCTGTAAGAAATAATCTGTAAATATTGAGAATCTAATGGGGGATAACATGAAGATATTAATACATGATTTAAATGAGAATGATTTCAATTTAAAGTTTAATGTCATTGGCAAGGATATTACGGTAATATCGAATAATAACGAAATACATAATTGTATTGGTTGTTTTGGATGTTGGGTAAAGACTCCGGCAGCTTGTGTTATAAGAGATAAATATGGGGATATGGGAGAATTATATTCGAAATGTGATGAAGTAATAATTATTAGTAATTGTTGCTATGGGGGATTCTCCCCGTTTGTAAAAAATGTAATGGACAGGAGTATTTCTTTTGTTCTTCCTTATTTCACATACAGAAATGGGGAAATGCATCATAAAAATCGCTATAATAAACGCTACAAATTGAAGGTATGTTTCTATGGCGACAATATTATAGAAGAAGAGATGGATACTGCTAAAAAGTTGGTTATGGCCAACAGCATTAATATGAATTGTATCAAGCATGAAGTATCTTTTTATAATAGCATCCAAGAAATGGAGGGTGAAATATTATGAAAATTGCACTTATAAATGGCAGTCCTAAAGTTAAAGATAGTGCTTCAAATGCTATTTTACAAGAATTAAAAAAATTTTTAGGTGATGAGCCCATTATTATACAAGAGCATTTTAAGAGTCCAGAGATTAAAGAAGAACAGATGGAATCTATATTGGATTGTGAGGCAATCGTATTTGCATTTCCATTATATGTGGATGGTATTCCATCACACTTATTACATTGTCTAGTAAGATTCCAAGAATATATAGATAAAATAGGGAAAAAAGAAATTGTTGTGTATACACTAGTGAACTGTGGATTCTATGAAGGTAAACATAATGCTCTAGCAATAGACATGATGAAACACTGGACTAAAAAGTCTGGTTTGAAATGGGGGCAAGGTATTGGCATAGGTGCAGGGGGCATGATACCTGGTCTAGGTAATGTTCCTGCTGGTCATGGACCTAAGAAAAATCTAGGTACTGCGTTAAAGATAATTTCTGATAATATAGTAAATTCATCAGAGGGGGAGACTCTATTTATAACTGCAAATTTTCCTCGATTTGCTTATAAATTAGCTGCTGAATTTGGTTGGAGGAAAGCTATAAAAGCCAATGGATTGAGAAGAAAAGACTTATTTAGGAAGAAAGTATAGAATGAGGTATTTTAATGAAAAGTCAAATATTATGCTCAACGGGTGCACTTATTGGAAGTAAAAATGGTAGAAATCACAAATTATTACCAGATTTAGCCCAAAAGCTGCATTGTGATGGCTTTGAATTTTTACTTTATGAAGCTCTCTATGAAAATATAGATGTAATCCTTAAAGACTTGAGAAATTCAGGCTTAAACTTTCCAGTCTTTCATCTAGATAAAAATATTGGTGAATATATTAGTCAGAAGGAAGCACTTTATACGAAGAATGCATTTGAACTATTTAAAAGAAATTGTGAATATGCATCACAGTTAAACTCTCAGAAATTAGTTTTGCATTTATGGGGTGGCATGGCCTCGGACATAAATATTAAGTATAATATAGATAAATTTGGGCAATTACAAGAGATTGCACAAATATATGGATTACTTCTAACGGTAGAAAATGTAGCCTGTAATCAACAGAACCCATTATTACATATGAAGAGCTTAGTTGAGAAATACCCACAAATTGCGTTTACCTTCGATACCAAATTTGCAGCATTCCATAGTCAATTAGATTCTGTGTATGAGCAAGAAAATCAGTGGTTGTGGAATGACGGACATATCAGACATATACATATTAATGATTATGCTGGAGGGCATATGGATTGGAGTCAATTTAGGGGATTACAAATTGGCGAAGGTTGGATAAACTTTGAGAAGTTTTTTGAATATTTAAAGTTAAAAAACTATAATGCTGCCATAACCATGGAAGCTACAGCACTAACTGATTTAGGTGTACAAGTGGAAAAATTAAATCGAAGTTTGGATTATATAAGGGTTTTCATGAAATAAGCACTTGGCATTGTAGGATAATTTATGTAAACCAAATAATTATGCTTTTTCTAGTTCTAGTTCTATACAGCTTTTCTCCTATAATATAATTATACAAAACAACATAGGAGCAGGAAATGGCAGCTGAGGAAAAGTTTGTTCAGATCATAGTAAGTTGCTCTGTTTTTAGAAGAGAAGAAAAAACTTTACGAAGAATAGGCAAGGTTAAGTATGAATTGCCGATGATTAACTCATGGGTTATTGAAGTGCCAGAAAATAGTGTCAAAAATATAAAGCTGCTTGAGGGTATAGAAAAAGTTGAAATAGATACGCATATAGCAGCGCAGATGAATAGTGCTAGAAATACAGTAAATGCAAGTTGGGCTCACCAAAATGGAATTACAGGAAAAAATATAGGAATCGCAGTGTTGGATACAGGAGTATATCCTCATAAGGATTTTATCTATCGTAGGGATAGAATAGTAGCATTTAAAGATTTTGTAAACGATAAAGATATTCCCTACGATGACAATGGTCATGGAACGCATGTTGCAGGAATATTTGGGGGGGACGGTAGTGCATCCGGGGGAAAGTATTGTGGGATAGCTCCTAATTGCAATATAATTGGAGTAAAGGTACTGGATCATTCGGGTAATGGAAATATTTCTGATTTATTAGCTGGATTGCAATGGGTGATAAATAATAAAGAAAAATATAATATTCGTGTTGTGAATATATCGGTTGGTAGAGTTGATGAGAATAAAGAGGGAGAAGAATCTGCTCTAGTAAAAGGTGTAGATGCAACTTGGAATAGTGGACTTGTGGTAGTAGTGGCAGCTGGTAATAATGGACCAGCAAGAATGAGTGTTACGACACCTGGTATTAGCAGAAGAATAATTACAGTTGGGGCGTCGGATGATGATCGTCAAGTAAACATTAGAGGGAATAAAAAAGTGAATTATTCTGGTAGAGGTCCCACTATTAATTTGATTCAAAAACCAGACGTAATCGCTCCTGGATCTAATGTAGTGTCTTGTATGACGGATGCAAAATTCTATGGTAAAAGAAGAAATCCAATGAGAGATACTTATACAATTAAAAGTGGAACATCAATGTCCACACCCATCGTTAGCGGGGCGGTCGCTTTGCTACTTGAAAAATATCCGGACTTAACGAATAAAGATGTTAAGATAAAGCTAAAGGATAGTTCTATAGATGTAGGTTTTGTAAAAGAAAAACAAGGTTGGGGTTTGATAGATATTAAGGAATTATTATCTTAATAAATTATTAATTTAAGTACCGATATTTTAATGAATGAAAAAATAAAAACCCGATTGATATCCCATTAGGGGAATCAATCGGGTTTTTTGATTTATTATTTTACTATATAAACAACGACATATCGGATTCTTCAGCGTGAGCAATCATTGCAGCTGCACCACCAAGTTTTACACCATCTATTAATTCTTCCATTTTAATTCCCATAACGTCCATACTCATTGTACAAGCTACGAGCTCGACACCATTTTCCATTGAGGCCTGAATTAGACTTTCAAGGCTGTCAATGTTTTTGTTCTTCATGATACCACGGATCATCTTAGCTCCAATACCGGCCATGTTCATCTTTGAGAGTTTTAATTTCTTACTTCCTCTTGGCATCATAAAGCCAAACATTTTGCTAATTAAGTTTTTCTTAACTGACACTTTTTCTGGTCTTCTTAGAATATTTAGTCCCCAGAAGGTAAAGAACATTGATACTTTTCGGCCCATAGATGCGGCTGCATTTGCGATAATAAAGGAAGCGATAGCTTTATCTAGATCACCAGAGAAAACAATAATATTTTTCCCATTGCTTCCTTCAAAAGAATCAACTTGTTCTCCACCTTTTTTAACCAGAATCTCAGAAATTCCTTTTTCAGACTTAACACTGCATAAGGTATTTCCAGTTCTTTTACACCAAGCCTCAACGTCTCCATTAAAAGCAGGATCAGTGGACTTTATTAGAATTACATCATCTGTTTGTGCTTCATTCATTGCTTTAGATAACTTCATTATAGGACCTGGGCACTGTAATCCACATGCATCCACTTCGATTGTTTTTTGGGGTACAGATGCTGCTGAAACGAAACGTTGTGTATCAACATTTATTGTTTCCTTTATTGCAGTTTTTCTATTAATGGTATTATATAAACGATATCCACCAGAGAGATTGTAGCATTCATAACCATGTTGAGATAGTATTCTGCATGCTACGTGACCACGAAGACCGATTTGACACACAACATAAACTGGTTTTGATTTATCTAATTTGTGTAGATTTTCTCTAAGATTATCGACTGGAATGTTGATAAATCCTTCAATCGTTCCGTTTTGATATTCTATTGGTGTACGAATATCGATAAGTGTTACACTACCGTCACGGGGAAGAGAATCAACTTGGTCCCAGTGGAAAATCTTTGTCTGACCAGTTAATATATTTTCCGCCGTAAAGCCAGCCATATTAACAGGATCCTTTGCTGATGAAAATGGTGGTGCGTAAGATAATTCTAATTCTGCTAGATCATAGATAGTCATATTTGCACGGATTGCTGTTGCTAAGACATCCGTACGTTTATCCGTACCTTCATAACCAACGACTTGTGCACCTAATAATCGACCATCTTCTTTATTAAAAATAATTTTAATTGACATATTAACTGCTCCTGGATAATAAGATGCATGGGAAGCAGAATAAGTATATGATTTTTCATAGTTTAATCCAGCCATTTTTGCTCTGGTTTCATTTATACCAGTAGTACCAACAGTAAGATCAAAACACTTTAATATTCCAGTACCTTGAGTACCACGGTATGAACGATTTAAACCGCAGATGTTATCTGCTGCAATACGACCTTGTTTATTTGCAGGACCCGCTAATGGAATATATGTTTTATCACCAACGACATAATCGGTAACTTCTATCGCATCACCAACAGCATATATATTGTCATCTGAAGTATGCATAAATTCGTCTACAATGATAGAACCTTTTGGATTGATATTTAAACCTGCATCCTTTGCAAGTTTACTTTCTGGTCTAACTCCCACCGACATAATAACAACATCTGATAATATTTCTTGATTTTCAAGAACTACTGCAAGCTGATTATTTACACTTCTAATCGATTTAACAGCCTCATTTAGTATAAGATTAACACCTTTTTGGCGAATATGATTGTGTACATCACACGCCATATCAAAATCAAGAGGGGCGATTACGTGATTTGCAGCTTCAACAACGGTTACTTTTAAACCTGCATGCTGTAAGTTTTCAGCCATCTCCATACCGATATAGCCACCACCAACAACAACGGCAGTTTTAACAGCTTCCTTCGTAATATAGTCTTTTATTTTATAAGTATCAGGAATATTTCTAAGTGTAAATACGCCAGGTTCATTTATTCCAGGAAGATTTGGTCTAACTGGCTCAGCACCAGGTGATAAAATTAATTTATCATAACTTTCAAGATATTCTTCACCAGTTTTAACATTTAATACTTTTATTTGCTTTGCATCTTTGTCAATTGACATTACTTGATTATTGACACGAACATCAACGTTAAATCGACTACGGAAGCTTTCTGGAGTTTGTAAGGTTAAAGAACTTTTTTCTTTAATATCCCCTCCTATATAATAAGGTAGGCCACAATTGGCAAATGATATATATTCACCTTTTTCAAACATTATTATTTCTGCAAATTCATCTAATCTTCTAAGTCGAGCAGCAGCAGATGCACCACCAGCAACCCCACCAACAATTAATATTTTATTCATAATTTATTTCTCCTTCCAAATAGGTTATTCTCCAATATTTTGGGATTTTAATAGATCTTAATCTAATTATATATTATTTTACAATTGCTTCAATGACTTAGTCACATAACTGTAATTATTTGTGTGTGACCTTATCACAGATAATAATTCAAATAAAGATATAATGAAACTATAAACAACACAATAACATAATAAAAAGGAGAATGATTATGAGCGTATTAAAAGTAACAAAGGAAAATTTTGAAACTGAAGTTTTGAATTCTGATAAACCGGTATTATTAGATTTTTGGGCGGCTTGGTGTGGACCTTGTAGAATGGTCGCTCCAATTATAGATGAGATAGCAATTGAAACAGAAGGGAAAGCGAAAGTTGGGAAAATAAATGTCGATGAACAACAAGAGCTTGCAAGTAAATTTAAGGTTATGAGTATACCTACCTTAGTTGTTATTAAGAATGGAAAAGTTGTAGAAACTGTTATAGGGGCAAGACCAAAGCAAGCTATTTTATCTATGCTACAATAAAATAAAATATATATAAAACCTCAAAGGTTAGTTAAAATTGACTAATATTTGAGGTTTTCTTGTTTTGTAGAATTAAAGAAGTTTTTTTAATTTCTCTTTATTGGTAATTCGAATTGATCCCCTTGATAATTCAACCATACCTTCTGACTGAAATGTTTTAAGCATACGAGAAACAACTTCTCGAGCACTTCCTATATATTTTGCTATTTGTTCTTGAGTAAGACTAATTTCTGCAGTATTTGTTTTTGACATTTCATCGATTAAGAAAATAGCTAGGCGTTTATCAAAACTCATAAATAGTATTTGCTCCATTGCCCACATTACATCAGAGAATCTCTCGATTGAAGTCTTATAAGCAAAATTTTCTACGTATACATTTTGAGAACATAATTTGCTAAATGTAGATATGTTTAGTAGAAAGACCTCGCTATCACACTCGGCATCAATATGAACATCAAAAGTGATACTATTTAAGATACAAGAAGCAGAGAGAACACAAGTATTTCCTTCCGTAAGTCGATATAGGGTTACTTCACGTCCATCCTCTGATAATATATAAGTGCGTAACTCTCCACTTTTAATAATAAGAACCCCAAGACAATCAGTATCAGCACTATATAGATTAAATCCTTTATTATAAGTAATTAGCGATGTGTTACTTATTACCAGGTTTTTTTCGTTCGTATTTAATTTATCCCAAAAATTTAAATGCGTATTTACAAATGTAATTTCATTATTCCTTAACATAGAACCCCTCCAGTCTATTTCTATTATACCAAAATTAATAAGCTATAGTAATATAATTTGCATATTGAACACAAATATGTGTATAATATATGTATGTCGGTATTCAATCGATTGATGCCGATATAAAAAATATATATATTTTATTATATATATTTAATAATAAAAATGGAGGTGAGCATTATGCAAAGTTATGAATGTCCTTGTGGCTACGTTTATGATCCAGAATTAGGTGATCCAGACAATGGAGTAGAACCAGGCACACCATGGGAAGATGTTCCTGAAGAATGGGTATGTCCTGTGTGCGGTCTAGAAAAAGAAGCATTTGTTGAATTATAGGAAGATACATAATAAGTGTATCGAGAAGAAGAAATAAATTCATAATCAAATACGAAACAAAGCAGTATATTAAGGGCAAATGTATGATTTATACATTTGCCCTTAAGCATAATATGTGCATAATTCTATTGATAATATAATAGAATTAGAGTATATTAGAATGTGTATAGACAAAATATGACAAGAAATAATCTTTTTAGTAACGGTGACCCAAAATTAAATTTAAAAGAAAGGAAGTAATTAACTATGAAAAAAGATATAAAGTTTTTTTTGTGTAAACATTGTGGTAATATAATAACTTTAATTAACGAATCAGGAGCTTCAGTAAGCTGTTGCGGAGATAAAATGACACTACTTACAGCAAATACAGTAGACGCATCAGGAGAAAAACATCTTCCAGTTGTTACAGTATCAGGTAATAACATTTTAGTAGAAGTTGGCAGTATAGAGCATCCAATGGTAGAAGAACATTACATACAATGGATTTGTTTGGAGACAAATAAAGGCTTCCAGATAAAATATTTAGCGCCAAATGAAAAACCAAGTGCTGTTTTCGAAGTTACCGCGGAAGAACCAGTAGCTGTATATGAATATTGTAATCTTCATGGTTTATGGAAAACCGAAATCCAATAAATAACCAAGCAGATATAAGTGTGAAAGAATATTCTTTCACACTTAATTTGCTTCCTTAATAACCCAAGCATACGATAAAAATGGAGGGAACAATTATGTATGAAATGAAAGAAGAATATTTAACAGGAATCGAATTTATTGATCAAGAACATACGCGACTATTTGAAATAGCAGATGAGACATATCAACTATTGAAGAATGATTTAATTCACGACAAATACGATTATATAGTGGATATCGTAACACAACTTAAAGACTATACAAAGATGCATTTTGATCATGAAGAGGAATATATGAGAAGCATTAACTATAAGAGAATGTTTACTCAAAAAACAGAACATGATGCATTTATAGCAAAACTTGCAGAATATGATATAGATACGATTGACGACAAACAAATTAGTGCAATATATGAATTGGTTGAGTTAATTAATAATTGGTTGATTTATCATATATTTGAAAACGATAAATTAATAGGAAAGTAAATAGGATTTTATTTCATAATCTAAGAGGAAGATGATATGATACTTAACATTAATGATTTGCTTGTTTCTATATCATATGCTTTGGATTTTGTTGAAAAAGATGTAATAGATAATGTTACAGACCATGGAAAGAGTGTAGCCTATATTTCAGCTCGAATAGGGAAAGCTCATAATTTGACAGATGAAGATTTATTTGATTTAATTTCATATGCGTTGTTACATGACAACGGTATGTCAAATGTATTATTACATAATGAAACTAGTTTAGAGGATATGGAAAAGAAAAGAATCCATTGTATTGATGGAGAACGTAATTTAGAAATGTTTCCATTTATAAATAAAAAGAAAAATGTAATTTTATATCATCATGAACACTATGATGGTAAAGGTATTTTTGGTATTTCATCTTCAGATATACCATTCTATTCACGCATAATTGCATTGGCAGATTGCGTTGCACTAAAATATGTTGGAAAAGAAACAATACCTAATATTCATCATTACATAGAAGACGAAGCAAACAAAAGATTTGACCCTGACATCGTTAAGACTTTTCTTGAGATACAATCAAAGGCTGAATTTTGGTGTGAATTAGAAAGTATGTATATTGAGGCAGCTGTTTTTAACATTATACCTAATGTTAAAATAAATATAAGTTATAAAGAGTTAAGGGATGTATCACAAATATTTAGTAATTTAATTGATGCTAAATCCCATTTTACAGGTAACCATTCAAAAGGTATTAGTGAAAGAATAGGAATTCTTTGTGAATATTATGGTTACGAAGAAGAAGAATACTGGAAGATGAGAATAGCAGCAGATTTACATGACATAGGTAAACTTATTATTAAAAGAAGTATACTAGATAAGCCAGGTAAGCTAAGTGAAAATGAATTTTTTCAGATTAAATCACATACATTTCATACGAGAAAGGTTCTTGAAAAGATAAGAGGGTTTGAAGAAATTACGGAATGGGCATCCAACCATCATGAAAAATTAGATGGCAGTGGATATCCATATGGATTAACCAAAGAAAACTTAGATAGAAATTCCAGAATACTTGCATGTGTTGATATTTATACTGCTTTAACGGAAGAGAGACCATATCGAGAGGCATTAAAACATGATCAAACTATAAAAATAATGCGAGAAATGGCTGATAATAATTTTATTGATAACTCAATTGTTCAAGATATCGATACTGTTTTCAAGAAAAATAGTATGAATCAAGTATTATCTAAATTAAATTTTCATCATAGTAGAAAACAAATTGAAATACAGGGTTATTAAACACCCTGTATTTTTTATGGATATTTTGCCTACAGTAGCATCTATTAGCAATTAAAACCACATCTACAACTACAACTGCAACTACTACCACATCTTCTACAACCTCTGCCACCGCAACTACATCTACTACCACAGCCACATCCGCGACCGAAACCACAACCTAATCCGCTACGGAAAAAACCATATGGCCTACATTTGCAAGTGTCTATACATCTGTTACCGCACCCACAATTACAACGGTTTAAAAGTAATAAGGTCATCCATAAAGCTTCATTATTATTACTATTATTATTGTCATTAAAACATCCCATATTAAATGCTCCTTTATATAATTGTTCTAATATATAATATTCTTGATGTCGAATTTGGTGCAAAAATGTATTATTATATTTTTATACAGCAAAAACCCGCGGATTTTGCCGCGGGTTTTTGCACATTAACGTTATTGGTAAATATTAAATAAGTTCTTTTATACACATGTAGAAAAGAAAAGCAGTTATTAACTCAACTGATTGAGCTGGCTGAGCAACAGCACTATATGTATCATCAGGGATACTTTGCGTAGTTAATAATTGAAAACGTTGTTTATTAATCTCCTCAAGTGTATCTTTATTTAGAATAAAAGAATCAGGTATGTCTGATAATAAAAAGTGATTTAAATCGTTTGACTTCATATGACACTCTCCTTTGTCAATATAGTATTGTTACATTAATAATATATATGTTCAATGAAAAAAAAATATGCATAACAAGTTGACAACAATAGTATAATTGTATACAATAATACATAAATATAATTTATGAAAAGAGGAAAGTAAAATGGAACATCAAATAGGCTTTAGTAACAAGACAAATCTTTTAGAACGTACAGAAACGACATACCCTTTAAATGATGTGGCAGAACCAAATGTGTTTAGAAATCTTTTCCCTTATACAGAAGTACCTAAGATAGCATTTAATCACAGACTAGTTCCTCTTAATATGCCAGATGATATTTGGATAACAGATACTACTTTTCGAGATGGTCAACAATCAAGAGCACCATATACTTCAGAACAAATAGTAAGAATATTTGATTATTTACATCAGCTAGGTGGTCCAAATGGAGTAGTGAGACAAAGTGAGTTCTTCTTATATAGTAAAAAAGATCGTGATGCAGTATATAAGTGTATGGAAAGAGGATATAAATTCCCTGAGGTTACGAGCTGGATTCGAGCATCAAAGAAAGATTTTCAATTTGTAAAAGATCTTGGAATGCCAGAAACAGGAATTCTTGTTAGTTGTTCAGACTATCATATTTTCTATAAATTAAAGAAAACAAGACGTGAAGCAATGAAACATTACTTAGATATCGTAAGAGATTGCTTAGAAACAGGAATTAATCCAAGATGCCATTTAGAAGATATTACGCGATCAGATATATATGGGTTCGTAATTCCATTTTGCTTAGAACTTATGAAGCTTGGAGAAGAATATGGTAGACCAGTTAAGATTAGAGCATGCGATACTATGGGTTATGGAGTATCTTTCCCAGGAGCCGTTATTCCAAGATCAGTACCAGGTATCATTCATGGATTAAATCACCATGCAAGAGTTCCATCCGATCAACTAGAATGGCACGGCCATAATGATTTCTATAAAGCAGTAAATAATTCATCAACAGCATGGTTATATGGTGCAAGCGCAGTAAATTGTTCTTTATTTGGAATTGGTGAAAGAACTGGAAATACTCCTCTAGAAGCAATGATTTTTGAATATATACAATTTAGAGGTGAAACAAATGGAATCGAAACAACTGTAATAACTGAATTAGCAGAATATTTCGAAAAAGAAATTGGGTATAGAGTACCATCTAGAACTCCGTTCGTTGGTAAAAACTTTAATGTTACAAGAGCAGGAATTCATGCAGATGGTTTATTAAAGAATGAAGAAATTTACAATATTTTTGATACTGATTTAATATTAAACAGACCAGTTTTAGTTTCTGTATCAGATACTTCAGGTATAGCGGGTGTTGCACACTGGATTAATACTTATTATAAATTGAAAGATGATAAAGCTCTTGATAAAAAACACCCATTAGTAGAAAAGGTAAAAGAATGGGTTGATGTTGAATATGAATCAGGACGTGTAACTGTAATGACAGACGAAGAATTAACTAAAATAATTGACGAATATTGTAATGAAATGAATATTGTATTATAATTATAATTTGTGAGCGACATAGTTATTTAAGTGTTATTTTACTAGGAGGAAATAAGTTATGGGTATGAATTTAACGCAGAAAATTATTAAAGACCATCTAGTTGAAGGAGAGATGACTTCAGGGGCTGAAGTAGGAATTAGAATTGACCAAACTCTAACTCAAGACTCAACTGGTACAATGGCGTACTTGCAGTTTGAAGCTATGGAAATTGACCAAGTTAAGACAAAGAAATCAGTTGCATATATTGATCACAATATGTTACAACAAGGATTTGAAAATGCAGATGACCATAAATATATAGGAACAGTAGCAAATAAGCATGGAATATATTTTTCAAAACCTGGTAATGGAGTATGCCATCAAGTACATTTGGAACGTTTTGGCGTTCCAGGAGAAACACTTTTAGGATCAGATAGCCATACACCAACAGGTGGTGGAATTGGAATGATAGCTATAGGTGCAGGTGGATTAGATGTTGCTGTAGCAATGGGTGGAGGAACCTATTATATTAATATGCCTAAGGTAGTTAATGTAAAATTAACCGGTAATTTAAATAAATTTGTTGCGGCGAAAGATATTATTTTAGAAGTACTTAGAATACTCACAGTTAAGGGCGGAGTTGGAAAAGTAATAGAATATACTGGAGATGGAGTTAAATCTCTTACTGTTCCTGAACGCGCAACTATAACGAATATGGGAGCTGAGCTTGGAGCGACCACTTCAATCTTCCCAAGTGATGAAATAACAAAAGAATTTTTAAATGCTCAAGGACGTGCTGATGTATGGAGAGAACTACAACCTGATGTAGATTGTACGTATGATTCGACTATTGAGATAAGTTTGGATAATTTAAAACCAATGGTCGCAATCCCTCATAGTCCAGATAATATTAAATCCGTTACGGATGTTGCTGGTATGAAAGTAGATCAAGTTGTTATAGGAAGTTGTACAAATGGATCCTTCCTTGATTTTATGAGAGTAGCAAAGATTCTTAAAGGAAAAACAGTTCATGAAAATGTTAGCTTAGTAGTTGCACCAGGATCAAAACAAGTATTAACGATGTTATCATCAAATGGAGCCTTAGCAGATATCGTTGCATCAGGAGCTAGAATCCTTGAAGCAGGATGTGGACCTTGTATCGGAATGGGTCAGGCACCAGCATCAAATGCGGTATCATTAAGAACGAACAACCGTAATTTTAAAGGCCGTTGTGGTACTGCTTCCGCTGGAGTATATTTAGTTAGTCCAGAAACAGCAGCTGTTTCTGCAATTGAAGGGGTTCTGACTGATCCAACTTTGTATAACGTAGATATTACAGTGAATATGCCAGAAGAATTTGATGTAAATGATAATTTGATCGTTCCACCTTCAAAAAATCCTAGTGAAGTTGAAGTAGTGAAAGGACCAAATATTAAACCTTTCCCAATCAATAAAGTATTAACTGACATTGTTACCGGTACAGCATTAATAAAAGTAGAAGATAATATTACAACTGATCACATTATGCCATCAGATGCTAAGTTACTTCCTTTTAGATCAAATATTCCACACTTATCAAATTTTTGCCTAGCACCTTGTGATCCGGATTTCCCAGCAAGAGCAAAGACAAGAAATGGTGGATTTATAATTGGAGGAGAAAATTATGGTCAAGGCTCTAGTCGTGAGCATGCTGCATTAGTCCCTCTTTATCTTGGTATTAAAGCGGTACTTGCAAAATCATTTGCACGTATTCATAAGGCTAATTTGATAAATTCAGGAATTATGCCATTAACATTTATCGATAAGGACGACTATGATAAAATTGATGAAGATGATGAATTAGTAATTGATAATGCTAAAGGGCAAGTAGAAAATGGGACTGTAATAGTTGAAAACAAAACTAAAAATCAATTCTATAGTATGGATATTGGACTTACCGGGAAAGAGACACAAATGATTCTCTTAGGTGGTAAAATTAATGTAATCAAACTAATGAATAAATACAATTAATAAAGCACTTAGGAGGAAATAGAATGCAAGCTTACTTAGAGAAATTTGAAGCTGTTGTTAGAGAACAATTAGAACGTGTTGAAATGATGAAACAACAAGGTGACTTTCTAAAATTCGAAGAATTAGATAAAATAATAATTGGTGTTTGCGGTGGAGATGGTATTGGGCCAGCAATAACAGAACAAGGCCATAGAGTACTTGAATATTTACTAGAGAATGAAGTGAAGACTGGTAAAGTAGAATTTAGAATCATTGATGGACTAACAATTGAAAATAGAGCAGCAGCAAATAAAGCGATTCCTGAGGATGTGTTAGCTAACCTCAAGGAATGTCATGTAATATTAAAAGGACCAACAACAACTCCTAGAAAAGGCGACAAATGGCCAAATGTTGAAAGTGCCAATGTAGCAATGAGAAAAGAATTAGATTTATTTGCAAATGTAAGACCAGTTAGAGTACCAGAATTAGGTATCGATTGGACATTTTATAGAGAAAACACAGAAGGATCCTACGTGCTTGGAAGTAAAGGGGTTCAAGTTAGTGAAGATTTAGCATTTGACTTTGCAGTTACAACTACGCAAGGAACAGAAAGAATAGCTAGAGCTGCATTTGATTATGCCCGTAAAAATGGGAAAACAAAAGTTACTGTAGTTACAAAAGCAAATGTTGTTAAGACAACAGATGGTAAATTCTTAGATATTTGTAAGCAAATTGCAACTGAATATCCTGAAATTTCAATGGATGATTGGTATATTGACATCATGACTGCAAAATTAATCGATGAAAAAAGAAGATCAGACTTCCAAGTCCTCATACTTCCAAATTTATATGGTGATATATTAACGGATGAAGCAGCCGAAATTCAAGGCGGAGTAGGAACAGCTGGATCAGCAAATATAGGAAAGAGATATGCAATGTTTGAAGCAATCCATGGATCAGCCCCTCGTATGGTTGATGAAGGTAGAGATATTTACGCAGATCCTTGTAGTGTAATACGTGCAGGCGCAATGCTTCTTGCACATATTGGATATTCTGAGAAATCAGATAAACTTTATAAGGCTCTTGATATATGTACTGTAACTGAAAAGAAACTTGTGATGACAGGCAGAGATAATGGAGCTACAGGTGCTGAATTTGCAGATTATATAATGGAAACGATTAAGAAATGTTAAATATAGGCTTTGAAAATAGGGTAATATATAGAGGAGGAGCTTCAATTGGGCAGTGATAATAGTGTTCAAAGTGAAGTAACTGATAAATACTCCTTACGAGGTAGAGTATTTAACAAGCTACGAGAAGATATTTTATATGGAAGATATAAACGTAATGATGAGCTTCGGGAGACAACGATATCTACCGAGTTAGGTGTAAGTCGTACACCTGTGCGAGAGGCAATAAGGCAATTAGAATTAGAAGGCTTAGTATCAGTAATTCCTAATAAAGGTGCTGTTGTTACTGGTCTTGATGCAAAAGATGTTCTAGACATATATGCTATACGTTCTGTTCTTGAAGGATTAAGTGCTAGGTGGGCAATCACGAATATAACAGATCAACAAATAGAGCAACTTGAAGAAATACTATACTTATCAGAATTTCATTTAAAAAAAGGACATTTAGATACTCTATATGAACTAGATAATAAATTCCATGATATAATATATGAAGCATCAAATAGTAGGCAATTACGACATGTTTTATCTGATTTTCATCATTATGTTGAAAAGAACCGCCAAGCATCACTTTCGTCTTATGAAAGAGCAGTAATGTCAGTTAAAGAGCATGAGTCATTAGTAGAGGCATTTAAGAATAGAGATGCAGATGAAGCAGAAAGACTAGCAAATTTGCATATCAAAAACTCTGCTGAAAGACTTGCAAAGATGGCAAAAGAACAGTTATTATAGATTATGTTAAAAAAATTAAAAATTAAATTAATTTAAATTAAATTATATTAAGTATAAATGATTACAAAACTACATTGAGATAGGAGAAAACAGATATATTTGTGTTCTCCTATTTTTTAATGAAGTATTTTAAATGGGAATATAATACATTGATCATAACGGTTAGATTAATATTTTCTGCACATAATATTATTGATGTTAATTACAATTAACTTAATTTATTATATGGAGGAAAAGAAATGAAAAAAAGAAATATTATTTCAAGACTATTATTAATTACAGTATTATTAGTTGTAGCAATGAGTTTTACTGCATGTGCTGATGATACAACAGAGGAAGACAATACAGCGAATACTATTACTACAACAACAAATGGAACGAATAATAACGATGATAATAATAACGGAAATGTTACAACTACTACAACGGGAACAGGCGGAACTGGTACTGGAACAGGTACAGGTACAGGTACAGGAACAGGAACAGGAACAGGAACAGGAACAGGAACAGGTGGAACTGGTAATGGTGGAACAGGAACTGGTGGAACTGGAACAGGTACAGGAACTGGTGGAACTGGAACAGGTGGAAATTAAGAGCCGAAAGGCTCTCTATTTTAATATAAGCAGAGAAGCAAAGTAAAAAAATACTATATCTCAAATGATATAGTATTTTTTTACACGTTTAATATATGTTTTTATAGATTCGTTTTGCAAATACTAATAAATATTCTAGTGATATATCTAAAAAGAAAAATAAATGATATTTCTAAAATTGATAGAAATATTGATGATTGATATATTATGTAATGATATGACTATTTATTGCATATGTAAAATATGAACATATCTTGTTATGCCCTTTATGCTATTTATTATTGATTAGTAAATTTTTAGGGATAGCAGCACCGATAATACCAGCAGCTATTACTGTAAGAACAGTTTCAATACCCATATAGGATATATTGTATTGGAAAGAATAAACGATAGCAGCCCAACCAACTTTTTCAGCCCATATGGCCCATAATAAGTAGCCAGAAATAAAGTGACAGAGGAATCTTAGAAATCCAGCTAAACCACAACCTAGAGCTAATGAAAGAGATAAGCTCATTTTTTTATTGTTACGGAATAAACCACTGAATCCTAAGACTGAGAAAGCGATTAGATAATCAAGGAAAATAGCTCCAATAACAGTAGCAAGTGATAACCCTTTAAGTCCACTAACTCCTAAAATCAATTGGAATAATCCATAAACAAAGCCAACATATAGACCATGTTTAACACCATATTTATATCCTATAACACATATTGGTAACATTGAAAATAAAGTTATAGAACCGCCCATTGGTAGTTCCCAAATCTTAAGCATACTTAACACAGTTGCTAATGCAATCATTATTGCACTGGTTACTAATTTTTCTACATTTTTGTTTTTCATTAAGAGCCTCCTAGTATTAAAAAATGTGCTCTGGTAACACCAGGGCACATGAAAACGCAATTTAACTTTGCTCTTTTTCCTACGCTGGCATTATCCAGATCAGGTTTAAGGGTTAGAACTAAAGTTCCTCTCAGCCAATAAAATCAGCACCCCATTAAGTTGTAGCTAGATTATATATTATATTTATTTAATATGCAAGCCTTTTTTTGAAGAATAGAAGAGCTTCAAGAAAACAAAAAAAACGCTTGCCAATTAATTTTAAAGATGATATACTAACACTTGTCTTAAATATGGGTGTTTTTAAATATTAGCTATTTAAGGGTGCTTATAAAAGATTAGGCTCATTGGTCAAGTGGTCAAGATGTGGCATTCTCAGTGCTAAGACACGGGTTCGACTCCCGTATGGGCTGTTAAACAAAAGGAATCTCAAATTTTTGAGATTCCTTTTTCATTGTGTTAATGTCTTAATAGGTATTTTGAAATTGTAATATGTCGTAAAATAATATATAATAATCACATAGACAAAAATAAATATGACTGGGAGCTTATATATGAAGATGTATTTTTACTATGGAGCAATGGGGTCGAGTAAGACAGCGAATGCTTTAATGACTAGATTTAATATGCAAGAACACGGCAAAAGAGTAATCCTTCTAAAACCGGGTATTGATAATAGAGATGGTATTACAACCGTTAAATCAAGAATTGGATTATCAGCAGAGGCTATGGTAGTTAAGGCTTCGGAAAAGATATTAGATGTAGTCGGTGATGAAAGTAATTACGATATATTAATTGTAGATGAAGCTCAGTTTCTTTCCAAATCACAAGTTGATGAATTAAGATATATTGTTGATAAAGGAGTAATTGTTTACTGTTACGGTTTAAAAACTGACTTTATGTGTAATTTATTTGAGGGAAGTAAAAGGTTATTAGAAGTTGCTGATGCAATAAGAGAAATAAAATCAATGTGTCGATGTGGAAGAAAAGCAATTGTGAATGCAAGACATAATGAGGGTAAGATAGTTTATGATGGAGATCAAATTGTACTAGGTGGGGATGATAAGTACCAAGCAATGTGTTATCAATGTTGGGTTGAAGGAAAAATCTAAACTCTGGGACCTAAAGTCTCGAATAATAGAAAGAATGGCACCACGTATTGTGTGGTACCATTCTTTTTTAGTATATTGAATAACGTTTATATTTGATTTGTATTATCATTATAGGATATAAAAAATTCAAATTAATTAATAGTAAATTTGTTAATCATTTAATTGATCCCATTTTTCGTATAGGGTAATAAGTTCATTATCTAGAACCGATTTTTCCTCGTGAAGTCGTAGTGATTCGGTGTGATTCGTATAAACTTCTTCCATACATAGTAGATTATCGATTTCAGAGCATCTTGATTCGATAGTTGAGATTCTTTTTTCGATATTTGATATCTCAGTTTGCTTTTTACGCTCTTTGGATTGATCCTCTTTTTTCTTTAACCAGTCTTCCTTCACGTAGGATATTTCAATTGACTCATTATTGTCGTTATTGACAGCAGGAGCTATTTTTTTTTCTAAGTAATAATCATAATTACCATCATAACTAATCATTCCTGATGGTGTAAGTTCTAATATCCTGTTAGCAGTTTTATTAATGAAATAGCGGTCATGTGAGATAAATAGAACGGTCCCGGTATATCTTGCTAAAGCAGATTCTAGTATTTCCTTTGAAGCAATATCTAAATGATTCGTTGGCTCATCTAGTAAAAGAAAATTTGCTTCTGAAAGCATTAGTTTTGCGAGAGAAACTCGACCACGTTCGCCACCGCTAAGTGAACCTATTAGTTTAAAAACATCATCATTAGTGAAAAGGAATGCAGCAAGAACGTTTCTAATTTCAGTTTGTGAAAGATTTGGATATGCATCAGAAACTTCATCAAATAATGATTTGTTCATATCTAAAACTTGATGTTCCTGGTCATAGTAACCCACCTTAACCTTTGCCCCAAGCTTTATTTCGCCTGAGTCAGGAGCTAATTGATTAATTAGCATTTTCAAGATAGTAGTTTTACCGGTACCATTGTTACCGATAAGAGCAACTTTCTCACTACGTTTAATTTCAAAAGAAGCATCACTAAATAAGTGGAGTTTGTCAAAAGATTTGCTTATTTCTTTGATGGATAGGACATCATTTCCGCTAATATGTTTTGGTTCTAAGCTGAAATGTATTTGATCTTGGTGAACGATTGGTTTATCCAGTTTCTCTACTTTATCTAACATTTTTTCACGGCTCTCAGCACGTTTAATAGATTTTTCTCGATTAAAAGCACGAAGTTGTTTTATTATTTCTTCTTGACGGCTGATTTCTTTTTGCTGATTCATGAATTGCTTTAGCTGAACGTTTATTACATCTTCTTTTTTAATAACAAATTCACTATAACTACCATTGTAAACATGGGCTTTTGTTGCGTCTATATCAATAATTTTAGTTACTACCTTATCCATAAAGTATCTATCATGAGATACAATTAATATTGCACCCTTATAATTAATTAAGAAGGTTTCTAACCAGGCAATAGAGTTCATATCTAGATGGTTGGTAGGTTCGTCGAGAAGTAACAAATTTGGCTTTGTGATTAGTAACTTAGCTAAATAAAGTCTTGTTTTTTGACCACCAGATAATAGTGTAACTTTTTTTGTAAAGTCTTCTTCTGTAAAACCAAGGCCTTTTAAAATGCCAATAACTTCACTTTTGTATGCATATCCATTTTCAATTTCAAAAGTATGTGTGAAATTAGCATATGTTTTTAAAGTTTGTTCTAGTTCATCACCTTTTAAAGTTTTCATCTTAAATTCTAGATCGTGAATTTTAGTTTCAAGATCAATTATATGTTGTTTCGTTTTTAATATTTCTTCATAGATTGTTGTATCTGAAGAAATAGTTTGATTTTGTGCTAGGTAACCAATAGAAAGGTTTGTTGATGTTATTACTTGACCATCAGTTGGTTTTAGACTCCCTGTTATAATTTTGAAAAGAGTCGTTTTTCCAGCACCATTAGCACCTACAATAGCCACTTTTTCATTTTCTTCTATATGAAAAGCAATATTAGATAGTACTTGTACATCTCCATATGCCATACTAATATTTTTACAAGCTAGTATCATAAAATCCTCCAAAATACGTAAAATTTCTAGTTGAGCATATGTTTAACGCTCCCTGTCTTTGATAATTATATAGTAAAGATAATGAAAGTTCAAGGAAAGTCTGTATGCTCTATAGAAAATATATTTGACATTTATTTAACGTATACTTATAATTAAGTAAACATATATGTTTGGAGGCGGTATTGTGATCAATAAGATATCGATTGCAGTTATCAAAAGATTACCTAGATACTATAGGTACTTGGGTGACTTGCTTGATGATGGAATAGTTAGAATTTCGTCAAAGGAATTAAGCGAAAAAATGAAAGTTACAGCTTCTCAAATAAGACAGGATTTAAATAATTTTGGTGGATTTGGGCAGCAAGGATATGGATATAATGTGGAAACATTATATGAAGAAATAGGTAAGATATTAGGGTTAGAAAAGAAACATAGTCTTGTTATCATTGGGGCTGGTAATTTAGGACAAGCAATAATTAAGTATACGGATTTTGAAAAAAGAGGATTTATTTTTAAAGGGGTATTTGATTCTAATCCTAAAGTAATAGGAAATACTATGCATAATATTATAGTTCAAGATGTAGCTGATCTAAAGGAGTTCATCAAGAGTAAAAATATTCAAATAGCAGTACTTACTATTCCTAAGAGTAATGCACCTGAACTTGCAAACGATTTAGAAAAATGGGGCATAAAGGCAATATGGAACTTTGCTCCTGTCGATTTAAATGTTAGCGATAAAGTAACAGTAGAAAATGTTCATTTGTCCGATAGCCTTATGACATTGTCATATAAGCTAAAGGATGCAGAAAATAAAACCAAAAAATAAAATGAAACAATAGCTAGAGACAAGTAGACGTTTATAAGTGGAAACGTTCTGCCTGTCTTTTGTCATTATTTTTTACAGGTTAAGAATTGCATAACCTCAAAGTTCTTGCAACGTTATATTAAAAGATATATAATATAATAGAGAAATTTGTAATAATTGGGGGGTAATGAATGGGATCTAAAAAAAATAAAATAAATTATCAAATGGCTGTACAAAATAAAAGGGTTCCGATATTAACCCTTGACGCAAGATGGCATGAACTTTTCCCAAATAAAGCAAAGAGTTTCAAGATTAAATCTCTTGAAGCAAAAGTGAATAATGAGCTAAAAAAACATGGAAGACTTAGATCGGATTTACAAGAGTTTACTAATCTGAAAAAAAAGCTATTAGATGGAATAGTTGATAATATGCAAGGTGCTTTAGAAGACGCGAATAATAAGGAGCAAAATAAATTAGAACAAGGTAAAAAGATAGTTGAAGAATTGAATGTTAAGATGGAAAAGACTCAAGACGAATTAACAGCAATACCAAGAGAACTTGATCGATCAAATAAAGAACTTCTAGCTGAGAGTATGGAATACTGTTACAATAGGATGCAAGTTAATACGGAATCCATAAATAAACTAGATCGGTATATAAAAGAAACAAGAGAAATGATAAAAGAAAAAATAATTCAAATGCAAGAGATGAAGGAAGAGAATTCAATGATTTACACTTATTTACACGATGTATTAGGACCAGATATCTTAGAGTTAATGGATCTCAACCGATACGAGCATTTTGAAAAAAAGAATAAAGAAGAATAAAAACTAAAAATATAAAAGAATTATAAGTATAATAAGAATAAAAGAGTGGTGTCATATGATTAAAGGATTAGGCGTTGATATAGTTGAAAGTAAAAGGTTTACGAATATGAAAGATAGTGCATCATTCTTAAATAAATATTATTCAAAAGAAGAACTGATTTTAATCGATGAAAAAGGTTTAATCATTGCTATTGATAATTTTGCAGTAAAAGAAGCAGTATCGAAAGTTTTTGGAACTGGAGTTCGTGGATTTGGTCTTAATGAAATAGAAGTTTTAAGAGATAAGATGGGAAAACCTTATGTTAATTTGCTAGGGAATGCAAAAGAGATTAGCCAATTGCTTGGAATAAGCTCTCTTTTTGTTACGATATCAAATACGAGTGAATTATCTGTGGCTGTTGCTGTGGGAGAAGGATAGAATTAAATGATATCGAAACAAAACTTAATATAGTTCAAGTAATATTAGGCGATGACTATTATTTATAGAATATTGAACTTGCTAGGAAAGTATAATTAGATAAGAAAGAGGAGAAATTGCTAATGAATAGTTACTATAGAGTTTTTGCCGAAATAAATTTAAGCGCAATTGCAAATAATGTAGCTCAAATTAGAAAAAACATTGCAAGCAACGTTGAAGTCATGGCAATTATAAAGGCGGATGGTTACGGACATGGAGCTGTTCCTATTGCAAAGACACTTGTTGAAAATGGAGCAGATCGATTAGGCGTAGCTGTTATTGAAGAAGGGATTGTACTTAGAAAAAGTGGAATTGAAGTGCCAATATTAATTCTAGGTTATACATCCGAGCATCAATATGGTTATTTGGTGCAATACGAGATTACACAGACGGTATTTAAATACTCAATGGCTGAGGCAATATCCAAAATAGCTATGAGTCTTAATAAAAATGCAAAAATACATATTAAAGTTGATACTGGAATGGCTAGAATTGGGTTTGCACCCACACAAGAAAATGCGGACATAATAAAGAAAATAACGGAACTTCCAAACATAGAAGTTGAAGGTATATTTTCGCACTTTGCGAGGGCCGACGAAGGAAACACTATTTATCCAAGCGAGCAATTAGATAGATTCCAAGAATTTATCCTGCTACTTGAAAGTATGGGAATAAATATTCCTATAAAACATATCTCAAACAGTGCTGCAATTATTGACTATAAGGATGCTCAATATGATTTGGTAAGGCCTGGACTAGTGATTTATGGCCTTTACCCATCTGAAGAGGTCAACAAAAAGGCAATTAATTTAGAACCAGCGCTTGAACTGAAAAGTCATGTTATTTATTTGAAGGAAGTTCCTGAGAATACTAGTATAGGCTATGGGGGGACCTTTATAACAAGTAAAACGACGAAAATAGCAACCATACCTGTAGGCTATGGGGATGGATATCCTAGAGCTCTTTCTTCCAAAGGAAGAGTATTAATAGGTGGTAAATTCGCACCAATAATAGGTAGAATATGTATGGACCAATTTATGGTTGATGTAACTGATTTTGATGAGCTAATTGAAGGGGCTGAAGTAGTTCTAATAGGAAAACAAGGCGAAAATAGTATTAGTGTTGAAGAACTTGCTAAATTAAGCAATACAATTAATTATGAAATTATCTGTGGTCTTGGGAAAAGAATACCAAGAGTGTATAAACAGAATGGAAAAATAGTCAGGACAATAGATTGCTTTGAATAATTATCAAACAATTCAAATTTTTTACATACGCTTAGAGTATACATATGAAAATTTTAGGAAATACTAAAGCTAAGTTAAGTAAAAAGTGGAGAGTGAATAATTTGATAGTTAAAAGAGGAGATATATTTTATGCAGATTTAAGACCGGTTGTAGGTTCTGAACAAGGAGGAATAAGACCGGTACTAATTATACAAAATGATATTGGAAATAAATATAGTCCAACAATAATATGCGCAGCTATTACATCACAGATTAACAAAGCTAAATTACCGACGCATGTCGAAATTGATTCAAATTGCAATGAACTTGTTAAAGATTCAGTAATATTGGTTGAACAAGTTAGAACAATTGATAAAAAGAGATTACGAGAAAAAGTATGTCATTTAGCTCAATCAGCTATGAAGAAAGTAGACAAAGCAATATTAATCAGTATGGGCATAGATACATAGGAGCGACACGCATGACAGCAGATTTTAGTGGTATAGTAAATCAAATGGTAACTCTATTTATTTTAATAATACTGGGATATTTCCTTGCAAAGATAAAGATTCTTGATAAACCAACGAATAAGAAACTTTCGGGATTAATTATGAAGGTATCAAGCCCTGCTCTAATTATATCCTCAGTAATATCTTATGAAATAACAGCAAGTACAACAACACTTTTTCTTCTTGCACTTATTTCTGTTTTACTATTTATATTTTTATTGATAGGTTCAGTAATTGTACCTAAGGTATTAGCCATAAAAGGAAATAATAAATACTTATTTTCTTTTATGACTATCTTTTCTAATATAGGATTTATGGGGTTCCCGGTAATTGAATCGATATATGGAACTGGGGCTATTTTTTATGCTTCTATATTTAATCTACCTTTTAACTTGCTACTCTATACGGTTGGTATTTTACTTGCTGCAAAGAGTGGTGGAAATACAGAAAAACTTAGTTTGAAAAAGTGTATAAATCCTGGAGTTATTTCAGTCTTGATTGCAATCATTTTATTTATTACTAGGTTAGAAGTACCAACATTAATAGAAAAACCAATTAGTTTACTCGGATCAATGACAACGCCATTGTCCATGTTAATTATTGGTGTATCTTTATCTGAAATAAAGATTAGAGAAATATTTAATAATTTCAGAATGTACATATTTACAATTATTAAATTAGTTGTAATTCCATTATTAGTATTTCTTGCACTTTCTCCTTTCAATTTAGATCCAACTTTAGTTGGAGTAACAGTTGTAATTGCAGGGATGCCAGTAGCTACAAATGCAGTAATTGTAAGTACAGAATATAAAGGAAATGTTGATCTTGCATCAAAGGGTGTATTCTTAACGACGATGTTTTCTGTTGTTACGATTCCGATTATTGTCTTCTTATTAGGATAGCTACATTTAAGAAAAAGTAAATATTATATTAATTGTGAATATTGACGTAAGACGGAATTAATTCCATAGAGAAGTTTAGTAGTACATTAGAAACGGTTATCTAATAAGAAGAAACCGTTTCTTTTTTTGTTTTGAAAGTATATTTTACAATTATCATACTGATTCTGTGATAATAATATAGGCTTAGGGAAATAACATTTTATTTTTAGATTTTGCTAAAAATTTATAATAAATACTAAAAGCAATAGTAACAAATTATACATAATAAATATATACAAACATACCAAAAAAATTTTTTTACTAAAATAATTGTATTAAATTACTAAAAAAAATGGTAAAATATTGTACGTGCTATATATTGTGCACAATGGAGAAAAAGTTATTTTAGGGAGGTATTAGAATGAAAAGAATGAAAAAAGTAGTTGCCATAGCCTTAGCACTATTAATGGTTATTGGCACACTTCCAAACAACTTAGCTATGTTAAATGTAAATGCAGAAACAACAGCATTAACGATTGATGGAAGCTTCGCTGATTGGACGATGCAAATGAATATGTTGATATAGCTTTAGATGTAGAAAGCAAGACTTCAACATTAAGTAATAACCCATGGGGAAGACAATTTAACTACGATGGTATGCTTGTAAAACCTGATATACATATAGTAGTTAAAAAAGAAGCTACAGAGCCAAACACATGGTTAGCAATCTATGCTGATGATGGGGATAATAGAACAGAGGTATTAAATACAAACAATCTACAAGGAGCTTTAGCAGAAGCTTATAAATCTACAGGCTTTACAGTTAAAGTTCCGTTGGTGAAATTAAATATTACTGCAAATGATAGAATAAGAGCCAATGTTGTTCTTTCGGGAGATAATGCAGCCCAACATGGAGCATTTGATGTTCTACCAAAGACGATTGATAATGCAGTTGCAAGTAGTTGGGATGAAAGTGCAAAGCCTAATAGCCAAACTACTTATACGGATTTTTATACACTAAACTTATCAAAAGTAGTATCAACAGACAGTACAACTGGTGCAATACTATATGATAAACTTACATATCGTTCTGGTACAACTAGCACTCCAGATGCACAATTAGGTGATATATATCTATATAATGATGGAGAATACCTATACTACTATGTAGAAGGAAATTTTGTAGATTGGGGAACAGATGGAATGCCATTAACTCTTGCAATCAATGTAAATAATGTTGATTCAGGATATATTGGAACAAATCCTTGGAATAGACAATTTGATTTTTCTGGAACAAGTGTAAAACCACAATTTATAATAGTTAACAAAGCTACTGACAATTATTTTGAATTTAATAAAGTAAACGAAAGTGGCGTAACAATTCCACTTGCTTCAGGAAATAACAGTGGAGATGGAATAACAGTTAAAGCTACTACAAATGGCTTTGAAGGAAAACTCGCTATTTCTAAACTTGGACTTAAAAATGATGATGTTGTTAAAGTTATAGGTGTATTATCTGGAAATACAGGTGATCATGGCGCGTTTAGCGTATCGCCTTTTGCTTCAGGAAATACAGTTGCTCAAAATTATAACAAACCTGCAAGTTTAAATATTCAATCGGTATATTCAAAAGAATATAAAATTACAGGTATTCCAGCAGCAAGCCTTAAATTAACAAACGCAATACCTGATACGAACGTAGCGGTTGGCAGCACACTAGAGGTTCAATTTAGTGAAGCAGTTACAGTTCTAAATGCATCGGGAGTAACATTAGTGAAGAATTCAGATAGTAGCAATGTTGCAATTACCACAGTAGTTTCAGCTGATAATAAATTAGTTGTGACACCTACAGTGGCGTTAGAGAATTTAACAGATTATACTCTAACGATAGCAGCGGATTCATACAAAGGAAATACTACTTCAACTAATAACATTGTATTTACTAAAGTTTTTAGAACAGTAGCTCAGTTTAAGACTATAACGTTTAAAGATTTAGGTGGACAAATATATAGTGTCCCCAAAATGAGTAGACTTACAGGAAGTTTGTATGCAACTAGTATGATATTACCTGCAGGTACACATGAATTTAAGATAGCACCAAATGCCTGGACAAATGACTATGGTGATGGTGCAAATAATTATACGATACAACTAAATAAAACATCACAAATAGTAATTTATACTAGAATAGATACTCGTGAGCTTTATATTAGTGGTGTTGATGAAGATGGGGTTACTTTAACAAGCAGTATATTAACAAACCCATCAACAACTATGAAGATATATTCTAATCCAACTCTAGAGATTAATGTATGATTATAATCTTGATGGAAGTGTATATAAATATGAAGCTACTATGGATGCAAGTACTTCAGTATATGAAGCCAAGGTAGTTTTAGGAAAAACCTGGAACGGTACAGATTATGGTGCAGATGGTGGAAATTATAAATTTACCATTCCTTCAAAATCTACTGTAATATTTGAAACAGATTTAACAGCAACACCTAAAGTACTTGGTGCACAAATTACAACTTTATCGTTTGTGAATAAAGCAATTGATTTTAATGTAGATGCGGTTGAATTAGATAGAAGAGAATTTAAACTTACTTTTGAAAATGAAGTCGACCTAAAATCAGAATTAGTTTGGTATTTTTATGACGCAGGAGATTCATTAGTAAATGCATTAATTAAAAAGAATGCGGAAAATCCGAAGGAAATAATAATCACTTTAGCTGATGGAGTAGTACTTCAAGAAAATTCAGCATATACAATAATTCTTGAGAAGGGTGGAATAATAGAAACTGCTTCTCAAATACTAAGTGAAGAGATTAATATTCCATTTACAACTGATAGTAATGTCGATCCTGCAGATATAGTAAAAGACACGTTTGTTGGATTAGTAAGTACTGATAAATATGCAGTTGTAGGAAATTTCCAACAACAAGATGGAGAAACAGGTAACTGGATTCCGGATACAGATATAACTGTTATGAAGAGGCTAACTGGAGAACTTTATGCTTACTCAACAGTATTAGATGCAGGAAACTATGAATTTAAGATTGTTAAGAATGGAAATTATGACGATCCAGGTAGTTTTGCTGGGGGAACAGGCGGTTATGGAAATTATGTATTGACTTTGTCAAAACGTACCAAAGTTAATATATACATAAATGCGGAAAATAGACAAATCGTAACGAATGTAACGATACCAAATATTCATAAATATATTCCTGCAGTGGGACCAAAGCTAGTTGGGGATATACAGTCATTATTTGGTGAAACAGTATGGTCACCAGATTCAGCGAAGCAAGTATTTTATGACTATAATTTAGATGGATCAGATTTTAGATTAGAAAGAAGGATTTTAGCTGGCAATTATGAAGCAAAAGCTGTGTTAGTAGCAGGTTCAGTATCACTTTGGTACGGTTCAGAGGCTTCTTCTGGTGGTAATTTAGCTGTTAATCTTGCAAAAGATATGGATGTAACTTTTGTTATTAAAGGGGATTACCTAAGTTACGCAATTAATGTTAATGAGCCTAAACTTGCAATTGATACATTTGAAAGTGCGATGATAGCAGGCAATAATCAGCAATTAAGTGCTAAATTTACGGATGAATTTAATATGGTTCAAGATGTAGCAATTGGCTGGTCTTTAAAAGAACCAGTAGCGGGCGTAACAATTTCAGATACAGGACTTGTAACAATCGCAGCTGATGTATTAGCGAAAACTACATTTACAGTAGTCGCTAGTTATGATTACAATACATCAGAATTTGATACATGTAATAAATTATATTCAAAAGAAATCATAATATCAGTGGCAGATGTAATTACAAACTTTAAGTTTAATTACTTGCGTTATGCAGGTGATTATACTGGTTGGAACTTATGGATATGGCCAGATAATCAAGATGGTTCTGGTGCAGATGTATTATCACTTGTTGATGGATGGTACACAGGAATCGTTTCGATTCCACAAGCATTAGAAAAACTTAATTTCATAACAAGAAAAGGTAATTGGTCTGATCAAGAAGGTGGAAATAGAGTATTTGACCTTTCAAAAGGAAATGAAGTATGGTTAGTTGAAGGGGACAAAACAGTTTATTACAGTAAAGAAGAAGCAATTGCAGCAAGATTATTTTATGCTGTTATGGATTCAGATAATAAGATTGACTTCAAGATAAATGGGAATGGAGAAGGCGTTGATTTCTCTAAATTTGCGGTCTATGTAGATGGAGTTCGTGTTACAGCTACATCAACAAAAGGTAATAGTACAGTAACTGGTATAGCTACTTTAGCAACTCCAATTAATCCAGCTTCTCAAGTAGAAGTAAGAGATTTATCAGGTGTTTATGAAACCAAAGTAGTAACAATGAGAAATGTACTAGACAAATATTTTTATTATGGAAATGACTTAGGTTTTATGTCAGATGGAAGTACTCATACATTTAAAGTATGGGCTCCAACAGCAAAGAAGCTTTCATTATCATTATACAATGACGCAGGAACCTACACAGCGGCAGGAACTGTAGCTGATCATTCATCTCCTAACAAGCTTTATACAATGATAAAAGATGCCAATACAGGAGTTTGGACTGTAAGTATTCCAGCACAAACAGCAAAATATTATATGTATAAAGTAGAATTTGCAGATGGAACAATTGATTTTGCAATCGATCCATATGCAAAGGCAGTATCAGCAAATGGTCAAAGAGCTGCTATAGTGGATTTAGACAGTACAGATCCAATTAATTGGAATCCAACATTGAAACCACAAACAGTGACAAAAGATACAGATAATATTTTATATGAATTGCATATAAGAGACTTCTCAATCGATCCTGATGCAAGTTTTACTAACAAAGGAAAATATCTTGCATTTACAGAAACAGGACTAAAGGATAGTACGGGTAATACAATTGGTATTGATCATTTAAAGGAATTAGGTATTACAACCGTTCATCTACTTCCAACTTATGATTTTAAAACTGTAAATGAATTAACAGTAAATGATCCAACATCAACAGATGCTAAGTTTAATTGGGGTTATGATCCTCAAAACTATAATGTGCCGGAAGGTTCATTCTCAAGTGATGCAACGAATCCAAACTTAAGAATAACTGAATTTAAACAAATGGTTCAAGCATTACATGATGCCAATATACGTGTAGTAATGGACGTTGTTTATAATCATACATTTGATATTGACAATGGACCTTTTGATAAACTAGTACCAGGTTACTATTATAGAACAGATAGTAACATTGAATTTACGAATGGTTCTGGATGTGGAAATGAAGTGGCATCAGAAAGACCAATGGTAAGAAAGTACATAGTAGAATCAGTTAAGTATTGGGCAAAAGAATATAATATTGATGGTTTTAGATTTGACTTATTTGGGTTGATAGATCAAGATACAATCAATCAAGTTACAAGAGAGTTAAAACAAGAAATAGATCCAACCATTATGGTTTATGGCGAACCTTGGACAGGTGGCTCAACACCACTTACAAATGGAGTTAACAAAGGTTCACAAAAAGATCAAGGGTATGCAGTGTTTAATGATGACTTACGTGGAGCAATTAAAGGTGGAAGCGATGATGCCTCAACAGGTTTCGCAACTGGAGCTACAGGGAAAGAACTTGATGTAGTGAGAGGTATATACGGTTCAACAGAAACAATTGCCAATGCACCTACAGAAACAATTAATTATTTAACAGCGCACGATAACCTAAATTTATGGGATAAAGTTGTAAAAACTCAAAATTTAGATGAAACTTTAAAGTCTTTAGCAGGTAAGATTAAAGATGGAGTTATGCTTGATAAGTCAAGTGTTGATGAAGCGGTAGCAGCAGCTACACCTTATGCACAAATTGATTTAAATGATATATTTGCGAATGAGACGGTAAAACGTTCAGTATTTGCAAATAGTATAATTCTTACATTACAAGGAGTTCCATTTATACATGCAGGAGATGAATTCTTAAGAACGAAATATGGCGATCATAATAGTTATAAGAGCCCAGACTCTATCAATATGATTAGATGGGAAAACAAAGCTAAATTTAAACCTGTAACAGATTATTATGCAGGACTTATGGAACTTAGAAAAACTCATCCAGCTTTTAGAATGGATACTAAAGTTGCATTAATAAATAACATACAAGTATTTAAGAGCGATGGCAATATCGTTGCATATGCACTTAAGAACTATGCAAATGGAGATACTTGGAAGAATGTAGTTATAATTTATAATGCAAATACAGGAGATCAATCCGTTACAATACCAAGCGAATTAGGAGCTTCCGAATGGAAGATGGTTGTAAATGGATCAGAAGCAGGAGTTAGCACATTAAATACCATTGCTGGAAATACAGTTTCTGTACCAGGCCTATCGATGGTAGTGCTTTATGATGAAGAGAGAGCGGCATATGTACCAGCTGCAACGACGATAGAGATAGCACAAAATATCGTTACAATTGAACCTAATAAAGAAGTGATTTTCGATGCTATAGTAAAAGATCAATATGGAGTAGTTATTACGAATCCAACAATTACTAGCGATACAACTGATAGTACTGTAGTTGAATATGTAAATGGTAAGTTAATATCGAAAGCACCTGGTAATGCAACAATAACAATAAAATCAGGTGATGTGAGTAAAACGGTAGCAGTAAGTGTATATAGCTTATCTGCAACAATTAACCCATACAATTTAACAAGTAATGAAAATGGGGTAATTGAGATTTCTTCAACAGGTATTAATATTAAAACAATTACAGCTGATTTATCTGCAGTTGGAGGAACCTCAAAGTATAATGTTAATATCATAACTAAAAAAGTTGCATTTGGTATTAAAGATTATATCGGAGCTGGAATTAAAGAAATTCCTATAACAATTACAGATATAAATAATAAAACTTATGTTGTGAAGGCAATATTTGAACTTGCAACGATAGGCGTAACAGATAATTTTGAATGGGATGAAGCAGTAATTTATTTTATGGTAACAGACCGTTTTAATGATGGGAATACTGATAACAACGGAGTATTAGTTGATAAAACTAACCCAGGTATGTACCATGGTGGTGACTTCAAAGGGGTTACTGATAAATTAGACTATTTAAAAGATCTAGGTATAAATACAATATGGATTACTCCAATAGTTGAAAACATTACTCTTGATTGTGATGCTGCAGTGGATAGTGAATACTATGCTTACCATGGATATTGGGCGAATGACTTTACAAAACTTAACCCATATTTAGGAACAAAAGCAGAACTTGAAACGCTAATTGATGAGGCGCATTCTAGAGGAATGAAATTAATGGTTGACGTCGTAATTAATCATGCAGGATATGATACTACTAACCCAGATTTCATAGACATGTTTAGAACAACTAGCGGTAGTGACGATGAAACTATGAGTCTAGCTGGTTTGCCAGACTTTAAAACAGAGGATCAATTAGTTCGTAGTAAAGTAATTGAATGGCAAGTAGCTTGGGCTGCGCTTACAACAGCAAATGGAAATAAAATTGATTACTTTAGAGTTGATACAGCAAAGCATGTTGACCACGAAACATTAATTCAATTTAAAGCTGCTTTAACTGAAACAAATCCTGCTTTTAAGATGATTGGTGAAATTTGGGCTGATGAAGCAAAGATTAATTCATATTTAAATAATGGTCAAATGGATTCAGCAATTGATTTTGGTTTCAATGATATAGTAAGTAAATTTGTTGTAAGTGGAAAGCTTACAGAAGCAGAAGCTTTATTAGAAGCAAGAAATGTAACAATTTCCAATGTTGGAACACTCGGTCAATTCTTAAGCAGCCATGATGAAAATGGTTACTTAGTGTCAACACTTGGAAATGATGCAAACAAAATGATGCTTGCAGCTTCATTACAAATTACTGCAAAGGGTCAACCTGTTATTTATTATGGTGAAGAAATAGGAGCATCAGGAACTAGCGTTTGGCCAGATTATGACAATAGAATAGATTTAGATTGGTCTAGAGCAGACTATAGCAAAGTATTTGCAAAAGGTAGTAGAAGTAACTTTGCAGGTAGTGACGCTGAGGGATATTTAATATTCGAAAGAAGCTATGAAGGCAAAGATTTATTAGTGGCTCTTAATACGAGAACTACAGTGAAAGAAACAACATTAACAACTTCGTATGAGGTAGGTACAAAACTTAAAGATATATTTAATGAAGATATTACGTATATAGTTGGGGCAGACAAAAAAGTAAATATGATTGCTACTCTTCCTATCGAAATAACACTACAAAACAAAGTAGAGATAGAATCAGTAAGAAGTGCATTTACTAGCTTGTCAGTAGAGCAACAATTGCAAGTAACAAACATAAATGTATTAATAGCAGCAGAAACAAAGATTACAGAATTAGAAAAAGAAAAACTAGCAGCAGAAAAACTAGCAGCAGCTATATTAGCAGCAAAAAATGCAATTAATTCATTACCTACAGTGGAAACTGTTGCAATTGCAAACAAGCAAGCAGTAGCTGACGCGAAAGCATTAGTAGCAGAAGTAAAAGCTTTAGATGCAAATGCAATCGTGGAAGGTGAAGAAAAAATCGCTTTACTAGAAGCTAAGATTGCTGAACTATTAATCCCAGTTCCAACAACTATAGAAGTAGAACAAGTTAATATTAGTCTAGAACGAAACGATGAACTAGCTATTAATATTGTTGTAAAGGATCAATTTGGTAATGCTATTACGAATCCAACGATTACAGTAGAAAGTAATAGTGCTGTAGTAGAATATTTAAATGGAAAGTTAATGGCGAAATCAGTCGGTACTGCAACAGTAACAATTAAAGTTGGAAGTATTAGCAAAGAAATTACTGTTAATGTAATAAGTAAATCATCTGAGGCAGATAAAAATCTAGAAAATCAGATTGAAGAGCTCTTCTATAAAGTGGGCGTTGAATTTGATAATGAATCAAATACAATAACAATCAAGCCTCTAGAAGGTTCTCAAACTGGTAAAATTGAATTAAGTAAACAGGTAATTGATACACTTAATTCAAATAATTTATCACTTGATGTTGTAACAAGTAACGCAATTATCAATGTACCTGCATCAATACTAAAAGACATAAAAACAGGAAGTAAAATTATTCTAGATATTAAACCTTCGAATGATGCCGTTAGTGGAGATGGTATAGCGAAAGTGGGTAACATTGTAGATATCAATGTTTTTGAAGTTGATGGTAACAATGTGTCTACACAATTAACAAACTTTAAAGCATTATTAACAATTACTATCCCAGTATCAAATGACGATTT
This sequence comes from Clostridiales bacterium, assembly GCA_029256575.1. Classification (GTDB taxonomy): domain Bacteria; phylum Bacillota; class Clostridia; order Lachnospirales; family JAQSXR01; genus JAQSXR01. Next base: position 28,846 of record JAQSXR010000002.1, on the reverse strand, counting down.
AGCAAAAGTTAAAAATAAACTTAAATTAGTAGTATTCTATATTGATGATGAAGGAAATTTCACTAATATGGGTGGAAAATTAACAGATGCTGGATTAGAATTTACAACAAATCACTTAAGTAAATACGTAATTGTTGAGAATCATAAATCATTTATAGATGTTCAAGGAACTTGGGCTCAACAATATATTGAAGTACTTGCAGCACGTGGCATAATTTCAGGTATATCAGCTGATACATTTAAACCTCAAGCAACAATTACACGTGCAGAATTTGCAGTACTAATTGCTAAGACTTTAGGAATTAATGATGTAGCATATACAAATGAATTCTCGGATGTAAGTAAAAATGCATATTACGCTCAAAGTATTGCGATAGTTTCGAAACAAGGTATTATGGTTGGAAACAATGGAAAATTCAGACCAAACGACTATATTACAAGGGAAGAAATGACAAAAGTAATAATTGATGCATATGCAAAGATTGCAAACATTGATTTAAACACAATAAGTACTCAAGGTATTACTTCATTTGAAGATAAGAACAAAATCAGTACTTGGGCATTAAATTATGTAAACTTAGCTAAAGTACTCAAATTAATTAATGGAACAGGCGAAAATGAGTTTGATCCAAAGAGTAATTTAGATAGAGCATCAGCAAGTAAAGTTATTTTCAACTTGTTGGAAAAGGTAGGGAAATTTAATTAATAAAATGGAACAAATAATATTAATTAGCAAAAGTATATGTTAAAACTAATTAATTTTAAGTATTAATTAAAGTATGCAACAAAAGAGATATAGAGGATAAATCCCCTATATCTCTTTTGCATGGATACATATAACCCGTACTTGTAAAATAGATTTTATCGTGATAAAATAAGTTAAAATATATATTATGATTTTATGAGGAGATCCATTATGTCAGGTCATTCAAAGTTTGCTAATATTAAGCATAAAAAAGAAAGAAATGATTCACAAAAAGGTAAAATGTTCACAAGAATAGGTAGAGAAATAGCAGTGGCTGTTAAAGATGGTGGAGCAGATCCAAATGGTAACAGCAGATTAAAAGATATTATAGCAAAAGCGAAGTCTAACAATATGCCTAACGATACGATTGATAGAAGTATCAAAAAAGCAGCAGGGGATATGAATGCTGTAAATTATGAATTTGTTGTGTATGAAGGATATGGACCAAATGGTATTGCAATAATAGTAGAAGCGTTAACTGATAATAAAAACAGAACAGCTTCTAATGTAAGGAATGCATATACTAAGGGTGGCGGTAATATGGGAACATCAGGATGTGTATCATTTTTGTTTGATAAAAAAGGACAAATCATCTTTGACAAAGAAGAAGTTGATATTGAAGAAGATGAACTTATGATGATAGCTCTAGATGCAGGAGCAGAGGACTTTGCTTCAGAAGAAGATAGTTATGAGATAACTACTGACCCTGATAATTTTAGCGAAGTATATGACAAATTAATCGCTGCCGGACTTAAACCAATTCAAGCAGAAGTAACTATGATACCACAGACTTGGACAGAATTAACTACTGATGAAGATATAAAGAAAATGAATAAATTAATAGATTTACTTGACGAAGATGATGACGTTCAAGCTTACTATCATAACTGGGAAAATCAATAAAATAATTAGTCAAGAATAATTATATAACATAAAAGTATAACCATTTATAAGGTTCTTGGTGATAATTTACATCGCTTAGGAGTACATTTTTTTCCTCCTATTAATCGTAATGAATTTACGATTAATAGGAGGATTTTTTATAGCAATGCTTAAAACTAATATATCCATAATTTAACATATTAGTATTGTGATTTAATTCGAAAAAGTTTATAATATTAATATATGATTATAGTATCAAAAGTAAGTTTTACATAATCACACACTATAATCAATATATCTTACATAGAAAATAATAGGAAGGAGACATGATAATGATGAGTACTAGAAGAGGATTTGGATTAGGTTTATTATTATTTTTTGGTTCGTTTATTGCGATACTTTTTGATTTACTCGGTATGTAAGATAGTTAGAAATATATTATCATAGGCACAAGTTTGAATAATAAGGCATTTGTTATGTAAACCTTTCCAAGGTAATGTAAAAATGTCGAAATATGTCGAATTATGCGATGGAAAGATATTGCGACATATAATAACATAATATAAAATAAAGGGGAGGGATGTTAAATAGAAAAATGGGATAATAACAAAAGAGTGTACTACCTTGAGTATGATTGGGTAGAGAAAAGAATCAATGATATCGAGGATAAGAAAAAGTACATTAAAATTTTTGAAAGTAAGGTCGATTATGTTTGTAAAGTTCTAAAACATAACTTTACAAATGAAAAGATGTGTATGCTGATTGAAGGGGATTCTGGAAACTTAACAAATGTAATGAGAGGTATTAACGGCTCATTTGCAAAGTATTATAACAGAAGACATCTTAGACAAGGGCGAGTTTTCAAACAGCGTTTCAAAAATATTCTAATCGAATCTAAAGAAAAACATCAATATTATTCTAACTACATTTCTGAAATTTCTAACACAACTCAAAACGAAGAAAAACTTTATAATCACATTTTATTTTACGCAATGAAAAAGCTTATTCCAATTGATAGGCTTATTTTTCCTAACAATGCAAATGACAAAATTATGAGGCAGGATTTAATACAAGAGTTAATAAACGCTAAGATTTATTCGATAAGTGATATTACTCAAACTCTAAAAATTAGTAAATCTACTATTTTTAGGATAATAAAATGTATAAAATTGTAATAAATGGTATACTATTTAATAGTAAGATAATGCATTTATTATAACTTGCAGCAATAAAAATGGATATCAACTATTAATATTGATGTGTAATCAGTTTATTATAGTGAAATGCATAAAATAGGGAGGGAAACTATGATAGTCGAAACTGTACAAGAACAAACTTCTTTGCTACAGATGGCTCAATTGTTCGTGGATTATGCTGATAATATATACACCGGGGGGAAAATCAGTACATGTGAGTATCAAGAACTGACAAACACAAAAGTAGATTATCTTGATGCTTCGTGTTGTTCTGAGAGTAAATGACAATTGATATGTTGAAACTATTAGCAAAAAGATATATACTATTGTTGGGTATACTGATGATAGTATATATTTTTGCGTTTCGGAGGAAGTTAAAGTGGATACTAAGATTACCAGAATCAAAGAATTGGTAACAATTTTAAATGAAGCAAGAAAAGTTTATGAACAAGAAGATAGAGAGTTGATGAGTAATTTTGATTATGATAAGTTATATGATGAGCTAGTTGATCTTGAACGACAAACTGGCTTTGAACTTGCGTATTCACCAACAAAACAGGTAGGTTATGAATTGTTAACTGAATTACCGAAAGAGGCACATAGTGAAAGAATGTTATCTTTGGATAAGACAAAAGAAATAGAAGCGCTTACTGAATTTTTGAAGGATAAAGAAGGTTTGTTATCTTGGAAATTAGATGGTCTTACATTGGTATTAACATATATAAATGGAATTTTGGTAAAGGCAGTTACAAGAGGAAATGGTGATGTTGGTGAAGTTGTTACTAACAATGCGAAAGTATTTCGAAACATTCCATTAAAGATACATCATCAAGGGGAAGTAATAATTAGAGGTGAAGCTGTAATAAAGTACTCTGATTTTATTAAAATAAATGATAAAATTGAACTTGAGGAAGAAAAATATAAAAACCCTAGGAATCTTTGTAGCGGTTCAGTAAGGCAATTAAATAATGAAATAACTGCAAAAAGGAATGTTAATTTTTTTGCATTTCAATTGGTAAAAGCTGACGGTCTAGATGAGTTAACTACAAAAGAAGATCAATTTATTTGGCTTAAAAATCAAGGATTTGAAGTAGTTGAATATGTTTTGGTAAATGGTCAAAATATCGCTGATTCTGTAAAAGATTTTAGTGAAAAAATTAAGAATAATGACATTGCTTCAGATGGCTTAGTTTTAACATACAATGATTTAATCTTTTCAAGTAGCTTAGGTAAAACATCTAAATTTCCAAAACATTCGATTGCTTTTAAATGGGTTGATGAACAAAGAGAAACAACACTTAACTATATTGAGTGGAGTACATCAAGAACTGGAACAATTAATCCAATTGCAGTTTTTGAACCAGTTGAATTAGAAGGTACGACTGTTTCTAGGGCAAGTCTTCATAATTTGAGTATATTAGAAGATTTGGAACTTGGAAAAGGAGATACGATAACTGTTTATAAAGCAAACATGATTATTCCTCAGATAGCAGATAATTTAACAAGAAGTGGTGTTGATAAATACCCACATGAGTGTCCTTCCTGTGGAGGCGAAACTGATATACGACAAGATACAGAGGTTAAATTATTATTTTGCACAAATGATTTTTGCCAAGCAAAGATCGTAAAAGCATTTGCTCATTTTGTTTCTAGAGATGCTATGAATATAGAAGGCTTATCAGAAGCTACTTTAGAAAAATTTATTGATGAAGAATACATTAAGGAACTTGATGATATATATAAAATATCACAGTATAATGATAAAATAATAGTACTAAAAGGATTTGGTCAAAAATCATATGATAAGTTAATAAAATCAATTGAAAAATCAAGAAAAGTAAAATTATCTAATTTTATTTATAGTTTAGGGATTCAAAATGTAGGATTGTCCAACGCAAAACTTCTATGTAAATATTTTAATAATAATTTAATTAATATTAGAAAAGCTACACGAAATGAGTTATTATTAATTCAAGGTTTTGGTGAAATTATAGCAAACACGATATACCATTATTTTTCTATAGAAAAAAATAACATTATGGTAGACAATCTATTAAAGGAAGTTGATATTGAGACTGAAACTGTAGATGAAGATTCACAAATATTAAAGGATCAAGTTTTTGTTATTACTGGATCATTATTAAACTATGAAAATAGAAATGCCCTTAAAGATCATATTGAGTCTTTGGGTGGGAAAGTAACGGGTGCAATCTCATCAAGTACAACATACTTAATAAATAATGACATAACATCAAACTCATCAAAAAATAAGAAGGCAAAAGAACTTGGGGTTAAAATCATCAGCGAAGATACTTTTTCTAATATGTTAACCACCCTCTCAGAATAGATAAGAGGTATTATTATGATAAAATTAAGGACTATAAAAAAGTATGGATTTATTTGCAAATATTTCTGTACGGAATGTAATATTGAAGTAGATGCTTTATTAATGAAAATAACGGATTGGTATACAATGCTAATAATTCCTATATGGCCTCAGAGTGAAAGTTATGTAATCATATGTCCTAAGTGTAAAACTGCAAAGCAAATCGATCAAGAAGAATTTAAAAGACTAGTTAGTCGTTTTAACAAAAGCTCAAGAAGATTTATTATAGATGAAATATTTGAGGGTAAAACAAATGTCCAGATTAATTATCTTTCTGAAATGGAAAAAATCAGGAAAGAAAGAGAACAGCAAAAACTAGATTAGTATAGGAGAATAAATTATGCCGATAAAAATTGCAAATGACTTACCAGCGAAAAAAATATTACAGAATGAAAATATTTTTATAATGGATGAAAAGAGGGCAGTTGAACAAGACATCCGTCCTCTTCAAATTCTTATATTAAATCTAATGCCAGTAAAGCAAGAAACTGAAACTCAGCTAATTAGAGCATTATCAAATAGTCCCCTCCAAGTAGAAGTAACGCTTATGCATATGGAGTCACACCAGTCAAGAAATACGTCACAAGATCATCTACTAGCTTTCTATTGTACATTTAATGAAATTAAGGCTAGAAAGTTTGATGGAATGATAATAACGGGGGCCCCTGTTGAGCAACTTCCTTTTGAAGAAGTAACTTATTGGACAGAATTAACGGAAATAATGAGTTGGAGTGAAGAAAATGTGACATCAACTTTACATATATGTTGGGGTGCACAAGCAGGTTTGTATTATCATCATGGAGTAAATAAAGTACAATTACAAAATAAAATGTTTGGTGTATTTTCACATAAAGTATTGGACTCTACAGTTCCGCTACTCAGGGGCTTTGATGAATGTTTCTTAGCACCACATTCAAGACATACGGGAGTGTGTAATGAAGATGTGGAGAATTGCAAAGAATTAGAAGTTGTTGCTGAATCAGATGAAGCAGGAATGTATATTTCGCTAGCGAATAATGGAAGACAGATATATGTTACAGGGCATTCAGAATATGATTTATTTACCTTAGGGAATGAATACTTTAGAGATAGCAGCAAGGGACTTGATATAAAAGTACCTGTAAATTATTTTCCGGAGGATAATCCTCAAAAGATTCCTGTACTTACTTGGAGAAGTCACTCAAATATTCTATTTACAAATTGGTTAAATTATTATGTATACCAAGCAACACCATATTCGATTGATAAAATAGGTAAATAGAACGTCGGCAAATAAAGGAGAAATGTACTATGCCTAGAAAACAACCAATAATTAAACACGAGGCTAGAGAAGAAATAAGATTAAATAAGTATATAGCAGATTCGGGTTTGTGTTCTAGACGCGAAGCGGATGAGCTGATTGCAAATAAAAAAGTAACGATTGATGGAGAAATTGCTCCAATGGGAACTAAAGTAAAGCCTGGTCAAAAAGTATTTGTTAATAGAAAACCATTGCCAACAGGAAACGATGTAAATGTATATATTGCTCTAAATAAACCAGTCGGAATAACATGCACGACGGATCTTTCGGTTAAAGGAAATATTGTTGATTTTGTAGGACATGAGAAAAGAATATATCCAATTGGAAGATTAGATAAAGATTCACAAGGACTTATCCTAATGACGAATGATGGTGATATTGTTAATAAAATATTAAGGGCGAGAAACGGGCATGAAAAAGAGTATGTCGTTACAGTAAATAAACCGATAACAGATGATTTTATAAGGAAAATGGCAAATGGAGTACCAATACTAGAGACGATTACGAAAAAGTGTTTTGTAAAAAGGGAAGGTAAACAAGTATTTAGAATTATTCTTGAACAAGGGCTTAATCGCCAAATCCGAAGGATGTGTGAATATCTAGGGTTTGAAGTAACTCAATTAGTAAGAGTAAGAATAATGAATATTGCATTGGGTACATTAAAAGAAGGTCAATGGAGAAATCTAACTCCAAAAGAACTTCTAGAGATTAATCAAAGAATCAGTGGATCTAAAAAATAATACAATGGGGACGGTTCTTTTTGTATCACTATGATACAAAAAGAACCGTCCCCATTGTATCACTATGATACAAAAAGAACCGTCCCCATTGTATCACCCGTTGTTATCACTCGGGTTACATTCGTTTTATCCTTCTTAAGTCATTTTTTGATACTGCTTTTAGCATTATTAGTGAGACAAAGTAGAGGAGACACATTAGTAAGCAACTTAATAAAAGTGTTGTTAGATTTTCTCCAAGTTTAGATGTAACTTGTAAATACAGTAATTTTATTACTGCCGCAGAGAAAACAGCAGATAGTATAGGCTTAACTAAAAATGAATTTACATCAAGTTCTAATTTTGTTATGTGTTGAATTGTTCGTAAATTAAGTGCACATGATATAAGGTGCCCAACTAATAGACCCCATAAATAAGCTTTTATACCGAAGACTGGGATTGCAAAGAATATGAACGCTATTTTAATAATTGCACTTGTTAGCGAATGTTTAAAGGTTTTGAAGGTTTCGCCAAGTCCGTTTAATATACTAACTAGAGTGCCTTCTATATACATTAGTGGGCAAATCCAAGCAAGAATAGTTAAGTATTGCCCGACTTCAATATTGCGAAAGGTTAGCCATCCAAGCTTTTGGCCGAAAAATAAGAATACAGAGCAACTAAAAATGCCTATAATTAGACTAAGTTGTATTGTTTTTGATGCTGTGTATTTTATCGAGCTACTTTTATTAGCTGCCTGTGCTTCGGATACGCTCGGCAACAATAGCATAGAAATTGCACCAGTAAAGACGGCAGGGAAAAGAATTAATGGAAAAGCCATTCCTGTTAGTGCTCCATAAACTTTTAAGGAACCTGAAGTGGATAACCCGTAAACTTGAAGTCTGGATGGTATTAATATGATCTCTATACTTGATAAGATTGTAATTAGTAGTCTATTCATCGTAAGAGGAGTTGCTAATCTTGCAATATCGCTCAATACACTTTTTGTACTCGAGAGGTTTTGTATATTTGAGGAATTTATCTTTGGTTTTTTAATGAAATAGATTATGTAATCTAATAAACCCGATAATACTTCGCTGATAAATGTAGCTACAATTACTAGCATACAAGTGAATTCCATATTTTTATTTGCAAATGTCAATGCTAAACTATATGTAATAGCCATCTTAACAATCTGTTCAAAGAGCTGTGAAACAGCAGGTTCTACAGAGTTTTTCGTTCCATAAAAATATGATTTAGCCATTGAAACGAGTGAGGTAAATGGGAGAGAGATTGCCAATATTCTAATTGAATTATATGTACGTGGTTCATGGAGTAGTGATGTTGATATAAAGCCGGATAAATTAAAAGCAAAAAAAGAAATTATGATTGCCATCGAAACAGAAATTAATGTTGCAATTCTGATTATTTTTCTTGAATTTTCTATGGTATTTTTGCCGTTTTCAGCAGCAATCAATTTTGAGCAAGTTACAAAAATTCCGGTAGTACATGTGGTGTGACACACCATATAAACAGGTATTACTAATTGGAAAAGTCCCATACCTTCAGTTCCGATAACTTTTGCTAAATATACTCTGTATAAAAACCCAAGTAGTCTGGTTATAATACCAGCAAATGAAAGAATTATTGCACCCTTTAAAATTGTATTATTTTTACTCATATTCTCTTGCCTTATTTATTACTTAGAAGTATTATATTCATAATAGGATGTATGTATTCTAAAAAGGAGGAAGCAAATGTTTTATCTCTTATTAACAATGTTATTGTGCGGTGAAGATCAATATTTAAAAAATAAGATTGATCAAGATACAGAATTAGGTCAAGATACGGAAATATTTAACGGAAATATTATTAAAACAAAAACCTATAATAAAGGTGCCTTTTTATCATTTTTAGAAGGGAAAACAGCTGTTTTACATGGGTTATCAATAATATTATTGGCTATAGTAGCAGTAACTTATATTTTTACTCTTCTAAGTAAAGGAAAGAATGTTCTGAAACTAGGACTTAGTTTACTTACTGCTGGAGCGATGAGCAATGTATATGATAGACTTAAAAGAGGGCATGTAATTGATTATTTTAGTTTTAAAGGTTTAAGAAATGTAGTATTTAATATTGGTGATATGTTTATATTTTTAGGTTCCATTCTAATTCTTTTTAGAGAATTGTTAAAAAGAGATTAAATAATAACGGTAATGAATACCCACGATTAATCGTGGGTAATTCAAACTTTACGGACATAACTGACCAGAAGAAATGTAATGGAGAGTACATATGGGAATGATTGTAATTGTTGAGGATAATAAAACAACAAGAGAAGGTTTGGTTCGCCTTGTTAAAGAAATTGATATAAATAGTGAAGTCTATGCTACTGAATTTGCCAAAGATGCTCTTGAATATTCCAAACTGAATAATGTAAATGCCTTCTTTTTGGATATACAGTTAAGCGATTATACTGGATTAGAGCTTGCGAAACAACTTAGAAAGATAGATAAGTATATATTTACACCAATTGTTTTTATTACTGCAGTTCCTACAAGAGAGTTAGAAGCATTTAAGCAAATACATTGTTATGATTACATTATTAAGCCATTTACGAAAGAGATGGTTAAGCAATCTATATACAAAGTAGTAAAGCATTGCTCCCAAGAGGAAGAAAAATCATTTATATCTATTGAAAAAAAAGGATATACAAATAAAATCAAATTAGCTGATATTATATATATTGAGTATAGAAACAGATGTGTATATTTTGTTACTTTAAAGGATGAAGTAAAGTGTACGAATAAAACTTTGAAGGATGTATTAGACAATTTAGAATGTGATTTTATTCAAATCCATAAAGCTTATATTGTTAATAAGAAGTACATAAAAGAAATAAATAAAAAAGACTCTAGTATTAGTTTATATGATAACGATACAATTATACCGATAGGAAGAACTTATAAAAATACGATAGGGGTTGAGCTGTAATGAATCAATTGCAACTTTCTTTGATGTCCGGTTTTGATATTTGCATGCTAGTGTTAGTTGCGAATAGGATTTTAAAAAGTGAAAAGAAACCTAAATTAATAAAAATAATTATAGTTATACCAATATTTGCAATCTTGTTAGGGATTAGTGGTGTACATACTCCTAATAAAATTATTGGTTTATTATTAAATACCATTTTAGCTTGTTTTATGTTAATTATATTGTATCGAAGACCGATCATTGAAACTAGTTTTATTTATTTTATTAACTTGATAATAGTGACTTGTGTACAACTCGTAATTATTACTATTATTAAACTAGTAATGGGAAAGATTGAAATGACATTTTCATACGGAATCGTTGCGCAGTCAGCAGGATTAGTCTTAATAGCTATTGTATCCCTATATACACCATTTGAACTGATTTATAGATTCATAAGAACTAAGAATAAAATTGTGAGATTTTTGATAGCAAATGGTTATGCACTCATTTTATTTGTCGCTATTTATTGGAATATGGATATACATGGTATGACAAAAAATCTGCTTAGTATATTAATGCTTTCAACAATGGTTGCATTTATTAATGGAGTTCTACTGAGTAAAGGATGGAAAGACAAATTTGAAGAGCAAGAATTAAATATTTATAAGACCTACATACCAGTAGTAGAACAATTAATTGATGATATAAGAGCAAGGCAGCACGAATTTGATAATCACATTCAAGCATTAAAAATGATTGAAGAAATACGAACAGAAGATGACGAAATTTCGGATTTAGTGAAAGAATACACGAGTGATATTTTCGAGAAAAATAAATGGAATTCCTTAATAAAATTCAACAATAAAATATTTAGTGGTTTTATTTATAGTAAGAAGAAAGAAGCAGAACAAAAAGGAATCGAATTTGATGTAATACTAGATACGTATTTTATTGATACAGTATTAAAAGATTACCAATTAATCGAAATAGCTGGGGTTTTAATTAATAATGCATTTGAGGCAATAGCTGATTTACCAGAAAAACATGTAATTTTACAAGTTGGCAAAGAGAAAGATATGAATTCTATTGAGGTGAAAAATAGACATCCATATCTTAAAGATGAAATTATTAATAATATGTTCAAAAAGGGTTTTTCAACTAAGTCAAAAGAAAAACGTGGTTATGGATTGTTTAACCTACAACGTTTAATAAATAGTAACGAAGGAAAAATCGAAGTATTTAATGAAAACTTAGATGAAAATTATGTTGTTGTTAAGGTTTTGCTAAACTAGATTATTTAATTTCTTGTTTTAAACAATCTGGACATTCTGGTTCACCCCAGAAAATCAAACACACGCCATCAAGTAATAAAATAGGTGCTGAAGAAATAAGAGCTCCGCAAACCCAATGTGATGGTTTGTTAAATAGTTTTTTTAATGTTTTCATATCTATCCCTCCCTTCACTTAGTAAAAGTTGTATTGACTGAAAGACGATAACCCATATATTATTTATGAGATATGGGTTATTCATTTTAAAAAGTAAAATTAGAAAGCAGAAAGTTGCTGTTATCATACTTTTTAATTTGAATTTCTGTTTTTGATATGATGAATATTCACCGCGTTGTTTTGAAGGCTTTGGAGCAATAAGTGCCATTGTGGTGAGTGAGAAAATATAAAGGATAATGTAACCCATATAATTGATTGGTATTAATGCAGGTATGTATATACTTGCTAAAAAAAATGAACAAGTAAAAAATAGACAACCAAAAAAACTTTTTATATGAAGACCACCTGAAAAATTACGTATAAGAGTTAATGTAATGAAGCAAATTAGAAAGTTGAATAACTTATCTATAGATCCAAAAAATATTAGCATTGCCACCAATTTAAGTATTTCGTTAACAACAATGGTTAACATATATTGCAATTTAACCTTTTCTAAATCGTCTAACTCGTTAGTAGTTGTAAAAAAACCGTATAATTTATTAATTATCAATGTATTCATGGCACAACACCCCTAATTGGTTATATATTCATCGTAACATGAAGGAATAGGAAGTAAATTGAAGACGGTACAAGCAGATTTCTTACGTGATTAAATAGTACAAATTGCATCTTGTACACGATAAATAGCCGTTCAGACATATTTGGTTGTGATACTATTTAAAAAATGTTAAATTTAATAAGGAGTATGAATTATATAAAATAACATACAAGTAGAAGCTTCCAGTCAGGCAAAAAGTATTTGAGCGGATAAATTATAGCTAGACTTATTGGAATATCAGGGGAGGATATACTAATTTTGAAGAGGTTGTATGTAAAAAAAAGTTCTATTTACATTGTGCGAGTGTAAGTAGAATTTTTTTTGCGTTCACAAATAACACTATTAATATTAAAATGCATATGATATACAAATAATGCATGAGGAGAATTCGTATGCAAATAGGGATGAAAGCACCTGAATTCGATGCAATTACTACAATGGGAAGAATAAAATTAAATGATTATGCAGGGAAATGGTTAGTTTTATTTAGCCATCCGGGAGACTTTACTCCGGTATGTACGACTGAATTCATTGCATTTGCACAATGCTATGAGGAATTTATCAATAGAGGAATAAATTTAATAGGATTAAGTGTAGATGGTAATCCGTCTCATTTAGCATGGGTAAAAAATATAGAAGATCATACAGGAATAAGGATTCCTTTTCCGATAATAGATGACTTAAGTATGAGAGTTGCAAGAGATTATGACATGATATCTGAATATGCATCGACAACAAAAACAGTAAGAAATGTTTATATCATTGACCCAAATCAAATTATAAGATTAATTCTTGTATATCCACTTAATGTAGGTAGGAACATTAATGAGATAATTCGTTGCATAGACGCATTGCAAATTGCAGACCGAGAAAAAGTAGCAACCCCAGCAAACTGGTTGCCAGGTTTACCAACGGTATTACCTGCACCAACAACTTATGATGAATTATTAGAGAGAGAAAGAAGTTCAAATAATTGCCTTGACTGGTATTTATGCTTTAAACAATAATATTAGCTTCCGGTTTTGTTTTTAACTATCTTTAAATTTTCGAATCAAATATTAAAATAAAACCGGATATTTTGATTTTTATTATATAATTTTGTACAAAGTATTTAATTTAGAACTTTTGTTTTTTGTATACATGAGATATAATGTAAAGACATAGAATTTTTTTTTGACGAACTTTGTATATTGCTTACATAATAGGAAAAGATATATTGTAAAATATTATGCAAAGGATGATCATATGAAATTTTCTAAACCAAAACCACTTTCGGGTGACAAAAACAAACGTCTAAATAGTAAAGAATCTACTAATTGTGAATACAGTGCGGCATGGAGTGATGTAGATAAAATTAAATCACATTCAGAAGTTACAGTTCCTTCAGAGGAAAATGTGGCTAATGCTAAAGATTGGGTAGACAATGGTAGTAAACTATAGGACAAACATAACATCTATAGGAGGAAATTAAATGAAACAGAAAAAAATGACAGTAGATGGAAATACCGCAGCTGCATATGTTGCATATGCTTATACTGATGTTGCAGCCATTTACCCGATTACACCATCATCAACAATGGCAGAAGTAGTAGATGATTGGGCAGCACAAGGTAGAAAAAATATTTTCGGACAACAAGTTAAAGTTGTTGAAATGCAATCAGAAGCAGGAGCAGCAGGTGCATTTCACGGGTCTCTTCAAGCGGGAGCATTAACAACTACTTTTACAGCTTCTCAAGGTCTTCTCCTTATGATTCCTAACATGTACAAAGTTGCTGGTGAACTTTTACCAGGAGTATTTCATGTTAGTGCTCGTGCTTTAGCAGCTCAAGCATTAAGTATATTTGGAGACCATCAAGACGTAATGGCAGTAAGACAAACTGGATGTGCTTTACTTGCATCAGACTCTGTACAAGAAGTAATGGATATTGCTCCAGTTGCACATTTAGCTGCTATTAAATCTAGAGTACCTTTTGTTCATTTCTTTGATGGATTTAGAACATCACACGAAATACAAAAAGTAGAAGCTCTTGAATATGATACACTAGCTTCATTAGTTGATCAAAAAGCGTTAAAAGAATTTAGAGATAGAGCATTATCTCCAAATCATCCTGTTATTAGAGGAACAGCTCAAAACCCAGATATTTATTTCCAATCAAGAGAAGCAAGCAATCCTTTCTACACAGACGTAGTAACTGCTGTAGAAGAATATATGAACCAACTTGGTGAATTAACTGGTAGAAAACATGGATTATTTGAATATTATGGAGATCCAAATGCTAAAAATATAATAGTAGCAATGGGTTCAGTTAACCAAACAATAGAAGAAACAATTGAATATTTAAATAGTAAGGGTGAAAGTTATGGTTTAGTTAAAGTACATTTATATAGACCATTTTCAATCAAACATCTATTAAATGTTATTCCTAAGACTGTTGAGAGAATTGCAGTTCTTGACAGAACAAAAGAACCAGGAGCAATTGGAGAACCTTTATTCCTAGATGTTAGAAATGCTTTTTACGGAGCAGAAAATGCACCATTAATAATAGGTGGACGTTATGGTTTAGGCTCAAAAGATACAACACCTACTGAAATCAAAACTGTATTTGATAACTTGATCTCAGAGAATCCAAAAGATGGATTTACTGTAGGTATCGTTGATGATGTTACAAATACTTCACTTTCTTCATCTGCAAAAATAAACACAGCACCAGCAGGTACAATAAGATGTAAATTCTGGGGATTAGGTTCAGATGGAACAGTTGGAGCAAATAAACAAGCAATTAAGATAATTGGTGAGCACACAGAAAAATATGTTCAAGCATATTTTGCTTATGACTCTAAAAAATCTGGTGGTATCACAACTTCACACTTACGTTTTGGTGACAAACCTATAAAATCCACATATCTAATTGACGAAGCAGATTATGTTGCT
The DNA here is from genome assembly GCA_029256575.1 of Clostridiales bacterium. GTDB lineage: Bacteria > Bacillota > Clostridia > Lachnospirales > JAQSXR01 > JAQSXR01. Next base: position 13,672 of record JAQSXR010000002.1, on the reverse strand, counting down.
TGTCATAATGAATCATATGTTAATAAATATGATTTAGTAAAAGGTATTAAAGATGGTGGTACATTTGTACTTAACTGTCAATGGAATGCAGAGGAATTAGAACAAAATCTTCCAGCAAAGTTAAAGAAAGATATTGCAAATAAAAAGTTAGAATTCTATGTAGTAAATGCAACAAAAGTTGCGGAAGAAATCGGACTTGGTAACAGAATTAATATGGTAATGCAAGGAGCTTTCTTCAAGCTTGCTAACATTATTCCTATAGAAGAAGCTGTAGACTACCTAAAGCATGCAGTAGATAAAGCTTATGGTAAAAAAGGCGAAAAGATCGTAAAAATGAATTATGAAGCAATTGACAAAGGTGTTCAATGTGCTGTTAAGGTTAATGTTCCAGCAGAATGGGCAAATTCAGTTGAAGCTACTGTAGAAACTACGAATGAGCCTGGATTTATTAAGAATATTATGAGACCAATGCAATCAGACAATGGTGACTCACTTCCAGTTAGTGCATTTAAAGGAATTGAAGATGGTACATTCCCATCAGGTACAACAGCATATGAAAAACGTGGTATTGCTGTAAATGTTCCTGAATGGATACCTGAAAATTGTATTCAATGTAACCAATGTTCATATGTTTGTCCTCATGCATCAATTAGACCATTCTTATTAAATGAAGAAGAAGTTGCGAATGCACCAAAAACATTTGTTACAAAAAAAGCAACAGGTAAAGGCCTTGAAGGATTACAATATAAAATTCAAGTTACAACAATGGATTGTACTGGTTGCGGTAACTGTGCAGATGTTTGTCCAGCAAAAGAAAAAGCTCTTGTTATGAAAAAATTATCAACACAAGTAGAAAAAGAAGTTCCAAACTGGGAATATGCAATTTCTAAGATTTCATATAAAGGCGATTTAACAGCAGGTAAAACATTAAAAGATAGCCAATTCAAACAACCACTTATGGAATTCTCAGGTGCTTGTGCTGGATGTGGTGAAACACCATATATTAAATTAGTTACTCAATTATTTGGTGATAGAATGATGATTGCAAATGCAACTGGATGTTCTTCGATCTGGGGCGCATCAGCTCCATCAACAGCATATACTACTAATCATGAAGGAAAAGGTCCATCATGGGCAAATTCACTATTTGAAGATAATGCTGAATTTGGTTTTGGTATGTATCTTGGTGTAAAACAAATCAGAGAAAGATTAGCTGATTTAATTAAAACTCTTTCTACTAAGTCAAGTGATGCTAGTTTAAATGCAGCTCTTGAAAATTGGTTAGTGAATAAAGACGAAGGCGAAGCATCAGTTGATGCTAGTAAAAAAGTTACAGCTGCAATTAAAGCATATTCAGCAACTGAAGAAACACAAGAATTAGTAAACGAAATTAATGAAAAATCAGACTACCTTGTAAAACGTTCACAATGGATTCTTGGTGGTGATGGTTGGGCATATGATATCGGATACGGCGGATTAGACCATGTATTAGCATCTGGTGAAGATGTAAATGTACTTGTATTTGATACTGAGATTTACTCAAACACAGGTGGTCAAGCATCAAAATCAACTCCTACTGCAGCAATTGCAAAATTCGCAGCATCAGGAAAGAAATCTAAGAAAAAAGACTTAGGTATGATGATGATGTCATATGGTAATGTATATGTTGCACAAGTAGGTATGGGAGCTGATAAAAACCAATTTATTAAAGCGGTTGTTGAAGCTGAAAACCATAAAGGACCATCTATTATAATTGCATATGCTCCATGTATTAGCCATGGTATTAAAGAAGGTATGGGAAGAAGTATTGCAAATACAGCTCAAGCTGTTGAAGCAGGCTACTGGCACTTATATAGATTCAACCCAGCTCTTAAAGAAGAGGGTAAGAATCCTTTCACATTAGATTCTAAAGCACCAAAGACAAGCTTTAGAGACTTCATTATGGGTCAAGTAAGATACTCATCACTTGCGAAACAATATCCAGAACAAGCAGAAGAGTTATTTAACTTAGCGGAAGAAAATGCAAAAGATAGATACGAATCTTATATAAAATTATCAAAATAATAGTTAAATAAAAAATAGGGCACTTTATGTGTCCTATTTTTTTTGTTTTTACATAAAACGACCTAAAAATAACATAAATACTAAACTTAAAGTTTATTAAAAGTAAAAAAAGTCCTTGCAAAAAGTTCAACTTTTTCGTATAATTAACCTGTTTCATTCTGAAATTCAGGAACAAAATATAAAATCACTTATACGGAGGACTTAAAAATGGGTAAAGCATTGGTTATAGGCGCTGGAGGAGTTGCAAGCGTTGTGGTTCATAAATGTTGTCAGAACTTTGAAGTATTTGAAGAAATATGTATCGCTAGTAGAACATTATCGAAATGTGATGCATTAAAGAAAGAATTAGAAGGCGGTAAAACAATAATTACAACTGCAAAAGTTGATGCGGATAATACAAATGAAGTTATAGACTTAATAAATAGTTTTAAACCTGATATTGTTATTAATGTTGCATTGCCATATCAAGATTTAACAATTATGGATGCATGTCTTGCAACTAAAGTTGATTATGTTGATACAGCAAATTATGAACCACTAGATAATGCCAAGTTTGAATATAAATGGCAATGGGATTACAAAGAAAGATTTGAAAAGGCAGGTATTACTGCACTCCTTGGTAGCGGTTTTGACCCAGGTGTTACAGGTGTATTCTCTGCGTATGCAATGAAACACTATTTTGATGAAATACATTCTATTGATATTTTGGATGCAAACGCAGGAGATCATGGATATCCTTTTGCAACAAACTTTAATCCAGAAATTAATATTCGTGAAATAACAGCAAATGGTAGCTATTTTGAAAATGGCGAATTTATTGAAACAGAACCATTGTCAGTTAAGAGAGTATATAATTTTCCTGAAATTGGTGATAAAGATATGTATCTTTTACACCACGAAGAATTAGAGTCTTTAGCACTAAACATAAAAGGAATTAAGAAGATTAGATTCTGGATGACTTTCTCTGAAAGATATATAACTCATTTGAGAGTACTAGAAAATGTTGGTATGACCTCGATAGAGCCAATTGAATATGATGGTAAGCAAATAGTGCCACTACAATTTTTAAAAGCTATATTGCCAGACCCTGCTTCTCTTGGACCTAGAACAAAAGGCAAAACAAATATTGGTTGTATATTCCAAGGAGTTAAAGATGGTGTAGAAAAAACATATTATGTTTATAATGTTTGTGATCATGAAGAATGTTATAAAGAGGTAGGTTCTCAAGCTATTTCATACACAACAGGAGTTCCTGCAATGATCGGTGCGATGATGGTCATGACAGGAAAGTGGAAGAAACCAGGCGTATTTAATATCGAAGAGTTTGATCCAGATCCATTTATGGATGCATTAAATAAATTTGGCTTACCTTGGAAAGAAAGTTTTTCACCAGAGTTAGTTGATTAGTTATAGAATAATTGAATCAATAGAATAATATAAACAATAAAATAATTGATACAATATAAACGATAGAAATTATTATTTTAGATAGAAAGGAGGGCAGCATAGTCAAAGCTTTGTATTGACTATGTAATAATTATGAATTTAGACTTTAATGCAGTACCAACACCAAGCTATATTGTAGATGAAAGATTATTAATAAAAAATCTTGATCTACTTAAATCTGTATCAGATAGAACTGGATGTCATGTCCTTCTTGCACAAAAAGCATTTTCAATGTATTCAACGTATCCGTTGATTGGGAAATATTTAAGTGGAACAACGGCAAGTTCTTTATTTGAGGCAAAATTGGGTAAAGAAGAAATGGGAAAAGAAACACATATATTTGCACCAGCTTACCAAGAACATGAAATAGATGAGATAATTAGTATCTGTGATCATATTGTTTTTAATTCTTTTAGTCAGTGGAAAAAGTATAAAAACAAAGTAGTTGCTAGTGGAAAAAGTGTAAGTTGTGGTATTCGAGTTAATCCAGAATACTCTGAGATTGAAACTGATATTTATAATCCTTGTTTTGAGAATTCTCGATTAGGAGTCACACTCGCGAATTTCAAGGAAGATGAATTAGAGGGAATTGAAGGACTGCATTTTCACACGATGTGTGAACAAAACTCTGATGTGCTAGAAAGAACGATTAAAGTTCTGGATGAAAAGTTTGGTAAGTATATGAGCAAAATGAAATGGATTAATTTTGGTGGTGGTCACCATATTACTAGGCCAGATTATGATATCGAAACTTTAATAAAATCTATTATGTTTATAAAGAATAAATATAATGTAGAAGTTTATATAGAACCAGGTGAAGCAGTAGCATTAAACACAGGTTATTTGGTATCTAAAGTATTAGATATAATAAATAACGGAATGGAACTTGCAATTTTAGATACTTCTGCAGCTTGTCATATGCCAGATGTTCTAGAAATGCCATATCGACCACATATAATTGATTCAGCAAATCCTGGTGAATATGAGTATACCTATCGATTAGGAGGGCCTACTTGCCTTGCTGGTGATGTTATAGGGGACTATTCCTTTAAACAACCATTGAAACCTGGAGATAATCTTGTGTTTTGTGATATGGGTCATTATACAATGGTAAAGAATAATACCTTTAATGGAATTAATCTTCCATCAATTGCTTTGTTTAATGAAGAAGAGGGTATAAAAATCATTAAAAAGTTTGGATATGAAGATTTCAAAAATAGATTGTCTTAATTGTGTGAAGTGCCCCAGATAAATTAGTCGGTTTTCATCAATAATGTGCGATAATTAAACAGTGAAGTGCCCCAGATAAATTGACTTAGTTTTCTCGAAAGCTCAGGATAGATTAACGAGTGAAGTGCCCCAGATAAATTAGTTTAGTTTTCTCGAAAGCTCGGGATAGATTTGAATGTTTTTCTCTTGCCTCCACAATCTTGAGATTTGTTCGTGACTATCAGATAAAGAACATCTGCTATTCACGTACAAATCTCAAGATTATGTATTCAAAGGAAAAACATATACAAATACTTATCCCGAGCTTTTGACGAAAACGGGAATATATGAGGGGCACTAATTAAGCTAATTAAACCTGAGCTTTTGACGAAAACGGGAAAGTATGAAGGGGCACTAATTAAGCTTAACTAACCCGAGCTTTTGATGAAAACGGGAATGTATGAAGGGGCACTAATTAAGCTAATTAAACCCGAGCTTTTGATGAAAACGGGAATGTATGAAGGGGCACTAATTAAGCTAATTAAACCCGAGCTTTTGATGAAAACGGGAAAGTATGAAGGGGCACTAATTAAGCTAATTAAACCAGAGCTTTTGACGAAAAAAGGATAGTATTAGGGGGGCACTAATTAAGCTAATTAAATCTGAGCTTTTGACGAAAACGGGAATGTATGAAGGGGCACTAGCACTAATTAAACTAAATAAACGGAGCTTTTGATGAAAATGGGAATGTATGAAGGGGTTTAAATATATTATAGATACATAAAAAATTATATTGAAAGATTTTAGTATTTAAAATATAATTAATATGATTTTATATTGTGGTAAAAGAAGGAGAACATAATGAAGATTTTTAAGACTATTATCATTGGGGCTATTATTGGGATAGCAAATATTATTCCAGGCGTTAGCGGTGGAACACTTGCAGTTTCTATGGGTATTTACGATGATATTATTTATGCGATAACACATATCTTTAAAGATTTTAAAAAAAGTATGAAGATTTTATTACCGATAGGTACGGGCGCAGTGATTGCAATAGTTGGGCTCTCTTTTGCAATTGAATTTTTATTCGAAGTATATCCTCTCCAAACAAGTATGGCATTTGTAGGATTGATTTTAGGTGGGTTACCAATTATTATTAAGAAGGTTAGTGGTAAAAAACTTGGAATATCACATTTCATTACTTTTCTATTATTTCTAACACTAGTTATAGGTATGACGATGTTAGGTGGAGGTAGTGAGAATGCGGTTGTTCTAAATGTAAATTTTGTGCAAGTAATTTTATTATTTGGTATAGGGATGCTGGCATCTGCAACTATGGTTATCCCGGGTGTTAGTGGATCTATGATGTTGATGCTTATAGGATATTATTCTCCTATTATTTCATCAATAACTGACTTTCTAAAGGCATTAGTAAATTTTGATGTAACTGGAATTTTAAATAGTATTGGTATTTTAGCACCATTTGGTATTGGAATCATAATTGGTATATTTGTGATGGCAAAGTTGATTGAGATGTTATTACAAAAATGTGAGACGATTACGTATTGTGGAATTATTGGATTAGTTATTGCTTCACCATTTGCTGTACTTGTCGGTATGAAAATGACGAATGTAAATACATTTTCTATTATAGGTGGCTTAGTAACGTTTGCGATAGGCTTTATAATATCACTTAAAATGAGTAAGGAATAATAATGATTATATGGTATTAAGGGTTATATAGTTTAAGTATTTAATTTTGTGATAATAACAGGTAAATATTTATTAATAAAAAGCTGGATATAAATGTGTTGATTGATGTTGATCAATTACTTTTATATTCAGCTTTTTCTTATTTGCTAATATTTCATGAATATTTTATGATTTGGTTCGTATTATGGTTATAGCATTATTTCAATGATAGGTCCTTGATAATGTTTATTTGGTCAATATCAATATATCAATGTTATATTAATGTTTGTATAAAGTAGGTGGTTGTATTTTGTCAAAAAGTTTTAATCCTGCAGTTGTGATAATTATTGGGTTTGCATTAATGATTCTAGTTGGCGCAACTTTATTAAAGTTACCAATTTCAGCTCTTGAAGGAATAGAAATCAAAACTATTGATGCTGTATTTACTTCAGCAAGTGCTGTTTGTGTTACAGGATTGATTTCAATTGATATCGCGAATAATTTTAGTGTATTTGGAAGAACAGTTGTGGCCTTATTAATACAAATAGGAGGATTAGGGGTAACTACGGTTGGTGTATGGATTATGATAATGATGGGAAAGAAAGTTGGGCTGACAAGTAAATTATTAATAAAAGAAGCATATAATCTAAATTCTGTTTCAATAGCTGCTTTTAATAATTCGGGAGCCGATATACTCGGTGATTTTAAGAATTTACTACCGTATCAGGATGATATATTACTTAATGCGGTAACTTGCGGACTTATTATATTTGGAGGGCTTGGGTTTTATACAATATCAGAAATACAACAAAAAAAAAGATTTAAAGAATTTTGTTTAAATACTAAAGTTGTTATAGTAATGACAATTGCTTTGTTACTTGGGGGGACAGTACTACTGAAGTTTACAGAGAGAATATCATGGCTTGGCTGCTTTTTTCAAAGTACAGCTGCAAGAACAGCAGGGTTTAGTACATATGCTATAGGAGGTTTTTCAAACGCAGGTATCGTAGTTCTGATATTACTAATGTTTGTTGGCGCATCTCCAGGATCAACAGGTGGAGGAATTAAGACTACTACTGCATACTTATTGCTCAAATCTATATTTAATAAGTCTGGAAATGGTGAATGTGTTGCCTTTAAGCGTAGGATATCATCAGAAAATATATTGAAAGCATTTATTTTGACTAATATGTCGTTAGCACTCATTGTTATGTTTACTTTTTTAATTTGCTATGTAGAGGGTGAGTTTGCTTTTATGGATGTACTGTTTGAAACGGTATCAGCCTTTGGTACAGTAGGATTAACTCGAGGTATCACTCCGAATTTAAAAACTTTAAGTAAAATGATTATATGTGTTACAATGTTTATTGGAAGAGTTGGCCCGCTTACGATTGCTTGTCTTTGGAGCTTTAGAAAAGTTACTGATACAAATTACCAAAAGGAGAATATAATGATTGGTTAGTCAAGAGTTGGAGTATTTTGGGGACTTGACATATATATAGAGTTAGTATAATATTATAAATACAATATGTACCGTTTGCGCACCAGTCCCTAATTTCAATTAGGGGGTGTACTGGTTTCGACGGGGACAGTTGAAGTTGGGATAGCCATTCGCAGACTCGGGCTGCGTAATAACTGAGAAAATTAAAACAAACGCAAACAATAATTTAGCATACGCTGCCTAGTTGCAGCTGTTCTACTCTAATTTCCTACAATTAGAGATAGGGCATCAAATTAGTAGGGCACTTTTGTTCCAAAGCTTTGCGGAATAAAAAGAAAATATGAAGCTACTGAAACCTATAGCGTGTCGTTTCGCGATAGATAGAGGGAATGTCAAAAAATCGACTGTAATGGGAGAAGTTCTGATGGATAGGTCTTCGGACAGGGGTTCAACTCCCCTCACCTCCATCAAGTAAAAACACCAAACTTAAAGGTTTGGTGTTTTTTTTAAAATTTTAATAGCATAAATTGATTTATTAATACTACATATTAGCAATAGAATTGCTTCTCTGAATAATTTGAATAAATCTGTTCCTTTAATCAAATACTAAATTTGCATCAAACTATTTAAATGAAAGGAAAAAATATGGATAATAATAAAAATAGAATGAGAGATAGAGATAAAAGCGATGCAGAACTCAGAAAGATTGATCCAAAGGGGAATGCAGATGTAGGGATTAAGAATGGAGTTAAGATAGGCGTACATGATGGCAAACACGAGAAAAGTAGGGGATTATAATGGATAAAGATAAGTTAGAGAAACAACAGCAAAAGAAAGATAATGAAATGTTTAATAGTATTACAAACAAGACGAAAGTTGAAAATCAAAATCAAACGCATAATGTAAGAGAAGAGGGAATTGGACCAGTAAACCAAAAAAGATAGCACCCAATGGGTGCTATCTTAATGTAAGTATGGATTTTTAGCTTTTTCCTCAGCAAGTATTTGCTCAAGGGTGTTCACTAAATCTTGAATCGTATTTATTACTACGTCACGTTCTAAAATTGTATTTTTTAAGTCAATCGTTAGGGATTCAAAATTTGCTCGCACTGCCGGTGCAACATAAGACATAATATCACCTCGAACAAAGTTTACCCAAAATAAGTAAGATTATTCCACCATTAACAAGTAAGCGCTAATTTTTCTTATTCTCCAAGAAACTAACATAGAAACTACATAAGAAATAACACAAATTCCAAAACACATCAAACCAATCCATAGAGTAGGAACTATGAATGAAACTTTCATAACACCCATCTCCTTAAATAATATTGAGATTAGAGTATTAATATATATACTACCAATTAAACTACCCAATATTGCACCTATAAATACTACTGGTAAGAAGCTTAATGTAGTTTGTGTCATAAGTTGAAAAGTAGTAAATCCGATTGCTTTTTGAATTCCAAAATCTTTTCTAAAACGGATCAGTACAGCTTTGATCACCAGATATAGAATTAAAACAACTACAAAGCCAGTTATAATTAAGATAATAGATGCAATAATAGCTACTATTGATGAATAAGCTCCAAGTTGACTACTAGCCATGTCCTTCATATTTATAGATGCAGTAATCTTAGTTCCGTATCTTTGGTTTAGTTCACTAATGAAATTCTTAACATCAATATCATCTTCTAGATATATATTAATACTATTATATTGATAGCTTTCTTTCATCTGTTTTACACCATCTAAAGTAATAGTAATATCTCTACCCATAAAGCTCATTCCTTGACTTAGACCTGTAATAAGGTATTCAATCTCATTGCTACCAAATTTCACTAAAATAGTATCGCCTACAGATTTTTCATACTTTTTTGCCATAGAACCATTAATTGATATTTCATTGTTATATTTCGGATAGCGACCTTCGTAAATTTGATTATTATCCAGAAGGGCTAAGTCATCCGATATATACGCTTGAACAGATTCATCATTTATAGTAACGCTACCATAGTTATAGTTAAATGCTTTTCTTACACCGTCCATTTTTTTGATATTCTCTATTAATGGGGCGGTATCAACACCTTCAACAGTAGATAGGGCTATGGAACACATCTCAACACCAACCATATCAATAAACGCTTTGTCATTTATAACAATATTATAGTACATAACAAGTCCGAATACAGAAGCAAAACATACTGCGGAAACAATAATTACAATCATTATATTCTGTTTCACGTTTGCTAAAATGTTTTTTAAAGAAAGTACAAAATTCAAACTTCCCTTTGTACGGTCAAGTGGACAATGATTTTTCTTGAAAGTATGGGTGGTAGCTCCACATCTTAAAGCTATTATTGGATGAAGCTTTTTTATTCTTCTTGCTGAAAATGGAGTGATAATCACTACAGAGAAGAGAATTAAAATAAAGCAAAGTGCTGATGACTGAAGATCAAGCCCCTGTTTCCATATAAGCCCAGTTTGAGCAGAAAACATATTTGATAATGGAACAACTCCAAGATAAGATACTAATATTCCGGCAATGGCTCCTGTGAATGCAATTAACATAAATTGAAGTACAATAGAAGATATAATTTGGTGACTTGTATACCCTAGGGATTTTAATGCACCTATATCAGCCATTCCGTCCTCTATACTAGTGTTCACACGGAACTTAATTACTAACAAACTAACAAGTACTATTATTAAAGAGAAGGCAATAATTATGGTTGCCCCTATAGTTGCTGTTTGTGTTCTTATATTTTTGGCTGCTGAATAAGAACAAAGCCAAACAGAAGAAGCAATACCCTCTTGTCCTTTAAGGATTACATTTTTTTGAAAATTTGTTATCATTTCATCTGATTTATTCGTATTATCAAGTCTTGATTGAAGTAAAATTCCATTTGTGGTGTCATCATTTAGTTCGTTTTGAAAATTAATATAAGATTCCTCAGGTAAGTGGAAACCAACTCCACCGAGATTGGTGCTTCCAAGAAGAATGTCTTCGGTAAAACCGGCAATTCGGAAGCTATAATCTTTATCTCTATAGTTAATTATAAATTCATCACTTAGTTCATATCCTCCACCACTCTGTAAAATATATGGTACGTAAATATCACGACCACTTACTTCGTCCAATTTCTCTGCGAGTGTAAGAGGGGATAGTTCCTTTGCTTTTGAAGTATTGATAAAGAAAGCAGGAAATGCTAATTCTCCTGAGCCATAGGCATATTTTGCTGAAGATAAAAATATAATTTCTTCTTTTTGTGTATCAATTACACCTGTATAAGTTGAAAAATACGTATCAAATTGTTCTTGATAGCTACCGTAATTCATAGCTGCAGCAACATGTGCACTATTAAGCTCGGCGGCTCTGTTGTCAAAGGCTTTTTTAAAATTTAAAGATGTCAAGAGTCCGAGACTTAAAAGTATCGCTGCTATTGTTATGACTATTAATAATGAGAAAGAAGCACCTTTACTTTTTCTGATATTGGATAATGAAAGCATCCATATTTTATTCATGTTACCACCCCATTTCTGTTAGAAATGAAGTCAACTTTTCATGTCTTTGTTTATCACCACTTACATATTTGCCAAGTAGGCATTCACCGCAAATAACCCCATCTTTAAGATAGAGGATACGACTTCCCCTGCGTGCAGATTTGATATCATGTGTTACCATAAGGATCCCTTGCCCTTTATTATTAATCTCGGTTAATAAATCTAAGACATCTTTACTGGAAGCGGAATTCAAGGCCCCAGTTGGTTCATCTGCAAATACTACATTAGGGCTGTTAATTAATGCTCTAACGATTCCTACTCTTTGAGCCTCTCCTCCTGAAAGTTGCGATGGGAACTTATGCCAATCTGATTCTGTTAGCCCGACTTGTATAAGTAATTCCTTCGCTTTTTTTGTAACTTCACGTTTGTTTTTGTTTATTAATAGTCCACTTGCTAAACAATTGTCAAGAACACTCATGGTATTTATTAAATATATTTGTTGGAATACAAAACCACAATTTTTTCTTCGAAATATCGCAAGCTTATCATTTGAATATTTGGATATTTCTTGATCTCCAAAGTATATTTCCCCTAGGGTTGGCTTATCCATTCCGGATAATGCGTAAAGTAATGTTGATTTACCTGATCCGGAGGAACCCATAATAACAGTATAATCCCCTTTGTTTATTTCAAGGTTAAGATTTTTAAGTACATGTTGTTGAAAACCTCCACTTGAAAATGTTTTGCTTAGCATTTTTGATTTTAATATAATATCGCTCATGTTATTATTCCTTTCTTAAAAAAAGACTATGATAACTTCCATAGTCTAATATTACAATATTAATTCTTACTAAGTCTTTAACTATTTCTTAATCAATTCTTAATTATTAAACGGTAGACATAGTGTTATTTTCTTATAAAATCGATCCCGCAAGTTTTAATTCAAACTTAACTAAAAAACCATCGGATTCATTCATGCATTCTATTTGACCGCCCATTTTCTCTATAAATAATTTGGATATATATAAACCGAGTCCTGAACCCTCTTTTCCTTCGGAATTCTTACCACGATAGAATTTCTCGAAGACTAGAGGAAGATCATCCTCTTTAATACCAGTTCCAAAATCCTTTATAAATATTCGAAGATGAGTAGTATCTATTTGGAAAGAAATATTAATATTGGTTCCAGCATACTTATAAGAATTACCCAAAATATTATCAAAAACTTGAGTAAGTCGAATAGAATCGCACAAAATCATACACTGAGGTAAAACGGACACGATATTTATTTTATGATAATAGTTTACATTATCAATGGTTTCAAGTAAAATAGCACTACTATATTCTTCGTTTTTTACTTTTAATTCACCGAGTTCCTCTAAAGTGGATTGAAACATATCGCTTATTAGTCGATCAATCTGCTCAGCTTTTTGGTGAATCGTGGTAATATATCTATCATCAGATTTTAGTGCGAGGGTTTCACAAATAGCTTTTATAGAGGCAACTGGATTCTTAATATCATGACTAAGCGATGCGACTAATTCTTTTTTACTCTTATTGGCGAGATACTCATTGTGCCTTGATGTCTTAAGGGCTTCTCGCATAAGGTCGAAACTCTCAGAGAATGCACCGAAGAGATTTCGTTTATCCATTGTCATAGGAGCCTCCAAATTACCAGATGCAATACTAGAAGCAAATTGTTTTAACTTTTGAAAAGGTCTGAATATTTTCTTTTCTAAATATAAGAAATAAGCAAGTACGATTAAAATAATATATACATATAGAGTAAGAATTGTTCTTTCAAGCTGCTTTTTTTCTTTTAGTAGTACAGTTGACATATCATTCCTAATAATTAGTTTGCCAATTAGTTCATCATTAATAATTATATCAATAAAGAAATCTCTATTTGATAGTGTTTTGTTAAAATGTTCGCTATAGGTTGAGGATTGAGAATTCTCTGTGCTATATAAAACAGATCCATCTAAGTTGATTACAGTAAATGGAATATGAATGGTAGAATAAGTTTTTGAATCCAAACGATTCCAATTCTGTTCCGTAAGTTTTATTATTTCGTTTATAGTTACAGTATCAAGGGGAGGAATTTGCCTTTTTTTGAACATTGAGGTACATAAAATAAAACTAAGTACTAATGCAAATATACAAGCAAATATGAACTCTTTCTTTCTCATAATTCCATAATATATCCGGTACCCCAGATAGTTTTTATAATAACTGGTGAATTAGGATCCTCCTCGATTTTCTCGCGTAACCTTCGAATATGTACATTTAACGTTCCATCACTAAAAAAACTATC
>JAQSXR010000029.1 GCA_029256575.1 Clostridiales bacterium | reverse complement strand
GAAATACGTATTCAAAAAGCATTCACAAAGCTAATGGAAGGAAGAACAAGCTTTGTCGTAGCACACCGATTATCCACTATTAAAGAAGCAGATGTAATATTAGTAATGAAAGATGGAAACATAATAGAGCAAGGCAAACACGAGCAACTCCTAGCCCAAGGCGGATTTTATGCTAGTTTATTTAATAGCCAATGGTGATACAATGATACAATGGGGACGGTGCTGTATTCTTCAAAGATAGAAGTAAAGTTATGTCATAAAAAATATACTTTTAATTGACAGCTATCTTTCCTTTATATGAAGTTAGCTGTTTGCATTTTTTTCTATTATTAAAAGATATAAAGGATATCAAAAATTCTAAAAATAATTTATTTAAAATAACATATAATCTATTGACAAATAATATTATACGACATATAATATAGAAAACCAAACAATAACATATGGAGAAAAGGAGTGAAGGTATGGCTTTTGCAATTAGTTCTGCATTATTGGATGCGCTAGTACTTTCTATCGTGTCCAAAGAAGATGCATATGGTTATAAAATCACTCAGGATATTAGAGAAGCAGTGGATATTTCTGAATCAACTCTTTATCCTGTTTTGAGAAGATTACAAAAAAGTGAGTATATGACTACATACGACAGAGAGTTTGCTGGAAGGAATAGAAGATACTATAGGATAACTCCTAATGGGGAACAGATGTTAAAACAATATTTAAATGATTGGGTAGCATATAAATTTAGCATTGATATGGTATTAACTGGAGGTGAAAGTAATGAATAAAAATGAATTTTTAAATGAATTACGAACTATATTATGGAGATTACCTGAAGATGAAAGAGAATCTGCATTAACTTATTATGAGGAGTTTATTGAAGAGGCTGGTCCGGAAAATGAACAAGAAGTTATATCAAAATTAGGAACACCTCAAAGAGTAGCAGACAATATTTTTAGAGAATTTAATACAAATATTGCAGTTGCTGGAACACCGAATTACAGTAATACCAACGATGTTAGACAAGAGAATGAACAAAAAAATACACAAGGATCAAATAATCAGTATAATAACACACAAGGTCAAGGATACAACAATCAGTACAATAATAATCAAAACCAAGGATACAACTACCAATACAATAATAGTCAAAAGCAGCAAAAAAATACAAACACAATATTAATTATAATTTTATTAGTTGTTTGTTCACCAATTATTCTAGGATTAGGTGGAACTTTAGTAGGAATATTAGTTGCTATCGCAGCTACTATTTTTGGACTTGGAGTTGCTGCAATCGCTACTGTTGTATCGTTAATTATTGCAGGAATTGTAGTTATTATAGCTGGTATATCTTCACTGTTTGTATCTACTTGGGGTGGAGTATTATTGATTGGAACAGGACTTGTAGTTCTAGGAATTGGCTTACTTTTAGCGGTACCTACTATGGCACTACTTGCTAAGGGGATTCCTGCAATAGTTAGGGGATTAATTAGTTTTTTCAAAAATATATTTGCCAGAACAAAAACGCGTACAATATAGTTAAAATAATACTGTGAATAAACATAATATGAAATTAATTGCAATGAAAGAATGAATAGGAGTGAAAAAATGAAAAAAGCGAGTTTGGTAATAATTATAGTTGCAATTTCAATGATAATTGTTGGAGCAACCCTAGGAGCAATATCTTTAGCTCAAGGGGCAAAATACCATAGATTTTTTAACGTATTTAGAAATGATGAACCAGGAACTTATGAAGAGAAAGATTCATATTCCGAATTTTCTGATATTAAAGATATTAATATAGACATTGGTGCAGCTACCTTAAAATTATTAGAGGGAGATGATTTCGAAGTAGTAGTTAATAGCAATAACGGACAGACGTTTGAGATAGAGGAAGTAGATGGAACATTAAACATAATAGAAAAAAACACATCTAATTGGGTTTGGGATTTGGGAAATGATATTGCAAGTATAGAAGTCTATGTACCGAGTGGATTTATTGCGGATAGCATTAATATTGAGTCTGGTGCCGCAAGCATACTAGTTGATTCAGTAGTTTCTAAGTCTACAGCTTTGGAAACTGGTGCAGGAACAATAGAAGTAAAAGATATAAAAACGGAAAATCTTAGTATTGAAGTTGGGGCAGGAAAAGTAGATGTTGATGGAGTTGTAAATGGCGATATTAATATTGATTGTAGTGTAGGTAAGGTAGATCTAAACTTAGAAGGTAATGAAGACGATTATCGAGTTGAAGGTTCTGTTTCGGTTGGTTCATTTAAATTTAATAATAATTCTTATGGTGGAGTTTTCGATTCTAATTTTAGCTTTGGTGATGGAGATTATAGAATAATAGTTGGATGTGAAGCCGGTAGTATTCAGATTAATATAAATTAAATAAAACCGCATATACATGTAGAATCTACTTGTATATACGGTTTTTATTTTTTCTATTACTTTATTTATTATTGAACTAACGATTTTATGATGGATACACATTTATCAATGCCGATTCCACTATCGACTGACAAGTGGTAGTTTTTAGCTAATCCCCATTTTTGATCAGTATAATAATTATAATAATTAACTCTCCGTTTGTCTGTTTTATTTATAAGCTTCTCAGCCTTATCTTCTGTAATTTTGTGTATTCTTGAAATTCTATTAATTCTATTTTTGAGACTAGTGTGTATAAATACATTTATACAATATGGATTATCCCTTAAAATATAATCAGAGGCCCTACCTACAATTACACATGAACCATTACGTGCAATTTCTTTAATAATATCCGTTTCAACAAGAAAAAGTTTATCTTGCAAGGGTACTTCAAGTTCTCCATAACCAGTACTTCGGTTACCCATTACATATGCTCCTGTAGCAATTGAAAAGAGAAGACTGTGGGTCGCTGATTCATCAATTCCCTTAAATACTTCTTCACTCATTCCACTTTGCTTTGCAGAAAGTTCAACTAGCTCTTTATCATAGAACGGAACATTTAATTCCTTTGCTAATTTGGCTCCTATTTCATGCCCACCACTACCAAATTGTCTGCTTATAGTAATAATAATTGGATTACTCATGAGATACCACCTTCCAATATTGATTTAAATTCATTATATTATTATTATAACACTTTAATGAATTTATTGCCAGTTTTGGAAGATGGTTTCATTTAAAATCACAAGTCTGTATTAGAATGATTGATTACAATATTTGGGTCATATCTTTTTGAAAGCACATGAGTTGCTTTTCTTTTTTCAACAGAATCAAAAATGGTTGAAAAATCATAATCCTCGGGGTATAACTCTTTTGCTGCAACACGAAGTTGTAATCGTTTATGATTAATAAATTGTTTCTTACCTTTTATTTGAACTCCTAATTCGCCTTTTTCGTTAGTAGTAGTATATATAATACCAGTTAACTTCTGTGGATAGACAATTACACTATCTCCAATTGAGAATTTATCACGGCGCGTTTGATTTGTAGAAATCTTTGGTTTAGGTTCCACTCTTTTGATAATATTTGGCAAGCTTGCTTGAGAATGCTTCTTAACTTCTGAAACTTCATCAAGAACTTCAGAAACAACTTTATTAACTTCAGAAATATCTTCAATATCATAATTACTCTTAGACAGTTCAGGTTTTGACGTTAATTCACTTGGACCGTATGCAATGTGATAAGCCCTTTGAACCATATGAATAGGTAATCCCAAACGTTTTGAGATGTATAATGCACAGCTTTCGCCGGCTTCACCTATCTCTAGTTTGTATTCTGGTTTCAAATTTTCTCGGTCAAATGTCATTCTAGCATTGATAAAACCAGGGGTATTCTGTGTAAAAATCTTAACCTCTGGGTAGTGAGTAGTCGCAACGATGAGACATTTCTTTGCTTTTAGTTCTTCAAGTATGGCTACAGCTATTCCCATTCCTTCGTTTGGGTCAGTCCCTGAACCTAGTTCATCTAATAAAACGAGGCTCTCAAAAGTAGCGGATTCTATAATTGAAATAATATTTGTAATGTGTGATGAAAAAGTTGATAAATTTTCAGTAATACTCTGACCGTCTCCAATATCACATAGTACGATATTATGCATCGAAAATTTACTACCCTCTTTTACAGGAACGTGTAATCCTGATTGCGCCATTAATGAGAGTAAGCCCACAGTTTTTAGTGCAACAGTTTTTCCACCAGTATTAGGGCCAGTTATGATTACTCCAGTTATCCCATCTACACCAATACGAAAGTCAAGTGGAATAGCAGTAGCTTCATTTAGGAGTGGATGACGACCTTGATTTATAATTATTTCTTTATTTGTATTAATTGGTACAGGAATTGACTTCATATGAATGCTAAGTTTTGCCTTCGCAAAGATAAAATCAAGAATCTCTATCGCTTCAACATTAATGTTAAGTTCACTGGAATACTTTTCTACAAGGTCAGTAAGGGTATATAGAATTCTAATTACTTCATTCTCTTCATCTATTTTAAGAGATAAAATTTCACCTTGTAATTTATTCACGATAGTAGGTTCTATAAAGAACGTACTCCCTGTTTGTGATTTGTCTATGACAGACCCATTAACTTGACTTTTAAATTCACTTTTTACAGGAAGTGTAAAATGCCCATTTCTAATAGTATAGTAGTTATCTGCATACCATTTTTTGTTGGTCCTAAGCATATTTTCAAGTTTATTCTTTATTTGTTCTTGATATCCTTCGAGACTTCGTCGTATATCACGTAGTTGAGTTGAAGCAGTATCCGATACAGCACCATTTCTAATACTTCGATTTATTTCATTATACAATTCATCCATTGGATTTATGGAAGCGCCATAAGTTGCAATATCCACATTTAGATATTCTGCTCGATTAAGGTAAACCTTCATCCTTCGGCATGCATTCAAAAATTGTTCAAGTTTTGTTAGGTGATCAACGGTTAGTGCACAATCCTTCCCTAAAAGGCCAAGGATTTTATCGATAGAGTCCATTGTAGTCAATGGGGGATTACTTAGTGTTTCTATTATTAATTTTGCTTCTGTAGTGTCTTTCGTTTTTTGATAAACTTCAAACTCATCAAGGTATGGTTTTAAGTCAAGTATCCTGTTTTTTACACGCTGTGAACAAGCATATTCCGCTAATGTAGTAAGTATTTTATCAAATTCTAAAGTGTTAAAAGTTGTATTCATTATTATTTCTCCAGTCTATATTTAAGTGATCGATTATTGTTATAATAAAATTGAACAATAAAAAAAGTGCAACCGCAAACCAGTTACACAATAGACGCAAATATAATACTATAATAAACCAACTTTTATTATAAAATAATAGAATAAAAGAAGATAATAGCATAGGATAAGTCTAATGTAGCTTGATTTGTAAATAATGTTTCCAGTATGAAAAAAAGGCATACTAAAAAAAGGATATAAAACAATACCCTTCCAACTTATTTAGTTGGTTACACTTTTACAATTACGCTAACATAAACTTTCCTCACGTTTCTTTAAGATAAATATATAATATCATAATTAATTGGAAAAATCAAGGTAATGATACAGTGGGGACGGTTCTTTTTGTATCAAAGTGATACAAAAAGAACCGTCCCCACTGTATCACTTTGATACAAAAAGAACCGTCCCCATTGTATCATTATTTCTTTACTTTTTTACCACATGCCTTAATTGTAGAAATGGCGAGCATTTCGAGAGAATCAACATAGTACGAATCTAAATGATAGTCTTTTTTAATTATTGATAGCTCTGTACATCCGAGAATAACAGCATCACAGCCTTTTGTTTTCATTTCATTGATTACTTTGTTGAAGCTTTCCATATCTACAGGTTTTCCTGCTTTTATATTATCATATATTATGCTCATAAGTGCTTTTTGAGAAGGTTCTGAAGGAATCGAGTAGTTGACACCATGCTTCATACATTCTTTTTGATAATGCTTTCCGGAGATTGTACCATCTGTTGCAAGTATACCTACACATTTTACACCGGAACTCTTAATAAATTGAACTGTTTCACCAACCATATCAACGAAGGGGGTGTTTACAGTACGACTCAATTCTTGATAAAAATAGTGAGCTGTATTACAAGGCATAGCAAGGAAGTCAACACCAAGGACCTCTAGTTGTTTTGCATCTTCGATAAGAACTGGGAGGGGATTTTCTGAACTTTTCCCAAGTATATATGCTGTTCTGTCTGGAACACTTGCATGACTGTTTATTATCATATCTATATGTTCTTGATCTGTATTTGCGTCAGTCATTTTTATTAACATTTCACAAAAATATACAGTTGCGAGAGGGCCTAGACCGCCCAAAATTCCAAGTCTTTTTTCACTCATTAGGATAATCCTTTTTTGCCATAGTATTTTTTGTATTTTTTAAAGTAATTAAAGTAGCTTAAACATAATTTAAGGTATCTTTTGAAACTAAAGTCTGGTTTATAGAAAAGAGAATGTGTATATTCTCCGTTTTTTATTAATTGCTTTGCTTCCTGCTTTAATTGTTCATTTGGAAGATATTTAAACAATACTTGCTTTGGTATCATTAACCAAAGGTGTTTATTTGTAGCATAAGTAATATCCATTGGTTTATTAAAAATAAAGTCTTCGGTTACATATTTCGCTAAGTTATATCCAGCAGCAGTAACATAAAAACTGGATCTTCCTGAACGAAGATTTATTTCAAATAGTTTATAAGTATTGTCTCTATAGTCAAATTTCATATCAAAGTTTGAGAAACCAACGTACCCAACAGCTTCTAAAAAGTTCTTAAATTTTTCTAGAATCGCAGGGTCATACGTACTCATTATGGCAGCATAGCTACCGATACCTTGAGGGGTATGTTCCTCTAAAAGGGCATGTCCGAGTGACATTAATTTTACTTTGCCGTCTCTTCCAGAATAGCAGTTAAGAACGCGCATGTATGAGTCATCGCCAGGAATGTATTCTTGAATGATTAATGTGTCTTTATAGCTAGAAGCATATATAGCGGCGAACATTGCGTCACGTTCTGCTTGAGAATTCGCAATAAACACTTTTTTCTTTCCAGGGAAAGAACACTTCCAATATTCAACACTATTAGAAGGTTTAATGATGATAGGATATTCAAAAGGCAGTTCTAAGTTTGAATGTTCTTCGAACGTACATTGAACCGTTTGCGGAAAAGCAAAATCATACTCACGACATACGTCATAGAAGTTTTCTTTTAAGCAAAGTCTATCCATCAAAGCTTCATCTAAGAAAGGTAATTCATAATATTCTTTTAGCCTTTCGCGATTTCTTACGATTAATTTAACATAATCATCACCACAAGAAAGTAATAGAAGTTTTTTATTTGGGTTGCGTTTTGCTATCTTAATTAATGCAGCTACCATAACCTCTGGATCACCAAGATTATCAACATATTCAAAATCAAATATATGACTATTGTATGTAGGAGTGAATCTCGTCCTTCCTACAACTAGCGGCTTAATTCCATATTGAGAGTGGAAAGAACGTGATAATCCATAAGCATTTGCATCACTTCCAAGTAATACTGGTAAAAAATCTATCTTTTCAGTTGACATATTTTCGTCCTCCCTTAATTTAGCTCGATAAAGAATTTGTTATACCAAACTAGAAATGTATATATCGTCCATAGTTTTCGTCCATAGTTTTTCTTCTCACTATAATGAGCATCAAGCATCTTAACTAATGTATTTGTATCAAAAAATTGTTTCGCTTGTTCGGATAAGAAAGAAGCTTTTACAATATTGTAGTACTTTTCTTCTCTTAACCAATAAGTAACAGGAACAGGGAATCCAATCTTCTTACGAGAAGCCCATTCATCTGGTAACATACGATTTGCAGCTTGTCTAAAAACATACTTTGTATTTATATTGTTTACTCTATATTTACTTGGTATTTTTCTTGCAAGTTCAACAACTTCTTTATCTAGGAATGGTACGCGAAGTTCTATGGAACTCGCCATACTCATTTTATCAGCTTTTAATAAGATATCTTTTGGCATCCAAAGGTGAAAGTCAAGGTATTGCATCTTTGTTACATCATCCTTGTCTTTAACACGATCATAAATTGGTTGAATTAAATCATCAACAGATGGGCCATTTCTAAACTTTGGATTTAATAACTTTTTAGCATCTTTTTCATCGAAAATATAAGCTTGGCCTACAAAATGTTTCTCAACTGGCGCGCCGCCTTTGAGAAGAAACTTCTTTCCATGCATATCAGGTAATTTAGTCGCAAGTAATCCGAGAGGTTTACGAATAAATTTAGGAATTATTCTTTGATATTTTTGAACAGAAAATGGTGTTCTATATAATGGATATCCACCAAATATCTCGTCCGCACCTTCTCCTGAAAGAATAACGGTTACATGTTCTCTAGCAAGCTTTGCTAAGAAAAAGAGTGGGATAGTTGACGGATTTGATTCTGGTTCATCACAATGATATTGAATTTTTGAAAAATTCTCAAAACATTCTTCCGCAGTTACCATCTTACTAACACTCTCAATATTAAGTATTTTAGATAAAGCTTGTGCAGAATCTATTTCTGAAAAACGTTCACGGTTAAAGCCTACAGTAAAGGTTTTATTAGGCATTAAGCAAGAAGTTATATAACTTGAATCAACACCGCTTGATAAAAATGACCCAACTTTAACATCACTAATTCGATGGAATTCTACCGATTCTTTTACCGCTTTTTCGATTTCATCAACATAATAATCAAGACCTTTATCTTCTGGTTCAAAATTAATATCCCAATAACGAACAATATCTAGTTTTCCATTTTTAAATGTAAGGTAATGTGCAGCTGGAAGTCTATTTACATTCTTAAAAAAAGTATAATCGGTAACAGGATATTGAAACGTTAAATATGGTTTTAATGCATCTTCGTTTAATTCTTTTTTAAAGCTAGGGTGAGGTAAAAAGCTCTTTATTTCAGATCCAAACATTAAGCAATCGCCCATTGTTGCATAGTAGAATGGCTTAATTCCAAAGTGATCTCTTGCACAGAAAAGAGATTTCTCCTTGATATCCCATATGACAAATGCAAACATACCCCTAAGTTTGTTAACGATATCTTCTTTATATTCTTCGTATCCATGTATTAAAACTTCACTATCGGTATGAGTAGTAAATATATGTCCTTTTGCAATAAGTTCTTCTCGTAGAGCTTGGAAATTATATATTTCTCCATTAAAAATCAACCACACAGATTTATCTTCGTTATGCAATGGTTGGCTACCATGCTCAAGGTCAATAATACTAAGACGTCTAAAGCCGAGGGCAATATCCTCATCAGTATAAATACCAGCACTATCTGGTCCCCTATGAACAATAGTGTTCATCATATTTTCAAGAACAACTTCTTTATTTTCTATTTCCCCTGTAAAACCTACAAAACCACACATGCTGTATATCTCTCCTTATTATATATATTATCTCGGATGAGTATGATTATATATATACAAAATTCTTTTATATTTATAGATAATAAATCAACTTTAAGTATAACCATTATTATGTAGCTCTATAAAATTACACTTCTAAATATTCTAACACTTTTTACAAAGTCTTTCAATAAAAACTAATGCAAAAGATGTATCAACATGGTATAATATTAAAAGTTTTAGTTTAATGGAACGGGTTAGGCTTTCTATTTTCGTGAGGTGAAATATGAAAACACGAGTAATTGAATTTTTAGAAGAGAATAAAGGGAAAAGTGTATCTGGAAGCGAAATTGCTGCGAAGCTAAATATATCAAGAGCTGCTGTTTGGAAGATAATTAATAATCTTAAATCAGAAGGGTATATAATCGAGGCAGTTACGAATAGAGGTTATTGCTTAAAAGAAAAAAGTGATATAATCTCAGAGACAAGTATTAAGATGAACTTGAAAACAAAATCGTTAGGAAATGAGCTACAGGTATTTAAAACAGTTACCTCAACGAATACGTTAGCAAAAGATTTAACACAAAATGGTGCCAAAGAAGGGCTTGTTGTAATTTCTGAGGAACAAACAGACGGAAAAGGACGAAGAGGGAGAAGCTTCTTCTCACCTTCGAAGACTGGCATTTATATGAGTATTGTTTTGAGACCACAGATTGACATAAATGATACACTTTTTATTACAGTTGCGGCTTCCGTTGCAGTTGCAGAAGCAATTGAAACTTTAACAGGAGCTAGTGTGGGGATTAAGTGGGTTAATGATTTGTTTATAAATGAAAAAAAGGTTTGTGGTATTCTGACAGAAGGTGCGATAGAATTTGAAAGTCGCAAATTGGAATACGCAATTCTAGGGATTGGTATTAACTTTTCAACAAAAAATGAAGAATTTCCAAATGAAATACAAGAAATAGCAGGATCTATCGTCCAACTCGAAAATAGTAAGTGTACGAGAAGCCAGTTAATCGGTGAAGTTCTAAATAATTTCGAAGAATATTATAATAACTTAACAGATAAAGGGTATATGGATTTTTATAAAAATCATTCTAATATTATAGGAAATAATGTTATAATTGTTGGTGATGAAACAAAGGAAGTATACAAAGCAATCGACATAGATGATCAAGCAAGATTAATTATTAAGGATAAAGAAAAAAAAGTGTTAATATGGTGTATCGTACTTGGTTTGATTGTTGTATTTATGTATATCACGGATATAAAGTGCATAATTAAAGCAACGATTGGAGTACCTTGCCCAACCTGTGGAATGACTAGGGCTTGGATTAGTGTATTGCATCTTGATTTTGCTCAGGCATTTAAATGGCATCCAATATTTCCAATCGCTATCGTAGTTGTATATCTTATAATTGATAATGGGAATCCAAAGAAATGGTTTAAGATGTTATTAATGTTTACAGTAATATTACTGCTAGCAGTGTATATATATAGAATAATTACTTTAGGGTTAAGTACACCGCCATTGGATATTAATAAAAATTCATTATTATTTAGAGCAATTGGTTTATTTAGATAGTCTTTGAAATCTAAGGGTTTCAATCATTATAATTATATTTAAGGGAGGAATTTATATGTTGAGAATGCGCTCGTTTTGGGCCTATTTTGGCTTGTCTATTATCACTTGCGGAATATATACATGGTTTTTTGTATATCAAATGCAAAATGATATCAACGTAGCATGCCAAGGAGATGGGAAAGATATGGACCCTGTATTAGCACTTATATTGGCAATTGTGTTACCAGGAATTTTTACATTAATCTGGTTATATACACAAGGGGAACGATTAAGAGCAAGAGGTGCTTATTCTAATATTCGCATAGCGGATACTGGAGCAACTTATCTTTTATGGTACATTTTAGGAAGCTGTATTATTATTGGACCTTTGATTGCTATCGCTAAATTTATAACAAATTCAAATATTGTATTTGATGATTACAATAGAAGAATGTATAGCAATGGCCAAGGATATAATAACGGTTACAACCCAAATAACTACAATCCAAATGGTTTTTAATAAAAATTAGTAAAAGAAAAGTCCAACTTTTTGAGAAAGAAGTTGGATTTTTTGAAATTTAAAGAGATTTTATATATGACAATTGTAATGACATGGATTATATTAGTTGATTTTGAGCAATTAACATATTATAATTAAGGAAAACGAGAAACGGAAGGGGAAAAAATAATGGATGAGGTTAATATTAGGCTCGTAAATATACTAGATGCTAAGGCAATACTAAATATTTATGCTCCCTATGTTGTCTATACCCCAATAACATTTGAATACGACATTCCAAGTATAGAAGAATTTGAGGAAAGAATAGAGCATTATACAAAAACGTATCCATGGATTGTATGCGAAATAGAGGGTAAGATCGTTGGATATGCTTATGCCAGTAGATATAGGGCAAGAGAAGCGTATGATTGGTCAACGGAAGTTACCGTTTATGTTGATGAGGAATATCAAAGATATAGAATTGCAACCGCACTATATACTGGAATTCTTAATTTGCTGACAGAGCAAGGATACTATATGGCATACGCTTGTGTTACTAGACCAAATAATAAAAGTGAGCTATTCCATGAAAGAATGAATTTTAAAGAAGCGGGAATACACCACAAAGCCGGATTTAAGCTAAATCAGTGGCATGATATTACGTACTATGAGAAAAAACTCGCAAAAGAGTTTGATGAACCCAAAAAACCAAAAGGGCCAAGTGAGCTAGAGACTAATGTTGTGGAAGAAATTTTACTAGATGCAGAAAGTCTAGTTAAATATAAAAAATAATTTTTTTCAGGAGGGGTAAAATGAGAGCACGTATATCTAAAATGGTAGTTGGAATTATGATAATTGGTTTAGGCGCATTATTATTAGCAGAGAATTATGGCTATATAGAAAATTTGAAATTGGAACGATGGTGGTGGACTGCATTTATAATCATTCCATGTTTTACTTCAATTATTAAATATGGTGTAAAAGTTCATAATACAGTAGGTTTATTAATTGGTCTTTGGTTACTTATAGAGAGAATCGATTTATTGCCAAATGATTTTGCAGATTTAGCATTTTGGCCAATGGTATTAATAGTGATAGGAATTATCGTAATTTTCGGTGGATTTGGAACAAATACATATCACTATGAAAAAACTATAAATATCGATAGAGATAATGTAACTATGAATGCCCCAAAAGGTGGAGTCGACATTAATGACAGAATTAACTATGTTGCAGTATTTTCTAGTTATGCAGCTAAGAATAGTTCACAGTCTTTATATGGTGGCGAGATAACAGCTGTATTTGGTGGAATTGAAGTTGATTTATCAGATGCAAATATTACACGAGATATTAAGATTGAAGTAACAGGTGTTTTTGGAAATGCTATAGTTAAAATGCCAACAAATGCAAATATAGTTGTTAAGAGAACAGCAGTATTGGGCAAATGTTCTTCAAATTATTCAAATAGTGGTCCAGTAAATGTGCCAACGATTTATGTGGAAGCTACTGGTGTATTTGGTGGAGTAGAGATTATATAAGACTTAACAAAGTGAAAATAGAAATAAGGATCTGTTGCATTGGATAACTGTGTAGCAGATTCTTTTTTGTTAAAGCTCTAATATTTTTTGAACATTTAGCACATGCTAAAAATGATTTTTTTGTTAGGAGTGATAAATATTAAAATAGCTAGAGAGTTTTACCAAAGAAGCGCACTTGAGCTTGCACCTGAGCTACTTGGCCTTGTTTTAGTACACGAAACAGACGAAGGAATTACAAAAGGTAAAATTGTTGAAGTTGAAGCGTATATGGGAGTGATTGACGCAGCAGCACATGCATATAAGAAAAACTCAACTCGTACAGTAATTCAATATGGTGAAGGTGGATATGCTTATATCTACTTGATTTATGGAATGTATTATTGTATTAATATTGTAGCAAATGTAGCGAATGTAGCAGAAACTGTACTAATACGAGCTTTAGAACCTCTTGAAGGAATTGAACAAATGGAACAAAGGCGAAAAACGGATAAACGCAGTAATTTATGCAGCGGGCCTGGTAAATTATGCACAGCAATGGGTATCAATAAATTAAATTATGGAATGGATCTATGTGGAACTCAATTATATCTTGAAACTTCTGAGAATCAAGATAATATAGATATTGTAGCATCGAAACGTATTAATATAGACTATGCAGGTGAAGCAAAAGATTATTTATGGAGATTTACAATTAAGGATAACAAATTCGTTTCAGTAAAAGTTAAAAATTAAAGTAGCATTAAGGAAAAACTATAAAAACAACAGGGGATAGACATGGAAAACAAACAAAATTATGGATTACTTACTGCAATTACTATGATTATTGGTATTGTTATAGGGTCAGGAATATTTTTTAAAAGTGATGAAATTTTACTTAAAACAGGAGGAAGTGTAGGGTTAGGAGTCCTAGTTTTTTGTATTGGAGCATGGAGTATTATATTTGGTAGCTTAACACTAACGGAACTTTCTATTCGGACAAAGAAAAATGGTGGAGTTGTTGGGTATTATGAGGATTTTATATCAAACAGCTTAGCAAGTGGGTTTGGTTGGTTTCAGACATTTATATATTTTCCAACAATTAATGCTGTGGTTTCTTGGGTAGCAGGGGTTTATACTTGTTTGTTATTTGGAATCCCTTCCACTCTTGAGAACCAAATACTAATTGGTTTTGCATATATGACAATCTTATATATTGTAAATACACTATCTTTAAAATATGGAGGCTATATTCAGAACTTATCAACAATCATTAAACTTATTCCGCTTATTGGTATTGCAATTATAAGCGCTTTTTGGATGCCTACGAATGTTGATATACCGCAAGGAGTTGAACACATAACGAAAAGTGGAGTAGGTTTTGGATGGCTAGCAGCACTTGCTCCTATTGCTTTTTCTTTTGATGGGTGGATAGTTGCCACGAGTATCACGAATGAAGTGGATAACCCTAAGAAAAATATGCCGCTTGCACTTATCATAGGACCATTAGTGGTACTAGGAGTTTATGTATTGTATTTCTTAGGTCTTAACAAAATGTTGGGTGCAGAGTATATAATGTCTATGAAAAATGATGCAATTGACAAAATAGGAAATCTTTTATTGGGTGCTAATGGTGCTAAGATAATACTTGTATTTGTAATTATAGCGATTCTAGGAGTGGTTAATGGTCTTACTCTAGGTAGCTTAAGAATGCCACAAGCACTTGCTAGCAAGAATATGTTACCAGGTTCAAGAAGAATAGAGAAAATTGATCCAAAACTTCAGTTGTCTTTATGGTCTTGTTTCATTTCATTTGTAGTGGCTATATTTTGGCTTTTCATGAATTACTTAGCTCAAAAAAGTAAAATATTAGGCAGTGGAGATGTTAGCGAAATTTCTATCGTATTTAGTTATGTTTGTTACACGCTATTATACTTAAAAGTATTAAAAATGAAGAGAGAAAAAATTATAACTAGTTTCTTCAAAGGGGTAATTTGCCCTGTATTTGCACTGCTAGGATCTGCGATTATATTAATTGGTGGAATAGTATCAAATCCTATTTATGTACCCATCTTTATAGCACTATGTTTGGTGGTATGTTTACTGGGTGCATGGTATTATCATAGTAATAGTAATAAACGAAATAGTAGGTAATTTGTTAAAGATGAAAATTGTCTAATGAAGATATATATCTTCAGATTGGAGGATGAAATTATGAAATTAATATCATGGAATGTAAATGGTTTACGAGCTTGTTTGGTCAAAGGCTTTGAAGTGTTCTTCAAAGATGTAGATGCAGATATGTTCTGCATACAGGAAACAAAGATGCAGCCAGAACAATCAGAAATTAAATTTGAAGGGTACACGGAGTATTGGAATAGTGCAGTTAAGAAGGGGTATTCTGGAACACTCATTTATTCTAGAATAGAACCCTTATCAGTAGCTTATAATCTTGGATTAGAGAAGCATAATGATGAAGGGCGCTCGATTACATTGGAATTTGACGAATTTTATCTAGTAACAGCATATACCCCGAATGCACAGCATGAATTAGCAAGAATAGATTACCGTATGGAGTGGGAGGATGATTTTCGTACATATCTTCTGGAATTAGAGTTAAAAAAACCGGTAATTCTTTGTGGTGATTTAAATGTTGCACATAATGAAATTGACCTTAAGAATCCAAAGTCAAATGCAAAAAGTGCCGGATTTTCAATTCAAGAACGTGGTAAAATGACAGAACTTTTGAGTAGTGGATTTGTAGATTCTTATCGATATCTTTACCCAGAAACAACAGGGGCTTATACATGGTGGTCATATATGTTTAAGGCAAGACAGAATAATGCGGGATGGCGAATTGATTATTTTATAGTTTCAGATAAATTAAAAGATAAGATAAGTGATAGTATAATTCATAACGAGGTAATGGGAAGTGATCATTGCCCAGTAGAGCTAGACATAGCAATTGAAGTCAAGAATAATAAGATGTAAGATGGTATCCTTTTGGTAGGAGGTGATATTATGGAGCGATGGGAAGCAATAAATGCTGTACAGAGAATACAGGATTATATAGAAGCACATATCTATGAACCAATAACACTGAACCAACTTGCAAAAGCTGCAGGATATTCACAATGGCATACGACAAGAATTTTCAAGGAATTACTCGATAAAACACCATTTGAATATCTGAGAGCTTTGCGCTTATCAAAAGCAGCATTAATACTAAGAGATAAAAAACCGAAAATAATTGACGTAGCTTTTGATTTTGTCTTTGACTCACATGAGGGATTTACACGAGCATTTTCAAAACAATTTGGAATGTCTCCAAAGACGTATGCTAACAATCCGCCACCAATACAGCTTTTTATGCCGTATCGTATTCGTGATTATTACCTTACATTGCATAAAGGAGAGAAAACAATGACGAATAGACAAAGTAATGCAGTATTTGTTCAAGTGGTTGAACGACCAGAAAGAAAAGCAATAATTAAAAGAGGGATTAAGGCAACTCACTACTTTGAGTATTGTGAGGAAGTAGGTTGTGACGTTTGGGCACTCTTAACAAGTGTAAAAGAAGCTTTGTATGAACCAATAGGGATGTGGTTACCAAATAAGTTAATTCTAGAAAATACATCATCGTATATTCAAGGGGTAGAGGTTCCTAGCGAGTATACAGGAATTGTACCGGAAGGATTTGAAATAATTACTCTTCCAGCCTGTAAAATGATGGTATTCCAAGGCGAACCATTTGATGATGAATTTTTCGGTGAGGCAATAGAAGAAATTTGGGAAGTTATGAAAAGATATAATCCTCAAATCTATGGATTTGAGTGGGCGGATGAAGATGGACCAAGATTTCAACTTGAACCGCAAGGTTATAGAGGATATATCGAAGGAAGGCCAGTACGTCAGTTAAATAAAGTGTAAAATAATTAATAATAATTTGGAGATGCTGTAAAGATGAGCCAATATTGAATCCTATGGATTTGATATTGGCTCATCTTGTTTCATTTATATGCAGACTTGATTTAAGGCTTTTATTATTGTTACATAAAAGCTAGCTTTCCACCTTTCACAAGGTGAAATCAGCTAGCTTTTTTTGTGGTACAAATACACAAGTAGTGATATAATATGCTACATAAATAAAGAACATAGTAAAATAACTAGACAACTTCTAGTTTTATCATAAAACGAAAAGGGGAGAACCTGTGGGTAAGAAGGTATATGCAGTAAGAAAAGGATTTACAACTGGCCTATTTTATAACTGGGATGAATGTAAAAAATCAATTTATGGCTTTAAAGGAGCTGAATATAAAGGATTTGAGAGTAAAAGTGAAGCACAAGCCTTCTTAGAAGTGACTACACCAGAGGTTATCACAACACTTGAATATAGAGATGATATATTAGTTGCTTATGTAGATGGTAGCTATAATAATGATATTAAGAGATATGGGTTTGGATGTGTATTAATAACACCAGATGGTGAGATTATCAGAGAATTTGGAGCAGGCGATGATCCAGAGTCTGCTGCTATACGTAATGTTGCAGGAGAATTATTAGGTGCAATGTTTGCAACCAAATGGGCGATTAAGAATGAATATAAAGCAGTTGAAATTAGGCATGATTACGAAGGAATTGCAAAATGGATTACCGGTGATTGGAAAGCCAAGAATGAAATGGTTCAAAAATATGTGAAGGTTATGAATCAATTTAAGGCGAGTATTGCCATTACATTTGTAAAAGTAAAAGCCCATTCAAACGAAGAGTTTAATGAAGAAGCAGATAGATTAGCGAAAGAAGCAGTAGCAACTGGGATTAAGAACACTACTGTATAAAGGGATATATGATGAAGGCATGGATAATTTATAATGGAGCATTAAAATTTAATAAAATAACGAATCTTGTTAACAAACTTGCTGAGGATGGGAAAGACTTAGGGATTGATTTTATTCTAATTAAGAATAACGAAATTTTACCTAAATATGACGAATTTGGAAAGCCGGGATTATTATTTCTATATGAAGTTCCAGAGCCCGAATTCATTATTTTCTGGGATAAAGATATTTTGCTAGCGTGTCATCTAGAAAAAATGGGATATCTATTATTTAATTCTTCAGAGGCTATAAATGTTTGTGATAATAAAGCGATTATGCATATGGAATTATCTAAGGCAGGCATTAGGCTGCCTAAAACAATAGTAAGTCCTTTTGTTTTTTATGAACAAAAATTAAGTAGTGAATATATGGATAGAGTATTTGATGAACTAGGGAATACAATTATTCTGAAAGAAGCACATGGATCCTTTGGAATGCAAGTATATAAAATTGAATCAAAAGAACATTTAGCTCATAAAATAATCGAAGTTGGATCAAAGCCTTTTATTTTACAAGAATACATCGAAAGTAGCTATGGAAGAGATATTAGGGTTAATATAGTAGGGGATGAGATCGTTGGAGCAATGCAACGATTTAATCCAAATGATTTTAGAGCTAATATAACAATTGGGGGCACTGGAACACCATATAAACTAACGCCCGAACAAGAAGAAATTGCTTTAAAGGCGCACAAAGCACTAGGGCTTACCTTCTCAGGCGTAGACTTGTTATTTGGAAAAGATGGGGAACCTGTTTTGTGTGAACTTAATTCCAATGTTAATTTTATAAGTTTTGAAATTGCTTTGGGAATAAATTATGGTAGAAGACTTCTTGAATATCTTTTAAAATCAATAAGGGCGTGATGAGATGTTAGTAGGTAAATTATTTTATGATGAGATAGATGTTGCTAGAAACAAAGTCTATATTGAATGGTTGATAGCAGAAGCTTTAAGCCAAGGTATTAAACTTGAACTTTCAATCGTAGGAAAAGATAGATTACGTAAATGTGATTTCGTTATAAATAGATCAAGAAATTATGAATTAGCGTTGACATATGAACTTAATGGGATTCGGGTATTTAATAATTCAAAATTCACTTTAGTAGGAAATAATAAACTTGCAGGCTATCAATTTATAGATGAGATAGGGATACATCATGCAAAAATATATCTGGAAGATGAAAACAATGAATTGCCAAGCAAGTTAATAAGAAAACCTAACTTCGGACATGGTGGACAAGATATATCATTAGTAGATGCTAATCGTGTTCCAATGGACAAACGCATAGATTTTATTTACCAAGAATATATCCATGACAACATTGGCGATGTGAGGTATTACGTTATAAATGGTCAGGTTGTTCATTCCGTAATTCGAATTCCACAAAAGGACCAAATTATTTCAAATTTTACAAAAGGCGGGAACATAGAAGTGTATTATCCGTCAAAAAGAGAGATGGAAATAATTGATAAGGTGCTGTCAAATATTCACATTGATTTTGGCGGAATAGATTTTATTGTTTCAAAAACTGGAGAATTTTTATTTAATGAATTCGAAGATGTGGTCGGAAGCCGTATGTTAAGCCACTTGGGGATAAATGATACAACAAATTTATATATAAAACATATACAGAAATCTCTATAAATTAGGGATGTTTTGCTCACCAAAAAGAGGTTGCAAAGCATCCCAAAATACTACATAAATGTTAATATAATAAAGATAAATGCCGATACAATTAATATGAGAACTGCGCTTTGCGAACACTTTGGAATACTAAGGTAAAATCGCATATAATCTTGCATACAATTTGGAGGAATAATATGAAAAAGAAAATTAGTCTATTGCTCTGTGCAATAATTATTATAAATACATTTATGATTAAGGATACTAACATAGTGGTCCAGGCGGCTAGTAGTACGAATTTATCGTGGATCAAGAATGATACCATGGATGATTTGCTCCAAATTGTAGGAAATAAAGCCGGGGATGATGAAGTACTTCTGAATTGGGACTTATTGCAATTTGGTAACTACGAATTAGTATATCGACTTCAAGATGATACAATAACTAAGGTAAAAATAAGACTAGATGTAGATAAAATGGGAATCGATTATGGAATTTTTAAAGAAAGTACAGGGGATTCGCTCGTACAAAATCTCGTGAATTTATCCTATTACGAAATGGATTATTCATTGAATGTACCGGTATTAATTAATACACCTCCTGTTATAGTAGATATTGGTGGAGAAAATTACATACATAAGGAAATACTTAAAACATCAACAAATAAATATTCTGGTATTTCTTTTAAACTAAACAACATAGACGTTAGAGTAAAGTGGAATCCTCAATTAAATACAGTTCATTTCTACACCCAAGGGGTAGAGGCAGGTAAAATTATTGAGTTTGGTTTACATTTAGATCATTAAAAGCGTTAAGAAGATTTGAAGGTTTTACAGCTAGGTCAACACATTGGATGCATGCGACAGCAGCACCTGCGAATGAAGATTTGAAAACAATTACGATGCCAAGTAGTGATGCAGCATACAAGGATGAAACACCGGGTGGACGTCCAGGTATTCATTTAGAATTTAAACAGCCAAAAGCATATAATACAACTACTAGAAAGTATGAGACATTAGTTAATGCAGATTTATCAGCAGTAATGGAAATTGAAGATATTATGTCAAAGGATTATGCTGATTTTAGTTTCGAGTTATCAGGAAGCGCAACAAACCTTTCGCAAACAGTAAAAAATCCTCCTAATAGTGGGGATGATGCAGGAAAAAATACAAATTCTCAAATTAATTATGATCCAATAACAAGCTTATATACGGTTGAAATAGTTCAAGATAAGTCAACGTTATTAAATCCTGATCCAAATAAAGATCAATATCTACAATGGAGCAAGCTAAGTCCAAGTAGAATATATAACATTACTATGTCATTAGACCAAGACCCAGAGTATGAATTTTCAACTTATTCCGTAGAAGGAAGTTATGGTTATACCTATGTTGAATATTCTGTAAATAGAGCAAGCCTTGAAGACGCATATTTACTTATCAATCCATATGCGAATGGGGATACGGGAGATACGGAATATACGGTTTATTACAGTAAGAGTAAGAAGACAACCTTTGGTCCAGAAGATACTTGGTTGACACATTATCATTCTTCAAATCAAACAGATACTGACATCTACATACCAGTACCTTTTAAAGAAGATAGTACAGCAGAGTATTATCAACTGGGAATGAACTTTGCAGGGAAACGATTAAATTCTCAAACGATAGAATATAAACCAGTATTAGATACGAATGTACCACCAACAACACCTAGAATAACAAGTATTGATAACTTGGCAGTAGTACCATCTATAGATCCAAATCAAGCATTACCAGAAAAGGTTAAGTTTGATATGACTTGGCAAGCTCCAACAAATGTTATTGGAAATACAATTCTAGACTCTATGATAAATTCCGGTGTGCTATATTACGAATTATACGCAAATGTTAATCCACAAAATTCAACAATAGCACCATTTAATCTGATCAAACAGTATAAAGTTATAAGAGATACTATCTCAGGGAAAATACAACTTGTAGAAGAAAGCACAGGAAAAGCGGTTGGAGAACCAATGAACGACAATGGGTTTGATAACGGATATAATAAATTTACAGGTGAATTTGGATTTAAAAATATTATCTTAAGAGACAATGGAACCTGGACTACGGATGCAATAAGAACCTTTGATGATGTAACAAAAACTTATGACGTTGCAACAGGGACACTTGAACATATTTTTGAATATCCAGGAGTAAACTACTTGAAGATGCAAGCGGTTTATGTAAAGACAAGTGATGGAGGTATTGCTCAAAGTGAAAAGTCAATATCTGCTAGTATTTCGTTAGACGTAATAAAATATGAAATACCAATTCCATCAGACATTAAATATACACCTGTAGTACCAACTGCAAAAGGAAATCCAGTTGGAATTGACTTGGTTTGGTATCCTCTCGATATTGAAAGTTACGAAAATTTCATGTTATACCCATTGGATTATGAAATAAAAGACATAAAATATGAAGTATACATAGGAACAGATAGAACAAAAATGACAACGCTTGAAACAAGCGGAGCAGCAGCTGAGAACGTAGAATTAGGCACTTTTACTAATGCAGAGGGAACTTTAAGCGATGCAGATCTCCAAAAATTAAGAAGTGGAACAATTCTTAAGACTTCAGCCATTCATGAAAAAGATAAATTCGGTGTAATTAATTACCGCTTTATGGGACTAGATCCAAATACAAACTATTATGTAGCAGTTAAAGCAATTCTTAATGTTGAAGATAGTTTAGGAGTCCTTTCACAAGAAGAAAGTTCATTTTCTGAATTGAATGTGGTTGTTTCACCAGTAAATCCTTTTGATGAACCAATAGACACACAATTCCCATTAGCTCCAGAATCATTTTCTGTTAAGTTTGTAACAGACAGTAAGACAAGTACAGAATTAAAGTGGGAATTTCCTTCTGAATTAAATATTAGCGAGAAGATAGAATTTGAATTAATAAGATTTAAAGATAGATCCATTCCAACCCAACTTGATACAAAAGCTATTACAATTGACAATATAATAGGGCAAATGGAGAATCTAGTATTAGAACCTATTGCATATAGACTATATAGAAATGCAAGTGGTGTTTATATGCTTGAAGAGTATAACAAGGTACTTAAGGTTTGGGCACCTTCCACAGCAATATTTAAAGTCGAATTTAATGTTGTTACCTTAATTGATGAGGGTCTTTCACCAAATGCTATCTATTATTATTATTTACGAACCTCAACAAGAAACTTAATCGAGAACAATGCATCAAAGTGGTTCCCAGCAACTATTACAACAGCACCAATTCAAGCACCAATGAATTTAAGTGTTCCACTACCAGTTCCAACTCCTTACATTGCGGATGCAAAACATGAAATTTATCTAAAGTTTGATGCAGGAGTGGGGTTTGATGCGGTCTTAGGAACGGATTATAGAATCGAGATATTTGTTAAGGGAGAAGAAGATAGTGAGTATGTACAAAATAAATACTTAACAACTTTCCTTCAAAAAAATCGTGCAACAAATGATGCATATACGTCAATGCTTTATAAAATAAGTGGGCTGAAATCAGGTAAATCATATTCTATAAAAGTTAGAATGGTAGATATGACAAGAAACCCAGAACTTTCACCTAGTGGATTATGGATATATCCAACATCGGATTTCTCAGATAGAATCGTTACAAGAACAGACTTTGATCAAGATGAATTCGATAAAGAACAACTTAATAATAAATATTTGGATTATTATGATTCACAAGTAAATCTTACGAAGAACAATATATATTGGATTATTGAAGATGCAGATGGAAAATATACCGTAAAATACAGAGGTGATCATTCTGAAGGACAAGTAGAAGCGTTAAGAAATGGTGTTTTGTCATTAATAAATAAAAATACTACTACCTTAACTTATTACATTCCTTCGCAAATGTTGGTTTCATTAAATGCGAATAATACAACACTTGATGTTCAAAATGCTCTAATGAAGTTGAATATCAGAGCAAATACAATAACACAAAATACTACACAAGAACTAAAAGAGGCAATTAGTCTTATCAATCAATATAACTCAACCTATGATGACTATGCTATAAAAATGATTATTACAAAGGGAGCATATACTGGCAAGATTAATGGTACAAGCCCAGAAAGTGAACTTATTGATATTCAATTTAAAGTAGTCCCTATAAATAATAGAGAATTTTTAATTGATAATATTTTATTACAGGATCTTGATTATGTAAATTCATTGAATAGATCACTTTTGATTACGAAGTTAATTCAAGAACTTAGTAAAGGAATAAGTGAGGCTGCACTTGCAGAAATCACAAAAGGATACGTAGAGAAATTTAAAACGGAATTAATGGGTAGACAACTTAACACAGTGAAATCTCACTACATAAAAGAAACTACTATTTCAAAGATTGAAAAAGGAATGAATCTTTCTTGGAAATTCCAGCCTAGCAGCTTAGATTTAAGTGCATATTATAGAACTGGTTCAACATTTACAGAAATGTTACTTTATCAACAATCTGGATTGTATTCAGTTAACGCGGATAAAGTTGGATCATATATAATAGCGGGGTTAGTAGGAAGCAATATTACGCAATACTCGGTAGAGGTAAATGATATGATATCCAAATATGGTTTGTTAGATTATTTTTCACTCAGTGAACTAAGTAATCCAAGCTATAAACCAAATAAAAATCAAATTACCGGTGCGATTGCAAGATTAATTGGTGCAAACAAAGCCGATGATGCAATTACCTATTTAAAATCAAAAGGGATAGGGCCTTTGAATTCCTTGAATTTATATTTACCTTTGGCGAAACAAAATGCCTTGTATTTAATGGCACAAGCTTACGAAATTAAAAAAGTAATGTCACTAGATAGTGTATATATTAAAAACTATAATGCAATTAAGGATTTAAGCAGTGTATCACTAGAATATAGAAAAAAACTTCTAGCTGCGGAGCAATTGGGACTATTAGCAACTAATGACGGATACCTTAGTCCAACTAACACCATAACAGTAAAAGAAATGTTGGACTTTTTGGTAAATATGAAATAAAGGAGCAGGGCAAATGAAAAAGATTATTGCATTAATACTAACAGGAGTAATATTAATATCAGGTTTGCCAGCTATGAAAGTATCCGCAAACGTTCAATTAGGGGTTCAAACATTTACAGCAACTGAGGTTTACTATGTAGTAGGACAAAGCATTATAGATGGTTCATCCATAATACAACCATCTATAACAGTTGAGTGGACTGACCCAATTACTTGGGCAGAAGGAATGAACCCTTCAGATTACCATACTCCAGATTATTACCTAATTAAGTTAGTTAATAAGACAACAAGTAAAACTCAGGAATTACAGATTTTAAAGGGCACGGAAGAATTTGTAGCGAAAAAGGTTAAATTACATGAGCATACAAATTTAGAGACCGGTAGTTTTTATGAGATTACGATTCAGCCAATGCATTATCACCAAATTGATGTAGATACTAGAGTGCTAGCACCATCAAGTGGTACACCAAAGAAAGTTTATGTTATCACAGACCCTTTAGTTGAATTACAAGCAGATGAAAATGAAATTAGAGTAGTTTGGGACAATGTTGGTAATGATCAAATGTCATATAAGATCGTATATGCATTAGGAGACTTTACAAATAGAACGGCCGCAGAGCTAGTAACGAATAAAACAGGGGAAATTACAAATGTAACAACCGCAACAGAAGGGGTAACTGAATTTTATGATCCATTAACAAAAAGGGCCAAACTCAGTTATACGATTACACAAAATGTATATCCTGGTCAGATTTATTCTTTTATAGTTGAGCCAACGCTTGATTATGTGGATGGAAATCAAATAACAAGAAATAGAAATTTTCAATATATAAATACTTGCTCAACGAATGTAGGACTTGCAGTAGTTGAGGATGGAGATTATGTTAGACTTCAATGGCAGATTCCTCCTTCATTTAAAGTAGGTTCTGATCAAGCAGAATATGAATTAGTTGAAGCTCAACTAGTTGAATATTCAGAAGGATTATCAAGAAATATTGCTATTTTTAAGAACAGTGTTGCTGCAAGTATGGAATATTACAAAATACAAAAGCCAGTAAAGGAAACGGAATACCAGATAAAACTTAGATATGAAGCAGTATCAAGTAGTAGTAAACCACCTATATATGCAAATTCAGCAAAAGTTCCCTATGTACCTGAAGCGATGAAGATTACGCCAACACAACCATATGTACCACAACCTATTTCTCAAAAAATACTTGACCAATTAAAAGCAGCAAATACTGCAGCTGGGTTAAAGTTAATCATGGAAAAAAAATATATGGTTCCGGGTGATTATTTTTCTAATTCAGATATTTTGAATTTTATTAGTACAAATAGAAGCTTCACAGTAGATAAAAATACAAATACAATTAAATTAGTTTTTGAAGCATTTAAGAAGAGAGAAACGGATACAAATTCACCTGTTTATGGACAATATACAGTAGATGCAAATGTTTATTATGATATTTATGTATCAAATAATATTAATGATTTGGCTGGAGCAATCCCTGTATTGAAAGAGCAAAAGTTTTCTCAAAGTACAGATAACGTTATTTCTGATACAGGTGGAAACATAATAGGTTATAAGGTTGATTTGAATAAATATTTTACAGCGGATAGTATAGGACTTAAAGCAATTGTGCCGAATCAAATCTACTATATTAAGGTAGTTGCTTATAAGAAGTGGGGAGATGAAGTTGCTAAATCGGTACCGACTATTGTAACGATTTACTTCGATTATGATGGTGATATAAGTTCTCCGCCATTAATATCCACACCACCATTAAAAGTAGTGGCAGATAATACAACTGATACTTCTGTACAATTAAAATGGGCAGAGAATTGGTATGAGATAGTAGCAAAGGACACAACGGCTTTTCCAGTATTAGATCAATGGACAAATGAGATTTGGGTTGATAAAGTAACTGGAGACTTATCAACAACTGAACTGGCCAGCTAGATATACCAATTTTGACTATATCCAGAGAAGAATGACATTAGGAAAAGATTTACTAGGCCAATCAGATGTAGCTTATGAAATGTTATCATTAAAATACGAAGATATTAAATCAGCAATTGAGATAATACAAGAAGTTAACCCAGATTATAATTTGAATGAGTATATTCAAGATATGTTAGAAGATGAAGCAGATGCAAAGATTACTTTAGATTGGAAAAAGATTAGTCCAATTACAACGACAACGATTCCGCCGTCAGTTTTCCATACTGCAACAAACCTTCTACCGAACACACAATATGTATTTTTACTTAAACCATACAGAATGAGCCTTGAAAATGAAGTTCTTTATGCTCATCATCCAGCAGTTATTGTTGCAACAACGGATAAGCAGTACCCTGATGTAAAGCCGGATCCAATTGTTCCAAGCCTATATTGTACAGGGGTAACGGAAACGAATGCAACTCTAACTTGGAGATATAATTTGGATTTTGAGTATGAGTTAAAGTTCGGTTTGATAGAAGATATATCGAAAGCAAAGGACATAAAGGTTCAACTACCAACCAACCCTCAAGACCCTAAATATCCATCTAATGGTGCATATTTTGATAAACTTGTTGGAGATTTATTTCCAGATACTGATTATTATTTCTGGATAAGAGCGAAGAATCCTGTAACTGGAAAGTTTTCTGCGTATAGCAGCGCACTGCTAGTAACAACTGAAGATATTAATTCACCATGGCCTGCAACTGGTTTAGGGTTAGCAGCTTTTAATTCGATACAACCATTTGGTTATACAGTAGCACAAGGAGACACTTTCTTAGCAGTTGAATGGCTACTAAATCCTAACGATACGCAAGGGTCAGGGAATAAAGATAATAAAGATAATAAAGTAGTAACTAGCTATGAGTATATATTAGAAGTAGCAACGAATGAAAAATTTATTGACCCACAATACATCCAATTAACTGACGGAACGAATGATATACTTCCATCAAACGTTGAAAAACTCGCTAAAAATCTTCTAATGATTAATAAATTAACTCCGAATAGAAGATATTATTTCAGAGTTAAGACAAAAGTTATTGTCCAAGGAAGTGAAGTTGGACAATATATAGAAAAAGAATCCGTATATTCACCAGTAGTTATCTTGCTAACAAAAACAAACAACGATGAATATGATTCTAATGTAGCTGATAATATGATAGTGTTACAAAATGAATATTACGAAACAGTATATAATAAAGATACAAAAGAACTAAAATACCGTTTCCGTTTTGATGGAAATGATCAAAATGGTACCTTTGATAATTACTTAGTAGAAAGATTAATTACAGATCTAAAAAGAAATAATACATATGTGTATAGTCTAAACATGAAAGAGTTTGAGAAATTTCCAATTATCAAACGAACAGTTGAGCTACCATATAGATTGTGGAAAGCAATGATGGATAATAAAATTGACTTAGCGATTAAAGCAAATAACTCCACACTATTAATTCCTGCTAATGCGCTAACAACACAAGTGAATGCACAAGTTAATAATCTTGGACAAAAACCTACCGTTAGAATAAGCATTGAAGATAAAAGTGTAAGTTATATGAATGAGAAGAAACCATCAGAACTAGTGTCTGCAAGCGTACCACAACAGTACTCAATCAAACTATTGACAGAAATAGGGAATAAGGAAGTATTGTATACGGACAAAGAAGTTACAATAAGACTTGCAAACAATAATAGATATAGTATTTATCAAACACCTACTTCAACCATGTTTTACAATCCTAAAACATTAAGTTGGAATGCAAAACCAATGACTTATGATAAGACAGCAAATGAAATGATTGTTAAGACATATTCATTAGGAGCATATAATACTTTTTCAAATGCAAAGACTACAGCTGTAACACCACATTGGTCAAATAAATTCCGCGAAATATTAGTTTCGAATCTTAATATTGTTAGTATGAATGTTAGCAAACCAGAGAATAAAATAACAAAACAAGATTTCTTGAAAATAATATATGGCTCAATATCAGACCAAGGAATAATTGACATTAGCTCAAAACTTACCCAATCTCAGGTAGATAAGCTGGTAAAAGGGAAAGTTGCAGTAAATAATAAAGCCTTAACTACTGGGATAACAAGGGAAGAAGCATTTTATACAATTATTCAAGCACTGAATAAAGTGGAGGGTAAGACGTATACCCCGAAAGCTAGTACGCTCAAAGCTTTACCAACAAACATATCATCCACGTATAAGAAAAATATTGCAATTGCGTACGAGTTAGGTATTGTTAGTAAAATAAATGAAATTAGACCGAAAGATACACTTACATATGCAGAAATGTATAAAATTGTAGGTATGTTACTGGAATACAAATAGGAATGGTCATAGAAAGGCGCGGTACAAAATATGATTAAAAAAATATTGTGTATGCTACTTGGATTATGTTTGATAGCCGTTCCAATTGAAGTTAGAGCTGGCGAGAGAGTAATATACTCTTTCGAACAGTTAACTGAAAACTCCGGTAGGGTTACACTATCATTCTATGACAGTAAAAATACAGACAATATCCAAATAACAGGTTACTCAGTTATCAATAAAAATCAAGTAAAGGTAAGTTATGTAACAGGAATTAATGCAACACGTAATGACAACACGATTAAAATAATAAATCCAATTATAGAATTTCCTTTAAAAATCTTTTTAGAAGAAGGGCAAAATACTCGTATTAAGATAACAGATTTGCCAAAAGATACGGCACTAAGAGATCACATACTACATTTGTATGATAGAGGAGTAATCAATGGTTATCCGGATGGTAGTTTTAAACCAAATAATAATATAACGAGGCAGGAAGTAACCACGTTAATAACACTAGCAGCCAATTATGCGTATGATGAAAATGCAGTTACTACATTTTCAGATGTACCAACAAAATATTGGGCAACTAAATTTATAGTTACACTTTCGAAAAAAGGAATATTAGTTGGAACAGGAAGCAATAAATTTGAGCCAAAAAAGAATATTACAATAGGTGAAATAATTACAA
Organism: Clostridiales bacterium; assembly: GCA_029256575.1. GTDB lineage: Bacteria > Bacillota > Clostridia > Lachnospirales > JAQSXR01 > JAQSXR01. Next base: position 35,408 of record JAQSXR010000029.1, on the reverse strand, counting down.
TAATTGATAAAACTTTTGATATAAATCTTGATGCAAAGCAAGCGTTTGAAGTACCAGTGAAAAGCCATTGGAGTAACACATTTTATACTTCGTTGATGGAAAAAGGATTAATATTGAGAACAGATGCATATGTAATGCCATATAATCCAACAAAGTTAGCAACTCGAGATATCTCGCGCACTCGAAAATCTTCACATAATTAGATAAGAATATAATTAACATGCACCGTCCCCATTGTATCAAAGTGATACAAAAAGAACCGTCCCCCTTGTATCATGGTGATACAAGGGGGACGGTTCTTGCTGTATGTGAAAAAATATTACCCCCCTACCGAAGAATGTGTATAAGATTGATTATTTGTGTAAATAATTAGGTAAATAGATCAGGTTCTTATGAATCATATACCTGGGGAGGAAAGTAAGTTTGTAGAGGCATTTAAGCAAAGTGAATTTGTAATAAAGGCATCGCAAATAACTGCAACTGTAGATCTTGGAAAACAGTACATCAATGATAATAAAAAAATAGCTGCTTTAAAGGAATTTGCAAAATCACTAGGACTTGATGAAGCATATACAATTGAAAATAATAATTCTAGTTCTAATAAAGAAGTAAAACTGGTTAAGAAATCAAAAAGTGCAATTTCAATTATTAAGATAATTACGAATGAAAAAAAGGTTGGCGTAAATGTTAAAGAAGTTCAAAATTTCTTTGTTGTTGATGTAACGTTATTTAATGATATAGATAGTGTATTATATTACAAAGAAAAAATAGAGAAGCTTTTGTACGAACGTAATTTAAGCACGGATGTTATTGTAAATGTATATGGTGAAAAAGATGGAATCATTGCAGATGAAGATAGAAAGAGAATTGCTAGTAACTTAATGGAGAACATTGGAGGCAAATCAATCAGTGAATTTGATTTAGGGAATGCATATAACACATATGGTTATACCTCTAATATCGATAAATATATTGTTCAGGGAGGAAAAAAGATTAATATTGATGTAGCGATCACGTATAACGAAGAGGAAGACAAATCGTATCTTTATTTAGCAACACCAATTATAACAATGGAGTATTAAGGTGGTATTTATATCACAAATGTTTGTAGTAAGCATATTATATAAAAAAGAATTATAAGGGGAAGACCCAATGTATAGCAATTATGATTGTTCAAATATGTACTATCCAAACATGCCTTATAGAAGAGATGCTTACACAGATTTACAACAAGGAATTATCCTACCAGAAAGAATGGATAACAGCAGAGTAGATGACGATGAAGATGAATATAACTATTTTAAAAGTATGTGCCCAGAAAAAATAAGAAAAATAATGGGTTATGTAGAAGAGAAATGTAATGAGCTAGATTATGATGGTAGTATGATGTATGATGAATTACCAGATAGAGAAAGAGTTAATTATGTTGTAGATGAAATATTTGATAAGATTAAATGGATGGATATAACACCAGATGAAATAATCCTTCCTGAAATGTTGGCTTCACAATTAAAAGCAGATAAAGAAGCTGAAAAACAAACCGAAAATCAAACAGAAAATCAATCAGTTGAAATGACAACAGTTCCAACCATTAACAGATATTATCGTGGTGGCGACGGGATTAGAAGTCTTGTAAGAATATTATTTTTAAATGAATTAATGAGAAGACGTAGAAGACACGGATTCCCAAGAAGATATAGAAGAAGAGGTTATCCATTTTATTGGATTTACTAAATAGAGAAAAGACCATTTTAATAAATGGTCTTTTTTTATTGAGTAAAATATGTATAAACGGGCGAATCGCCCGTCTTACCAACTGTACAGTATAGGTTGTATCTGCTCACCCTTTAATGCATATTCCAGTGTGTCAGGTATTAATGTTGACTGGCTGATTAAAGAGGCGCTTTTCTTAACGCAATCATCTTGCCCAAATGGGACAAAGTATACATTTTTCATAACTAATAATTGACCAATATTCTTTGCATTTCCTGATAATCCATCATTTGTAGCAATGGCAAGTATCAAAGGCCGTTTGTTTCGCAAATGCGCTTTAGCGGCCATAGTTACAGAAGTATCTGTAATCCCATTGGCTATCTTTGCTAATGTATTACCAGTACATGGAGCGATAATTAGAGCATCCAATAAGGATTTGGGTCCTATTGGCTCAGTTTTTTCGATTGTATCTAAAGGTTCAACACCACATATTTCTACGATCTTCTGTTTAAAATGTTCTGCTGTACCAAATCGAGTATCAGTAGAAGCAACAGAGGAGGATACAATAGGTATTATTTTGGCGCCATTATCTTTTAACATTTGAATTTGCTTAATCATAGATTCAAGTGTACAAAATGAACCTGTTAAAGCATAACCAATCGTTAATTCATTCATTCATTTCATTCCTTTCGATAAGGGCTAGGGTTCTTAATATTGTACGTTTCATATATTCTCCAGCAGCTTTTGGAGCTACTTTTCCAGGAAGGCTAAGAGCGTGCTCTGTTTTTAAACCCAATTCCTTAGCTACTTCAAAATCAACTCCACCTGGTTTGGATGCAAGATCGAGTATGAATATCTCAGGGTTTAAACGAATTAACTCAGTTCTTGTTAGTATTTTTTGAGGTACTGTATTAATAATTACATCAGCTGTAATGGTATTTTTGTGCAAGTACTCAAAGTTATATGCAGCATGTGCAAATATAGAGGCGGAAGCAATATCTTTAATATTACGTGCTAATATAGTTACTTTAGCACCAAGTGCTGTAAATATATGGTTAACACTTTTTGCTACACGACCATAACCTAACAATAATACTTCCATATCTTTTATAGTGGATACCGTATTTTGCATTACTATCATTAAAGCACCTTCAGCAGTTGGAATAGCATTTAACATAGTAAAATGTTCATCTTCCAAAAAGTTGACATGCAGTATTTCCTTTTTCTCCATAATTTCTAAAGCTTCGGAAGTGCAAGCACCCCCGAAGATATATGAATTAGGAGGAACTGAAGAGGCAATGCTTTCAGTAACAGTTTTAGCGGGTGAAAGTACGAGTGCGTAAGGCTTGTTAAATGGTAGAGGAGAATTACTTGAATCCGAATAACAAAAACATACATTATACCCTTCTTGGGAGAGAAAAGTAGCTAGAAAAGCATTGCGGTTATCTGTTTGATCAATTACGAACAATGGTGATATCATCTTAGCACCTCCTATGCTGTAATATATGCCTAAGAGCAAGGATTTGTTAAGGGCGATTAAGAGAAATATTTTTTATATAATGACAAAAAATGAGTATAAATCATGGTAGAATAAGATGAGGTGATAATATTATGAAAAACAATAGAGTATCAACAAAATCAATTGTTAGAAATTACGCTATTTTTTTAGTCGGTATTATATTAGTTAGTTTATTTATGCATAATACAATTTTCAGAAAAACAGAAACGGGTTTAGATGAGCTTAAGCTGTTAAATGAAATCAAAGTTGAGAAGATACTATTTTGTAGAGTAGGGTTTGAAGATGTTGTATATACAGAAGATGAAGTTATTGATAACATAATAAAAAGTTTTAAGATAGATAAATGGAAACCTACGTCTTGGAATTTAAAACTTGCTCCAAGCAGAGATATTATAATCAATAATTATGTTATTGGTTTATATGATACTGAAAAGAATTATGTGAGCATAAGTTTCTTAGATAAAGGTGGAAGATATAAATATTTAATTCCTGATAATGTCTATGAAGAAATAGTTGGATATTTTATTAAAAAATAATGTATATTTATAGTTACTAGACGGCTATTCACAAAGTACTGCGAATATATAAATAGAGAGAGGTGTTATTATTAAATTCAATAAATTGATGTTTATAATATTTATTTTATAGTTTACACTTTGATAGGCTACATACCGGGATTAACAGTTAAACTTCCGGTTAAAGCTGACATCAATTTTTTTGTTGAAAATTTTAAAATGATTTGGCATCTCAAACTAATTGTAGCCCTAATTGTTGCTTTATTACTTACAGTTATTTTAAGTCCATATATAAACAAAAAAATCAAAACTGATAACTAGAGTAAGACAACTAAATTCTAGTAAAAAATATTTTTTCTTATAACAAAAAAGGTTGGGGAATTACATTTTTATTTTTTATATACTGACAAAAAATGAGTATAAGTCACGTGGGGATAGAATATTACATAATATATATCAGTTTATATTGGAGAGGATTTAAAAAATGGACGGTAGGCATATATTTTTGGGGGGAAATACACCGGAAGGATTTTTTAGTTACTATGACAATGCTCTAAATAATAAGAAGGATAGAAGATTATTTATATTAAAAGGTGGACCTGGAGTTGGAAAAAGTAGTTTTGTGAAAGAAATAGCAGAAGTGTTTTCTGGAAAAGGCTACAGTATTGAGTACCTTCATTGCTCAGGAGATGGGGATAGCTTAGACGGTATTACCATTCCTAAATTAAAAGTAGCAATTATTGATGGGACGGCTCCACATATGGTCGATCCGAAAGTTCCAGGTGCATTTGATGAGATAATTAACCTTGGCCTATATCTTGATGAAGAAAAACTAATTCCATATAAGAATGAAATTATGAAAGCAAATGAAACCAAAACAAAACTTTATAAAAATGCATATAAATATTTAAAAGCAGCAAGGATAATTGATGAAGATAGCGTTGCAGCTTATGTTGACTGTATGAATATGAAAACATTAAATGAAATTGTAAACCATATAATTAAGAGGACAATGCTGGTTGAGAAAGAAGGAATTGGAACAATTCGCAAGATATTCGCGTCGGCTATTACACCGGATGGAAGTGTAAGTTATATTGATTCTTTGATTGAAGGAACTAAGATTATAGAACTAAAAGGGGAAACAGTCGTTTCAAAGAAAATCTTAGAAAAAGTATGCGAGGAGGTAGTAGTGAATGGATATGATGTAGAAGCCTGCTACTGCCCAATGTATCCGGATAAGATTGAACATTTAATTATTCCTGAATTAAAAATAAGTATTGTTAGTTTAAATAAATATCACAATTGTAAGCAAAAAGCAACTATGGAAATTGATGTGGATAAGGTTATTGATAAAGAGGCGCTTAGTGAATATTGCCCTACTATTTCAAAGAATACGCAGATGTTTGAACAGTTACTTGAACGTGCAAGTGAGAAAATAAATATAGCAAAAGAACTTCATAAAAAAACGGAAAAGTGAGGAGGCTACGGTATTGAAAGATTGTATATGTAAAGGTAAAAATCTATTATTATGCTCTACCACATTAGCCTCTGCTTTGGCTGAAAGTTTGACCGTTGAGGAGCTTAATGAATTAGCGGCCTTTTTAGTAACACTTGCAGATTCTTTATCATTAATTATTGTTAATTGTTCAGTTGAATAGCTTAATCATAAAATAAGATTATAACAAAAATTAAGCAACATTTTATTGATATCCCAAATAGTCAGCTTTTTCATTTGAAATAGCTGACTATTTTGATATCACGAAACAGCAAATAAGAAAGCTTTATATTTGTATTATATTTGTGTATAATATTAAATAAGACATTAAGGGAAAAAATGGATGCACAAGGAGTGTTAATTATGAAAAAAAATATTAGATCGATAATAAAATACTTATCAGGCATAATCTTTGTTTGCTGTGTAATATATCTTTCTGTTTATTTTATAAATGGGTATAAAAGTCAAAAAGATATTGAAACGTTAGCAAAAAGATTAAAAATTGCAGAGGCACTACATCAACAACAAACGATTGTAAGTGATCTACCAGTTGTCGAAGCAACTATTGATGATGAAGTACCAACTTTAGAGCTACCCGAGGTAGAACCAACTATATTACCTAAGTTCGTAGAATTACATAATGAAAACCCTGATCTTATTGGTTGGATAAATATAGAAGATACAAAAGTTGATTACCCAGTGATGCAAACAAAAGAAGACAATGAATTTTATTTAAGAAGAAATTTTGAAAAAGAAAGTGACCGTGGTGGATTACCTTTCCTTGATAATCGTTCTACCATACATTTTGATACTATTTATGAAGAAAGTGAATATGAAATAGTTGCAGTGTTCTTGTCTCAAATATATAAAGTAGACGATGACGTATTTAAGTACTATAAATTTTTCCAAGCAAATACCGAAAAAGAATATAATGATTTTATAGATAATGTTAAAAATCTTTCTCTATATGATACCGGAATTCATGCAGAGTATGGAGATCAGCTAATTACACTATCAACGTGCGAATATTCAAATGAAAATGGGCGTTTTGCCATAGTTGCAAGAAAAAAAGCACAAAAAAAATAAAAAACATACAAAAAAATCATTTTTAAGCAGATATAAATGGTAAAAATAGCTAAAAAATAACTTGTAATATTTTACAGTACATATTATAATAAAAAAAGAGTATCAAAGGACTGTTTTGATACTTCCAAAAAAATTATAAGAAGGATGGGGTTGGGATTATGAGAAAAAATTTATTAAAAAAGACAATGACTATGGTTATGGCAATGGTATTACTTGTATCAACATTTTGTTTATCAGCAGGAGCAGCAGAAGGTAAATTAACTATTCATGTAAAGAACACACCAGGCTGGGAAAAAGTATGTATTTATACATATGGACCAGAATTAGCTGGACCTTGGGCTGGAAAAGAAATGACAAATGATGGAGACGGATGGTTTTCAATAACATTTGATGCAGGCGATGTAACAACACCAATCTTTAACAACGCTAACGGAGCACAAACAGGAGATCTTAAAGATACAATCACTGGACCTGGTGAATATTGGTTCGTTTTAAGTGCGGATGGAAAAGAAGCTACAGTAAGCACTACTAATCCAGATGCAGCTGCACCAGCTGAAACACCAGCTGAAACTCCAACTGATGAAAGCCCAAAAACTGGCGATTTCTCAGTTCTTCCTGCAGCATTATTAGGATTAGGATCATTAGGAGCATTAGTAGCTAACAAAAGAAAAAAATAATTAGCAGTACATAAAATAAAAAATATTTAATAGTTCATAAAATAAAAAAGAAATACTATTATATATAGTATTTCTTTTTTATTTATTATTTTTGAAAAACCCCTTAATCACAACAAATATAAAGAAGAACAAACCTGCCACTGCAAATAATGAAAAAAAACATACTTGAATTATATTCAAAGAAAAAACACCAAAGAGTTTAATGGTTCTAGAAAATATATTCTTTTTTTCTTCTGTCTCATTATTAGTATTAACAGTAATGATATCAGCGCTATCTAATTTACATTTCAAAATAATACCCCCGATGGATTAGTTTAAATTTTTATAACGTTATATATATTTCTATTTTACCACTTAAGTAGGTGGTTTGGTCAAGTTAATTTTACTATTTAGCACATAAATTCAATTGGGCTTGTTTATTATAGCAATTGTTGTTATAATATGTTGAAAATAATAATGAGTGTTAGGTGCATACAATAAGTTTATTTATGGGTATGATAATAGGGAATTAGGTGTAAGTCCTAAACAGTCCTGCTGCCGTATTGATTGAGCTACTTTTGTTGAAAAACAACCACTGGGGAAACCTGGGAAGGGAAAGCAAGCGTTGATTTCTAAGTCGGAAAACCTGCCAACACGAACTGAATGCAAGGGATATCTTTGCAATCAGTTATCTATGACTTCACAGAGAATGGAGTACGTAGCTACAAGCAATAAATTTTCCTATCTTGATAGGTTTATTTTAAGTGCGTAAATACGATATATCTAACTCTGACCTAAGTCAGAGTTTTTTGATTATTTAACGACTACCTCGAAGAGGAAATGAAAAAGGAGAAAATAAAATGAAATTAGTAAAGAGAATACAAACGATAGTATTGGCATTCGTTTTAATATTATCATTAGCTGGATGTGCAAAGGATAAAGATCCAGACAATAATATTACTACAACAACTACTACAGATACGCAAGAGGTTACTACAACAACAACGGAAAATGAGGAAGCAGTACTACCAACAGAAGATAGAGCTGGAAATAGTATTGAAATACCAGAGGATATCAAGACAATAGTCTCACTTGCGCCAGCAATCACACGAATATTAGTTGACTTAGGATTCGGAGATGAATTAGTTGCAATTGATACTAATTCGGCAGGTATTGATGGAGTTCCAAAGGGTATTATTGAATTTGACATGTTGGCTCTTGATGTTGAAGTATTAACAGCATTAGATCCTGATATTATATTTGCATCCTCAATGAGTGATTACGAAGGAAATGATTTGTTTAAAGCAATAAAAGATTTAGGTGTTTGTGTAGCTAGTATTCCTTCTAGTGAAAGTATTCAAGGAATAAAAGATGATGTTATATTTGTATCAAGTGCAGTGAAAGCAATCGATAGAGGTCAAGCAATTGTCGGAATTATGGAAGAAGAAATTGAAAAGATTTCTGAAATTGGAGAAACAATTACAAATAAAAAATCAGTTCATTTTGAAATAGCAGCAGCGCCATATATTTATAGTACTGGAACAGGGACTTTTTTGAATGAAATGATAGAAATTATAGGTGCAGTTAATGTTTACAATGATCAAGCAGGTTGGTTGCCAATAACAGAAGAGGCTGCAATTGCGGCAAATCCAGATGTTATATTAACAAATGTAAATTATATTGAAGATGCAATTGGAGAAATTAAAGCAAGACAAGGCTGGAATAATGTTAAAGCAATTCAAAATGGAGAAGTTTACTACATTGATGCTGAAGCGAGTGCTCAACCTTGCCACCATATAGTAATAGCTTTACGTCAAATGGCAAAAGCAGTATATCCAGATTTATATGAGTAGGCGAATAAAAATAGTAATCACGCTAATTTTCAGTATTATAATATTAGCGCTTGGAATCGGAATTGGGACAGTATATATTTCTCCTTCTAAAATCCTTGGAATATTATCAGATAAAATATTATCTACAAATTTTTCTAAAGACGTAGACCCTATATTAGTCTCTATTCTTTGGAAAATCAGACTCCCTAGAACGCTATTGGCATTCTTTGTAGGTGCGGCTTTATCAGTAAGTGGTACTGTAATGCAATCCGTATTGAGAAATCCTTTGGCATCTTCCTTTACTCTAGGAGTATCCTCTGGGGCAGCTTTTGGAGCAGGGTTAGTAATACTTTTTGGGATATCGATTCCGTTTTTTGGAATATTTACATTGCCTTTGATTGGGTTAATATTTGGTCTTGCAACCGTATTCCTGGCAATTGGGTTTGCATCAAAAGTAGATAGGAATTTAGAGAATCATACAATTATTTTGGTCGGGATGGTATTATCACTTTTTGTAAACGCAGTACTTACTACCATGTCAGCATTATCGAAAACTCAAATGCAACGTTTAGTTTTGTGGCAAATGGGAAGCTTTGCTATGAAAGAATGGGCATATGTCTTGATACTAATTCCAATCGTTGTTATTGGCGTAATTGTACTGATACGATATACAAATGAGTTAGATATAATGACTTTTGGTGAAGAACAAGCTAAAACGATAGGAGTGGATGTAAAACGTATTAAGTGGTTATTACTTAGCACTTCAGCCATTCTTACTGGAGTTGCAGTAGCTTTTGCTGGTATAATAGGATTTATTGATTTAATAGTACCTCATATTGTTAGAAAGATATTTGGTTCTTCCCATAAATTTGTCATACCACTTTCTGCAGTCTTCGGAGGGGCATTTATGATTGTCGTTGATTTAATTAGTAGAACTATCGTATCCCCTTCAGAATTGCCAATAGGAGCCGTTACAGCACTTATAGGAGCACCATTTTTTACTTACATTTACTTTGGTGGGAGAAAGAAGGTATCATAATGCTAAGAATAGAAAATGCTGCAATGGGTTATAATGGAATAGATGTAGTAAAAAATATTTCACTTGAAGTTAAAAGTGGTGAGAATCTTTGCATTATTGGACCGAATGGGTGTGGTAAGACAACATTATTAAAAGCTATTGGTGGACTTTTGGATTACAGCGGGAATATTAAGCTTGATAATAAAGAAATTAAACATTTTAAACGAAATGAAATAGCGAAGAAGCTTGCTATACTTAGTCAAATTAGCAGTATATATTTTTCGTATACCGTTTATGAGACTGTTATGCTAGGAAGATATTTACAGATGAAGAGTGGAATGTTTAATACACCATCAAAAATTGATGTGGAGATGGTAGAAGAATGTCTTGAAAGAGTTGGCCTACAGGATGTTAAAGAGAGGCAAATAACAAGCTTATCGGGAGGGCAACTGCAAAGAGTATTCCTAGCGAGGACATTTGCTCAAGAACCAGATATTATATTACTTGATGAACCTACGAATCATTTAGACCTTAAACATCAAATAGAACTAGTTGAATACTTAAAGGAATGGTCCCAAAAAGAGAATAAATCGGCAATAGGAGTTTTCCATGATATTAATTTAGCAATTCAACTAGCAGACAATGCACTGATACTAAAAGAAGGAAATGTTGTAAAATATGGAGACGTTTCAACTAGTATAACGGGTGAGGTTCTAGAAAGTGTTTATGGTATGGATGTAAAAGGATTTATGGTAAATTCATTTGAAATATGGAATAAATTAAAGTAACATATTGTGTAATTTATTAAACTTACACAACACGAGCCAAGTATAAGGCATGAACATATTAAAAGACTAATTAAGCAATTAAGTCTTTATATGTCGTGTCTTTTTCTATCTAATAAAACCACCTATTGTATTTCGATTAGAAGAAGATTTAGGAAAAATTAATAATCTATTAGGAGAGAAACAATTAAAATAAGGGGGATGAAGAGTATGATTCAAAATGTAGATAATGAGATACTTGAAAAATGTGAGATAGAAGTTAAGAAAAAATTTAAGCCATGGGATTTAGAAAGTGAAATGTATAAGAAAATAGTAGCGGTAATAACCGATAAGGATTGTTTATGTGAGGGGAAAAGTTCATCTGATATGGCTGCATTTTTGTTATCACTCGATGGAATGTTAAATGCAGTAGCGAATGGTAAAAAACTACATTTAGAAAGTAAGAATGAAATAATGTATAAGTTAAAGGCTAGTTATGATGTTGCAAGTAAAGTAACCTCTATTATTCAAAAAGAAATGGATGTATTAGTTAGTAGTGATTGTGTTGCGTTTATAACATTAGAAATAGAAAAACTGCGTCAACTACAAGGGAAATCGGAATAAAAATATTATCGAAATATATTGGATATTGCACATTGTATACCGTATGCAAAAGACGCTTGACAATATAAAAAAAAACGTTATAATAAGGATACAAGTTAAATTCAATATAAATTAAAAGGAGGCAAACATGATGAAATTTAATGAAGGAAATTGGAATCAAGATGTTAATGTTAGAGATTTTATTATCTCAAATTATACTCCATATGATGGAGACGAGAGCTTTTTAGTAAATCCAACTAAGAGAACAACTCAATTGTGGGAAGAACTTTCAGCAAGTATGAAAGTAGAACGCGAAAGAGGTGGAGTTTATGATATTGATGAAAAAAATATATCAACTATAGTATCCCATGACGCTGGTTACATAAACAAGGATTTAGAGCAAATAGTTGGGGTACAAACAGATGAACCTCTAAAAAGAGCAATAATGCCATTTGGTGGAATTCGATTAGTTTATACAGAATTAGAAGCATACAACAAAGAAATGGATCCAAATGTTGCAAATGTTTTTAAATATAGAAAGACTCATAATGATGGTGTATTTGACGCCTATACGGATGAAATGAAAAAAGCTCGTCATACAGGAATAATAACTGGTTTACCAGACGCTTATGGTCGAGGAAGAATAATCGGTGACTATCGTCGAGTTGCACTATATGGTGTTGACAAATTAATCGCAGATAAGCAAGCATCTAAGAAAAACTTAGTTTATGATATAATGGATAGTCCTACAATTCGTCAACGCGAAGAGATTTCAGAACAAATTAGAGCATTAAAAGAATTAAAAGAAATGGCTACAAAATATGGATTTGATATTTCGAAACCTGCTACAGACACAAAAGAAGCAATTCAATGGTTGTATTTTGGATACCTAAGTGCAATTAAGGAACAAAATGGAGCAGCGATGTCACTAGGCAGAACTTCAACATTCTTAGATTGCTATGCAGAAGCAGATTTAGAATCAGGAAAATATACAGAAGAGCAAATTCAAGAATTTGTTGATCACTTTATTATGAAATTACGTATTGTAAGATTCTTAAGAACTCCTTCTTATGATGAGTTATTCTCAGGGGATCCTACATGGGTTACAGAAGCAATTGGTGGTATGGCTGTGGATGGAAGACATATGGTAACTAAGATGTCTTACAGATTCCTACATACTTTAGTTAACTTAGGTCCAGCACCAGAACCAAACCTTACAGTTTTATGGAGTACTAGACTTCCAGAGACATTTAAGAAATATTGCGCTAAGATTTCTATAGTAACTTCATCAATCCAATATGAAAATGACGACCTAATGTCAGCAAAATTTGGAGATGATTACGGTATTGCATGTTGTGTATCTGCAATGAAGATTGGTAAGCAAATGCAATTCTTCGGAGCTCGTGCAAACCTTGGTAAAGCATTATTATATGCTATAAATGGTGGTAAAGACGAAAGATATTTTGAACAAGTTGGTCCAGAATTAGCACCGATAACAACAGAATATTTAGAATATGATGAAGTAATGAGAAAATTTGATGCTATCTGTGAATGGTTATCTAAACTATATATCAATACATTAAATATCATTCACTATATGCACGATAAATATTGCTATGAACGCATTGAAATGGCTTTACATGATGTTGAGATTCTACGTACATCAGCATGTGGCATCGCAGGATTATCAGTAGTAGTAGATAGCTTATCAGCTATTAAATATGCAAAAGTAAAACCAATTAGAAATGAACAAGGAATTACTGTGGATTTTGAAATTGAAGGTGATTTTCCAAAGTTCGGTAACAATGATCCAGCAGTAGATGATATCGCTGTAGAAGTTGTTAAGTCATTTATGAATAAGTTAGAAAAACATAGAACATATAGAGAGTCAAAACCTACTATGTCAATACTTACAATTACATCTAATGTTGTATATGGTAAGAAAACAGGATCAACTCCAGATGGTAGAAAAGCCGGAGAACCATTTGCACCAGGAGCAAACCCAATGCATGGAAGAGACAGCCACGGATGTGTAGCTTCAATGAAATCAGTTGCGAAACTTCCATATGATTATTCAGAAGATGGAATATCATATACATTCTCAATCGTACCAGGTGCGTTAGGAAAGACTGAAGACCAAAGAGCTGAGAATTTAGTAAGCTTAATGGATGGATATTTTGCAGATAATGGTCACCATATCAATGTAAATGTTCTTGATAAAGAAGTGTTACTTGATGCTATGGATCACCCAGAATTATATCCACAGCTTACTATACGTGTATCAGGATATGCTGTAAACTTCATTAAATTAACAAGAGAACAACAACTAGATGTAATACACCGTACTTTCCACGAAAGATTTAACTAAGATACAAACAACTAAGAATAAATAGTTAGCAATTTTATGCTAAGAAAGATGCTTGGTGAATATATGAAAACAGAAGATAAAACAATAAAAGGTCCAGTAGTTGGACGAATACATTCAATAGAATCATTTGGAGCTGTTGATGGTCCGGGAATTAGATACGTCTTGTTTGTACAAGGATGTCCATTAAAGTGCCTGTTCTGTCATAACCCTGATTCATGGTGCGAGTATGAAGGAACATTAACGGACTCTGAAAAAATAGCAAACGATATCGCCACTTATAAGAACTATATCAAAAATGGTGGAGTAACTATTTCAGGTGGTGAGCCACTATTTCAACCAGCCTTTGTAGTTGACATTTTAAAACGATGTAAGTCAATGGGACTTCATACAGCGGTAGATACATCAGGGGGAGTAGGACTCGTATTAGCAAAACCAGTAATCGATTCTGCAGATATGCTTTTACTTGATATCAAAGCATTGGATCCTGTCCTTTGTAAAGAGTTAACAGGAAAATCAAATGAAAACGCATTAGAAATTCTGGATTACTGTGAGAAGATAGGAAAACCAATTTGGATAAGGCACGTTATGGTACCAGGATATACTTTAGAGAAACAAAGCTTAGAAGATCTAGCAGACTACCTTACAGCCTTTACTTGCATTAAGAAAATTGAATTACTACCTTTTCATAAGATGGGTGAATACAAGTGGGAACAATTAGGGAAAGAATATAGTTTAACGAATACACCAGAACCAACAAGAGAAGAAATTAAGATGGCAAATGATATATTTAGACAAAGAAAATTACCAATATAGATTAAGAGAGAAAAGACAAAGGACTTAGATAGGTTCTTTGTCTTTTGCTTTTTCTACATAAAATAAATTTGTTAAAATATTGACAATTTATTTATTTGGGAATATAATATATTAAAAGTGTCTTATATAAGACATATTTTGGAGGTGTGGAGTGAAACTAAGTAGTTTGGAAATTAATAAAGTATTTGAAAATTACTTATTTAGAGGGACTAACAAGGAACAGCTTCAAAGCGTTCTAACGGAGAAGGTAAAACTGATTGAATTTGCTAGGAATAGTACCATTTTTGATCGAGATAATTACATAAATGGCCTAGGGATAATTATGGATGGCAGTGCTATTGTTACGAAAGGTAATGATGGTGATTTAGTTCTTAGAGTGCTAAATGAAGGGGATACGTTTGGTGTTGCGACGGTATTTTCAAATAACGATACCTATGTTAGCAAAATAAGTGCGATTAGCAATTGTAGGGTATTATTTCTTGATGAAGAACTTATTGAAAGTATGTTCAAGCTGGATTTTATGTTAGTGAAGAATTATATTTCATTTTTAGCAGATAAAATATACTTTCTAAATAGTAAGATAGATGGATTTACCGTGAATACGGCAGAGGAGAAGGTAAGTATATTCTTGCGAAACAATGCGAAGAAGGAAGAGAATGGGGAATTTGTAGTTGATGTTAAGATTGGGTTTACCAAGCTATCCAAGGTGCTGAATGTAAGTAGAGCATCTTTATATAGAATCATTTGTGACCTTGAGGAAAAAGGAATTATCCAAAAAGAAGGCAAACAGATATTTATTAAAAATAAAAACGGATTATAGAAAGGTGATAATTATGAAGAAAATATTAGTATTACTATTAATTTTATGTGTAGGAGTTGCAGCATTTACAGGATGTAAAAAAGAAGTAACCGGCGGAAAGGCTAATGTAGTTGCGCTAAAGGGCCCTACCGGTATGGGAATGGTTAAACTGATGGAGGATGATGAATTAGAAAAGACTACAAATGATTATACATTTCGATTAGTAGGAGCTCCAGATGAAATCGTTGGATTAATTACGACTGGAGAAGTGGATATTGCCGCAGTTCCAACAAACCTTGCAGCAACACTTTATAAGAAGACAGAAGGTAAAATTAAGATTATTGCGAATAATACATTAGGAGTTCTAAACATAGTAACGAATGGTGTTGAAGTTACCAGCATTGAAGACCTTAGAGGTAAGAAAATATTTGCAACAGGTCAAGGAACTACACCTGAATACGTTTTGAATTATGTTTTGGAACAAAATGGACTTACAGTTGGAGTTGATGTAGAAGTAGAATATAGAGCGGAACACTCAGAAGTTGCAACATTAATGGCAGCAGGTGAAGCAGAGCAAAATGAAAATGTTAAGATAGCTTTAGATATGACAGAAGAATGGGAAAAAGCGACTGGTGAAGATGCAAGTTCTTTAGTTATGGGAAGTATTATTGTTCGTTCAGAATTTCTAGAGAAAAACAAAGCAGTAGTCGATTCATTTTTAAAAGAGTACTCTGCATCAACAGAATATGTAAATAACAGAATGTAATATTACTTATATTGACGGAAGCGAAATGAAGTCTGTAACGAGTGGATTTTTAGAGGTGCTATTCAAAGCAAATCCAAAAGCCGTAGGGGGAGAATTACCAGATGAAGACTTTTATTACGAGGGTGGAAAGTAAGCCAAATAAGTTTGTAGCAAAAACAGGAGTCATATTGGTATGGCTGCTCATATGGCAACTAGTATATGTATTAGTTGATCAAGAGCTCCTAATATCATCTCCACTAAATGTTTTTGTTCGCATATTTGAATTATCTTTTACCACTGTATTCTGGAAATCGATAGGGATATCATTTGTGAGGATTTTCGTTGGCCTAGTATTGGCCTTAATCGTAGGAACAATATTAGCCATAATCACAACGAAGATAAAACTACTGGATTATTTTTTTAAACCAATGTTGAATGTTATCAAAGCAACGCCTGTGGCTTCGTTTATCATACTTGCTCTAATATGGCTAAAATCATATCGAATATCCGCTTTTATCGCATTTCTAATGGTATTACCTATGGTGTGGGCGAACGTGTCAGAAGGAATTAAGAATACAGATATCAAACTGATAGAAATGACGAAGGTTTTCAAGCTACCAAGATCCAGAGTATTAAAGGCAGTGTATATTCCAAGTGTTATGCCGTATTTTGTTACGGCTTGTAATGTAGGAATCGGTTTTGCTTGGAAGGCAGGAATTGCAGCTGAGATTATTGGGCTATCAAAGGACACAATCGGAAGAAATCTATATGATGCTAAGATATATCTTGAAACGGTTGATATCTTTGCGTGGACGGTAGTGGTAATTATACTTAGCTTATTATTTGAAAAGGGATTTGCAAAAGCCATTAATTTCTTATTTAAAAAGGTAGGTGTTATGTATGATTACCTTTAAGAGTGTAAGCAAAAGCTTTGATGGAGAGATAGTTATCTCGAATAAGACGATAGAATTTCCTGAAAAGGGGATCGTGTGTATATTTGGGCCTTCGGGGGTCGGAAAAACCACAATATTTAATTTGATAGCGGGGTTGATTGAACCAGATGATGGTGAGATTGAAGTGACTGAGGATATATCGATGGTATTTCAAGAAGATAGATTGGTTCCATGGCTAACGGCTGGTGAGAATATTAGTTTGGTTATAGAGGATAAAGAGTTAGGGCAGAGAAATGCCATTAAATATATGAAGGCTATGCAGTTAGTAGGAGCGGAAAGCAAGAGGCCATCAGAGCTAAGTGGTGGAATGAAACGTCGGGTGGCGATTGCAAGGGCGATGGCTTATGATAAAAGAATTATGTTGATGGATGAGCCGTTTAAAGGGTTGGAAGTGGAGCTTAAGAATTTTATAATGGATCAAGTGATTAAACTGGCGGAGGATAAGTTGATTGTAATTGTAACGCATGAGAAGGCGGAGATCGATTATTTGATGGCGGAAGTGGTTTGGTTATAGATTATTAGTAGGGTTGTAGTATAAGTAGTAATGCATTATTGTGTATTAGTATTTAGACTGCAACCTTTTTTGTTGATAACTAGTAAGAAGCTTATAAAATTGTGGGGAGAAGAAAGAATGGGATAGAGATTGATGATTCTTTAATATACCGCTATAATGTATAGGTAGACAAATTAAAGAGAGTTTTTAGATGTATATCAAAGTAAGAAGTTAAATAAATAATAAAAATAAGGATGAATTAGATATCAAACTAGTATCAAAGTATCGTGATAGCAATGATATATTTTATTTTTAAATCAAGGGGAGATGGATAACGTTGATGTTGGATGTAACTCAAATAGTGTGATATTACAAAATAAGGGAGGAAAAATGTAATGTTTAAGGATAAATTTAAAGCTTATAAATTCTCAATTGTAGCATGTATATTTGGGACAATTATTACAGGAATAACATACATAACGTATGGATATTGGTATATGGGATTAATAAGTATATTTTCATTTTTAACCACAGTATTAAATATAGCTTGTTTTCGTTATGAGAAAAAGAAAGAATATAAATAAATTATTTAGATATATAAATAAAATTATATAAGTTTTGATTTCTGAAGAATGAATAAAAATATATAAAGGTTTATTGTTGGAGGATTAATATGGGTAAAAAATTAGAAACTGTTAAATTAAACTTTATTATAGCTACTTTATTTGCAATTATTAATTTTTTATTTTATACATTTAATTTTAATTATAACAGCTTTATAATTTTAATGTCGGTATTAACTCTCTACATTAATAATTAAAATTATTGTATAAAACACCTAAAGGAAAGTACACTTGTTAAAAAAAAGAAAAGCAACTCGCTATAATTAGTTATTTTCTAATGATCATAGTTTTTATTATAACAATAATAAAAAAGGTAATTTAAATATTGGCAATTATGATATCAAAGAAACGTAATTCGTTTTATAAAATATAGTAAATAAATAGTGTTTATGTATTGCTATTTATATTGCAACCTTTTTACAACTATTGAATGTATAACCTCAGATTATCGAACAACTCCCTTATTTTATCCTGATCAATACGATAAAGCTGGTTATCGTCCGAATCCGAGATTATGCCAGTTTCGTTAATTACTAGATGATTATAGGATTTTTTCTCTGAGTAATAGAAAATGGTAATCTGATACTCATCTGGTATTTTATATACTTTACTATTTAAAGAAAGAGTAAATACTTTGCGATACGTATATTTATTTAATATTCTAATTAGTTCATTTGTTTGTGAAGAATTTAATTTCGTTGTTTTACTGCTTGTTACTATTTTCCCTGAGCTTAAATCTATTTTTAATATTGTAATGTCGCATTTAATTTCATTTTTATTGAATTCATGTCCGGTTAGTTGAGAAAAAGTAAGCGGTTTGTTGTATATGAAGTATAAGATAAATATAATAAATAAAAGCATTAATACGAAAATTGATATTTTATTATTACTTATTCTCTTTTTCATATTCATATACCACCTCCAGTTGATTTTTGAAATACCGTCAAGTAATAGAACTTCTTATGATCTTTTTTGAAGTAATAATATATATTTAGTCTTTATTAATAATATAATCGGAATCAGAAGCATACATAAATACCTTACAAGTAAGATTCCAGTCTTTGTTAACTGTCCTTGTACAAATATAAAATCTCCATCCAATATCACATTTTTCAATATTTTCGATATAAAAACAACAGCGATAAGTCCCATTATATATACTATAGATTTATGTTGCTTTTCTGCAATTAAATATACACCCCTACATATCATTTCTATCCATCCAAAAGTAAATGAGATATAAAGAATAATTATGCTTGAGTATTTCCCACTATCCCAAACTACACCTAATTCTTTTAAATAAAAATCTAATAATAATAATATTCCAATTACAAATACCATGTGTTTATAAATATCCTCTCTAACCAATATGTGACGTTCGTCTAATTTGTTACATTCTTTCATTCTTTATTCCTCCCCAAATTAATCATCTTATTATTTACCTAAAATTATGCTACATGAAATACATCATTAACGATGGACATATCCACTGTCGATAGGAGATCCCTTGTTGTAACACCGACATATTTATGATGGTAACTATCTTTGTGTTGTGTTTTATCTTAGAGAATTACCATGTACTACCAATAACATAAACATATGTTAATATACTTATATAATTATGTCAAATTTATATTACTTTGAAATAGCGGTTATTTACATACAGAAAGAAAGGCTGTTTTATGTTTTGTATTTTGATGAAAAATACGAATATTCAAATATATAGGCAATAAATAACGAATATTTGTATGTATAATATTGATGTGCGCAAAAACATATGATAATATGACTAAGTTTAGGAGGTGGAAGCAATGAATGAATATAAATTCTAAGATTTCCCCAATGTTGGATGCTCTCATAAATAAACATAAAGTAATACATATCGGAAAACACACCAAAAAGATGGACAACAACTAAATTAATAGATATAATATACCTATTAATGCTTTATTAAATTACAGTATTGAAAAGGTAAACTTGTACGAAAGTCAAGGACACAAAGCTTGAAGCCTAAAAGAGGAGTTAGACTACAAGGCATTTTTAGTTGACATCATGGATAGGAAAAGTAGAATATAAATCTTACGGTAGTTCGGTTGCAAATAAATAGTAATACATAAATTTGTTTATGTATTGGTGTTTATGAGGCAACTTTTTTTATTGGAGTTTACAAGGGATAGAAGGGAATAGTGGATTCATATAAAATATAGGATGTTTGTGATAGGACTATGAGATAGTTAAGTAGTCTTAGTTGACTAATAGAGAGATTAAAAAGGAGCTGTATTTTTGGATAAAATTCTAATTATATTTTCAATACTAGTTATTTTAGCTAATAATATATTTTTTTTATACGTTACTATACATATGTTTTATTATAAAAAAAAGCAACAAGCTAATATATATATAATTGCTCCTGCTACGAGCATTATATTTGGAATCACTTGTTTATTTATCATTGTTGGAAATATCATAGTTTGTATAACAACTAAACAGATACAAAATATATTGTATATTGCTATGTGTATACCGATTGCAAATAATATCATTATAGAATCGATATTATTAGTATCAAATAAATCAATATTAATTAAAGGGATAATTATAAATACAAATGAAATTATTGAACTAAAGTATAAAAAGGCATTTATATTAAATTTACTAAATATGTTACTAATTAGCCGAGGAAATAATAAGTCTATTAATATTTTCATATCTAAAAAGCATAAATTTTTAATACAAAATGTTGTTAATAAGAGACCAGAAGGATTTCGAACAAATAATAATTAATAAACAAAATCATAATGCAATAGAGTTATAAGATGAGAGTAAAGGGAAATTATATTTAAAGATACTATTTTAGGGGGATTTTATGATTATATATATAACATTAATAGGTGTTGCAATAATTATATTAATTTCGTTAGTTGTTTCTAATATTATGTTTCGTTCATTTTTTGTAAACACTAGAATACCTAAAGAAATTGAAAATATTCAAGAGCCAATGAAATCTATTGTAGATTATTATAAAACCGGTGAGAGTTGGTTTTTAAGTTTACCATATGAACTCCTAAATCTTTGCAATGATGGACTCCAACTTTATGGTTATTATGTAAGTAGTAGTAGTAAAAAGACTGTAATAATACTTCATGGCTGGAAGGATGATGCAAACATAAGAATGGCTGACGCGAAATTTTACATAGATAAGGGGTATAATGTGTTCTTACCAGATATACGATCTCATGGAAAGAGCCAAAGCAAATATATAGGTATGGGCTGTTCAGATAGAAAAGATATAATTATGTGGATTAATTATTTACAAGATAGATATGGGGTAGGAACGCAATTTGTATTAGATGGAGTATCTATGGGTGGCGCAACAGTACTAGCACTGAGCGGAGACACTGAATTACCAAATTCAGTTAGTGCAATAGTTAGTGATAGTGCATTTACTTCTCTAGCTGAATTAATACCTGCCATGATCAAGATATCTCCTATGTTTATAAAAAAATCTCTCCTATATCTTACTGAAATGTGGTGCAAATTATTAGCCGGGTATTCATTTAATCAAGATACACCAATGAAACAAGTGGCATATTCGAAAACACCAATTCTCTTTATTCATGGTGAAGCAGATACATTCGTGCCATTGAGTATGTCCCATAAACTGTTTGGAGCTTGTAAATCAGCTAAAGCTTATTTATATGTGAAGGGAGCTTCACACGCGCAAGCTTCTTGGGTAAATAAGAAAGATTATGAAGAGAGAATTACTAGATTTCTAATAACTTATGTAGGCGGAATAAAGGTGTAGTAATTGGAAAGTTTCCGGAGCTGCTGGTTCATATAATTGTGCAATAAATAATGATGGTAAAAGGTAATTGACTTATCAAGATGAGAGAAAGGAAATTTTGATGAAAGTTAATAAAAAAAGGGTTGGTACGATAAAGAAATGGCAAATAGTAGAGAGTACAGATTAAATTTAATTTTTGCAGTTCTATTTTTTATTATTATGCCATTATTAATGGGAAAAACAACAGGTATACATAGAACTATTTTTGCGTTTCTTTACTTAATTTCTGCAACAGTTAAGGGTACTATTATGATAAAAAACATATATAAAAAAAGAATAAAAAATAAATAATTTCTGAGAGAGCAATAACGAGGTAATTATTTTGCTAATGCATTCTTTCTTATAAGGTATTAAATTACAGTGGGACAAATGTATTAAATACTGCAGTAGGTTTAATTGAGAAGGAATAATCAAATGATAAAATAAGAAATACAGGGGGATAGGGGGATGAAGGTTATTAGAAGGAGACATTTGAGTTTTATATTACTTATTATTAGCTGTTTAATTATAATCCCTGTCATTGATGATAGATACAGTATTGTAATATGGGGACTTGTTATCCTGTGTGAAATTATGGTAGATATACTTATATCATATTTAGTTACTTTAGTACTACATGAGTATAAAATTAAAAAGATATATAACTATCACGTCATGAATGCATTTAGGTTTGTTAATTTATTAATAGTATTTTATGCGACACTAACTTTAGTTACTTATATTTTGAAAAATGTTTTATTGATTGCTAATAACCCTTTTGTTTATCTTGGATTTAGTTATATGTTTGTTTTACTTGAATTGTCTATGTTTTTTTATGTGATAATAAATAGAACATATCTTAGTGATGAAGCAATTTATTTTTCGAATAATAATAAGAGGATAGAATTTAAAGATATTATGGGTGTAACAAGTGAGGATCTATCGAATAAGAAATTTAAAATAACAATTCTTACTGTTGATGGAAAAATCGACTTGTTTTTAACAAAAAAGATGCTAAATGAAGTTAAAAATAAAATCCATATTGTTTAGGCATAAGGTAGATATAGTGAAATCTTACTTAGATTAGGAAATATGCTATCAAGACTTCAAAAGGAGTACTTAATGAAATGAAAAAGGAAAACAGTTTAAAAAAAGACATAGAAATTTATGTGTATTCACTTATACTTTTATTGGTATTAGTTGTTTCTACTACAATACAATTAAATGATAAAAGGGTACTATTTGATATGGGATTTGATAAATATATTTTTTTATTAATTCTCAATGCAGTATTCATAGTCCAAATTTATTTTCTTTTTTTAAGAAACTTGAATCAACTTCTTTTACTCAAGAGCTTGAGGATGGTTAAGACAATATATATTCATAAAGCAAATATGCCACTAAGCCTCATTATAGTTTGTATATCTATACTAACATACGCTTATTTAATTTCTGATATTGGAACACCAAAAGAGATTATCACTTTTTTGGATTTGATTAACATATTATTATTTGCATATAGGATCATTGAAAAAAATACACAAGGTTTACAGAATTTAAAAGGTGAAATACGTTTAAATAAACCCCTATTTATTGATATGTCAGTAAAAATGTTAATTAATTTTGAAGGGAGAATTTATTATACTTCTTATGATACAGAACTTGAATGGTTTGAAGTATTTGGATATAAAAAAAACATGTTAAATATATTATTGTATAACAAAGAAAAACTGAATCCACAATTTAGTTTATGGTTTTCAGGCAAGAGTAAAAAAGTTGAAGAGATAATTTTATTCTTGAAAGATAATTGTAATGCTATTGAATAATAAGCTGTTTTATAATATAAAGAAAATAATATTTTACAATGAGAGAGAAACAAATGTGGAGCCGGGATATTATTTAATAGATGAAACCACTGATATAGCAGCGAAGCTGTGTAATAGATTATGAGCATGTAGCAAAGCGGAGCAAATATCCACTAGATTCACACACGGGGAGAACAGGTATGATGACAACTAAGAAAAGATTAATATTAACATTTTGCACTATTTTTCTTATAGTAACGATCAGCGGATGTAATAAATCAGTTGATGTTAGCTACAATACTGAAACTTTAACAGAAACAGTAAGTGATGCTGTAACAACGAGTTCCAATGAAGATATCAAGACAAACCCAGTTATCACAGAAACACTGGAATTTATATATTCTCGTTATGATGGAGATAACTTTGAATTAGAAGCAATTAAAGAAAATTCATTATTCTACTTGCCAGCAAATGATTTTATTGACTTATGCAATTTTATTAATAAAAACAATATGAAGATAGAATTACTTGATTATAACTCTTACAATCCAGAAACCATGGAATTGACATTGATTTATAAGAGCAAAGTGAATATCTATACTCAAACATTAGGGTCAGCTGTATCTACGGCAGGTTTAACTTTTGAAAGTGTCGAGTTTTTTGGAGAAGATAAACTGGTTATAATTAACCTAGATGATCAGGTTATAAAGCCTATTATAAATGAAGGACAACAATACATACCAATTTCCTATATTAATTATATTGTATTTTCAGGGCAACCATGTTTATTAAGGACTGGTGAGAACACATATGATTTATCCCCATTTAGTTTTGATATGGAGTTAACTGAAGTAGCGGACGCATACATTAATCCAGAATATAGTGATTACAAATTAGCGTTATTAATACTTGAAGATTATCTATATCGTAATTATCCACATTATCAACGCTTTGATATTCCAGATCGTGTCGAAAGTTACCTCGAATATTATCTTATTATGTTTCAAATGTGCGATTCTTTAAAGGATTCTCATTTTTTTATGTTTATAGATCAAGATTTTATAGATAAACTAATTGAAATTGGATGGAATGATATTTATGATAAAAGTAATAAGTGTAAGGTTAAAACTTTAGAAAAAAGCAAAGACCTTCCAAATGAAATTGAGTGGCTTTCAAATAGTTGCCTTTATATACCGATTCGAACGTTTATGGAAGTTGAAGAGATTAGTAAACTGGATGAAGTACTAATTAATGATGCAGAAAAACTATCCAATCATATAAATATAGTAGTTGATTTGAGGAATAATGGTGGAGGAACCTCTTCAAATGTATTCATGTTCTTACAAAAAATTATGGTAGATACAATGATAGTACAGGTATCTAATAATCACCAGAACGAAATGATGGGTAGTGCCAAGTATACAATTAAATCTAGTGATTATAAGGAAAGAAATTATAGTTTTACAGTTATTGTGAATGAAACATCAGCAAGTGCAGCAGTTTCGGCTGCTAGTATTTTGAAAGACAATTTTGATGCAGATATCATAGGAAGAGAACCTGTGTTTAAGAAAACAGAAAACATGGAATATCTACAACTGCCCGACGGGACATTGATTACTTTAAGCAGACCGGATTATTCATTTATAGATAAAGATGGGATTAGAGTGGATGATAGTATCTTAGTGGATCAAACGATGACGGATGAACAAGTTGATGAATTATTGGAGAGTTTACGGGATTAGTATTATTTGTAGCTGGTTGCAGGCTCTTAAAATTTGCGAATGCAAAATAATTAAGAAGGGGAATATTATTTAAAATTGAAAAGGATGTGTTTGATATAAAAAACATAATAAGCAATAACAAAATTATTTTATACTTTAAAATTATAGCAATACTTTATACAGTAACTATGATTATTATTATATTGGCTACTAAAAACCCAAAAGACTACATAGATAGCATTTTATATGAGGTACGGCCTTTTTTACTAATTTCATTGATGTATAAGCTTAGGAACAAAAGGAATAGCATAGGGGGATGTATATAGATAGAACCCGACACTACCAATGCATTATCCTTTCATACGATAATCAAAGTAAAGTAGCTTTTGAATATATAGGTAAAAACAATATGTATTATAATTTTTAACAAAGCGGAGTAAATATCCACTAGATTCACACACGGGGAGAACAGGTATGATGACAACTAAGAAAAGATTAATATTAACATTTTGCACTATTTTTTTTATAGTATTGATCAGCGGATGTAATAATTCAGTTGA
Organism: Clostridiales bacterium; assembly: GCA_029256575.1. Classification (GTDB taxonomy): domain Bacteria; phylum Bacillota; class Clostridia; order Lachnospirales; family JAQSXR01; genus JAQSXR01. The sequence goes on along the minus strand of JAQSXR010000029.1, from coordinate 9,504 downwards.
TGTTAGCAACAATACGGAAACTTTAACAGAAACAGTAAGTGATGTTATAACAACGAGTTCCAGTGAAGGTATCAAGACAAACCCATTTATCACAGAAACACTGGAATTTATATATTCTCGTAATGAAGGAGATAACTTTGAATTAGAAGCAATTAAAGAAAACTCATTATTCTACTTGTCAGCAAATGATTTTATTGACTTATGTAATATTATTAATAAAAAAGATAAAAAGATAGAATCGCTTGATTATGACTCGTTCAATAAAGAAACCATGGAATTGTCTGTGATTTATAATGGCAAAGTGAATAGCTTTACTAATCCATTAGCGAAAACTTTAAATTCGGCAGGTTTGGCTTTAGAAAGTTTAGAGTTAATTGGAGAAAATAAGCTTGTTAAAATAAAACTAAATGATCAGGTTATTAAACCTATTATAAAAGAAGGACAACAATACATACCAATTGATTATATTAATTATGTGGTATTTTCGGGTCAAACATATTTACTAAGGACGGATGAGAACATGTATGATTTATCCCTAAATGGTCTTAATGAAGAGTTATTGTCTGCGGGCTATATTGATCAGGATTATAATGACTACAAATTAGCATTATTAGTACTTGATGAATATCTATTTCTTAATTATAAACAATATCAACGGTTTGATATTCCAGATAGTATCGAAAGTTACGCAGAATATTACCTTATTATGTTCCAAATGTGCGATTCATTAAAAGATTACCATTTTATTGTTTTTGCAGATCAAGTTCTTTTGGATAAATTAACAAAAATTGGGTTCAAAAATATTTTTGATAAAAGTTATATGAATTATAGGTTATCATTAGAATATACACACCTTCCAGATGAAGTAGAGTGGCTTTCAAACAATTGCCTTTATATTCCTTTTCGTACGTTTGATAAAATTGAAGAGTTTAGCAAACTTGATGAAGTACTAATTAATGAAGCGGATAAACTGTCCAATCAAGTAAATATGGTGATTGATCTAAGAGATAATGGAGGGGGATTCGATTTACATACCGACATGCTCTTACAAAGATTGATGAAAGATACAATCATAATACAGGTATCTAATAATCATCAAAACGAAATGTTTGGTAGTGCTAAGTATACAATTAAACCTTTTAGTAGTAAGGAAAAGAATTATAGTTTTACAGTTATTGTGAATGAAAAATCAGCAAGTGCAACACTTGTTGCAGCAAGTATTTTGAAAGATAGTTTTGATGCAGATATCATAGGAAGAGAACCTATGTTTAAGAAAGCGGAAAACATAGAATATTTACAGCTGCCCGACGGGACATTAATTACTTTAACTAAACCGGATTATTCATTATTAAATAAAGATGGAATTAGAGTGGATGATAGTATCTTAGTGGATCAAACGATGACGGATGAAGAAATTGATGAATTCTTAGAAAGTTTACGAGATTAAAGTTAGAGGGGAAGACAAGGAGGCATTCAATTGAACAATAAACATTATAAAAAGCTACTCAGTATAGGCGCGTTTACGATATATATCATCGCACTTTTGAAAATAACGGTATTTCGCAGCGGTATTTCCTTGGACAATATCTTTTTAAATGGAACAGTAATCGCAAAGCCTTTTACTGGTTACATAGAGATGATATTAGATAATAAGTGGTACCAATTTACATATTTATTTGTTGGCAATATTATTTGGTTTGTTCCTTTTGGCATTTTATTACCTTTAATAACGAAAATAAAGATTTCATTTTTAAGAATGGGACTATATGGTCTTATGCTTTCGTTAATAATAGAAGTTAGTCAATTTATATTTGGAACTGGTATAAGCGAAATTGACGATTTGATTTTGAATACATTGGGAGCTATAGTTGGATATACAGTATATAAGATAATAAATCATTTTAACCTATCAAGGAAGGCTCACTCTTCTTAAGTGAGAGTTAGACTGCTTGTATCAGCGGGGGTTCAAGAACCCAATGATATTACAGCGAACAACGAGATAGCATATGAGCAAGTAGCATGTGGAATGCGAATATCCGCTTGACTCACACACGGGGGAGAACTAGGATGAGAGGAACTAAGAAGAAATTAATATTAACAGTTTGCACTATTTTTGTTATCGCAACTATTAGCGGATGTAATAATTCAGTTGATGCCAACAACAATGCTGAAACTATAACAAAAACAGAAACAGTAAATGAGGTTGTAACAACGAGTCAGATTGAAGATAACAAGACAAGCCCAGTTATTGCAGAAACACTGAAATTTATATATTCACAAAATGATGGGGAAGGATTTGAATTAGAAGCGATTAAAGAAAACGGACTCTTCTATTTAGCAGCAAGTGATTTTATTGATATCTGTAATATTATTAATAAAAGATTTAAAATGATAGAAACACTTAACTATGAATCGCTAAATAAGGAAACACTGGAATTGAAAGTGATATATAATAGCAAAGTAAACAGCTACAGTCGAATTTTAGGGGGTACGCTAGGGACAGCAACCTTGGTGCTAGAAAGCGTAGAGTTTTCTGGAGAAAATAAGATGATTTTATTAAAGTTAAACGATCAAATAATTAAGCCAATTACTAAGGGAGAACAGCATTACATACCGATTGATTTTATTAATTATGTGGTATTTTCAGGTCAACCATATTTACTAAGGTCTGATGAGAATACATATGATTTATCCACATTTTATTATGGTGAAGAGATAGAAGAAAATGCGCGCTATATTGATCAGGATTATAGTGACTACAGAATCGCATTATTATTACTTGACGAGTATCTGTTTAATAATTATTCACATTATCAACGGTTTGATATTCCAGATAGCATTGAAGATTATTCGGAATATTTTATTATGATGTTTCAAATGTGTCTTTCTTTAGAAGATTATCATTTTAGCATTCTTTCAGATAAAGCTGATCCTGATAAATTAACTGAATATGGTATAGAAGATATTTATACTAAGAGTTTTATGTACTATTTAAACACCTTTGAGAATAAGACACAGCTCCCGAGTGAAGTAGAGTGGCTTTCAAATAATTGCCTTTATATCCCTTTCCAAACATTTGCGGGACAGGGAGAGTTTAGAAAACTTGATGAAGTACTAGTTAATGATGCAGATAAACTTTCCAATCAAGTTAATATAGTGCTTGATCTGAGAAATAATGGAGGCGGTGAATTATTAAATTCATACAAGCTATTGAAACGATTTATCGAAGATACAATTGTAGTACAAGTTTCTAATAATTATCGAAACGAAATATTGGGAACAGCTACCTATACAATTAAAGGCATAAATCCAAAAGAAAGAAATTATAATTTTACAGTTATTGTGAACGAAACATCAGCAAGTGCATCAATTTTAGCAACCAGTGCTTTGAAAGATAACTTTGGAGCTCATATCATAGGTAGGGAACCTTTGTATAAGCAAACAGGGTATGTAGAATGCTTACAGCTCCCTGACGGAACTTTGATTACTTTAAGCAGACCAGATTATTCTTTCATAAATAAAGATGGGATTAGAGTGGATGATAGTATCTTAGTGGATCAAACGATGACGGATGAAGAAATTGATGTATTTTTAGAGAGTTTACGAGAATAAAGATAGTGTGATACCCTTTTAGGAAATAATTTACTACACGTATAAAAATATTCATTACCATGATAAGAGAGGGAAAAAATGAAAAAACCACATATTTTTGTGAGATATGATATTTTAATGCTTTATGTATTCTCTATAGTACTTACAATACCTATATCTGCATTTTGTTTTAATGATTTAAATGATATTAAAATAAAAATTACATTAGTTATTTTAAACTTTTTATTTATTATTTTTATTCTAACTTTTTTTAGGCTAATAATGTTTTTATTTTACTTCAATATCATGGACAATGGAAAAGAATTTGGTATGATAAAAAATGTTTTTCTGGTGGATCTTGTTCTTCTGATAAGCTCTATAATTGTATATATTGGAGCATTAATAATATATACATCACTAGATAATAAATATATCTTTTTATTTAGTATATGCAGTTTTTTATACAGTATGAATATATGCATTTCAACACTTCATAGACATAGTATTTATATCGGAGAACACTTTATTATTTATTCTTCATTTAAGATAAATATTAATGACATTGAATCTGTAGATATAGAAAATAAACAAAATGAAAATGTGAATTACTTAAAATTAAATCTTAAGGACAAAATAGACATAACAATATATGGAAATAATTATAATTTAAATAAAGCAATAGATATGTTGAACGAATATATCTTATAAGACCTTTATTATATTCATCTCAAATATGTTTTAAATTAGTATATAAGATAATAAATCATTTTAACCTATCAAGGAAGTCTCTCGCTTCTTAAGTGAGAATTAGACTGCTTGTATCAATGGGGTTCAAGCACCCAATGACATTACAGCGAACAAAGCAATAGATTATGAGCATGTAGCATGCGGAATACGAATATCCGCTGATTCACACACGGGGAGAACAAGTATGAAGACAATTAAGAAAAGATTAATATTAACATTTTGCACTATTTTTGTTATCGCAATGATCAGCGGATGTAATAAATCAATTGATGTTAGTAACAATACTGAAACTATATCAAAAACAGAAACAGTAAATGAGGTTATAACAACGAGTAAGGTTGAAGACAACAGGACAACCCCATTTATTACCGAAACACTTGAATTTATTTATTCAAAAAATGATGGTGATCCATTTGAATTAGAAGCGATTGAAGAAAACGAATTATTCTATTTAGCAGCAAATGATTTTATTGATATATGTAATGTTATTAATAAAAGATTTAAAATGATAGAAACACTTAACTATGAATCAATAAATAAAGAAACCATGGAATTGACAGTAATATATAATAGCAAAGTAAACAGCTACAGTCGGTATTTAGGCAGTATGTTAGGTAAGGCATCCTTGATGCTAGAAAATGTGGAGTTTTCTGGAGAAAATAAGTTGAATGTCTTTAAATTAAATGATCAGATAATTAAGCCAATTACAAAGGAAGGACAACATTATATTCCGATTGACTTAATTAATTATGGGGTATTTTTTGGTCAACCATATTTATTTAGGTCTGATGAGAATACGTATGATTTATCTACTTATTATTATAGTGAAGAGGAAGAGGCAAAAAATGCGTGCTATATAGATCAGGATTATAGTAACTACAGAAACGCATTATTATTACTTGATGAGTATCTCTTTAATAATTATAGACAATATCAAAGGTTTGATATTCCGGATAGCATTGAAAACTATACTGAGTATTATCCTATTGCATTTCAAATGTGTGATTCTTTAAAAGATTACCATTTTAATATTTTTTTAGATCAAACTTATATTGATAAATTAAAAGAATTTGATGATTTTGTAGAGATTTTTACTAAAAGTTATATGTACTATAGTAACACTTTCGAAACGAATAAACAGCTTTCGAATGAAGTAGAATGGCTTTCAAATAATTGCCTTTATATTCCTTTCCAAACGTTTATGGAACAGGAAGAGTTTAGAAAACTAGATGAAGTTCTAGTTAATGGTGCGGATAAACTGACCAATCAAGTAAATATAGTGATTGATCTGAGAAATAATGGAGGAGGCGAAATTTTAAATTCATACAAACTCATACAAAGATTTATCGAAGATACAATTGTAGTACAAGTTTCAAATAATTATAGAAACGAAATATTCGGAACTGCTACCTATACAATTAAAAGCATGAATCAAAAAGAAAAAGATTACAATTTTACTGTTATTGTAAACGAAAAATCAGCAAGTGCATCAGTTATAGCAACTGGTTTTTTTAAAGATAACTTTGGAGCACATATCATAGGAAGAGAACCTATGTATAAACAAACAGGGAACAAAGAATATTTACAGCTCCCTGACGGGACTTTGATTACTTTAAGCAGGCCAGATTATTCTTTCATAAATAAAGATGGTATTAGATTGAATGAAAGTATCTTAGTGGATCAAACAATGACGGATGAAGAAATTGATGAGTTTTTAAACAGCTTACGGAAATAGGGCATAAATAATCTATGAATTCTTTTCTAAACGCATCCTTTTTTCTTAAAATTCTTCTAATTTCATTGACCCTATTCTACTTTAGGGATATAATAAAAAATACATAATTTACAAGCTGAAAGCCAAAAAGGCTTAGTCTACAAGGCATTTTTCGAAAACATCATGGATAATAAAGTGGAATATTTTTCTTACGGCAGTTCGGTTGCAGATTAAATAGTCATGCATAAGTTTTTTATGTGTTGGCATTTATATTGCAACTTTTTTATTGGTATATAAGGTGCATATTAATCAAAAACAAAGTGAGGGGATTTATTATGAAATTATTCAAAAAATTAATCAGTATCGTATTAGTATTAACAGTACTTATTACAAGTAACATCTTTACGCAAGCAGCAGAAACAGCACCAACAGCTCCTGATTCACCTAGTAACTGGGCACTATGGGATGTACAAATGTCTAGCATATATGGGTTGGGCAGTGTTGAGAACTACAAACAGTACACTTCCATTATTAAAGGAAGCCAATTCTTAACAGTTCAAGCTAGTTTAGAAAAGAAATTCGCTATTGTTGATGAAACAAAGGTAACGGATGAGAAAACAATGACCCGCGGAGATATTGTGAATGAACTTTATGATGTTATAAAGTTAGTTTTGAAGTTAGATACAACTACGGATAAGAATACATCATTAAATTATTTTGTGAATGAGAAGCTAATCTACGGAATAACGGGTGAATATGCACTTGATAGGGCATGTACACAACAAGAAATGTTAGCTTTTTCACAACGTGTTTATGAATATTTAGTATATGAGTTAGGATTAGAAGCAAAAGGGGCATTCTGGGAAGTGTCGGATGGGGACAATACAGTTTATCTACTAGGTTCTGTACATGCTACGGATGGATCCGTTTATCCAATGAGTAAAGATATACTAATTGCGTTTGCTAATTCTGATGCAGTAGTAGTTGAAGCGAATGTATTAGTACCAAATGCAGAAGAGACTGCATATATGCAACAGTTAATGATGATTGAAGGACAAGGTACATTAGGCCAACTCATTTCAAAAGAAACGTATGAAGCATACTCAGCGATTATGAAATCAGTTGGAGTACCGATAGAGGTTTATGCTAAATTAAAACCTTGGGCAGCAGCGATGACAATCCAATCAATTCTAATGTCGAATGCTTCTTATAATGCTTCTATGGGAATTGATGTATTTTTCCTATCTTTAGCGTATAATTGGAAGCCTATTATAGAACTAGAGGGAATTAAATTCCAAGTTGATATGTTTGATTCTTTCTCACCTGAGCTTCAAGAAGCATATTTAGAGGGCTCTTTAAAAGGTGACGATGCATCAGGGGATATGATGACACAAATGCTCTCCATGTGGAAATCTGGTAACATGGAAGAACTTGAAAAGCTAGTTTTTGCAGAAGAAGCAACTACAGTAGAAGAAAAAGAATTCAATCAAAAATTGTGGGATACTAGAAATAAAAATATGATAGTTAAAATAAAAGATATGCTTGTACTTGATAAAGAAAATGATTACTTTGTAATTGTTGGAGCAGGACATATGCTTAATGACAATGGAATTGTTCAAGGACTAATAGACTTAGGTTATAAAGTGGATCAAGTTAACTAATTTTAGAATATATAAGATATAATTACAAAAACTCAAAAATATATGATTTTGAGTTTTTGTTTTATATTAAATAATTATGAGGCAGGTGAAAATAATGAAATTAAATGATTTACAAAAGACAGTAGTTATTAGTTTACTACTGTTTATCATCACACAAATTACAGCATTTATTAGTTACAAAGTTCTTGGAAATGGGTGGGTGCTTGTACTTTCAGGCATTTGGATGTTACTAACAATCCCAATATTTTTGCTGCTAAAACGCAAACAGACCACTATTCTTTACATGTTAATCAATGCAGTGATGGCAGGAGTTACGATTGCAGGATACTACCTATATGAAAATATAGCAATATATAATATCACAACGGTATCATTATGCTACATAGCAATCTTGGCTGTGAATTATTTTGCGATGCATTGTTTCAAATTTGAAAGAAATGTTAATGTAATATTTACAATCATGAGTATACTAGGAATCTTAGTTGGCATATCAAATTGGGTTTATGGTGACTTAGTGGTTGGAAGTTCTATCGTTTTCGCCTCTGTGATGTTACTTTGTTTGAACATTTCTTTTATGTGTTACTTAAATAAAGAAAGAGAATATGATCACTGGAAAATACTAAAGTTATCGACTATGCTGCAGTTTGGTAGTGTTTTCTTTGCAGTTATTACAGCGATTTCAGAAGGAAAGATGATAGAATTTAGTGGAGATTTTTGGCCTGATGGAAAAAAGGAAAGCGTACCGAAGTAAATTCTTTGCAACCCAACTTCACGTCAAGTAAAAAAACTTTGCATTGAAAAACCACACAACTAGTGCTATATTTATAGATAATTATACACAAGTTAAAGGAGAGATTGTGATGTCTTATTCAACAAAGATAGATAGCAAATGGCAAAAGGTATGGGAAGAAAAGAAACTATATCAATTTGACCGTAATAAAGTAGATAAAAAATTATATTGCCTTGAAATGTTTTCATATCCATCAGGCTCTAAATTACACCTTGGCCACTGGTACAACTACGGTTTAACAGATTCATGGGCAAGATTTAAGAGAATGCAAGGCTATGAAGTGTTTGAACCAATGGGCTTTGATTCTTTTGGATTACCTGCAGAGAATTTTGCGATTAAGACAGGTATTCATCCTCTTGATTCTACAAAACAAAATATAGCAACAATGGAACAACAACTAAGAGAAATGGGCGCTGCCTTTGATTGGGATTATGAACTTTCAACATGTGACCCAGAATATTATAAATGGACACAATGGGTATTCCTTCAATTATATAAAAATGACTTAGCATATCGAAAAAATGCGCCAGTTAACTGGTGCCCAAGCTGCAAAACAGTTCTTGCAAATGAACAGGTAGTAGATGGCGAATGTGAAAGATGTAATACAGAAGTTACGAAGAGAGATCTAACACAATGGTTCTTTAAGATAACGGATTACGCACAAGAGTTACTTGATAAATTAGACGGACTTGATTGGCCAGAGAAAACAAAGAAGATTCAAAAGAATTGGATAGGTAGATCAGAAGGCGCAGAGATTGAATTCAAAGTGGTAGGCAAGGATTTGAATATTAGAGTATTTACTACAAGAGCAGATACTTTATATGGTGTATCCTATGTTGTCTTAGCTCCAGAGATTAAATTAGTAGACGAATTAACGACTGCGGATCACATAGATAAAGTTACAGCATATAGAGATGAAGCGAAGAAACTTTCAGAGATTGACAGACAGTCTACAACGAAAGAAAAAACAGGTGTATTTACGGGTTCCTACGCAATACATC
>JAQSXR010000028.1 GCA_029256575.1 Clostridiales bacterium | reverse complement strand
GCATTTACTCGGATTAAGTTCATATCAAATTGTTTTCTAAATATTCTTTCTACATCATCGCCTTCATTTTTACGAAGTAAGCCATGATCTACGAAGATACAAGTAAGTTGCTTGCCTACAGCTCTATGAATGAGTACTGCTGCAACAGATGAGTCTACACCACCAGATAATGCACATAGTACTTTTTTATCGCCAATTTTATCTTTTAAATATTGAACCATTTCAACTGTAAAGTCTGCCATTTTCCAATCGCCTTTACATTCACATACATTATATAAGAAGTTTTTAAGCATTGTTGATCCTTCTGGTGTATGATTTACTTCAGGATGGAATTGAACTCCGTATAATTTCTTCTCAACATTTGCGATTGCTGCTACCGGGCATGCATCCGTATGAGCAACTATTTCAAACCCTTGAGGAGGCGCAGCTACATAATCTGTATGGCTCATCCAACATGAAGTACTTGCAGGTACTTCTTTGAATAATAGAGAGTCATTGTTTACATTAATAACTGTTTTACCGTATTCTCTAGTAGTTGCACTCTTAACTTCTCCACCTAGTAAATGTGCCATTAATTGATTACCATAACAAATACCTAGAACTGGTACTCCTAATTCAAATATTTCTGCTGAACAAGTTGGAGCTCCTTCTTCGTATACACTTGAAGGTCCTCCAGTAAATATAATTCCCTTTGGATTCATTTCTTTTATTTTTTCAATCGATGTTTTGTATGAAACTACGTTACAATATACATCGCATTCTCTTACTCTTCTAGCTATTAATTGATTATATTGACCACCAAAGTCAACAACAATGACTAATTCGTTTTGCACAAGTAATCCTCCTTGAAATATGTCTAGCAATTTTTATTTCTATCTATTTTTCTGTTCTTAGTATATACAAAAAGAAAAAGAACATTTACTAGTTAGTTTATGTTACAATCCCCAATTAGTCAAGTTCAATTTCATTATATACATATTTATTGTTCTAATATTAATCTTGCAGTCGTGACCATTTTCGTTCCGTTATCCATACTTCTCTTCTGAATAAACCGATGTGCCTGCTTCTCTGTAAAATAATATTTACTCATAAGTATTTCTTTCGCCTTTGAAATAATTTCCTTATCAAGATCTGTATCATCTGTATCATCTTTTTGTCTTTTTCCAAGTCTCTTACTTATTTTTATCAACATTGAAACACTCGTAATCAAATGTTGTTTATTTATAGGTGCACCTAGTGAAAATACATTGTCAGGAAATTCAATTCCTCCTTGACCTTCTGAAATAAGTACTAATATATCAAAGCCCTCAGGTATCATATTACACAGATCAACAACCAAAATGTCTACTAATCTTGAAGAACAAATTAATATGCCACCATCATAACCTGCTGCTGCTCTCATTGCTTCTGCGCCTGATTGACACTCAACATTTACACTAATACCAGCACCTAATAAAATATCTTTTACAATTTGTAAGGTATTACGACTTGGAAATGCAGTTATTATACATTTCATAATTATCATCTCCGAGTTCTATTGTGTAAATATAGTTTAATATTTCCCTAAATACTGATTTACTTCCCATTCCGTAACGGTTACTCGAAATGCTTCCCATTCTTCTCTCTTGCCCTCTATATATCTTTCACATAAATGTGATCCTAGTGCCTCTTTAATCACTTCGTCTTTACCTAATTCTTCGATAGCTTCGAATAAGGTCTCTGGTAAATTACCAATATTTTCAGCTAATCGTTCAGAAGCACTCATCAAGTAAATGTTCTTATCTATGCTCTTCACAGGCTCTAACTGTTTCTTAATTCCATCTAAGCCTGCTGTAAGACAAGCAGCAATTACAAGATATGGATTCGCCGATGGGTCAGGAGATCTTAACTCAACTCTAGTTCCCATTCCTCTTGATGCAGGTATCCTAATTAAAGGACTTCTATTGCTTAAAGACCAAGCAATATAACAAGGTGCTTCATATCCTGGTATTAGTCTTTTATATGAATTTACAAGTGGATTTGCGATAGCGGTTATTGCTTTTATATGTTCTAAGATTCCTGCAATAAAGTGTTCTGCTAATTTGCTTAATCCGCTTTCCGTATTTACATCATAGAAAGCATTTTCTCCATTTTTCATTAAAGACATATTTACGTGCATTCCAGAACCATTTACTCCATAAATTGGTTTTGGCATAAAGGTTGCACTTAAACCATTTCTTTGCGCGATTGATTTTACTACTAATTTAAATGTCATTATATTGTCAGCAGCAGCAAGAGCTTCCGCATATTTAAAATCAATTTCATGTTGACCTTTCGCTACTTCATGGTGAGAGGCTTCGATTTCATATCCCATATCTTCTAGCGTTAGACAAATATCACGTCTTGCATTTCCACCTAGATCATTTGGTCCAAGGTCAAAATATCCTGCGTCATCATGAGTTATTGTGGTTGCTCTTCCATTGTTATCCGTATGGAATAGAAAGAATTCGCACTCTGGTCCTACGTTTAATTCATAACCTAAGTCTTTGGCTTCTTGAATTGCCTTTTTTAGTATATATCTTGGATCTCCTTCAAAAGGTGTACCATCTGGCATATACACATCACAGATTAATCTGGCAACTTTACCTTGTTGAGGTCTCCAAGGAAAGATTACAAATGTATCTAAATCCGGTTTTAAGTACATGTCGGATTCTTCGATTCTGGAAAACCCTTCTATCGATGAACCATCAAACATACATTTACCATCTAAGGCTTTTTCTAGTTGGCTTGGTGTGATAGCCACATTCTTTAATATTCCAAAAATATCAGTAAATTGAAGTCTTATGAATCTAACATCGTTATCTTCTACTATGTTAATTATATCCTCTTTTGAATACTTACTCATAATAATTCCTCCTTAAAATTGTGCGCAAAAAGGCGTCCACATTAGTTGAACGCCTTTGTTCTCGATTTATTAATATTGATAGTATAGCAACTTATTTATTGTTTTGTCAACTAAGATTATAAATAATATTTTTTAGTATTTGTTCTTTTATTATACATATTCACTCGTTATTTTAATTTCATATCCTTCAATAGTGATCTCATTGCATCTGCTTGAGCAGATAATTCTTCACTAGCTGCTGCGCTTTCTTGTGCGGTTGCAGAGTTGGAATATACAATATCTGTAACCATTTTTATATCATTTGAAACATTGAAAATTTCTACTTTTTGCTTATTCGTTGCCATTAATATGTCGTTTACAACTTCAGCTACTATTTCAATATTTTCAACTGTTTGTTTTAACACCTCTGAAGTTTCTCTTGCTCCAGCATCTCCTTTTTTAACTGCTCGTAAAGTTGCTGCTATCATATCTTCGGTTTCTTTTGCTGCTATTCTACAGCGTTCTGCAAGTGCTCCTACTTCGTTTGCAACAACAGAAAAACCTCTTCCTGCTTCCCCTGCTCTTGCTGCCTCAATTTGCGCATTTAACGCAAGTAAATTTGTCTGTTCCGCAATATCATTAATCGTGCGAAGTATTTGAGAAATTTTATTACTCGTATCATTAATCGTATTCATTGATGATACCATAAGTTCCATTTTCTTTTCTCCATCTTCCGCACTTGTCTTTGCTACTTGAGATAGTTGATTTGCCTTTTGGCAAAGTTCTTCATTTCTTGTAGTGTTTCCACTTATGTTGAATATTGCTTGTGATATTTGATCTACTGCATTATTTTGGCTACTTGATCCTTCTGCGAGGTTTTGAGCCGCATTTGATACTTGTTCTGCTCCAGAGTAAACTTGACCTGATACGTTATCTACTTTCTTAAATACATTATTTAAGAAATCAGATATTTTAATTAACGAAGTTTTGATTGGCATAAAATCACCTAGGTATTCTTGGTCAATTTCAACTGTTAAATCATTATTAGCCACGCTTTCTAATTTATCTGATATGTCATTAATATATAGATTTAAGGTTTTCACAGTATTTGCTAAACTGCTTGCTAATACTCCAATTTCATTGTTTGAACTATATGTAATTTGGACTTGTAGATTACCTTGTGAAATCTCCTCTGCAGTTTTTGTCAAATCAACTAGTGGGTCACAAATAGCTTTTATTGTTCTATTTACGATTTTCGTACTTGTAATTAATACTCCAATGGTAATAAAGATTACAACTATTGATATTAGAAGTAGTATAAACATTGCGTCTACACTTTCTTTTTCACCCTTTACACTCATAAAATCAAAAAGTTCTTCCAGCGTAACAGCAAGCTTGTCGGCAATTAATGATCCATCTGTATTAAATAATTTTTTCGAATTATACTTACCAGATTCTTTTTCAAAAGCAACCATTTGATCTTTTAGAATAATATATTCATCCAAATATGTCATAACATCTTGGTATTTACTTTTACTCTTATCATCAACCATTATTTTATGTAAATTTGCTGCATCTTCTATTAACACGACTGATAATTGATTGATTTCTTCTAGTGTAGCCGTATTCGTAGTTAGTTCAGTTTCAAATATTAAGTATCTCATCTTGGCATGAAGTTTATTAAAGTTCATATTAAGTTTTCCTACATCACCTTGCCCAGATCCATATACTTGAAAGGTATTTTGACTTTTGAAGCTTTCATAAAACATAATGCCTATTAGCAATACAAAAATTGCTAATAATGTATAAATAGCATTATAATAGGCTTTTTTTAATCTCTTATTTACACTCATATTTTCTTTTGCTACTTCATTTCTTTTTCTTTTTCCCATAATCCCCGTCTCCTTTGATCGCTCGTATTTTAGAATTAATTATTTTTTCGCAAGATACATATTTGACTTTGTAAATTTAGTTGGTGGAACATTCGTGTACTTTTTAAAAACAGTACAAAAGTGTTTATATTCACTAAATCCTACTAAATAAGCAACTTCATATATCCTGTTATTGCCATTCATTAGAAGTTCAATCGATTTTTGTATTCTATATTTATTCAGAATATCTAAAAATGTCTGATTTGAAACTTCCTTCAATTTTCTACTTAAATAACTTGTGCTTACCCCCAAAGTTTCAGCTACCTCTTCAAAAGTAATCTTCTTATTATAATTTTCTATAATATAGCTAATAACCTTATCTACGTAAAAATTATTGTTTGATTCCTTTTTAAACATCTCAATATCTATTATCTTTATGTCTTCTATATCCTTTACTTGTTCTTTTACATCCTGAACAATTTTATGATCCGTAACTTTATTCTTGACACGCAAAATAACCTCTGCAAGAATTTCCTCATCCAAAGGTTTTAATATATAGTCAAAAACACCTAGTTTAATTGCTTTATTTGCATATTCAAACTCACCATAACTGGTTAGTAATATTGCTTCGAAATAATATTCTGCTCTTGCCTTTTCAATCATCTCAAGTCCATCTAGCATTGGCATTCTAATATCAGATATTACTAAATCCGGTCGTAATAAAAGAATCTTCTCTAATCCTTCTTCTCCATTTTCTGCATCTGCAATAACGGTACATCCGAGTGACATCCAATCAATTGTGTGTACGATTCCTTTTCGAATAATTTCTTCATCTTCAACAATTATAATTTTTAGCATTTAAATCCCTCCAATTCATAAGTGTATAATGTTCTTCGAACTTCTATATAGGATTAAAAATGTCTTTCTGGTATTACAATCTTTAACTTTGTTCCTTCCTGGTATTTACTATTTATTTCGATTCCATATTCTGGTCCATATGTTAGCTTAATTCTTCTCTGAACGTTGTGTAATCCAATATGAGCCGATAAATTATTTTCTTGATTTATAATCAATCTTAACTCAGATAATTTCTTTTCATTAATACCGATACCACTATCTGTAATTATAATTACTAAATTTCCATTAATAATACTAGCTTTAATCTCAACTATTAATTCTGTTTTACCTACAAATCCATATTTTATAGCATTTTCTATTAATGGTTGAATAATTAATTTAGGAAGAATGCATGATTCTGTTTTATAATCAATTTTTAAATTATACTTGAATTTATCCTTAAACCTACAGCTTTGAATCTCAAGATAGCACTTAATAAATTCTAAGTCTTGCCCAAACATAACTACTTGATAATCTTGATTAATGCTATATCTTAAAATATTCGCCAATAATTTAATTATATTCTTGGCTGCTACTGTATCAAGATCAATTGTATATCTTAAGGTCTCTAACGTATTAAATAAGAAATGCGGATTAAATTGTGCTTCTAATGCCTGAAGTTCAGACATTACATTTCGAGTAGCACGTTCTTCATTCTCTGCCATCAATCTCTTAATATCATCTAAAGTACTATTATAAACTTGAGAAATACTTTCAAACTCTAGCGTTGAGGTTAGATTAATCTTCGTATCAAAATCCCCTTGCTTCATCTTCTCAAAAGCATTGGCTAGTTCCATTAAGCCTCCAGAATTTGTTTTAGCAATCTTTTCGGACATGAAAGTCATACTAACAAAAATAATTAGTATCATGATTCCTCCGAAAATATTTGTAATTTCTAATGCTGAATTCAAATCACCTCTGATTGCAATTGAATAAACTTTTAACTTACCATCGAATATTTCCTGTTTATAAACGGTGTATTTGTTACTCTTAATTCCTTCATCCGTAATTTCTCTTATTTCATTTTTAAGCTTTCCATTTTGCTTTACTAAGAGTGCATTTGTAGAGTAGACTATATTATCGTATCCATCCGTTAACGCAACAATTGTATCCGGATAATTTACTAAATTATTTTTAAAACTTTCTTCATAAATGTCAAATATGACATAACCTATAATTTTTTCGTCTTCGATTACAGCATTACCGATTGAATAAATCGTACTTTCTCCATACCTAGAAACACTTATGTTTTTTTGCATTACTGTTCGTCCAAAGTCATTTTTCATTTGTTTGAATATTCCCCAAGAAAGTGGTTCTTCAATGTTCTCCAAGTATCCTGGAAGATTCAATCTACTTCCGGTAATTAGATTAGCCTCTGCATCAAATACATAGAACTTTGATTTAAAGTCATTATTATTCATAAAGAGATAAACTTCGGGGTAAATTTCTTTATAGGTTGAGTTTAATATTAATGATTTTATCTCTGGAGAATCCCCTAGTTCTTGACCTTTTGCTATATATTCTAGAAATTGATTTTCTATATTATTTGATATTGCAATCGAACTTTCTCTTGTACTTCTTTTCGCAATACTATAGCTTAGAAATATTACTGATAAATTTATTAATACAATTGAAAAAATAATAGGAATGAGTGCATAGAGCATAAAGGCACGTTTAATTTTATCTTTAAAAATTACACCTTTTCTTTTGCTCATATCACTCACCCCTAATTCATTTCATTACATACTTACTTCTTTACTTCCTGAGAATTTAAAGAATATTAATAAAGAAATTACTGTAGTTAATGTCAATATAGTTGATAACGCTGCTGCTGTTCCGTAACTTGCTCTTAGAACTTCAGTAAATATTGCAACTGATAATGTTTGTGTTTTCGTAACATATAGCATAATTGAGGAACTAAGTTCTGTTATAACAGTAATCCAACTCATTATTGCTCCTGCGAATACTCCTGGTAACATCATTCGAGTAGTTACTTTAAAGAACGTCTTTACAGGAGATGCCCCCAAACTGATTGATGCTTCCTCTACACTTGGACTTAGCTGATAAAGAATCGCAGCACTTGATCTTAATGTATATGGCAACCTTCTTATTACAAAGGCAACTATTATTATGATTGCTGTTCCTCCAAGTGGAAGTGAACCTTTACTAAATGTAACTAATAATGTGATACCTAATACAGAACCTGGAATTATATATGGAAACATTGTTACTGTATCCAAAATATTAGTAAATATATTTTTCTTACGAACCGTAACGTAAGCACCTAACATACCTATTATTATAATAATTATAATCGCTATTAAACCGAATGTAAATGTGTTTATTATCGGCGTTTTCATCTTCTCGAATATCTTTTTGTAACTATCAAACGAATACGTTGCTGATGAAAATGCACTTCCTCCAACGAATTGAGTCCCTTTTGTTTTTAAGAAAGAAGTAAACATTACTGTTATTTGTGGTATGATCGCTAAGAAAACAACAAAGTAAACAAATAAATGAGCTAATATATTTTTCATTCCTTTTACTTTCTTAGCTTCAATTGGTCTCATTGAACTCATCGTAAATGATTTTTTATTTACGATATATTTTTGAATTAAGAATAATCCTGCAGTAAATATTATCATCATTGTACTAAGTGCAGATGCAAAATTTGCTTGACCACCCATTTCACTAATATATTCATCATATATAATAACTGGCATTGTTCTAAATCCTTCACCAATTAACATCGGTGTTCCAAAGTCTGCTAAAGAGTTCATAAATACTAGTAATCCACCTGCTAATAATGATGGTAAAACCAATGGTAAAATAAGAGTAAATACTTTCTTTATTCCACTACATCCTAAGCTTTCTGCTGCTTCACCAAGTGCAACGTCGACTTTTTTAAGTGCTCCTCCAACATACAAATATATAAATGGAAATAGTTTTAATGTAAATACTAGTAATATTCCACCAAATCCATATATACTTGGAGGGTTTTGTATACCTAATACATTTGTTAAGAATCTAGTTAGCACACCGTTTCTACCAGATAGTAATACCCAAGAATAAGCCCCAATAAACGGTGGTGAAAGCATTGATATCATAATCAATATTTCTAATACTGCTTTCCCTCTGATCTTCATTGTTTTCATAATATATGCTAACGGTGCACCAATTAATATTGCTAATACCGTTACACAAATTGTTACCTTGAAACTGTTTATCATTGTTGTATAGTAATATTTTTTACTAAAAAATTTCGAGAAATTTGCTAATGTAAAACTTTCTGAACCTGGATCCTTAAAAGCTTGAACAACAAGCGATAGCAAAGGGTATATTAAGAATATAATAAATACAGCCATAATCGCTAAGGTTACTCCGGACCAAAAGTCAAATTTAAATTTTTTCTTTGACATATTAATTCACTCCTTTTATTAAACTTGTTTGTCCGTCAGCTGTATAAACATTTATCTTATTAAGATTCAATTCTAATCCTATGCTTCCTCCGACTTCGAAAATTTTGGAAAAAGTATTTAAATCTTGAGTAAACTCTATATTTCCTTCTAATTCTTCAATAATATTTTGATTAAAATTAACTGTATAATTAACGTATTTTCCTAAGAAAGTGCTTGAAGTAATTGTTCCTTTAAATCCATTCTCTCCAATTGTGAATTCTTCTGGTCTAACAGATACTTTTACTTCTTGCCCATTTACTACTGTATCTACTAAATTCGTCATCTCAACTTTAAAACCGTTTTCAAATTTAACATATACTTTCTTGTCTAATACTTCTATAGTCGCTTTAAATACATTGGAATGCCCAATAAAGCTTGCTACGAATATATTCTTTGGTCTTAAATATATTTCGAATGGTTTTCCAACTTGTTGTATAACTCCATCTTTCATAACTGCTATTCTATCTGATATAGCAAGAGCTTCTTCTTGGTCATGTGTTACATATACGGTTGTAATACCAACCTTTTTTTGAATATCCTTAATTGCTGATCTCATTTCAATTCTTAATTTTGCATCCAAGTTCGAAAGTGGTTCATCCATTAATAAAACTGTTGGTTCTATTACTATTGCACGTGCTAATGCAACACGTTGTTGTTGACCGCCTGACAATCTTTCTGGCAATCTATTTTGATATGTATCAATTCTAACTACATGAAGAATGTCATCTACTTTCTTTTTCATAATAGTTTTCTTTACTTTCCTCATTTTCATGCCGTATTCTACATTTTGTCTAACCGTTAAATGAGGGAATATCGCATAGCTTTGGAAAACCATACCTATGTTTCTTTTATGAGCTGGTAAATCATTAATAACATCGTTATTGAATTTTATTTGACCGCCCTCGATAGAATTAAAACCTGCTATCATTCTAAGTAAAGTAGTCTTTCCACATCCTGATGGCCCAAGTAAAGTGAATAATTCTCCGTTCTCAATATCAACTGATAAATTAGGAATAATTACATTATCCCCATACTTTTTTATTACGTTTTCTACATGTATTTGTACGCTCATTGTGATTCCTCCATTTTTAAAATTTAGATATGTCTGAGAACTTCTATTCCCTTTTCCGTCCTTTTTATCATTAATGGTGGAGACTAATTAGTCACCACCATTAAAAGGAAGGTATTTCAAAAAATTACGTAATTTGCTTAGTTTGATGTAAATAAATCTTTGAATTTATCTAAAACTGCTTGTTTGTTACTAGTTGCCCAATCAACATCATCATTTAAGATTTTAATGTCTTCATAAGCTGTAAGTCCATTTGCAGAACCAACGTCATTTCTTACTGTTCTTCTGTTTAATTTAGCGATAACGATTTCTTGAGCTTCTTTACTTGTAACGAAATCAATGAATGCTTTTGCATTTTCAATGTTAGCTGCATCTTTGATTACTGCAATACCATCTGCTCTACAGATAACGCCTTCTTCCATATATACTACTTCAACTGGTGCTCCGTCTACTAAACTCTTAACTGCGCCTTCTTCAAAAGTTAAACCAACTGTATATTCACCGTCAGCTACTCCCTTGTAAACTGCGGAAGAACCACTTAATAATTTTCCATCAAGATTTTTGATGAATTTTCCAGTAAAGTCCCAACCAGCTTCTGGATCTCCATTACCCATTGCATTTAACATGTTAATTACATGTTCAAATGAAGAAGATGATTTAGCAGGATCACAGTGTGCTATTTTGCCTTTTAATTCTGGATTTAATAAATCTTCATATCCATTAATTTCAATTCCTGCTGCTAAATTAGTATTAACTACAAGTACACTTGGAACTACAGTAAATGCTG
The DNA here is from genome assembly GCA_029256575.1 of Clostridiales bacterium. Taxonomy (GTDB): domain Bacteria; phylum Bacillota; class Clostridia; order Lachnospirales; family JAQSXR01; genus JAQSXR01. The sequence goes on along the minus strand of JAQSXR010000028.1, from coordinate 31,177 downwards.
TTACAGCTCCTGTTTTGTTTTTGTAATCTGGTAAAATAGCATCTTCATTTACTGATGTATATTGTTCAAATATTGAAGTGTTTGTTCCAAGAAGAGCAATTGTACCGCCCCACATAATATCTCCTTGCGCATTACCTGCTTCTGCTTCAATTCTCTTAATTAATTCTCCTGTACCTGCTGCAATAACTTCAACTGATACGCCTGTTCTATTCTCAAATTCTTGAATAAGTGGATCCATAAATTCAAGTGGATGTGGTGAATATACTACTAACTTTCCTGATAATTTTGTTTCTTCTACCACTGGTGTTTCTGCTTCTGTAGTAGTTGTTGTTACATCGTCCTTCGTTTTTGTTGTAGCATCTTTTTCATCTTTCTTTCCACAGCTTGCCATACTCATAACTAACATTGCTGCAAGTAATATTGCTAACGCTCTTTTCTTCATAGATAACTCCTCCTATATACTTTGGTTTGGATTGGTTTATAAACTATGTATTGTTTATAGGTTAATAATACATTGTTCACAGATAATTCACAATGTCACAAATCTGCACTTTCATACTGAAATCTGAACTATATCGGTTAACCGTTTTGTCGCGCTGCTTGGGATTAAAGGGGGGGATTCTTCGTATACTTGAGATAGGGGTTAGATGTTTTTCTCTTGCCTCCACAATCACGGCTTTTGTGCGTGACTATCAGACGGAGTGCGCGTCTGTTAGTCGCGTACAAAAGCCGTGATTGTGTATTCAAAGGAAAAACATTTTTTACATTTATCTCAAGTATACGAAGAATATTGTGGGTAATGGACAAGCAGGGCTGACAAAACAAGTACAAGGGCTTGGCTTGTCGTGGGGGGTGGGGGGAAATAGAAAGTAATAGAGATAGAAATAATAATAGAAATAGTAATAGTAGCAACAACGGTAACATTAACTGTAACAGTAATAGTAATAGTAACAGTCATATAACTTGTATAGTTATATAATAGAAAACAAAGATATTTATACGTAACAAAATTTAATATAGTGAATGTGTTGAGGAAAGAGGGTAATGTGATTTGTTGATGGGAAATTTGTATTTGAATATTTGAATAAATATAATATAATATCTAAATAACGAATAATTTGAAATGGAGATGGAAGAATGCGTGCTGTTATTCAGAGAACTACTGGGGCAACTGTAAAGATAGATGGGAATATTGTTGGGGAAATTGGTACTGGGTTTGTGATTTTACTTGGAATTGGGCTTGAGGACTCAGAAGAGGATGCAATGTTGCTTGCGGATAAATGTACTGGACTTAGAATATTTGAAGATGAAAATGAGAAAATGAACCTTTCACTTAGTCAAGTAAACGGACAACTTCTCGTACAGACCGGTGAATTCGGTGCTGACATGAAACTATCTGTTCTAAATGATGGACCAGTAACACTAATTATAGATACAAAAGATTTTAAAAAACAGTAGTAACGAATATATATCTACATTATAAAACCACCTATACTAAATTTTTTATAGGTGGTTCAATAATTCTATGGATTTATTTCTCGACTTCTATTTATTCACCTTTGATTTTTTTCAATTGCTCATAAGCTTCGTTTATCTCAAGAATCTTTTTGTTAGCAAACTCTAGATAATCAGCTGGCATTCCTTCTGACGCTAATTTATCAGGATGATATTCTTTCGCCAATCTTCTATATGCTTTCTTTATATCATTCATTGATGCATCTTCATCCACACCTAAAACTTCACAATATTTTTTTGTTAGTTTTGTTTGACTTGGACCTGAATATCCATTGGTCCCTGCATAACCTTCACCAAAACCTTCAAAGCCTTCAAATCCACTAAAACCAGTAAATCCTCCAAATCCACCAAAACCACCTTGTCCAAATTGTGAATAAGTTCCACTTCCTTGTGAGTTGAATGAATTTTTTAAGCTATTGTATTCATATACCGAAAGTCCAAGTTCAACTATGATATTTCTTACTATAGTATCTTCCGGCTCCGATATTGTTCCATCGTTCATTGCAACAGAGACTAATGTATAAGCTAACCCAATAATTATGTCTCGTCTTCCATAATAAGTCTTTATAATCCTAGCAAACTCTTTATATTCATCTGGATGTTCTTTTCCATAGTTAAATGCATCCGCATAAGAATCCAAATCATCTCCAAATATATGGAATTTAGTAGTAACAAAGTTCTTAATCACCTTAAGTTCATCTGCTGTAACTGCTCCATCTGCTTTTGCTACGATTGCAGATAATGCCATGATTGATCCAATACACATATCCTTGCCCATAAAAGCTGGGTTATTTGACAAGTAAGTTCTTACGACTACCCTTCTTGCTGGTATAAAGAAAAACAAAATACCTATCCATGGAAATAAAAATGTTGCGAATCCCCAAAAGAATGGATTTCTGTTTTTAAAGAGAGCAACCACGCATATGATGAGTGCAAAAACAACTCTAAAAAATATTCCTATTAAATCAAATCCAAAACCTACAATACCACCTAGCAAATTAGCTAGTTCATTCATAATCTCACCTAATTTCTATTTCTTCGCTAAATCCTTAACAACTTCCCCTGCGATAATCAAGCCTGCTACTGAAGGGACAAACGATACACTGCCTGGTATTTGTCTTCTTTCTTTACAACTTCTTGCTGTTCCAGGAGGGCAAACACAGTGATTTTTACAACTATTCGAATCAACATCGATTGGTTTAATCGCTTCTTCCTTTGAAAAAACAACTTTAAGTTTTTTTACTCCTCTTTTCTTTAACTCTTTACGCATTACTTTCGCAAGTGGGCATACTGAAGTCTTATAAATATCTGCGACTTCAAAACGTGTTGGATCAAGTTTATTCCCCGCTCCCATACAACTAATTATTGGTACCCCAACTTCTTGTGCTTTCATTATAAGTATAATTTTTGACGAAACTGTGTCGATTGCGTCAACAATATAATCATATTTGCTCAAATCATAATTGTCTGCATTATCTGGTCCGTAAAAGCACTGATTAATCTCAACTTGTGCTTTGGGATTAATTTCTAGTATTCTATCTCGCATCACTTCAACTTTATGTTTTCCAATAGTTTTTCTAGTTGCAATTAATTGCCTATTTATATTTGTCAAACATACTTTATCGTCATCAAACAAAGCAATCTTTGAAACTCCACATCTTGCAACCGCCTCTGCTGTATAGGAACCTACTCCTCCGATACCAAATATAGCTACAAATGAGTCTTTAATCTTATCTAACGGCTCTTTACCAAATACTAATTCTGTTCTTGAAAATTCATTTAACATTTCTTTTCCTATGCCTTCCTTTAATGCCTATCTATATTTTAATCTCCGGGAAACCTATACCAAATGCGGTTCCCATCGTTATACATACAGAATCCTTATAGTTTCTAAAATTCAACGCTGCTGCAGTTCCATCATGTATTAATGTAACTTTCACTTCTTTACTTAATAATTTTGATAATTCCTCTGAAAGGTAATCTGCATAATTAAATGCAAGGTTTGATAGCTTTGCATACCCACCTCGATTATCATCTAGCTTTCCTCTTATAGTATAACTTGCTATACTAATTATAATTTCACTTCCAACCTCACCACATTCTTTGGCAACGTTATAGGTATCTATAATTGCTTGCATTAAATACTCATGTAACTTTATTGCTTCTTCATAGTTCTCATTATTACCTGTAATATCAAACCTAGCATACTTTGATATTCTTGATTCGAGTGTTGTTATATTAGATATTTCACCATTACATATCTTAACTATACTACGTTTTATATTTGTTTGTCCAAAGTCAAAAATAATATTCATACTATTTTGTTCTTTTATTTGTGTAGCACAACCCAATACTCCTATGTGAGCTGAATTATTAAAAAGTATAATTTCATAAGGATCAACTTTAGCCATATGAAATAGATTGATTGTATATTCTTTGAATTTCACTCCAAGTACTCCACTCGCTAACCCACCAACTAGAATAATTGTTTTGATATTCGCCCAGTAATCCCACATTTCCTTATTCCAATCATCTCTAGCTAATTGATTTTCTTGTTCACCCATCTTCAGTGTTAGTAATATTAACCCAAGTCGATTTCCAAACTTTCTTACTATATCGTTAGCTGTTTGAACAACAACAAAATCATCACTTTCAAAGCTTGCACTTAAGTATTTCGGTAATTCTTTCTCTTCAATAAGTTTCAAATCTATCTTTAATTCATTCGCATATTTTTTAATTTCATTTATTAAAGCACCAGCTCCAAATATATCCAAAACTATTTTACCCTCTATATCATCTTCAATACCTTTTATTGGTAGCTTTGCTAATTTAATTCTATTTAATGAGCAGTTAGTCGGATATTCATAACCAGTATCACCAAACTTACTTATAAATGGATTATTCATAAACACCTCACCTTATACTTGCAGAAATAATTAAATATCTGCAATCAGCTATCATAGATTTTAACTATAATTATAACTTATAGTAAGCATAACTACAATATAATTTTCTTTTCGTGTTTTTATGTGATTTATATGAGGACAAAGAAATGGACTACTGAAAAGTACCATTTTCAATCTTCAAATAAAAACGGATTCTTCGTTTTCATTTAAAATGTATATATTGGTATTTTCAGTGGTCCTTGTAAAGGCTATGAAGAATTGTTGTTTTATTATGCAAACAAACAATCCACAATTGTATTTTTATTATCCCTTAACTGCCCCAGCGACTAGGCTTTCTTGTATCTGATTACTCAATATAAAATAGATTAGTATCGTTGGTAGTGTTGCAAGAAACATCGCTGCCCCAATTAATCCCCAATCCGTTGAGTATTGTCCTGAGAAAGACATTATTCCAACTGGTAAAGTTCGATATTTTTGACTATCAACTAAAGTGTTAGCAAACATTAATTCATTCCAAGTACCGAGGAAGGTAAATATGGAAGCGGTTGCTAGGGCTGGTTTAATAATTGGTAGCATAATCGTTGAGAAACATCTAAATATTCCACATCCGTCAATATAGGCTGCCTCTTCCAATTCTTTTGGTATACTTTTATAAAATCCAGTCAAGATCAAAATAGCCATAGGAATTGCAAATGAAATATATGGAATTAAGAGTCCTAAGTATCCACCCTTTAGTCCTAATTTATCTAACAATTGAAACAATGGTAGTAAAGCTGCTTGAGCAGGTATCATGATCCCAATTGTAAATATCCCATATACGAAGTGCTTTAATTTCCACTTCATTCGTGCAATAGCATAAGCTGCCATAGCGCTGATAGTTCCTGCAACAACAACCGTTACTACAGAGTAGAATATAGAATTTAAAAAATATCTTATGATACCACTACCTGACAAAGCAGTTTTGTAATTAATCCATCTCCAATCCCGTGGAAGTCCAAGCACATTGTCACCAAAGATTTCACCATTACTCTTTAGTGAGTAAGTAATAAGCCAATATAGGGGAAATAGCTGAACAACTGCAATTAATAATAGTAGAACAAAAAGAGCCTTTTTCTTTATGTTTTTCAATCTCATCCTTCCACCTCCTTATACTGCTGACGCATTCTCTTCCGCTTTTTTAAATAGCCGCCTGATTACAAAGCTGAATAACAAACACTCAATAACAATGAAAAAAGCTTGCGCACTTCCGTAACCATAAAGACCTCGTCGGAATAAATTATTATACAATAAAGTTCCAGGAACTTCACTTGCATGGTTTGGTCCACCACCTGTGATTACATAGATTAAATCAAAAGCTCTAAAGGAACCTGTTAACGAAAAAAGTAGGCAAATTTTAATTACAGGAGCTAATAATGGTATCATAATCTTTGTAGTAATCTGACGTTTACTAGCTCCATCAATCCTTGCTGCTTCTAGATAATCTGGAGGAATTGATTTTATACCTGCATAAAAAATCAACATATGATACCCAACATATTGCCATACTGCCGGAATAACGGTAGTAAAAAAAGCAGTTGATGGTGTCGCGAGCCAGGAGAATTCAAATTCGGGATCTCCAAACCATCTAATTATTGTGTTTAGTAATCCATATTGACTATTAAATATTTTCATCCATAATTGGCCAATAACCATACTTGAGATAACTACTGGTATAAAATAGATTGTTCGAAAGAACTTTTCTCCCTTTACTCCTCTCGCTAAAATACTCGCTAGAAAAAATGATATTGGAAGTTGAATAAAAATTGATGCACCCGCTAATATAAACGAATTTACTATTGCAGTAAGAAAATGTTTGTCAGTAGTAAATAAATCGATATAATTCTTCAACCCTAAGAATTTCATCGTACCAATCCCATCATATTCAAACAAGCTATAGATGCCCGTAACGATTAAAGGGGCTATTGTAAATAAAACAAATACCAATAATGCAGGTAAGATAAATACCGCTATATAACGCTTTCTACCCAACATCCGATCCATAGATACCCTCCTATTATGTACAGTGTTTAGTCAAGGGTGTTTGCTGAAATGATACCCTTATATTGTCTTAAATTGTTAAGGAACTACCACTTATGTCCAAGTAAGTGATAATTCCTTATACAAAAGTGCTAAATATAATCAAATATTATATATAGTCTATTTATTAATAGCCGCTTGATGTTCTTTAATAAATGCACTCACGTCTGCATTTGGGGCAAATAGCGTCTGTACTTGTTCATTGTGAATTGTAGCTGGATTAGAATCAAGAGAAGTATCCCATGCTAATACTCCTTCTACGCTTTCTCCCAATAAACCTTTTATTTGAACAAATAATGGATTCAATTTACTATCATCAAGCTCAATATCCCATCCACAAAAACCGGTTCCTGTTTCATAAGCTGCTTTACCTACTTTTTCATTAATACTAATAGCAAATTTTGCAGCTTCATCTGCATATTTTGTATTTTTGTTCACCCAAAATGCTTCAACGAATCCGCCTGCATAATCACTTGCACTGCCTTTTCCTGGTATCATAGGAATCTTTAACGCTACTACGTCGTCAGGATTAATTGTAATTGTTGGATCCGTATATAGTCCGTTGGCAAACCAACTACCCATAATTCTCATCGCTGCTCTACCACTACCAAATGCTGCGTTAGAATCATCATTACCAGATTCTAATGGATTTTTACCAAAAGCTCCTAATTCATATAATTCAACTACTTTATTCGCAGCTTCTGTATAACCTGCATCTTCAAAAGGTATTTCCCCCTTTAACATTGCATTAACATTTGTTGCTCCAACTTCTCTAAGGGCAAATGCTTGATAAACAAATGCTGCATTCCAACCATCTTTAGCACCTGCTGCGATTGGTGTAACCCCATCAAGTTTTCCTAATTTATTAACTGCATCAATTAATTCATCATAAGTTGTAGGAAGGGTTGCTCCTGCTTTCTCAAATAAATCTTTATTTGCATATAATGTCATATACCAAGAGAATGTTGGTAACGAATACGTTTTTCCATTATATTCAAATGCTGCCGTTGCGCCTGGTAAAATCTTTGCTTTTATTTCATCTGTTAGATATTTATCTATAGGAAGTAGTTTATCTGCATTAATAAGTTTTCTTGCAGTACCAGCACCCCAGTAGTAAAATACATCAATTCCACTTGCATTTCCTGCAAATTCAGCAGAAATTTTAGTCTTATATGCTTCCGTATCAAGTGTTTGTGTATTAATTGTAACATGTGGATTTTCTGCTATATAATCGGTAACTGCTTGATCGTATACTTTTTTAAGTTCATTTGTTTCATTTGACCATTGATGCCATACATTTAGAGTAACTGGTTCTACTTTTTCTTGTGTTTCTGGCGTGTCTGGTGTTTCTTGGGTTTTCGTTGAAGTATCATTCTGTTCTTTTAATGTTTCCTTATCTTCTTTACCACAAGCTGCCATACTCATTGTAAATACTACTACTAAAAGAAGTGTGATTAGTTTTTTTAAAACTTTTTTCATAAAATTACCCCCATATTGTCCCAATTTTAATTAGAACCTATTTTTTGTTTTGCTACCTTGACACTAAAACTTTAACATAAGCATGCTCTGTATGTTAATATAAGTGTACAATGCAACTTACTTTTACTCAATTTAATATTTTGTTAAAATAGGTAACTATTTTTACATTATATGGAATTTAATTTTATCTAGTTATTACTTGTCTTATATTCTTTAAACGTAACTCCCACCTGTTTCTTGAAGCATATGCTAAAATAATGTGGATCACCTATTCCAATTTGGTCAGCAATTTCATATGCTTTCAAATTTGTTGTATTTAAAAGGACAATACTTTGTTCAATCCTTTTTCTCGTAATATATTCGATTAGACATTCTCCCATTTCTTTTTTAAAAGCGCGGCTTAGATAACTCTCATTGGAATATACTTTCTTTGCAATATCTTTCAAAGTTAGTGATTGTTCATATAGGTGTATTTCTATATATTCTAACGTTTGATCAATGAGTTTATTACTTTTTCTATTTTGGATTGTATCATTCTTTTCATAGATAGGTTTTATAGAATTTTTTAAGTTAACTTCTTCTTCATCCTTTAATTCGTTCTTAATTTTTTCTACAATATTGGCTATATCTTGTATATTCATTGGTTTTAAGATGAAATCTTTTACTCCAAGCTTTAATGCCTTTCTTGCATATTCAAATTCACGGTATCCGGTTACAATAACAACACGGCAATTTCTCGAACGTTCTTTTATCTTTTCTGTAAGCATAAGGCCATCCATAAAAGGCATATTTATATCTGTTAATACAATGTGCGGTTCATTTATACTAAATAATTGTAAAGCCTCATCGCCACTACTTGCTTCCCCAATAATCTCGAATCCATTAGCCTCCCAGTCATAACCCTTACGTATTAATACACGTTCTAATTTTTCGTCATCAACTAATAAAACTTTAATTTTCATCAGTTCTCTCCCCTATAATTACTTTGATTCGAACGGTAATTTCCGTTCCTTTTCCGATTTCACTTGCAATCGTTATCGGATTCTCGATATCATAATAAAGAGAAATCCTTTGAATTGAACTATACAACCCAAATCCAGATTTTCCATTTTGCGTTTTACCTTCTACAATTTCACAGATTTTTTCCTTGCTCATACCAAGTCCATCATCTATCACTGTAAAGATAATTTCATCCCCTACTTTGTATCCATCAATTGATATATTACCATTACCTTTTAAATAACGTATCCCATGATAAACTGCATTCTCAACAATTGGCTGCAATATTAATTTAAGAATCTTATAATCCATTAATTCTTTTTCTATGTTATATGTAATTTTAATTTTATTATCATAACGAATATTTAGGATAGTAACATAACTATCAATACATTCAATTTCATCTTTTATTCTTACCAAATCTAATCCACTATTTAAACTATTACGATAAAAATTCCCTAGTGCCCTTGTTATATTAAAACAATTATCATTGTCTCCAATCAAAGCCAATGCAGATACAGCATCTAAGGTATTATAGAGAAAATGGGGTTGGATTTGCGCCTGGATAATATCCAATTCATGCTTTGCAATAATTTTTTCTTCTTTCTTCACTTTTGCAATTAATTCCTTAATTGATTCAATCATCTGATTAAACACTTTTTTAAGATCATTTATTTCATTCTCATTTTGCATATCTACATTCATCTCGATAAGCTGACCATCTTCAACCAATTTCATATGTTTTTGCACTTTATTCAAAGGTTTAAAAATTAACTTCGTTAAAACAACAGAACAAGCGAAAACAAAAATTAGATTTATTGACACAATCAATGCAATCCATGGACTATAAAATTTTGAAGCCGGTACTTTATTTAGGTTCATAGGTAACGCACCCATAAGCCTCCAATCTTTAATTTTTAAATCCTGTTGAACCACTATCATTTTATCGTTTCCAGTAAGTACAGTACGATATCCTGCTTCCTCTTTCCCAGAACCTAGCCAAAATTGATCCATATCGCCGTTATACCCAGATGGCTTTACTATATAATTATCATTTGAGTCAATAATACAAAATTGAGAATTGTACTTTTTCCCAACTTCATCAAAATAGTCTTGTATTGTTTTTTCATCCACTGTAATTAATAGAATTGCTAAGGGATTATAGGTGTCGACATCTGCTATTTCTCGAATTAGTGATATGTAATTCTTTTCCGTTTTTGTTTGGAATGAAATAACATTTTCACTTTTATGAATAAAAAGAAGTTCTCCGTTGGCTTCTTTCATATTCTTATACCATTCTGATTGCTTAATGTTTTCTTTGTTAACAAAAACTGGCCCAACCTTATATGAGTAATAGAAATTATTATAATTATCAAAAACAAATACGCTTGATATATAATTTCCTGATAACAACATATTAATTAAGCTTTTTTGTATTGTTTGTTGAATTAATGGATCTATGCCCGAGGTTTGGATATTCGATAATGCCTTTTGAACATTTTTATCAAAATATATAAAGTTGGAAAATTGCGAGACGTTCTCAAAGATTAAATCTAGATTCCCTTTTAAGGCGCTGACCGTTTGCATTGCAACATCGCCCACTTCTTGTTCTACTTTTCTATCATTCATGAGATTAAAGACGGCAAAGGAGATAATTAAAGATAAAATAAGTACACTGATATAGAGTAAGATAATTTTAGTTCGAATTTTTAACATTTTCATGAAATCCCCTATTATTCTCATCTTCAGCACCCCCATGCATTATATGGAAAATATTATAAGAAAATTATACTATATATTCGTAGTTCTGTATAGTTTGCACTCCCCTTCATCTCCTATCTAGAAATATCCGTAATTATATTATAGAGGAAAATTAAACCCTTTTGAATTAAGAATTTTTATCTTTTCATTCAATATATACTTAACAATGCTTTTGCTGTATCTAAAGATGTCATACAGTAAATTGATCTTTCCACAGCAAATCTTCTAATCTTAAATCCATCTCGTTTATATTGTTTCCCTTGGGATGGAGTATTTATGATAAAGTCAATCTCTCCTTTTTCAATAATATCAAATACATTTGGGCTAGATTCACTTATTTTGTTAACTTTACGTGCTCTTATACCGTGTTCGTTAAGGTATTCCGATGTTCCGTCCGTAGCATAGATTGTGAAACCTAAGTCTTGATATTCACGAATTAGTTCCGTTACTTCTGCTCTATCTTCCTTCTTAACTGTAACTAATATTTGTTTATGCTTTGGTTGTTTAAATCCTGCACCAACAAAGGCTTTAAAAAGAGCCTCATCAACATCCTTTGATAACCCAAGAACTTCGCCTGTAGACTTCATTTCAGGCCCTAAGCTAATATCAACGTCGTGCAATTTTTCAAAAGAGAATACCGGCATTTTAACTGCGAAATAATCTGCTGTTTTGTAGAGCCCAGTTCCATATCCTAAGTCTTTTAATTTTTCACCAAGAATAGCTTTCGTTGCAAGCTTAACCATTGGAACCCCTGTTACTTTACTTATATATGGTACTGTTCTACTAGAACGTGGATTAACTTCTATTACAAATACTTCTTCTTTGTATATTATAAACTGAATGTTTATAAGACCAAGCACTTTTAATGATTTTGCTAATCTTGTTGTATAGTCAACTAAAGTATCAATACATTTTTGACTTACTGTTTGTGTTGGGTATATTGAAATACTGTCACCAGAGTGAACTCCTGCTCTCTCCAAATGTTCCATAATACCAGGTATTAATATATCTGTGCCATCACAAATTGCGTCTACTTCAACTTCCTTACCCATTAAATACTTGTCAACAAGGATTGGATGTTCTTGATGTACTCGATTAATGATCTCCATATAAGAAGTTATATCATCATCACTAAATGCTATTTCCATTCCTTGACCACCTAATACATAAGAAGGTCGAACTAATACTGGATATCCAAGTCGATTGGCAACTTCTAATGCTTCTTCAGCGGTATAGACTGTTCCACCTTTTGGACAAGGTACTCCGCATTGTTCCAGTATTTCATTGAATTTCTCTCTATCTTCTGCATTATCAATATCTTCTTCAGCAGTTCCGAGAATCTTTACACCCATTTCATTAAGTGCTTTCGTAAGTTTGATGGCTGTTTGACCACCAAATTGAACGATTGCTCCATATGGTCTTTCAAATTCCACAATATTTTCAACATCTTCATAGGTTAGTGGTTCAAAATATAGTTTATCTGATATATCAAAGTCTGTACTTACTGTTTCTGGATTGTTGTTTACGATGATTGTTTCATAGCCACTTTCTTTTAGCGCCCATATACAGTGTACGGAACAATAATCAAATTCGATGCCTTGACCAATTCTGATAGGTCCTGAGCCTAATACCAATATCTTAGTGTTTTCTCTCTTAGCTTCAAATTCCTTCTCTGCTCCGTATACGGAGTAATAATAAGGAGTGAGTGCTTCGAATTCTGCTGCACAAGTATCAACCATTTTATAAGAAGGCATAATGTCATACTTTCTTCTTAGATGTTTAACGTGTTTACGACTCATCCCTAAATATTTGGCAATGATTGGGTCAGTAAATCCCATTTTCTTCGCAAGAAGGATGCTTTCTTTATCTTTATTTCCTGCTTTTAATATATTTTCAACTTTAATGATTCCAACGATTTTATTTATAAACCAAAGATCAATTTTAGTTATCTCATTTATCTTTTCTGGTTCTATTCCACGTCTTACACATTCGGATAAAACGAACAATCTTTCATCATCTATTTTATATAAACTTTCCATCAACACTTCAGTTGTCATAGCAGTGTATTTTGGAAGTTCAAGGCTAAATATTGATAGTTCAAGTGAACGTACTGCTTTCATAAGAGCGGCTTCAAAAGATGAACTTATTGCCATAACTTCGCCTGTCGCTTTCATTTGAGTACCAAGTGTACGTCTTGCAGTAACAAACTTATCAAATGGCCATTTTGGAATCTTAACAACTACATAATCAAGTGCTGGTTCGAACATTGCATAAGTCTTTCCTGTTACCGAGTTCTTAATTTCATCTAATGTGTAACCTAATGCAATCTTAGTTGCAACCTTTGCAATTGGATAGCCTGTTGCTTTCGATGCAAGGGCTGATGAACGGCTAACTCTTGGATTAACTTCAATTACAGCATATTCAAAGCTAGTTGGATTTAATGCATATTGCACATTGCAACCACCTTCGATTCCTAGTTCTGATATAATCTTTAACGCTGATGTACGAAGCATTTGATATTCTTTATCTGCTAGTGTTTGTGATGGTGCAACTACTATACTGTCCCCTGTATGAACTCCAACCGGGTCAAAGTTTTCCATATTGCAAACGGTGATACAGTTTCCAATCGAATCACGCATTACTTCGTATTCAATTTCTTTCCAACCAGATACACACTTTTCAACTAGTACTTGACCTACACGACTATATCTAATTCCGCTTTCTACGAAGCTATCAAGCTCAGCCTCATCACTTGCTATTCCGCCTCCAGTACCACCCATAGTATAAGCTGGTCTTATGATAATTGGATAACCTATTTGAGCTGCTATTATTCTTGCTTCCTCAATCGTTTCAGCTACTTCTCCCGCTAAACAAGGTTCACCTATTCTACTCATTAAGTCTTTAAATTCTTGTCTATCTTCAGCCATTTTTATTGTCTTTGTACTTGTACCTAATATTCTTACATTATATTTTTCAAGAACACCTGCTTCTGAGAGCTCCATTGCCATATTGAGTCCTGTTTGCCCTCCAAGAGTTGGAAGAAAACTATCTGGTCTTTCTTTTTCAATAATCTTTGCAACAGATGCTACGGTAAGCGGTTCTATATATACTTTGTCTGCAATGTCTTTATCCGTCATAATCGTTGCAGGGTTTGAGTTCACTAATACTACAGATACTCCCTCTTCTTTGAAAGCACGACAAGCTTGTGTTCCCGCATAATCAAATTCTGCTGCCTGCCCGATTATAATAGGACCTGAGCCGATAACTAACACTTTTTTAATCGATTTGTCTATTGGCATTATTGTTGTCCTCCCATCATATCTATAAATCTGTCGAATAAGTAGCCCGTATCTTGTGGTCCAGGAGAAGCCTCTGGATGGAATTGCACTGTAAATATCTTTTTATTATTATAGGTTAATCCTTCAACACTACCATCGTTACAGTTGCTAAATGTTACTTTGGCAACATCAGGGTTAATTGTTTTGTCATCTACTACATACCCGTGATTTTGGCTCGTAATATAAGATCTTCCTGTAATTAGATCTTTCGCTGGGTGATTTGCCCCTCTATGACCATATTTTAGCTTAAAAGTATCAGCTCCAGTTGCAAGCCCTAATAGTTGGTGACCTAAACAGATAGCAAATATTGGAGTATCCGATTCGTAAAGTTTCTTAACATTTTCAATTATAATGCCACAATCCTTTGGGTCTCCAGGGCCATTTGATAACATGATACCATCTGGATTAGAAGCTAATATTTCTTCTGCTGAAGTTTCACAAGGGTAAATTGTAACCTTACACCCCCTATTTACTAATGAGTTTGCAATATTACTTTTTGCACCATAGTCCAAAAGAGCCACGCTATAATTTCCATCATGATTTAAGGTGGTTATTGTCTTTGTACTTACCATCTTAACAACATCAATAGTTTTATTAGCTTTAGCTCTTTTAATTTCAAAATCAATATCATACTCAGAATTCGTAGTAAGAACACCATTCATTGTTCCTTTTTCTCTAAGAATCTTCGTTAATGCTCTAGTATCAATACCTTGAATACCAGGAATATCATTTTTCAATAAAAATTCATTTAAACTCATTTCATTTCTGAAATTACTTGCAAACGGGGCAAGCTCATGAACGATAAAACAGTCAGCCCATGGTTTAAGTGACTCTACATCTGCTTCATTCACCCCATAATTACCAATTAACGGGTAAGTCATAACAATTCCTTGTCTCGCATAAGATGGATCCGTTAGTATTTCTAAATAGCCAGTCATCGAAGTATTAAATACAATCTCAGTAACAGCATCTCTCGTAGAACCAATGCTTTCTCCTTCAAATACTGTATTATCTTCTAGTATTAAATAAGCTTTCATCTAAAATCACCTTTCCTTTCTATGAATTAAAAGCGAAAAATATGTTATTTTTCGTTTTTGCTTTCTAACGTTTAATTATAAATGACTATTTATAAAAATGCAAGCACTTATTCATTAGAATTAATCATAACATAATTAATTTTACTTATAATAATTCTACACACTGCTATCATCGCCTTATATTCAAGCGTTCTGAAGATAACAGACCCTTAAGATTAATATTTTCACAAAAATAATTAAATGCATAAAGTTTAGTTAAATTAGAATAAATTATCAAAATATACATCACGCATTAATACCTCAGATCTTCAAAAGTATCCATATGTACTTCCAACGATAAAATATTGACGAGATTTGTCATTTCATATACAATAATATTAATGTATAATTCATTGAAATAAAATGAACTGTCCCATCTGTATCACTCGAAAGGAGCATTCTTATGTCGGCAATTTCTAATGATTGGCTTGATGCCTTATCCCCTGAATTTAAGAAACCTTATTATAAAGATTTATTTTTAAAGATCACTGATGAGTATGCACACAATGATGTATTCCCAGTACAAGATGATATATTTAATGCATATCATCACACTCCTCTTTCCGAAGTCAAGGTCGTAATCCTTGGTCAAGATCCCTATCATGATTTTAACCAGTCACACGGGCTTTGTTTTTCTGTAAAACCAGGTATAAAAGTTCCACCATCTCTTGTAAATATTTATAAAGAGCTAAATAGAGATCTGGATTGTTACATACCGAATAATGGTTATCTTGAAAAATGGGCAAATCAAGGTGTTCTTTTACTGAATACCGTCCTGACTGTAAGAGCACATTCTCCCCAGTCACATGCGGGTATCGGTTGGGAAAATTTTACAGATAGTACGCTTAAGATTCTAAATGAGCAAGATTCACCAATTATATTTATGTTATGGGGTAAACCAGCTCAATTAAAGAAGCGTTTATTAAATAATCCAAAACACTTAATATTAGAATCTTCACATCCAAGTCCACTATCGGTGTATCGTGGTTTTGAAGGATGTAGGCATTTTAGTAGAGCTAATATATTTCTGATTAGTAAAGGAATTAAGCCTATTGATTGGCAGATTGAGAATATAGTGTAGGGATTGTTTAGCATCTTCATTTTTTGATCATATTATTGCCTTGAACAATAACATTGTTACTTGTTTTGGAAATTATTATAGATAAATCTAAATTAATGTTTCCTTAATTTACTAATATTTTTTATCTTTTTTATCAAATACTAATAAAATATAATCTATCTATAGTAAATACTAATAAAAATATGTCATCTGTTAGAAGGGGTAATCTCATGAATTATATTATTTTCGATTTAGAATTTAATCAAGATTTAACTTCTATACAAGATGTAAGTAGAATAACATCTAAAAATCCCTTTGAGATTATTCAAATAGGTGCAATAAAATTAGATGATAATTTCAATACAATTGGAACTTTTGACCGTCTTGTGAAACCAAGCATATATTCTAAAATAAGTTTATTTATTTCAGAGTTAACCGGTATTACCACAGAAGTACTTTTAACCGAAGAATTATTTCCCGAGGTTTATAGAGATTATTTAGAATTTATTGGTGAAACTGATACAACTTTTTGTATTTGGGGAATGTCAGATATAAAGGAATTATATAAAAATGCTGAATATCACAGATTACAATATAAATCTTTACCCACTAAGTACATTAACCTTCAACCGTATACTTCTATATATTTAGACTATCCGTTAAATATGTTACCTCGACTTCAGGTTGCTACTGAAGAGCTTGATATCCCATTAACCTATAAATTTCATAATGCATTTTATGATGCATATTATACGGCTGAAATATTCAAAAAAATATATTCACCATCAATGCAAACAAAAATATACGATCCAACATATGTTAGCATAAGACCAAGACAACCAAGGAAAATAATTGATACCGAAAAACTTATTATGCAATTTGAGAAAATGTATGATAGGGATATGACTGAAGAAGAGCAAGAAATAATTTTACTTGCATATAAAATTGGTAAATCAAATCAATTTTTAATATGATATAAATAAAACGCAAAAAACGTCACTCCCCACAGAATGACGTTTTTTACATTTCTTAGTAAATTATATGTAATTAATAATTTAATGTTAGTTTTAGTTTTAGCTTTGATAATTAATAGTTATGGAACTAAAAACTACCACTAAAATCTTCGTTTACAACAAAGTAGCATTTGTTTTCTTCTGGTTTATAATATATTTCAATATTCTTTATGTCTTTCACTTTATTTCCAGCTTCAATCCATAATTTTTTTATCTGTGTCACAAATTCGTCAGTATTCGTTTTATTCCCTTGGTACTCCACATATAATGTTGATTTCATTCTAATCTCTCCTTTATAAATACCTTATTACGTTAGCATTTAGACTATGATGATTTAGTTTGTGGGACTGTCATCATAGTTAGTTAAGTAAGAATGTTGTTACTAACAACATTTCCCATTTACATTGTATAAAATATCACAGTAAATTGTTTTTGTCAAATTCATTTGAGGACCGTCCCCTTTGTATCAAAGTGATACAAAAAGAACCGTCCCCATTGTTCATTTCTATTCTAATATTGCTTCCATCTCATCTAATAGTTCTTTAAACACTGCTAGAGCCTCGTTAATTGGCTTTTGAGTTGCCATATCAACTCCAGCTCCTCTTAATAGATCAATTGGATCTTTTGAGCTTCCACCGCTTAAGAAGTTTAAGTAATCTTCAATTGCTGGTGCACCTTCTTTAAGAATTCTTCTAGATAGTGCTACTGCAGCTGAGAATCCTGTTGCATATTGATATACATAGAAAGAAGTATAGAAATGTGGTATTCTAGCCCATTCCATAATTATTTCTTCATCTACTACCATTGTTTCACCAAAATACTTCTTGTTTAATTCACGATATATTTCGCAAAGTACTTCTGTCGTTAATGATCCACCATCTTCTAATTTTTTATGTGTAATCATTTCGAATTCTGCAAACATGGTTTGTCTATATAATGTTGACTTGAATTGATCTAAATAATGATTTAATAAATATGCTCTTTCATTTTTATCTTTCGTTGTAGCTAATAGGTGATTCATAAGTAGTGCTTCATTACATGTTGAAGCTACCTCTGCAACGAATATTTTGTATCCAGCGTATATATATGGTTGAGTCTTATCTGACTTATATGAATGTATTGCATGCCCCATTTCATGAGCTAGTGTAAATACATTATCTAATGTTTCATTATAATTTAGTAATACATATGGATGAGTACCAAACGCTCCCCATGAATATGCTCCACTGCGTTTACCTTCATTTTCATAAACGTCAATCCAACTATTATTAAAACCTTCTTTGATAATCTCTTGATAATCACCACCTAGTGCTTTTACTCCATCCGCTACGATTTCTTTTGCTTTTTCAAAATCAATCTTCATCTTTACATCAGCAACCATTGGACAATGTAAATCATACATATGAATTTCATCTAATTTGAGAAAACGCTTTCTCAAATCAACATAACGATGCATAAGTGGAAGATTATTATGAACTGCTTCAATTAAATTTGTATATACTTCTACCGGAACATTACTATCATCTAAATGCATTGCTAGAGAAGAATCATATTTTCTAACTTTTGCAAAATATGTTTCTTTCTTAAGATTAGAGCTAAATGTAGCCGCTAAAGTATTCTTGAACTTTGCATATGTTGAATATAGTCCCTTAAATGCTGCTTCTCTTACTTTTCTATTTGAGCTCTCAACTAATGAAATATATTTTCCATGTGTAATTTGAACTGTATTTCCATCTTCGTCTTCTATCTCAGGGAACTTTATATCTGCATTGTTAAACATAGAAAAGATATTACTTGCAGAATCAGCCATGTCACCTGCATCCGCTAGAAGTTCTTCTATTTCTGCTGAAAGAATATGAGCTTTTTTTCGAATAATATTATTTAAGTATGTTTTATAAACTTGAAGCTTTTCATTTTCTTTTAAAAATTTTGCTAATTTTTCATCTGGAATTTCAATAATTTCTGGTGTAGCAAAAGAAGTCGCACTATCAACGCTAACCATTAAACTTCCTGCAAGGTCAGATAAATTTTGATAAGTTGGTTCAGAAGTATCTTCATGATATCTTTGATTTGCATAAACATATACTCTTTCAGTAAGCTTAGAAGCTTCATCATTTAACTCTAAGAATTCAATTAATGTATCACTGCTTTCTCCTAGTTTCCCTTTATACTTCTTCAAATCTTCCGCAAGAGTCTTTACTAGATCATATTCTTTTTGCCATTCTTCATTATTTGAATATAAATCTTCAATTGCCCACTTATATTGTTTATCAATTTCATTTCTTTTCTTTAACTTAATAGTAGCCATTTATGTTACCATCCTTTCAAAATATATATTTCAGTATATCATATATTGCTATTATTTTCTATATTGGTTTTCTAACAAAAACTTATCTATCTTGAAGGTAAGGCTCCAAAAAATATTATTTTTGTATGTAAATATATTCATTTAAAAATAAATTTCGACTTTTACGCTGGTCTCGGACCATCCCCATTGTATCTTTTTGATACAAAAGCAAAAAGGACTGTCCCCTTTGTAACTTTTTGATGCAAAAACAAAAAGGACCGTCCCCATTGTATCAAAGTGATACAAAAAGAACCGTCCCCATTGTATCACTTTCTTACACTAATATTATTACGATGCAAGTATTCTTTAAGGTCTCTTATTTCCATTTCTTTATAATGAAATAACGAAGCTGCAAGTACTGCATCCGCTTTCCCAATTGTAAAAGCATCTTTAAAATGCTCCATGTTTCCTGCTCCACCTGAAGCAATAACAGGTATATTTATACTTTCAGATATTGCTCTTGTTAATCCTAAGTCATATCCTTGCTTGGTTCCATCTGCATCCATGCTTGTTAGTAGAATTTCTCCTGCTCCTAATTTATAAGCCTTAGTTGCCCATTCTACGGCATCTAAACCAGTGTTTACCCTTCCTCCATTTAAATAGACTTCCCAACCTTCTGCATTTTCACGTTTTTTCGCATCAATTGCAAGAACAACGCATTGACTTCCGAATTTTAATGCAGCCTCTGTTATAAGTGAGGGGTTTTTAATGGCAGCACTGTTTACAGATATTTTGTCAGCGCCTTCTCTTAAAATATATTTAAAATCGTCAACCGTTCGAATTCCTCCACCTACCGTAAAAGGTATAAAAACAGTTTCTGCAACACGTCTAACCATATCAAGTACGATATTTCGTACATCTGAGGATGCTGTTATATCGAGAAAAACAAGTTCATCTGCACCAGCCTTATCATACTCTGCAGCAATCTCGACAGGATCGCCAGCATCTTTTAAATTAACAAAATTTACGCCTTTAACGACACGTCCTTGGTGAACATCCAAGCATGGTATTATTCTTTTTGCATGCATAATTTTACCCCCTTACTGACATTTTAGCGAAGTTATCAAGTATCTTTAGTCCAATGTCACCACTCTTCTCAGGATGAAACTGTGTAGCAAATATATTCTTATATTCTACAGCAATCTGTAAATCCTCGCTATAATTCGTAGTAGCCGCAACAATTTCGCTGTTTTTTGCAACTAAGTAGTACGAGTGAACAAAGTAAACATAAGATTCATTATCAATTCCTTCAAATAATTTTGAACCATCCTTTACTTGTATTGAATTCCATCCCATATGGGGTATCTTAAGACCTTCTTTGTCCGGTATTCGTATTATATTCCCCTCAAGTATCGATAATCCATTTACTCCTGGTGTTTCTTCACTTTCATCAAATAACATCTGCATGCCTAGACATATTCCGAGAAATGGTGTCCCCTCACTAATTTTTTGTTTTATTATAGGAATCAAATTACTATCTTCTAGACACTTCATTGCATTTCCAAATGCACCTACACCCGGAAGAATTAATGCATTACTATTCATAATTTCATCTGGATCTGAGGTAATAATTACATCATACCCTAAATGCTCTAAAGCTTTTTCTACACTTTTTAAATTTCCTGCTCCGTAATCTAATACTGCTATCATAATATCATCCTTTTTTACAATGTATTGATACAATAATATACAAAACAGTCACTTAAGATTTAAGTGACTGTATATTATTATAATACTTCTATTATTTTTAAATCTGGCCAATCTGTTAAGTCAATTAAAGCATCATTAACTTTTAAAATTGGTCGTGCTAAACTAAGTCTGTTAATAAAGACAATTTCACCTGTTTCTCCACTACTTAATTTAACTACATTATTTAATTGAGTTTGAGCAATTCTTTCCAAAAGTGAAATCACTAAGTCAGGATCAAACTTCTGAAAACCTTCTCGTTCAAACATTTCAACCACTTCAAATGGACATATTTTGTTTCTGTATTTTCTTGATGATGTCATTGCTTCGTAAACATCTGCAATCGCTACTAATTTTGTAAAGTAATCAATATCATCATATTTTCTTCTTTGAGGATAGCCTTTTCCATCACAACGTTCATGATGAAGTAATGCTACCATTTTTATTCTTGGATCTAAATTTTTCTGTTTTTCTAGTATCCGGTACCCATATATTGAATGCTTCTTAATATTTTCAAATTCTTCTTCATTCAATGATTCACTTTTGTCTAATATTTCCTTTGGCACTTTAACTTTGCCAATGTCATGTAGTAGACCCGCAAGAACGAGAACCTCAACTTCAGATTCAGGCATGTTTAACCATCTTCCAAACACATTACAAAGAATTGCTACATTAATACAATGTGCATATTTAACATCATCACTGGTTCTCATTATGTTTAAATAATCAAAAATTTCACCAGTAGTCTTAATCCCTGTAAAAATAGCTTTTACATCATTTACTAAAATATTTGGATCAATTTCAAGGCTTTTCTCAATTATATCAGAAAAAATAGTACTTAATTCCTCTGCTTTTTGATTGACACTTTTTTCAAACGCTAAAAAATTATCGCTAGTCTTTATTTTATTTGAATAAGTAGAATAAATGATTGGTGCATTATCTATTTCCTTTGGTGCCATGACCCTAATGCTAAGTACATCATACTGTCTTAATAACTGAATAATTCTGTCTGTAATTTGTGTTTGATCTGCTATAATAAGCATCCCACTTGAATGATAAACGTCTTCAGCCGCTATCATACCTTGTTTGAGCATGTTACTATAGACCCTCATGGTTTTTTCCATGCAATTTACCTCCTATTTTCGCTTCTTTACTACTTTTAGGCGTGTAAATTCTTCTCTTTCCTTTTCTTCCAATGAATTCTGAATAAAAGAAACTAATTCCTCAAACTTTGGTATTGTAATATTTTTAAGTGCATTTGCTCGCTTTTGAGTTTTTTTGATATTTGCAGCAAGCCTATACGCTGTATTTTCTACAACTGAAAGTCTTATGGTAAGTTCCTTAACTTGAGCGAATGCCATATAAGCCTCAAATAATGAGGTTGATGCACCCGCAAAGCCAAAAGGTGGAGTATCTTCGCCTGCATTGTATTGTACGATAGGAATCTCAACACCCATAATACTTCTCGACTTAATATTGAGATTTTCTTCCTTAGGTACAGCATAACTTAATTGTTCGACATTTGCAATACCAATTTCAATATTTGCACATTGAAGTAGAACATATGCCTCATTAAATGTTTTGTCAATTTCAGCTTGTATACCTTCTGCAGTCCCAATAAGCTCCATAATCTCTCTTATTAATACATTTCTCTTTTTATCCATTAATTCGTATCCATTTTTAGATAGAGCTAATGATTTTCTTGCTAACATTAAATTACCTTTGGTGGCAAATGTATTTGGATTCATTATATCACTCCTTGTTTGAAGTATAATACTTATCCAAAAATACTGTATCTATTCTATCAAGTTCTTCTCTAGGTAGAATACCTAATATCTTCCATCCCAGTTCAAGTGTATGTTCGATATCTCTATTTTCGAATTTCGTTTGTTTAATGAATTGGTTTTCGAATGCTTTACCAAACATTATATATAATTTATCTACATCGCTAAGTTCTTCCTCACCAATAACGGAAGCAAGATCTCTAACTTCACCAACATGTGCATAGGATGAGAATAATTGATTTGCTAGTGCTTGATGATCTTCCCTTGTAAATCCTTCTCCAACACCGTCTTTCATTAGTCGAGATAGTGAAGGTAATACATTAACTGGTGGATATACATTTTGTTGATGCAATCTTTTTTCTAAAACGATTTGACCTTCTGTAATGTATCCAGTTAAGTCAGGAATTGGATGTGTTATATCATCATTCGGCATTGTAAGGATTGGTATTTGTGTTACCGAACCTTTACCGCCTTGAACAATGCCTGCTCTTTCATACATAGAAGCTAAATCGCTATACAAGTATCCAGGATATCCTTTTCTACTTGGAATTTCACCTTTTGACGATGAAATTTCACGAAGGGCTTCACAATATGTTGTTATATCAGACAAAATTACAAGAATGTTCATTCCTTTTTCATAAGCTAAGTATTCCGCAATTGTAAGTGCAGCTCTTGGTGTAATGATACGTTCTACAACTGGATCACTAGCAAGATTTAATAGCATAACAACATGAGAAGAAACTCCACTTTCTTCAAAAGTCTTTCTAAAGAAGTCAGCAACGTCGTTTTTAATACCCATTGCAGCAAATACAACAGCGAATTTTTCATTACTATCAGATCCAAGAGTCGCTTGTCGAATAATCTGAGCAGCTAATTGGTCATGAGGCAACCCATTTCCTGAGAAAATTGGAAGCTTTTGTCCACGGATTAATGTAACTAATCCATCAATAGCAGATATTCCAGTTTGAATAAAATTTCTAGGATACTCTCTCGCTACTGGATTTAATGGTTTACCATTGATACTTACTTTTTTCTCTGAATAAATATTACCTAAACCATCGATTGGTTTACCAATACCATTTAATGTTCTTCCGAGTAAGTCTTCTGATAAACCTATTTCCATTGGCTTACCTGTAAGCTTAATACTTGTATTCGTGAGCGACATGTCTTCCGTTCCTTGGAATACTTGGATAATCGCTTTATCTCCATGAATTTCTATAATTCTGCCTACTTTTTTAGTATTTTCATCTATTTTAATTTCAACAACTTCTTCATAAGACGCATTTTCAACGCCTTCTAACACTATTAATGGTCCAGAAATTTGTTTTAGACCAAAGTATTCTATCGGCATGTTCATAGTCCTCCTTTACGCATTTTTATCATAGAGTCTATTGTAAAAGGCATCTATTTCTTTTTTAAAATCTTCTAATTTATCTAATTCGTCATTACCAATGTTATATTTAATAGCTATTACTCTTTCAAAAATATCATCTTCTCTAAGCAATGATACTGGCATACCCATATTTACTAATAAAAGTGATTTTTCATAAAGATAATAAATAACTTCCATCATTTTTAATTGTTTATTAAGTGGAACATACGTATCCAATGGATGGTATGCATTTTGTTGAACAAAACCAAGTCTTATAACACGAGAAATTTCAAGAATTAGTTTTTGATCATCTGGTAATACATCACTACCAATTAATTTAACAATTTCCATCAAATTACTTTCTTCATGTAGAATCTTCATGATTTCATTTCTATATCTTACGAATTCAGGAGACACATTCGCTTCAAACCAAGGCTCAAGATCTGTTAAATATTCGCTATAGCTAGTCATCCATTGAATTGCTGGGAAATGTCTAGCATATGCTAATGCTCTATCTAATGTCCAGAAACAACGAACAAATCTTTTTGTATTTTGCGTAACTGGTTCAGAGAAGTCTCCACCTTGAGGTGAAACAGCTCCAATAATCGTTACTGAGCCTTCTTTTTTATTTAATGTTTCAACATATCCTGCTCTTTCATAGAAACTTGAAAGACGAGATGCAAGATAAGCAGGGAATCCTTCTTCTGCAGGCATTTCTTCAAGTCTACCTGATAATTCTCTTAATGCTTCTGCCCAACGTGATGTTGAATCTGCCATCAACGCTACATGATATCCCATATCTCTATAATATTCAGCTATCGTAACACCTGTATATATACTTGCTTCACGGGCAGCAACTGGCATGTTTGACGTATTTGCTATAAGCATGGTTCTATCTAGTAGAGGTTTACCTGATTTAGGGTCTATTAATTTAGAGAAATCTTCAAGAACCTGCGTCATTTCATTTCCACGTTCACCACAACCTACATAAACAATAATATCTGCATCACACCATTTTGCTAACTGATGCTGAGACATTGTTTTACCTGTTCCAAAACCACCTGGAATCGCTGCAGTACCACCTTTAGCAATAGGAAATAGAGTATCAAGTATTCTTTGTCCTGTTATCAGAGGTTTTTCTACTGGGCATCTTCTTGCTGTTGGTCTTGGTATACGTATTGGCCATTTTTGTACCATTGTAAGATCTACTGTATTTCCAGCTTCGTCTGTTATTTGAACAATAATATCATTTACTGTATATTGACCATCTGGTTTTACACTGGTAACGGTTCCTTTTACTGATGGAGGCACCATAACTTTATGAATAATAACACTCGTTTCTGGAACTTCAGCAATGATAGTTCCTCCAGAAACTTGATCACCAATCTTAACTGTCATATGTGCATCCCATTTTTTATCGTTATTTAACGATGACACTGCAATACCTCTAGAAATATAATATCCAGATAATTTTTGAATGTCTTTAAGAGGTCTTTGTATACCATCAAATATATTTCCAATAATGCCAGGTCCTAGCGTTACTGATATTGATGTTCCAGTACCTTTAACTAATTCTCCTGGTCTTAAACCAGCTGTTTCTTCAAATACTTGGACTGTTGTTTTTTCAGTGGAAATACCAATAACTTCACCAATAAGATTTTCTTCACCAACAAGAACCATTTCAGCCATTCTAAATGAATCACAATCAATAACACTTAGAATTGGTCCATTTATTCCATAAATCTTTCCTTCTGCATTCATTGGAGCACCCTCCATACTCATTCTTATTATTACTTACATAACTTCATTTTGTAAGTTCTCTCTAGCATCTTTTAATCCTTCAAGAATCGTATTATTTAATACTGTTCTTTTACTTTCACAAACAATCTTAACTCCTCCAATAAAGTGCTCATTTGCAACTTTAATATTAGCCGTAGTTATTTTGTTTAATTGCCCTATTAATCTTTCATCAGTATTATTTATATAAACTATTATATCTTTTGGATCATAGTTTTTTACTGATTTTACAACAATATCAGAAAGCCAATCTTCATATTCTTTTGTTAATACAAATTCATTTATACGCTTCGTTACATTATCCATTATATTATTTTCAATTTCTGTTCTTACATGACTTATTTCTTGTAGTAAAGTTACTTGCTCATCTGATATTCTTTTTGTATTTGCAGTAATAACTTTTCTAATTTCACTGTGTAAATAATGTGATGAAGCTCGTTTTGTTTCATTTTCGATTTTTTTAACAGCTTCATTAATTTTACTTTCACAGTCTTCTATCTTTGAACCTTTTTGAACTTGAGCTTCTCTTAATACAACTTGTGAAAACTTTTCTAACTTTTCTGACCTCACAATATCACCTACCTATACTTTTAGTCCAATAGCCTCTTTAATATATCCTGTAATAAAATCTGATTTAAGTCCAGTACCATGTCTATCAGGAATAACTACTATTAATGGTAATCTCCTGTTTAACTTTATGTCCTCAATATATTCTGGTAAAAGATCACGTAATTTTTCTGTTATCAAAACTATGGCAATATCTTTTTCATCGAGAATTTTATCAAGTATTAATTTAGTTTCTTCTTTTGAGTGAACAACGGCACCATCAACACCAGCGAGTCTCATACCAGTCTTGGTATCTACATTGTCGCTGATTAAGTACATACGCATATTGGTTACACCCTACCTAAGATTGTAAATGATACTAAAAGACCATAAAGTGCAATACCTTCTGCAAGAGCAACAAAGATAAGGGCTTTAGAGAATATTGCTTCATCTTCACTAATTGCACCGATAGCCGCTGAAGCCGCTGATGCAACGGCAATACCAGCACCTAATGAAGATAAACCTGTTACTAATGCTGCAGCAATAAAGGCCATACCAGCAGCACTTCCAGTGATTTTTGCTGTAGCTTCTACTGCTTCTTCAGCATTTACACCTTGTGAAAATAAAAACACTGTACTAAATGCTAAAATACCGAAAAATGCTACTGCATTAAAAGCCATAACTCTTTTAAAACTCTTTTTCTTCTTTTCTCCAAAGAAAAACAATCCGAATGGTACTAATATAGATAATAATAATAAAACTCCTATAACAACTCTCATTTTAAAATTCCTCCGCTTTCATCTCTTGTCTAATGTATATTTTATACGTTTTTGCTAAATGGTTTAAATTCTCTACCGCCACCAGTATAGAATCGGCTGAATATTTCATAAAATTCCAATCTAAGTACTTGAATTCCTACGATAAGACCTTCCATACCCATTACTAATAAGTTACCAAATATTAAAACTACAATATTTGGATTTCCACTAGCGGTATCTGCTAGTAAGTGTACTACTCCCATCATACCCGCATGACTTAGTGCAAATGCACCAACACGGACAAATGAAACTGTATTTGTTACATAACTAAGTAGCACTTCGAACATTTCGAAGAATGTTTCTACACAGAACATTACTTTGCTACCTTTTATTAATTGTTTTTTCTTCTTAATTAATCTCGTAAGTGGCTCTTTTAAAATCATAAGAACTAATCCAATTACGACTAATACTCCAAAAATAGTTACTGCAATTCCATTTTTTTTGAATATTACTAATGCACCAATTGCTAATGCTGATCCATAAAAAATAATACCAGCAACACCGTTTTTATCTAATATCATTCTTGATATATCTTTTGTTCGAATTGCATTAATAACATTAAACATCATAGATAATAATATTATTGCTGCACCATATATACAAGGTATAATTAAAATAGAATTAACTTCGTGCATTGGGCTCAACCATAACGGCTCTAATACTTCTTCAAAGCCAAAGATACTACCATATGCAAACCCGAATATTACTGAAAAGATTCCTGATAATGACATTATCGCTGCCAATTGGTTTTTCTTGAATTTATAAATTAAAAGCCCACCAATTACTAATAACGCACCTTGTCCAACATCTCCAAACATTACACCAAATAATATAGCGTATGTAACTGCAACAAAGAACGTAGGATCAATTTCATTATAACTTGGTAATCCATACATTTTAACAAACATTTCAAAAGGTTTGAAAAGGAAAAAGTTTCTTAATTTTGTTGGTGGTGTACTATTAAGTCCTGAATGTTCATCTTCAATAACCAACTCTACATTATCATCATTTTCCATTTCACTTACTAATTGCGATACGGTTTCGTCCGTTGTCCAACCAGTTAAGATATAAAAATCATTTTTAGTACATACAGCAAGTTTTCTTAATTTAAAACATTCATTTAATTGTCTTAAAGTTGCATAAGCATTTTCTATATCTTCTTTTCTAGATTTAACTTGTGCAGTTGTTTCATCATCAATTTGTGTAATCAATGAATCAATTTCTTTTATGCCTTGCTCTAATGAATGGTAAGCTTCCAATGGTGTTCCTTTATATTCATGTGAAAGTATAATTCTTTCAAAGTGTAATGATGAAAATATTGCATCATTTTTAACTCTTAATGAGTCAGGAACAAAATAGATACCCCAAACATTGTTACTATCCATATCACATGGAATAAAAAAAGCATCTGCGTTCTCTTTTATATATTCTTCGAATTTTTTGTAACTGTCTCTTGGTAATTTTCCAAAACGATATTTAATAAATTGAAATTCGAATAATTCGCTTAAATTCATTTCCAAGCTTATAAATGGCTTGACCTGTTCTTTTAGTTCCTCGTAGTGACTTCTTTTTTGAAACAATTCATTTTTTTTGTCAGTACTTGTCTCAATAGAGGCCTTTATATCATTTATTATTTGTAAAGCATTTGTTTTATCAATTATAGTTGTAGTATCTTGCTCTGCCTTTGCAATTCTTATTAGCTCTTGTGCTGTTTCAAGAACCTTGTTATATGGATTTTCTTCTGCAAAGGGTTTAAGTCCTTTTACTTTTCCTAATTCTATAATTGCATCTTCTAAACTAATCTCGTGATTTGTAACATATTTTAATAGTACTCTATCAATGTCATCTTTAGGTCCCATAATATTTACAAACTTCATTTTTTCAATCATGCCATCACCTCAACTTTGCTATAATTTGTTTCCTATTACATATCTTTCTATCATCTCAGGTTTAAGTTTATACCTTACCCCTTCAACCATAGAAATTATATCGCTTAATTCAACTTCTTTTGCATTTAAATAACTTATAATTGATGCAATAGAATAAGGATTATTACGAGCTAAAGAAGAAATTTGTTTTAGTAAATAAGCGCTAACTTGAGTATCAATACTAATCTTGTCATTTGATACACCTACTAAATTTTCAAATAATCCGCTGTAATAACTGTTATCGATCTGAAGCAAGAATTCTGCAATTGAATCTGTCTCAACTAAAGCAGATAATTCTTTTTTTGATAATTTATAACTTATAGGAATAATATATCCATATATAACTGAATTATCGATTTTATAGTACTTCTTATTTCTATAAACCCATAAAATATTTTGAACATCTATTCTTTGCCCTATAATACTTTCAACAACTTTATAATCATTACCCTTTAAATATTTATCTTTTAGTTTCCAAACTTTTTGATAATAATAATTTTCTAATTTCATCTCATAGCTAAATAAATTCTTTGTTTCCTCTGATATACCAGCTAATACGGTATAATACTCTGACCCTTTAAGGTTTTCAACAAAATCTTCCAAAGTTTTGGATTTTGATAAAATTTTAATATCAAAGCTAGAATGATTTTCAAAAAAAGTTTTAAATAAAGATAAATCATAGTCTACAGATTGTTCATCAAAGATTTTTCTTAAAAGTGATTTTAAAATATTTATTTCGAACTTAGTAAAAAATATATCTAAAAACTTACGTTTCTCATCATCTACAAATCTATAAATCTTCATATAATCAACATACATTGCTGCTTCAATACGAAGCTCTACTTCGCCTCTATGAATATTATTTTCGTCTATATCTTTGAATATATCTCTATATCCTTCTAATGTCTTAAGATACATAACAATATCATCTGGTGATTTCATTTGCATTATTGACTTATAATCATTTGATTTGAGACCTCTACGCTTCATTGCGCGAACTTTTGTCGAAACGCCTCCATAACTATATAAACCACTTGCCATTTGTTATCACCTACCAATAATAGTATAAAAGATTTTTTCTTCAATCTTATCTTTATTTAATACATAACTCGATTGCATTGTACTGATCTTATTATCTGTTTTAGATCGATTGCTTTTTATTTCAGTTTTAACTTTTTTATCTTCTTCATCAAGTCTATTCTTTAATTTAAGCTTAGTTTCCATGTCAATCGCATTTTTAATAGCTGTTGTTCTATCTCTGATCATATTTTCGAGATTTAGCTGCATATTAGTTGCTTCTTTGGCAATTACTTGAGCTTTTCGTTCAATATTGAGAAGTTCATTAATGATTTCTTCCAAGTCTACACACCTCCGTTGCACTTCTTCTTGTAAAATGTAGTTTTTTGCATTTTCGTTCTGATTATACTCCTATATTTTTGTAAAAGCAACACTAAATATTATTTTGGAATTTAATGTGTGATTTTATTAACAAAATAGGAGTTTTTAAGGTTTTCATACGAAAAAGCCTAAGATAATTTCTTATCTTAGGCTTATATACCTTAAAAACTACATATTAGTTTAATATTATCATCCGTTTTAATTCTAGTCGTTCCATAGCGTTAGAACTTATTCTTTCGACAGTCAATAAACTATGTTTATTGCTGCTTTTTGACCTA
>JAQSXR010000027.1 GCA_029256575.1 Clostridiales bacterium | reverse complement strand
TGAACTACTTGTAGTTTAAATTCAAAACTGTATTTTGCCATAAAAAACTGACCTCCAATAAGTTAGATTTTTTAGGTCTAACTTATTGGGGTCAGTTCAGTCTATGAGCTTTTATAGCCTCTTTTGTTGTAACCACGGGATTTTAGTATGTTTTTGTCTGCTGTTCTATGATATAATTATATAAAATTTTACTAATGTATGGAAAGTTTAACTACTTAAGGATTTCTGTACGATACATTGATTTGGAGGACAATATGATAAGTAACGCAGTTTCTATCACTTCGGCAATATTTGCTTTTCTTTCACTTATTTTTTCATATTATATATTCAAAGCTTCACGTGTGGATACTTCATATTTAGAAGTTGATAAACAATATTCTGATCTATTAAAATTGGCAATGGATGATCCTGATTTAAGAGATTATGAAAAAACCTCAATGTTTTATAAGTTGGATTCGGACAATGTTTTTAAAAAAAAGTATCATATTTATGCATTTATGTGTTGGAATCTCGTTGAGACGATATATGATAAGCAAAAAGATAAAAAAGGTCAATTTAAGCTTGCAGAAACATGGATCCCTATTATGTTTGAAGAAAATAGAATGCATTATACATGGTTTAAACATAATATAAGATTGTTTAAGCCAGGATTTCAAAAATTTGTTACAGGTGAATTGAATGATATTGAAATAATTGAAGGCACTACAGATGATTTAAAAGATATTTATAATACGATGATGAGTAGAGATTTTGCTACAGAGGAAATAAAGGATATTGCTCACATTGAAATGCTAATGCTAAAGAAAAAATATAAATTGATTTTAGCTAAGCATAAGGTTTTCAATGATATTATAGGATATGCATTTATATATGAGATGTATGATTTGAGGATTCTTTGGTTAGATTATATGGCAATCGATACAAACTTCCAGAATGCTGGATATGGGACTCTTTTATTTAATAAGATATTAGAATTTAAAAAGAATGAAGTTATTGGGGTATTTTTTGAAGTTGAAATCCCTGGAAAAGAAGGTATAGAAAAAGAAGATCAACTACGTAGAATTAAATTTTATGAAAGAATGGGTTCAAAAAGATTGGGTTTTGATTATCAATTTCCGACAATAAATGGGGGATTTCCTATGTACCTTTATTTTAAACAATTGTCATCTATTCCAGTTCTACCGAAAGAACAAATAAAAGAAGTTGTTTCGTCTGCTTATGAATTTATACATTCTGATGTACCACAAAAAGATGCTATTTTGAATTCTTTTTTGTGTCATGTACAAGATGAACATATTTAATATTTAGTGCGGTAATTTTAATGAAAAAATGTAACTAAAGAAGTTAAGGATTTCTCATAATTGAGAGGTCCTTTTTTAGTGTTGTATATAAAGAGAAAAAAAGCAGAGATTATAAGTGTATAAGTAGAAAAGCAAACAGAAATACAAATTTAAAAGTATACATTTTATACAAAGAGTAGCAGTAAAATTCCATTTTGTATGTGGAAAAAGTGGTAATTGAGGTTTGCATATTATGATGTTAAAGTATATTCATAAGGCAATAGAACATTTTTCAAGTAAATTTGTACAAAATCGACAAATGATCTATTGAAAGACAAAAACCTTATAGGGAAGGAGTGTCCTATGTTAGGCGAACGATTGACGAATCTATTAAGTCTACTGTCTCAGGACGATTTTCAAACGGCAGAGATTTTTGCAAAAAAATTGAATACAAGTACAAAAACTGTACGTAATTTATTAAAACAACTAGAGGACAATTTGCTAGACAATGGTGCACGCATAATAGCAAAGAGTGGATATGGATATAAGCTTAGTATTAACAATCTTGAAAAGTTTAGTGATTTTTTATCAATAGATAAATCTTATTTACCAAATACCTCACAAGAACGAGTTCAATATCTTCTTGAATACTTCTTAAGCAGTAAAGAACATATAAAAACAGAAGATTTGTGCGATATGTTATGTGTGAGTAAAAAAACATTAGCGGTGGATTTAAAAGAAGTAGAACGAATGCTTGGTAAGTATAATGTCTCCCTAGAAAGAAAACCGTATTATGGGATGAAAGTAATAGGAGATGAATTTCATATCAGGCTTTGCATTGCGGAAAGTACAGAAATAAAAATGCAAAGAAATATTTTTGCTGCAGATGATGAGATACAAAAGTCCTTAAGTAAAATTGCTGATTGCGTTATGGAAAGTATCGCATTGGAAAATTATCAAATATCCGATGTAGCACTGCAGAATTTAATTATCCATCTGCATATCGCGATTAAGAGAATTGAAAGCTCCAATTATATCCCTTTGGAAATCAGTGACTTTCACAAGTGGGTAAAAGAGGACGAATACCAACTTGCGAAAAAGTGTACCGATAAAATCGGGGAGATCTTCCATATGGAATTTCCAGAACAAGAAATCGCTTATGTAGCAGTTCATCTAGCAGGTAAGAAATCGCACCGTGAAGAACCAGAGGGCTCTGACAACATAGTAATCAACAGTGAAATCAATGAAATGGTAACGGCTATGTTAGAAGAAATCTATCAAGTTTTTCGAATTGAATTAAGAAATGATCTTGAACTCATTATTTCATTGGGCCAACATCTGATTCCCTTAACAGTTCGGATTCAATATGGTATGAAGATGAAAAATCCATTGCTAAAACAAATAAAAGAGAGATTTAGTCTAGCATATACAATGGCCTCTCAAGCATGTGTGGTATTTAAGCAACGATATCATAAAGTGCTAGAAGATGACGAAATCGGATACATTGCTCTTGCCTTGGCATTAGCCCTAGAAAGACAAAGAACATGTATTGAGAAAAAGACAATATTGTTGGTTTGTTCGTCAGGTGCAGGAAGTGCAAAACTTTTATCTTATAAGCTACAGGATTTATTTCGGGATTGTATTAAGGAAATACAGACATGTGATAGTAGAAGTTTAGGGAAAATGGATTTTCAAAATATTGATTATATTTTCACAACAGTTCCAATTACTGATTTTGTACCCGTTCCTATATGTGAAATTAAGTATTTCATGGAAACGAAAGATATAAACGCTATGAGAAAACTTCTTAATTCAGAGGATAAATGTAATACCGCAAAATATTATCCACCAGAGCTGTTTTTTTCTGAGGTAGATCTTGACACAAAACAAGCAGTAATCAAGTATTTATGCCAAGAAATTGGGAAAAAGAGAGATATACCGAATGGCTTTTATGCTGCAGTTATGAAACGAGAAGAATTAGCTCAAACCTCGTTTGGTAATATGGTAGCAATGCCTCATCCATATAAAGTAATGACAAAAGAAACATTTGTGAGCGTGTGTATATTAAAAAAACCTATTCAGTGGAGTGAGAATCAAATGGTGCGAGCAGTATTTCTTGTATCCATAGAGAATACTCCAAATAAAAATATTAAGGATTTTTATAAAATCACTTCACAATTGTTGTTAAGTAAAACTTGGACTACCGAATTAATAAAAAAAGGTACGTATACAACTTTAATGGAAATATTAAATCAAATTGAAAATAAAATGGAGAATGATTAAAATGGATGAAACAAAATATCAGGTAGCCTTTGAATTAATAATGAAAGCAGGAAATGCAAAATCTAGTTCTTTAATGGCCATCGACATGGCAAAAGTATTTGATTTTGAAGGTGCTAATAAACATTTAGAAGAAGCAGAAAACGAAATGAGAGAAGCGCATGCAATGCAAATAGGAATGATCCAGCAAGAAGCACAGGGTAATCCAGTAGATGTGAATATCATTTTGGTACATGCCCAAGACCATATGACAATGGCTGTTATGGCAAAAGACATTGCAGAACGGTTTGTTGAGTTGTACGAGACGATTCAAGAATTAAAGCAAAAATAAACCATCAATGAAATCAAACAGGAGGGTCAAGTTATGAGAATTATGTTAGCATGTGCATTAGGAATGTCTACTAGTTTAGTAGTTTCGAAAATGATAGAAGCAGCGAAAGCCCAGGGAAAAGATGACTATAAAATTTGGGCGGTAGATGAGTCGGAAGTTAAGCTTCAATTGGGTGAATTCGATGTTCTTCTATTGGGACCTCAAGTGAGACACATACAGAGAAAAATTAAGAAAATCGTTGGAGAAGATTTCCCAATGGATATTATTGAATCAGTATCATATGGTACTTGTAATGGAGCAGCAGTTTTGAAACAAGCAGAAAATTTATTGGGGGTAAAATAATATGTCAAAACTATCAGAAAAATTTGAAAATGGATTATTGCTAGTAGCAGAAAAAGTAGATGAAAATAAGTACCTTACGTCAGTAAAGAATACATTTACCGTATTTATGCCATTCATCATTGTTGGTTCATTTGCAGTATTATTCAAATCATTAATTAGTAGTCCGACTACTGGATTAGCCAAATGGTTACCTGGGGCAGCAAAATTAGCACCAGCATTTACTGCTATTAATACAGCAACACTTGGAATTATGACAATTCCAATTATATTCTTAATAGCAATGTACTTAGCAAAATTTAATAAAGTACCAGAGTATATCAGTGGTATTGTAGCAGTTGCAGCTTATATTTCAGTTGTACCTAGTGTAGTAACCGTTACCATAGATAAAGCAACAGGAACGGCGGCCGGTGTGCCCACAGCTGCATTAGGTGCACAGGGACTATTTGTCGGTATGATATTATCAATTCTTGTTGTTCAATTATTCACTGGATTAACGAAGATTAAAAGATTAAAGATTAATATGCCAGCATCGGTACCAGCTGGAATCGCTACCTCATTTAACACATTGTTACCAATATTAATTACATTAACCGTTACAGCAGTAATTGGTGGTCTTTTCTTTAATGCTACCGGAAGTTATTTAAATGAATGGGTTTATAAAGCAATGCAGGCTCCACTAGAAGTTATTTTCCAAAGCCCAGCAGGAATCATAGCAATTGTTATTATTTCTCAATTATTCTGGTTTCTTGGTATTCATGGAGGACTTGTTATCTCTCCAATTCGTAATCCCCTCATTGCAGCCGCAATTGCAGCAAATATTGCAGCAGTAAGTGCAGGAGGAGTAGCAACACAAGCAGTTACTTATGGCTTCTGGCTAAACTTCATTGTTGCTGGTGGTGCAGGTATGATTTTATCACTCATTATAGCTATCTTTATCTTTTCCAAGAGAGAGGATCATAGAATGATGGCAAAAATAGGTTTATTTCCAAGTTTATTCGGTATTAGTGAACCAATCGTATTCGGTTTACCACTTGTACTAAATCCAACCTTTGCAATACCATTTATTTTCAACTCAGCGATTTCTTGCGGAATTGCATTATTTGCAACAAAGATCGGATTCATGGCTAACAACACAGTGGATACACCATTTGGTACACCAGTCATTCTTGGAGCATTTATAGGACATGCTTGGCAGGGAGTAGTAGTTCAAATTATATGTATCACAGTTTGTGTATTCACTTGGATGCCATTTGTACTTATTTCAAACAAACAAGTAAAAGCAGTAGCCGTAAAAGAATAAAACTAACAAATGCTGTTGTAAAGCAATTTACAATAGCATTTCTTACAAAAGGAGACATACGATGGAAAAAAAATATATATTTCCCAAAGACTTTTTATGGGGCGGAGCGCTAGCTGCGAATCAATGTGAAGGGGCTTGGGATGAAGATGGAAAAGGAATGTCAGTAGCAGATTGTAGCACTTACAAACCCAAAGTAGATCCAAAAGATTACAAAGGACAACACGGAATCACCAGCGAAGATATAGAAAATGCAATGAATAGTGATGATATATATTTATATGGAAAAAGACATGGCAATGATTTTTATCATAGATATAAAGAAGACATTGGATTATGTGGAGAAATGGGATTCAAAGTACTCCGTGTATCCATTCAATGGACTCGAATCTATCCAAATGGAATAGAAGAGAATCCAAACGAAGCTGGGTTAGCATTTTATGAAGATATGTTTGCGGAAATGAGAAAACAAGGAATTGAACCTCTCGTTACCCTTCACCATTATGAGATGCCTCTATTCTTATCAAACGAATTTGATGGTTGGTATAAAAAAGAAGTAATTGATTTATTTATAAAGTTTTGCAAAACAGTGTTTACACGCTATAAAGGGTTGGTAAAGTATTGGTTGACCTTTAATGAAATTGATAGTGTATTCCGCCATCCATTTACTACGATAGGAATTGTAAATGATCGTTATCCAGAAGATAAATTAGAAGAAATCATTTACCAAAGTGTTCACAATCAATTTGTTGCAAGTTCGTTAGCAACAAAGTATCTTCGAGAAATAATACCGGGGGCACAAATGGGTTGTATGCTCACTCGAACACTCACATATCCAGAGAATTGTAATCCGAAAAACATGATGTTAGCACTTAAGGTTAACAGAGAAAATTTCTTTTACGCAGATGTACAGACTTTTGGAGAATATCCTCAACATATTTTGAATTATTGGAAGAAGAATAATATCCAAATTGAAATGAGCGAGGAAGAAAAAGAAATCCTAAAGAATTATACCGTTGATTTTGTATCCTTTAGTTATTATATGACTATGGTAGCAAGCATTGATGCAGGTAAGAGAGAAAAAGTAAGTGGTAATTTAACAGCAGGTGTAAAAAATCCATATTTGGATACTACAGAGTGGAACTGGCAAATTGATCCTATGGGGTTACAATATTCTCTAATCGAAATGTATGACCGTTACCGAAAACCACTTTTTATTGTGGAAAATGGAATTGGTAACAGAGATACGGTAGAAACAGATGGTAGTATTATAGATGATTATCGTATCGACTATTTTAGGGACCATATAAAAGCGATTGGAGATGCAATTGATGAAGGTGTTGAGGTAATGGGATATACGCCTTGGGGTTGCATTGATCTTGTTAGTATGTCTACATGTCAAATGTCGAAAAGATATGGCTTTGTATATGTTGATGTAGATGATGAGGGTCATGGAAGTTATGAACGAAGGAAAAAGAAATCCTTTCACTGGTACCAACAAGTAATCGCAACGAATGGTGTGGACTTGGACTAAGAAAGGCAGTTAGTTATGGAATTAGCAATAATAGCAAGTGAAAAAATTATTAATATGTTTTTCATATTAATATTAGGAGTATTTTTATATAAAATTAAGATTTTGACTAAAGAGGTATTAAATAAGCTATCGACACTTCTATTAATGGTAATAGCACCAATCCTTATTATTACCTCTTTCCAAATAGAATTTGACTCTAAGATGTTATTAGAGTTGTTTCAAGCATTCGCAGTTGCACTATTTTCCTTTCTATTCATTATTATTTTGGCTCATTTTTTGATTCGAAAAACGGAGAAACGAGATTATCTGATCGAAAGGATGTCAATTGTATATTCCAACTGCGGATTTATAGGAATTCCATTAATTTATGGATTGTTTGGGAAAATAGGAATTTTTTATATGACAGGATTTTTCACAATTTTCAATCTACTTTTTTGGACACATGGGATTGTTTGTATCTCAGGAAAGACCACAAGAAAAGAAACGGTAAAAAGATTATGCAATCCATCTATCATTGCTGTAATAATCGGTTTTTTCGTATTTGGATTACGCATCACCATTCCAGGATTACTTCTTGAACCTATGAATATGATAGCGAATATAAATACTCCATTGGCTATGTTATTAGCTGGGGCAACACTTGCACAAGGTAATTTCTTTAAAAGTATACTGAAAATTAGAATGTATTACCTATCCTTTTTAAAATTGATTTTAGTACCACTATTATTTTTATTAGTTCTAATACCATTAAAGTTGAATCAAACACTTGCTATGACGGAACTAGTTGCGGTGGCTTGTCCTGCAGCGGCATCCTCTACATTATTAGCAATTAAATATGAAAAAGACAGTGCTTATGCAGCAGAAATATTTGCAGTAACTACGGTACTATCGAGTATAACATTACCATTGATCGTACTAATAGGAATGATGTTTTTATAGAAAAAGGAGGAATTCAAATGAGTAGTAATTTCCCGAAAGACTTTCTTTGGGGGGGAGCAGTTGCCGCAAATCAATGCGAAGGAGCTTACCTTGAAGGAAATAAAGGATTAGATATTAGTGATGTGGTTGTTGTTGGTGCAGATCGGTTTCAAAATATTAAATTAGAGATTGACGAGTCAAAGACATACCCAGCACATGAGGCGATTGATTTTTACCATAGATATCGAGAAGATGTTAAGATGTTTGGTGAAATGGGCTTTCAATGTTTTCGTACTTCTATAAATTGGGCAAGAATATTCCCTACTGGAGAAGAAGAAATGCCAAATGAGTTAGGATTACAATTTTACGACGACCTATTTGATGCACTTCTCCTAGAAGGTATCGAACCCATTGTAACAATTTCTCATTATGAAACACCACTTGCACTTACTCAAAAATACAATGGTTGGAGTAGTAGAAAATTAATTCCTATGTTTGAAAAATATTGTGAAGTAATTTTCAAGAGATACAAGGATAAAGTAAAGTATTGGATGACCTTTAATGAGATTAACAATGCAATTAGACTTCCTTTCTTGGCAGCAGCACTTGACATTACAGGCATTGAAAATTGGATGCCACTTGCATTTCAAGCTTCTCATAACATGTTCGTGGCAAATTCGTTAGCAGTAAAGTTATGTCGAGAAATCAATCCAAAAGCAAAAATAGGGTGTATGCTTTCCTTAAGTAATTTTTACCCTGCAACTTGTAGTCCAAAAGATGTATTTGAAACCTATTCTGTTAGAAGGCGATCACTATTCTACTCTGATGTTATGATTCGAGGGGAATACCCAGGATATGCGAAGAGACTGATGAAAGAATTAGGAGCAGAGATTGAGATTCTTGACGGTGAATTAGAACTACTCAAGAATTACACCAATGATTACTTGGCATTTAGCTATTATAGAACTGCAACCATTCATGCGGGACAAGAAATTGAATTTAACACGGGTGGTGGGGTAGGTTTAGAAAATCCATACCTTGAAAAATCAGCTTGGGGATGGCCAATTGATCCTCTTGGTTTTCGATATACATGTAATGAATTATATGACCGTTACCAGGTTCCACTATTCATTGCAGAAAATGGATTGGGTATGGTAGATGAAATTGGAGAAGACGGCAAGATTCACGATCAGGATAGAATGAACTACTTAAGAGATCATGTCCAAGCGATGGAAGAAGCCATATTAGATGGTTGTGATATATTTGGATATACTTGGTGGGGACCTATCGATATTGTCAGCGCCGGAACAGGTGAAATGAAAAAAAGATATGGCTTTATCTATGTCGATAAAGATAACGAAGGAAATGGTACATTACAAAGAACCAAGAAAGATTCCTTTGATTACTATAAAAAGATTATTGAAACCAATGGAGCATGTCTTCGTAAATAAAACTAGTAGAACAAAAGAAAAGGAACATAATATAAAAAACAGTATGATTTTGAAAGGAAGTGTATCAAATGGTAAGTGAAAAAATAATTGTAAAAAATAAGTCTGGTCTACATCTACGTCCTGCGGGGGTATTTGTAAAATATGCATCGAATTGTAAATCTGATATCAAGGTTGTATTTGGAGAAAAGAAACTGGAAGCAAAGAGTATATTAAATATTATGGCAGCTGGTATCAAATGCGGTACAGAGATTGAAATTGTCTGTACCGGAGAAACAGAAGAAGCTGATTTAGTGACTATGATCAATGCAATTGAAAGTGGTCTTGGTGAGTAATATATAGGTAAGGAGCAACTACAAATGGAAAAAATTCATATTAAGAAAACATCGTCCGATGGAATTGCAATTGGTCAAGCTATGGTTGTACAAATTCAAGAATACAGTCCAGAGAAGTACCCAATTACAAAAGATGACATAAAACAAGAAGAAACAAAATTTTATGAGGCTATGGATAAAGCACAAGCTGAAATAGCAATACTGGCTGAAAATTCAGATATATTTGAAGGACATAGTATGATGGTAACGGATGTTATGCTTCGAGACACAGTGCTACAAATAATTCAGGATGAAATCGTCAATGTACAGATTGCAGTTAACAAAGCTTATATGGAATATATGGTTATGTTTGAAGCCATGGAAGATGAATACCTACGAGAACGTGGAGCAGATATTAAAGATGTGCGAAATCGAATTATACGAATTCTGCAAAAAAGGGAAGAAGTAAACCTAAGCAACTTAGCAAATGAGGTTATCGTTGTTGCAAAAGATTTGTCCCCATCCGATACTGCCACTATGGATTTGGACCATGTACTAGGATTTATTACAGAAGAGGGCGGAGTAACAAGCCATGTGTGCATTATGGCAAAAAGTATTGGAATTCCTGCGCTTGTTGGTGTTAGTGGGATTATGAAACAGGTTGTGAACAAGGATACGATTGCCATGGATGCAGGTAAAGGAATTATAGTAATAAATCCGGATGAAGCAACCCTTGAAGAATATCGTAACTTAGAACGATTATACAAATTAAGTCGAATAGAATTAGAAAAGAGTGAAAAGCTAGAAGCCATAACGTTAGACGGTAGAGAAATCAAGATATTTGGTAATGCAGGTAATATAGAAGACATTGACAACGCCAATAAGCATAATGTTTCTGGAATTGGATTGTTTCGAAGTGAATTCCTTTACATGGAAAACAAGAACTTTCCTACAGAAGAAGAACAATTTGATATATATAAAGAAGCAGCACAAAAATGTACCGGAGAAATCACCATTCGGACGCTTGATATCGGAGGGGATAAGGAACTCCCATATTATCGATTTGATCAAGAGGAAAACCCATA
Organism: Clostridiales bacterium; assembly: GCA_029256575.1. Classification (GTDB taxonomy): domain Bacteria; phylum Bacillota; class Clostridia; order Lachnospirales; family JAQSXR01; genus JAQSXR01. Next base: position 40,309 of record JAQSXR010000027.1, on the reverse strand, counting down.
TCTCGGATGGAGAGCCATTCGCATTAGTTTGGATTTAGTAGATGTATTTAAGGCGCAATTAAAGGCAATTTTACGTGCGAGTGCGTTTGGTCATATCCGTATTATGTATCCTATGATTATTTCAATCGAGGAATTAGAGCAAGCAAATACAATACTTAGTGAGTGCAAGGAAGAATTACGAGAAAAGGGATGTAAATTTGACGAAGAGATCGAAGTTGGTATGATGATTGAAACGCCTGCTTCTGTTCTTTTGGTGGAAGAATTCGCACAATTAGTTGACTTTTTCAGTATTGGAACAAATGATTTAACGCAGTATTTGTTAGCGGTAGATCGTGGAAATAATAAAATATCCCATATGTATAATTCATTCCATCCCGCAGTAATTAAAGCAATCAAGAAAATTATCGATGCGGCCCATTCAAACCAAGTGAGTGTTGGTATGTGTGGTGAATTTGCTGGTGATGAAACTGCAACAAAATTATTATTAGGTCTAGGATTAGACGAGTTTAGTATGTCAGTAGGGCAAACTGGCAAGATAAAGAAGCTTATTTGCAATACATCCTATCAAGATGCCGAAAAATTAGCACACAAGGTTCTGACTTGTAAAAAGACATCTGAAATTGAGCTTTTAGTATTGGAGGAATCACGATGAGAAAAATGTTCTGCTTTGATGTAGATAATACGATATTCAATCATCGAAATTATGAGATATCTGAGCGAACGCTTGAAGCAATCGAAACATTGGGACAAGAAGGACATCTGATTGTATTAGCAACGGGTCGAGACCTATTTGATACCCATAGTATAAATATAGTTGAAGTGGTAAAACCCGATGCAATTGTCCACGCCAATGGGCTAAAAGTAACGATTGGAAGCGAAGTTTATTTTGAGCATTTGTTTGATAAAAATTTATTGAAACAAATACTGGATTTTTCCAAAGAAAATGGACTAATTATAGGTTCTTCGATAGATGATATTCATTATTTTACGAATCCTGAAACGCTTCCTCAAATTGGCTCTGAAAAAGTATTTGGAGCACACACCTCCTTTTCATCCTACGAAAAGCTTATGGAACAACCAGTTTATTCTTTGAACTTTTATGGACAAGAAAGTGAGCTAGAAATGTTGAAAAATAATTTTCCCGAAATCAATTATTTTATGTTCGCTTTTTATGATGGAGCAGATGTGTTGGACATAGCGGTATCGAAGGCAGATGGAATTGAAAAATTACTTGGATATTATGCTATGTCGTGGGAAAATGTAGTATGTTTTGGAGATAGTTCAAATGATATTTCTATGCTAAAAAAGGCTGGGCTTGGAATTGCGATGGGAAATGCCATTGATAGTGTGAAATCATGTGCAGATTACGTTACAAAAAATATTGATGAAGATGGTGTTGCGTATGCCATTGAAAATCTATAATGATAGTATTTAACAAGGGAGTCCGAAGAAAAAGGACTTCCTTTTTTTATTCTAAAATGCATACGCGAAATTAATTTAAAAAACTTGACTTAGAGTTCACTCCAAGTGATAGTCTATATATAGACATTAAATTGTTGAGCACAGTATTTAAAAGAATACAAGGAAAAGCTTATTTCTACGTTATCAGGGAAATACTTTGATAATATGAAAAGCTTGCTATAGAATTTGCAGAGGTCCAAACATTGGAGCAAGATACAGCTCCAATAAAAACAAAAAACAAACAATAAAAAGGAGAAATAAATTATGAACAATTTTGTATATAACATTCCTACCAAAGTATATTTTGGAGAAAACCAACTAGAAAACTTAGGGGCTGAATTAAGTAAATATGGTAAAAAAGTACTGTTGACTTATGGCGGAGGTTCCATCAAGAAAATTGGTCTTTATGACAAGGTGGTTGCAGAGATTAGCAAAGCTGGCTTAGAACTTTTCGAATTATCCGGCATCGATCCAAATCCAAGAGTTTCATCTGTAAATGCAGGAGCTGATATCTGTAAGAAAGAGGATATTGACGTTCTTCTTGCTGTCGGAGGCGGATCTGTATTGGATTGTACCAAATATATAGGAGCAGCTACTTATTACGATGGAGATGCTTGGGACATTCTACTTAAGAAAGCACCAGTAGAGAAATGCCTACCGATTATTACAGTCCTTACATTGGCAGCAACAGGGTCTGAAATGGATGCTGGAGGTGTTATCAGCAATCCGGAAACAAAGGATAAAATAGGTTTAATCTTCCCAGTTATGCAACCAAAAGTTTCCTTCTTGGATCCAACGGTGACCTACACAGTAAATAAATTCCATACAGCATGTGGTGCCGCAGATATGATAAGTCATATCATAGAAGTATATTTCAATATGAATCAAGATTTATACATGTTAGATTACGTTATGGAAGGCCTTATGAAAACCATCATCAAATTTGCTCCAATCGCTATGGAAAAACCAGATGATTATGAAGCACGTGCAAACCTGATGTGGACTTCAACTTGGGCAATTAATGGATTTGTCAATGGTGGAAAACGTCAGGCATGGAGTTGTCATCCAATGGAACATGAACTATCTGCCATCTATGACATTACACATGGCCTTGGTCTTGCAATACTTACACCAAGATGGATGGAGTATACTTTAAATGAAAATACAGTAAGCAAATTCTATCAGTTTGGTGTGAATGTCTTTGGTTTGGATGGAACTCTTCCACAAATGGAAGTAGCAAAGAAGAGTATTGAGATGCTAAAAGATTTCTTGTTTGGTACACTTGGTCTTTCAAGCACCCTAACAGAAATCGGTATTGATGATACTAACTTTGAAATTATGGCTAAGAAGTCAGTAACAGGTGGAACCATGTATGCATTCCAGCCTTTAGCAGCTAGTGATATTGAAGAAATATTTAGAATGTGTTTGTAAGAAAAGATGATATAATGTGTTGAGAAATATGAGTAAAAAACTCTAGATAGGGGAAGGAGAAACCTAACATGACGATTTCAGAAATTTCAAAAAAGTACGATATAACTGCAGATACATTAAGATATTATGAACGGATTGGTTTAATTCCTACAGTACCAAGAAACAGTAGCGGAATACGTGATTACGATGAAGAGTCCTGTAGATGGGTAGAACTCATGCGATGTATGAGAAAAGCTGGCGTTCAGATTGAAGCATTGATAGAGTATGTTGCTTTATTTCGTCAGGGTGATTCTTCTGTTGATGCTAGAAAACAGATACTTATAGAACAACGACATCAATTAGTAGAAAAGATGGAAGATATTCAAAAATCCCTTAATCTTTTGGATGAAAAAATTGACCGGTATGAGCAGGGATTAATGATAGCGGAAAAAGATTTGCGGGATATAATTGAAAGTAAAAATTGAATAATAATCCCTGTAGCGTTTGATATGCACCCGTCAAGTAGACAGGGGGCATATCAGTTAAGACTACAGGGATTAATTTTTATGAACATCTCGTATATAATTTTGACAACTTAAATTAATTTACTTCTATCCCTTTTGTTATACAATAATCGTCTTATTTCCATAATTTTTATATCATCTGATTCATCATCAATAACTACATAATATATTACGAAATTCTTTACGTAAATCCGGTAATATGGGTACTTACGGTATTTAATAGATGGATAAGTTTCAAAGCTTTCGGGACACTTTAACCTATCCATAATAGACTGTTCTACATCGTTAATAAAGTTATTTGCGGCTATGGGATTCTTCAATTTATAAGAGATGTAATCTACTGTTTCGGCTAAGTCTTTTTCAAATATCGGTAAATATCTAAGAGCGTAACTTCTTTCCGCCATTTATTCTCTCCCTTACTTTTGAAAATACTTCTTTATGAGTATGTCTGGTGTTATCTATAGCCGCTGCTTTATCCGCTTCATCTAATTTAAATTCAATATCATCTGTAAGCTCTGCATATTTTTCCAGACTCATAACAACCATAGATCCATAACCATTTTTTGTTAAGTAAACAGGTTCACCCTCTTGTACAACACTTTCTATTTCAGGAAATTTGTTTCTCAAATCTGAGACAGGTCTAATTTGAATCATAATACCACTCCTTATCCTATTGATTATGGATTATATTATCAATATATTATCGATATATTATCATAATTATATTGTATTATATCAATAACAAAAAAACAACTAAGAAAAATTATTAGTTTAGATTTTATATTTGGGTTATAAAAGTTGCATCTCGCTTACAAAACATGCATTTCGGATACAAAAGTTGCGTTTCGTTTACAAATATTCAGTTGTCAGTTACATAGATAGCTTTTCGATTTACGATGTGGAATCTCGTGTTACTATTCAATCTTGAAATCTAGATTGCTACTTTTTTTGATTTAAAATGCAATATATAATTGACATTGTGCAATGTATATATTATAATATGCAATGTAAGGGGGAATAATATGAAAAACAAACGAATGAAAATCGCGCGTATGGAATGTGATATGAAACAAGAAGATTTAGCAAAATCTGTTGGTGTTACTAGGCAGACGATTGGATTAATAGAGGCAGGAGACTACAACCCAACGCTAAATTTGTGTATTGCCATTTGCAAGGCATTGAATAAAACATTAAATGATTTATTTTGGGAGGAATTAGTATGAAAAGACAAAACATGCAGGACGAAAGAGTATCAGCACAAAAACGTAAAATAAATAGCGAAGCATACAGCATTTTAATGATAGTGCTTCTCGCTTCAATTCTTGTACAACAATTTTTGCTTGATGCTCCGTTTGAGCAATATGCCGCTGAGTTCATATGTTTATTTGGAGTTTCCATCTATATGATAGTACGATATATGACGCTCGGACTTAATATATACGGCGAAGGAAAACGGGTAAAAAATATTCCTTTGGTGAACAGTATAGTGACCGGAATTACAGTAACAGTGATTAACGGCGTTTTAAACTATACAAGATATGCAGAAAACTATAAAGAGGATGGAATTGGCTTTTTTATCGCTACGTTGGCAGTTTCATTTATCAGCTCAACCGTCACCGTTTTTATTTTACTGTCGTGCCTTGATTTTCTGAACAAGAAAAAACAATCGAAAATTCAAAAGCGGTTGGATGAAGATGAGAAAGACGAATAGTTGGGCGGGAACATATTTTATGTTCCATAAATGAATGTACTTGTATGGAACGCCAATGAAGAGTGTTTCATACAAGTATTTAAATTATATAGCTAAAATCGAAGTTATGAAGTATACTTTTACTTGAATGTCAAATATTGAAAGGAAGTGTCCTCATAATGAGAATGAAACGAAGTAAATACTCAGTACAGTTGATATAATCTGTTAGCAGATTGTACTGAGGTTAATTTTATCTGCTGGCATTCTCAACTGTACTAATTTTAAATAAAAATTAAAATTAAATATTAGAAGGAGTACAGTTATGAAACATTATTTAGAAATTTTAAACAAGAAGAAAATATTAGTTGCTGTTTACATATTATTGGGAATAGTATTGGCTTTGTTAAATGCGTTTAGCGCCAACTATTTTCAAAAGGTATTAGATGGTTTTGGATATAGGTCCCTTTCAATTACAACAATATATATTTATGGGTTTATTTTAGTACAGATTTGTTGCATAAACTATTTTAATGAATATCCAAGTTGCAAATTGTCACAAAGCATATACTTGGACTTTAAGTTGAAAGCATTGAGAAAAATAAGTACCATAGACTACCAATGCTATCAATCATTGGGGACAGGAAATTTAATTCAAAAAATAGAAAATGGAGCGAACGCAGGTAGAAGTATATTATTTGACTTTTACTTTCGATTATTAGGTGAATTGATACCTAGTATGGTTTTTAGTTTGATTTTCATTGCCAATATTGATAAGAATATTATGATTTATATTGCAATTGGTTATGTATTTGTCTTTGTGATAACTAATATCTTACTGAAATATTTATATAAAATTAAAGAACACATTTTAAACAATGAGGAAATCTTCAATAAATATATAGTTCGTGGTTTTATGGAATTGGTTGTCTTTCGGACAAATAAAAGGTTTGAGCATGAGATAAGACAATCAACAACTGCATCTGAAGAAATTGTAAAATCAACGACGAAAATGAGGATGATTCATGAAGCGTTTTTTGCTATTTTCGCATTATTTATTACGCTAGTAAAAGTGATTATTATATTCATTAGTTGGAAAAACAATTCATTGTCAGCAGGTGCTGTAGTTGCTTTGCTGCTTTTAATCGACAAGGCATATTCGCCCATTGCTATATTTAATGTATTGTTTGTGCAATTTAAATTGGATATAAGTGCTTTTAGGCGATATGAGGATTTATTGGATTTGTCAGATGACGTTAGATTGATTTCTGGAAAGTTAGTAACTTCCATTGAGGGGAATATCTCATTTGAAAATGTGTGCTTTTCCTATAATGAGAAGAATATCTTTCAGGATTTATCTTTTGATATATCTACTGGGAGTTCAACTGCATTTGTAGGGGAAAGTGGTTCTGGAAAATCAACAATTGTGAAGCAAATAATGGGGCTTATTAAGCCAGATTCAGGAAGAATTTATATCGATAATCATGATTTGTCAGAGCTTAACTTGAATCATTTCTATAATTACATTTCATATACTTCGCAGGAATCGCCTGTTTTTGATGGAGCCTTAAGAGAGAATATCGTGTTTGACAAAGATGTTTCAGATTATGCAATTATTGAAGTATTAGAACGAGTAGGGCTCACATCATTTTATGATGCTCTACCCAAAGGACTCGCTACAGAAGTTGGAGAAAGAGGTGTTCTACTTTCGGGTAAGAGTATTTTTTGGAGATGCAAAAATCGTTATTTTAGACGAAGCTACTTCAGTAATGGATAATGTTACAGAAGAATTGGTAATGAAAAATGAAATCGATTTTTGAAAAATAAAACAATTATTATTATTGCTCATCGTTTGAATACAATTAAAAATGTTGAGAGAATTTATGCATTCAAAGATGGTGAAATTGTTGGAGTGGGTGATTTTAAGGAGCTCTTAGACCATAACCAATATTTCGGTAAGTTATGGAATGCCTCAATAAAAACCAATATTTAGATTTCAATTATGGCATTAGCTTGAATATGAGCTAGTGCCATTTCCTTGTGCGCCCAGCAAGGGCGCAATCTAATGGGTGAAAGTCCCTAGTCTGCCCTAGTAGTGGGAAAGACATAGCTGAACACCAAGGGTGTCCATCGTGAGATGGAATCTGAAGGAAGGTGTAGGCAAATCTCTGGTCTGACGAACAGAAATCACATCAGGCAACAGTTGAGGATAAGGCTGCAAGACAAGTCAAAGTCCAATAACTACTCGGAATCAACTATTGTAAATGTGGCAGATAGATGGAGAGAAAGATTGCGCTCTTACCTGGGGAGGTCTCACGGACGTAATAATACAATATAACATTTGTAATTACGGTTGAAACAAGATTTATCGTGAGAAGTCAGCCGAGGTCATAGTACCAATGCGGTTGCAAATGTGTTGGGAAGGACTGAACTTTAGGAGGTGTGAGTAAATGAATGTAACCAAAGATGGATTTAAGAACAGACAACTTCATAATGAGGACTATCTGCAAATGGTATCTGCGGAACAGAAAGAGTATGCAGAAGTGTTCGCCCATCAGAGGATTGCTGAAAACAACCGCACCATCACAGACTTTCAAACGGACAATCTAATGGAATTGATTTTACACAAAGACAATCTAAACAATGCGTACAAGAAAGTAAAATCAAACAAAGGAGCTGGTGGAGTTGATGGGATGAGCGTAGATGAACTTCTAACGTTTCTCAGAGACAACCAAAAGCAACTTATCCAAAAGATAAAAGATGGGAAATATAAACCAAATCCAGTCCGTAGGGTTGAAATACCCAAAGAAGAAAAGGGTAAGTTTAGAAAGCTGGGAATACCGACTGTAGTTGACCGAGTTATACAACAAGCAACTACACAAATACTATCCCCGATATTCGAGGAGCAATTTTCAGACTATAGTTTTGGCTTTCGACCAAACAGAGGAGCCCATGACGCCCTTAAACAATGCCGACAAAATGTAAACGATGGCTTTGCGTATGTAGTAGATATGGACTTAGAAAAGTTCTTTGATACGGTATGCCAAAGTAAGTTGATAGAAATCCTATCACGAACCATCAAAGATGGCAGAGTTATCTCGTTGATACACAAGTATCTAAATGCGGGAGTGGTACAAAAAGGACTGTTTGAAAGAACAGAAGTAGGAGTGCCACAAGGGGGACCACTAAGTCCACTGCTTAGTAACATAATGCTTAATGAACTAGATAAGGAACTAACACGTAGGGGACATAGATTTGTTCGCTATGCAGACGATTGTATGATATTTTGCAAAAGCAGAAAGAGTGCATTAAGAACCTTAACGAACATCATTCCTTTTATTGAGGAAAAGCTATTCCTAAAAGTTAACCGTGAGAAAACCTCGGTAGCACATATAAGTAAAGTGAAATACCTTGGTTATAGTTTCTACAGATTTAGAGGAGAATGTAGGTTCAGAGTACATGCAAAGTCCATTGAAAAGATGAAGAACCGAATTAGGGAGCTTACAGCTAGAAATAATGGATGGAGTAATGATTACAGAGCATTGAAGCTAACACAATTCATAAAAGGATGGATAAATTATTTTAGCCTATCCGATATGAAAACATTAGTGATAGCTACAGATGAATGGCTTAGACGTAAAATACGGGCAATTTATTGGAAACAATGGAAGAAAGTAAAGACTAGGTATAAGATGCTGAGAAAATACAACCTACCAGATTGGGTAGTACACGAATTCGCTAATTGCCGTAAAGGTATATGGCGTTCAACCATAATGTTAAATAGTGTACTAACCAACAAAGAAATAGTCAACCTAGGGTATATCTCTATGGCTGACTATTATATGAAAGTTTGTGAAAACTAAGGAACCGCCGTGTACCGAACGGTACGCACGGTGGTGTGAGAGGTCGGTAGTTGAAATAATCAACTACCTCCTACTCGATTGAAAGCCCATATAAAGGGGTGGCTTATTTTCACAAATAATCCTATAATAATATAAAGAATTTTGTATCTTTTTCCATATAACTTTGTCTTACTTACATAGGAGGTGATTAATTGGCAGAATTTGAAATGATTTATAAGGAGTATGAACGACAAGTGTACCGATATGCGCTATCGCTTACGATGAATCAACATAAGGCGGAAGAACTGACACAGGTGGTTTTTTATAAAGCAATGATTCACATCAACCAGTTCAAGGGGAAATGTTCGATGTCATCATGGTTGTGTCAGATTGCAAAAAATACCTATATTAATGAATATAATAAGCAGAAGCGATTCGTTTCAGAAGAAGAAGTCCCAGAGATAGAAGATCCGCTCTATCTCGAGGAACATTTTGTAAACAAAGAAAATGTAATGCGAATTCATCAGATTCTGCACAATATGCCAGATCCATATAAGGAAGTGTTTACTCTAAGAATATTTGGGGAAGTAAGCTTTCGAGATATTGGGAAGTTGTTTGGGAAAACAGAGAACTGGGCGAAGGTCACATATTATAGAAGTAAGGAGAAAATTTCGAGTAAAATGGAGGAAGAGAAATGAGAATGCATTGTGATATTATTCAAGATTTATTACCAAATTATATGGATAAGATTTGTTCGGACGAGACAAATAAAGCAGTAGAGGAACATTTTGTTGAGTGTGATTCTTGTAAAAACAAATGTCAAGCAATGAGTAACAAATGGATGGAATTAGTGGTGGTAGAGCCGAAAGAAATAGAAGAATATAAAAAAGATTTTATATTTAAGAAGACAATTAAAAAAGTGAAAAGACGTCTTATTATTACGGTACTTGCAATTGTATTGATTTTGATACCAATAGTAGGAATGGGAGTGAATCAAAAACGTGGAGACGGAATTTCTTTTACCTCGTTAGTTCCGGTTATTAAGACAAGAATGTTGATGTCTGATTTAAAAAATGGAAAATATGAAGAAGCGCTTAAGTATGTGGATTTGGAAAAGAATTATTATGGGCGGTTGAAAGGAGTAAATAGGATTGCAGTAGAAAAGGTATATGAATATGACCCACTAAAACATGGTGGTGAGGAATGGTTTGATTTGTTTGAAACTTTAAATGGAAATTATTACTTAGATTACAGCATGAGTTATCGAATTCCACAAGAAACGTTTGATAATGAATATTCGGAATTGGTTCAAAAAAGTAAAGAGGAACGCTACGAGTGGTTTGAGACGTTTCTTGTACCATTCGAGGAATATAAGGAATACGGAAAGGAATACTTTATAAATAATATGCAGGAATGGGAGAAGGAAGGTAATAAAATTACTGAATTTAAATTTGTGAATGCATATATGGTTGATAACCAATATCAGATTGAATATAAGGTTTCTGTAAAGTGGGCGAACACAAATGAAGTGGGACGGATCATATTCTTCGTTCAGGATGGTAAAATCACCTTTGGGGGTGTTACTAGTGAAAAGCTAGAAGTTAAAACAGGAAAGTATTCACCTATTGATGACTTATCGGATCATCTAAAGACGAGGAGGGCGTTTTGTTTATTTAATTGATTGGCAGGTTATACTCGGAAGTTGTTTTAAGAATTAATTTGGGATTCAATATATGCGCCTTTTCGTTTGAGAAAACAGGAAAAGGCGCATTTTTTAATTAATAGTAGGAGATAAAATGGGCTAATTATTTTCCTCCTACTTGATCAGTATAAGTGTTGACAAAATTTAAAAATCAAGCTAACATATTACTAATAGAAATATTACTATTAGTAACATATTAACCACTAAAATAATGAGGAATATACCCAATGGATAAAATAATTTTAAGCTTACTATTAATAAAAAGCATGACAATTTATGAGATTCGAGGTTTCATTGCACAATACTTAACTTCTGCATGTAGTGATAGCTTTGGAAGTATTCAGGCTGCAATTAAGAAATTACTAGCAACGAATCAAATTACTTATCGTGAATTTGTTGATAACGGGCTCAATAAAAAAGAATATAGTATCACGGACAGTGGACTTGTATCTTTTAAAGAGTGGATTGAAACACCAAAGCTTAAAACAAGAGCAAGAGCAATTATTGCAGATTCAGAGATTTATTGAAGACACAAAAGAAAATGTAATCGAGAGGAATGTAGAACGAATCTGCAAAGATGAAGATTTACACAAGCATATACTTGAGATATCTTTGGATGATAGATTAGAGAATACCGTTTTTAATATGTATCAGTATCAAATATTTTGCCTTGAATATGGATTAGAAAGAATGCAATTCGACATTGATTTCTACCAAAAAATAATAAACAGGGAAGAAGGAAACAAGTTATGATAAAGACTTTGCTTATCTTATGTTGTATCATAATAGCGGCATTCGTACTAGTTGCAGTTAGTATTTATATTCAAAATTATAAAATGAAACGGTTGACCTTAGAAGAAAGATTAGAATTAGTTTATAGAAAATATGAAAAGAAGATGAAGTCAGAAGGTATGGCATTTTTGATTGAAGATGATGATAATGAAATAAGGTGGCAGAGAGAAACAGGTGCACTTCGTGACAATCATAAATTTGCTACGGCTAGTGTGACAAAACTATATACGACAACTGTAATTATGAATTTAGTAGATGAAGGGAAAATAAAATTAGAATCAAAAATATGTGAGTATTTGCCAGAAGAAATAATCGAAGGATTGCATGATTATAAGGGAATTGATTATTCCAGGCAATTAACCATACGACAATTAATTGCCCAGACAAGTGGATTACCAGATTATTATACAGAGAAATCAAATGGGGCACTTCCGATTGATCAGCAATTTGCATTGGACCCATTCTTACCATTTGAGAAGGCACTAGCAATATCAAAACAATTGTCACCCCGTTTTATACCGGATAGAAAAGGAAAAGCATACTATTCTGATATGAATTTTGATTTACTGGGAAAAATTATTGAATATGTAACCGGTTTGAATGTTGCAGAAAATTTTATTAAATACATATATGAACCATTGCATTTACATGAAACTTACATATAAAGTTCCAAATTTATTATCTGGTTGGCCAGCTTCCGGAAGTGTAATATCAACGAAAACAGATATGATGATTTTTCTAAAGGCTTTTTGGAATGGTACATTATTTGATAAAATGCACCTTGAGGAAATGAAAGTATATAATTACATTCAATTCTATCCAATACAATATGGGGTAGGGCATATGCGTTTTAAGGCGTTTGGATCAACGGAGATTATTGGGCATTCTGGATCTACTGGGGTTTTGTGTTATTATGCTCCGGAGTATCGTGTTTATCTAACTGGTTGTATGAATGAGGTGAATGAATCAAAGGCAACAAGAATGGTGTTGCAGTTGGCAAATTGTTTTAAATATGAGAAGGGTCGGAGATAAGGCAATATAAACCATTGGTTAAGTTAATTTCCGAAAAGAGAAATTGAGAGATTGAAGGCGTGTAAATAGTTTTTGTATCTGGTTTGAGAAAAAATAGCATTACTATTTTAAAATAGTAATGCTATTTTTTGAATATTTTATCTATCTATATTGAAAAAAATGTAAAAAAATAGTATTATTATAGTAATGTTCCAAAATATGACATATATGACGTGCGAGACTGAGCTAAAGGGCAGAGAAAAATAAAAATTGGAGGTCCGCATGTCAAAGTCACCAAATCAAAAACTAAAACTTCTATACCTAATGCGTATCCTACTCGACAAAACAGATGAAGAACATTCCATCACAATGTCAGAGATTAGAATTGAAGCTATTGGTTGATGCAGTTCAGTCATCTAAATTCATTACACATAAAAAGACAAATGATTTAATTAAGAAAATTGAAAGCCTTGCAAGTACATATGAGGCTTCAAAGCTCCAAAGACAGGTGTATGTAGCAAAGCGTATTAAAACACAAAATGAGAGCATTTACTATAATGTAGATAAAATTCATGAAGCAATTTCAGTTAATGTTCGAATTAGCTTTCAATATTTTGAATGGACAATTGATAAACAGATGATCTTTCGTAAGGATGGAGAACGTTACATAATTAGCCCTTGGGCATTGACTTGGGCAGATGAGAATTACTATATGGTAGGATATGATGATGAAGGCGGAATCATTAAGCATTATCGTGTAGATAAAATGAAGGATATCCAGATTACTGATATTAGAAGACAAGGGAAAGAACAGTTTAAAGGTCTTGATATGGCAGTCTATTCGAAAAGATTATTTGGTATGTATGGAGGCAAGGAAGAGACGGTTAAGCTTCAATTTGAAAATAAATTAGTAGGGGTTGTCATAGACCAATTTGGAAAAGAAATTCAAATAAGGAAAGAAAAAGAAGATCATTTCACCGTGAATGTGAAAATTGAAGTCAGCCAAACCTTTTTAGGATGGATATTTGGTTTAGGTTCAGGTGTGAAAATCTTGTCACCTGTGAATGTGGTCGAACAAATGCAGCGAATGGTTGATTTGGCGGTTAAAATATATAAATGATGGGGTAGGATAAGTAATCGTGTATAAAAGATTATAAGAAATGCAATAAAGTCTTTCAATTAATATGTTTGAAATGAATGTACGTTTTATAGGACAAGTGGAATGTTAATATTAGAAAGTAGTTAGCAATACACTAAATGAAAGAAGGGAATAGAATGTATTATTCAAGATACTATGAAATTGAAACTAAAATTTAAAACACGGAGGATTAATAAAATGGGCAAAAAAATGAATTTTAAGATTAGCGACTCTCTTGATTTAGTAAATAAATTATTGAATGAAGCAGAGAAAACACTTGAGGATAACAACAGAATTACTTCAGATGTTAGTGGTGATTTAGGTAAAATAATGGATAGCATATTAAAATCAGAAGCGTTTGGAATTGGTATGGCAGGAGCTGGTCTTGCAGCGGGCGGGATTGCGGGAGTTGGTCTGCTTAGTGCATTAGGGAGTGTAGCAGGGTTAAGTGCAGCAGGAATAACATCAGGGTTAGCTGCTGCAGGCACGGTAATAGGTGGAGGAATGGTTGCAGGCATAGGAGTGTTAGCAGCACCAGCTGTAGTACTAGGTGGTGGGGCATACGCAATTGCCGGTAAGATAAAAAGTAAAAAACTGATTCAAGAGAAAGAAATGCTTATTCAAAGAATTATGCTTTCACATGATAGGATAATGATTCGACTTGAAAAAGAAAATGAGTCATCTGTAGAAAGGTTGAATCATTTGAAGTTAACAATGGATATGCTAATGGGCGTAAAAAAAGATATGGAAACAGACATAAATGGATAAACATATTTTCAATAAAGAAACAGATGTGTTAGGTTACCAGCGAGATAAAATAAAATCCTTAGATAATCGTGTTTTACAAACTAAAAACGATATAGATAAGTTTGAAAATAAAGTTCAAGAATTTATAAGTCTCAATAATATAGGTACACGTATAAATACAGAATATATTGAAATAAATTACGAGGGTATAGATGAAGTAATTCAAACCGAAAAAAAGTCAGAAAAAAACTTTAATGATTTATTAGGACAAGCACATAAGAATGGGTATTTAGATACTGAACTTTATGAAATTGCATCAGATAAAGAAATTAAAGAAGCTAATTACCTATTGAAATCTTATTATAAAGATTTTACTGAACAATATAGCTTGGATAAATATGACTACGCTATTTCTGGAATAATTGGAACAATGGCAGCGCTGATGGACTATTACTTGGTGACTAAGGTAGATGGCAAAAAAGTAGTTCCTGGAAAACTAAATTCGGGTGTTGAAGATTTATGGAATAAACTTTTGTCTAACGAAAAAATTCGTAAATTAGAAGAAAAGTATAAAGTTCCATATGACATATCACAAAGTACGTCAAAAATCTCGCAGGAAGTATTAGGGTTATGCCCTCTTTATCATAGATTTATATCATTAGGGCATGATCCAATATTAGGTTTCATATTTGGTGTAAGGGACTTAATGAAGGGACAATTAACAGCAATTGATGGATATGGAAGATGGATAGTCCAAACTGTAGATGGAGCAGAAGGAAAATCATTTATTGAGTCTATTGTTAATGTTTTTGGACATTTTCTATCTGACGTAAGTACAAAAAGTAAAACAGGAATGATTCTTAGTGTACCAGCCCCACTAACTCCACTATTGCAAATGGTGCAAGAAGGTTGTGTTGAATACAAAGGTAAAAAATATACAGTTGCTGATTTATCTAAAAAAATGTATTACGATGGCTATAACTTTAATCATTTTATTGGAATGAGTATGCCTGTTATTATGACAGTAATGATAACTATAGCAAATGGAATGCTTTTTGCAGAAAACGTGGGAAAGATTTCTATAACTAAAAACCCTTTTTCGATAAATTATGTTTCATGGGTTGCAACAGCTAAATATGGTTTTAAAACTTTAAAATGGCTTGCATATGACCGGGAATTAGGTAAGATTGAATATGCTCAGGAATACTTAGACACTACATGGAAATATTTGAAGGTTTCTGCTGATGAAATAAGCAAAGATTCACCAGTATATATAATAAATTAGAAATAGGTAAAAGTATCTTGTTATTTCTAAATTATTTAGTAACAAAAATAAGTGAACATGGAAGGTAAATAAGTGCAAAAATGAACTTGAGCGAACATTTGAATACATTAAAAATAAGTCGATCAATTTTCCATTCTGAAGCAGATTTTCAATTTGCATTAGCTTGGGAAATCCAAAAAGCGTATCCTGAGGCTGAAATTCGATTAGAGTATTGCCCAGCTGAACTGCCTAATATGCACTTGGATATACTCGTTGAAATCGACAGAAAATGGTTTCCTATAGAATTGAAATATAAAACGCTAAAGACAAATGTTACAGCAGATATGGAATCTTATAATTTGAAGACCCATGGAGCACATGATTTAGGCAGATATGATTATTGGATTGATGTTAAGCGAATTGAAATTTTAAAGAATAAAATAGATAAATTTGAAAAGGGATATGCAGTTATTCTTTCAAACGATCCATCATATTGGTACAAACCAAGTAACTCTAGAGAAAGTGTTTGTGATAATTTTAGGATTCACGAGGGAAATAAAAAGACTGGTGAATTGAATTGGAATGGAAATCCAAGTTTAGGGACTATTAAAAACAGGGAAAAGCCAATATATTTAGAAAATGAATATCATCTAAATTGGCAAGAGTATAGTAGATTATCAGCAGATAGAAATGGAGCATTTAATTATTTACTGTTAGAGATTAAGAAATAAAAGTCATAGTTTAGCATAGATAAAACTCAAAATGCTAGAGATGAAAAAATTGATTACAAGGGAGGGGAACTCATGGATATCAATGTAGAAAGTATTAATTTGGTAGAATCATTTAGAGTCCGTTTTATGGGATATATAAAGTAGTATCCTATGTTAAGAATGTAAGCTAGATGACAAAATTTGAAGGCAGTATCAGAAGGGAAGGTATTTTACGGACAATAACAATGTAGAAAACTAAAACTAAAACAGATTTACATAATTTGCCATTTAATTTAAATCAGCACATTTTCTATAATACAAACTAATGAAAATAAAAAGAAGGTGAAATATGATATATTTTGAATTAAAAATTAGCATCCAGTTAAAAGAGGATGTTATTTATGAAAAATCCTACCAAGCATTATCTAAGTTCATATCTCATGTGATGTTACAAGACGAAAGTTTAAAAGAGTACCATCAAGAAAAATTTGTAAAAGGATATGTTTTCACATCGCTATTTCCCATCGAGAAAGACAAAATATATAAGTCAGGAAGAGTGTATATTATGCATTTAAGAAGTCTGAATTTAGAATTTATACTTAAATTAAAGAAGTATATGGAGAGGTCTCATGATACAGTAATTAAAGTGCTAGCGATCCAAATGTCAAATTATCTGTTAAAACCAATTATACAACTGAAATCCTTAACGCCTATTGTGTGCACGCTAGATTCCGGACGATACTGGACAAAGGAAGATGGAATTAAATTATTAATGGAGCGTATCAATACTTGTGCAATAAAAAAATATAAACGCTACATTGGAGAATTAGAGGAGGAAGGAGAAGGTTTTATTGAGAGCATTGAGCTACTGAATTATAAACCTATAAAAATCCCTTACAAGTCTACAAGTTTGATTGGTAACAAAATAATTATATCATGCAAATCAGATGAATATTCTCAAAAACTTGCATTTACTATTTTAGCATCAGGATTAGAAAAAGGCTCAGTAGGAATGGGTTATTTTATTATGGATCGGGGGTGAACAATATGATATTAGACATGCTTGAAAGCTACCAAGCAATAGGGAAAGGAGATAACCTTGCTCTAGCTAGCTACAAATTAAAAGAAGGACTATATATAAGATTATTCGAAAACGGTGATCATCAATTTTTGAAAGTAGATAAAAATACAGATCAGTCCTCAATGGAATATACATGGTTTAGAAATGCGGATTTTAGAAGCATACTTGTAGATATGAATAAACCGGTTGATCCCAAAAAACAAATTCATTCGAATAACATGTATTCAATTTTTTTCAAGTCACCAAAACCTGAAGATGAGAATAATTCAGAAACTGAGATTATTGTAGGGATTGATAGATTCTTTTCAACTTTAAAAAATCAAGGAGGTAGTTCTCTTTTAGTTCCTTATGAATTAGATAAACCAGATATGGATCTTATGAATAAATGGGAAAATCGATTTATAGAATTTGTTTCTACAGCATATCAATTGATTAAAGAGGTCAAATTAAAGCCAGTAACGTATGTAAAACTATTTGCAGATGTGTCACAAGAGAAATATATAACCGAGTATTTACGATATATGATACCTAAGATATTTAACAGTAATACTTATAATAAAGAGGTGGATGGCGAGACATATGGGCTATCAAACAGCAATATGGGATTGAATGCTAAGAAACCATTTCTTGAACATAAAACAACGAATTTTGGTGTGCCTTTTCGCATTACGACTGAGCAAGCATTAAACATTTCGGAAATGTTTCTGTGGTTTCAAAACCAGTATGATGCAGAAGGAAAATCAATAGTTGCAGGTTACCTCGAATGCGAAGATCATGAAGGTTACACATTAAAAAGAGGAGTGAAAAATAAATCAGATGCACATATTATTCATATAGAAAAAGGGAAATATGCGATGATTGATGATTATGATTTTGTGCCTGGCATTCAAACTACGGTTGACTTTAATTTACATAATTATTTGTCCTCAGAAGGATTTGAATCAAAAAAAATCACCGATTTAAAAACTTTAGAAGAATTGTTTGATAAAATGTTATTTAAAGGTCAAATGAGAATGAACTATTTTACGACAGATACAATAAAACCTAAGGAATGGTTTACGGGTAACCAAATAGAATTATTGTTATTATCAAGAAATGCGGTTTATACTTATTTTAAAAAAGGTGATATTACCGCAATGCGTATACTGTTTGATAATATTTCAACTACAATGATTAAATTGATGTTTGTAAATTCTTCAAAGTTACCAATAGAAGCTCTAAATATGAGGTTTTCAATGCTTGATTATTTGAAAATAGAAGGGAAAGAAGGTATGGGGGAAATGGTCAAAGATATTCATAAAAAATTATTAAATGATCTGATTATAAAAAAAGTGGAAAGATTAGACTGCCAAAATGATGAGACCTATTATTATTTGGTAGGGCAACTGGCAAACTTCTTATTGTCAAAATCAAAAGCACAGAAAACTACATATCGTCTTGCATATGATTTGATTAATGCAAGAAACAGTAGAAGATTTAAATTAATATTTGATCAACTGTTTTTGAAATATGGATATGATATTGAGCTAAATCCCAATGGACGTTTTGACAAAATGTTTGCAGCAGTTAATGGTTACAAACCACAGGAGAATATTAGCGAACATAGTGATTCATTTATGGCAGGACTAGCTTCGCCATGCCTTATCTATACAAAAGCAATAAACAAAGAGGAGGAATAAAAAACATGAAATGGAATAAAAGAGTATATGGGGTAATAGGGATATCAAGTATAATGGCAAATTGGAATGCTGATTTTTCACATCGTCCTAAAACAACTATTAATGGGGAGATTTTTGGTAGCGATAAAGCACTGAAATATCCGATGAAAAAAATGTGGGATAACACTGGAGAAAAAGTGTTAGCAATTAAATCTTATATTATTCCGAATGATAAAAAGGGAAAAGAATTGGACAAGTTTCAGCCTAGAGACTTAGAAGAACGGTATGAATATATATTTGGTGAAGAAGTGAATGAAAAAACGCCTTCATTAACAGTTCTAAAGAATTTATTTGCAGCAGTGGATGTTATGAATTTTGGAACTACATTTGCGGTAAAGAAACAAAATATTAGTATAACAGGAGCAGTTCAATTAGGACAAGGATTTAATAAATACAAAGATGCAGATATACATACACAGGATATTTTATCTCCTTATAGAAACTCCAACGATAGCAGTGAAGGAAATACAACCTCAACGTTAGGAACTAAAATTGTAACAGATGAAGCACATTATTTCTATCCATTTTCTATAAATCCAAACAACTATAAAGACTATGAAAAATTAGGTATTGAGAACTTTACTGGATATAGTGAAGAGGCTTATGAATTGTTCAAAAAGGCAGCACTCATTTCAGCAACCGCATTTAATACAAACAGTAAAGCAGGATGTGAAAATGAGTTTGCATTATTTGTTATATGCAAGGAGGAATGCGAGGCTTATTTGCCGAATCTTGATGCTTATGTAGTATTTGAAAAAGGTACTGGTGATGACATGAATAAAATATCACTTCTTAAGCTGGGCGAATTGCTAGAGGGTAAAAATGATGAAATAGAAAGTATAGAAATTTATTACAATCCGGTTACAACAATAATTGAAATGGGTAATAAATTTAAGGCTTCGTTAAGAAGACTATACTAGAGCAGAGAGGTATAAGGGTATGAGTGTTACTGCATTAAAGTTTACAATATCCGGTAAAGCAGCATTTTTTAAAAAGCCAGATGTGAATGAAAAAGTCTATTTCACTTATAACAATATTCATAGAATCGCTTTACTTGGTATGATAGGTGCAATTATTGGATTAGATGGCTACAAAAGTTATAAGCTTTTTGGAGAATATCCATCTGATTTTCCTGAGTTTTATGATAAATTGAATTTATTAAGAGTTTCTATCATTCCCAATGCAAAAAGGGGTTACTTTTCAAAGAAAATTCAATATTTTAATAATAGTATTGGATTTGCTTCAAAGGAAGAGGGGGGGAATCTTATGGTAAGAGAGCAATGGCTTGAGAACCCTTCATGGACGGTGTATTTGTTAAAAGGAGATACGGATAATAGTGTATGGAACAAGTTACAAGAGTATATTCTCTTAGGCAAGTGCGTATATGTTCCATATTTAGGGAAAAATGATTTTCCAGCAATAATCACTAATTGCGAAAAGCTTGAACTGCATGGAGGAGAATTTGACCATATTGATTCAATCTTCTATGGGGAGTTGGATCAAGTGGATGATATCTCAGAAACAGGGGATGAGTTACCATTTTTATTTCGTGAAATGTCACCTGTAACGTTGGCTTCAAAGCATAACTTTTATCAATATAAGCGCTCTATATTTACAAATTATAAACTGTTTTCTTCAACGGGGTTAACACTATATTCGGATAAAGATAAAGTGCTTTGTTTTAGTTAAACGTGTTGCATGGGCAACTCACATGACTTTTAATAGGATTATGAGGTGCCCTTTCTATATTTGATTTTGCTACAAAAACATATTGTTTGTAGAAATGTGAGGAATAATAATGATAAGGAATGAATTTCTAAATAGTATATTTGAAAATAGCAACTACTTAGCTCATATTCCTGATGAGAAAAACAATAGTGATAAAAAGGTAGAGACCCTCAAAGAACATTCCAAGCTTTGCATTACTTATTTTGATAAGATAGACAAGAATAAAAAGGTCAAGGAAGTCGTTTATCGTATAATTTGTGAGTGTGGATGTGAAAAAAATGAGTTTGATTATATTTGGAATATGTTCCGGAATGCAGTATTGATGCATGACATAGGAAAAATTAATCCTACTTATCAGTATAAAAAATTGAAAAATAAGTTATTTAAGGAGGAAAGTGAAAGAGCTGATCGAGAGGGCGATCATTCATTATTGTCATCCTATATTTACTTAAATGAATATATGAAAGAGCTTTCGGATGAGAACTCATTAAAAAGAGCTCCTTATTTAATTTCGTTTGCATATTGCATATCCAGGCACCACTGCCATTTAGACCATACGGATGATTTTGCTAATAAGTTAAGCGCATGGTTGGAAAATTCACCATATAAAGAAAAGCTTAATTTAAAAAAGCCTATATTCATTAGTACAAAGAAACTATTAATACGTGAAATTAAAAATGAAGCGGCCTACTTTGTTTTAGCACGATTATTATTTTCATTAATTACCGCATGTGATTTTTATGCTACTTCAGAATATAAAAGTGGTAAATCAGTTGAAGTGAGTTGTACGATGCCATTTGATGAGATTTATAAAAACTATACATCTTCAGATTTATATCAAAATATCGATAATTATCGAAAGAAAGATAAACCACAGCAGCTAAATGATATTAATCAATTAAGAAGTGAATTGTTTCTCGAAGCAGAACAAACATTAATGGACAATATGGATAAGAATATTTTTTATTTAGAAGCACCTACTGGATCAGGGAAAACAAATACTTCAATCAATCTTTTTCTTAAACTATTAAATAGTTCGTTGAATTTAAATAATGTATTTTACATATTTCCGTTCAATACTTTGGTGGAGCAAACAAGAGAAACATTAGAAGAGTATATTAAGCCAACCTATATGTCAGTAATCAATTCTCTTACGCCAATTAAAAAGAATGCAACTGAGGAGTATGAGGATGCATTTATGAACCGAATTGCTATGAATTATCCAATTGTAGTGACTTCTCATGTTAATTTATTCAACACGCTATTTGGTACAACAAGGGAACAGGTATTTAGTCTATTTCAATTCTGTAATAGTGTAATTATTATGGATGAGATCCAAAGCTATCGAATAGGGATATGGTCGGAGTTGATTATTTTACTACGTAATTATGCAAAATTACTTAATATAAAGGTCATTATTATGTCTGCAACGCTTCCTAAATTAAATATGCTTATAGATAAAAATAATCAATTAGATGTTGTAAACTTGATAAAAAATACTGATTACTATTTCAAAAATTATTTTTTTAAAAACAGGGTCGAAGTTGATTTTAGTTTAATGGATCGAAAATATAGTTTAGAAGAAATTGCAGAAAAAGTTCTACTATTTAGAGGCAGCAAAGTATTAATAGAATTTATAAAAAAAAGCACGGCAAGAAAATTCTATAATTATATAATTACTTTAGATTGTGGTGAAGCTAAGGTAATTGAATTAACGGGTGATGACAATATAGATACAAGGGAAAAAGTATTGCTTGAGATAAAAACTGCTACAAACATTATTTTAATAGCTACACAAGTAATAGAAGCTGGGGTCGATATTGATATGGATATAGGGTTTAAAGATACATCAATTCCAGATTCTGAAGAACAATTTGTTGGTAGAATAAATCGATCTTGTAGGAAGAGTGGAAGTAAGATCTTCTTTTTTCATCATGATGATGCGAAAGAAGTTTATCAAAAAAATGGAACTTTAGATGTTCGTTTAAAGTATTCAATTGATAAAAAAGAGTATGCAGACCTATTTGTAAATAAAGAGTTTAGAAAGCTATATGAATTAGTAATAGAAGATATTCGTCTATTTAGAAGTCAGAAAAACGGACAGAACATCGAGACGGTCTATAATAATTGCAGGAATTTGAACTTTAGAGAGATTGAAAATACGATGTCGTTAATGGAGCCCAATTATCAATTGTATTTAGGATATAAACTACATCGCAATAATGGTGAAATTATAGATGGAAATTCTTTGTGGCTAGAATACAAGGAGCTATGTAGTAATAATGTTTTAGGTTATGCAGAGAAAAGGATTAGGTTGTCTGAATTATATAGCAAAATGACTTTTTTTACATATAACTTAAGGTATGCGGATTCTGCAAAATTTTGTGGAGAAGAATTTGGTGGCTACATTTATATTCAAAATGGAGATGAATTTATGGATAATGGCAAGTTTGATCGCCAAAAGTTAATTGACTTTTCGAAGAGGTTAATATTATGATAGATGGGAAGATTACTGGAACAATTGTAAATTATTTTTACCATTGTAAAAAGCAATGTTGGCTTTTTTATCACAGAATTAATTTAGAAGATAATTCTGAAGAAGTACGAATTGGCCGTGTATTGCATCAATTGAAGGCAGGCCGAAAAGAGGAAGTTGCAATAGATAATATTCGAATAGATAAAATAACGAATGAGTACGTTGTTGAAATAAAGAAGTCAGATGCAGATGTAAATGCAGGAATCCAACAATTGTATTTCTATTTAATGAAATTAAAAGAAAAAGGAATTATTCGAAAAGGTCGACTAGAATGTATTGAGAAAAACCAGATAGAGCAAAAGATGATTTATATAGAATTGAATGAGGAATTGGAGAACGAGCTTAATTTAGAGTATGCAAAAATCATCGAACTGATATGTTCTGAATACACTCCTGAGTCAATACTTAAAAAGGGATGTAAAAAATGTGCATATTATGAATACTGTTTTATATAGGGGGATGACAATGAAGGAAGAAACACGGTATATATTTTCAAAGGGCGAGTTATCACGAAAAGACTTTTCCATATGTTTCCGCAAAAAAAAACGGATTAATATATTTACCGATTAAAGACACCAAAGAATTGTATTGTTTTAATGATATAACGGTTAGTACAAAACTACTGGAGATATTATCAAAAGCAGGAATTGTTCTGCACTTTTTTGGTTATTACAGGAATTATATTGGAACCTTTTTCCCTAAAGAGCATTTAATGAGCGGAAGGGTAATCGTTAAACAAGCATTAGCTTATGATAATCATGATAAGAGGATGCATATTGCTAAAGCAATAGTTAATGGCATAGCTGAAAACATATATTTTACTTTGTACCACTATTATCGACATGGAAAAACAGAACTAAAAGATTATTTGGATTGGTTAAGAAAAGATGTAAAAAGTATGCTCTTAAAAATAAAAGGTATCAATCAGTTACTTGCGTTAGAAGGAGAAATATGGGGGAAATTTTATGCCACGTTTAAATTTATTCTACCAGAAGACTTTGCAATGTTAAAACGAGTAAAGCGACCGCCAGATAATCCAATTAATGCATTGATTTCTTTTGGCAACACTTTGTTATATACAAAAACAGTTTCACAGTTATATGAAACACATTTGAATCAATCAATCTCATTTCTGCATGAACCTGTGGAACGTAGATTTTCATTAAGCTTAGATTTATCAGAAGTATTTAAGCCAATTATTGTATTTAAAACTATTTTTGATTGTGTAAATAACCGAAAGATTACAGTAGAAAAACACTTTGATAAGAAACTGAATTATGCTCTGCTAAATGAAAGTGGAAAAAAGATATTTGTTGAAGAATATGAAAATCGTATCAATAATGTCTTTGAGCACACAAAACTTAGGAGAAAGGTAACTTATAAAACTGCTATTAAGATAGACGGTTATAAATTAATAAAATATATTATTGAAGGAAAAGACTTTGTGCCATTTAGTTTAGAGAATAAGCAATAACACAGGAGGCATATATTGTGAAAAAAACAAATTATAATTATGCTTTTGTATTTTATGATATTGGAGAAAAGCGCGTAGGCAAGGTTTTTAAAATATGCAAAAAGTATTTTAAACATCATCAAAAATCCGTGTTTCGTGGTCATATTACACCATCTAATTTAATTGCATTAAGGTCAGAACTACTAAATATTATACAACCCAAAGAGGATTTTGTGTCAATCATTAAATTGATGAACACATCTAGTTTCGATGAAGAAACACTTGGAACTAATATAAATAACTCAGAACAATTGATTCTATAAGACTACTATTTTTCCAACCGGTATGTTACACTAAAATTCTGAACCAATGTAATTAAAGAGTTTCAGGCATTTATGTTTGTTTCTAAATATTAAGATGAGCGCTTGGAAAAAATCTTTGAAACCAGTGATCAAGCAGGGTATGCATAAAACATAATATTAGGAATGTAGAGTCTGTGTGACCGTAACCGAAACAAGAGTTGTATTGAAACAACCGTATCCATCCCATATTGTCCATTTTTTATGTTCCGTAACCGAAACAAGAGTTGTATTGAAACTTGTTGTTGCAATACCAATTACAGTTCCGATAACCCCGTAACCGAAACAAGAGTTGTATTGAAACTTGTTGTTGCAATACCAATTACAGTTCCGATAACCACCGTAACCGAAACAAGAGTTGTATTGAAACCCCACTATTTTGTTACTAAATGTATTTCTATTATACCGTAACCGAAACAAGAGTTGTATTGAAACATATTTATGTCAGTAACGAATAAATTAATAACAATACCGTAACCGAAACAAGAGTTGTATTGAAACTATCATATGCCCCCAACATACTATCAACGATATCTACCGTAACCGAAACAAGAGTTGTATTGAAACCTTTGTAGGGTGTTTCCATCCATCCATTCAGCTTTGCCGTAACCGAAACAAGAGTTGTATTGAAACTATCAAAACGGAAGAGTTCCAGGCTATGCCAACGGACCGTAACCGAAACAAGAGTTGTATTGAAACTCATAAGCGAATAAGAAGAAGGCTAGAGGTTGATTCCCGTAACCGAAACAAGAGTTGTATTGAAACTAATTAGATAGATTCTCAACTTGACTATTAAAATCTCCGTAACCGAAACAAGAGTTGTATTGAAACACAGTTCAGCGACATTCACCACGGCATAGATATAGCCGTAACCGAAACAAGAGTTGTATTGAAACTTTAACCATTCCTTTTCTTAAGTTTCTTAACAGCCTCCGTAACCGAAACAAGAGTTGTATTGAAACTTGATAAAACAGGGATTATGGTAGCAAAAGAGGATCCGTAACCGAAACAAGAGTTGTATTGAAACCTTCGTTATAAATATCTTCTTCGCTTTCCTTAAATGCCGTAACCGAAACAAGAGTTGTATTGAAACTGGATTGGCATTATTGCTGTCTCGAATGTAATTTCCGTAACCGAAACAAGAGTTGTATTGAAACTTAGATACAAAATCTGTACGCTTTGCATTGTCAATACCGTAACCGAAACAAGAGTTGTATTGAAACATAAAACAATAGCCACCAGCCGTTAATTCTTTGCCACCGTAACCGAAACAAGAGTTGTATTGAAACGTTCTAATTGATTCTTGTGTTGCAGATGGTAGTTGCCGTAACCGAAACAAGAGTTGTATTGAAACCAGTTACAACTATTGATGATTTAAAGAAGATTTTCAATCCGTAACCGAAACAAGAGTTGTATTGAAACTCAATTTCTTCTAACTCATCCGTTACACATATTCTCCGTAACCGAAACAAGAGTTGTATTGAAACTTTGTTATATCCACAGTATTCTTTGGTTTTAACGTTCCGTAACCGAAACAAGAGTTGTATTGAAACAGCTATAGTTTATGGTGGTATTACAGCAGTGGTGCCGTAACCGAAACAAGAGTTGTATTGAAACTTATGTATATATGTTAATATTATTTGCGTATCTGTCCGTAACCGAAACAAGAGTTGTATTGAAACATAATAGTAATAATGGCTGTATGTAAGGTAATAGTGCCGTAACCGAAACAAGAGTTGTATTGAAACAAAATACAAGAGTATGCAATGTGTAATGAGTGGAAACCGTAACCGAAACAAGAGTTGTATTGAAACTCGTTAAAATACAGCGCACGATTGCAAATGAAAGACCGTAACCGAAACAAGAGTTGTATTGAAACAGAAATATGGCAAATAGTTGTCCTTGGTGTAACAACCGTAACCGAAACAAGAGTTGTATTGAAACTTTATTACTAGCATCCGGATTAAATCATCCGATAACCGTAACCGAAACAAGAGTTGTATTGAAACGCATTAATAGCAACGCTTGCTTTTACGTTGTGCGCCCGTAACCGAAACAAGAGTTGTATTGAAATCAAAAGCATTTGAAGTTATTAGCAAAGTTGTTATGTCCGTAACCGAAACAAGAGTTGTATTGAAACAATTAAATTATTCGATAAATTCAATGACGAGATCCCGTAACCGAAACAAGAGTTGTATTGAAACGTAGAACTAATACGAAGTATAGTTAAATATAGGGGCCGTAACCGAAACAAGAGTTGTATTGAAACTTAATAATCTCAATCTTGCTTGTACCGATTTCCCATCCGTAACCGAAACAAGAGTTGTATTGAAACCAAATCCATAGTGTAATATTGTAGATGTATAATCTTTTCCGTAACCGAAACAAGAGTTGTATTGAAACACTATATCTTGAGTAATGTAATTCCCACTTTCTACCCGTAACCGAAACAAGAGTTGTATTGAAACGACTTTGTATTTTTTGTATCATTGTAAAATCTTACTCCGTAACCGAAACAAGAGTTGTATTGAAACTTGTATATTTCTCTTTTAAAATATGAGCCTACAGGCCGTAACCGAAACAAGAGTTGTATTGAAACCTATTAAACCCCTTTGCAACATATTTTAAAATATAGCCGTAACCGAAACAAGAGTTGTATTGAAACACAATAATTGAAGAAATTATATCTCAAGAAAAAGCCGTAACCGAAACAAGAGTTGTATTGAAACTTTTTAAGTGGGATACTAAAAGATAGGATAGATAAGCCGTAACCGAAACAAGAGTTGTATTGAAACAATATACGTGCCAACATATTACATACAGCAATTATAACCGTAACCGAAACAAGAGTTGTATTGAAACACGGTTGAGAATAACCGAAATCACACAGGCAATGGGCCGTAACCGAAACAAGAGTTGTATTGAAACTAGTCTAATCGAACGGTACCATTATCAGTGTTTAAACCGTAACCGAAACAAGAGTTGTATTGAAACACAAGAGCAACGTCAATTGTTAATCCTCCAATATCCCGTAACCGAAACGAGAGTTGGATTGAAACCTACACTAGCAACAAAAGGCGCACAAGCAGCACAAGCCGTAACCGAAACAAGAGTTGTATTGAAACATTTACGAAAGATAATGAACATCGAATATTTGCATCTCCGTAACCGAAACAAGAGTTGTATTGAAACATGCTATCTGTTACTCCATCAAACAATACACTAAATCCGTAACCGAAACAAGAGTTGTATTGAAACATAGAGATACTTACAAGTTCCTTTGCTCTTACTGCCGTAACCGAAACAAGAGTTGTATTGAAACACGACACCTAGATGGAGCGTGGCATCTCCACGGAATAACCGTAACCGAAACAAGAGTTGTATTGAAACCTTTCAAATCCCTTTGCAACATATTTTAATATATAACCGTTAACCGAAACAAGAGTTGTATTGAAACGATACCAAGACGGAATTATTGGTTTTCAAAGGGGGCCGTAACCGAAACAAGAGTTGTATTGAAACAAACAAAATGCATTGATATATCCATTTATATATCCTCGTAACCGAAACAAGAGTTGTATTGAAACTAGTTTGATGTTTGTATTCTCCCAACTACGCATACCCCGTAACCGAAACAAGAGTTGTATTGAAACATGGACAAAGCAAGTGTGGCAAGCGAAATTTTTAGCCGTAACCGAAACAAGAGTTGTATTGAAACCGCATGTTTTCGCTATTAATAGCAATCTGTTCATAACGTAACCGAAACAAGAGTTGTATTGAAACTTCCAATGAATATTTATTATCCCGCCTGTTACATCCCGTAACCGAAACAAGAGTTGTATTGAAACGGTTGTATATCTAGCGAAAGAAGTATCTTCAATTACCGTAACCGAAACAAGAGTTGTAATGAAACTCAACTAATCCCCCATTTATAACAGGTGTCATATACCGTAACCGAAACAAGAGTTGTATTGAAACTTATGCTGAAAATGGCAAGATAATGCATCTCGTATTCCGTAACCGAAACAAGAGTTGTATTGAAACTGATATAATAAGTTATAAGTTAATAAAGCAACCCATCCGTAACCGAAACAAGAGTTGTATTGAAACTATACTATTAATAAATATACATATCAATCCATTTAACCGTAACCGAAACAAGAGTTGTATTGAAACTATAATACCAATAACAAAAGAACTTTAGAATTAACACCGTAACCGAAACAAGAGTTGTATTGAAACTTGTAGTCTGAATTAATAAATGTCCATGCCTCATTACCGTAACCGAAACAAGAGTTGTATTGAAACAAATGTAGATGGACTTAAAAAAATAAGAGAGCAAGCCCGTAACCGAAACAAGAGTTGTATTGAAACCTATTATGTACGCTAGCTTCAACCATAACTGGGAATCCGTAACCGAAACAAGAGTTGTATTGAAACGAGCCTTTGCAGACGGTAAAGTATCGGCATCCTTAACCGTAACAGAAACAAGAGTTGTATTGAAACATAAATACATCTGTGCCATTAAACCTATAGTTTTTACCGTAACCGAAACAAGAGTTGTATTGAAACCAAGAAACAAAAAGAGGGCATATTGAGGACCTAACCCCGTAACCGAAACAAGAGTTGTATTGAAACTCTAATAACGAAGCATACAAAACTTTAAACACTACTACGCAATAAAGTCTAACTAATGGGGGTCACATCACTTAATGCCCTTTTTTCTGAGTGGCAAAAAGTATGAGAAGGAAGCTGCTAAGAGCTTTACACAAGGGGACTACGAGATTCCAGATGAGTGTATGATTGACTTTGATCTTGAATTGATTGATATATTTAAACGGCAGGCAGAACAAGAGATGTCAATTAGAGAAAAAATTGAAGAACAGTTTGACATTATTAGAGGAAAAGTTACAAGTGAAGTAGCGGGAAAAATACCAAGCAGGGTTGATTTGTTTACCTATATGGAAACGGAGATTTATGAAGCGCTGAAGCGAAATACGAAATACTCACCGTTTCGAGATTATCTAAGTTTTCTGGAAGAAAGAGATTTGTTAGACCAGGATGAGAAGGCATTATGTAGTAGTTTAGGTAAAGAGTTTATAACTATGATTGAAACAACTAGTATGAATAAATCATATAAGATGCCCCTATTAATGGCTTTTTATAATAACGGAAAACTTAAGATGATTGTAAATGAAGAGGATATTTACCATAGCTTTAAAAAATATTATTCATTTGGAAGCAATAAAGTTGATTTGCTTAAGCATAAAAGTTCATCAGGGTTTGAAAGCTGGACAAAGAAGGATTATGTGAAGCTGGCAGTAAGTAATCCTGTAAAATTCATAAGCCAAGCTCATCCTGAGTGTTTTAAATCTGTGGAGGGGTATGTTATTGGACTCAAGCTTAGGTTAAAATATTATCGTTGTACGAAGAAGTAATGTAGATAACTAATAAAAAGATAAATAAAGATAACTAACCGGAAGCAGTTGCAAGAATGATACAGGAGAAAATTGGTTTATAAGATATTACAAAAACTGGAGTGGTGTCATCCCACTCCAGTTTTTGTATTTGAATATGCTATTCAATTTGATTTAGCATATTAGTAGTTGCTGATTTTAATTCAGAGTCAACATTGTACCCGTCCATATAAAGACTCCTCCTTATTTATATTACACATCCTTGTAAAAGTTATATGTAGTGTTTATACTTTTATATTATCACTTACATGGTAGAAATAGTCAACAAGGTAAGGGAAATATATACTAATAAAAAAAGTAGGTGAATGGGATGAGAAAGTAAATCAGAAGTGAAAAAATAAGTCATTGGTAATTGCAAAATGGAGAAAGTATGAAGCAACTTATTCATACATAGTATGGAGAATGTGTGCGTATCAGACTGAGTGGGTATTTTCTATTTTGGGATGAAAAGAAAGAGTTTATGCGACAATTGGTGCATTCTTATATCTAGAGTTCAAGTGGAAGAACGGGAATATAATATCTAGATTAGGAAACGCTTGACAAAAAATACCATGGTACATATACTGTATATATAGATATAAACGGTTTATATACACCCCATATGATTTGATTCATCCTAAGAGGATCTCACAATCGATTCGAGGTTTATATCAGAACGGAGGAACCATGCTAAGAGTGGAACACCTAAATAAAAAAATCATGGATTTTTCATTAACAGATGTCTGCTTTCATCTTCCCAAGGGGTATATTATGGGATTGGTTGGAGTGAATGCTTCTGGAAAGTCAACATTAATAAAAACCTTAATAAATATATATCATAAAGATAGTGGGAAAGTTTATGTGGATGGATTATCTATGGACGAAGAAGAGAAGATAGCAAAAAACATGATGGGTATTGTTCTGGATGAAAATTATTATGAGCGGAACCTTTGTGCAGAAGAGAATGCTAAAAATTTTGGCAAATACTTTGAATGCTATAATCACGATGAATTTCTTCGATACTGCAGGCAGTTTCATGTAGATACGAAAAAGAAACTGAAACGATTATCCAAGGGACAACATATGAAGTTTCAGATAGCATTTGCTTTATCACACAATGCAAAACTCTTCATTATGGATGAGCCGACGGCTAATCTGGACCAGGCATTCCGCCAGGAATTTATGGATATAATGCAGGATTTGATTGCGGATGGTGAAAAAAGCATACTACTTGCGACCCACCAAACGGATACACTCGATCAGATAGCAGATTATATTACCCTTTTGCATGAGGGTAATATAGTCTTTTCCATGAGCAAAGAGATCTTAATGGATAAGTATATCCTAGTGTCGGGAGAGGAAAGTAAAATCAATGGATTACCGGAAAGGATGGTTGTATATCGGGAGAATGGAATCTATAATTCGATGGCTTTGATATATAATGCATTTGATGTATTCCTTAATGAATCAGGGCTGACAATGTTTGAGCCAACTATTGAGGAATTAATGTATTTTATGGTAAA
Source organism: Clostridiales bacterium (assembly GCA_029256575.1). Classification (GTDB taxonomy): domain Bacteria; phylum Bacillota; class Clostridia; order Lachnospirales; family JAQSXR01; genus JAQSXR01. The sequence goes on along the minus strand of JAQSXR010000027.1, from coordinate 8,167 downwards.
AGGGGGACTCCATAGTGTGGAATTTAATTTGGAAAAGCAGCTTCCATTATGAGAAAGGCAATTATTCAATATTTACAATCCCGATGATATGGGCTTCATATATGAACTTATTGATAATTGGAAATAATTCTAAATATCACTATATATTTGGGTCTTCCATTTTATTAATTTTGACTATTTTGACTCTCTTTCCAGTTAAACTCGCAAAAGGATTATATTTATGTCCACTTACAGAATCGGAACGAAAAAAATATCTAGTGACAGCATGCTTTTTTCGCCTCGTTATTATGATGCTATTATTCGGACTCATCCTGATGGTATCTCGATTATTCCTTGAGGTAAATAGTTTTATCCTATTGATTCAATTTATTTATACTGGATTCATTCTCCTTGGATCAATATTACTATCCCTATTACCAAGCTATTACGCTTCGGATATTGCTATTCAAAAATATTATTTTTCTAAAAATCTTCCCGTTCCCGTTAAACCCAAAATGGAGAAAGAAGAGCGTAAGACGACTATCCATAGCAATATTTTGTTAATTACCACAATTATATTAGCGTGGATAGGTGTTTTGCTTCCAATGAATGATAAAGAATTTAATATGCTACTGTGGCTCTATTATATTCCGTCTTTCCTTGTGTCCAGTGCATGTATAGTAGTATTTTTTATGAAATATTTTGATGAAGTCATCACATTCAATGCGAATCACGAAATGTACCATTATATAGGAAAGAAGAAAGCAGGTACATTCCATGCAGATTAGTATATCTAGAATGAGTACGCTTGCAATCTACGAGCAGATTATTAATCAAATTAAAGACGCCATCATAAAAAAAGAACTATTACCGGGAGAGGCGATGCCCTCTATACGAAATCTTGCAAAAGATCTTCAAATTAGTGTAATTACAACCAAGCGGGCTTATGAAGAATTAGAAAAGGAAAACCTTCTAAAATCAGTTGTGGGGAAAGGTTTTTATGTTTGTGAACATAATACAGATTTTCTGAAAGAGAAACAAGTTGCAATGTTAGAGGAACGACTAGCCACTATCGTGCGGGATTGTAAAGTGGCTGGAATTCCAAGGGATGATATCCTAGATACAATCAAAATATTATTTGATGCGATGGAATAAAAAGAGGGGGAACAATGGATAAAGTATTTGAATTTAATCATGTTAGTATGGTATGGCCTGATTTTTCAATAAAGGATGTAAATTTTTCTTTGGAAAAAGGATATATCATGGGACTGGTCGGGTACAATGGTGCAGGAAAAACGACATTGTTTCGACTAATGGCAAATCAATATAAAAGATATGAAGGTGAGATTCTCATTGGTGGTTATGACTGTCGCACTCAGGAAGCAAAAGTGAAAGATATCACCGCCTTTATCTCGGATGATCAGAATTTCTTTTTTGAAGAAAGTGTATTGAAAAATGCAGAGATATACAGTTGTTACTATTCCAATTGGGACGAAGATACATTTCAAAAATATTTGGACCGCTTCGAAATTTCAACACGAACGAAAATAATAGATTTATCTAGAGGAACCTTCTTGAAGTTTCAGTTAGCATTTGCGGCAGCTCATCATCCTATACTTTACGCAATGGATGAGCCGACAGCTGGCTTTGATCCGGTCTTTCGGTATGACTTTTTGAAGATAATTCAGGAAATTGTAGCGGAAGAGAATGCCTCTATACTTTTTTCTACTCATAATACCAGTGATCTTGATAAGGTTGCCGACTACATAACCATGCTGGATAATGGCAGGGTAATATTTAGTAAGGATGTTGAAACATTATTTGATGAGTACCAGAACAATACGGATGAAAAGCTTCGATTTAGTATCAGTAATCTGTTCAAAAAAGGAAGATGGAACAAGTAAATTGAAACGTATTCCATACGAAACGATTACAGAAAGGGTGATTTATGAAACTACTTAATTATATAAAAATGGATAAAAGCTACAAAAAGAACTTGGAATATTACGATACAAAAAATCTTGGAATCGGTGGTGTCGTAATGTTTTTGTTTTGTACCTTTGTGCTGGCAGGTTCCTTTGGGGAGATGGATCACATTGCAATTTTTAATATATACGTAATTTGTTGCCTGATTGCATCCTCTCTTTATTTTTGGCCACTGATTCAAGTAAGAGAAAATCTCCTTATCGTATCAATTTTCAAAAAATATAAGAATATGCCTATTGATAAAAAGTTGTTTGCCAGAGCGAAATTAATACTATTAATCCGTTTTTCTATCTGTTTTTACATACCAATTCAAATTATACATTTTATCGGCCTATCACGCACAGATACGTCCTATCTTAGTTTTACTGGATTCTGGCCTTTGGGTGCAACATTGATATCAATTGTGGTACAATATTTATATATGCGATTTATGTCTAGAAATTATATGGGATAATGTTAGACCATAAACACCTACGGTTTGGAAATTTTGAGTCGTCTAAACTCCATTTTTTTAATACTTGATTAATATACTAAATAATGGTAATTTGAAGAGATAGATTTTGAACTATATATGCAATGTATCTAGAATTTTATCAGCAAACCATTGGAGGTTTTAAAATGAAATTAATCATTATATTTGGTCCACACGCAGTCGGTAAGATGACCGTCGGTCAAGAACTAACAAAGATTACAGATCTAAGATTATTTCACAACCACATGACAATAGATGTGGTCTCTGATTTATTTACTAATATGCCATCAGAAAGAAGTCGCCTCACAAGACTATTCAGACAAGAAATATTTGATGCATATTCTAAGAGTAGCGAATACGGTATGATTTTTACATATATGTGGGCATTGGATGCACCAGAAGACTGGGATTTTGTCAATCAGCTTGAGACATTGTTCCTATCGAGAGGCGCAGAGGTATTTTATGTAGAGTTAGAGGCAGATTATGATCTAAGAATTGAGAGAAATAAGACAGAGAACCGTTTGCTCAATAAGTCAACAAAAAGGGATATAGGAAAATCAGAAGCATTGTTTCGAAGGTTAGAGGAAAAGTATCGACTGAATTCTTTGGATGGAGAATTCATGAAAGATAACTATTTGAAAATTAATAATACAAATTTGGAACCTGAAATGGTTGCAAGAATGATTCAGGAGAAATTTAATTTATAATCAGAGTGGCCAAGTAATCAATCAAAAGGTAAATATAAAATTAATAAGTGGAGGTTTTTAATATGAAAAAAAATATTTTAGTTCAAAATGATGACAAGATCTTATTAGAATCCGAATGGATTCCACCTTGTATAGAAGATATCAAAAGCATTCCAAAAGGAGATATGCCAGGGGATAAAATTGAAATTAATTCTTTACATATCACGAAAGCGCAAGTTGTTGCTGTACATGGTGGCTCAGGTGTTGGTAAATCTGAGATTGGTGCTTTGCTATCCTATTATCTCAACGACATTAAAATAGGTAGTTATGTACTATCTGGAGATAATTATCCACATAGAATACCTAAGCACAATGATGCTGAAAGACTTCGAGTTTTTAGAGAAAATGGATTAAAGGGATTAGTATATAGTGGGGTATATACGGAAGAAAGAAACAAAATCTTAAAGACTTTACAGGAATCCTTTCAGGATGTTGATCCAGACGCTTGTAAAGAACATCAATGGATTTCTGCGTATCAGGCAGCAGGAAGAAATGGCCTTAAAAGTTATCTGGGATCATTGCTTGAAATAGATTTTAATGAATTGAATCAGATTATCACAAACTTTAAGAATGGTGACGAAAAGTTAATGCTTAAGAGAATGGGTAGGGAAGAAAGTGAAGTGTGGTATGATTCGGTTGATTTTAGCGATAAAAAGGTCATGATTATTGAATGGACTCATGGAAACAATACAAATCTTCAGAATGTTGACATTCCCGTACTTTTGAATAGTACGCCTCAAGAAACACTTGAACATCGTAAGCTTCGTAACAGGGATGGTGCAATAGATAGTCCATTTACATCGATGGTTCTTCATATTGAGCAAGAGTTGCTGTTTTCCCAAGCATCAAAGGCAAAGATCATTGTAACTAAGAGTGGCGAAATAGTTTCATATGATACATATTTAGAACTCATGGGACAAGAATAGGGTATAGGAGGATTACATGAATACTAATTTATTGAAAGCTGGACCTATGCTGAATGTTTATCCAGATAGCATCGGAGGCACACTAAGAGATATTTCTATATTTTTAGATCACCCAGAACTGAATCAAGTGTTTCAGTCACTTTATGTATTGCCTAGCCTTTTCAATACGGATTTGGATCGTGGATTTTCGGTTATTGATTATGAACTCAATGAAATGTTTGCTACCTTTGACGATTTAAACACAATCAAAGATAAAGGTTTGGATTTTAAATTTGATTTTATTCTAAATCATGCATCAGTGTTATCGAAACAATTTCAAGACATCCTAAAAAATGGTGAAACTTCAATATTCAAAGACTTCTTTATTAATTGGAATCATTTCTGGCAAGGGCATGGACAGATGACAGGAGAAGGCTATATTCAACCGGATAATGAATTAATCAAAGATATGTTTTTTAGAAAACCTGGGCTTCCAATACTGAATGTACGTATGCCAGATGGGAAAGAGGTACCTTATTGGAACACTTTTTATCAGGAGGTCAAATATAAGGCATTGGCTACTACAGATCTTATGCATGGGATGAACCTTCAGTATGGTACTGCAGAGGGACTTACCAACTTAGTGAATGAAGCGCTTGCGAGTGGAAAGAAACCAAAAGAAATAGAATTTGGTAGATTTATGGATTACAAAGAAACCGTTATTGAATTACTTGAGTCAAGTCGCACTTATTTAGGACAGATGGATTTGAACATCCAATCTCCACTGGTATGGGAGTTCTATGAAGAGACACTTAAAAAGCTTGCGAGTTATGGTGCAGAAATCGTCAGACTTGATGCATTTGCGTATGCACCCAAAGAACCTGGTGCTAAAAACTTCCTGAACGACCCCGGAACATGGGAGCTGTTGGAACGTGTTAAATTGCTTGCAGATAATTTTGGGTTAACAATTCTACCGGAAATACATTCATCGTATGGTGAACTCATTCACGAGAAGATTGCAGAAAAGGGGTATATGACCTATGACTTTTTCCTTCCTGGTTTGCTCATTGATGCATTTGAAAGAAAAACGAATCAGTATTTGTTAAAGTGGATACTTGATATTCAGAAAAAAGGTATTAGAACGGTTAATATGCTTGGGTGTCATGATGGCATCCCTTTACTTGATTTAAAAGGCTTGCTTGAAGATGAACAGATAGAGCATCTTATTGACGTTGTTGTTAGCAGAGGAGGTTTTGTTAAAGATCTTCATGGCAAGAAGAATATGTATTACCAAGTTAATGCGACCTATTATAGCGCTTTGGGTGAAGACGAACAGAAGCTGCTTTTAGCACGTGCTATACAGATGTTTATGCCTGGGAAGCCCCAAATCTGGTATTTAGATCTGTTTGCGGGTAAGAACAACTATGAAGCTGTGGAAAAGGCAGGTTCGGGCGGACATAAAGAGATCAATCGCACAAACTTGACCTTTGAGGATGTACAAAAAGGTTTAAAGCTAGAGGTAGTTAAGAAACAGCTAGAACTCATTCGATTTAGAAATCTTTTTCCGGCATTTGGGTTTGATGCTAAGTTAGAAGTATTAGAAGCTGATTCGCATAGCTTAAGATTGTGTTGGGAGAATAAGGGTTATCGTGCAATGCTTGATGCATATTTTATAGATTATAGGTATACGATTCGTGCTATTGATAAAGAAGGGAATGAGATGTATTCTTTTATTGGATAAGTAAAACTCTTTGTTAGCCCAAAGGAGATTCATTCTGTCCACTATCGACCAATACATAATAAACAGAACTGTAAAAATTGGAATGCCCACATTATAGGCATTCTTTTTTTGCTTTCAGCCCAAGGGGAAAGGATTATCCTTCTACTAAGCATACAAATAACAAATCAAAAGTTAAATCATCGTATTTATCTTGATAAATACACCAAATAATGGTAATCTGAAAAGATAGATTTAGAACAATATATGCCCTGTATCTAGAGTTATATCAACAAAACATTAGATGGTTAGTATGAAATTAGTCATTATATGAACCGTTATAAGTTACTATAAAGGGGAGAAGAGTCGTGCGTATTAGGAAGAGCAATGGCAAAATTAGAGTCAGCAAAATAGTAATAACAGTAGGTATTGTAATTCTTCTTATTTTTCTATTTCGACCTACCTATACTCCTAATATAAAAGGAATCAATAGTATTAATATATTAGCAGATATTTCGATTGGTGGTGAAAAGCAGTCACTACAGATTAGAGGAACGAATATTGAAAATCCAGTTATTTTATTTTTACATGGGGGACCGGGATTCCCTCAGATTAGTTTTGCAAGAAAATATCAAAGAAAACTGGAAGAAGAATTTGTGGTTGTGAATTGGGACCAAAGAGGTTCAGGTAAATCCTATACATTTTTTATGGATAAAAAAGGTATGACAAAAGAACAACTATTAAAAGATGCAGAGGAAGTAATCGATTATTTGTGTAAAACATATAACAAAGAAAAAATAATTGTGGTCGGACATTCTTGGGGAAGTGAATTGGGTATGAATTTAGTTAAGAATAATTCGACTAAGATTTCAGCCTATATTGGAGTGGGCCAAGTAATTGATCAAAAGGAAGGGCAACGTATTTCGTATGAATATGCTCTGGAATTGGCCAATCAGTATAAGGATAAGAGTGGGATAAAAACATTAGAAGAGATAGGCCCCCCTCCTTATAAAGATGTTATAGAAGCAACGTTAGCAAAAGAGAAAATCATAAAGAAGTACAGTCCGCAGGGTGTGGAGCCAAATGTCACCAAAGATGCCGTGATGGGTTGTATGTTCTCGCCAGAGTATAATGGAATAGACAGCATAAGGTTTATGTTGGGAAATAAAATGTCAGCAGAAACTCTTTGGGGTACAAATAAAGAATTTAATTTGATGACGGATGTGAAGAAATGAAAAGCTTGAAGCACCGTATAAGGAATTAGTTTGGTTTGAGAATTCTGCGCACTTTCCTCATTTTAGTGAGAGTGATAAGTTTTATGAGTTGTTATTGAAAGTAAAAGAGCAATGAGTTTGAAAGCCACGCTAGACGGGAAAATGACCGTCGGTTAAGAATATAAAAAAATATTTCCACAGTGGAATATGAAAGAATATACTTTATACATAACACAAGCAAGAATCAATAGTAGAATAGGGGTGTGAGGGTTGATAAAGAGGCCTGGAATAGGCGTTCTATTTTTAGAAAATTAGTGAATACTAATAATTATATGAGAAAGGATAATCTGTGGATGGATATACTTAAATTATCAAAAGGATACCACGTTGCTAATATGACTGGAATAAGTGAAGGATACGAGATTCAAGATAATATTATTTTAGCTAACGTTAATGCTGATAAGCAGGTAGAAGTAATAAAACATTTTATTAAAGTACAAGAAGAACCACTTTTCTTCATATTAGAAATACCAACGAATGAATCGATAGAATTAGAGATAGGGAATGGATTAATAGAAAAATTACATAAAGATATATTTTACATGGATGGCTGTACGAAGGTAGAGGCGTTAACTGTCTTAAATAGACATTCTGAAATATTGATTAATGATGGGTTGTGTAAATTTGGTTTTGCATCTCACAAGAGTGGAGATGAATTGATGGTAGAAAAATATGGTGTAGTTACAATTCAAAGTAACCAAGTTGTAAAATATATTGATTTTTATTTAGAACACGAGATTAAACAGACTGATAATTTAAAGACTGCGTGGGATAATTTTACTGATGATAATCCTGGAACCGCCGAATCTTACTCAACTCAAGATAAAACAGTTTATAGTATAGTAGAAGATTTGCAAAGTTGGGGGATGTACTTTGCTGAGAGAAGGTTAGATTGTAATTCTAGTATAGTGTAAAACCAGTGCTGCTACAAATGATGTGACGTTACTCTAAAATATGATACTAATCACTAAATAGGAATTTACAAAGAAAGGCTTTAGACTATGGAAAAAATAAAGATTACAATTACTGAAAGCAAATGCAGAGGGGGATATCATAAATCCGGAGATGAGTTTATTATTGAAGATTTG
>JAQSXR010000056.1 GCA_029256575.1 Clostridiales bacterium | reverse complement strand
AAAAGTTCAAATAATACCTTGGATGGGAATGATCCTACAGATAGATTGTATTACATTGATTTTGATGGGATGAATAAAACGGAGATTTATGCGGGTCTGGATATTTTTGATTTGAAGTTGAACGAAAATGAATTGTTCTTTCTGGCAATATCGGAAGAGTCGGAAGTAATGAAGTTAAATAAGGTAAAGAAGCAAAAGGTTACAACAATCCATAGCTCCAGTAAGGAGGAATTAGAAGCTCAAGGTTGTAATTGGTTTGAAGCGAATACATTCACCCTTCTTGCAGCAAATGCTACCCATGTATATTATGGAGTTGACTTTAATAATGGAATGGAAATGAATGTATATTCTGTTGGAACTGGCGGAGAGGATCATGGTCTATACTTAAATGCATTTGATATAGAGGGAATGAATGGGTCTGCTTACTTCATGAGAGGAGATATGGATGGGGGCTATCTTAAGATATTGTTTGACTGTGATGAAGATCCGGTTGAAATTTATTTAATTGATCTTGAGGATAAATCTACCATCAAATTTGAGGGAGGCTACTATATTTCCGGCAGTATTGATGTGGAAGAAGAGTACGTCTACTATTGAAGCTGGCTGATGTTATAATAATGAAAAAGTACGGGAAAATGCTTAAAGAATTTTTGTATGGTGTAGAAGAAGCATCTTCACAAAAGCCCATAAAAAAAAGCAACTTATTGAAGAATGTAGCTATAGTATTGGTGGTTCTGTCCTTTATTCTGTATGGGTTGATTTTTGCGATTCCCTTTCTTCCACTATCAATTGCCCAGAAAGCCACTATTGTGCCAATCTTAATTGCGAGTGGTGAAGCGACATGGTGGATAGGAGTTGCATGGTGGATAGGAGTTGCAATTGTAGGAAAGCAGGCAGTTACAAAGTACAGAAAATATCTAAACCCATGTATTTGGTTTTCGTGTACTGGTAATAAGGCATAAATGGGCATAAAGATTTTGGAGAGGTTTCTGTTATTTTAACGCTCTATAAATATACAGGTGGTGTTAAAAGTTTTTGATAAGAAGATATCGTTATTATAGATAGTAATTTATTAACTAATTATGGATTAATATTCCATGTTTTGCGTGACAAATTATAGGATAGAGTTTATCATGTTATTATTAGATATTACTTAATATAAAGAGTTGAGGTAAATAATGCATAAAATTTTATTAGTTGAAGACGATGCAAACATTAATAATATGATATTTGAAACTTTAATAAAAAATGATTTATCCTGTACACAAGCTTTTTCGGGTTCCGAAGCTAAGCTATGTGTTAAAAACGAGCATTATGATTTGATTTTATTAGATTTGATGTTACCCGGTATCTGTGGAGATGTATTTTTAAAGGAGCTTAGGACATACTCAAAAGTTCCTGTGATCGTTGTTTCTGCTAAGGATGAATTGGATAGTAAGGTTGATTTATTAACAACAGGGGCGGATGATTATATTACAAAACCTTTTGAGCTTAAGGAATTGGTTGCTCGAGTAAATGTGCAATTAAGAAGAGAAAATAATCAAACGATTAGTATACTTTCCTGCAAAGATTTAAAGCTGAGTAAAAATACTTTTGAGGTCATGCTAAATGATATTGAAATAAATATGACAAAACAAGAATTTAAGATACTTGAACTATTACTTACCTATCCTAACAGAGTGTTTAGCAAGCAAGATATTTATGATTATGCATGGGATGAATATTTTATAGGAGAAGATAAAACGATTAATGTACATATCAGTAATATTAGAAATAAAATTAAAAAAATTACGGAAGATGAGTATATAGAAACAGTATGGGGAGTTGGATTTAAGCTCAAATTGTAAATTGGACATTTCATAACAGGTCTGTTGAAACATTGAAACAATCAGATTGCTATGACATGTCCATATTTTATTGAACGAATTTAGCAATTAGCAGATTTTCTTTAACAAATCTTAATCTTTTATTTGCGAAGTTTTATACATTTCATCTTATAATAAAACCATAGTCTTATATAAAATCTATCGGAGGACAATATGAGAGAGTATATATTAAAAACAAACAATTTGACAAAACGATATAAGAAACAGAAAGCAGTGGATAATGTTAGTCTTAATGTCGAAAAAGGATCAATCTATGGGTTTATTGGAAGAAATGGAGCTGGTAAAACAACATTTTTAAAAATGATTTCGGGACTTGCAGAAAAAACAAGTGGAGATATTGAACTGTTTGGCCACAAAGGCAATGAGGTTAAAAATGTCTATGATAGAATCGGGGTTTTGATTGAAGCACCAGGTCTTTACCCGAATATGACAGCATTTGATAATCTTAAGCTGAAAGCAATCTGCATGGGTATTTACAAAAAAAATTATATCAGGGAAATAATTGAGTGTGTCGGACTGGGCATGGTGGGTAATAAAAAAGTTAAGAATTTCTCACTTGGTATGAAGCAACGACTGGGTATAGGAATGGCACTTATTGGTGAACCGGATCTGCTTGTTCTTGATGAACCTATTAATGGACTGGATCCCCAAGGTATTGTTGATGTACGTGAAACGATTATGAAATTAAATAGAGAGAGGAACATAACGATTATCATATCAAGTCATATTCTGGAAGAGTTATCAAAACTGGTTACTCATTATGGCATTATAGATCAAGGAAGCTTGGTTGAAGAACTTACAAAAGAAGAACTTTATGAGAAATGTAGTGAACGAATTGAGGTTGCACTTGATGAGCCGGAAAAAGCATGTACCATACTTGATAGCCTGAAAATACACAATTATAAGGTTGTGAATAGTAAAACAATTCACATTTTTGAAAGGCTTGAGGAAGTAGCTGATATCAATATGGAATTCTCATTAAACAAAATTAAAATTAGTTCCATTGGAGTAAATAAAGATAATCTTGAAAAATACTTTATGGACCTTACAGGAGGGGTAGAAAATGCTTAATATAATTAAAATGGATTTATATCGTTTGTTAAAAAGTAAAAGCGCTTATGTGATTTTAATGATTATCGCTGCGTTTATGCTCCTTAGTGTATTTATGATTGAAAATAGTATTAAAGTTTTGAAATTAGAGAATGGACAGTCAAACATTACAGGGGAGACAAGTGATGCTGGAGATAATAGCCAGAATACGAATCTGGGAATTTCATATGATGGCACCGCCTTAATGAAAGATCATATCACATTACTAGATGAATTTGCTACAATGATATCCAGCGCGATTTTGCTCTTATTTACCGGAATCTTTACAGTATTGTTTGTATGCGGGGAAAACAACTCAGGATTTATTAAAAACATAGTAAGCTGCACAAAGAAAAGGTGGTATATAATACTATCAAAAACAGTTGTAATGTCTGTCTTTGTGTTTATTGAGTTGATAATCACGTTATTAATGACAGGAATTGGTTCGAGCATCTTTCTTGATAACTTTTCCTTAGATATATCATGGAAGCTATTTCAGTATATGGGATTGCAATGTCTTTTGCATCTAGCATTCGCTGTAATTATTATTATGGTATCTGTTCTAACAAGAAATTCTGCAATCAGTATGATCATCAGCATATGCTTATGCTCAGGACTTGGATCCTTAATTATCAGTTACCTTAGTAAACTTAGTATTAATGGAAATAATGTGGGAGCACATCTGCCAGACTATTTAGTTACTTCAAATGTGCAAACTTTGACAAGTAATCCTACTTCTGAAATAAGCATAAGAGTGATTTTAGTTTTTATCATTGCTATGCTGGTGTATAATTTAATTAGTAGTTTAGTAATGGAAAAGAGAGATATTTAATAATATGCGATCTAGAAGGAGTAAAAATGTGGTTTGATATTCTAATGGGAATAATTACTATAATTAGCTTGAGCATATTAATTTTATACAAGCGGCAGGTTCAATCAATCTGCCGCCAACTTAAATTTATTGAAAAACATGATACGAATAAAATTATTTCAACTGAAATTAATCCGAAAGAAATCAGGGAACTTTCCGAATGTCTAAATGGTATTTTGAAAAAGCAGAAGCTACAAGAAATTGATTACAAAAGAAAAGATAATCAATTGAAAGAAACAATCACTAATATTTCACATGATATAAGAACACCGCTTACATCATTAAAAGGTTACTTTGAGCTATTAGCAGACTGTTCAGATGAACTTGACCGCAAAAGATATACTCAGATTATTGATACTCGTTTAAACTCCTTGCACGAAATGGTGGAACAATTATTTACTTATGTTAGACTACAGAATGAATCTTATAAATTAGTATTTGAAGAATGTAATATTAATAAAATATTGTATAGTACTATTTTTTCGTATTATGAGGATTTCAATAATAGAGAAATGGAGCCTAAGATAACAATTCCGGATGAGACCTGCTTAATCTGGGCAAATGAAGCAGCTCTAAGAAGAGTCATGCAAAATGTTATTAAGAATGCTTTGGATTATGGGAGAAATCTTATTATTATTGAAATGAATAGCAATGAGAATAGTGTTGAAATTTTAGTTAAAAACAAATATAACAGTAATGATAATATTGATACCGAAAGAGTATTTAACCGCTTTTATAAAGCGGATGCTTCAAGAAACTATAATTCTACAGGATTAGGGCTTTCTATTGCCTATGAACTAATTAAATGTATGAATGGTGTAATTACTGCATTTCTTGAAGATGATTTTTTTGCGATTAAAATTGAATTAGGTATATAGGGCTAATAGCAACAACCACTTGAAGTGGAGGTAAGTGACTACGAAGGGTGAGGATAATATGATGGCAATTAGAAAGCAATTAACAAAGTTGTTGATAGGAATTTGTATGCTGATAGGTGTAACTGTTTTTTTTGACCAAAGTGAAGTAAAAGAAATGCAAACGGTGCGTGATATTGAGAAGGATACATTTAATGATAATGATACATTTGTTTATGACGGAACGAACGCAGCTGCATATAAGGGGGAGTCAGTATTTGTAATTACTGATCAACTAAATACAGATCTGATAAAAATTCAGGACGGTTTGACAAGTGTAAAAATGATTATAGTTGATGATGCTGTTACATATTTACCTTTCGATATGTTAAGATTTTTCGAGGAAGCAACAGCCCTTCATATCGGTAGGAAAGTTAGTTCTATATATTTGGATACAGAAAATAATTTAAAGATGTTATCTACCATTGATGTGGATATTGAAAATCAATACTTCACAGCAGTGGATAATGTTTTATATAGTTTAGATATGAAAACATTGTATTTGTATCCTGCAGGAAAAACAGATAAATATTTTTCAATACCGGATACAGTAATAAATCTTAAGATACCATATATAGAAAAC
>JAQSXR010000055.1 GCA_029256575.1 Clostridiales bacterium | reverse complement strand
CCTAGGAGGTATTTATGGAAAATTTTGCTTTGATTACTGATTCTGCTTCGGACTTAACCAAGGAAATTGTAAATGACTTAGATATTAAATGTATTGGACTTGTTTGTAATTTTCAAGGACGAGAGATAGAAGAGGATTTTGGAAAGACCTTACCATATAAGGATTTTTATGATGCAGTAAGAAATGGAGCACAACCTACAACCGCACAAATTAATACATATAGATTTCGGGAAGAGTTTGAAGCTTACGTTAAGCAAGGGATTTCCATATTATACATTTCATTATCATCAGCATTAAGTGGTACTTGTAATGGAGCAATGATTGCTAGAAATGAGTTATTAGAAGAATATCCAGACGCAGATATTACAGTAGTAGATTCTTCTGCAGCTAGTATGGGTGAGGGATTGCTTGTATATAAAGCAGCGTTACTCAGAAAAGAAGGAAAGACGAAAGATGAAGTTGCGAATTGGGTTGAAGAGAATAAAAATAGATTCTGTTCGTTTTTTACAGTTGATGATTTAAACCACTTAAAAAGAGGTGGAAGAGTTAGCGCAACAGCAGCAGCGGTTGGTTCGTTATTAAATATCAAGCCAGTTCTATACATTAATGATTTAGGACAATTAATTCCTTCTAATAAAGCGAGAGGAATTGATAGCAACATTAAAATGAACTACATTGGATCTGTTGTTGGTAGTCACACAGGAGCAGGTACGATAGCACTGTTCTTTATGGGAAAACAAAAGGAACCACTAATATAATACAAAAAACTCCTACGAATTCACCAATGTCAAAAAGTTAAGATACCGGCACAATAAAATCTATGAAGAGTAGAGTACAGAAATGTTGCTTGAATAAAATTTATGAATAGGAGAATATCATGAAAAAAAGATTCTTGACAGCAGGTATAGTAATGATTGTGTTGCTAGTAGTTGTTGGTTCTGTAATAGTAAATAAAATTAATGATGATAAAAAATTAGAACATACATTTACTTCTAATGTAAGTGAATCATCAAAAGTTGTTTTAAATATTACAGAACAAACATATGAGATATCTGAATTACTAAAAATGGCAGATATGGTAGCGGAGGTAAAGATAACAAAAGAGAAAGAAAGAGGCATTAGAACATTTGAAGTTGAAAAAGTAGATGCACCTATAATTATTTATGAAGCAGAGATAATTGATTATGTAAAAGGGGAACAAAAATCTAATAAAATCGATTTGATTATTCCAGATGTAACTATCGAGTCTTTTGCTGGTATTACAGTTGATAATACTTATTTCTTATATTTATGCAAAAACACCTATTATGGTGATAACGCATACAGTCTTTTACATTTTTCACAAGGAACTTTTAAAATAAACGATTCTAATGAAGTGTTATTTAACAGCGAATTAGTAAAACTAGAAACTTTAAAGGATATGTTGCTGGAAATGAAAATTGACTAAAGTAGATATTGTATTACTCGAAAAAGAAGAAGTAAGATAATATGAAAGAATAGTACCGTGTGAATAGGGTAAAAAGTGCCATTGCAAGATTGTTAGTTATTGATAAGGAAGCAGATATCATTATCTATGTATGCATACCTAAAATTGGGTTACGTAATAAGAAAAGACAAAGTGAACTGTAATTTCAGTTTCCTGTGTCTTTATTTTTTGTCCTAAATATCTATTTTCAATATCATGTAGCCTTATTAAATAACAGTGTTTAATTCGTAAGTGTTTTTATATAATTAATTATATGCTAGTATTATTAGTGAACCATACGTTATTTAGTAATTTAACTGCAATCGCTATATCATCTATCTCAATATTAGAGAATCCCAGAACTACAGTATTATCTATTGTAGGGTTACCATCAATAAAGTAATTTGAAAGACCATATAATTTTATACCAACTTTTTTTGCGCTTTCTAAGAGCGCTAATTCTGTCATCCCATTTTTTATCTTTAGCAGTAGGTGAAGGCCGGCATTTTCACCAACTATTTCTATTTTATCTTGGTCGGGTAGGATTTTAAGTTCAGCAATTAATTTATCCTTCCTGGAACGATATATATTTCTCATTCTGTTAATATGTCTAGAAAAGTGACCGTCTCTAATAAATTGATACAAGCAATTTTGCTCAAAGCGTGACACAGTAGACGAGTAGTAATGAAAATCTCGTTTATATATATCTAATAGTTGCTCAGGAAGCACCATATAAGCAATTCTTATGGAAGGCGCAATGCTTTTTGAAAATGTACTTAGATATATAACCTTATTGTGATTATCAATTCCTTGAAGAGCTGGTATAGGTCTTCCGTTAAACCTAAATTCACTATCATAGTCATCTTCGATAATAAATCTATCCAAAGATTCATTTGCCCATTTTAATAATTCAAGGCGTCGTTTAATTGGCATAATGATGCCCATTGGGAATTGATGAGACGGCGTAATATATGCAACACTTGATTTGGACGTGGATAATTTTGTTACAGACATTCCCTCGTCATCTAACTCAATTAAGCTTACGGGTACATTATTATTCTGGGCAATCTTATAAGTTTTATAATAACCAGGATTTTCAAAGGCAAAAGAAGATTTACCTAGTATATGAAAAATGATCCCCAACAAATATTCGATACCAGCTCCTATAATAATTTGACTAGGTTTGCAATTGACTCCTCTAAACTCATGAAGGTATTTTGCTAATTCATCTCTGAGACATTCATCGCCTTGGGGATCCCCATGATTTAAAAGAGTTGGGTCGTTATACATAATGTCTTTGGTGATTTTGGTCCATGTTTTATATGGGAAAAAAGTGGTGTCAACTAAGTTCGTATTAAAATCATACTTGTATTTAGTAGGGAGTGGATTATTTGATGTAGTGGGCGTAGGTAGTTTGATGTCAGGTATCGCTGGAAACGCATTCGCATCAATTGGTGAAACGTAAAACCCACTTCGTTCTTTGGAAACTAAGTAACCTTCATCAATTAACATATCATATGCAGCGATTACAGTATTTTGACTAACGCCTAGATGATTGGCTAAACTGCGTTTTGAGGGTAATTTCTCATATGGTCGAAGATTACCGGATTTTATTTCTGTTGTGATATATTGATATAGTTGCTCGTAAAGAGGAATATTGGTATTGAAATCGAGTATGAGTGTAAAATTTGTCATGCTTACCTCCTGTTTGGTACTTGAATATGTGTAGTTATTGTATCAATCAACAGTACCAGTATATAGCTGAATTATAATTAATAATAGAGTGGTTGTCAATAAGGGAAACATTTAAGTCTTAAAGGAAGGAATAGATTAGTGTAGGATATTTGAACAAGCTAGGATTATATAAAATACAAAA
This sequence comes from Clostridiales bacterium, assembly GCA_029256575.1. Classification (GTDB taxonomy): domain Bacteria; phylum Bacillota; class Clostridia; order Lachnospirales; family JAQSXR01; genus JAQSXR01. The sequence continues at coordinate 12,306 of JAQSXR010000055.1, read as the reverse complement.
AGAAATAATAAAAGATAATCGGTTGTTGAAGAAAATTCTATATGTTATAATTTCTGTAATAAAATACCATGAATATGGAGGCACTCAATGTATCAAGGTGTATTAATTAAAGAAAGTATAAATGATGAGCTGATTTTGGATATGGTTGAGATAGAACGAGCTGAATTGTGGAAAACAAATGATATACCTAAATATTGGACTGCTGTGTACTAGTGATTTTCCAGACGCCCTTTCTAAGGTTCTTACAGGTAATTGGTATGTTGATATGAAAGTTGACAATACCAAAATACTTGTTTTCAAAGACAAAGTTTTATCCTATGAGATAGGAGATTTTTTAGGGAAAAAAGTAATTATTGATTATTGCAAAAATATTGGAATACCTGATGAACAAATGGATTGGTCAGAGTAAATGCAAACGAAGCAGAAATTGAGGGAAACAGATGAAAATTATTTTGGCACGACATGGAGAAACAGATTGGAATTTAGCAAAAAGAATACAAGGACAACACGATATCGAATTAAATTCAACTGGTAGAATGCAGGCAGAACAGCTGGGGAAGGCATTACAGAAGGAGAATCATAATATAATTAAGATATACTCAAGTAAGCAAAAAAGGGCTGCTTTAACAGCTGAAATTGCAAACAAAGAATTAAATGTTGTTTGTCAGGCAATAGAAGGTCTTGAGGAAATGAATTTTGGGTTATGGGAAGGGTTTACTTGGGCAGAGTTAGAGGAAAAATATCCTGTTGAGTTGAGTGAATGGTGTAACAATAGAAGATATTCAAAAATTCATAAAGGTGAGTCTTATCAAGAGTTAGTAGAACGGGTTTTGACTACACTACAAAGAATTATCACATCTGAAACTGGAACTATTTTAGTTGTTACGCATGGAGCTGTTATGATGGCACTTCAATCTTACCTAAATAATACTCCGTTTGAGGAGATGATAAAGAGATATGGGTTAGGCAATGTATCTACTGATTAGGTTAAAAAGATTTGGGGTATAGCTATATAAAGTAAGCTAGTTTGCTACTCGAACAAGGTATGCAGTAATAGCCTTGAGGAGAATTATTTATTCTAAAAATAAATTGGGAGGTATTTAAAATGACTATGCCAACACATATATTAGCAGCAGCAGGGGTTACAGAAAATGATAAAGGTGAAATATTATTAGTAAAAACACAACATGGAGGCTGGGTATTTCCAGGGGGCCAAGTGGAAGAAGGCGAAAATGTAATTGATGCTGTGATTAGGGAAACCATAGAGGAAAGCGGGATTATTGTAGTAGTACAGACTTTATTTGTTATATCTTCAAATACAGGAAAAAACCTATGGTATGATGGAATAACAGAGGTACCAACTAAGCTAATGCTTGATTTTATATGTAAACCTGTAGGTGGAACACTACAAACATCGGAAGAGACTTCTGAAGTAGGATGGTATCCAAAAGAAAAAGTGCTTGATATGATTACAGCGCCAGCGATAATTGAGCGATATAAAGCATATTTAGAGTTTGATGGGAATGTGAAATATTTGGAATACGTAACTTCACCAAAGTTTGATTTGAAATTTGAGAGGTTAATTTAGATTGTTTTAAACAATAGAAAGATCAACACGAGGGAAAATAAAATGAATATAGACAAACAAAAGTTTTCAACTGCGATTGATGAAATTGCAAAGAAATGGGACATATCAGGTGGTTTTATAGTTAGTAAAGATGGTGAAATTCTACACGACAATATATATGGTTTTGCGGATAGAGAAAAAGAAATTCCTACAAGGCGAGATTGTACCTATTCGTTTCAAACAAATAGTATAATGCTTCTTGGAATTTGCCTTATGCAATTGGTTCAGGAAAAAAAGATTAAGCTATCAGATAAACTAAGTAAATATATTCCAGAGTACAAGTATGCAGACAAGATAAAGATTAAAAACTTAGTGAAAATTAATTCTGGCATACCTGATTTCTACTTCGGTAAAATAATGGTAGAGCTAGACAAAGATATGGGGCACAACAATCTTCAAGCGTATGATAAAATGCGAGAGGAGAAAAAGGCATTTTATGAAAATAATACATTCAAAATGGTGTTACAACTTATTGGAGAAGATGACTTAGAATTTGAACCAGAGAAAAAAACGGAATGGTCTGAGTCAAATGCGATATTTATTGAAGAAGTAATTGAACGGGTATCAGGGATGAATTTGTATGCATTTGAGAAAAAGAATATTTTTGAGCCACTTGAAATGACCGCGACAATCGAAGATTATCATGCCGATACGGTATCATATGGGGTTTACAGAGAAAAAGAACTTGTCCAATTACCCTTGAATTTTGTGCCACATGGAGTTTTCACTACAACTTTTGACGATTTGAAAAAACTAATGAATGCGTTGAGTACAGGAAAACTGATTTCTAAAAAGTTATGGGATACTATGTTGAAGTACGATAATGAGGGAAGGGGCATCTGCTTTGAAAATGCGAATGGAATGGCATGTGGTGAAATGGAGTTTATGGGATTTCAGGTCATGTTCTATTTTGATCAAAGCAGTGGATTATGCTACACACATCTAAGCAATGAAAAACAAATTATGAAAAACATAGAGAGTACGTGGCGTTATTTCCGTAAAGATGCAAGAGAAGAAATTGAAGCTCTATTTACCTATCCGATGGAGACCAAAATGATACGTTGCAACAAAAAGAATATTTGGAATGCGCTTGCTATCAAGGTTGATACGGAGCAGCTTGAATACGTTCTAGAAGCGAAATCATCTATTGCAATGTGTCTGGTTGATAAAAATTTAAGAGCTTTCGTCGAAATGGAAGGTAATCGTGCAATCGGACTTCTAATCCTTGAACTTAACAAAAAGAAAGACTACTATGCAATCTCTATTATACAGATTGATCGCCGTTTTCAGGGCAGAGGGTATGGTAAAATAATGCTGAAATGGGCAGTTGAGTATTTGAAAAACGAAGGAGCGAAAGAACTTGAAATAGGTGTTAATCGTTTCAATATTGCGGCTCAGAAGCTATATTTGAGTGTAGGGTTTAGCGTAAAGGCTGTATACGAAGAAGGAATGACTTTACATATGGAATTGTAAGGAAAGAAGGCTGGAATTATTCATATTTTCGATTGAGGGGGATGATAGCGATGAGCAATAGCGAAAAAGCAGTATTTACAAATATGTGTATGATATATGATAATGATGGTAATATTCTTGTGCAAGACCGACGGAATCCAAACTGGCCAGGTATTGCTTTTCCAGGCGGTCATGTAGAGAAAGTCGAATCGTTTACAGGTTCTGTTATACGTGAGGTATATGAGGAGACAGGACTAACAATAAAGAATCCCGTTCTTTGTGGAATCAAGCAGTTCCAGACATCTAATAATGAACGTTTTGTCGTATTGTTTTATAAAACGAATTCAATTGGCAAATGGATTTGATAAAATGTTCGCTGTATTTGAATCTGAATCATTGAGTGAAGTATTTTATCATAAAGAAAATAGTGAATGGTGTTTAGAAATCTTCTGAAAATCATTTGAAATTATTTAATTATTTTGCAAAGATTATTTTTGTATCGCTACTATGGAGGTCTATTTATGAATAATGAATTATTAGATGCAAGTTTACAATATATCAAAGATATATTTGTTAATGATTTTAGCGGACATGATTATTACCATAGCATGAGAGTATTGAATTTAGCAACAAACATATGTAATGCAGAAAAAGGCGATCTAGAAATCGTACAAATGGCGGCTATATTGCACGATGTGGATGATTATAAGCTATTTGATAGTACGTGATTGTGTACGAATGCTATAAATTTTATGCAATCAAATGGATTTTCAGATGATTTAGTGAAGCGTATCTGTAACATAATATCATCTATATCATATAAGGGGACCGATACCATTATCCCCGATACTTTAGAAGGTAGAATTGTACAAGATGCAGATAGGCTTGATGCTATTGGTGCGATTGGTATTGCAAGAACATTTGCATATGGAGGAAGTAAAAATAGAAGCATTTATGATCCAGAAGATAAACCAAATGAAACGATGAATTTTGAAGAATACAAAAACAGTAATGGATCAAGTATTAATCATTTTTATGAGAAACTCTTGAAACTTAAAGAACTAATGAATACTGAAACAGGGAAAAAACTAGCTGAAAACCGCCATAAGTTTATGGAGGGGTATCTACAAGAATTTCATGCTGAATGGGATGGTATAAATTAAGGAATAAAAGCAGTTGATGGATCTGAAAATAATACATTCAAAAAGTTGTTCCAACTTATTGGACAGGAAAATATTTAGTTAATTTTATGCACCCTTATAGAAAAGGATAGTTATGCTATCACTTTGTCTAAGGGTGTTTTCTTTTATATTAAGGGTAATTTTTTCGAAAAAACTGATTTCGTCATAAAATGGTCTATATTCGCTATTGGAATAATATTGATGCTAAATTTTGCTATAATACTCCTAAATAAATCTAAGGAGAGATAACAACATGAAACGTATTTGGATGAGATTAATATCAATCACACTTTGTGTAGCAATCGTGGTGACTGGAATGCCTATTTTGTCAGGGAAGGTTGAAGCGGCTGTTGTAACACCGGATTACAGTTGGTATGGGGATGGTTCTGCTAATAGTTTTGTAGTCAATGATACTATGCAGCTAATTGCATTTGCAAATCTAGTAAACGGAACAGATGGAAAGACTGCTACCAATTTTTTAGGTAAAACAGTTGTGATGGCAGCAGATATCGAACTAACAGGAGTGGAATGGATTCCAATTGGGGATAATAGAACTTCAGCAGGGTTTTTTCCATGGTCTGGAACTATGTTTAGTGGAGTATTTGATGGTAATAATCATGTAATTACAGGGCTTACTGTAAATATAACAGGCTCGAACGAGAATGTTACTATTTATGGAGGACTTTTTGGTGTAGCTAGCTCTCAATCCGTTATTAAGAATCTCGCGATTCTGAACCCAAATATTAGTGTTGTAGGTGGAAATTCAAGTGGTGAGATTTCTTCTGCTGGAGCTGGTGCATATTCTGGGGCAGTAGCTGGAGCGACTGCTGGAACTATTGAGAACTGTCATGTAATTGGTGGGATCGTTCAAGTAGTTTGTAATCCAAACGGAAGCGCCGATGTTGCAGCAGGCGGTATTGTAGGACATAATGCAGATGGAACGATAAGTGGGTGCGGTAGTTCAACGAAAGTAAATGCACTTGCTTTGAATACTACGGACGGAATATATGCAGACAAAAGTATGATTCCACCTTCTTTTGTTGGAGGAATTACAGGTCGTAATCAAGGGAATATCACCAATTGTTATGCGGTTGGAGATTTAGAGAATCAGATTTTACTTGGAACAAGATATGAGAATAGCTTGGTTGGAGGAATTGCAGGACTTAATTATGGTTCAATAGCAAATTGCCACTTCTCAGGTACAGTAACAGGCAATCAATTGTCTGACGGTAAAATAGCTGGGATAGTTGGGGGTGATGATTATTATTCCGATGTTCAGGATTGCTATTACAACAATGAAAAAGTAATTAATCCATCGAATTCTATTGCAACCGGATTAACATCAGTACAAATGTTGGATTCGATAAGCTTTACAAATTGGGATTTTTCTACTATATGGGAAATGGGGACAAGTTTCCCTACACTAAAAAGTGTTGTTGTTGAACCTCCTATCTTAGAGGAATGTAAATGCGTAGTAGGCGAATTTTCTATAACAAGCGATAATCATGTTGTTATTCCTTACGGTGAAGTTACAGCTACCTATTCGTTAGTACATTCAGAGCCAACAGTAGACGCTTCCCAATGTACAATAGAAGGTCATAATGGAACTGGCAGTATATTGTATAACTACTTCATAGAGCCATTGAATGGGTCGCCAGTAGGTGGAGCATCTATTGATAGTGCAAATAGAGTAATGACATTTTCAGAAGTAGGTACCTATCAAGTTGATGTAATTGCATTTGACTCAATAAGTCAAGCAGAAAGCCATCAGTCAATCGTCATTACAGTAACAACGGAGGAATGTATCTGTGAGATACCTGACTTCGCTGTGCAAAATCAAATGGTTACAATCCCTTATGGCTTAGCGAATGGGGAATACACGTTCATAGATCCAAAGCTTACATTAGAGGGAGATTGCACACTTGTAGGTCATAGTGAAACGCAAATAACATATACATATGAAATAGATTCAAAGGATGCTGGGATTACGAATGCAACCCTTACTAGTAATACACTAACCGCAACTGGTGAAGGAAAAGTAGTTGTTAGAATTACTGCGAATGCTACGAATACTAGCGCAGTTCCAGTTTCAATACTATCAGAAGTGACATTCACGAAAGAAGAATGTACTTGTTCAATTAGTGATTTTACCTTTCATGAGGGAACATTTATCATTCCATATGGAAAAGATAATGTAGTAAATATCTTTACAGATCCAACGGATGCTATTTTGAATCCATGTAGTATTGAGGGGCATGATGAAGGAATCATAGAATATAAATATGAAGTTATTGCCAACTCAAATACAGCAGGAGCCAGCATCACGGGAAAAACTCTTACAGCACTCACAGAAGGAAGTTTTCAAATTAAATTAACAGCTTCTGTTCCAGGACAAAGAGTTTCGAAAGAAAAGATAGTGAAATTCTCAGTGATAAAAGAGACACTTACTGTTAATGATTACTTTAAGAATATTCAAATAATAAGTGGAAAAGATGCAACAATAGGTTGGAATACGAACATAACTCGTGACATCCGCATTATTGTTAAAAATAGTATAGGCAATACAGTTCATACAGCAATTGTAAGTTCGGGAACTCTCACTTACCGAATTCCAGGGGCAGTATTGACAGGGGTTAAAGATTATACAGCTGAGATTATAGCAAGCGATGACCAGCCAGCTATAAAGGTCAATATAAAAATAACACCTCCTCAAACCTCATTGTTATTTGATACAGCACCAAATGTATATTATGATACAGTGGATCAGGTGAAATTTTCATGGAAAACATTAAATGAACTCACAGGATCAAATAGAAAAGTTACAGTCAAACGTGGAAATACAGAGTATACTAACTTTGTTATTTCAGGAAATACGGTAACGATTAATAACATAAATAAGCCAGTGACTAATATTGATACTTATACCATAACGGTAACGAGCAGCTATGATGGAGTAAAATTAGCAACAGGTAGTTTTGTGTTCAGTGTTTATAAAACAAATGAACTTGAAGTAGTAAACACTATGGATAATTCTATATTATCTCAGAATACTCCATTGGATATTACTAATAGAAATCTTGCTGCCTCATTAAATAGTGAACAGCTCCTAGCAAAAGTAAATAGCTTCAATACTTACGGGACTAAAAGATGGTGAAACAACAGTTACCGTAAAGCATATACCAACAGGGAAAACAACTACTTTTAAAGTAACGGTAAGCACCCTAAATGGGAAACTATATGTATTTCAAACGACAGTAAAGGCAGTAGTTAAGCTAAACTATACTGTAAGTGGACAAAATAAGTCTGTCCTTACGAATAAAAATGGTATGGCAGCAATATATGAAACAACTGGAATTACGGGAGATATAACAGCTTCGGGATCAGGTTCTGGTGAAATCTATATGGGAACTACAAACGCAAGTAACCTATCAAGTGGGGAAACTACAACTGGTGGAACTTACCCAACAAGCAAAATAAATGCGGTAGCAGCCACACAGATAACATTACAGCTAAGTCGATACGCAAGCTATTACGCATAAACCGAAAAATTTATCTTATGAAAATGTTATACTTAACTTTGATACAACAAAACTAGGTAATCTAGTATCTACGGATAAGATTAAATTTGTTTATGAAATAACAGGAGGAAATTATGCACCAGCCTATGCAACGTTAGATGCTACAACTTCTGGGAATGCAAGCTTTGGTCTTGCTCGGATTCAACTTCAACAAGCACAGGCAAACCAGAATGTGTATCTAAATAGTATGATTCTAAGCACACCTTCAACTGGCTTTGTGGAAGATGTATCATCCCGTACGCAATATGTTACGATAGATACAACAAATAAAACGAAATATTTAAAAGCTCTTGTTTGTTGGCCGAAAGGACAAGTTGGTGTTCCTACAATAATGAATGAAAAGGGAGCTACAATTGGGGCCTCAAACATTACATATACAAACCTTAGTTTAGCTGACATGAATTATGGTTGGCAAGAGGTTGTAATTCAACTAGATTCTAACCTTGTTAAAGCAGGAAGTAGCCTTAAGCTATCCTATAGCTTATATAATACAAGCAATAGAACGACTACAAAGATTCCAGTTTCATTTGTAGTGTCAAATGTTACAGGTATTAAGGCAGCTGAAAAACTTGATTCGGTTCCTTTTTCAGGGAATGTTTCGACTGGCAATACTGGACTAAAGATATTAGGCAATAAAGCATTTAATTTTAATTTACCAAATGGTCTGAAAGCTGTAATGCAGTACGACTTTAGCAATGATCCATTAAATGGAACCTTTAGTATGCTTATTGGTTATAATAAAAAAATGCCAGAGGATGGCGAAAATAATTATGCTGGAGCTATTAGTGATGTAAAAGAACTAATAGAAAAAGGAGCCGATGCTTTAGGCGGAGGAGAAGGAGAATTCGGATTTAAAGTAGCAGGGTTTATGATGGGTAATGTTTGCTATCGCAATGGCGAATGGATTCTTGTTCCAACTGGAGGAGGTCTTCTTGGTGCAGCTGAGGTTGGTTATTCCTATTCTCAAACAGCTGTAATTGGAATAATACCAGTTAATTATGGAGTTGAGTTAAAAGCGGGGGTAGAAGCTACCTTATTAATCGACAGTACTACAGTTACGGCTGGAGTTACGAAAGAAAACTTTGGAGAGATGTTTGATTTTTATCTCAAAGTCTATGGCTCGATCTATGCTTATGGTGGAATTGGTTTTGATGCAAAAATAATAGCTGCAAGAATTGGGATATTTGGAACACTTGGATTAGAATACTATTTTAGAACTGCTGTGATTGAGAATATTAGAAGAGCAGGAGGACAACTTAAATTAACAGGCTCAATTGGTATTGAGGCAGTTGTTAAATTCTTGTGGTGGAAGAAAAGATATGTACTTTGTGAAGCAGGATTTGAAAAGAAATTCAAACCAAATGGATTCGATTATACGAATTACGGTGGATTTGTAAGACCTGATCTTCCTGGAATGAAGAGAATGATGGTTATCAAAGGAAGCGATGGAACAGATTATGAAGTGTATGAAGGCGAATTTGAAATAGAAGATAGAGATTACTTATCCGCACCTCAAGTGTGGAGTGGGGGAGCAGATAATGCAGTAACAAATGGAAGAGCAAAACTCTTTGGAATGCTAAATAGTACTGTATCAACGAAGAATATTGCAACCAATATATATACGTATGCAGACCCGATTGTTTCTACTGATGGTAATCTTATGGTTACACTTAGTGATTTTGGTTCAATCGATATAAATGAAACAGGGGCAGCTTATTCTATTAAAAATAGTGAGGGAGTATGGTCAGCCCCAGCAAGAATATCAAGCCAAATAACACCTGCTTCAAATCTTGCATTCAGCGGCTCTTCCTCTTTTGCAGCCGCAGCTTGGGAAGGTGTTGAAGAGCGAATCACATTTGATGAAGAAGTAGTATCAGATGTAGATATAGCTGCTTCAATCGGAAAATCGGAAATATATGCTTCTGTATATGATGGAACTAACTTTGTAACAAAGCAAATAACAAAGAATTCCGAGGCAGATATGATACCAGAGATCAGTGCCAACGGTGACAAAGCAATTGTAGTATGGCAAAGAATAGCAGTATCAGCTGAAGATCCTACAAAGATTGAAGGGAAAAATGAAATTTTATATTCTGTATTTAATGGAACTAGTTGGAGTGACGAAATAATACTAGATTCTGGAGATGCTGGAATTGTGAAGACGTTTGGTACAGCAATGGCATCCGATGGAACAGCGGTAGTAACATTAAGTATTGATACAGATGGGGATAGCGAAACTTATCCAGATATGGAAGTATTTAATTATCGTATTGCATCTGATGGAACTGTTTCCCCACGTATCGCATTAACGAGCAATACAAGTGTAGATAGTAATCCACAGGTCATAGTAAGAAAATTAAATGTAAAGGGTATGGAACAAGAATATTTCTTAACTGCTTGGTATAATGAGACCGCAGGGGTAGAAGAGACCTTAAGAAATGTAATTCTAGACGTAAGAGAATTAAACGGAAATAAAGTTGACGGTTTTACAAGTAGCTTTGGACCAGCAAGCGGTAACTTTAGCTTTATAAAATCGACGGATTCCAACATAAATACAGTAGGAATTGTCTGGAGTGAAGCTGTAAGCCAAGGTGCCCAAGCGGAGCAGACACTATACGCAAAGCTCTTAACGGATGGAATAGATGGCATTACGACATCAGCTGCCTTTAGAATAACAACAGGAGATCCAAATTATGTTGAGTTAAGTGAGTTGGAAACGGTAGCGATTAGAAATCTAGACAGTGTTACTTTGGAATCTATCTATATAAAGAAAAATATAGAAATAGACCAGGATGATATTGCAGTGCTCAAAACGAATAGTACAGATATTGTATCAACAAATATCACGATTATTGACACTGCAGAAATCACTAATGTGAGCACAGATGCATCGAATGCTTCTATTAACAGCTCACTTCCAGTTACAATAAGTGTTAGAAATAATGGGTTTTCAAAGATAACAGGTTTTAAAGTAAAGGCAAATGATCAAAGCTATGTATTAGACAAGGTACTACTTCCAGATCAAACTACTGAGTTACAGATTGATTATTTAGTAGCTAATTTTGATAATTTAGAAATTGAAGTTATACCAATTTACAGTGGTATGGTTGAAGGAAAAGTTATTCGAAGTACAATTAAACTCTTAGCACCAGATATAAGCATTCAGTCGATTACACAAACCGGAACAGGAAATGGCGGTAGCAGGACATTTGATATTAGTTTATCAAATGTTGGAACCAAAGCATTGGTTGATAGTGGATACAAGATTAATGTAGCTGTATTTGAAGACTTTGAAAGAAAAATACCTTCAGAAATAACAGATTTAACAATGAATCAAATACAAAATGGAGAACTAGAAATCAGCGATAACGATATATTAAAAGCAATTGATGATGGGAATGGAACCATTCGAGTAGGATATACGATTGAAGGAGATAGTTATAACAGCTACGGAAACAAAACACTTTTTATAACTATTACAGTAGTTGATGAGAATGGATTTGAAGTGAATGATTTTAATTCTATAAACAATGATGGTGGTATCACATTTGTATCACCTAAGCTTCTTTACACGAGCCAATTTGATGTTACTGTAGTTCAGAATAATTCAGAAGGAATTACAAATGCTGATTTGACTGTACGTAATCTATATCCAGTGGCTGGAGAAGATACTTTGAGGTTAAGGCTTTTAGAAGGAAATGTTATTATAGAAGAAAAGACGATTGACATTAAAATGGGACCAGAAAGTATTACAAAGCAAACAATTGAATTTACAAAAAGTGGATCAAATGTAGTTGCGGTTTTTGGTGCAGATTTAGTTGAACCAACGCCAACGCCAACTCCAACAGATAAAGATACAATATCTTCGGATACAGAGGCTGTTGTAAAGGAAACAGGGAAAGATGGAAGTGTGGAAGTAAAAGCAATTGAATTAGAAAAGGCAAAGACACTTACAGTAAAATCGGATATAACAATTGTATTCGATGAAACTTCAACAAAAAGCCTTGCAAAAGTTGGGGATTTTAAAGTAAGTGTATTGAAAGCAGATAGTTCAAAACTAGATACCGATGTTGTGAAAAATATTGGAGATAGGCCTATATATCATATAACGGTTACAAGTAAAGATAAGAATATCACAAGTTTTGATGGAGGCTATGTAACTTTAAGCATTCCATATACATTAATGGAGGGTGAATCATCGGATGCTATACTTATCTATTACATAGATGCCGATGGCAATGCTATCCCTGCTTATAGTAAATATGATGCAACAACAAAGTCTGTACTCTTTACTACGAATCACTTTTCTACCTATGCGGTTGCATATAATAAAATAACGTTTAGCGACGTAAGTGGTTGGGCAGAAAATTATATCACGTATCTTGCTGCGAGAAATATAATTGTCGGAGTTGGATATGGGAAATTTACGCCAGAAGCTCAAGTGACAAGGGCACAGTTTACTAAAATG
>JAQSXR010000026.1 GCA_029256575.1 Clostridiales bacterium | reverse complement strand
CTACTTTCTACAACTTTATCGATTGATTGTTTGAAGAAAGATTTATCTCCTACTGACCAACCCCTAGGTTCATCAATAACAAAATCAGTCAGACTATAAAATTCTTCAAATCCGAGACTTTGATAAGCAATATTCCTATTCCAAAACGTTTGATCAAATGGGTGTGCAGCAAAAGTATTGTATTTATGGCTATCCTTTAATACATTTGCTAATGAATTATATTTATTAAATGGAAATAAATAATAGTTTGCACCAGCTGCAGCCGCATGAAGTGAATTATTTGCAAGGAATTCAGCATCACTTGTATTTCCGCTACTAATTTGATGATATACATTATTAAAATATAAACTTTCTTTAATGTATTCATTTAAAAATGGGGTAACTTCTTCCCCTTCTATTGTAGATCCAATTAGAAATTCCTGAAATGCCTCTAACTGCAGAATAATTAAGTTTTTCCCTCCAGCTAATCCGGTATATTCATTTGGAATTTGTTTATTAATCATTTCTTTAATTAATTCAATCTCTTCATTGGTAACATCTTTTTTCTTATTTCTTTCTGTATTAATCGTTTCTTTTATATCATAATAGTGAAAATAGAAAACTCCCATTTCACGTGCTACATTATCTTTTCTAAAATAGAACATTGGGCTATTTGTTTTACTATAACATTTGCTCATAACAAGTAAACTTATTAAAAGAACTGCTACTGCACTTCCAATTCTTATACCAAATACCTTCCAAGATTTTGGCAACTTTGTTTTCCTAACAACAACATAGAGGTAAATCCATAGAGGGAAATCAATAAAGAATATTAAATCTTTAATCTTAAAAATACTACCAACACTTCCACCTATATCTCCCAAGAATTGAATTTGGAAGATTGCTACATATATGCCAATTGGTAAATCGTAATATCTTGAATATAATGCATCTGAAAACAATAAAATACTAATAATAATATTTACTATTAAAAGAGTTATTGTTGTTTTTCTTCCAGACAATAACCAAACAAGTGCAAAAATAATCATTATTGATGCGAAAAGAGCTATAAACATATTCAAATTTACTCTAGTCAATAATGGAATTGTACACAATTTTGATGTTCCTTGAAAATAAAATGCTTTCACAAATATACTTATAATAAATCCTAAATTAATAAAAATAAGTAATGCTAATTGTGTGTTTTTCTTTGCTAAAAAGTCTTTGTATTTTTTTAAACTCATCATATTCACCTATTCTATTGTATACTTTCCTTTTATCATGACGTATGTTCCATTACTTTTTCCTGATCGTACAATAAATTCAGTTCCTTCATAACAAACAATCTTAACTCCGTTTGGTACACTTATTGGAACATATCCAGCTGCTCCAGTTCCACCTGCATTCTCTGCAATTTTTTTATCTAAATCTAATTTTATTTGTGCCATTTGAGTATCTATATACTGGGTAATAGCAGTTAAATCGCCTACATTACCATCGTTATTTGTAGTTCCGGTTCCAGGAGATAATCCAAGTTCTGTCCTCAAATTATTAAGTCTAACATCAAGATATGCCTTTGTTATTAACGGATCTTGTATAGAACCTGGTTGAGCATTTGTTGCATTAATTTTCACACCAATAACTGTGCCTAGTATTATCAAACATACTGCGGAAAGAATTACAATTAACTTTTTTTTCATCCGTTTAACCCCCGTATTATTTGTCGTCGCCAATTATTATTCTGATATCAATGTTATCTGGTAACTCTTCAACTACGATCTCTGGTTCATTAAAATACTTTTTCAAGTCATTTCCCATACCTTTTTTACTAACAATAATCCTAGTTTTTTCATTATTGCTCTCACCATAATTTCCGATTTGAGTAATTGTAAGCTCATCATCTTCAAGCTTTTCTTTATATTCACTCGCTAACCCATTTATATCAGTTCCATTTAGTATTTCGATTTTCAATCCTTTTGAAGAGATATCTTTTGCAGTTCCTTCTTCTTCAACTATTCCTAAAATATCAGTAAATAATTGGTTCGTTGCTTCCTGATCAATAATAAAATAAGATGCTCTATCAATCGTTTTAGGACTTCCTGGTATTACTTGCATGTTAAATGATTCACTCTTTAATTCTACTAAATCACCTGCATATAATAATGCATCTGTTAATGACATATTCGTTGTTATGTATCCTTCGTTAAACATCTTCGTAATTATCTTAGCTTTATTTAATTGATTGGATTCACTTAGCATTTCTTTGACAAAAGCCTTCATAAATAGTTGTTGCATTTCAATTCTACCTAAATCTGCATTTGCATATCCATGTCTAAATCGAACTATTCCTTCTGCATCAGCACCCATAAGTGTCTGAACACCTTTTTTAATATGAATATATAAATCTTGGAATTGATCTTCATAGTCTAAATCTCTTGGTACATCCATTGTAACTCCACCAATTGCATCAACTATTTGCTTAAATCCATTTAAATCCATTTGTACATAATAATCAAACTTAATACCAAATTTATATTCGATTACCTTCTTAGAAAATAAATATCTCGCTTCTTTATTTTCTGCTGCTGAATAAGTATCAACCTTTGTATAATAATTAGCGGCTGAGTTCATCTTAATGACTTCTGGTAACCGTTTCCCAACTTGACTAAAAACTTTATATGTCTGATCATCAAACTCGACTCTTGTATCTCTTGGCAATGAAATTATATCAACTTTATTTGTCTTCATATCTACAGAAACATACATCATAACATCTGTTAATCCAGCAGCTTTATCTTCTCCAAAGACTAACACAGTGATTCTTTCTTTTTTATCTCCCGGTGTAACAGAATTTGCTACTCCTGAAATAAATTGGATTATATTCTTAGCAGAAGGTAAGTTGTCCCCCCATATTGCATACGCTCCTACAATAGCTCCACATATTACAAACATTACGAGTAGCGTAGTAGCAAAAACCTTAAGCACTCGTAAATGAAATTTATTTTTTCTAATCTTTTTATTCACTTTTATTTCCTCCTAATTGATTTAACTAACTAAATCTCGCTTTATTATTTATCTATCAACCTTTTTACACTGTCAAGTACCTCTTCAGAATCATACGCTTGAAAATATGGCCCATCATTTGATTCTTCTGGAAAGGAAGGTATCGTCATCATATACATACTAGTAAACAGGTTAAGATGTCGATTATTATAAAAATATGTTGCATAATTCAATACAACGGATAATGGTATGTCTGTTTCCATTCCATCATATGCTAAAGTTACTACATTTGATAATTCCCTAAGGCTACTGTTTTCCAATACTTCCCTAGCTAATGCTGATATAAAATTTCTCTGAACTTCTATTCTCTGTAGGTCTCCCCATTCATATCGTCTATATCTTACTAATTGCTCTGCCTTCTCTCCGTCTAATAATTGATAACCTTTTTTCAAATTAATGTACAAATCTTGATATTTATCATCATATCTCATATTCTGTGGCACATCAAACCAAACTCCACCTACCGTGTCAACCACTTCAACCAAGAGATCCAAGTTTACAGTTGCATAATAATTTATGTCTATTCCGGTAATGACACTAACCACTGATTGTAAATCTTTAAGTCCTTGTTCTCCCTGACCACAATATCCGTAAACTTCATTAAGTTTACAATATAATACGTTGTTATTCGGATTATTTTGTTTTATCTTGCGAAATTCTTTTTTCCTAAAGTCTATTTTAATATCTCTTGGTATTGAAATAACCTTTACTTTACGTGCATCTACATCAAGATAAAAAAGCATAATAACATCAGTTAAGGACCCTGACTTATCAACCCCTAGTAATAGTCCAGTCTCATATTTCTTCAATTTGGCAGGCGTTTGAACAAATCCATTCCCTCCTGAATTGTCGACTTCATTATTTCCTTGTTTCGGATTATCAGGAATTTGCTCAATTTCATTTATAATTTTACTTTCATTGTTAACCGCATATATTGAAAAAAATGTCGCCGAAGATAATAATACCATTGCTGATACACAAAATACAATGTGTAGCATATATCGTTTTAATATTGAAACCATGTGTTTGTCCTCCTAAGGATAAATGGATATCTTAAGTTATTTTGAGAATAATAACGTACAACCGTTATAAATAAAGCTTTCATCAAGATAATAACCTAGCAAATTACCATTGTTTACCCTATTGGATTTCGCACGAAGTTATTATACCACACTATTACTCTCGATTGGTTTATTTTTTATTAAATTTTGTTACTTTTCTGTGTCTAATATTATGTTCATAAATCGAATCTTATATAACCTATTAAAACATAATAAATTATGTTAAAATATTTATGGAGGTGGTTTTATGCTAAAAATTGGTTCACACGTTTCAATATCGAACGGTTTGTTAGGTGCAGCGAAAGAGGCCCAATCGTACGGAGCAAATACATTTATGCTTTATACTGGCGCTCCTCAGAATACAATCAGAAAACCAATTGATGCTTTAAAGTTAGTCGAGGGAAAAGAGTTTATGTCCAAAAATGGCTTAATCGATTTTGTCGTACATGCCCCTTATATAATTAACTTAGCTTCTTATAAACCAGAAATATTTGAATTAGCAAAAAGATTTTTAGGTGAGGAAATATCAAGAACTGCATCTATGGGATCTGATTATTTAATTCTTCATCCAGGTTCATATACTGATATGGATCTTGAATACGGTATTAATCGAATTGTTGAGGGTCTCAATGAAGTTATTAACAATGATACAGTTCCTACTATATTATTAGAAACAATGGCTGGTAAGGGATCTGAAGTTGGATATCGTTTTGAACATATTGCAGAAATAATCAGTAAGGTGAATTTTCCAAATAAAATCGGAGTGTGTATGGATACTTGTCATATACACGATGCGGGATATGATATTGTGAATGACTTAGATTCTGTTTTATCCGAATTTGATACCATAATAGGTCTTGATAAGTTAAAGGTAGTCCATATTAATGGATCCTTAAATAAACTAGGTGCAAAAAAAGACAGACATGCAAATATCGGTGCTTCCTCAGATAATCCAAAAGGTGCTGATTATATTGGAGCAGAAGTAATTTTTCGAATTGTTCACCATCCATTAATAGCAAATCGACATTTTATACTTGAAACTCCTTGGTTAGATAAAAAAACTAATCTATATAAGGAAGAAATTGCAATGATAAGGGGGTAATATTATGAAACGAAAGACAGTCTTTATTACAGGTTCATCCAGAGGAATTGGGAGATCAATTGCTTTAGAATTTGCATCAAAAGGTTATGCTGTCGTAATAAACTCAAGAAAATCCCATGACTTACTTTCATTACTTAAAGACGAGATTGAAGAAAAAAATGTTCCCTGTCTCGCACTTATCGGTGATATAAGCGACTTTGATACAGCTGAGAAAATGGTTAGTGAGATCTATTCTACCTTTGGAGATATCGATGTTCTAATTAACAATGCGGGTATCGCTTATTTAGGTTTATTAACTGACATGACTTATTCTGATTGGAATAAAGTAATACAAACTAATTTATATTCTGTATTTAATTGTTGTAATCTTATTGTTCCTCATATGGTTTTTAAAAAGGAAGGAACAATTATAAATATTTCTTCCGTATGGGGAGAGGTTGGGGCTTCATGTGAAGTTGCTTATTCTGCTTCTAAAGGTGGCGTCAACGCTTTCACCAAAGCGCTAGCTAAGGAATTAGCACCAAGTAACGTTCGCGTAAATGCTATTGCATGTGGGGCCATTGATACAGCAATGAATCGGATGTTATCAGACGAAGACTTGATTTCTCTTGCTGACGAAATTCCTGCTTCAAGGCTTGGAAGTCCGGATGAAGTTGCGCGATTTGTATATTCAATTGCTGAAATAGAAAGTAATTATCTTACTGGACAAGTCATTAAATTTGATGGTGCTTGGATTTAAATATTCATAATGTGTGTAGAGTTTGTAAGATTGAATAAAAGTTATGTAGCTGATTGAAGACGGTTTCGGAAAAACCGTCTTCAATCAGCTACATAACTTTTATTATCTATTCCTTATATTTTAGTAAACATCTTCTTTTTATTCAATTAGAATCTTGATTTCTCATAATTGTACGGAATACTGGTCCCAACTACAACATCTTCAATTTTTTCTATGATTAGCCAGTCATCCATATTCCCCTGGTGGTCAAAAACCAAAGGCTCGATTTGCTTTCGATTCTCAAATTCAACTAAGCATAGACATTTTTTGTTCCATCTTTCTTTTTGCTTGTTCGTAAGATTAAGTTTACCTTGATTGTCATCTAGCGTTTTCACTATCTCTTCTTCGCTTAGTTTTACATAATTTTGTACATTTTTTACGGTAGCCATTGCCGTTATTTTTGCCGTACCCTTTTTCATAAAATATAGTGTTTCACCCTCATTAACTCGGCTGTGCGGTATCTTTCTACCTGCTGCTCCACGGACTATCATAGTTTTAGAGCCTTCTAATATTTTTTCCAGTACTTTTTCTTTATCATCACAATATACCAAATGAACCATAATTAGATCTCCTTCTTTTCTAGTAAATAATACCATTATAATATACTGTGGAAATATTTACAAACATTGATTTTGATTACATTCTCGCTACCATCAAACTACTGGATGAATATCTTTTTAATCCTTTATAAAAAACATACAACGCAACTATTACTAACATAACCATATATCCTAAAACTGTAAGCATAAATAAAGGGTTGAAGTTCGTCATTATATGTACTGGTAGATAATTCGTCATTCCTACCGGAATAAGTATATATAATATAAATTTAACTGCTCCTTTAAATATACCATCGGGATATGTGGCAAAGCTTATTAATATATTTGTAAGATTTGTCCCAAACATCTCTCCTCTTACAATCCAAAACGAAAGACTTCCTACAAGTACAGAAAATGCAGTTATAATGATTGCACCTGTTATGCTAAATAGAATAAATAGTCCTAGCCTTCCAAAGCTGAAGGAAAATACACACATAATAACAAATCCATAGAGTACATCGCCAATTGCAGAACTGTTGGTTGCAGAGGTTATTACACTAAGTAATACATTCTTAGGCTGAACCAGGAAGGAGTCTAGTTTTCCGTTAATGATTAATTCAGGTAGTTCAAAGGCTTTTTGAAATAGCACATGCGATAAACCGTAGGTACAAGCCGCTAATCCCCAAAGTAACATAACTTGGTCAAGTGTATAACCACCGATATCCTCTTTTATTTGAAATAGAAGTAACCATTGAACAATAAAGGTTCCGTTGTTTAGCATCATGAAGAAAATATTTGTAAGAAATGTAACTTTGTTAATCATTTCTCGCATAATGTTATACTTAATTGATAGAAAACAAACTCTAAACTGATTCTTAGCCGCCATTAACATTTACTTTTTTCACTCCCTTCTTATACAAGAACAGCATTATCACGATAGCTATACCTAAATAAATTAATTGAGTTGCTAAAACACGAAAAAACATCTCCATACTAAAATCTACAATAAGCTTAGCCGGACCATATACCACTACATAGATTGGTGTACAACGAATAATAGGTTGGGCCCACCTTGGGAATATCTCAACAGGAAATATCGTACCGATTACCAGAATCAATTTATCGTACAACCATTGAAAAGGGTTTGAATCTTCTATCCAAAATGAAATAAGGCTGATGCTTAATTTTAGTATTGCATTTATTATAATACCTAGAATTAACACTACTATTATTGCAGGTAGATATAGTATTCTAAAATTGGATAGACCACCTACAAAGCTTACCCCTACAATCACTGCGAGTGATATATAGAGAATAAGTCTTATCGATATCTCTCCGAAATATTTCGCAAGTATGTAAAAGGTGTAATGGTATGGCTTATTTATTCCGTAGGCTATTTGACCACTCTTTATATCATTTGCTACTTCTCTCGTAATCGTTGCACTTCTTGTTCCGAACCATATCATCTCAGTAATAATAATATACCATATCATCTGCTCTTTATTGTATCCGGCAATTAATTGACTTGAATCTGAGTAAATATAGTCCCATAAATTAATAAATACAAATATCATCATAAAATAACTGATGAAACCAAGTGCAATGTTTAATGCATATTGCATATTTTCCATGAGGGTTGCTTTATAAATAACTGCATATTTTCTCAAGTTCTCATCTCCACATTCTTATAGATTTCTGTGATAATTTTCTCCAAAGGAACGTTTGATATTGTTATATCCTCTATATTGTCAGCATCAATCCACTTAATTGCATCACTAATTTTCTTAACTGTTGTATCAACTTCAAGCTTGGCATTGCAACCTTTACTCTTAATGATCGTAATGCCTTCTTCGACTGGCCATTCTACTTCTTCCTTAAGCTTAATCTCTACGATTTTTTTATTTAAATAATGATATTTAATGTTCTCCATGGAATCGTCCAACACAATTTGACCTTGATTCACAATAATTATTCTTTTGCAAAGTTTCTCAATGTCTCCGATATCATGGCTGGTTAGAAAAATAGTTGTGTTAAGTTCTTTGTTCATCTGTTTAATTAGTTTTCGTACATTTTCTTTTACAACTGGATCCAAACCAATCGTTGGCTCATCTAAGAACAGTACTTTGGGTTTATGTATTAATGATGCTACTATCTCGCAGCGAATTCGTTGGCCCAACGAAAGATTCCTCACTGGAATATTAATAAACTCATCAAGTTCAAATGTTGTCCTTAGTTCATCAATCCTAAATTCTACTTCTTTCGCTGATAGGTCATAAATTGCTCCAAAAAATTTAAAATTATCGTATGGGGTTAGATGTGTCCATAATTGTTCCTTTTGTCCAAAAACTGTTCCAATGTTATACGCTAATTGTTTTCTTTTCTTTGTTGGGTCTATCCCGAGAACTGATACACCCCCACTCTGCGGGTATAGAATTCCTGTTAACATTTTAATTGTTGTACTTTTTCCTGCACCGTTTGGTCCAATAAACGCGAGTATCTCCCCCTCTTCAACCGCGAAACTAATATTATCTACCGCTCTTATTGTCTTGTACTCAGGCTTAATGATTGACTTCAAGCTTCCCTTAAACCCTTTTTCTTTGATCTTTACTTTGAAGTTCTTTGATAATCCATTGACTTCAATTGCATACATGTTTATCCTCCCCTTTCTAATAAGTCTAAAAAAGAGTATAAAAAACCGCCTTGTAATCTATAGATAGATACAATGCGGTAAGGATGTAAAAACCGAATTCCGCATAGCTTAAAGTAAACACAGGTTACTTATAGCTATGGGTACAAGTATAGCTACAAGTTCTTATGTAAGTAGTGCTGCATGAGCTTAATTGTATAAATTCGATTCTTTAACATCTCTTTATCTCCTATTCGGCTTTTCCATTTAATGGATTTCTTGGTAGTGTAACATGGGGTAAGGGGAAATGCAAGTAGAAAGTTTTTAATATTATCACTATAAAAAAATATCAATACAGATTTGAAAGAAGAGATTCCTCAAATACATCTTGTGCCTGTTCTCTAAGAGCAGTTCTGTCCACCTAAAACAATACCCTTCTCAGGAATCGGAAGGGTTGTATTGCAATTATTTCATACGAATAAATCCTCTTATATGTTTATCCAGTTTTCTTTCTATAATTCCCGAAACATTATTAATATTTCCTTCTGCGGTAATAATTGAATTTTCTTTTACCTCCAGCACTATCCCTATATGGTCATGTTCTTTATTCTTAAAAACTTTATCATATATTACGATATCTCCTCTTTCCGGAGCAAACCCTACCTCTTTGGTGCAGTGCCAACAATTGTTACTCGGTAGCTGTGCCCATTGTTCCCACGCTAAACTTGCTGAAAAATCGCTTGTTACACGTTCGTCTGGATAACGAACAGGAAGATCATACCCTGCTTGCTTGCAACAAAAGTAAATAAATTCTGCACACCAGTGATTATCCCATTTATTTTCTTTATTATCTGGAAATAATCTTGTGATTGGTTCGATATAGGGCTCTGTTTTCATTACAAAACCATGATAAAATTTTTGTGCTTCAACTTGGGCAATGTTAGCAAGACGTTGATTCATTTTATTCCTCCAAACCTATACTAAGATATATAAAATATCTTAGATTCTAATTTTAGTTTCTACCATAAAAATACGAAATATGAGTAGAAAATTATGTAACTACCCTTTAACGAATCGAAGTAATCATGATCGCAGATAGAATTCATTGCTTTTTACAACTTTGTTGCAAGTTTTTTTAAGAATGAGTTTCCAAGATAATAGGTAATCTCGTCAAAGCTGTGGATGTTTTTCCCTTTCAAACAGGATGATATAACATTAATTTTTCGTTCAAATTCTTGCTGACACGATTCGTCGGTGTTATTACAAACACCCATATTTTCTTGTTGTTCTTGTTGTTCTTGTTGTTCTTGTTCTTGTTCTTGTTGTTCTTCTTGTAGAAGATTGTTTTTAGTTTCCGTTTTCAATCCATCCAACAGTACGATATAAACATACCAGCGTAAGTTTGAAAGAAGAGATTCCTCAATCCAATACAAATACTTTGTATTCGGATTTAAAAATTCCAACTTCTTCATATTAAGATACATATCCACGCCATCAGATGCATTATGCCATAAATCCACAAAAGCATAATCATAATTTCCATCTACCATATATTTTTCTGCATATTCAAAGGCATCCTTGGATATAATCTCTACCTTTTCCTTATGTGGAAACTGTGGAAGTATATAGTTCTTAAATAATCGAATGACCTCCTCATTTTTTTCAACGATTGTAATACATTGTACTTGTTCCTTTTCAGAAACCATATAAGCAAAATATCCTAGACCAAGTCCGAATGTAATGACCTTACCTTCCACTTCTTCCACAACTGGCTGCATTGTTTCAATTTCATTTGGTGTTATAGTCATCCATTCGATTCCGGATTCCAACACCGCCGGAAATAAAATTTCTTCATCAAAAAATCCCAAGCGTGGTATTTCCCTAAAATCCTTATCTATTTCAAGGTCGTTATAAATAAAAGCTTCATATGGCTGATATTTCTCGTATTTTAATTCCCAATCCCCAAACTTTACTTCTGGTATCTTGATATTCTTATAATAAGAATTCTCTTTATAGATTTTCGTATCCAACTTCTTTATGGAAGGGATAAAATAGCTCTTTGCCAACTGTATATCCCTCTTATTATTTTCTAAATCCAATCCACAGGCTGCTGCCAACAGAACATAATACGCATACTCTTCCGATACTTTACAGTCATTAACGATTTCATTGATTAAATCTTTGGTTATAAAGCATGGGTTTTTTGTAAGATATGATGCGTACATTTCAACAACTTCAGAATTCATATCTCTTATTTCAGCAATTTTTTTAGATTTGTCTTGATCAATTTGGTTTAAGTTTATTATCATAATATCTCTCCCAATGTTAGTAGCAGTTTTTTAGTACTTTAAGCTTTAGATTAATATATCGTGAATCAAAAAAATATGCTTCTGCATTTATTCTTAACTATTATAACAAATCTTTTAGATGCATTCCAGAATAAACAAAAAATACTACTTTCTTAATTATTCGTGTTTCTCAACTAATCATTTCAATATCCATATTCCTTTTATTATACCTTAAATTATCTTTTCTAAATATTTTTCCATTATTTAGTAATATTTTATTGTTGTTTTCTGAACATTTATGTTATTGTATTATAGCAAGGATATATTCAAATAAATGAATACTGTAACTGAAAGATTTAAAGAAGCTCTATAGCTGACGGTAACATATGGGAGTAAGTTTCGAGCTAACTATAGTAGTTTCAAAAGTTTTTGAGGGAATGTAACTCTATTGAGTTCATTATAAATTAATAAGAAAGAGGGAATTAATAATGGCTATTAAAAGATGTAAATTTTGTGGTACTGAGATGGATAAGAGGCTATCTCAATGCCCAAACTGTCAAAGAAAACAAGGTGGAAATCTAAAATTTTTTATTATCGGTTTTATAGCAATTGCAATCATTGTAGCAGCTTTAAATCAAGATGAACCAAAGGTCAAGGAAGTTAACAATGGAAATGTTACAACGACTAAATCTGGTGATGTCGAACCATCAAATGTAGATAAAACAGAATTTGGGCTTGGCGAGGTTGTTGAATATAAGGATATACTTACGACACTAACTTCTCTTACGGAATCAACTGGAAGCGAGTATAATAAACCAACCGATGGAAAGGTTTTTCTACAATGCGAGTTTCTTATTGAGAATAATTCAACTAAAGATATAGCTGTAAGTTCCCTTATAAGTTTTGAAGCTTATTGTGATGATTTTTCAATTAATCAAAGCATTATGGGTATAGTTGATGCTGCTGACAAAAAGTCATTAGATGGAATCGTTGCAACTGGCAAGAAAATGAGTGGAATAATTGTTTATGAAGTACCTACAGATTGGAAAGAGATTGAAATTAATTATACGCCTGATTTCTGGGGAAAAAAAATTACATTCGTAGCAACAAAATAAAAAAACAGCCCCTACTCTAATAGGAACTGTTTACGTAATCAAAACTAAACTAGAAGTGATATACGTCTCGCAAAGCAATTATATCATAGCTTCTAGTTAATTTCTAATATTATTTATAATCTCAGGATTTCTATACCTTATCGCTCTTCATTTTCTTTCTGAATACAATAATAGCAATGATCATTATGATAGTTGCATACCCAATTACCCACCAAAGATCCGGGAATATCTTAGAATAATCCCCAGCAACAGCAGCTTTGGTTGCATCCACTGCATGAACGAACGGAAGTGCATTAGCAATCTTTTTGAATGTTCCACCTACGAGCTCCAAATCAAACCACGTACCACTAAGCCATGCACTTAGATTTGTTAACAGTGCTCCGCAGATTCCACCCACTTGTTTATCATTAAATATGCTTCCCGCTAATAAACCTATCGCTATAAACAGTACAGCCGCAGGAATCAGAACAATAATAGCAACAACTACATTGACATTGAGTGATAATCCGAAGAAAGATGCAGCTATAAAACATATTACACTTTGAACAATTGCCATTGGCAATAGTGGTACTGCATATCCAAGTATGAAATCAGACGCAGAAAGTGGTGAAGTGAAAAGTCGCATCAAAAATGAGGTGCTTCTGTCCTTTGCAATCAAAGTTCCAGAGAACAAAGATATAAATGAAAGACCAAAAACCGCGATTCCTGGGGAAAGTTTCTCAATTTCAAATATATTAACCGGAATGTTTGCTTGAATAGCAGAAAGCAGAAATAACAAAACTAATGGAAACCCGATACCAAAAGCTAAATTTATTGGATCTCGGAGAATTTCTTTACGGTTACGTGATGAAAACTCTAAAAATCTCATACATTCACCTCCGCTTCCGTAGCAAGAACAATAAAAGCATCCTCAAGTGTTTGAACTTTAGTCTTAGAAATCAATTCTTTAGCTGTTCCCACTGCTTTCATTTCCCCATTTGACATAATCCCTATTCTATCTGAAAGTGCTTCTGCTTCCTCCATATAGTGTGTTGTAAGAATAATCGTTATTTTACCTTTTAGTTCCTTAATTGTAGACCACAATTCCCTCCTAGCAAGAACATCAAGTCCAAGCGTCGGTTCATCTAGAAATAATATTTCCGGATTAGAAATGAGTGCCATCGCGATGCTAAGGCGGCGTTGCATACCACCCGATAATGTTTTAGCTTTATCATTGGCAACCTTAGTAAGGTTAAAGGTCATAATCATTTCGTTTGCTTTCACCTTAGATGTTTTCTTATCACTACCATATATCCCAGCGATTAGCTCAAGATTCTCTCTGATAGATAAATTACGAGCTACTGCTGTTTCTTGAGGTGAAACATTTATTTTCTCTTTTACCGCCTGTGGATTAGTTACAATACTATCCCCTAGTAAAAAAGCATCACCACTTGTAGGGCTAATAAGACATGACAACATTTTAATCGTTGTTGTCTTTCCTGCACCATTCACACCAAGTAATGAGAATAGCTCACCTTGATTAATTGTTAGATTGAGATTATTTACAGCTGTATTATCCTTAAACTTCTTTGTTAAATTTTCGGTTTGTATCGCAATCATTCCTCATCCTCCTTACATTCCTTTGCATTAAATATATCCTGTGCAAATTGCATGAATAGCTCACTTTTTACAATAGCTATTCCTTGTTCTTCATCTCCAAGCACTAACAAACTATCACCTGGTTTGATGTTGAATATGTTTCGTGCTTCTTTTGGAATTACGATTTGTCCTTTTTCTCCCACCTTAACTGTACCAAAGATATGTTTTCCTTTTGGTTCTGCCATTTTTTGACCTCCTAAAAGTAGTATTAGTATAACTTGTATGACTAATTATACTTTTATTCATATTAAATGTCAATAACTCCCATTAAAAATTTTCTATTTATTTCCACCCCTAAGAACTGGCACTGTTATAATGCCTAATTCCTCTTTTCCAAATTACACATGTGATTACCGTAAACACTGCTACTACCATAATTCCATATATGGCGTTAATTACTTTAAGCTCTCCTAGCAACGATTGAACCGGTATGGTTGCCAGTATTCCATATGGTAACACACAATAAAATATGAATTTATATACTCCATAAAATACAATCCCCGGAAGTTGCATGCATAGTTCAAGCCCCGCTTCTTCAACCCTTGTAATATTGGAGTTCGAAATTACAAAAAACGAGATTGAGCGTATTATAACTATTAAGTCATAATACAGAATGGACATTATTAACATCCAAAATATATAAACAACTATTTTTTCTACGGTAAGTTGTATGTTTCCTAAGCTTATTCCATATACAATAATAAAAGCACTCATGATAACCAAAGGAAAAGAACCTAAGTTTATTTTTTCAAAACTCAATCGTAATAAAGGACTTATTGGTTTTGTAAGATATAAATCCATCTCTCCACTTTTAATTTTGTCCGGAATTCCAATTACTCCAAAAAAATATATCAACATATTAATAGCATTAAGCATAGAAAAGGTCCCAATGTACAATATCATTTCTCCGCTTTCCCATGTTCCAATTCGATCTACTTCCGTATAAATTGTCTGAAATACTACTAATTGAATTAAGAATAAACTTCCATCAACAAAGAATGGTCCAAAAAACCCCAAGCGAATCATCATTAAATTTTGAAATCGTAATCCGATTAAGACTCTAATTACTCTACTATTTTTTTTAATTCGATTTATCATATTCCTACCCCGTCATACTTTCTTCGATATTTTTTCCAGGTTACTTGAATAACAATCTGTAATAGCACACACCATAGAAAAATAACGATTAAGCCTATTAACATCTCGTTTTGATATCTCCCGATAAGTAGCATAGACGGAAGATAAGTTACATAGTAAAACGGAAATAGTTTCATAACTGAAACAAATGCATCTGGCAGTAGTACCAAGGGAACAATACTTCCCGTCACAAAAGCTACTATGTTATTCTTTATCATTAAAAAAGTTCCAATTTCCTGATATTTCAAAGTCAGTAATCCAAGATAGTAATTCAACTGTACCATAAATAGTAAACCTAATAGAATCATCAATAGGGCGCCAGCAATCATCACGAAATTGGTGGTAAATACAAATTCGATTTTGAAAATATAAATCCAAACGATAGCTGCAATAAAATCAAATGTCAAATAAAAAGCTACCACACCTGCCTCCATTGCAATAAAGTATTTTTCAATGTTTACTGGAATTGTCATATATTTCGAAAAAGTACCATTTCTAATTTTTGCACTAATTTCGTTACTTATCCCACTAGACATATCAAGCTGGTTCAGAAAGGTACTAATAATATAATAAGAAAGCATGCTATAAAATGTAAACCCAGCCACTTCTGTCTTGGTTCCAAAAATCGCTCCCCATAGCAGGTACGCAAACAGTATCTTTGTAATTGTAAATACCATATTGAATACAACATCAACCCGCCATACCAGCTGTGCTTTGATATATATTTTTGCAATTTCTATGTACTTACGCAAATGCTCTCCCTCCTTCCATATAGATACGTTCTACAATCGTTCCAATCTCTTCCTCCTCGACAGATATATCGCTAGGTGAAAATTTCATCAACCATCCTAGTAGTTCACTTGTTTTCTCTTTTGACACCATCATAACTTTTTTATATGGTGAATCCTCTATTAATTCTAATTCATATTCTAATTCCGGTAATTCTGTTGGCAAATCAAAAGTTAATGTAATCTTTTTATTTTTCTGATACTGTTCAAATAGTTTTTCGGTGTCACCATCATAGATTTTACATCCATGATTTATTACAATGGAACGTTTGCACAATGTTTTGATATCATCCATATAATGTGATGTTAATATAATAGTGGTTCCTCTTTTTTCATTTATTTCTTTTAAAAAACTTCGAATCTGTTTTGATGCTACAGCATCTAACCCTATAGTCGGCTCATCCAGAAATATAATCTGAGGATTATGCAGCAATGCAACAATCAGTTCCATTTTCATTCTTTCTCCTAATGACAACGTCCTTACCTGTACATTCATTAGGTCCTTTAAATCAAATAAATTAATGAAATAATTTTTTGTCTTCTGATATTCCTCTTCCGGTATACCATAGATTTCTTTGAAAAGTCGAAGTGTATCTTCTGCTGTTAGTTCAAAAAACAACTGGCTCTTTTGTCCCATTACTACTGCATACTGCTGCTTGAATTCATTCTTTAAATCGTTCGGATAATACCCTAGTACACTTATTTTTCCAGACGTTGGTGCGATAATTCCTGTCAGCATTTTAACCAAAGTAGTCTTTCCGGCCCCATTTGGACCGATCATCCCAATAAATTCCCCTTTTTCAATTCAAATTACCTACTGCTATTTTTTCTTCATATTCTCTTCTGACTAAACCTTTAATACTTCCAATTATGCCTTCCTGTTTCTTATACCTTTTATATTTTTTAGTCAAATCAGTTGTTTCAATTATTCTCATGTACGTTCCTCCGTTTTTTATAATAAAAAATGACCCCTATGTACCTGTCTCTTAGACATGCTACTTCAGTGGTCATAAATATATCTTGTATACAGTTAGACTCTCCTTTATAAAAAAGGAGTAAAAAAAGCATAACAATGCTGTTATGCTTTCAAAGAGTCTAATTTATACAGACATCTATTTGAAGTGGTGTGAACTCTTGTCGTGCAAGAGTTAAGCATTCAGTAAGTCAGATACATCGGCATTCTAGCCGATAAAAGGGTAGACTTATAGTGTGGTCACTAACATCTTTCCTTTTCAACTATTTAGTTAGTTGATTTCTTCACTACTGATACATTTAACAAACACACACCTCACTTTTCTTTTTAATAATTTAAATAATATAGCAAACTTTGGAATATGTCAATGGGGTTAAGCATTTACATTGATTATTTCTTTTCCCCCTGACTTACTAATTTATCCACTTCTTCCTCTACAATCTTTTTATCGATACGTTCAAACAATATCTGAGTTTCTGGTAGATGAAAACCTACAAGGACAAATTGTTTTTCCCATACACTCTCAAGATTTAGCCATTTAAATACTTTTTCAGAGGAAAATGGCAAAAACGGAAATAACAGTACTGCAAGATTAGCAATAATCTGTACACAGTTATAGAGAGTATTATTACAAACAGTCACATCAGTATTTCTAGTAATCCACGGCTGCTCAAAGTCAAAATATCTATTTGCATACCGCACAAATTCAAATATTCCATCAGTTGCCTCTTTGATATTTCCACTTTCTATTCTTCTTCCTGTATCAACAAATAGCAAATCAATCTTGTCATTAATATCACTATTAATATCACCTTCTGGAACAAAGCCATTTAAATATTTTGAGATAAATACCAAAGACCTATTTACAAAATTACCATAAGCACCAAGCAATTCATTATTGTGGCTGTTCACATACTCTCGCCACGAGAAGTCTGCATCCTTCTTTTCAGGACCGTTAGCCAAAAGATAATAGCGCAATGAATCCGCATCATATCGGTTTATTATATCTTTTACCCAGATAGCATAATTTTGACTTGTTGATATCTTCCTGCCCTCTAAAGTCAAATATTCACTAGATACAATCTCATCAGGTAAATGCCAACCTGCGCCGTTTGCTATGAGTAATGAGGGTAAAATAATGGTATGAAATGGAATATTGTCTTTCCCATGAATATAATAATGTTTAGCATCTGCCCCCCATATTTTATTAATATCTTCGTGTCTTATTGAAGATGCAATCTTACTAGCCGATAAATATCCGAGTACATTTTCAGCCCAAATATAAATTTTTTTATCCTCAAATCCTTCTTTTGGAACATCAATTCCCCATTCCAAATCTCGTGTCAGCGCCCTGTCTCTTAACCCTTCATTTATATAACGGTTTGTAAATGCAATTGCATTTTTTCTCCAATTAGAATGTGTGTCTACAAATTCCTTAAGTTCATTTTCTAACTTTGAAATGGCTATATAAAGATGGTTTGTATTTCTAAAAGTTCTGGCTCTAACACCGTTCCACATGAATCACATTGATCGCCTCTGGTACCCTTTCCACATTCCGGGCATTTTCCAGTAACAAATCTATCTGCCAAAAAAGTATGACAATGATCACAATAGACTTGTGGTGCTTCTTTTTCATAAACGTAAGCACTCTCATATAACTTTTCATGGAATTCCTTTACAAACTGTTTATGATCTTCCGAAGAAGTCTTCGTATAAACATCATAGCTAAAACCTAATTTTTTAAAACATTCATTAAATTCCTCATGGTAATAGTTACTTACCTCTAGCGGAGTTTTATTTTCTTGCTTTGCACGGATGGTCACTGGTGTTCCATGACAATCACTTAAAAAAGTATATAAAAAAGCTCTCCTCTCTGAAAAATTTCTTTTTCAGGGACGAGAGCGACGCTTCGTGTTACCACCCTAAATTCACCTATATCTCACAATATAGACCTTATCAACTACGAACGAGAAATGATTCATCGATAGTTTATCACTTTAACGGGTGCTTCCGTCGTATCCTAAACATAGATTGTTTTCGGTACGCAGCTCCGAGGCCATGTTCAACTATTATATAGTTTTCCTCAATTTCACCATCCTGAGGTCTCTGTAAAAACGCAAATAGTTTACTCTTCTCTTCAATGCCTTTAATATAAATTTAAGTAATTATATATTTAAATTAATTATTTGTCAACGGGCTAATTTCTATCTTCTAGGAACTATGTTTAGTTGCCGCACCAAACCCACACCATTAAACGTGTCGCAATCTACGTTACCTGCGAACGTAAGAATAACCTCACCTTCGCTTTGCTGCGGCTCGGTCATTCTTGCGTTCCTATGAACAATCCATACATATATAAAAAACCCCATGAATGCAAGCATTCTGGGGCTTTTGATATACGAATTGTTCGATTAAACGTGTCGCAATCTACGTTACCTGCGAACACAAGAATAACCTCACCTTCGCTTTGCTGCGGCTCGGTCATTCTTGCGTTCCTATGAACAAAATCGCATAAAAATGGCCCTTTGGAAGTGAACTTCCACGGGCCATTTGTATACGATTCTGTTCGCAGGTAACTGCTTATCTCTTTGAAAATTGAGGAGCTCTACGAGCGGCTTTAAGACCGTATTTCTTTCTTTCTTTCATTCTTGGATCTCTTGTTAAGAAACCTGCTTTTTTCAATGTAGGTCTGTAATCTAAGTCTGCTTGTAACAATGCTCTTGAAATTCCGTGACGAATTGCTCCTGCTTGACCTGTCATACCACCACCGTGAACATTAACTAACACATCAAATTGATCTGTAGTTTGTGTTGCTTCTAATGGTTGACGAACGATTAATTTTAAAGTTTCAAGACCAAAAAATTCGTCCATTGCTCTTTTATTAATAATAATTGCACCAGTACCTGGTACTAAATATACTCTTGCAATACTTTTCTTTCTTCTACCAGTACCGTAGTATTTTGCTGAATTTACTTTTGCCAAGATAATTGCCTCCTTTCAAATTGTATAATTATTTATTGAATACTAATACTTCTGGTTGTTGAGCTATGTGATCGTGCTCTGCACCTTTGTATACGCGAAGTTTTGTTATCATTTGTCTTCCAATAGCGTTCTTTGGAAGCATTCCTTTTATTGCTAAATGTAATATTTCTTCTGGTTTAGTATCTAACATTACTTTGTATGGTATTTCTTTCAAACCACCAACATAACCTGAGTAAGTTTTATAAACCTTTTGTTCTGCTTTTTTACCAGTTACCTTAACTTTATCTGCATTTATTATAATTACAAAGTCACCTGTGTCAACATGTGGTGTAAAAGTAGGTTTGTTTTTACCTCTTAAAACCGCTGCAACTTCAGATGCTAAGCGTCCTAATGTTTGTCCTGATGCATCAACAAGGTACCATTTTCTTTCCACTGTTTGTGGATTTGCCATGAAGCTTTTCATCTTATTTACCTCCTTAAATATCGAATGTTTTTGGATTAATTTATTATGAACGTTTTCTACCCGGGGCTAGCGGATATATACGTTTGTTCACTAAAGTTTCACACAGTATTTTATTATATTGTATTAATGATAAATTGTCAAGCTTTTAATTAATATTCAATTTTCATATTAATTAATATTCAATTTTCATTAGAGTTAGTCCCTTTGCAGGAGCAGTCTTTCGAGCTTTCTGCCTATCACACTGTTCTAATATAAATTTAACATCATCAGGAACTAGTCTTCCATACCCTACTTCAATTAAGGTTCCTGCTATTATTCTTATCATATTATACAAGAATGCGTTCCCTGTCACTTGAATTATTATTGTATCATCAACTTTTTTTACATTTATATCATATATTGTTCTTACGGTTGAATTACTTGATGTTTTAATTGAGCAAAAACTTTTAAAATCATGTTCCCCAATTAAATGATTCGCTCCAGCTTGCATCAAGACAACGTCTAATTTACGCCTCATAAAATGCGCATATAATCGCTTTTGAGGCATTAAATATGTATTATTGACAATAGTATACTCATACGTCTTCATTTTCGCTGCAAATCGAGGATGGAAGTCCTCTGGAACTTCTTCAATTTCGTGAATTCTTATATCTTCTGGCATATATGCATTAATTGCACCAATAATCTTTTCCGTAGAAAGTTCACTTTCAATCGAAATGGTTGCAACCTGACCATAGGCATGTACCCCTGCGTCTGTTCTACTTGCCCCCACAACTTCAATCTCTTTTTGAAAAACAGATTTAACTGCTTTTGTTACTACTTCTTCTACGGTAATCGCATTATTTTGTCGTTGCCAACCAGAATAGTTAGTACCATCATATGCTATTATAAGTTTAATTTTTCTCATATAAATCCCTCACATAGTATTAGTGAACAAAGGTGACAATTCTTATATATTTAATAATACAAAAAGAATCATCCCCTTTGTATTAAAGTGATTCAATAGAACCGTCCCCATTGTATCATTATGATACAAAAAGAACCGTCCCCATTGTATCAAAGTGATACAAAAAGAACCGTCCCCTTTGTATCACCATTGTATCACTTTATTTATAGTATTATTCTTGCAGCTATTAGCGAGCCAAGATATGTGAATAGTAGTAAGTATGCAATAGCATCACGTCTTTTATAAATTAGTTGCTTTAGTTTGGTTCTGCCTTCTCCACCTCGATAGCAGCGTGCTTCCATTGCCATTGCTAAGTCATCAGCCCGTCTAAAGGCTAGGATGAAAAGGGGAACAAGAAGTGGAATCATACTTTTTGCACGTTTCATTATACCACCTGATTCAAAATCAGCTCCTCTTGCTTTTTGAGCTTTCATTATCTTATCTGTTTCTTCTAGTAGTATTGGAATAAATCTGAGTGCTATTGACATCATCATTGCTATTTCGTGAGCTGGTACTTTAATGACTCTTAATGGATTAAGTAGTCTCTCGATTCCATCTGTTAATTGTATTGGAGATGTTGTTAATGTCATAAGTGAAGATCCAATTATTAAGAATACAAGCCTAATACCCATAAGCGCAGCATTCAGTACACCTTCAAGTGTAATCGTTATAAAACTCCATTCTACTAATTTAGTTTCTCCTGGTGTTATAAATACATTTAGCAATATAGTAAATAGTAATATAAACAATATTGACTTTAAGCCTTTCATCATAAATTTAAAAGGTACCTTTGATATCTTTATGATTATACCTAGAAATAGGGCTACGCCAATATAAATCCATAAATTATTCACTAAAAAAAGTGAAACTACATATAGCATTGTACCAAGTATTTTAGTACGTGGATCAAGTTTATGTATTTTTGATTCTGTTGGATAATATTGCCCAATCGTTATATCTCTAATCATCGCACTGTTCCTTCTCTATCTAAAAATTGATCTATAGTTATTTTAGTATTTTTAGTAGCTCTTCTATCGCCTCTTCAACTGTTGTTACTTCTGTAGAAACGTCATACCCTTTTTCCTTTAATGCATTCATTAGATATGTCACCTTTGGTGCAGATAAGCCCATATTTTCAAGTTCTTTATAATATTGAAATACCTCGCTTGGTATTCCATCATAGCTTACTCCACCTTTATTCATAACTATTATTCTTCCTACATATTTCGCTATATCTTCCATACTATGTGATACCAAAATTATTGTTATTCCTTGTTCTTTGTGTAATTTTGCTATTTGTTCTAATATGTCGTCTCTTCCCTGAGGGTCAAGTCCAGCTGTAGGCTCGTCGAGTATTAGTATTTTAGGTTTCATTGCAAGTACTCCCGCAATAGCAACTCTTCTTTTTTGCCCACCAGAAAGTTCAAATGGTGATTTTTCATAATAACTTTCGTCTAGTCCAACTGTCTCAAGAGCTTCTTTCACTCGTATCTTAATCTCATCCTCTGATAACTTTTGATTCTTTGGTCCAAAAGCTACATCCTTATAAACACTTACCTCAAATAATTGATGTTCTGGATATTGGAAAACGAGACCGATTTGTTGTCTTAATTCAACTTGGCTATATTTTGGCGCATTAATATCTTGTCCATTAAAAATGATATCGCCACTTGTTGCTTTCATAAGTCCATTTAAATGCTGTACTAATGTCGATTTACCAGAACCCGTATGTCCAATTATCCCAATAAATTCACCGTCATTGATAACTAAATTCACATCCTTCAAAGCATGTTTTTGATATACCGTATCAGGACTATAAACGTAATTAACATCTTTTAATAATATTGACATACAAGACCTCCTTAAATTTATTTTAGCTTAGAAAAAGCTTCTACAAATTCATCTATTGTTAGTATTCCATCTGGAATATCTATATTTTTCTTTTTAAGTTCATGAGCTATCTCTGTAACTTGAGGTACATCTAATCGAAGTTCTTTCAGTTTGTCTACTTGAGAGAATATCTCTTTTGGTGTTCCTTGCATCACTATTTTCCCATGATTCATTACAAATATGATATCAGCATCTATAACTTCCTCCATATAATGAGTAATCATAATTACTGTCATACCTTCATCTTTATTTAGTCGTTTCACTGTTTTTAAAACTTCTTTTCTACCGATAGGGTCTAACATGGCTGTCGGCTCGTCTAATACAATACATTCAGGTTTCATTGCTAACACTCCAGCAATTGCAATTCTTTGTTTTTGTCCACCCGACAATTTATTAGGAGAATGCTTCCTATATTCTGTCATTCCAACTGCTTCTAATGATTCTTTTATTCTAATCTTAATTTCTTCGGTTGGCACTCCTAAATTTTCAGGACCAAATGCTACATCCTCTTCAATAATTGATGCAATAATTTGATTATCCGGATTTTGAAAAACCATTCCAGCAACTTGTCTTACATTCCAAATATTTTCTTCTTTTGTTGTGTCATATCCTTTAACAAATAAACTACCACTGGTTGGAGTAAGTAATGCATTTAAATGTTTAGCTAATGTTGATTTTCCAGATCCATTATGACCTAAAATAGCTATAAACCCGCCTTTTTCTATGGATAAATCAACTCCATCTATTGCTCTAAAAGGACTATCAGCTCCATCAACTTCATCCTGCGAATAATATTCATACACTAAATTTTGAGCTTTAATAATCTCCATAATTACACCACCTTTTATATTTAAAAATAAAGGGATAAGAGCAATAGCTCGTACCCCCTTAATTAATAACTACACTAACTCAATAACAACTGTTTCAGCGCCATCGCCCTTACGAGCTCCGAGTTTGATCATTCTAGTGTATCCACCTTTACGATCAGCATATTTTGCAGCATATTCGTTAAATAGTTTTTCTGTTAAGTCGATTTCCTTAGTATTAGCCTTTTTTTGAGCTGCATCTTTTGGAACTTCTTTAACTGGATAAAGAACTTGAAGCATTTGTCTTCTTGCATGTAAGCGAGAAGGTGCATCCTTCTTAACTGTTTTTTGAACTTCATCAAAAATGTCTACTTTTTTACCATCTACAACTTCTTTTACTCTCTTACCATCTTTATCTTTTCTAGCTACTTTGGCTGTAACGGTAACTTCTGCGAAGTTATCTTTTTCTCTTACGCCCATAGCAATTAGTTTTTCAACAATTTTACGAACTTCTTTTGCTTTGCTCTCAGTTGTTGTGATTTTTCCATGATGTAGTAAATTAGTTGTTAAGTTTCTAAGTAAAGCTTTTCTTTGGTCAGAAGTTCTACCAAGTTTTCTATAGCCTGCCATCACTTAACCTCCTTTATACAATGATTTGATATATGATTACTCATCGCTTGGTCTAAGCAATAAGCCTAATTCTTTTAATTTGTTTAATACTTCTTCTAATGATTTACGACCAAGGTTACGCACCTTCATCATATCATCAGCAGTTCTGTTCGTTAATTCCTCTACCGTGTTAATACCTGCACGTTTTAAACAATTGTATGAACGTACTGATAATTCTAACTCATCAATGCTCATTTCAAGCACTTTTTCTTTTTCATTTTCTTCCTTAACGGTCATTACTTCTGCAGTTTTTGCATTTTCTGATAAGTCAATGAATAGTTTTAAGTGTTCGCTAAGAACTTTGGCTGCTAAACTTACTGCTTCATCAGGAACTAAAGTTCCATCTGTGAATACATCTAAAGTAAGTTTGTCATAGTCTGTGATTTGTCCTACACGTGTATTTTCTACAGTGAGGTTAACACGTTCTACTGGTGTGTATATAGAATCAACTGGTATAACTCCAATTGGAAGATCTAATGCCTTGTTCTTATCAGCACCAACATATCCTCTGCCTTTTGTTATAGTTAATTCCATAAATAATTTACTTTCTGGTCCGCCACTTAATGTAGCAATTTCGAGTTCTGGGTTCAAGATAGTGATATCAGCATCTGCTTGAATATCTCCTGCTCTCACAACACCTTCACCTTCAAATTCAATGTATGCATATTTAGTTTCAAGACTATCGCTATTATTTTTAATAGCAATATTCTTGATATTCATTATAATTTCAGTAACATCTTCCTTAACACTTGGAATGTTACTAAATTCATGAACGACACCATCAATTTTAACACCGCTTACAGCAGCACCAGGTAAAGAAGATAACATTATTCTTCTTAGTGAATTACCAAGTGTAATACCATATCCTCTTTCAAGTGGTTCAACAACAAAACGTCCGTATTTCTTATCTTCTGATATTTCTGTTATTTCTATTTTTGGTTTTTCAAAGTCGAACAATCAAAGACCCTCCTTTATGGGTTTATTATTATTGAGGGTAGTTATTAACAGCCTAAATTATCATTTTTACCCATTAATAATTTGTAATAAATGAAAAGACCTATAGCACATACGTAAAATTATATAATCTATAATAGTTAAAAACTTATTATTTAGAATATAATTCGACAATAAGTGTTTCGTTTACTGGTACATCGATTTGTTCTCTTGAAGGCAATTCTTTAACAGTACCAGAAAGTGCTTCATGGTTAGCTTCAAGCCAAGCAGGAACTAATCTTCCTTCAGTTAATTCAAGAATATCTTTATATCTTTGTGAAGCTTTGTGCTTCTCTTTTACTTCAATTACATCACCTGGTTTAACTTTGTATGATGGAATGTTAACTGATTTACCATTAACTAATAAATGCTTGTGGTCAACTATTTGTCTACATTCTTTTCTTGTTCTACCGTAACCAAGTCTGTACAATACATTGTCTAATCTTAATTCTAATAATATCATTAAGTTTGGACCAGCTAATCCATTCATTTTAGAAGCCTTTGCGAAATAATTTCTGAAAGGTTTTTCTAAAACGCCATATATAAATTTAGCTTTTTGTTTTTCACGTAATTGTAGACCGTATTCGCTTAATTTCTTGTTCGCTCTCTTTAAAGTTCTAGTTGATTTTTTGTCTATTCCCATGAAAATTGGGTCTAAGCCTAAAGATCTACATCTTTTAAGGACGGGAGTTCTATCTACTGCCATTTATCTGCACCTCCTATTATACTCTTC
The DNA here is from genome assembly GCA_029256575.1 of Clostridiales bacterium. Lineage (GTDB taxonomy): Bacteria > Bacillota > Clostridia > Lachnospirales > JAQSXR01 > JAQSXR01. The sequence goes on along the minus strand of JAQSXR010000026.1, from coordinate 14,349 downwards.
TTCTTTTTGGTGGACGACATCCATTATGTGGTACTGGTGTTACATCCTTTATACTTGTTACTTCAAGACCACAAGCTTGTAAAGCACGGATAGCTGCTTCTCTGCCTGATCCTGGACCTTTTACCATAACTTCTACTATTTTTAATCCGTGTACTAAAGCTGCTTTTGTTGCAGTTTCAGCTGCCATTTGCGCTGCATAAGGTGTAGATTTTCTTGAACCTCTAAAACCTAAACCTCCTGCACTTGCCCATGATAACGTATTTCCTTCAGCATCAGTTAAAGTAACGATTGTATTATTGAAAGTTGACTGAATATGCGCTTGTCCACGCTCTACGTGTTTCTTAACACGCTTCTTCATCACTTTTTTAGCTACTTTTTTAGCCATTCGCTCAAACCTCCCTTATGGGTTATTTTTTCTTATTAGCTACAGTTCTCTTAGGACCTTTGCGTGTTCTTGCATTGTTCTTAGTATTTTGACCACGAACAGGTAATCCTTTTCTATGACGGATACCACGAAAACATCCGATTTCTTGTAAACGCTTTATGTTTAAAGCGATTTCTCTTCTTAGATCACCTTCAACCATTTGTGAAGAATCAATAACGTCACGAATTTTTCCAACTTCTTCGTCTGTTAAATCTCTTACACGAGTATCAGGGTTAATTCCTGTTTCCTTAAGAATACGTTGTGAACTAACTTTTCCTACTCCATAAATATAAGTAAGGCCAATTTCAACGCGTTTTTCTCTTGGTAAGTCTACACCAGCGATACGTGCCATGTGTTCATACACCTCCATTAAAAAAGTTTTGTCATTGGGTTTAGATATTATAATGTGATGAGCATTTGTAATACCGTATCCCCCGGATTCGAATTTTTGTCTGTATTTATCCAGCAACTGAACCTAGAACTTACAACTGTTCCGAGTGGTTCATCACTGCAGCCGCTTCTACTATTTCACAAATACACATTATAATGTATTTGGAACTAAAATGCAAGGCTATTTTTATATTAACTAATTAATTTGTTAACCTTGTCTCTGTTTATGTTTAGGATTTTCGCAAATTACTCTTACGCTACCTTTTCTTTTAATTACTTTACATTTTTCACAGATAGGTTTAACAGATGCTCTAACCTTCATTGTAATCTCTCCTTTCAAATAGTTCGAAAATATCACGAACTTATTTGTCTCTCCAAATTATTCTTCCTTTAGTTAAATCATATGGAGAGAGTTCTATAGTAACTTTATCTCCTGGCAATATACGAATGAAGTTCATACGCAATTTACCACTAATATGTCCTAAAACTCTATGTCCATTCTCTAACTCAACTTGAAACATAGCATTTGGTAGCTTTTCAATAACTGTTCCTTCTACTTCTATAACGTCGTCTTTTGACAAACTAAAACCTCCTCGATGTCAAATTCAATTTGCCTCTGTTTCGAAAAACTGAATCGCTTTTCGAATGTCTGCATTTACAATTTTTTGGTCATCATTTATTTTATAAACAATATTCGAATCTATATAATTAGTAGCTTCAATATGTTTAAACTTCTTTTTCTTCGGGTTATCCACTTTTCTGATTTTCCCGTCTACCAAATATACATATTCTGTATCCTTGTCTATTATAACAAATAAATTAGCTTTATCTCTACCAGCTCTAGACTTAGCTATTTGACCCACTTGGTAATCATTCATTTCTTCACCTCATTGTTTGTTGTTTACAACCTATATAAGGGTTAGAAGTTCACAACCTTCTTTTGTTATGAGAATTGTATTTTCATAGTGTGCTGAAAGACTTCCGTCATCAGTAACAACAGTCCATTCATCATCTAGCCACGCAACCTCATAATCACCTACATTTATCATCGGTTCAATTGCCAAGGTCATTCCTGCTTGCAGTCTGAGACCTCTTTGTTTACTAATCTTGAAATTTGGTATCGAAGGATCTTCATGAAGTTTTTTTCCAATTCCATGCCCAGTTAAATCTCTAACTACTGAATAACCTTTTGCTTCAGCATATGCTTGAATGGCTGCGGAGATTTCGTATAAATGATTTCCTTCTTTTGCTAGCTTAATTCCTTCATAAAAACTTTTCTCGGTAACTTCTATCAATCTCTTTGCTTCATCAGATATAGTTCCAACAGCAAATGTTCTTGCAGCGTCACCATGAAAACCGTCTATATAAGCACCAACATCTAGGCTTACAATATCGCCATCTTTTAGCATTCTTTTTTTGCTTGGAATGCCATGAACAACTTCATCATTTATAGAAACACATATAGAAGCAGGATAACCATTATAACCTTTAAAGGATGGCACAGCCCCTTGACTCCTTATATATTCTTCACCTATTTTATCAATGTCAAACGTAGAAATTCCAGGTTTTATAGCTTTTTCAAGTAAATTAAGTGTCATTGCGACTATTTTACCGGCTTTTCGCATTTTTTCAATTTCATTTTCTGATTTAATTGAAACTGGCATACTTTACGCCTCCAATATAGTAACGATGTCATTAAAAACATCCTTCATATCTTGAACTCCGTCGACTTCCTTTAAAATGTTCTTAGCTGAGTAATATTCAATTAAAGGTTGAGTTTGATCATGATAAACTTTCAATCTATTTAGTACTGTTTCTGGAGCATCATCCGCTCTTAAAATCAATTCATTACCACATGTATCGCAGATTCCTTCAGTCTTAGGTGGAATGTGTTGAATATGGTATGTTGCACCACATCCTAAACAAGCTCTACGTCCTGACATTCTCTTAACGATATTTTCATCTGGTACTTCAACATTTATAGCATAATCTACTTTTTCACTAATTGCATTTAGTGCAGTATCAAGTGCCTCAGCTTGTGGTATTGTTCTAGGAAAACCATCTAGTACATAACCATTTTTACAATCAGCCTCTTTAAAACGATCTACAACCAGGCTTACTACTAATGAATCTGGAACTAATTGCCCTTTATCCATATATTGTTTTGCCTCAAGTCCTAGTTCAGTTGAATTTTTAATATTCGATCTTAAAATATCTCCAGTAGAGATATGTGGAACCAAATATTTCTCGGCTATTTTTTTTGCTTGTGTTCCTTTTCCTGCACCCGGAGCACCTAACATTATTATTCTCATATTTATCCTCCTAGGATGAATAATGCTTTAACAGCATTATCTCAATTTCACGAGGATCGAAGCTGATGCTCCGACACCCGATTCATAATTATGCATTTAAGAAACCTTTGTAATGACGAACTAACATTTGAGATTCAGCTTGTTTGATTGTTTCAATTACAACACCAACGATAATGATAAGTGATGTTCCACTGAAAGAAACATGAATACCTACTACTCCCAATAATATTGGAATAACAGCAACTATTACTAGTCCCATAGCTCCAATAAATACTATATATTTTACTACTTTTTTCAAATAGTCTACAGTTGTTTTACCTGGTCTGATACCTGGAATAAAACCACCGCTTTTTTTCATGTTATTTGCAACTTCAATTGGATTAAATGATATAGAAGTATAGAAGTAAGCAAAGAATATAATTAAAGTAATATAAATGATTGCTCCATACCAATATTCTTTTGTACTCCACATTCTTTGGTTCATTATGTTAAGGAAGGTTGCCCATCCACCAGTTGGTTTGTTTGGTAGGAAACCTACTATAACCCCTGGAAATGATAGTAATGATGAAGCAAAGATAACAGGGATTACTCCCGCTGTATTTACTTTAAGTGGTATATGAGTTGATTGTCCACCCATCGTTTTTCTTCCTTGAACTCTTTTTGCATATTGTGCAGGTATTCTTCTTTCAGCATTTTGTAGAAGAACTACAAAGCCTACCATAAATGTTAATATGGCTAATCCAATTACCCCATAAAGTGTTTTTGTACCAATTGATCTTCCTGTGAAATGTGAACTCCACAGAACTTTTATTTCAAAAGGAATTCTTGATAAGATATTAACCATTAAAATGATTGAGATACCATTACCAATACCCTTTTCTGTAATTCTTTCACCAACCCACATAGTAAATGCAGATCCTGCTGTAAGAGCAATTACACCAACGATTACAAATAATACTGTATATCCTTCAACTAAATAGTTACTTAGTGCAGCACTAACCATAATACCAGTACCTTCAATAAGTGCTAAAATAATTGTTACATAACGAGTGATTTCTGCAATCTTTTTTCTTCCGTCTTCGCCTTCTTTTTGCATTTCTTCCAACTTAGGAATAGCAATTGTTAAAAGGTTCATTACGATTGATGATGTAATGTAAGGCATTACGCCGAGAGCGAAAATTGTCATCGTGTTTAGTGATCCTCCTGTAATAGCATCTAAAAAGCTCGTAGCGCTATTATCAGCAACACTCAATGCATCTGGATTAGTACCTGGAAGAAATATAAATGCGCCTAAACGAATTACTGCAATCATTAAAGCTGTATAGATAATTTTATTTCTTAAGTCTGGTATTTTAAAAGCATTGCGAAGTGTTTTAAGCATTAGATCACCTCTACGTTTCCGCCCATGGCTATTATTTTTTGAGTTGCACTTGCACTAAAAGCATTAGCCTTTACTATAAGTTTTTTTGTTAATTCACCATTTCCAAGAATCTTAATACCATCTTTAGGATTGTTTACAATTCTTGCTTCCATTAATGTTTCAACGTTTACTTCTGTGCCATCTTCAAATATATTAAGCGCGCTAACATTGATTCCGATTATTTCTCTTGTATTTCTATTAGTAAATCCTCTTTTTGGGATTCTTCTATATAAAGGCATTTGTCCACCTTCAAAGCCTGGTCTTACTCCGCCGCCTGCACGTGCGTTTTGACCTTTATGACCTTTACCAGCAGTTTTTCCATTTCCTGAAGCGTGTCCACGACCTTTTCTATAACAATTTTGTTTTGAACCTTCAACAGGTCTTAATTCTGTTAAATTCATGCCTACACCTCCTTACTTTTTAGTGTATTAGATTTCCTCTACCTGAACTAAATGTTTTACTTGAAATACCATACCTCTGATTGCAGCATTATCTTGTTGTTCAGTTGTTTGGCGAATTTTCTTCAAACCTAGTGCTTCAATAGTTGCTCTATGTTTAGGTAAAGAACCTATAGTTGATTTTACTAAAGTTATTTTTAATTTTCCAGCCATTACTAATTACCTCCTTAGCTTAATATCTCTTCTACCGATTTGCCACGAAGTTTTGCAACTCCTTCTGGAGTCTTTAATTCACTTAAACCAGTGATTGTAGCTAGCACTACATTTTGTTTGTTATTTGAGCCTAAAGACTTAGTACGAATGTTTCTGATACCTGCTAATTCAAGTACTGCACGAACAGGTCCTCCTGCGATAATACCAGTACCTTCAGGAGCTTTCTTTAGTAATACTACTGCACTACCAAATTTTCCTAGGTAGTCATGTGTAATACTTCCGTTTTCATCTATAGGAACTACGATTAACTTCTTCGCTGCATCATCTTTACCTTTACGAATTGCATCTGGAATTTCAGTTGCTTTTCCTAAGCCTGCACCAACGTGTCCGTTGTTATCTCCAACTACTACTAAAGCTGCGAATCTAAAGTTACGACCACCCTTTACTACCTTAGTAACACGTTTGATTGATACTACTTTATCTTTTAATTCTATTTGACTAGCATCAATAATCTCATGCTTCATAAAATTACCTCCTTATCTAGAATTCTAGACCAGCTTCTCTTGCTGCATCTGCTACTGCCTTAATTTTTCCGTGATATATAAATCCGCCTCTATCAAATACTACTGTAGTAATGCCTTTTTCTAGTGCTTTTTCAGCAATTACTTTTCCTAGATAAGCTGCTGCTTCAACATTGTTTGTCTTTGTTAATTCAGCTTTCACTGTTTTATCTAAAGTTGATGCTGAGCAAAGTGTGTTACCTATAGTATCATCGATAATTTGAGCGTAAATATGGTTATTACTTCTGAAAACCGCTAAACGTGGTCTAGCACTTGTTCCGCTAAAACGATTACGCAATTTTAAGTGTTTTTTCACACGAACCTTTGTTCTTGATACACTTTTTATCATGGTCTTTCACTCCTTTACTATTTCTTACCTGTCTTACCAACTTTACGTCTGATAGTTTCATTAGAATACTTGATTCCTTTACCCTTGTATGGTTCAGGTTCTCTTTTACTTCTAATTTCAGCGGCAAATTGTCCAACTTTTTCTTTGTCTATACCTTTTACAGTAATTTTAGTTTGTGATTCACAAACTGCTTCAATACCTTCAGGGTCTTGCATTTCAACTGGATGAGAATATCCTAAGTTAAGAACTAATTTGTTTCCTTGTTTTGATGCTTTGTAACCAACACCGTTTATTTCAAGAGTTTTTTGGTATCCGTTAGTAACACCTTCAACCATATTGAATACAAGTGTTCTTGTAAGGCCGTGTAATGATTTCATTTTCTTTAAATCATTTGGTCTTGTAACAAGTATTTGATCAGCTTCTATTTTTACGTCCATTTCAACTGGAACTACTCTTTCAAGTGTACCTTTAGGACCTGTTACTGTTATTTTATTGCCTTCAGCAATTTTAACGTCTACACCAGTAGGAATTGCTACTGGTAATCTTCCGATACGTGACATTCTTGCACCTCCTTAAATTCGTAATTAAATTACCAAACAAATGCTAAAACTTCTCCACCAACTTTAAGCTTTCTAGCTTCTTTATCAGTGATAACGCCCTTGTTTGTTGATACTATAGCTATTCCTAAACCGCCTAGAACTCTAGGTAATTCAAGTGTGCTAGCGTATACTCTTAAACCAGGTTTTGAAATTCTTTTAATACCTGATATTATTTTTTCGTTTTTATCTTTTCCGTATTTTAATGTTATACGAATTGTTTTAAAAATTCCCTCTTCAATTGTTTCGTAGCCTTTAATGTAACCTTCGTTTAATAGAATGTTTGCTATAGCCACCTTCATTTTTGAAGCAGGTATATCTACTTTATCGTGTTTCGCAGTATTTGCATTACGTATTCTTGTAAGCATATCTGCAACTGGATCGCTCATTGACATTATATTTGCCTCCTTCCTAGTTTAACTAGTCTTACCAACTTGCTTTTCTAACGCCTGGTATTTGTCCTTTGTATGCTAATTCACGGAAGCAGATTCTGCAAATTCCGTATTTTCTTAAAACAGCATGTGGACGTCCACAGATAGTACAACGTGTATATTCTCTAGTTGAGAATTTTTGTGGACGTTGTTGCTTAATAATCATAGATTTCTTTGCCATGATATCTCCTCCTTATTATTTCTTGAAAGGCATACCGAACAATGTTAATAATTCACGAGCTTCTTCATCAGTATTAGCAGTAGTTACGAATATAACATCCATACCTCTTACTTTATCGATTTTATCATACTCGATTTCAGGGAATATTAATTGTTCTTTAATGCCTAATGCATAGTTTCCTCTACCATCAAATGAATTTGCACTAACTCCTCTAAAGTCACGTACACGTGGTAGTGCTAAGTTTATAAGACGATCTGAAAATTCATACATCCTATCTCCTCTTAGTGTTACTTTGCATCCAATAGCCATACCTTCTCTTAATTTAAAGTTGGCGATTGATTTTTTAGCTTTTGTTACAACTGGTTTTTGACCTGAAATAATTTCCATGTCTTTAACAGCTGAATCTAATAACTTAGCGTTGTCTTTTGCTTCGCCAACACCCATATTAATAATGATCTTACTAATCTTAGGAACTTGCATAACATTTGTATATCCAAATTTCTTAACCATTGCTGGTACGATTTCATTAAGATAAATCTCTTTAATTCTGTTCAATTAATTGTCCTCCTCTCCTGTATTAGTCGATTACTTCTCCAGTAGATTTAGCAACACGTACTTTTTCAGTGCCGTTCTTACCATCAACTAGCTTATATCCGATTCTTGTTGGTTTTCCTTTGTGTAAATACATTGCATTTGACACGTTGATAGGACCTTCTTGGTGTATAATTCCACCTTGTTGGTTTTTAGCACTTGGTTTCGCATGTTTTGTTATCATGTTTACGCCTTCAACTAAAATACTTTCTTTTTTATGGTCAATTCTTATGATTTTACCTGTTTTTGTATTATCTTTACCAGCGATAACTTTAACCAAATCGCCTACTTTTAGTTTAATTTTTGACACGTCCTACACCTCCTTATAATACTTCTGGTGCTAAAGAAATTATTTTCATAAACTGTTTTTCTCTAAGTTCTCTTGCTACTGGTCCAAATATACGAGTACCTTTTGGGTTCTTGTCATCTTTGATTATTACTGCAGCGTTTTCATCGAACCTGATATATGAACCATCTTTACGACGAGCTCCTTTTACTGTACGAACTATAACTGCTTTAACAACATCACCTTTTTTAACAACGCCACCTGGTGTTGCATCTTTAACCGTAGCTACAATAATGTCACCAATGTTTGCGTATCTTCTAGTTGAACCGCCTAATACTCTAATGCAAAGTAATTCTTTAGCACCTGTATTGTCGGCAACTCTCATTCTCGATTCTTGTTGTAACATGAAACTAACCTCCTTTCAGCAAAAAAGATTATTTTGCTCTTTCCATAATTTCTACAAGTCTCCATCTTTTATCTTTAGATAATGGTCTTGTTTCCATAACTCTAACACGGTCGCCAATGTTACAATCATTGTTTTCATCGTGTGCTTTTAATTTATAAGTTCTTTTAATAACCTTGTTATATTTAGGATGTTTTACGTTGCTTTCTATTTCGACAACAACAGTTTTATCCATCTTATCACTTACTACTTTTCCTACACGTGTCTTTCTAAGGTTTCTTTCCAAAATAATTCCTCCTCTCCGTATTTTACTCAGCAGCCCTTGCATTCTCAGTGATGATCGTTTGAATTCTTGCAATGTTTTTTCTTACTTCTGTAATTCTGCTAGTATTATCTAATTGGTTAGTAGCGTTTTGAAATCTTAAATTAAATAATTCTTTTTTAGCAGCTACTAAATCCTGATTTAACTCTGCAATTGATTTTGTTTTTAAATCCTTTACAAGATTAGTTTTTTTCACTGTTATCACCGCCTTCTAAATCTGCGCGAGAAACGATTTTGCATTTTAATGGTAACTTATGCATTGCTAATCGTAAAGCTTCTCTTGCTGTTTCTTCTGGAACTCCTGATATTTCGAACATTACTCTACCTGGTTTAACTACTGCTACCCAGTATTCTAATGATCCTTTACCAGAACCCATACGTGTTTCAGCTGGTTTCGTTGTTACTGGCTTATCTGGGAATATTTTAATCCAAACTTGACCACCACGTTTAATATAACGAGTCATTGCAATACGAGCTGCTTCTATTTGGTTAGATTTAATCCAACATGGTTCTGCTGCAACGATACCGTATTCACCGTTAGTAATTACGTTACCTCTTAATGCTTTACCTGCCATAGAACCTCTAAATTGCTTACGACGCTTAACTCTTTTAGGCATTAACATTATTTATCGCTCCCTTCCTTTTTCGCTTTAACTGGAAGTATTTCGCCATGATATATCCAAACTTTGATACCTAATTTACCAAATGCAGTATCTGCTTCAGCAAATCCATAATCTATGTCCGCACGTAAAGTTTGTAGTGGAATAGTACCTTCACTATAGAACTCTGTACGAGCCATATCAGCACCACCAAGACGGCCAGCAACTGCTGTTTTAATACCTTTTGCTCCGGATTTCATAGTTCTTGCCATTGATGATTTCATTGCTCTACGGAAAGATATACGATTTTCTAATTGAAGTGCAATGTTTTCCGCAACTAATTGAGCATCTTTATCTGGTCTTTTTACTTCTTTGATGTCTACTAGTATTTTCATTTCAGTTAATTTAGCTAAGTCAGCTTTTAAAGTTTCAATAGCTTCTCCGCCTTTACCAATTACAACACCTGGTTTAGCTGTATGAATTGTAACTTTAATTCTATTTGATGCTCTTTCGATTTCTATTTTAGAAATACCAGAAGCGTATAGTTTTTTCTTTAGATATTTTCTGATGTTGTAATCTTCTACTAAATAGCTAGAAAAATCAGCTTCAGCATACCATTTTGAGTCCCAATCTTTAATAACTCCGACTCTTAAGCCGTGAGGATTAACTTTTTGTCCCATTCTGACCCTCCTTATCTTTCATTAAGAATTACTGTGATGTGGCTTGATTTCTTTTGAATTCTGTATGCTCTACCTTGTGCTCTTGGTCTTACTCTTTTCATAATAGGACCTTGATTAGCGAAACATTCTTGAACATAAAGAGTATCAGCACTCATATTATTGTTATTCTCAGCATTAGCAACAGCTGATTTTAATAATTTCTCTATAACTCTAGAAGCATATCTTGGTGAGTACATTAATATTGCAATTGCTTCTGTAGCACTTTTTCCTCTAATGGCATCTAAAACAAATGCTGCTTTAGTTGTAGAAACTCTTGTGTAAGAAACTGTCGCTTTCGGTCTAGTGTCTTTAACAGCATTTCTCTCTCTTTTAACTTGGGATCTATGTTGTACCTTTGCCATTATAAAACCTCCTTTCGAACTTTTCTAAAATTAACGGATTCTTGATTTCTTTTCATCTTTTCCGTGTCCTCTGTACGTTCTAGTTGCTACAAACTCTCCGAGCTTGTGTCCAACCATATCTTCAGTAATATACACAGGAACGTGTTTTCTTCCGTCATGAACTGCTATTGTATGTCCAACCATTTCTGGGAATATTGTTGAACGACGTGACCAAGTTTTAATAACTTGTTTTGTCCCAGCAGCGTTTTGAGCAGCCACTTTTTTCAACAAATGATCATCAGCAAATGGTCCTTTTTTTAATGAACGAGCCATTGATCTAACCTCCTTAAGTTATTATCTTTACAGAAACGATTACTTTCCGTTTCTTCTTCTGATAATTAATTTATTAGATTTCTTATTGTTCTTTCTTGTCTTGTAGCCAAGTGCTGGTTTACCCCAAGGAGTAACTGGAGCAGGACGACCGATACCTGTTCTACCTTCACCACCACCATGTGGATGGTCATTAGGATTCATCGCAGAACCACGAACAGTTGGGCGGAAGCCTTTATGACGTGTACGACCTGCTTTACCTATTTTAATTAATTCATGATCAGCATTTCCAACTTGACCAATTGTTGCTCTACATTGACTTGGAACTAGTCTCATTTCGCCTGATGGTAATCTTAATGTTGCAAATTTACCTTCTTTAGCCATTAATTGAGCTACTCCTCCAGCAGTACGAACCATTTGTCCGCCTTTACCTGGATAAAGTTCAATGTTGTGAACTGTTGTACCAACTGGCATGTTTTCAAGTGCTAAACAGTTACCTACTTTAATTTCTGCACTTGGTCCACTCATTAATTTTTGTCCTACAACTAATCCGTTAGGAGCTAAAATATAAGTTTTTTCACCATCTGCATAATGAAGAAGAGCGATATTTGCTGTTCTGTTTGGATCGTATTCGATACTAACAACAACTGCAGGTATTCCATCTTTTCTTCTCTTAAAATCGATTATTCTATATTTTCTTCTTTCACCGCCACCACGATGTCTTACTGTTATCTTTCCTTGACTGTTACGACCAGCATTCTTTTTTAAAGATTCAACAAGAGATCTTTCTGGTGAAGTCTTAGTAATTTCTTCGAATGTTGAACCGGTCATATTTCTTCTGGAAGATGTATATGGGTTATAAGTTTTTATTCCCAATGTGTTCACTCCTTTCAAGCAATTCTTCTCTTAATGTTAACAACGCTGCCTAGCGTTTCTATAATTCGTTTAATTACATTCCTTCAAAGAATTCGATTTCTTTGCTTTCAGCTGTTAATTGAACGATTGCTTTTTTTGTTTTAGCAGTTTTGCCAAGAGTCATTCCTCTTCTTCTTGTCTTGCCATCTTTGTTGCTTGTATTTACTTGTTTAACTTTAGTTCCTTCGAACATTTTTTCTACTGCTTCTTTAATTTGTATTTTATTTGCTTCTGGTCTTACTAAGAATGTGTACTTCTTTTCAGCCATAGCATTCATACTCTTTTCAGTAACTACTGGTCTAAGGATAATATCATAATATTTCAAGTCTGCCATTATGCATACACCTCCTCGATAGTTGCTATCGCTGCTTTTGTTACCACTAATGTATTGTATTTTAATAAATCATATACATTAATAGTGTTTGTTAGAGCTGTTCTTACCCCTTGGATATTTCTTGCTGATAAGAATACATTATTATCTTGCTCATTTAAAACAACTAAAGCTTTGTTTAATTTAAAGTTTTCTAAAAATGCTACCATTTTCTTTGTCTTTACTTCATCAAATCTTAATTCATCAAGTACAATAATTTTATTATCAAGTACTTTTGAAGTAAGTGCTGAAAGTAATGCAATTCTCTTTTCTTTCTTGTTCATCTTAAATGAATAATCTCTTGGCTTTGGAGCGAAAATAACGCCGCCGCCCTTCCATTGTGGTGAACGAGTTGAACCTTGTCTTGCATGACCTGTTCCTTTTTGTCTCCAAGGTTTTCTTCCACCTCCACGTACTTCTGCACGAGTAAGTGCGCTTTGTGTCCCTTGTCTCTTATTAGCTAATTGGCTAACTACTGCTGTATGAAGTAAATGGTTACTAACTTCTACACCAAATACTGCATCGCTTAAGTTTATCTCGCCAACTACTTTACCTTCCATATTATAAACAGAAACTGTTGCCATCTGTATTCCTCCTTCCTTCAAGCATCAATTACGCTTTTACTGTCTGCTTTACAGTAATCAAAGATTTTCTTGGGCCTGGTACGGCACCTTTTACTAAAATTAAGTTCTTTTCTGCATCAATTCTTACTATTTCTAAGTTTTGAATTGTTACTCTTTCAGCGCCCATATGTCCAGCCATTTTCTTACCTTTGAATACTCTACCTGGAGATGTTGCTGCACCGGCAGAACCAATATGACGGTGATGTTTTGAACCGTGTGTTACTGGACCAGTACGGAATCCGTGTCTTTTAATAGCGCCTTGGTAACCTTTACCTTTTGAAATGCCTGTAACGTCAATTTTATCGCCTTCAGCAAAAATGTCCGCTTTAATTTCTTGTCCTACAGTGTATTCACTAGTGTTATCAAATCTGAACTCTCTAACGAATCTTTTGTCGGCAATACCGGCTTTTGCAAAGTGACCTTTCATAGGTTTTGTTACTAATGCTGCTCTTTTTTCTCCAAAAGCTATTTGAATTGCTTCATAACCGTCGTTTTCAATTGTTTTAACTTGAGAAACAAACATTGGGCCAGCCTGCAATACAGTTACTGGAGTAAGTTCGCCAGTAGCATTGAATATTTGAGTCATTCCGACTTTTGTTGCTAAAATTGCTTTTTTCATTCTTATTACCTCCTAATTAATCTACAGCGGATTACAATTCTTGTAATCATCCTAGATGGCTTAAATATTTAAACCGCAAGGATTATTTCATTTTAATATCGATGTACACACCAGCTGGCATTTCTAATCTAGATAATGCGTCTACTGTTTTTTGTGTTGGTGTAATGATGTCGATTAATCTCTTATGAGTTCTTTGTTCGAATTGTTCTCTAGAATCTTTGTACTTGTGTACAGCTCTAAGAATTGTTATTATCTCTTTCTTAGTTGGAAGTGGAACTGGTCCGCTTACCTTTGAGCCATTCTTCTTAACAGTTTCGATGATCTTCATTGCAGATTGATCGATTAATTGATGATCATACGCCTTTAATGTGATTCTCATTACTTGACTTGCCATAAAAAAAGTCGCCTCCTTTTCGCACTTTGATTTTCAGTACGACGTAGTGGTGACTGTACACTGCTCCGTGCGTGTCATGTTTTTCAACATACCTACACAGCACTCCGTGGAATACCTGTATCTCGAAATAAGCTCAATACAGCAACCTCACACTTCAACGCTATCAATGTCACAACATAGGCTAGTATACACTATAATTTATACGTTTGCAAGTTATTTTTTTGCTATTCTCAAAAATATATTAGATAAACTTTTAATGCTTTCTTACTATATTTTTTGTGCATATTTACTATGTCTCTACTTATTTTTATAATTGACCAATATTAAATCTTAACTTAAATACGCAAGTTTATACTTCAAAGCAGAAAAGATTTTTAACCAATTTTACAACTAAGTAAAATGCAATAACCAGAATCCTTTGCTATAACCACGCAATTCCCGTATACTTCTGTGAGCTTCTTTATTGCAGAGTCTGCGCCTTGTTTTTTTTGAATTACAATATATAATTGTCCACCCTCATTTAAATGATCTATACTCTGTTCAAACATGGGATAAATAACTTT
>JAQSXR010000025.1 GCA_029256575.1 Clostridiales bacterium | reverse complement strand
TATAGTATATTACATAACGCAGTTTTTGTCAACACCTTTTTTCGATTATTGTAAACCTTTATTCTATTTTGTAAAACTAAGTCAAAGCTTGTAATTACAATAGTTTAAAGCTTTATTACCCAACCGAACTTCTTGGTGGATTTACATAATATCATGTCTCGATTTATTCGTCAACCCTATTTTGCCTATAAATCATTGTTAATAATTCCCTACTCTCATCCGAATTCGTTTACATTTAGTTTATAATAAGAAAGCTTCACTTCGTGTTTTGCACGATCGTCCGTATAGTTAGACATTTGAATATGATATTAATATGATTCTTATTAGTCCGATACAGACTTGAGGTTTGAACGTGTTAGTTAAACACGAACAAACCTCAAGTTATTCAAAACATAAGTAAAAACTTCATATATGTATTTATCAAATGATCTTTATCTATTTATTTAGTGGATACACTATTTTTCTAAATACAAATACAAAAGCTTAACTGTACTCTCCATAGACGAATAATGTGTTCTTTCCATGCCGTGAGATGCATGAACTCCAGGCCCAATCAATGCACCTCTAATATTATTCCCACCTCTTAGCGCTGCCACAACATCAGATCCATACATAGGATATATATCAACTACATATTTTAATTCATTTTGTTTTGCTAACCCAACTAACTTGGTAGTCATTTCATAATCATATGGTCCCCCACTGTCCTTAGCACAAATTGATACATCAAATTCAGTACAACCCAAATCTTCTCCGATGCATCCCATATCGACAGCAATCATTTCGGTTATGTCAGAAGGTATATAGGAAGATCCATGTCCAACCTCTTCGTATACGGAAATGAATATTTTAGTTGTATACTCAGGTTTCGTATTTGTTCTATTATATAATTCTAATAAACCCATTAAGCAAGCAACACTACCCTTATCATCAATAAATCTAGATTTTAAGAACCCACTTTCTGTTACTACTGTTTTTGTATCTATAAATATATAATCACCCGCACAAATCCCTAATTTTTCTACATCTTCTTTTGATTTAACCACTTCATCTATACGTATTTCCATTTTACTCGGTTTTCTTTCAAGCGTATTGGCATCTTCATACACGTGCACAGCTGGGCTTATACTTAAAATAGTACCTGTATATAACTTACCTTCTCTTGTTCTTATTTTACAATATTCAGAATCAAGCGATGGAGCACTCGGTCCACCTACTAGCGTAAATTTCAGTGTTCCATTGCTTGTAATTGATCTAACCATAGCCCCTAAAGTATCAACATGCGCGGATAATCCTATCACTTTATCATTTTTCTCTCCGGGAATTGTTATTATTCCACAGCCTTTGTTTGTTGTTTCAAACTTATACCCAAAACCTTTGGCTTTATCCTCTATAATTTTCATTACGTCATAACAAAATCCACTCGGGCTATCACATGCAAGAATTTCCTTTGCTGTGTCTAAAACATAGTTTTTATTTATTTCTATTTTCATGCTACATCTCCTGCTCTCTTTCCAATTTAGAAAAAATACAACCACAATAATCTTGTCTATATAATCCATACTCTGAAGAAAGTTCAATAGAACGTTTGTATCCATTCTTTTTCTTAAAATCCGAATATAGATATTTGGCCCCTAGTTCGTTTGAGAGTTTTTCTCCAATTTCATTTAGTTTCTCTGCGTTTTTATAAGGACTTATTGAAAGTGTTGTTGTAAAATAATTAAACCCTTCTTCATTCGCAACTTGTGCCGCTTCTTGAAGTCTTAATTCATAACACTTAAAACAACGTTCTCCGCCCTCTTTATCTTTTTCCATTCCTTTTACAACATTATAAAACTTGTCACTTTCATATTTACCCTCTATAAATTGGATCGGATATTTACAATTCAATACCCCAATTAGATTTTTTTGTTCTATTACTCTTTTAGAATATTCTTCGGCAGGGTAAATGTTTGGATTGTAATAAAAGATAGTAATCTTAAAGTAAATAGATAAATACTCTAATACATAACTACTACATGGAGCACAGCAGCTATGTAATAACAAAGTCGGTACTTCTTCTTTCTTAATAAGCTTATCAATTATTATATCTAATTCTTTCTGATAATTTTTTTTATTTTCCATACTCTACTCCATCACTATTTTCATTTTCACTTGTCTATTAATATGCAAAACTTCATCCCTATTTAATAATTTACTAAGCTCACGGATTTTTTATAGCAACCCGCTACAAATAATTCGTGAGCCTTATTACGCTTTTTGTAATATCCTACTTATTGAAATGTTCTACTTACTGATGTGTACTACTTATTGATGTGTACTGCAATGTGTAGCACTAATCAAAATGTATCACTTACAAAATTTTTGAACATAATTATCGCAACAATATTCAATAACTTTTATAGCCTCTTGAGGGCCGCCAAATTCTTTTACCGCTGTTTCTTTACCTTCTAATTCTTTATAGATTGAAAAAAAGTGCTTCATTTCATCAAATATATGATTTGGTAGTTCATGAATATCGGTATAACAGTTATAGGATGGATCACTATATGGAATTGCTATAATTTTTTCATCGCTTTTCCCATCATCAATCATATTCATAACTCCAATCGGAAAACATCTTACTAACGAAAGTGGTTCAATAGCTTCTGAACATAGTACAAGAACATCTAACGGGTCATTGTCATCCCCGTAGGTCCTAGGAATAAATCCATAGTTTGCTGGATAATGTGTGGATGTGTAAAGGATTCGATCTAAAATAATAAAACCTGTCTCTTTATCCAATTCATATTTTTTCTTGCTTCCTTTTGATATTTCAATTACAGCAATAAAATCATTTGGTCTAATTCTATCTGGGGAAATACCATGCCATATGTTATTCATAGTTATACCTTCTTTCTTTTCGTATAATTCTTTTCGTATAATTCTTCTCGCAAAGGATTCACACGCCTTCTCATTTCTAATAGTATTATATCTAATAGCTCAAGAACATATTAAAAATATTATAACTCATAGCATATTTAAAAACAATCTTGTTTTTATATAAGTACCTTACACTTTGTATTTATATAATAACTATGTATTTATATATACCTATGTACTATATAAGAACTATGTCCTTATATAATAACTATGGATTATATAAAAACCATGTGCTTATATAAGAACTATATATTTATTTAAGAACTATGTACTTATATAATAACTATGTATTTATATAAGCTATGTACTTATTAAAATCCCTACATGCACAAAATGCACTTTATTTAAAGTGCATTTTGTCTAAAAATCAGGTATAAAACTTTCACTTGCTGTATCACCCTCTTGGATAAAAGCATTTTCTACACCAAGATCAATTGCATAATCTATAACTTTATTATAGTGACGTGGGTTTAATCTTCTATTTATTTCAGGATAATCGCCAACAATATCAAGCGGAGTATATTGATTCATTATACTTATATAAACACTATTAGTATACATTTTATATATATACTCTACTACCTTTTTTGAATCTAACAATAGACCTGGTAACATTAAGTGTCTAACAATAACACCTTTAAGCATAATTCCATTTTCATCAAATATTGGTGCCCCTACTTGCCTTACCATTTCATCAATAGCACTACGGGCATACTCCGAATAATCGCTTGCTTTGGAATACTTGTTTGAATACTCTTCACTAAAATATTTAAAGTCAGGAAGATATACATCTACATACCCTTCAAGCATTTTTATTGTTTCAATTTTCTCATATCCACTACTATTATATACTATCGGAATATTCAAACCCATATCCCTAGCCTTTTTTAGTGCTTCTATAATCTGAGGTACGTAATGTGTCGGAGTAACCAAATTGATGTTATTAGCTCCTTCGTTTTGCAACTCCATAAATATATCAGCTAATTGTTGAACTGTAATTTCATTACCTTTACCACCATTACTGATTTTATGGTTTTGGCAAAATACACATTTTAAGGTACAGTATGAAAAAAATACTGTACCCGATCCATTCTTACCTGACAAGCAAGGTTCTTCCCAGAAATGGAGTGACGAACGTGCAATCTTTACATTAGCTCCAGCTCCGCAAAACCCTATTTGCCCATTTATTCTATTTATCCCACAATTTCTAGGGCATAAATTACATTTTTCTAATTTTTTCATTTTATAAACTCTTTCCAAACATTTTAGTCTAATACATCCAACCAATTCATTAGCATTTCTCTTTCTTCTGCATAATTCTCTGTTAATCTAGCAGCTGCCATTATCGGAATCCATCTTTGAACGTATTCTTTATGTGTATCACTTTTTTTACAGAAAGTATTAAGATATAATTCAGCTACCTTCTTATCCTTAAGAGCAAGTAATAAAAAAGTCTTTGCTGTATCAGCACTCGCATTTCCCCTTGCAGCATTCTCCCAATCTACTGTATATGTTTTATCATCTTTTAATATTATGTTCATTGGGTGAAAGTCACCATGGCATAGCTTTTTGTGCTTAGGCATTCCATCTAATCTAGATAGTAACTCATATTTTTTACTCTCATCAATACAATCCAACCCTTGAATCTGAGAAATTAAGATATCTTTTAATCTAGAAAGGTGTGGTGCTTTTTTTGAATGAATTTCTAATTGTAAATCAACCATTAAGTTAACGTATTTATCAATATTTTCTGCGTCTTCAAACATTAATTCGCCTAAAGTTTTGCCCTCTATGCATTCCATAGCAATTGCCCACTTACCGTCAACTTTCATTACTTCCATTATTTTGGGTACTAAAAGACCTGTTTCTTCAATTCTTGAATGTGTTAACGCCTCATAAAGAACCGCTGTTTTCGGAGTGTTTTCATTGAATACTTTTACTGCAAGGTCATTATATTTGTATACCTGCGCTTGTTCACCTGTTGCGATCAAATTAGTTAATTCCATATTATTTCCTCCTTAAATAAATAAACTTTTATGTACTTGTGTTATTTATTTCACAAGTTTAGTATATCATATTTATCCATAAAAAGATATATTTAGTTAAGTTTTTTATGCATTATATACAAAAAAATTAGAATTTAGCAAACATACCTGCTCTTTTTAATGCTGGTCTAAGCGCAAAATATAATAAGCTAGCAAATACTACTGATGTAATAGCATTAACAAAGGTCGCTATCGCTGTAATTTTGGCTAATGTTGCTGCTAAATCAACTTGTAATCCAAGAACATATAATTTATAAAAATATCCAACAATCGGATCGGCAACTACATTGAAAGACATTCCACATATCGCTGCAATTATAGTCCATCTAGTTACATATGCTTTATCGTGGTCTTGACTTAATTTTGCTACTTTATGTGCAATTAATCCTACAATTAAACCAATACATAATTTTAATAGAAATGTCTTAGGTGCACTTGTTGCATAACCTGAAGTTAAATCAGCTATTGTCATACCTACCGCACCTGCAAGTCCACCATAAACTCCTCCAAGGAGTAACGCAGCTAATACAGCAAATGTATTACCAAAATGAATTGCAGTCTTTTCTCCCATACTAATAGGGATATCAAATCGTAGAAATTGAAATCCAATATAACATAGCGCGGCAAGTAAAGCTGCTTGTGTTAGTTTTAGTGTTGTAATTTTTCTTGTTGTCATATCCATTACCTTCCATTCACATGTTTTTTATTATAATAGCATGTGACTGGATATGTCAAAATGACCACTTAATATATTTTTAAAGGTACCAGTTTCTTTTTCTTCTTCTTTGTTGTCTTTCTAAAACATAGTATAATTTATCCCACATACCATCTTCTCTTTCAACAGAATCTTTCTCCACCTTATATAGTTGAAATCCATTTTTCAAAAATAATTTTTGACTTTTAATATTAGGGGAAAATGTATCACCAAATATTTTACGCAACCCAAGTACATTAAAAGCATACTTAATTGCTAAACTAAATGCTTCTGATCCATAACCTTTTGATTTATAGGTATCATTAGCAAGCATTATACCAATCTCACACGTACGATTAGCATAATCAATTCTCTTCAAAGAAAGTTCACCAATCGGATTATCCTCTTTATCAAATATTCCAAATCTAGGGTAAGTAGTATGCATCGACATATTTATATGATACCAAGACAATACCTTTTCTTCATTATACTTGTATGGTACGGGGTCCATTAACGGATCATTCACGTATTTCTTCCACATTGCTTTGTACGTTTCTATATTCCAGGTTCTAAGTATTATTTTTTCCCCTTTTATTTCTATCATACTTCCAAAGCCTCCATATTGAAAACACTTCATAGCATTTAGCATTCTTATCTTCTTTTAATAAGTATTCAAAGATAGGTTTAATTATTAACTTATATAGAAAAAGAGCTGAAACAATTAACAAATTGTTAATTGCGTACAGCCCTTTTGCGTATTAAAAATAACTATTATGCCATCTACGTTCGTAGCTAATACAGTCAGTCTCCCTATAATCCTCTACCTCAGTTAGACAACTAACTTCAATTTCTTCCAATATACAGCGTTTCTCTTCATTATACGTACAAGTATTAACAGAGCAAAAAATCTCTTTTGTTTCACCCTCACTCACTTGACCATGAACTGAATTGCTAAGTCCATCCTTATTATAATATGTTTCACAGCACGTTGCTTCTGTTATTCTTGCATTTCTACCACCAATATTTAATATTCCTGCACGGCAAATCCCTGAGTTATTATGCGTACAAGACGCCACACTACAACTAATTCTTGGCATTTACGTCACTCCTTTTTGAGGTATTATTTGTAAATGCTCTTTTTTTATACAATAAATTATAAAAAATAATTAATTTTATTATTTTGGAGTAAATTAAAAAGCAGGGCATATGCCCTGCTTTTTAATTAGCTATATTAGTTATTACTAATTAAGCGAGTTGAACGTTTTCTGCTTGAGCTCCACGTGGTCCTTGTGTTATATCAAATGTAACACTTTGACCTTCTTGAAGTGATTTGAATCCGTCTCCTTGGATAGCTGTGAAATGTACGAATACGTCATCTCCATCTGCTCTTTGGATAAATCCGAAACCTTTTTCTGCATTAAACCATTTTACTGTACCTTTATTCATTATAGGCACCTCCATATATTATTTGTAACGGTATTAGATAACAAAAATCACATATTATTACAGACTACATAAGTATATAATCTCTAATAACATGTGAAATTTAGAAACACTTACTGTATACCTTTTAGATTATATATCCTGTATAGTCTTTTGTCAATACTTTTAAATAAAGTTTTTAAAAAATATTGATATATTCAATTTTTAATTTCATGAG
This sequence comes from Clostridiales bacterium, assembly GCA_029256575.1. GTDB lineage: Bacteria > Bacillota > Clostridia > Lachnospirales > JAQSXR01 > JAQSXR01. Next base: position 35,792 of record JAQSXR010000025.1, on the reverse strand, counting down.
GCTTCCTGTTATTGGATGCCTACTTACAAAATATATACTTGCTATTGCTATATACCTACCTCACTTTCAATAAAACCTCCGATGTTTTTACCAAATCACGAGCTACCACTTCTATTTCATTAAAATCAGTCATATTCGTAACGATAATTGGAGTAGTTAAATCGTAGCCTTTGTCTTTTATTGCCTTCATATCAAATTCCAATAGAAGATCACCAATCTTAACTTCATCACCTTCATTCGCGTGTGAAGTGAAATATTTACCTTCTAGCTTCACCGTATCTAATCCAACATGAATTAGCAGTTCCACACCTTCATTTGATAAAATTCCAATAGCATGCTTTGTTACGTAAAACACAGTTATTTTCCCATTTACAGGAGATGTTACCATTCCTATACTAGGATCAACAGCAACCCCTTTACCCAAGATTTCTTGCGCAAACATTTCATCCTTAACGTCTTTTAACGCAACAACGTTACCTGTAATCGGACTATTAATAACTTGATCTTTCATTACATTTGCTACTATCTTATCTTCATTATCTCCATCTTTTATCGGATTATCCACTGGAAGTATTGATTTTTTCTTAAAAAACATATTATTATCACCTTACTCTTTCTGAACATATGATTATTTTAGTATATCCTCATTTAATAAAATTACTACATAAGAAATATTTATATAGGTGTAAAATGGATAAATAATTAAATTCTAGACAATATAGTTCTTAAGAACAAATAATAGATCGAGAGGAAATAAACATGCAAACAGAAAAAATATTGAAATGTCCAAATTGTTCCGGAAATAATTTTACCGCAAAATATGAATCTGCCTATGTATATTCATATAAAATAGATACAACTAAAATTTGCTGTGAAAACACAAATAGTTATGCTGCTCCATTTTTATTCGATGATCGGCAGCCAAAATACTCAAAACAATATATTGAGTGCGATGATTGCAAAGCACAATTCTCTGCAGAATTTACTTTGGGTTCAAATGAAGTCGATTATCTTTCCTTTTCCTCTTTAGTAGCTTATAATAAATAGTAATACAAAACTAAGAAGAGGGTTTATGATGAACTATAAAATATATGTAATTGGCGACAAATTCGAAGATTTTTACACAGATGCTATCAAGGAATACGAAAAAAGATTAAGTAGATACTGTAAAATACAATTAATTCACACAAAGAAACCTCAAGATTTTCTTTCAATTTTACCACAAAATACTTTCAAAATATCAATTTCTAATAGAAGTACGTCTATTTCTTCCGAAGCATTAGCATTAAAAATAGACACGCTAGGATTAACTGGCGTGTCTAATGTATCAATTATATTAGGTTATGAAAATTTAGATTACGATGATTCTATCACAGTTAGTTCTATGGATATGGATTTAGGGCTTATGGCTACAATTTTATACGAACAAATTTATAGAGCTTATCGTATTCTTAATAACCAAGCATATCATAAGTAAATTACTAAAATACATACAAATACTTAATAAGTTTACTTAAAACATCTTACTAATTGTTCTAACAATATAACCCTCATTAGTTGATGTGGAAATGTCATATTTGAAAAACTTAATTTATAATCAGATCGTTTTAGAACTGCATCACTTAACCCTAACGAACCTCCTATGACAATGGCTACACTACTAATACCATTGTTTTCAAGCATCTTAATTTTATCTTGAAACTCACCCGAGGTTAATTTCTTACCCTCTATTGCAAGGGCAATTAAGTACATATTATCATTGACAACTTTAAGGATTTTTTCTCCTTCTCGTTGTTTAATTTTTATCTCCTCTGCATCACTTGCATTGTCAGGCGTCTTTTCATCTGGTACCTCAACAACTTCTAATTTACAATACTTAGAAAGTTTCTTTGAATATTGTGCGATAGCATTTGCTAAATATTTTTCTTTGATTTTCCCTACTGTCACGATTGTAATATTCATTTTAATACCTTCCCAAAGTACTTCGAATCTGCTAGTTGAACTCTAACTCCTTGATTAATTGAAAACTCAACAAATGGCAAACTAGAAACATAATTCATTATTCCAAGTTCTGAAAATATCTCAAACACTGCCATTATTTTAAATAAGTCGTCTTTATTATTATAGGTAAATACGTTATTAATCGAAAATGTATTAATACCTCTTTCTTCTAAGCCCTTTAATAACTTAAAACAACTAATACAATCCTCTTTTATTATTGATATCCCACAGTTTTGCATATAGTCCATTAATTTATTATTTAATATTAGAAAATCCAGTTCATTATAATCATGCTCATTAACATCTTTCATTTTTATATCCTTCAACATAAGTTGAATACTTTTTTTCCCATTGTATTCATTAATCGAAAGGTTTCCAGCTATATCAACTAAATTACCTTTTTTAAAAAATGGTTCAAAAAAGCCCATTTTAAATCCAATGGCAGTAATTTTTTGTCCTTTTTTCGAAATATTGATTCTCAAAGTGTTTCCATCTTGACCGATTGCCTTTATATCTTCTATATTTCCTGATATGGCGAAGTTAGCTTCTTGCATTGCTTGTCCGTAAGGTTCTAACTGTGATAAGCTCTCAACTATATTAATATCTAAATCAGATATTTCTACTTCATCATCAATTGTTAATTTAGGAACCAAAGTCTCAGCTGTCATATTCGCATCCGCATATTCATTCAGCCTTCTTTGAAGCTCTGGTATATTAGTTGCATCAAGTTTTAATCCTGCTGCCGCTTCATGCCCACCAAATCTTATAAGGATATCTTTACATGACTCAAGAGCCTTAAACAAATTGAAATTCTCAACACTTCTAGCAGATCCGGAAGCAATTCCATCTTCAATTGTTAATATAATATTAGGCTTATAATACATATCCTTAATTCTTGATGAAACTATCCCAATTATACCATGATGCCAATTACTAGAGGAAACTACCATTATTTTAGAAAGCTTTAGCTCTTCACTATTTTCTATTATATCGATTGCTTCTTGTTGAATTTCTTGTTCTCTTGCTTGACGTGTTTTATTTTCATCATCCATATTGGAAGCTAATAAGAAAGCATCATTCGTATCCTTTATAGTAAAGAGTTCAACCCCTCTTTTTGCATCACCCATTCTTCCGCCAGCATTAATTCGAGGTCCTACCATAAACCCAATATATCTTGCCGATATCTTTTTCTGAAAATCATATCCTGATACTTTTAATAATTCTCTAAGTCCAATATTATTTGTATTCATAATCTTTCTAAGGCCAAGATACGCAATTACTCTATTCTCATCGAGCAAAGGAACAATATCTGCAATTGTACCCACCGCTACTAAGTCTATGTAATCTAAGAGATCCTCTGTCTTATCACAAACCTTAGCTAATGCTGAAATCAATTTAAAAGTAACACCAACACCTGCAAGCATTTTGTACGGGTAATTACAATCCGGTCTCTTCGGGTTTATAATAGCGAATGCGTCCGGAAGTTCTCCTTGGCACTCATGATGATCCGTTATAATTACGTCCAAGCCTATTTCTTTTGCAATTCGACATTCTGTTATTGCCGTTATTCCTGTATCGACTGAAATCAACAAACTAGTACCTGACTCCCGAATGCTTCTTAAAGCCGCTTCATTTATCCCATATCCCTCTGTAAGTCTATCCGGTATATAATAATCCACATATGCATTTATTTTGCTTAAAAACATAAATAGGATGCTTGTGCTTGTTATACCATCTACATCATAATCACCATAAATCGTTATTCTTTCATTTCTACTTATTGATGCTACTATCCTGTCAACGGCAACGTTCATATCCATCAGCAAATATGGGTCATAAAACTGTTCTTTTGTTGGCGATAAGAATTTTGTAATCTCCTCAACAGAAGTTATTCCTCTACGATACAAAATAGAGGATATAATTTTATTTATCCCTGTCGCTTTAGCAATACGATCAATATCTACTTGTTTTTGATTTTTATTCCATATATATTTGCGTGGCAACATTATATTCACCTCTTTCGTCGAAGAATAGAATTTTACCCACAACCTATGGTCGTGGGTAAAATTTCTATCTATTAATTACTTTGTTTTCTTTTTCGCTTGTAATCCTTTTAATGTATCCCATAATGGAGCTGCAATAAATATTGATGAATAAGCTCCTGCTGCAATACCAACCATTAATGGAAGCGTGAATTCTTTAATAGCTGCAACACCTACTATATTAAGAATTAATACTGTAACAAATGTTGTTAATGAAGAATATATCGATCTTGATAATGTCTGAGTTATACTCGTATCTACAAGAAGGTCTCTATCATTTCCTTTTATCGCAATCTTATTTTCACGGATACGGTCAAATACTACGATAGTTGAGTTAATTGAGTAACCTAATATTGTTAGAATACAAGCAATAAATGCATTGTTTACTGGTATTCTAAATATTGAGTAAACTGCAATAACAATTAATAAATCGTGTATTAATGCTGTTATTGAACTGATACCAAACATAATATCTTTAAATCTAAATGCAATGTAAAGTAACATAAGTGCTGCAGCAACAAGAACTGATACTACTGCAATTCTCTTCATTTCAGCACCAACAGTAGCACTTATACTTGAACTAGTAATCTTAGCTTTATCTACAGAATATTTTTCTACAAGTTTATCCGTTAATGTAGATCTTTGCTCTTTTGTTAATTCTTTGCTTTTAATAATTACCTGATTCTCACCAGTTACTTGTTGTGCTTGTGCTTCTTTATCGCCAGTTATTTCAGATATAAGCGGTTTAAGTTCATTATCGATCATTTCAAAATTAACATCTACATTTTCAGGGAATTCTATTTGTGTTGAAGTACCTCCCTTAAAGTCGATACCAAAGTTTAATATATCACCTGTTCTAGATTTATTAATTGGTAAGAATATTAATCCTACTGCAATAATCACTACTGATATAGAAATCCAGATTTTCTTAGTTTTAACAAATGTAAATGGTTTCATTTCTTTTTGAGAACCATATAACTTCTTATTCTTGAGTCCTAAATTGAATAAAGTATTTAATATAAATCGTGTAAAGAATAAAGCTGTAATCATTGAAAGAACAATACCAAGTGCTAAGGTTTGAGCAAATCCTTTAATAGGTCCAGTTCCTAAGAAATATAGAACTGCTGCTGCTATAAGTGTTGTTACATTTCCATCAATAATTGCAGATAATGCTTTATCAAAACCAGATTTAATAGAGGATCTAATCGTTTTCCCTACAGCTACTTCTTCTCTAATTCTGGAGAATATTACAACATTCGCATCAACCGCCATACCAATAGATAAGATGATACCTGCAATACCTGGCAATGTAAGTGTAATCTTCAACAAACTAAGTGCAACAATCATTCCTGCTGCATAAACAAATAATGCAATGCCTGAAGCAAGTCCTGGAACTCTATATACTGCTATCATAAATAGGAATATTAAAGCTAGACCTATAATACCTGCAAGTAAGCTTCTATCAATGGCTTCTTGTCCAAGTTTTGCACCTACTATATTGGAACGAAGTTCTTTTAGTTCTACTTGAAGAGAACCTATTCTAATTGTGGAAGCAAGCTCTTGAGCTTCTTCTATGCTGGCCATATTAGTTATTGTTGCTACACCATCTGGAATCTCTACTTCTACTGTAGGTGAGCTAATAACTTTTTCATCATATACTATACTTATTGATTTACCTAGATTCTCTTTTGTGCCTTTTGCAAACAAGTCCTTGCCTGTATCATTTAAAGTTAACTGAACCCAATAAGAAACTTGTCCAGTTTGTGGATCTTGTCCTGCTTGAGCTTTCGCATTTGCAATGTGAGATCCATCAATAACCGTTGTTCCATCTTCTGCCACGAATTTTACAGCACCAGGTTTACCAATTTGTTCTAGTGCACCTTCTGCATCATTAATGCCAGGGATGTCGACATTCAATCTGTTTTTACCTTCAAGGTAAACTTCTGCTTCCGTACTGATACTGTCTGCTCTTTTTCTTATCTTATTTTGTGCATCTTCCATTTGTTCGGAAGTCGGATCTTCCTCCACTGCTTCATAAGTAATACTTACGCCACCAGCAAGATCAAGACCTAGCTTGATTTCAGAAATACTACCATAATTTTTTGTCGTAGCATCTTTTGTAATTGGTACCCCCACTACTGCAACTAAAATTACTACTGCAGAAAATAATAAGATTGAAATAGCTTTTATTACGTTCTTTCCCATTTCCTTTATTCCTCCTTGAGTTTTCTCTTATATTTGCGAGAGAGATGACTTTATCATTATCGCGCATTCTATTCTCTTCTTTTGTAAATCACAACCTAAATCATAAGTCTCGTTTAAGTCACCCTTAAACTTATATGAATTTGCAACACATCCACCACTACAATAGAACTTAGCCCAACAATTCTTACATTTCTCTTTTGTATAAACACTGCAACCCATAAATTCTTCCTTGATGTCATCACGCGTAATACCATCGTCAACATTACCCATTAAATACTCATCAATTCCAACAAATTGGTGACACGGGTAAAGGTCTCCCCATGGCGTAACTGCTAAATATTCAGTCCCTGAACCGCAGCCTGATAATCTCTTATAAACACACGGTCCTTGCTTTAAATCAACCATATAATGGAAGAAATTAAAATCATTTTCCGTACCATGTCTTTTAATCATTTCTAATGCTAATTTATCATATTCTTCATATAATTTTGGTAAATCACTTATTTTCAGAGCATAATCTTCATTATCTTCAGCTACTACTGGTTCAACTGATATTTGCTTAAATCCAAGCTCTGCAAGATGAAGAACATCTTCAGAAAAATCGGTATTATGATGTGTAAACGTTCCTCTTACATAGTACTTATCTTGATTTCTACTTTCAGCTAGATCAATAAATTTATCTATAATTAAATCATAGCTACCTTTTTTATTTCGAGTAGGTCTCATTTTATCATTGACTTCTTTTCTACCATCAATACTTAACACAACGTTGTTCATTTCTTTATTAATAAAATCTTTTATTTCATCGTCTAGAAGTACTCCGTTTGTAGTAATCGTAAATCGAAATAACTTATTATGTATCTTCTCTTGCTCTCTTCCATATCTTACAATTTCCTTAACAACATCAAAATTCATTAACGGTTCACCGCCAAAGAAATCTATTTCAATGTTCTTTCTCGATCCAGAATTCTTAATTACAAAATCAATGGCTTTCATTCCAACTTCCAAAGACATCAATGCACGTCGTCCATGGTATTCACCCTCTTCAGCAAAACAATACATACAACCTAAATTACAATCATGCGCTATATGAAGACACAACGCTTTGACAACTGGCTGTCTTTGGTTAAAAGCTTTAATAAGTGGTTCATACTCATCCGCTGTAAATAGTTGCTTCGCATCGATTAACTCTTGAATCTCATCTAATACTTCTATTATTTCTTCATTAACATATTTATTCTCAAGCTTTGAAATAATTGTGTCTCTATCATTTTCTTCATAGATTTCAATTACATCATATACAATATCATCTACAACATGTATTGCCCCACTGTTTACATCTATAACTATATTTAGACCATTGTTTTTATATTGGTGTATCATAAAATCTCCTTTTACATTTAATAAGCAGCGACATTAGCCGCTGCCTAGAAATTAGTTGTTGTTTTCACAGCTTTGATTTCCTACTGTGCAAGATGTCTTGCAAGCTGACTGGCAAGATGTTTGGCATTCACCACAACCGCCCTTTTTAACTGTATCCTTTAATGTAGCAGGATTAATAGTCTTAACGTGTTTCATCGTAATCACTCCTTTTATACAACATAACTTCATGTATTATATCATGTACATTCAAGTTTTAAAAGAAATTTTTTCTATTTTTCATTTTTAGCTAAACATTCCACCTAGCATTCCTGATGCACAACATATAAGAATGTTTGTAACTGACTCTCCGAGACCCATAAACTGCCTATTTACAATAAATCCTATAATAATTAAAATCACGAAATAAATTAATCCGCCTACCGCTCCCCATAACCAGCTATTTTTTCTTATTCGCTTACCAACTGAAAAGCCTAGAACAAGATTCGATAGTATATATGTAGCAATTATTCCTATATTTACATTTCTCTCTGTCATATCATACTTAAACATTAAAAATGCAAGAATTAGTAACATAGCTATGGTAATTATGTAACTTATAGCAACTCCTCTAAATAATGCCTCCCCCTTACTTTTTACAACAATCGGATTATTCTTCACTCTATTCACTCCTTTACTATATTAATGAGGTTATAAACTCTTCACTGCATTCTTATTAGATTGGAGTTTACCCTTGTTTGTATTAATATATTTAATTTACTTGTACATTATGATAAACTATAGGTATTGCATTTGAAATATAGTAGTGGATGATTAATTAATTTTATGACAGGAGTGATTAAATGGGATTTGTAGATTTACATGTCCATTCAACAGCATCTGATGGTACCTTATCACCTGTAGAAGTGGTACAATTGGCAAAAAAGGTCGGTTTATCGAGCTTTGCACTAACAGATCACGATACCGTCTCAGGAGTTGCGGCAGCAATTGAAGAGGGTAATAGAATTGGTGTTGAGGTTATTAGTGGCATTGAGTTCTCAACTGATTATTATAATACAGATGTCCATATCCTTGGACTCTTTGTAGACCATACAAACAAAGAATTCTTACACCAACTTATCGATATCCAGGACTCTAGAGAAAATAGAAATTATAAAATGATTGAGAAATTAAACGAACTGGGCTATGAAATTACTTTTCAAGAATTAATACAGCATGCGAGTGATACAATAGTAACCCGTGCACATTTTGCACGTGTTTTAATAGACAAAGGTTATGCCAAGACAAATAACGAAGTATTTGATACTATAATCGGTAAGGGCTGTCCCGCATATATTCCAAGAGCAAAGGTTACCCCAAAACTTGCAATTGATTTGATTAAGTTAGCTGGTGGTGTATCCGTACTTGCACATCCTATGATATACGGTTTGAATTCTGAACAACTTAATGAACTGGTAGCCTATTTAAAGGGAATTGGACTTGAAGGAATTGAAGCTCTCTATGGTCTTAATTCCGAAGTAGAGGAAAGTGATTCAAGAAGATTAGCAAGAATATATGACTTAAAAATGACTGGTGGATCTGATTACCACGGAAAAAATAAATCAAGCATTGAACTAGGTACCGGAAAAGGTAATCTTAGAGTATCTTCCGAGTTATTGGAAACATTAAGACCGTGATACAATGGGGACGGTTCTTTTTGTATCAAAGTAATACAATGGGGACGGTCCATGGACCGTCCCCTCTGTATCAAAGTGATACAAAAAGAACCGTCCCCATTGTATCACTCAATTTATTATAGTACTTTTGATAAAAAATCTTTTAGTCTCGGGCTCTTTGGATTCGCGAAGAATTCTTCTGGAGGTGCGTCTTCTATGATTTTACCTTCATCCATAAACAATACTCGTGTTCCTACTTCTCTTGCAAAACCCATTTCATGTGTAACAACAACCATAGTCATTCCGTCTGCTGCTAATTCCTTCATTACATTTAGAACTTCTCCTACCATTTCTGGATCAAGGGCTGAAGTTGGCTCATCAAATAGCATTACGTCCGGGTTAGTAGCTAATGCTCTAACAATTGCTATTCTTTGTTTTTGTCCACCCGATAATTGTCCTGGGTAAGAATCTGCCTTTTCAAATAATCCAACTCTTTTAAGAAGTTTATCTGCAGTCTCATCCGCCTCTTTTTGTGTCTGAAGCTTTAATTTCACAGGCACTAATGTAATATTTTTTCTTACTGTTAGATGAGGGAATAGATTAAATTGTTGAAATACCATACCCATCTTAAGTCTTACCGCATTTATATTTGTCTTTGGGTCTGTTATGACTTGACCTTCAAATTTAATTTCACCGCTTGTTGGTGCTTCTAATAAATTAAGGCAGCGTAGAAAAGTACTTTTTCCCGAGCCGGAAGGTCCGACTATTACTACTTTATCACCTTTGTTAATGGTGATGGATACATCATTTACGGCTATTAGGTTTGGAAATTCTTTTTTGAGATTATTAACGTGTATCACCTATACGCAACCTCCTTTCTATTAATGCAAAAATCTTTGCAAGTAGCCCAGTAACTAGTAAGTATACGATTGCTACTGTAACAAGTGGTACTAATGCAGAATATGTTCTACTTCTAATAACATCTCCTACCTTAGTCAAATCTTCAAGTGCAATATAACCTACGATTGCTGTCTCTTTTATTAATACTATGAATTCATTTGCAAGCGTTGGAATTATATTCTTAATTGCTTGAGGCATTATAATATATATCATTGTCTTTGCATAATTAAATCCAAGTGATCTTCCAGCTTCCATTTGTCCCTTATCAACAGCCAATATACCCGCTCTGATAATCTCTGATACATATGCTCCACTGTTTAGGCCAAAAGCTATGATTGCTACTATTACTTTATCAATATCTACTGACGCAAATATTACAAAGTAAATTATCAACAATTGTGTAACAAGTGGTGTTCCTCTAATAATGGTTACATATATACTTGCAATTTTATCAAAAATTCTACAACCAAAAACTTTCGTATTAGACATCTTCATAAACGCAATTACAACACCTATGATACTACCTAATATGATTGCAAAAAATGATATTTGTAGCGTAACACCAAGTCCTTTTAACAAATAAAGCCATCTATCTTCCGCTATTAAATTCCTGTTTATTTCGTTCCATAATGAATCAAACATTTTATCACTTCCTTCTTACTAGAAAAAGGGCGATATAATCGCCCTTTCGTCATTATATTTTTTAGTTCTCTGGTTTAGTATTACTTGTTTTTCTAACAATTATTACTTGATTTGAAGTATAGTATGAATCAGAGAAGTCAACGCTTTCTTTACGTTCATCTGTTATTGTCATACCTGCTAGAACCATATCTACTTTTCCAGATGAAAGAGCATTTATTAAACTGTCAAAATTCATATCTTCTACTTTTAAATTCATTTGTAAATCATTCGAAATTTCATGTGCCATTTCAATATCAAATCCAACTATTTTATCGCCATCTCTAAATTCAAAAGGTTCAAATTCAGCATTTGTTCCCATAACTATTTCATCTGCAAAGTTTGTTGCTGGTCTTTCTTCTAATTTAACTGGATCACCGCTCTCAGGAATATATGCATCTAAGAAAGTTTTGAATGAACCTTCTTCTTTCATTCTTGCGATAGTTGCATTTATACTTTGAAGTAATTCTTCATTTCCTTTCGCAACAGCTATTGCATAATCTTCACTCGTAAATTGTTCATCTAAGATCACAAGATCTTTGTTGTTTTCAACAATTTTCTTAGCTGGTTGTTCATCAAGTATTACAGCATCTATTTTACCATTCTTAAGGTCAATTGCAGCATCAACCGCTTTTTTAAATCTTGATAATTCTGCGCCTTCTATATCTGTTGCATAAATATCACCAGTTGTACCTTCTTGAACACCAATTTTTTTCCCATTTAGCTCTTCAACATTCGTTATAAAAACAGATTCTTTTTTCTTTCCACATCCTGTTAATATTGTTAATGCCATACAGCCAATACATATTAATGTAATTATTTTTTTCATATCATCGTCTCCCTTTTCTTGAATAATTTATTTAAATATATCACATACTGTATATTTATGCAATACCTATTATAAAAATTTATTCAAAAAAATAATAACATCATAGTACTTAACTATGACGTTATTATTAAAACTATCATTCCTATTCGATGATGTTATCACCAAAAAAATTGTTTCTATTCGATTGTGTTAATTGTCATATCTGGAGCTTTAACTGAAAGAATTGCATCTTTGTGTAATGTAAATCTACATGCTTTGTTATTACCGAACTCTACAATTAATACTTCCTTTAATACATCTACTACTTCTCCATATATTCCACCTGAAGTAAGTATCCAATCGCCAGTCTTAATAGCTGAACGCATATTTGCTTCTGCTTTTTGACGTTTCTTTTGTGGTCTGATGAGTAAGAAATACATTAATGCAATCATACCACCCCATAATAATATTAGGGAATACCAATTTTGTGAACCTTCACCTGTTAAAAATGTTGCCATGTTTTTTTCCTCCTACAATTTTAATTTTTTACAAATATATTTGTGAATCTCAATATATCAAAGTATTACAAGCTAGTTGTTGTTTTGTGTAAAACCTTCAATTTTATTCTTTTTATATTCTTTATAATTATGCGTATCAATTGCATCTCTAATCTCTTGCATCATTGTATTGTAAAAATACAAATTATGAAGTACACATAATCTCATTCCAAGCATTTCTTTCGCCTTTAACAAATGTCTAATATATGCTCTCGAATAGCTCCTACAAGCTGGACAGTTACACCCTTCTTCAATCGGTCTACTATCAAGTAAATATTTGGCATTAAACAAATTCATCTTCCCGTGGTTTGTATAAACATGTCCATGTCTACCATTTCGTGACGGATATACGCAGTCAAAGAAGTCTACTCCTCTATCTACTGATTCAAGAATATTCTCCGGCGTACCTACTCCCATTAGATAAGTAGGTTTATTTTCTGGTAAATGAGGAACTACCTCGTCAAGTATTCGATACATCTCAGAATGTGACTCACCTACAGCAAGTCCTCCTACTGCATATCCATCTAAATCTAAATCTGATATTGTCTTTGCATGTTCAATCCTTATATCATTGTAAGTTCCACCTTGATTAATACCAAAGAGTAATTGTTCTTTATTGATAGTATCGTCAAGTGAGTTTAGTCTATTCATCTCGTCTTTGCATCTTATTAACCAACGGGTTGTCCTGTCTACAGACGCCTGCATATATTCTCTCGTCGCAGGGTATGGTGGACATTCATCAAATGCCATTGCTATTGTCGATGCCAGATTTGATTGTATTTGCATACTTTCTTCTGGGCCCATAAATATCTTACTTCCGTCTATATGAGAAGAAAAATACACGCCTTCTTCTTTAATTTTTCTTAGTCCTGATAGCGAGAATACTTGGAAACCACCAGAGTCTGTTAGTATTGGTCTATCCCAAACCATAAATTTATGAAGTCCACCCAGTTGTTTAATTACTTTATCACCTGTTCTTACATGCAGATGGTAGGTATTTGATAGTTCAACTTGGCAATTAATCTCTTTTAAATCATCCGTAGATACTGCACCCTTTATAGCTGCTACTGTACCAACATTCATAAATACAGGTGTTTGAATCGTTCCATGTACCGTTGTAACTTCGGATCGTTTTGCTAATCCATCTTTTGTTTTTACTTTATAATTCATTCTACACCTCAATTAAATCATACACTTTTTCATAAATAAAAGTATACTGTTAAATACTATTTTTTACAAGTACTTTGTTTATATTTTTACTTTCTGTGCTATTTGGAACAGTTTAGAATTATTTATTAACCGTGTCAATATATTCAACCGGGGTCCAATCTGTAATAGGATTGTCCCATAGACTTAAACATGTCAATTCATTTAGTTCTGATAGAGGGCTTAGGTCACTTATGTTGTTGTACCCAAGATGTAACTCAGTTAAGCTCCATAAATCAGATAACGGGCTTAGGTCACTTATGTTATTCCTAAATAGGTCTAAATAAGTCAAGCTCATAAATCCAGACAGTGGACTTAGGTCACTTATGTTATTGTTATAGAGGTCAAGCTTATTTACGATCTTCAATTTAGACAAAGGTCTTAGGTCACTTATTTTATTGCTATCAAGATCTAGGTATCTCAAGTTTCTTAATCCTGATAACGGGCTTAAGTCACTTATGTTATTATTTCCAAGCCTCAATCTATTCAAGTTCACTAATTCGGACAGTGGACTTAAGTCACTAATGTTATTGTAACTGAGATATATATCATACAAGTTCCCTAAACCAGACAACGGTCTTAGGTGTTTTCTAATTCGGATAATGGAGTTAGATCACTTATTGTATTATTATCGATTACTAACATATACAAGTTTTCTAATTTGGATAATGGACCTAGGTCGCTAATGTTATTGTTACTGAGATATATATAATTCAAGTTTACTAATTCAGAAAGCGGGCTTAGGTCACTTATCTTATTATTATTTAGATGCAACTCCGTCATTTTCACTAATTTAGACAACGGACTTACGTCACTTATATTAGAGTTCTCTATCCCTAATCCATCCAAATTCACTAATTCAGACAACGGACTTAAATCACTTATATTATTGTTATGAAGCTCTAAAGTAGTCAAATTAGTTAATTTTGATAATGGGCTTAAGTCACTTATGTTATTGTTATTGAGATAAACATAAGTTAAGTTGTTTAATCCAGATAATGGACTTAAGTCGCTTATATTATTGTTATCGAGAAATAATTCATTCAAGTACTTTAATTCGGATAACGAACTCAAGTCGCTCACATTATTATATTCAACGCATAGGCTTGTTAACGATTTGAAATGAACCAAGTCTTGTAACGATTTGATTTCTCCTGTTGTCCTTATTTCTCCACCTAAATTAAAAAATTCTTCTACCATCCTTGTTCCACTTATTATAACCTCTCCAAGTCCACTAACTTCGCTGACATACACTGGTTCATCTATTGATTTTCCCAGAAATTCTTTTACATAAAGTTCTAGGGCTTCATCTTTCCATTTGATTACAGAGTCTTCGAACTTTATTTGATATTCCCAGGTTGAGATATCTCCCAATAAACCATATTCGTTTTCAACTACCCCTTTTAATAAAGTATCTGCTAGAATCGTTATTTCTTCTGTATATATCTTTGAATACTTATTTGGTTCGCTTCCATCGGTTGTATAGTATATTTTCGCACCTTTAGTCGTAAGAGAAATTTGCTGTTTCTTATCGTATTCTCCTGGTGCTAAGGATATGTCAACTGTCGGAAAGTATCTGTTGTTGAGTCTTCTTAACTCAGAATTCTTTGTTAATTCATAGCCTTCTTTTACGGCCTGTGCTGATTTATCATGCACTCCTAATTTTTCATATAATCCGATTAGCTTTAAATATAGGCTAGCTACACCTTCTAGTTCTTGCTTCTTCATATCTTTAGCAAGACTTTGTACCCCTTTTTCAACCACATCAGTAGCATTTTCTAGTTCTCCAATACCCTCATAAGCTTGCGCTAGTCCCAGATATGCCCTTACATTTCTTGGTTTCATTTGAATCGCTTCGTTAAAGACAAAGATTGCCTTATCACATTCGAGTTCCTCTAAATATTTTTCCCCTAGGGATAGCTGAATCTCTATACTGCTTTTATTAATACCACTTCGTACTTTTACTGTGGAAATCACTCCTATTACTATGACTACTGCAAGCCCAACTAAGACAGCAACCCTTTTCAACTTAAAATTAGTTTGATATTTCCTTGTGGCATCTAGTACCTCCGTTGATTTCTCACAGTTGGAACAAAAATGCTCTTCTTCTTTAATTGGCATATTACAATGTTTACAGTTCATCCCCTAATTCCCCCTAGTTATCTCATTAAGTAAATTAATTTTTCATATATATAATCAGGCACTTTCAGCTCACACATATCTACTGAACTATTACAAATATTCCTTACTTCTGGCCAAAACGGTTTGGTTATTTAATCCAATTAAACCATATTTTTCATCATAATTCAACATACCTTTATTCGTTAAATACACTTATATATTTCAAACAGAACTGTCTATATGAAACTTATTATACGATGGTTACTTATCCTAGACATTCACTTGCAAATTATGTATAATATAAAACTATAAAAAGCTAATTATTACATCAACTTACATTCACTTAGGAGGATTACACATGGCAGGTTCATCAATTGGTGATATATTCAAAATAACAACTTGGGGAGAGTCACATGGTAAAGCCTTAGGAGTGGTCGTAGATGGATGTCCAGCGGGGCTTGAATTATGTGAAGCTGATATCCAAACCTTTTTAAATAGAAGAAAGCCAGGTCAATCGAAATTCACAACACAAAGAAAAGAAGACGATCAAGTTGAGATTCTGTCAGGAGTTTTTAATGGAGTTACTACCGGAACCCCAATTTCATTAATTGTATTTAATAAAGATCAACACTCTAATGATTATTCAAAACTTTCTGATGTATATAGACCAGGGCACGCTGATTATACTTTTGATGAGAAATTTGGCATACGAGATTATAGAGGTGGTGGTCGTTCCTCTGGACGCGAAACTATCGGGCGTGTTGCCGCAGGTGCAATTGCAGTAAAACTACTTCATTCATTAGGAATAGAAATATTCACTTATACAAAAGCAATTGGTGATATTGAGATAGATTATTCGAATTCAGATTTTACAAAACAACCAGAAAATAAATTATACATGCCAGATGAAATCGCATACGAAAAAGCTGTAAGTTTTTTATCTACTCTATCCGGGGATGGCGATTCTTCAGGTGGTCTAATCGAATGTTTAGTTGAAGGAATGCCTATAGGGGTTGGTGAACCTGTTTTTGATAAACTTGATGCAAATCTTGCCAAAGCAGTTATGTCAATCGGAGCTATCAAAGGTGTTGAAATCGGAGAAGGTTTTTCCGTAAGCAAATCGATTGGTTCAGAAAATAATGACTCCTTTACCATTAGTAATGGCAATATCATTAAAGTTACAAATAATTCAGGTGGTACTCTTGGTGGCATGAGTGATGGTTCTATTATCAAATTAACCGCTGCTATAAAACCAACTCCATCAATTTATAAAGAACAAACTACTGTAAACAAGAATAAGGAACAAGTTCTAATTAATATAGAAGGTAGACATGATCCAGTTATTGTTCCACGTGCTGTTGTTGTCGTTGAATCTATGGTAGCATTAACAATTACCGATTTATTACTAAAAGGGATGTCTTCAAAGCTAGGTAATTTGTTATCAATATATAAAAAGCAATAAAAAATATTTCAAATTCTAAGGAGAGAATTATGAACAACTTGAAACAAATGCAACAAAAGACACTTAGAAACACGTTAGCTTTTCTAGTAATAATGCTTTTGATTACAGGCGGAGTTTTATACTGGGCATTTCCTTATGTAAAGAACATTATACAAGGACCTTCGCAAACAATTGACTTTGTTGATTATTGGAACGAAGAGATTACTTTTGATGAATTTAAGAAGGGTGAAATCGTTACGATCACTACCCCTTATATTGACGGCACTATCGCTGAATATTACACAACAGAAGAAAATAGCTACAAAAAAGTTGATGAAAAAGCTATGATTCTTGAAATACCAAGCGAATATACATATGAAGCAGATACGATATACGACCAAACATATGATGAAACACTGGACCCAGCGAATTACAAATATGTTACATACACAGGAATATTTATAAACACTGATTCAGAAGTTAAACAATATGCAAAAGAAATATTGGAAGATTCACTTGAAACATCAGTTGATGATGAAGTTAGTGATGAATATGCCACATTTGAATTAATTATTTTATACATATCCTTAATCGCTTTACTATTATCAATCTTCTTATTTGTTAAGACCTTAATACTTAATACTAAATTTGTGCAACGACTTAATAAGCGTTTGAATTCAGAAAATGAAATATCAAGATTCGAATCAGAAGTCAATTCTCCAAATGTTGTTCGAATAGGAAAAACAGTATTTATCACTAAGAATTGGTTTATCATAACACAATTTTTAAGCGCAAAAGCAATACACTTAGATGATATTGCTTGGGCATACCTTTTTGAACAAAAAAGAAAAGGTATTACTACTTCCTTCCTAACAGTTAAGACTCTAGACGAGAAAGTTAGTAAATTCCAATTATCTAGCCTTAATGTACAAGAAACTTTAGCAACTTTAGTAGAATATGCTCCTTGGGCAGTATATGGTTACTCTGAAGAGAGCAAAGAGTTCTTTAAAAAGAAAAATTGGGCAAATGTTGAACGTGCAATAAATGAACGTAGAAATGAAATTAAAAATCAAATGTTTGGAAACACGCAATTTGCGGATAATTTCGAACAATAATATTCTTACATAACACCACAAGCTCTTTCGTATTTCATAAAAATACAGCTGTATGAATAATCATACAGCTGTATTTTTTATTTCTATTTAAAAACTACGTGGATATCGCATTTCATTCAGTCTTGAAAATTCTTCCTCAGTTAAACTTATATATATTATCCCACCTTGATTTCCAGAAAAATTACTATTATATTTAAAGGAACAAACCGGTTTTGTTATATCTAACTTCCTCTTGCTCGCATTTAAGATTATACTGAATATCTCCTGTATCTCATCTTTCGAGTAAACTAATGGATTATTACTTTCATCTTTAAATATAGTTCCATTTATATTTAAATCTCCAATACCCATTCTATATTCCGATCTAATATTAAAACTAATTTCATTAATAGCTTCTATTGGAGAATTCAGTAGTTGGATGGCTTCATCTCCGGCTACTTTATTTACCTTATTCAATACATACTCATATGATTTTGGTGTAAGTTGATTAATACGACAATTAACGTAAAAATTATCAGCTCCAACATTTCCTTGGAATACAAGGTTAACCAAGGCAGTATTATAATATTTTATTGAATCTTCTAGCCCACTCTCGGTAAAATATTCAGAATTTATAATTGAGAATTTTTCATCTACTGTAAGCGTTTTGAATTCTTCTTTAAATATATTATATAATTCATCTTTATCTTTAATTATTTCAACCGAGTTTCCAAATCCATCTATAAATATATTAGAATGATCACCGAAATTAACATACTTACCTGTAATATATTTCTCATCTGGTAAATCTGTGGTCACTTTTATGAATTTTTCATTTAACTTTAGTGCTTTGTATAAATCATTATATTGCTTTGTTGTTAAGGATAATATTCGATTTCGTTCAAAGCTACCTGATGATTTTAGCTTAAACGGTATAATATAAGGTGTACTTGTGTTCATATTAATATACTCTTTATCTTTTTCCAGTCTCTTTGCTTTATCAATCGATTGATTCAGTGACTCTGCAACGATTTCTATTACAGCGGGATCGTCTATCTGTAAACCTTCAAGCATTAAACTGCTATATTGATTCGTTGTAAATATTTCCGTGGCGTCGTAATTATAATAGTAATAATCAGATAAATTCTCCATTGAAACCCATTCAATCTCACCAGCATCAGGAGAGTAGGAATAAATCACTGTTTTACTTACAAATACGGATAAAGCAAATATGATATTCAAACCAACTAATACCAATAGCACTGGTGTCGCCTTAATTACATTTGAAAATTTCCTTGTCGTAATAATCTCAAATAAGTAATATACAAGTAAACATATTACAAATAACGTAATGTACTCCATTGTATTATCTCGAAACATTCCAAACGGATTCGATGACATTAGCATAGTGCCTGTGATAATTAGCGTAAAAGGCAACGTAACTAAGCATCTATATGCATGTTGTAACAATTTTGAAGGTGAACTTTTCTCTGCCGTTTCACTTTTACGTTTATTGAACAACAAACATCCTATGGCAATATAAACAATTGCCAACACGAAAGTGTATATTATTCCTCCTATAAAAGTTAAGGCACGATCAAATGAAAATGAATTATTTACAAATGCACCCATAATTATATTAGATGGAATATTATATGCTACATTTCCTAATACTCCCATCTCTATAACTGGAACTATTCTTACAATCTCAGCAGTTATCACCGTAAGGGCAACCAATAAAACTCTCGGTAAGAAAAGTGCTATTACTGTTACTGATAAGTTAGATATAAAAGTTCCTGTTAGGCACATACCTATCGCTGTTGCTCCAACAACCAACGTTGAACCAGCCATAATTGTAAAGATTACATATACAATTGATATTGCATTAAAACTCACATCTGCAAAAAGGAATAGAATTCCACAACTTACTGCAGTAACAATTATAGTTGCATATAATACAGTTAAGATAGCTGCGATAAAACTAATAAAAATACTTATCCTGCTATGTGGTAGCGAATGATAAAAGTCCGATGCATTTCTCTTATTCATAAAATAAAATAGTAATACTGTAAGTAATATTGGTGCTCCAAACATATATACAATAAGCAATGGAGTTAATTGACCTGCATCTATAACCACTTGATAATCAAGATAGCTATGTTTATTAATAATATATCCTAGTGGAAAAAGAAGTGAGATTAAAAATACTGTTGCAAATGATGCAATTCCAGGCAATCTTAATTGTCGTAACGCTTCTAAATATAATTTTTTAGAGAATAATTTCTTCATTGTTATTCCTCCCTACATCAAAATTTCGTTGAAAGCATAACCAAGCGCTTCCATTTCATATATAAATACTTCCTCAAGTGACAACGGTAAAATCTCTAATAATATCGGTTCCATATCATTTAATTTAGTATACGTTGCCTCGCGGTCCCCTCTAACGATAAAATTAGATACTTTCCCTTTTTTATTAAAACTTAAAATGTCTAACTCATTAAACTTACTCTTATCATATTCATCATTAAACGCTAGCTGAATCTTAAATAGATTTGTTTTGAGATTTTGAACATCACTCTCAAAAACAATTCCGCCTTTATGCAAAAGCGCTAATTGGTCACAAGTATCTTCAAGTTCTCTCAAGCTATGTGAAGTAATGATTGCAGTTGAATTTCTTTCCAATACATCACTATAAAGAATCGTTTTAACTAAGTTACGAACCACTGGATCTAACCCATCAAACGTTTCATCCAAGAAGATGTACTCTGGCATAGCGGAAAGCCCTAATATTATGGCCGCTTGACGCTTCATTCCCTTTGAAAAAGTATTAAAATTATTTTTTTTACTTAATTTAAACGTTTCACAAAGATTATGAAAACGTTCATAGCTAAAATTTTCATACATAGAGCTATACAACTTTGCCATTCTTTTTAAATTTGACTGAGGCAAAAAATAAAGTTCGTCTGGTATAAATATAATTTTATTCTTAGCAAGTTCATTTTCATAAACGGTAGCATCTTCAATCGTAATATTACCATCTTCCGGCTTATAGATTCCGGCAATTAATCTTAAAAAGGTAGACTTTCCTGCACCATTGGATCCTACCAACCCATAAATACAACCTTTTGGTATAATACAAGAAAGATTATCGAGTGCAGTAAAATTTTCAAATCTTTTTGTAACATTTTCTGCTTTAATCATATTTTATTTCCCTTCTTGATATTTAATTTATTTTGTTCGACATGTGCATACGCATCATCTATGGTTTCATAAACCTTTTCTTTTAAAATTCCCGCTAATGCAAGATTAGCTGTTATCTCGTATAACTCTCCAAGTTGCTTGCCCTTATTGGACTCAATAACTGACTTCGCCGTTTCTGATATAAACCTACCAACACCAGGAACAGAATAAGTAATTCCCTTTGTGTCCAAATATAAGTAAGCTTTTTGCAAAGTATTTGGATTAATTCCTAACTCTGCCGACCATGTTCTAACAGAAGGAAGTTGCTCATTCGCCTGTAAAATATTTGTCAAAACTAACTTTTCCAACTTCTCAACTACCTGTTCATAAACCGGAATTCTTGATTGCTTATCAATACTAACTGTACTATTTGTCATAATACAGTTGTAACACACATGTATAAAATTGTCAAGTGATACATTGGGGACGGTTCTTTTTGTATCAAAGTGATACAACGGGGACGGTCCTTACATACAAAAATCTATCGAAGGATATTGTAAGACTTTAGTGATACATTGGGGACGGTTCTTTTTGTATCACTTTGATACAATGGGGACGGTCCTTATTCTTTATTTAAAAAAACACAAGAACATTGTATCAAAGTGATACAAAAAGAACCGTCCCCAATGTATCATTTTGGTAATTATATATTGACAGCATTTTTTTTTGGTGTATAATAATTTTTATTAGTTTACTTTCCCTAAACTTTTAGTTTAGTAGAGGTCAACAACGAACAATAACCTTTATTTGAAAGAGTGGTGAATGCAACATGAAAATTGGTGAGAAAATAAAGCATCTCAGAGTTCAGAAAAACTTAACTCAAGAGGAACTTGCAGACAGAGCAGAGTTGTCTAAGGGATTTATATCGCAGCTTGAACGAGACTTGACTTCTCCTTCTATATCAACTCTTGTCGATATTTTGCAATGTCTTGGAACAAATTTAAAGGCATTTTTTAGTGACTTTGATGATAAACAGGTTGTATTTAAGAAAACAGATTACTTTATTAAGCAAGACAATGAACTTAAGAATGAAATTCAATGGATAATTCCAAATGCACAAAAAAACGAAATGGAGCCAATCTTGCTTAACCTCGAAACTGGTGGTTCAACTTGGCCAGATAATCCACACGAAGGTGAGGAGTTCGGATATGTTCTGAATGGCACAATTACGATACACATTGGCAATGTAAAACATAAAGTACGCAAAGGTGAATCTTTTTACTACGTTCCGAATAAGACCCATTATATTGTAAATAGTAGCCAATCAGCTTCTTCTATTCTTTGGGTAAGTTCACCACCTAGTTTTTAATATATATAACAAACTTATTATGGAGGTATTTTTATGGCAGAAGAAAAAATAATAGACTTGATGGGGATATCAAAATCATACGATGGTAATATAGTCCTTGATAATTTCAATCTATATATAAGAAAGAATGAATTCCTAACATTGCTTGGTCCAAGTGGATGCGGTAAGACGACTACTTTAAGAATTATCGGTGGATTTGAAAATGCTGATTCAGGTAAAGTAATATTTGAAGGCAAAGATATTTCTACAATACCTCCTCATAAAAGGCAATTAAATACTGTTTTCCAAAAATATTCTCTTTTCCCACATATGAATATTGAAGAAAATATTGCATTTGGGTTAAAAGTTAAAAAAATGGATAAACAATTTATAAAAGATAAAGTTAAATATGCACTAAAGCTTGTTAACCTTGAAGGTTTTGAAAAAAGAAGTATCAACTCGTTAAGCGGTGGTCAACAACAACGTATTGCTATAGCTAGAGCAATTGTTAATGAACCAAGGGTTTTACTACTTGATGAACCATTAGGTGCTCTAGATTTGAAATTACGTCAAGATATGCAATATGAGCTAAAAAGATTACAACGCGAACTTGGAATTACTTTTATCTATGTAACGCATGACCAAGAAGAAGCTTTAACCATGTCGGATACCATAGTCGTTATGAACAAAGGGAAAATCCAACAAATCGGTACACCAGAAGATATCTATAATGAACCTAAGAATGCTTTTGTTGCAGACTTTATCGGTGAAAGTAATTTATTTGATGCTACTATGCTTCAAGATGAGCTAGTTGAGATTTTCGGAGTAAAATATCCTTGTGTCGATAAAAACTTTGGTATAAATACTCCAGTAGACGTAGTTATAAGGCCAGAGGATGTTAATCTCGTAGATCCAACTGATGGCATTACGACAGGCACTGTAACTTCTGCTATTTTTAAAGGGGTCCATTATGAAATGACCGTTGATAGCTTTGGAGTTGAATGGCTTATACATAGCACTAAATTATCACAAACTGGTACAGAAGTTGGTATTAACGTAAAACCATTTGATATTCAAATTATGTATAAACCGAAAGGGGAAGATGCAGAGGCGGTGATGCTAGATGAATAAGAAGCTGCTCGCAAGTCCATATATTATATGGATCTTAATCTTTACCATACTCCCTCTTGCACTTGTTATATATTATGGGTTTACTGCTCAGACTCCTGATGGAATTGTATTTACACTTGATAACATAAAGAAAATCTCTGATCCGTTATATTGGAAGGCTTTTCTCTTATCAGCTCGCTTGTCCTTATTATGTACTGTTATCTGCCTCATCCTCGCATATCCACTAGCACTAATTCTTGCGAAAAGTGGAAATGGTAAAAAGACTTTGTTAGTATTCTTTATGATTTTACCTATGTGGATGAACTTTCTATTAAGAACATATGCTTGGTTAAATCTATTAGAGGGAAATGGTGTCATTAATACAATTCTTCAATTCTTTGGAATACCGAAACAACAGTTGGTGAATACACCTTTTGCGGTAGTCCTTGGTATGGTGTATAACTTCTTACCATTTATGGTTTTACCTATATATAATGTTTTAATTAAAATAGATGATTCTCTTATACAAGCATCCAGCGATTTAGGAGCTAATAAATTTGTTACTTTTAGAAAAATTATTTTCCCACTTAGCTTACCTGGAGTAATTAGTGGTATCACAATGGTTTTTGTCCCAGCGATTACTACTTTTGTTATATCAGATATTCTTGGTGGTGGAAAAATTCAATTAATCGGAAATATAATCGAACAAGAATTCACCTTTGCTTCTAACTGGCACACAGGTTCTGGATTATCGTTGGTACTAATGGTCATTATTCTTTTTAGTATGGCTATTATATCTAAATTTGATAAAGATGGGGAGGGTGCAGGATTATGGTAAAAAGATTCTTTGAACGTTTTTATGTACTAATCATATTCGTACTGCTCTATGCTCCGATTGCTATTTTATTTGTACTATCCTTTAACGCTAGTAAGTCCCGTGCTAAGTGGGGCGGATTTACATTCAAATGGTATGGAGAATTATTTCATAATAGTGATATCATGTCAGCACTTTATACCACTTTAATAATTGCTGTTTTATCAGCCACTATTGCAACTATTATTGGTACGGTCGCTGCAATGTCAATACATAACTCAAGAAAATTACCTAAAATGGTGCTAATGAATGCAACTTATATACCAATCCTTAATCCTGAAATCGTAACTGGTATATCACTTATGTTATTCTTTATCATGTTTAAGATAAATCTTGGATTTATAACAATCCTACTCGGACATATCATATTCAATGTACCATATGTTATCTTAAATGTTTTACCAAAGCTAAGACAGCTAAACAAGCATACCTTTGAGGCAGCTCTGGACTTAGGCGCAACTCCGACGGAAGCATTTTTCAAAGTTATGCTACCGGAACTACTACCCGGGATTATTACTGGTTTCTTATTATCCTTCACCTTTTCATTGGATGACTTTGTAATAACCTACTTCGTAAAAGGAGCTGGTATCAACACATTGTCTACTAAGATATATTCAGAAGTTAGAAAAGGTATTAAGCCAGAAATGTATGCCCTATCTTCAATCATGTTCTTAACTATCTTGGTATTATTATTGATTGTAAATAAAAGATCTGAGAAACAAGAGAAGAAAGCTGCTGTAAAAGGGTAATATATAAAAAACTAGAAGGTTGCAATATACAACAAGAAGAAATATTACATAAAAGGTAATAACAAGACAATAAAAAAGTTGCCATATAAAACAAAAAGAATATTACATAAAAGGTAATACCAAAACAATAAGTAGGTTGCCATAAAATTGCTATATAAAACAAGAAGAAGGGAAAAATAAAATGAAAAAAATCTTAATTGTTATACTTGCTATGGTTAGTGCACTATCACTATCAGCATGTAACGGAAGTAAAAAAGAAAAACTTTATATTTATAACTGGGGAGAATACATGGACCCTGAAGTTATCGAAATGTTTGAAAAAGAATTCAAAGTTAAAATTGTAGATGATGAATACGAAACAAATGAGGCAATGTATGCCAAAGTTAAAACAGGTGCGATCAATTATGACGTTGTTTTCCCATCTGAGTACATGGTTAATAAAATGCAAGAAGAAAATATGTTAGAAGAATTAAACTATGATAATTTGCCTAATTTCACTCAGTACATAGATCCACTAATAAATGAAACCATTTATAAATTAGATGATAGTAGCGCTTCTGATGAAAAAATGGATCCTAGATTTTCAGTTCCTTATTTCTGGGGAACAGTAGGTATCCTTTACAACACAACAATGGTGGATGAAGAAGTTACTAGTTGGGACATCTTATTTGATGAAAAATACAGTGGAAATATCTTAATGCAAAACAGCGTAAGAGACGTATTTGTACCACCACTTAAGC
The DNA here is from genome assembly GCA_029256575.1 of Clostridiales bacterium. Taxonomy (GTDB): domain Bacteria; phylum Bacillota; class Clostridia; order Lachnospirales; family JAQSXR01; genus JAQSXR01. The sequence continues at coordinate 9,703 of JAQSXR010000025.1, read as the reverse complement.
TCCTAGGTTACTCTATTAATACATTAAACGAAACTGAACTTAGTGAAGCAACTCAAATGCTTATAGATCAAAAACCGCTTGTTCAAGCATATGTAATTGATCAAGTAAGAGATAAAATGATTGGTAATGAAGCTGCTCTTGCAGTTATTTACTCTGGTGAAGCTTTAATAACAAAAGAAGATAACGCAGATCTTGAATATGTAGTACCACAAGAAGGTTCAAATATATGGTTCGATGCTGTTGTAATTCCAACAACAACTCAAAACAAAGAACTTGCTGAGAAATTTATAGATTTTCTATACAGACCAGACGTAGCAAAATTAAACGCAGATTATTCTGGTTATTCAACACCTAATACTGGTGCATTTGATTTGTTAGATGCTGAAGTTCAGGAAGATCCAGCTGCATACCCTAGTTCAGAAACAATAGCAAAATGTGAAATATTCCAATACTTAGGTACGGAAGGGGAAGAACTATACTTAGCTAAGTGGCAACAAATTAAGGGTAAGTAAGAATATATTGCAGTAAAAAAAGGCAGTAATGATAAGAATAAACCCTTATCATTACTGCCTTTTTATTCACCATAAGAAATCAGTTGATTACGTAATCTCTAAATCTATTGTGGTAATCCAATTTTTTTCTTAACCTTACGCAAAGTCTTTTGCGCCATATAGTTGGCTTTTTCAGCATTTGCTTTAATAATTGAGTCAATGTAGTCGCTATTTTGACTTAACTCCTTGAACTTTTCTTGAATCGGTCTTAACCCTTCAGCAACCGTATCTCCAACTATTGCTTTCAGATTTCCGTAACCTTTTCCTTCAAATATTGCTACTGCAGAATCTGTTGATTCTCCGGTAAAGGAGCAATATATATCAATTAAATTCTTAATTCCTGGTTTATCAACTGAGTAGGCAATTGCATTATCTGAGTCAGTTACTGCACGTTTGAATTTCTTCTTAATCAACTCTGGATCATCAAGAAGATAGATACTTGCATTTGCATTCTCGTCTGATTTTGACATTTTCTTTTCTGGTTCTTGAAGACTCATAATTCTTGCTCCTTCTTTCCCGATATATGGTTCCGGTATTGTAAATACATCACCATAAATGTTATTAAATCTTAAAGCAATATCACGCGTTATTTCAAGATGTTGTTTTTGGTCACTTCCAACTGGTACAACATCTGTTTGATATAATAAAATATCTGCTGCCATTAGAGCTGGGTAAGTGTATAGTCCAGCATTAATATTATCTGTATGTTTTGCTGCTTTATCTTTAAATTGAGTCATTCTATTTAATTCACCCATATAAGTATAACAGTTCAGAATCCATCCTAATTCAGCATGTCCTGAAACATGTGATTGATAATAAATTATATTTTTCTCAGGGTCAAGTCCAGCTGCAATATATTGCATTAGCAATGCTCTCGAGCGTTTTCTAAGTTCTGCAGGATCTTGTCTAACTGTAATTGAATGTAAATCTACTACTGAGTATAGACAAGTGTATTCTTCATTTAATTTTACCCAGTTTTTCAAAGCACCAAGGTAGTTGCCAAGTGTAATGGAACCAGTTGCTTGCATTCCACTAAAAATTACTTTTTTATCATCAAACATATTTGCACATCCTCTTCTTAAATTATAGAGTTAGTTTACCACAGAGGGTTGATTATTACAATAAATAGCATCATATATATTCTCATTTGGTAAAAAACGCATACCCTTGATGTGCTCAAACATGGCCAGAAGAACGAATTAATTTACATTTAACACTTAAGGGTCTGAGAATTTCGACACGAAATTTTTCACTAATTTTACTTTCAGCCTGAGATTGACATTTATACAGTATGGATTTATAGTTGTAAGTAAAGATAAATTATACATAAATTACTGGAGGTTACGATGAAGAAAATTCTTGCAATAGGAAATAGTTTTTCAGAAGATGCAACTGCTTATTTATATGACATTGCACAAAGTGATAATGTAGAGATTAAGGTTGTTAATCTTTATATTGGGGGTTGCTCTTTGAAAACACATTGGGAAAACGTTGAAAACAATGCAGCTGACTATGTTTACCAAATAAACGGGCGTATTACAGATAGAAAAATATCAATTTTAGAAGCTTTAAAGGAAGAGGAATGGGACTTTGTTACCATACAACAGGCAAGTCATGATAGTGGACTATTGGAAACTTATTACCCATATGTTAAGAATCTTAGTAATTATGTAACACAACACGCCCCTAAAGCAGAGCAACTTTTCCATCAAACATGGGCTTATGAAATTGATAGCGATCACGGTTGCTTCGCCTGGTATCATAATGATCAAATGGAGATGTACCAAGCTTTAACAAAGGTTATTGATTCCGTAGCCAAGGATTTATCTCTTCGTATTATTCCATGTGGTAAACTAATACAAGAATTAAGAACCCACAATCTATTTGACTATTCATCCGGTGGCAAATCCCTATGCCGCGATGGTTTTCATATGCATCTTACCTACGGGCGTTACGCTATAGCTGCTGCATGGTATGAATTTATATTAGGTAAATCAATATTGGAAAATACATTTGTTCCTCCTGCATTTGAAGAAGAAATAGTTGATCTAGAGTGTATTGATATCATTAAAAAATATGTACATGATATCATTAATAAATGATTTTTATCTAAATAAATGAAAGGATGGCTACTGTGTAGCCATCCTTTCTCTAAATTTAATATTTTTAGCTTTTATTCAATCAAATCCTCCAATAACCCAAATGTGTACCCCATATTCTCCCACATAGTCAATAGCTCATCCATAATCTCAGAATTTGTCTTTGAGGTACTATGTAGTAGAACGATTGCACCTGGATGAATGCGACCTAACAGTTTTTCAAATGCCTGTTCTTTCGTAGGTTGTTTATCATTATACCAGTCAACATAGGCAAGGCTCCAAAAGAAAGTCTTATATCCAAGTTCTTGCGCCATTTTTAGATTTGATACACTATATTTTCCTTGTGGAGGTCGATAATAACGAATCATTTTTTGACCTGTAATCTCTTCATAGATTGCCTCTAAATCTTGAATCTCTTTTTGGAAAGATTCTTTCGTAGCTATCATAGACATATCAGGGTGATTAAATGTATGATTCGCCACATTATGACCGTCTTCCACCATTCGTTTTACCAAATCAGGACTCGTGACCAGGAAATTCCCAACCAAGAAAAAAGTTGCTGGAACATTATGTTTTTTTAATGCATCGAGAATGGTTGAAGTATATCCATTTTCATATCCCGCATCAAAAGTTAAATAGATAACCTTCTCATTTATATTCCCAATATAGTAGGCATCATACTTCTTAAGTTCTTCAGATGACGCGGTTGCAGTTGGCGCTTCTCCATCCTTTGGGAATCCTAGTCCCCAGTTTTCAGCGTTCTCTTTTTGAATATTTTTTTGTTCATAAGCATTCACTAACATAGCGATTCCGCCGCCTAAATAATACGCACCAATTAATATAAAAATAAATCCTATCAGTTTTTTATATTTTAATAGTCTCATAATAATAAAACTCCATTAAATATACTTAATATAGTATATTTAATGGAGTGCCTAGTCATTCCGTTCACAGACATTTTTCATTTAGTTCGTAAATATTTATTTACAGTTGCTCATTATAACTTAGTTGCCAACCAATACCAAATTTATCAATTACAGAGCCGTAGCATTTACTCCAAAATGTTTCTTGAAGGTCCATCTCAACGGTTCCTCCTTCTTTCAGCTGCGTAAATATAGAATGTATTTCGTCGATACTCATTCCACTACCTATTACAAGGGTTATGTTATTACCTTGCGTGAAAGGCATTCCTGGAGGAACATCAGAGAACATAATATTACTACCATTAATATTAAGTCTTGTATGCATAATTAAATTCTTATCTTCCTCTGAAATAGGATGTTCTGGATCCGGTGGGATTTCTCCATATGTCAAAATCTGTGGACTTTCTGTACCGAAAACCTGTGCGTAAAATTCTACTGCATTTCTACAATTCCCATTATAATTAATATAAATATCTAAAGCCATTATTTCATCTCCTTAATTTTTCTGCTTATTTAGTATGTCCCTAAGAGATTTAACTTAGCCGATTTTATCGATTTCATAGCCTTATCATTTTGCTCTTATTATAAACTAAATCAGTTTGAGTTTTCGTATTATTTTTTCATTTTCATTCTATTTGCACGTACTACGGTAATCCATGTTGGTGCATAGCTAGACGTACAACCTTTTGACACTTTTAAATCCTTATACACCCCAATTTGTTCTCCTAAGGAAATACATCGAGCTGTATACTCATCATAACGTATTCCAATTTCACACAAGCAACGGTTCATTGCTTCTTGCTTACGTGGTACTGCATTTTTCAAATTCTGTACAATATCAGATATTAAAAATTCCAACTCTTCGTTCGTTAGTTTATCTTCTTGTACGAGACATATTGCAAGATTCCATCCAGCACGACCATATGTTTCATCCTCCTGAATCATCCACTGATGCATATACTTTTTTGCCAAAGGACTTTCACCAAGAGTTCTGAGAGTTAGTTCATCCACTAATACATGCATATATGCAGATTTTATTAACATTTCAAAATCTGTCTCTGTTAATAATTCGGGGTCAAATATCATGGAAGCTAATATCATTGCCTCATAATTATTGGTATTCCATAATTGGAAAGCGAGAGGGTTATTTTTTTTGATCTTTTTAGCCAATGGACGAAATTTTCCTAAGGGAATGCCGTATTGGTTGTCATTCACGCCTTGCTTTTTGTTAAATTCTTTGCGTTTTTCATCTGTCATAGATGATAATTCAGTTAGAATTGTTGATAATGTATATTCCATATGAGGCCTCCTGCAATAATGTTTGATTGTAGTATACCCTACTAAATCGTAATGTTCAATGTTAATAACATATTCTAGTTCTTTCTCATAAACTCCAGATAAAAGTTGTTTATATCAATCCCATTTACGCTGCATCACTCGATATATTATACAAGGAGTAGAAATACTGTTTGTTTCCTATTAATACATCAAATGCTCCTTTTTCTACAATCGTTCCATTTCTAAGTACAAGTATTTCATCGAAACGTTTTAACAACGTTTCATCTAATTTATGTGTAACTATTATTCTTGTTAGTCCTTCTATATCTAATATTGCATTTGATACATTGGTTGCAGTCTCCGGATCTAGTGCTGCTGTTGCTTCATCTACTAATAAAACTGAGGTATCTTTTAGCAAGCTTCTTGCAATTGAAATACGCTGTCTTTCTCCTCCGGACAGATGAGAACCGTTTTCACCACAATGATAAGCTTCTCCTTTTTCTTCAATCAATTTTGCTAAACCGGAACGTTGGATGGCATCGTTTATCTTAGCTTTGTCAAACTCTTTAAACATAGTTATATTTTCAACGATAGAGCTGTCAAATACGAACACATTTTGTTGTATAATCGAAACAATATCATACAGGCTTTCACCTTTTATTTCGCGTAGTTCTTTATCGTTGAATGTAATTTTACCTTCATAATTATGATAACTTCCTAAAAACAGATTCAACAAGGTAGATTTACCACTCCCTGATGCTCCTACGATTGCATAACTTTTCCCCTTTTCAAATTTCATATCAATGCCTTTTAGAATTTCCTTGCCCTCATCAAATCCAAAGGTTACATTTTCACAACTTATTCCTGATCCGATGTCATCAATTACTTCTTTCCCACTCATATCCGCATTATTAGATGAATAAGCGGCAAACTTATCGATCAACGTTTCTGCGGCCTTTTTATTGGCTAATAAGCTAGGTAATCGCTGTATTGGTTGAAGTACATAATTCATAAGTTGGACAAATGCAATTACTACACCAGCTGTAATTTCGCCATTAATAGATAGGTATGCTCCGTATAAAAATACACCAATCTGTACAACAAATCCGGCACCGCCTGAAACAATATTAATCGTTGCCTCTGTCTTTTTTCTTTTGCATTTTATTGATTCAAGGTTATCGTTACGTTCATTAAAGAGCGTCATGGATTCTTTCTCTGCTTTAAAGCTCTTTATCACTGTAAATCCACTAAGAAGGTCCTTAACCATTGCCACAAAGCCTTCATTATGATTACTTATTTCTTGTTCTTGTGCCGCAAGTTTACTGCCAAATAGAATCGAAATTGCAATTGGTATTAAGCATAGCCCTATCACTACAAGAGTCATTGACCAGTTATACCAAAACATCATTCCAAGTGCACCAAAGAATAAAACGAACATAGATAGAATTCCGAAAATCCCATGTACATAATTGTTTTCAATGGATATTGAATCATTTGTCAATGCGGATATGTAACTACCTGTTTTTTCTGTTGCAAATGTACTTATGTTTTTCTTGGTGATTTCTTCAAACGCCTTTGATTTATATTGTCGCATGGCTTTTTTAACAAAAGCAAATTTTGTATCTTTTTGCAACAATTGTATAACCATGAAGACAACAAAGAATATTCCTGAAAGTATAAGGATATCAATCAGTTCACTTGTATCTGATCCATTCGCAGCATCCAACAATTCCTGCAAAATATAAGCTAAGGCTACCTCTAATGCGCTACTGATTGCTAATGTAATTAAAGCTGCTGAAAAGCTCCATTTATTCTTGTGATAAAACGTAGCCGTATACTCTTTCCTCATTAATTTGTTCCGCGCAGTTATTTGCTTTTTATCCATTTGTTCATTTACTTCTACATTATTTGCTTTTTTCATACCCACATTCTCCTTATTCCTTATTCAACTTTTATCGTTTCTCCTGTTTCTATATTAACCTTGTGAATACCACTAACTCCACCATCTTTATGATTAATAGCCTGCACATAAATCCAACCATCTTTGAATTCAATATATCGATCTGACACTAGATTCTGATTCATCCCATTAATAGTTCCTTTGTAACCATATAAATAATTCTCATTACCAATTTGATGCCATTCCCCGCCATCTATCGATGCATATAAATTCCCGGAAATAGGCATTCCATCTGCATATCTAATTTCCACACTTATTTCAGATTCTCCGTATTGATATGTCTTATATGTACTATCTGGTGTGGTTCGCCAGCCTGTTCCAATCATAATTGTATTGTTTGCTACATCATATCCTACACCAAAGTGTAGAGCTTCACCAATATCACGTAGTTTAAAATAATTATATCCGTTTATAGCAAATCCAGATATTTCAGCTTCTTGATCACCTATATATATTTTGGATGTGGTAACAGTCGTACTTATTTTTCCTGAAACATTTGAAAAAGTTAACTCTCCGCCAGTAACAGTATAGTCTACTCCAATTAGTAGCTGAATCGCCTTGTTTACTGGTTCCCATTTTACATCGAATTTGTTAGGTGTATCTTGTAATATCATTGCAATATCTCGCAATTTAAAATAATTAAATCCATCAATGGTATAGCATTCTAATTTCACACTTTTGCCGTCTAGCAATATGGATGAAGAGGTTGGGGTTGCTGTTGGAGTAATTGCTTCTACTGGTATTTTATTTATTATTGCATAATCATACGCTAAGGAGCCTTTGTAACATGTTAGTCTTATATTATTGCATTCTTTAAATGCATCTTTTCCGATCGTTGTGACTCTATTCAAAACACCAATTGATTGTAAATTCTGACAAACATAAAAAGCTCCTTTTTCTATTCTCGTAATCGATGTTGGTAGCTTTACCGTAGTCAAACTAAAACAATTTAGAAACGCTTCTTCTGGAATTGTTTTTATGCTACCGAGTATTTCAACTGATTTAAGATCCAAACACCTATAAAATATACGTGTCCCGATAGACTCAATTGTTCTAGGCAAGACCACTTCCGTTAAATTGGTTTCTATAAAAGCTCCAACCCCTATACTTATTAATCCACTAGGGAAGTTAATTTTATTTAGGTTCGTACACTTCATAAAGGCATAGTCTTCTATCATAACAATACCCTCAGGTAGTTTAACCGATTCTAAGCTTTCACAAAATGCAAAGGCTGACGAACCTATCGTTCTAACGCTATTTGGAGCTATGAAATTCTTATTTGTTTTTCCAATTGGATACTGTATAAGAATTGTCTCCTCACGACCATATAATACACCATCGATACTAGAATAGATGGTATTTGAAGGCTCAACATCTACACTTTTTAAAGAGTTGCATTGTAAAAGTATTTCCTTGCCTATGGTGGAGATACTACTTGGTAGATACAAGGATGATAAGTTCTGGCATTCAGAAAACGCGGCATCTTGTATCTCCTTAACCTTATTTCCAACTACTATAGATAACAAGTTATTGCTTTGGCTAAAAGCACTTGCAGATATTGTAACAACAGTGTCAGGTACGGTATATGAGAGGTCTGCCTTTGCAGATGGATATTTTATGAGGACACTACTATCCTTGCTATACAAAACTCCATCCATACTTTTATAGTGCATATTCCCAATATCAACTCGAATGGCCTTTATACTCTTACCCAAAAATGCAAGATGTCCAATACTTGTTACACTTTTTGGAATAGTGATAGTTTCAAGACTTGGGCATTGTAAAAAGGCATAATTTTCAACTATTGTAACTGTGTTTGGTATATCTACAGACGTCAATGCATTATTGTACGCGAACGCTGCTTCACCAATACATACAACAGGTAAATTATCGATGTGAGAAGGTATTACGAGATTGGTTTCTGATCCAATGTAGTTTGTTATTGTAATCTTATTGTCCTCAACAGTATATTCAAAACCGTTATCGATTTTAGAGTCTGCCGAGACTTTGTTTCCGTTAAATAATGAAATTATGACTGCGCACGCAAGAAGTAAAAATGTAATTTTAGTACGTTTGTTTCTCATTTTTATATGCTCCTTTTATGTTTTTTCAGCCTCTATAATAATATTTAATATATATACCTTATCCAAGCGGATCTTTACAGCTTCCTTAACAGGTTAAATCTTGTTCGATTTTGCAAAAGAAACTGCATTTTGGATGTCTGTTTTGTTTGGATGGTGAAAACCAAATAATAGAAAACTTCCTTGGCAGATAAATTCATCCTTTAATACTTCTATTTTGTTCTTTAATAATTCTTCTCGTACTGCACTCTGGGCGGTTACCTTACTGCAACATGATGTAATCAAGGCAACTTTTTTCACCATTGTGTTATCGAGAGTTGTTATGTACTCTATCATCTTAGGATCGCTTTTACCACCATAGATGCCTCCCACAACGAACAGCAAATCAGCTCCCTTAATTTGGGGATTTGTCTTTATATCTTGAGCTGGGATTTGAAGTTCTGCTGCGATTGCCTCTGCTAATTTTCTTGAGTGGCCTGTTTTTGATAAATAAATTAATGAAATGTTCATTGTTTAATCTCCTTTACTTTTTTTATATTTTTAGTCAATAACCTTTTCTATTCTAGTCTTTCACCATGAATACTTACACGACCACCATCTGGACATTTCATATCAAACATCGCTGCTTTCCCTTCTCCATAATCCAAAACAGCACCATTTTGTAACGCATATACGGATGGATAAACACAATTCCATAATTCATGGCATATAAGTGGGCACAAATCTTCAATAATAAACTCATCTCCGGATTTATGATATCCCCCTCTGCATTTGCTTTCAGTAATTGTAATCTTTATTTTTTCCATAGTCT
>JAQSXR010000054.1 GCA_029256575.1 Clostridiales bacterium | reverse complement strand
ATGAAAGAAGTAAAACAAGAATTAACCCAAGAAGGAATACCGTTTAAGGAAAATATTGAAATAGGAATTATGATTGAAACGCCAGCTGCTGTTATGATAAGTGAAGAATTAGCTCAAGAAGTAGATTTCTTTAGTGTCGGTACAAACGATTTAACGCAATATACTTTGGCAATCGATCGTCAAAATCAGAATTTAGATGTAAAGCAGGAAAATGGATCGGTATTTGTGGAGAATTAGGGGCAGATGTAACATTAATTGAAACTTTCATCAAAATGGGGATAGATGAAATTAGCGTATCTCCAAACATGGTATTAGAGTTACGAAAAGCAGTTAGAGAATTAGACTTGTCATAAACTTTAGATTTTTTATAATTATAAAAGTATAGGAGAAAAAGATGAAAAATTTTGAATATGTTATTACAGATGAGATGGGTATCCATGCAAGACCAGCCGGTCAATTAGTAAAAGAAGCAGCTAGATATAAAAGTCTAATTACAATTAATAGTGGTGAAAAGAGTGTCGAAGCTAAAAAACTTCTTGGTATCATGAGTATGGGAATTCGAAATGGTCATACAATTACCGTTACAATTGAAGGTGAAGATGAAGAAATAGCATTAGAAGGCATGAAAAAGTTTTTCCAAGACAATCTTTAAAATGAAAGAATGCTTCCTGCATGATGATTATTCAGGGAGCATTCTATTTCTTATTCATTAATCTTCTGATTTGGACGGTAAGATAAGTCATCTCTTCTGTCGGGATTACTAGGTTAAACTTTACTTCAATGTATTTTCTAATTTGTTCGGCACAAATATATTCATTCGAATAATTAGTTTTGATAATATCATGAAGTTCAAGATCATCGTCATCAAGTTTTACTTTTGTTACGATTCTAAGCGCAAAAAATTTCAAATGGGTCAGAAATCTTTCATAACTTAATGAATCTTCATAAAATTCAATAGCAAAGTATGCCTTAACAATTTTTAAGACATATTGAACAATTTTAGTGATATCAATAACATTTGGAATATTGGTACCTAATTCTGCATTAACAATATGCATTGCTATAGAAGCTGCTTCATCTTCATTAAGCATCAGGCCACAGGCAGAATTGATTTTATCTACTGCAAGTACTCCAGCCTCATATTCTTTGGGGTAGAAGCTCTTAATCTCTCGAAGCAGTGGGTTTGTAAACAAAATATTTTGATGAAATCGTTCAATTGCAAAATTAATATGATCGATTAAGGTGATATATATATTTCGATTTAAATTTCGATCAATAATTAATTTGGTATCTTCTATAATTTCATGACCTAGCTTTATATGTTCTAATGGGATATCCATTAATAGATCTTGAAGTCGCCTAGTATCAGCATTGCTATCCATGCGAAAAATCTTATCAATCTTACTTTCATCAATAATTTGTCCTGGTTTTGCTTGAAATCCAAGGCCTTTTCCCATTACAACTAACTCTCTACCTTTTTCATCATATGAGCTAATAATATTATTATTTATAATTTTAACAATTTCCATGCTTCAAGCTCCTTTTTTATATGGATAGTATGTGATGAAATTCAATAATAATTCGGATATCATTTAATGATGTTTGTTCGCATATGAGAGAATGGAAATTCATTGATTCTAATTAATAAGTATAAAAAATAGTATTATTTGATAAGCTGTGATAAAATAAGCTTTATATGGATATTCAATTATTGAAAGGATGAATTTATGAAAAATTACAAAATGACATTAGCCTATGATGGCAGAAGATACAAAGGATTTAGAAAAACAAAAGAGGATGATGATAATACCATACAAGGCAAGTTAGAAATGATACTTTCCAAACGTTATGAAACTGATATAGAAGTTGTTAGTGCTATAAATACAGATGCAGGAGTTCATGCACTTAATCAAGTTGTTAATTTTAAAGTCCCAGAGGGTAATGAGAAGGAACTTTTTGAATACTTTGAAGAATTTTTACCAGATGATATAATCGTTATTGCAATTGAAGAAGTAGATGATAGATTTCATAGCAAATATATGGCCAAAAGTGTGACGTATCAGTATCGCTTATGGAAAAATAATGCGCCAAATCGTCCGTTGTTTGAAAGACAATATGTAAAGGTATTGGAAAGACCAGTTGATGTTTCACTTATGAAAAAGGCAACAAAGAGCTTATTAGGGGAACATGATTTTGGAGCATTTTCAACGAAAAGTAAAGTTAGTAGTTCAGTAAAGAATATATTCGCTCTTGATATTGAAGAAACAAATAACGAATTGCTTATTTCCATAACTGCGAATGGATTTTTACTAAATATGGAGAGAATCATAGTTGGGACATTAATTCAAATCGGGCTTGGACAAATAAAAGTCGAAAGTATTGAACGTGCATATTTATCTAGAAAAAAAGAAGATGTAGGACATAAAGCAATGGGGCATGCGTTGTGTTTAATGAGTATTGAATATTAAGGATTGACAAGCGTAGACAAGTGGCCTCAGGCAGGGACTTGTCTTTTTGTTTCCAAATCTATACGTAAATAAATAATATTAGAAAGGGGAATCCCCATGTTATATAAGTTTAGAAAGATAATAAGCTTTATGCTTATCGTAGTATTTATGTCATTATCAATCCCTGTAATTGCAGTGGAGAGTCAACTTGTTAAATTCAGTGATGTAAAAGAGGGACATTGGGCAGAAAAAGCAATCAATGAGTTGCGGAGATTGAAAATTACAGATGGAATAGGCAATAATAAATTCGGAATGGGAAAAATAATCACAAGAAGTGAATTTGTAACTTACTTGGTAAAATTAATGAAGTGGCAATTAGTAAAGCCCGCAAAAGGTAGCTTCATTGACAATATGGATGCGAACCAATGGTACTATTCCTATATTGAGACAGCCTTAGATAAAGGGGTGTTCGTAAAGAGCGGCGAGAGATTTCGTCCAACTGATCCCATCACACGTGAAGAGATGGCAATTATGATTGTAAATACGCTTGGGGTTGGGACACTAGCCAAGCAGATAACGTATCTTGGAAGTCCGTTTGAGGATGTTTCAATCAATACTGGTTACATAACCATTGCTAGGGATTTTGGCATCATTTCCGGAGTGGGTGGTAATAAATTCAAACCTCAGGATACTGCAAAGAGAGAAGAAGCCGCGGCTATGATGATGCGGATGTATGAAAAGTTGAATAAACCGATAAGTGAATTGCATGCTTTTTATGCAATAAGTTCCTATAATCAGATGGATATGATTAGTTCGCTTGATTCAGTAAGCTTTGGGTGGAGTAGATTGGAATATGACCAAATAAATAAACAAGTTATTTTGAATACAACAAATAAAAATAGTAATGATTATTATGTTCCCAAGGGATTTTCAGAGCCAGTCCAACTTGCTCAACAAAATAATGTATCCACGCAGTTAATGGTGTATGCGGATAATACTACATTGGTATATCCAGGAGGAGATAGTGGAATTCCTGTTCTTGAGTATATATTAAGTAATGCAGAATTTAGAAAAAATGCAATAGCATCCATAGTTCAGCAGCTTAATAGTACAACGAATGAGGGTACTAGTATTTCGTTTGATGGAGTGGTAATTGACTTTGAAAGCATGAAAGGAAACGTGCTAAAGCAAGCTTTTAATGTATTTTTGGGGGAATTAAGGAAGGAACTTGATATGTCGAACAAAAAGATGTACGTAGCAGTTCATCCCGAAAGGAAGCCAGGACAGGAGTATTATGATGGCTATGATTTTAAAACGATCGGAGAATTAGCAGATAAAGTAATCCTTATGGCACATGATTACTATGCGAAAAAGCTTACTGATGTGGATATGCAAAGTGGATACACAATCACACCACTTTCACCTATCGATGAAGTCTACTATGCGTTAAAGGCTATAACCGATACAGAAACAGGAGTTCAAGATGTTAAGAAGGTTCTGTTACAGATTTCATTTGATGCAGTCCAATGGAAACTAAAAGATGGTAAAGTCATTAACCAAACTCCGTATCAACCAAATTATGAAGCTATCGAGAGAAGACTTCTTACTGATGTTACAATGAATTATTCAAATCTGAGCAAGAATCCCAATATTACTTTCTATAATAGCAGTGATCAAACCAATAACGTAATTTGGTATGAGGATTCGCGAAGTGTGCAAGATAAGATTAAGCTTGCGAAGATGTTTGGGGTTAATGGTATTTCACTATGGAGATTGGGTAATATACCGGATTATGAAGAAGGAACGAAAGAGATATTTCTTGATATTTGGAAACAAATACAATTTGAATAAATTACAATTATTATGAATTTGGGGTGAGGTTAAATTAATGAAAAAAATGATAATGTTAACTTCAATTTTAACAATAGTCACGATAATTACAATAGTGGTTTGGGTGGGGAGCGCTAATATTAACCCGTTAAGAAACAAGGATACAGCAGACATAGTAGAAATAATTATTCATAATCCAGCAAAATACTATATAATAACGGACCAAGAAGACATTAAAACATTATTTGAAGAATTACAATCGATGAAACTCAGCAGAAAATTGAATAATAATAAAGACGGATTTGCATTTCTGATCGATATAAAGTTTAAAAGTGGGGAAACAGTAGATTTATCTATTTTATCAGAAAATATCAGAATTAATAGTCGTAATTATAAATCTAATAAAGATTATTTGAACAGGATACAGGAATTATTTAATACATTGTCAGAAAAGTATGAGGATAATCCAGCTTAATATGGAGTTACAATTACAGTATGGGATACGTAATAATAGCAATAACAAAGAAAATCTTGTATACCTCATTATAAATGAGTATAATAAGCTTACAAAGATTAAAACACAGAAAACGAAACATAAGGGCAGGTGACTGCTCTTTTTCTTTACGAGAATGCTTAGCAAAGGAGAAAACTATGATCTGGAGTAAAATGAAACAACAACTGGAAAGCTTTCTTTGTCCAGCATTAGTTGGTAGGGTAGAATACCGTGCTTCTAGCTATCGTTATAT
>JAQSXR010000053.1 GCA_029256575.1 Clostridiales bacterium | reverse complement strand
TTTAGTATAACATTTATCAGTATATATGACAACAAATTCCAATAACGGTTAAATATCACATTTACGGGGATTGGTTTTTTAAATAAGATGAATGGAAGTGACGTACTCATGGGTTCTCAAAACTCCAGAAACGAAAAATCGTCAGAAGCCTCATAAATAAAGGATTTCTGACGAATTAAGTTAAGCGCGAGACGGGTATAAAGGGGCCTTATTATGAGTAAAATCCATCTATTACTTTACCATTACTATCATATATTTCTATTGTTTTTAACGTTGGTTTCTCCCAAAAATATTTTCTTTCTGCTGGTATTAACAAGATATTTGAATTTTGAAATCTAGCTCGCATCACTAAACCATTGTCTAACACTACTTCAACACTTCTTGCCTCTTCAAAAATATCTCTGTTTAATATTTCAATCCCAATATATCCAATTAAATTGTATTCGTATGGTGCTATTCCCCAATATTCAACATTAACGTTGTTAATTCTATTTGATTCATAAAATGTATATTGCTTTGTCTTAATTTTATCCCACCTATTTTTATAGGCAATTAACGATAATCTTTCGTTACTTTTAGGATCGTTATAAACAATAACTGAATATGAATCACCGATATCATTAATTAAAATAGGGTCAATTTTTTTTTCGGAAATAAGTGCATTTAATTCATCATTTTTAAGTAACTTATTTCTTGAAAAACCGAGCGTTAAAATAAAACCTAATACGAAAATAACAATTACTGCTACAAGAAACTTACTATGATTTGCCATTATCCACTTTAGCAAAATGATCCCCCAATCTCATTATATTTTAAATTTATTTTTATTAATACTTAAGTTCATTATAGTAAATTGCAATGTTGTATAGTCTGTAGATCTTAATACTGACATTATCTTTTGTATAACAATAACATAAAATATTGTATCATCTATTTTTATTAATGGCAACAAATTCCAATAGCAGGTAGACATTGCATTTTATGTATAGGTACACGAGTATTGGTTTTTTGTAGTGACTCTGCCGAAGAAGCATGGGAGGGAAGGAAAGAAACCTTTATTAAATTTGAAGTTCGGGTTATAGGAGAGGAGATCATTTAGATATTGATTGGGAAAACCCGTGATAAACACATAGCTTCCTAGGGAAATTTCTTAATTAAATCCATCCTTTTTCTTTCCAGTAGTTCATATCAATCGGACTGTAATCCATTCCTTTATGCATCTGCTTCATAATAAAAAACATAAATCTAGCCTTTATCCCTGGCTTTACATGTCCTAATTTATGCTGAATTGATTGCGATATTTTTACAGCCTTCCTTTCAGCTTTAGCTTTTCTTTCAGGACTCATTTGGTCCCAGTTCATTGCCGCTACTGTTATGGGTATCTGATATGTTTTACCTACTGACCACCAAAACATCTGAGATGCAATCAGATTAGTGGTTTTCTTTGCTCCTGCTCCTGCTGTAGTCGAAATGGCAACTCCTATTTTCTGTTTCATAGTAGGATATGGTCTATGTGATATCCAACGATATCCCATATGGTCAAAAAAGGTTTTCAACTGACCAGACACACTTAAAACATAAGTCGGGGAATCAATAATAATTACATCTGCTTCTTCTATGGCTTTTATAATTTCTTCTATTTGACAACGATGTGGACAGGTATTCTCACCCTTCATAACACATTGAAAGCACCCCACACAATCACCAATACCATTCACATAAAATTCCGAAACCTCTTCCTTAGTACAGTTCAATTTATCTAACAACATCTGAGTTATATGATAAGTATTTCCTTTATGAACCTGTCCATGAACTACTGTTATTTTCATGATTTGTACACCTCCGCAAATTGAGTAACCAATGATTCTATATTTTTTAATGCATCATCCATTGTTATGTTTTTATAATCATATTTCTGTAATAAAACAAGTATTGGTGCATAAAAATGATATGCCATAATAGCTGTGTCTTTTTCAACAAAAACTTTAGCTTTTTGCATAATGGTAAATATTCCAGACTGGTACTGCATAGGCGTCACAATAAAATTTTTTACATATAAATCACCAATCTCTGGTCTATCAAAAGAACTTATCATAAATAATTTTCTGCATTTTGATAGAAAAGGTTCCTCTGCATATATCTGAAACGTCTGTTGAACCATCTTGACTAACAATTCCTTTGAGATGTTCATGTATTCCATACTCTCAAGTAATTCAGAATTAAAAATATTTTCCGTTTTTTCTTCGAAACTCTGTACAATCGTACGAAAAATATCGTCTTTCCCTGAATAGTGCTTATATATAGAGGCTGCTTTAATACCAACTATATCTGCAATGTCTGACATGCTTACTCCATCATATCCTTTTACAGAAAACAGTGATAAGGCCTCATTTAAAATCTTTTCTTTTGTATCACGCATTTCCTCACATCCTATATTTTATTTGCTAATGTTTGTTAGCTTAATTTTAGCTAATAATCATTAGCTTGTCAATGTAATAGTAAAAATTCTTTGACTAATTATGGTAACAGGCTCGGTCCGTGAGGGAGATTGAATCTGATCTGGACACAGAAAAAGAAAAGAACCTATGCTATGTATATGTTCTTTTCTTTTTCTGCGCGAGAGGGGATACAAGCAAATCCCTGCACACACAAATATTGATAAATAGAAGGTTTGCGGCTTCTGTTATTTATCTGTACACACACTTGCACACATGGAATGTGTATTTTTCTAGTAAAAGTAAATTGTTATTTATCAATTCTGAATTCAGCTGCAAGATAATATTCATCAAAATCACCGGTTCCTCTAAAATCGAGAATGTCTTTTATAACTCTATATTGTCCATAAGTAAGATCACCGTATAACCAATTCCAATCAATAACCCAATCACTAAATCCGTCTTTCGGAACAGAGAATGCTTCATCAGTCCAGGCAAGTTCACCTTGAATTTTATTTTGCTGAACTTCGTTCCATTCACTGTTTTCAAATTTTTCTACTCTATAATATGAACCATAAAATGTTTCATTTTCATTTCTACTTGTAAATTGAACTGTGAGTCCAGTGGAAGTTATTGTTCCATCAACAATTTCCATAGTACATTTATCGAATTGATTATATTCATAAATAAATCTTTTGTCTTCGTAGCTTAAAGCATTTTCTTCAACTGTAAATGATTGTTCATTGCCCGTTTCATCTATAAAAGTATAGTCATTAACATCAGAGTTGGTATATTTTCCAAAAGTCATATAAGAAGATAAAGGAAATGAACTATAAGTTATAGATTTATCTTTTGTATTAATATTTATCGTCTCACGGTTAAAGAGAGAAGATGCGTCACCATAGATATATCTTCCCGATTGTAATAAAAATGTTTTTTGAACAAGTTTATCTGAACTATTCACTGTATCTTTTTTATCGCATCCACCCAATAGAAATAATGTAATTGTAATCAATAGCATAATAAAAATATATGTTTTTTTCATAGATTAAAATCTCCTTTACAAATTACAATTCAGATATTTCAATATTATGAAAATAATATGCTCGCTAATGTAATTTACTTAATTATACTTTTTCTAATATAGGAAGTCAATTAAAGCACATCATTGACGAGCCGAAGATTTAACTACTGGCTGGCGAAATATTGCAGAGACGCAGGGATATCGTTCAAAAGCAGTCATACAAAAAGCTTATTTTTTTGATTTCTTGAAGAGTATTCTTAATATAAGGGATGATACAAAGCATATTATAGTTGGGGGTAAAAGTAATACACTATGAATGAGAGCGTCAGTGTCTGCTCCAGCAGAAGCATACCGGTTATATTCGCAAAAATTGTAAAAATATATAATACCACCCACATAACAAGCTAATAGTAAGATTCCAATACCTAATAAAATTCTCGACCAAATAATTTTTTTCATTTAATGCGCTCCTATTCATTTTAGTAATCTACGAAATTACAATCAGCGTACACCATATTAGAAAATGTAGATAATCCACTTGATAAGATTCGGGATATGCATGGACAGGTCGATGAAAAGACTGCCTTTATCTATATTTACAATCCAAACACGGAACAAGAGAACCTAAGCATAATGAATGAAGCTCTGATAAAGAGTGATAAGGGACTTTCCGGCACATCCAATTCTCAGGTACTCAAGTGGGTACTCATTATTATATAAATAGTCATATGAATTTAACTAATCATATTTTTATTCTTTACATCTCTTTGTTATATTTGAAACGATAGTAAAGGCCATAAATAACTACAAATAAATATGAAAAAACCAATAACAAAACGATTATGATACCTGTACCCATTAAAGCATATGAGAGCATTAATGCTCCGAATACAAAAATCATCATATCATATGCTTTAGCTTTTGCAGAGTTTCCAATAGCGACATTGCGTTCATCGTTTTTATCAATTTCCAGTTGCTTTTGTATCTTAGGGCTATTTTTCAAGACTTCTCGGCTGATGACATTTCCCATGCCATGACCAAAGATACCGCACCCGAGACCAACACAAATGTATGGTAATGCTTTCATAATTCCTTGTGGGTCAGTAATCGTTTTTACAAGGAACAATCCTGAGCCAAGTATTAATATTCCTATTGCTGTAATAATATAATCCATTGCATTCCTCTTCATTTCTCTTCTTCCAGAGCAAGTGCCAGTTCATCCTGCTTGACACCTCGTTGTTTTCGGATTTCTTCCAATCGATTTTTCATGTTTCCGTTCCTTTCCATGGAAAGCTCGCTTTCCATATAACTATTATATCAACTATCTATAAAATGTCAAGCGAACTTTCCATAATATTAATCTATAATTATTATTCATATTTCGCCATGCGATTCCCCAAAGAAACTTGATAAGGAATGAAAGAACCCTTTACATCAAAGCAGATTATAAACGCTCTTCCGGAGATGAACGGAATTGACGTACTCAAGAGTACTCAAATCCTTTAAAACGAAGAATCCTCAGAGATCTTGATTTTCAAGATTTCTGAGGATTTTTGTTAAGAGTGAGACGGGATTCGAACCCGCGCCTCCTCGCAGCGTCTTTGTCTCGCAGGATTTCATCCATGCTCGTCAAAGCCGTTTGAAGTAGAAAGAGCAACTGTCTGTGGAGTTTTGATAACGGGATTTATTTTTAATGTTATATCACGAATATTGTTGTATAATAA
>JAQSXR010000052.1 GCA_029256575.1 Clostridiales bacterium | reverse complement strand
TTTTTGCATTATATTTGCTAAGGTTTTTGATCGAGTGCCAATTTCACCAGTCCATTTTTGTTGATGAAAGACTATAGTCCCCTTTATTGATACATCTTGAGGTAACGCATTATTATGAATTGATACAAATAAATCTGCTCCTACTTTAGCCGCCATTCCTGATCTAGAATCAAAACTTGCATCTGTATCATCTAATCGCGTATAGTAAATCTTTATATTGTTTTGCTCATCTGCCATTTTTTTAATATACTCAAATATTTTGTAGTTAAAAACTTTTTCTTTAATATTGGAATATATTGCTCCCGGCATATCTCCACCATGTCCAGGATCAACAACTACTATTTTGTCATACACGTCTCGTGGATTTCTAATATTTATTTTAAGTGCTCCATTTTCTATTTTTACCGTGTATACATAAACTGTTTTTGCAGTAATTATTATATCTGTATTCCCGTCCTTGTTTAATGCATATTGTACATTTGTCACAAGTTGGTTATCAATTACGAGTTGTTGACTACGATAATAATCTATACAGTTATTCGGTATTGTAATTGTAAACTTATTATTAAAATAGTCTTCTTTTGAAGTTATCATATTTTGAGTTATCCCTGTTGGCAAAGGAAGTCTAAATATTGTTCCTTCTTCTTCACTTGGTTCTTCATTTGGTTCTTCTGTTACAGGAGGAACGGTTGGAGTTGTTCCTGTGTCATCTAACCCTTTTAACCTTATAGTTGTAATAAACTTTTTATATGTATTACCGTCAATCATTACGTCCGTTTGAACTTGATCGATTGCATATGCTGATTGCTTATTTGTTTCTCCCACTATTCTAACTGTGTTATCATTGTATTGATTCACAGTAATCCCAGTAAGATACTGCCCTGCAATTGGAGCCAATTGCGATCCAATTAATGAAGTAGATGTTTGTATATCAAAAATAATTTTTAAATTTTCTCTTGTCGCAACAATATTCGGAGACATCGTACTTATAATTTTAATATAATCTCCATTCGTATCTTTTGCCGCTTCCACTGCTAAAATATTATTATTAGATATTGATACAATTATTTCTTTTCTGTCTTCCGATAAGGATACATTGTATTTTTCTGGTTTTTCATTAAAGTGAAAAACCAATCTAGTTACCATTGGTGCTACTTTAAACTGGCTTGTTCGTATTTCGCGTACAAATGTACTATCTCCAAATGAATAAGTTGCAGTATTTGTATTCCTCTTAGAATTTTCTACATCTAGGATAAGCATTCCATCCCATTCAGAGATCTTAACATTTGAGACGGGAGCATCCGTATTAATTCTATAGGTTTCCCCTAACTTATTATCTGTAGTAATACTGTTAATATTGGCAAGAGGTAGATTCTTTGCCTCAATCTTTATATTATTTTGTTGTGATAATGCTTGCTTTATTGTAGTTTCATCTGCTGACCAGTTAGTAGTGGTCGCATTTCCGCTCCCTGTGTTAGTTGGGGTCACATTCGCTGTGTTTGTTTCATTTATCCAATCTACATTGAATCCTAAAGCTTCTGAAATAAATCTTAGTGGAACCATTGTTTTTCCATATTGCATGGTAACGTCTCTAATGATGGTTGCTGGTACATCTAATTGAGTCGCAACTCCGTTTACATAAGCCGTTTTATCATCTATTTTAATTCTCTAGCCGGTAAAAGGGTTCTATTGTCAATCGCAAGTGCAGGCATATCCCCAGTATTTATTGGTTTTCCAGTTATCATAACATTGATAGTTGGATTGATATACTCCATTATCTTTCCATTTAGTTCTATTTTAAATGGCTTCGTTGCCGCTTCTACTCTACTCACTTGCCCGAGTGACAATGTGAAAACTACACATAAGATAATTGATATCAATTTCTTCATAAAACCCCACCTTCCTTCAACATATTATATCATAAGGTGCTAAAAAATCCCACACAAAAATATGTGTGGGATTACTTGTTTCGTGAATAAATTTCAATTAATGACAATAAAGCAAACTAATATTATTTATCTTAATCCAAATTCCTTTGCTAATGCTTCGAAGGCTTTTTTAGAATTTCTTATTGTTTCCATACTTACGCAATATGCTAATCTAAAATGACCTGAGCGTCTAAATCCAGTTCCTGGAACTAACACTAAGTTATATTTTGTTGCAGCTTGGATAAATGCAATATCATCTTGAATTGGTGATTTTGGGAATAAATAAAATGCTCCCTCTGGTTTGATACATTCAAATCCTGCTTCTGTTATTATTTTATATAATTCGTTACGTCTTTCTTCATAGATTGCGATATCAACTTTTGCATCGATACATTCTCCTACAACGAGTTGTGCCATAGCTGGAGCATTTACATAACCTAATACTCTATTCGAGAATACCAACCCTGCCATTAAATCTTCCATACATTCAATCGCTGGATTAGCTGCTACATATCCAATTCTTTCTCCTGGTAATGATAAAGACTTGCTAAATGAATCTATCATAATTGCATGTTTAAAAATCGAAATAACAGATGGTAATTTAATATTATCATATGCTATTTTTCTATATGGCTCATCAGAAAGTATAAAGATAGTGGTATTGAGTTCTTGTTCTTTCTCCTCAATTGCCTTCGCTAATTCTTCAAGTTTTTCTTGTGAATATGCTACTCCTGTTGGATTATTAGGGGTATTTATGATGATTGCTTTTGTATTTTTATTAATTGCTGCTTTCACTAAAGAAACATCTGGTTGGAATGTTTCTTTATCTGTCTCAACTATTACTAATTTTGCTTGGTGATTATCTGCATAAAATACATACTCAGCAAAAAAAGGTGCCAGTACTATTATCTCTTCACCAGGATTAATTATTGTTTTTAGAACGATATTTAAAGCTCCACCTGCACCACACGTCATGACAATGTGATTTGCAGTTATTTCAAGACCAGTTTCTTTCTGTAATTGGGTTGCCACTTGCTCTCTTACTTTTAAGAATCCTGCATTTGGCATATATCCATGTATTTTAGGTGTATCAGCAATTTTCTTAATTGAGTCTAAACATTCTTTTGGTGGTTCAGGGTCAGGATTACCTAAAGAAAAATCATATACATTTTCTGCACCAAATTGTTGTTTTAATTTATTACCTTGTTCAAACATCGCTCTAATCCAAGATGAAGAACCTAAATTTTCTTTCACTTTTCTTGATAACATAATGCACCATCCTAATCATATTTTCTTTTATAACTCTTTATCATAATACAATATTAACGCGTTAATTGCAATATTGTTATTGATAATTTATGAAATCCTATCTTATGTGCCACTATCTTTTTACGCAATAAAGCCAAGCTCATATTCTAGGTGGCTGAATTCTTAGAATACTGCTTGGCATATAATGCAATTAGTTTTGTTTTGTTCCTAATAATATATTGACTTCTACCGGCTTATACTCGCCTTGAGTTTTTCTATATACGCTTACTGTCACCCCCTCGCCAGGTTTTAATTTACCAAGTATTCCTTGAAGATCTTCCATGGTAGCTACTTCTTCATCGTTTAGTTGATATATGATATCTCCCTGTACGATACCACCGATATCAGCGGGTGATCCTATGACACTTTCAACGACATATACTCCAATCAACATATCATTTTCTTGTGCTAGTTGTTCTGTAATGTCTTGCCCTCTAATTCCTAGGAATGCTTGTGGAACTCGATTTAGTATCTCTTCAATAACTGTTTTTGCGATGTTAATTGGAATAGCAAAGCCCATTCCCTCTACATCAGTTGTTGCAAATTTAATCGTATTAATTCCGATTATTTCACCTTTTGCATTTATTAAGGCACCACCACTATTACCTGGGTTAATCGCTGCATCTGTTTGGATTAGCTCCATTGTCTTATCTGTCAACTCAACCGTTCTTCCAACACTACTAATATAACCTGCTGTAACTGTATTACTATATCCAAGTGGACTACCGATTGCGATTGCTACTTCGCCTTGAATAACATTATCGGAATTACCAAATACTGCGACTTTTATTTTATTTTTTGTATCTTTCTCTACATCACTTAATTTAACTAAAACAATTGCTAAATCAGCTTCTACGTCACTTCCTTTTATAGTTGCATCATAAGTCTTTCCATCTATAAAAGTTACTGAAACCTTACTACTGTCACTAATAACGTGTTGATTCGTTAGTATATATATATATTCTTCATCCTGTGTGAAGATTATACCTGATCCAGAACCTTCTGATTCCGTAGTATTATTAAAGAAATCCCTTTGCGCTACTGTAACTGTTATTGAAACAATTGCTGGGCCAACTTGAGCAGATACATCAGATACAACTGTTTCAGAAGATGTTTCTCCGTTTGCAGTTACTTGTGTAAATGGTGATACTGATCTTATTGTATTTTCTGTATTTGTTTCACCTTGAATTATATTTCTTAAAAAAGGTTCTACGCTTATTGCTGTTGCTTGAAATAAAACAGCTAACGCCATGACTGCTGCTATCACACCAAATATCTTTAATCCACTATGTTTCTTGGGCGCACTCGGTTGTACTGGTAAAGAATATTGTTGTGCTCCAGAATAATTATATGTTGGTCTATTTAATTGATCCAAGTTCGGATATCCTTGCGGATGAACATTTTGCTGATAATAACCATTATCTACTGGCCTAGGATTAATTTGTTGGTAATTTGCATACATGTTCGGATTCGGATCATACATTTGTCTGTTCTCGTATTGCATGGTATTTTGATTATGCATTTCTGAAATTACTTCTGGTTCATTATTTTGGTTCCATTCATTTTCGTTTTTAAATTCGTCCATTTTAATCATCCTTTCTCAAGAAAATATATATATTAATTATGTTGAAACCCTTATATAGTTTATACTCTAATATTAATTAATAATTATGACAACTTTGTTACAAAAGATTATAGAATTAAAGAACTTAAATTTTAATTATTCCCAAATAGATTATAATAATTAATTATTTCAAAAGAGGTCATGTTTTGGTCTGAGTTTCCCCTGTCCCAAAGCACGACCTCCCTACAGGATAACCTGCATTATTTTACTTCTACTTCACAACTATATTCACTAATCGATTCTTAATTACTATTATTTTCTTGATTTCTTTATCTTGAGTTAATGTAACAATCTTTTCATCCGCTAATGCTGCTTCTTCTATTTCTTTATCTGTAAAAGTAGTAGGCACCATTATTTTTGCTTTGATTGAACCATTAATTTGAATTGCTACTTCAACTTCATCCTTAACTAACTTGCTAGCATCGAAATTTGGCCATTCTTGTATGAATATCGAATCAGTATTTCCTAATTGTTCCCAAAGTTCTTCTGATAAATGAGGCGCAAATGGAGCAAGCAATCTTACAAAAGTAGTAATTACGCTTTCCATAATCTCTATATTCTTAGACTCTTTCGCATCATATTTATATAGGGAGTTCACTAATTCCATCATTCTAGCTACTGATGTATTGAATTGGAACTTCTCAATATCCTCAGTTATACTCTTGATTGCTGCATGAAGTACAAATTCTAATTCTTTTTCATCGGATCCTATTTGGGTATTATTATTTGTTGATTTCTTAGATTCTAATAGACTTTCCATCAATCGTTCAATTCTACCTACAAATCTTGCGATTGCTTTAATTCCATCTTCATTCCAAGGTCCACCTTCTGTGTATGCAAATCCAAACATTAAATACATTCTAAATACGTCTGAACCGTTATCTGCGATATATTGATCTGGTGAAACAACATTTCCTTTTGATTTACTCATTCTATTCCCATCAGGTCCAAGTATAATTCCTTGGTGTACCAATGATTTAAAAGGTTCATCAAATTTCAAGTATCCTGCATCTCTTAATGCCTTTGTTATAAATCTAGCATATAGCAAGTGCATAGCTGCATGTTCTGGACCACCAACGTATTTGTCAACAGGAAGCATTTTATTAACCCAATCCAAATCAAAAGCGGCTTCACTATTATGTGGATCTGGATATCTTAAATAATACCAAGAAGAACATACGAAAGTATCCAATGTATCTGGATCACGTTTTGCTGGTGCTCCACAAGTAGGGCAAGGTACATTCATAAAATCATCACTCTTTGCAAGAGGTGACTCTCCATCTGGCGTAAATTCCACATCATATGGAAGTGAAACTGGTAAGTCTGATTCAGGTACCGGTACGATTCCACAATGTTCACAATGAATAATTGGAATTGGAGCTCCCCAATATCTTTGTCTTGATACTAACCAGTCACGTAGACGGTAATTTATCTTAAGTGCACCTTTTTTGTCAACTTCTAATTTCTTAACAATCTCCGTTTTTGCAGCTTCTGTAGTAACACCATCAAATTCAGCACTGTTAACTAGTTTTCCATACTCACAGAAAGGAAGTTCATCTGCATCTCCATTGCTTGACGTAACTACTCTTTTAATTTCTAAACCAAATTTAGTAGCAAATTCAAAATCTCTTTCGTCATGTGCTGGAACTGCCATTACACATCCGGTACCATAAGTAGCCAGTGCATAATCAGCTATCCAGATTGGAATTTGTTTTCCTGTCAATGGATGTATTGCGTAGGAACCCGTAAATACACCTGTTTTTTCTTTCGTTGTAGACTGTCTGTCAATCTCTGAAAGTTTCTTCGCTTCATCTCTATATGCTG
>JAQSXR010000024.1 GCA_029256575.1 Clostridiales bacterium | reverse complement strand
TCGCGAATCAGAATGTCGCGGTGAATACGTTCCCGGGCCTTGTACACACCGCCCGTCACACCACGGGAGTTGGATATGCCCGAAGTCAGTGACCGAACCTGTAGTAATCAGTGGATTCTTAGTGAAAACGAGACGAAATTCGAGTGTTTAGCGAATTTCGGCGAAGTTTGAACTTAGAATATAGTGATTACTACGGGACGGAGCTGCCGAAGGTGGAGCCAATGACTGGGGTGAAGTCGTAACAAGGTAGCCGTATCGGAAGGTGCGGCTGGATCACCTCCTTTCTAAGGATTTTTGTGAAACAAAAATCCGACAAGTACGAGATGTGGCAGCATTTTTTACGAAGTAAAAAACGCGTACATCGAGGACGCTATTTATTTAAATAGGGTCGGTAAGTTTTACAAAAAATAAAAAGTCGGCGCAAGCCGCAAAAAAAGAGAAATTTTGAAATATACACTTGTCAAAACCTTATAACTATGGTATAATCAAATACTGTATGGGCGAGTTCCCGAGTGGCCAAAGGGGGCAGACTGTAAATCTGTTAGCTGCGCTTTCGATGGTTCGAATCCATCTTCGCCCATTAGTTATAAAATTAATTTAATATTAGTATTATGGCTTAAATGCCGACGTGGCGGAACTGGCAGACGCACAGGACTTAAAATCCTGCGAGGCTTACCCCTCGTACCGGTTCGATTCCGGTCGTCGGCATTATGCCCAGATAGCTCAGTTGGTAGAGCAGAGGACTGAAAATCCTCGTGTCGCTGGTTCGATTCCGGCTCTGGGCACTAGTTAATCTAGTGATTGACTAGTACAATTATTTTATTTGCGGGTGTGGTTCAATGGTAGAACGCTAGCCTTCCAAGCTAGACGCGTGGGTTCGATTCCCATCACCCGCTTTATGCGCGAGTGGCTCAGTGGTGGAGTATCGCCTTGCCAAGGCGAGGGTCGCGGGTTCGAATCCCGTCTCGCGCTTTTAGTAATTCTTAAATTCCTAAAAGCTCGAATTATATATTTGAATTTAAATCAGTAAATTATGATATACGAAAGCACAAACTGATTCATAAATTCGTACAAGCTTAGAATTTATTTTTGGGTTGTCGCCAAGCGGTAAGGCACAGGACTTTGACTCCTGTATTCGAAGGTTCAAATCCTTCCAGCCCAGTTTACATACACTATTTAAGATAGTGCTTTTTTTATTTTTAAGAAGACAGCGATTGAATTGCCTGTCTTTTTTCTTTGTAAAGAGAAAGCATTCCAAATTTTTAACTAGCAAATTACATTTACAATGAGCGTAATAATAGCTATAATGTAGTAATAATGGAAATTAAGGAGCAGACTAAATGGGAAGAATAACTATGAAGGACGTTGCCAATAAAGCAGGTGTTTCTGTAGCAACAGTATCTAATGTACTAAATAATGTGAATAAAAAAACAACAGAAGAAACTAGGGTTAAAGTTATGAGTGTTGTTGACGAGCTTAATTATAAACTCGATATGACGGCAAGAGCACTTTCAAGCGGTAAATCTAATTTAGTTGGCGTTTTTTTTGCTAAGCACATAATAGATGGAAAAAAGGTACCTCTTCTAAAAGAAAACCCATTTTATTCAGAGGCTTTAAGTGGCATAGAGAATAGATTAAGCGAAAAAGGATATCAATTATTAGTTGCAAGTATAGATGATAAAGATGAAGCGTTAGATTTGATTAGAAGAAGAATGCTAGATGCAGTTGTAATATTTGGTATGAGAAGTGATTATCTTTGGTCCACAATTAAAAAATCTGGTGTTCCACTAGTATCAATAGATGCACATAATGATCAAGCGAGTGTTAATGTTGAAATGGATAATGAGTATGCAGGTTATATTGCGACTAAACACTTGATAGAATTGGGTCATAAAAAAATAGCCTTCTGTAGTAAGTATACAGATGTTTCGGAACTAATTGGTGGGAGATATAAAGGCTTTTTGAGAGCAATTAAAGAAGGAAACCTTAATGTGGAAGATTGTCCAATTGTTGAGAGTGAAATTAATATTGAAGGTGGAGAAGACGCAGGGAGATTATTACTTGAAAAATATTCAGATATTACTGCTGTATTTACGTCTGCTGACATAATTGCCTTTGGTATAATTAAATACTACCAAGCAAATGGGAAAAGTGTGCCAGATGATTTGTCAGTTGTGGGATTTGATAATTTAGCTGCTTGTGAATATATCCATCCAGGGGTAACGACGATAAAGCAAGATATATATGAAAAAGGCATTAAAGCTGCAGATATATTGGTAGATTTAGCACAAGGTATAGAAGTCGAGAAGAATTATGTTCTTCCGGTAGAGTTAATTATTAGAGAGTCAACAAAGAAATATGAAAAATAGGTGAAGAAATGAAAATCTTGTTAACAGCAATTAATTCGAAATTTATACATTCTAATTTAGCAGTATATTGTTTGAAAGAATATTCTTCAGAGTATAGAGAGAATGTTTCAATACGAGAATTTACTATTAATAATAGAACAGATTACATTTTATCCGAAATATATAAAGAAAAACCGGATGTTATAGCAATTTCAACATACGTATGGAATATTGAGGTTGTTTTAGAATTAATTAAAGAGCTTAATAAAATAATGCCAGAAGTAGATATTTGGCTAGGTGGTCCAGAAGTATCTTTTGATTCAAAAGAAAAAATCACGGAATATAAAGAAATTAAAGGAATCATGTGTGGCGAAGGGGAGGCTACTTTTAAAGAGGTAGTTCAGTATTATGTAAATGGGGATATTAAACTTAGAAATATTAGGGGTATCACATACAGGGATTGTGATGAGATTAATGTAAACCCAGTGAGGCAGCTACTTTCTTTAGATGATGTGCCCTTTCCTTATGAGAATTTAGATGATTTTAATAATAAAATTATATATTACGAATCCTCAAGAGGATGTCCGTTTAGTTGTAGTTACTGTCTCTCTTCTATAGATAGGACGGTAAGATTTAAAAATATAGAAATAGTTAAAAAACATTTAAGCATTTTTATAAAACATTCTGTTAAACAAGTAAAGTTTGTTGATAGAACATTTAACTGTAACAAAAAACATGCCTTAGCAATTTGGAAGTTTTTGTGCCAGAATGACAATGGAATAACAAATTTTCACTTTGAAATATCTGCTGATTTATTAGATGAAGAGACGATTGAGTTCTTGCAAACGGTTAGACCTAATTTATTTCAGTTTGAGATAGGCGTACAATCTACAAATTTAAGAACGATTCAAGAGATTCGTCGTACAATGGACATCGATCGTTTACGAGTTGTAGTAGATAAATTAAACATCTATAAAAATATTCATTTACATCTAGATATAATCGCAGGGCTCCCTTATGAGGATTATAATAGCTTTCGTAATACTTTTAATGCAGTATATGCAATGAGACCAGAGCAGCTACAATTGGGCTTCTTAAAGGTATTAAAAGGCTCATATATGTATGAGAATAAAAAAGAATATGGGATTGAATATAGGGACAAGCCACCTTATGAAGTTTTATATACACAATATGTAAGTTACGAAGAAATGTTGAAGCTAAAAGCAGTTGAAGAGATGGTGGATACTTATTATAATAGTAACCAATATATTGCTATAATAAAATATATGCTTACTTTTTTTGATACTCCATTTGATTTTTATTATGAGTTAGCAAATTACTATGAAAAAAATGGATTGAACGATATCAATCATTCAAGATTAGCTAAATATGATAGATTAAGGGAATTTGCATTGAAAAGAAATGGAACCGATGTTGTGATAATTAATAACTTGGTATTATTTGATTTATATTGTATCGAAAAACTTAATAAAAGGCCAGAATGGGTAAAACAAAAAGAGGATGAGAAATCTATAATAAAGGATTTAATTAAGTCACAAGAAGATGTGAATCATAAGACTGTTCACGTTGAAAAATTTGATTATGATATCTTGAGATTTATTGAGACAGAAGAAGTAGTTTGTATTAGTAACTATATACTGTTTGACTATGATAAAAAAGATTTAATTCTAAGGCATGCATTTACGAAAAAAATTGAATTAACTTAGATATTTAGATTAGAATAATTATTGATAATAAGTGTACAAGGAGGATTTATTTTGAAAAAGAAAGAGAAAAAGAGAATAGATGATGTCCTTGAACTACTAGACAATACTTATGGTTTGGATCTTTATTGCTATTTGGATTATGAGATGCCATGGCAATTGCTAATTGCAACAATTTTAAGTGCTCAATGTACAGATGAGAGAGTCAATATCGTAACAAAAAGCTTATTTAAGAAATATACAACAGTTGAGGCTTTTGCAAGTGCAGACATATTGGAGTTAGAAAAGGATATCTATTCCACAGGATTTTATAGAAACAAAGCAAAGAATATTATTAACTGTTGTAGAAAACTTCTAGAAAAATATAACGGGGATGTTCCATCTGAAATAGAAAAGCTTATTGAATTGGACGGAGTAGGTAGAAAAACGGCAAATGTAATAAGAGGGAATATTTATAATATTCAGAGTATTGTCGTGGATACTCACGTAAAAAGAATATCCAATCGATTAGGCTTTACAAAAGAAAGTGATCCTGAAAAAATAGAGCTAGACTTGATGAAGGTGTTGCCAGAAGATAATTGGATTCGATATAATTTCCAAATTATAAAACTTGGAAGAGAAATTTGTGTTGCACGAAATCCGAAATGTAATGTATGTTTCTTACAACAACAATGTAAATATTTTTTGGATAATATTAAAAGATAGTTAGTAGATAATGTATACTGTTTCAAAACCTTGGACATAATATGGTCAGAGGTGAAAACATGATGAGAAGATTAAAAAACTTTAAACAAAAAGAGTTTTACTTAGTATTGCTGTTAGGGTTTGTTTCAGTATTTACGCTTATCACCATAATCTATAGTAATAGGGTGGGAAAAGACGCAAATAAGAATCCAGTGGTTGATTTAAACGAACCAGACGAAAATGTAGATGTTGTTGATAATTCTAATAACGATACAGACGGCATACAAGATTCACAAAAACCAATTGTTGAATATCCAACAAGCGATTTTACAGTAGTTAATGGTGCGTTAATAGGGCCAGACGGAAAACCAGTAGCAAAGATTCCAGCAAATGGAACCACTAACAATAATGGAGATGAAGTAGTTGATTCTAATGATGATACTCAATCTGTTATCAATGTAATTGCTGGAGGTAAGAAAGATAAGACAGATGATTTACACTTCGATGAAGGGGAAGGAATGAAATGGCCATTAATTGGTGAAATACTACTTCCATATAGTATGGATAAAGGTATTTATTTTGCAACCCTTGATCAGTATAAATGTAATCCTGCAATCTGTATAAAAGCAGAGGTAGGAACATCTGTAAATGCAGCAGCAAAAGGTAAAGTAGAGAAGATTGAAACAAATGAAGAAACTGGAATAACTGTTACTCTAGATCATGGTAATGGATACAAGACAGTATATGGACAACTTAAGGATGTTGCTTTAAAAGAAGGAGACATCGTTGAACAAAATTCTCAAATAGGTGCAGTTGAAAATCCAACAAAATATTATGTTAAAAATGGATCAAATCTATATTTTAAAATATTAAAAGATGAAAAACCAATTGATCCTTCTACAATCGTAAAATAAAAATAAATAGCGCAACCTATATATTTATTAGTTGGCCTTACTAAAAATGGTATATTTCTTTAGAAATATACCATTTTTAAGTTAAATACAATACAAAACTCCCAATTTATCAAGTAAAAAGGGAGTCCTGCTTATATTAATTTAATTTAGTTGAGAATATGTAGAATTCCCAAGGTGAAAGACTTTTTAGAGTGTTGAGTGTTTCTGATGAAGCTTTTTCAATTGTATCATTTGTCTTATCAGCACCAATACCATGAAGTAGGATGTCAGAATCTAATAGATTACTTGTATCAAGTGTGAATACTTGATTATCTTTACTCATATTAATAATAACTGTTATCTTATTATCATCTTTCGTTCTTTCAAAGGCAATTACATTGACATTATCCTGTTCGACAAATTGCAATTTCCCGCCAATTCCATTATAAAGTGCTGGATTATTAATTTTTATATCACACAGTTTTGATATAATGTCTGAGTAAGGAAAGTTAGACCATTCAATTTC
Source organism: Clostridiales bacterium (assembly GCA_029256575.1). Taxonomy (GTDB): domain Bacteria; phylum Bacillota; class Clostridia; order Lachnospirales; family JAQSXR01; genus JAQSXR01. Next base: position 31,615 of record JAQSXR010000024.1, on the reverse strand, counting down.
ATCTTTCTCAAAGAACTGAAGACTCTTATTTAATCCTGCTTCTTGGCCGGAATATATAAGTGGAGCACCAGGCATTGTAAATATCAAGGCTGTTATAGCATTTACAGGTTCATCACCTAATCTGCTTTGAATTGTTCCGTTCCAAGAATTTTCATCATGATTATCTATGAAATTTATTGGGAAAGATCCTTCTGGCAATACATTATTTCTGTTTATGTAATCCTCAATTGTGGAAGCTTTCTTAGTACCTTTCGCAACTGATGTAACATTTTGGAAAAATTTCCAGTTGTAATTGCTATCAAATGCTTTAAGTAAAAAAGATTTACTTTGATCATCTTCAGCTAACATATACACTTCTTTGACAGATGTCAGTTCTTCACGGGCTGCTTCCCAGAAATCAAGGGGAACGCCTATAGCATAATCACATCTAAAACCATCAACATCAATTTCTTCAACCCAATATTTCATGGACTTTATCATTTCTTGACGTAAATCAGTACTTTCAAAGTTTAATTGTGCTACATCATCCCAATCAGTACCTGGAGGACATACGATTTCGCCAGATTCATTTTGTAAGTACCAATCTGGATGCTCTAAAATCCAGGTTGAATCCCAACCCGTGTGATTGGCTACCCAGTCAAGTACAACCTTAAAGCCCATTTCGTGTGCCTTCGCAACTAAAGCTTTGAAGTCTTCGAGTGTTCCGAATTCTGGATTAATAGCAGTGTAATCACTAATTGCATAATACGATCCTAATGTGCCTTTCCTATTCGTTTCGGAAATAGGATAGATTGGCATAAACCATAAAGTATTTACACCAAGTTCTTTTAAACGCTCAAGGTGTTCTGAAAAAGCATTGAAGGTACCCTCGGCAGTATATTGTCGGACATTAACTTCATAAATTACTGCCTTGTCTGCCCAATCAGGGGTTGCCTTTGTTGTTTCGGGTTCTGCTTCGACCGTAGTCGTTAGTGTTACTGAATCTTCAGTAGGGGTTGTTACTACAGCTTCTGTAGTAGTGCTAACTACTTCCTTTTTTGTTTCTTTTGAACATCCCACCAATAATACTGATAATATTAGGATTATTAGTGTAGATGATTTGATTTTCTTCAATCTGCATACCTCCTCTAGTAAAGCGATTAACATTTTAATTATACATTATTTAAAATTGTAGTCAATATTTTCATTGCTAGAAATTTATATTAGTTTACCTTGAAAAAGAAGACCTAGATTTATCATCTAAAGTCTCCTTATAATAAGTGAACTAAATTTTTATTTTTCATGTTCGAATATATTAATATATTTTATATTTTTATAAAGTACTACCATAAATTTAATTTTTAGAGAACTTAATAAAAGTTATAAAAAATATATATTTAGTAAATAATTATATTACAAAATTATATATAAAGATAAAGTGACAGAAGCTTCCAGCGAGTACAAATATATGGAATAATTCATGTCCTCCAAAGTATTTTGTTTTAATAGGGGAACAATCTAAAGCATAAATTACTCCACCAATCGTATATATGATACCACCAATCATTAGCCATAGTAAGCCAGGAACCGGAAGCACTTGTAATAGTGGTGAGAAGGCTCCAACAACTGTCCAGCCCATTAATATATATAATAATGAAGAAACCCAACGTGGGGCTGTTATCCACAATAATTTAACTAAAAAACCAAGTAGAGCAGCACTCCAAACTATACCAAATAATATCCAACCTACCCTACCCTTCAATGTAATTAAACAAATAGGAGTATATGTTCCTGCAATTAGGACAAATATCATCATATGGTCGATTTTTCTAAGTATATTATTAATTTTATTAGATACATCAAAAGTGTGATATACAGTACTAGCAGTATATAGTAGTATTAAACTAAGTCCAAAAACAAACAATATACCGATAGTTGAAGTACTTGCAATTGGAGCAGCTTTCATTAATAACAAGATAGTTCCTAAAATGGAAAGCAGCTGTCCGATGTAATGAGTTAGCGCGCTGATGGGATCTTTAATATTTATTTTCATAACAATTCCTCCTTAAATTTTATATATAGTATGTTCAATACAAATATATATATTCACTTAACATAGTTTTAAAAACTATATCATCTTTAATTAGATACTATCAGATATGATTAAAAAAATCAAGAGGTAATTTTTAAAATAATGTTTGACTTTGTTATGGAGGTTTGCTATTATAAAACGAATAGTGTAAAAAAGAGAATAGTTTAGTTAGGGATGGTAATAGCTATACTAATACACATTGCTAGCGTATAACATATAAATTAAGAAAATTTTAGTGTAGTTTGTATAGTTAATGGGCTGGTGCCTATAATGAAAGGAACAAAGAATGGAAAGAATTAAATTTCAAGAGTTAGAGATTTCTGAATTAATAAAAAAAGCAATAGAGGATATGGGATTTGAAGAAGCAACGCCAATTCAAAGCAAAGCAATTCCTATCGTATTATCAGGAAAAGATATAATTGGACAAGCACAAACTGGAACAGGAAAAACAGCAACATTTGCAATCCCTGTATTAGAAAAGATTGATCTAAAAGATAAGAACGTTCAAGCTCTTATATTATGTCCGACAAGAGAATTAGCAATCCAGGTTGCAGAAGAAATAAGAAAAATAGCTAAATATTTACCTGGAATTAAAACATTACCGATATACGGTGGACAAGAAATATCAAAACAAATGAGATCATTAAAAGCAGGAACTCATATTGTAATAGGAACTCCTGGTCGTGTAATGGATCATATGAGAAGAAAAACACTTAAACTTGAGCATATAAAATGTATAGTTTTAGATGAAGCAGATGAAATGCTTAACATGGGATTTTTAGAAGATATTGAAACAATATTAAAGGAAACGCCAAAGGAAAGACAAACAATTATGTTTTCTGCTACAATGCCTAAGCAAATCCAAGATATTGCATCAAGATTTCAAAATAATCCAGAAATAGTTAAAGTAGTTAAAAAAGAATTAACTGTTCCAAACATTGAACAATGTTATTTCGAAGTTAAACAAAAAGATAAACCAGAGATTTTATGTCGTCTATTAGATATGTATAATCCAAAACTTTCACTTGTATTTTGTAATACGAAGAGACAAGTTGACGAAACTGTTTCAAATTTACAAGGTAGAGGCTACTTTGCTGAAGGATTACATGGCGATTTAAAACAAGTTCAAAGAGATAGAGTTATGAAAAGTTTTAGAACAGGAAGAACTGAAATTCTTGTTGCAACAGATGTAGCTGCTAGAGGTATCGATGTTGATGATATCGAAATAGTATTTAATTACGATGTTCCTCAAGATGAAGAATATTATGTTCATAGAATTGGACGTACAGGTCGTGCAGGCCGTTTAGGTAAATCCTTTACATTTGTAGTAGGTAAAGAAATATACAAACTTAGAGATATTCAAAAATATAGCAATACAAAGATTAAACATCAAACAGTTCCATCTGTTGGCGATGTAGAATATATAAAAATGACTAGCCTTTTAGAAAAAGTAACTGAAATTGCAAAACATGAAGACCTTAAGAAATATATGGATGCAATTGAAAAGATAACAGTTGATGATATTTCGGTTAATGAAATTGCCGCTGCATTTATGCTTATGTCATTAGGAATCGAAGAAATAGAAAACATTGAAGAAGAAGAGTATTTAATTGATGATACAGGTGCTGAAGAAGGCATGGTTCGTTTATTTATGAATATTGGTAAGAACCAAAGAATTAAACCAGGTGATATTCTAGGTGCAATTGCTGGAGAAACAGGAATGCCAGGTAAATTAATCGGTATTATTGATATGTACGATAAATATTCTTTTGTAGAAGTTCCTAGAGAATATGCGAAGGAAGTTGTAAAAGTAATGAAAGATGCCAAGATCAAAGGTAAATCAATCAACATTGAACCAGCTGGTAAAAAAATTGAAGGCAAAAGAGATAGAAAATAATTCTATTTCATTAAATATATAAAGTTGTAAGCATTTGATAAATCGGATGGGAGGTATTTATATGGACAATTTAATTATTCCAGAAAATTATATTACAGAACTAACAATTAGAGAAACAGAAGTTGCAATTAAGAAAATCAAGGATTTTTTTGAAATTGAGTTATCGAAACAATTAAATCTTACTAGAGTAACCGCTCCGTTATTTGTAAAACCAAAGACAGGTTTAAACGATAATTTGAACGGTATCGAAAGACCTGTTAGTTTTGGAATAAAAGAACAAAATGAAGAAGTGGCAGAAGTGGTGCATTCACTAGCAAAGTGGAAAAGGCAAGCTCTTAAAAGGTATGAATTTTCAATTGGTGAAGGTCTTTATACGGACATGAGTGCTATTAGAAGAGATGAAATTACTGATAATCTTCATTCTTTATATGTGGATCAATGGGATTGGGAAAAGATTATTGCAAGAACAGATAGAAATGAAGATACTTTAAAATTAACAGTAAGATCTATCTATAGAGCAATAAGAAATACAGAGCAATATGTGGCTGAATTATATAACTATATAAATGTTGAATTACCTGATGAAATCGAATTTGTATCAACACAACAACTGGAAGATATGTATCCAAATCTTACTCCGAAACAAAGAGAATATGAAATTACAAAGTTACATGGAGCCGTTTTCCTTACACAAATTGGTGGAGCTCTTAATTCTGGAGAAATTCATGATGGAAGAGCACCTGATTATGATGATTGGAAGTTAAATGGCGATATACTAGTTTATTACAGTGTTCTTGATTGTGCTCTAGAATTATCGTCAATGGGAATACGAGTTGATGAACTTGCTTTAAAGAGACAATTAGAAATATCTAATTGTTTAGATAGAGCGGAATTACCATTCCAAAAATCGCTTTTAAATGGTGAGTTACCATATACAATCGGTGGAGGAATAGGTCAATCAAGATTATGTATGTATTACTTGAGAAAAGCGCATGTTGGTGAAGTTCAATCCTCAATATGGCCAGACGATATCGTAGAAGAATGTAAAAAATCAAATATTAATTTATTATAGAATTAACTACCCCAGAAGCATAAACCTTATTTAGGTAATGCTGCTGGGGTCTTTTGTATTGTTATTCAATTATTAACGGAGCAAAGAGCTCCAAGAACTCTGGATATTTTAAGCTTAATACATATAGTTTACGTGTGAATTTCTTGTAAAATGTAGCTAATTCATTTGAATTGAATGAACCTAAATTTATTGAACGATCAGAGATATTCAGCCACTTAAGTTCAGATGAAGTTGGATAAAATATAGTAGTTACGTTTGCCTTGTAAGAAAATGATATATCAAATAAATTAGTTTCTTGTAAATTAGAAAATGATAGTTTTACTAATTTATTCTTATAAGTATATAATTTAATATTCGGTAAGTGTTTCATATTTTTTATAAGCATATTTGTTTGTTCAGAAAATTTATCATTATTATTAACCCAATTATTTAAGATTTCGTAATTGATATTGGTTTCTGATAGGTCTGCGATAAGCATATCAAGGCTTCCGTTAAGCACCTTTAATAATGAATCTTTGAAAGTTTCATTTGCTAATATGATTGAATTAAAATCATTTAATAGGTTTTTCATTTCAGGGAGTGTTGTAGTTAATTCATATTCTGTTGTCTTCTTGTTTTTGTTTATTTTTGTTTCGACATAATTTTTTATTTTGAAAGTAAGATTATCATTTAATAAGTTGTATATTTTAGCAAGTACATCAGCGTCTATTAAGGGTGTGAAATCAATCGAAAATAGTTTGTCTATATAATCTTGAAAAGAGATATCTGTACCCAATATTTCGCTAAGACGATCCCACTCTATATATATAATTTCCTGATTTATTTCATCGAAATATAATGCTAGTACATCATTGTCTATGTATGCTGAAAATGAGGTTGATCTATTTTTGTCAATATTTAGCTTGCAATTAAATTGCATTTTTTTAAGTTTTGAATCATATATTGTTTCTATGTCAATAGAAGCAGTTGATAAAAATGAAGTAATTGCCTCAATCTGCTTTTGCGTTAAATCAGATTGATCATTATAGGAATAGAGAATATTTTCAAGAGCAATGTTGGTACTGAATTTTAATGTATCAGAATGAAAGGTATTGTATGTGGCAAGTGAAAGTTTTGATACGGGAGTCATATACTTTTTAAAGGGGTTGATTATATATATAAAGAATATAGCTCCAATAAGAATAAATATAGGTAAAATAATGAAAATCTTCCGTTTTTTAGTTGTTTTCAAGATATCCCCCCAAGGTAACAATTTAATAAAAACATAATATACATACATATAATACATTAGCGAACTAAAAGATACAACGGGATTATATGGATTTGAAGTTAATTTATATGGATAGAAAATATAAAGATGGAAATTTATTGGTTATTTACAATTGACATAGATGATAAAAATGAGTAATATTATAAGGTAAATATAATAAAAAAATGGAGGTACATATCAATGTTTAAAGGGAAGTATGGTATTTCATTACCTGCAATTGCAGTCTTAGCTTTTGTATTAGCGTTTTTGGGATATTGGGAAATGACGTTACTTTTAATTGGTTATGCTGTTGTTCTTGAGAAGGATGAATGGCTAGGCCGTCAAACAATGTCAGCACTAATTTTATCATTATTAATCTATTGCATAGAGTTCGTAGTAAGAAGAATATTTACTGCATGGGAATATTGTGCAATTAAGATTGCGTCATGGTCTGATAAGTTCTATATGTATAATGCAAAAACTGAGAATACTATATTATGGATTATAGGAATACTGTTCTTTGTATTGTTTATAATATCACTTATACAAGTGGCAAGACACAAGGATGCAAAGATTCCAGTTGTTTATGGACTAACGAATTGGGCATTTGGTTTTGTTGTTCAAAAATCTTATCAACAACCAGTAATGTATCAACAACCTGTTCAACAACCAGCATATCAACCAGTACCACAACCAGTAGTACCACAACAAACTACTTCTACTTGTCCTAAGTGCGGTGCAACTGTTAATGGTAAGTTCTGTGGAATTTGTGGAACGAACATAAAGTAATTTTTGATTTTATTGCAGTAGTGTAAAAACTACTGCTTTTTCTATTTAAGAATTGATAAGTTACCTAAATGTGGTATACTATACGTAATATATTACAATTCGGAGGGTATTTAATTGGATAAAAAAATGTTTAAGTGCATAGCACTATTGATTACGTATACGGTACTATTAGTTTTAATAATAATGAATAAACCTCATAAAATGTTTACGAGAACATATAGTAAACTTTTTAAGAAAGAAAAAAATAAGAAATATGCTAATATTTTTGCGATTGTAACAACATATTTGTTAACATTTGCACTTGTTGCCGCATTGATTTCGTTTATAGTTCCGCAGTTGGCAGAGAGTGTAAGTACTCTAGTTGATAACTTTGATAACTATACAGAAAACTTTGTGAAATTTATTGATAACTTAAAACTTGTAGATACGTTTGATATTGATATTTCTAACTTTGATAGCGTGATTCAGAACTTAATAGATACAGCAACAACAACAGTTAAGACTTTTTTACCTTATTTATTTACATTTACTTCCACGGTAATTAAAACAATTACTAATTTAGCCTTTGGAATCATTATTTCGATATATATTTTAGTTTCTAAGGATACATTAAAAGCTCAAGTTAAGGGTCTTATTTATGCATTTATTCCAAAACGTAAGGCTGATAAATTCTATGAAATTGCAAGAATTACTTCAACTACATTTTCGAATTTTATTACTGGTCAATTAACTGAAGTTATTATTTTAGGTGTATTTTGTTTTGTTGGAATGATGATATTTGATTTTCCATATGCTATATTAATAAGTACGATTGTGGGATTGACAAATGTAGTTCCAATCGTAGGTCCGTTTATTGGTGCAATACCATCAACTTTTATTATTTTATTGGTAAACCCGACGAAAGCCTTCCAGCTATATGGGTTCTGTTATCCATTATTGTTGGTGGCGGTTTGTTTGGTGTAATTGGGATGGTGATTGGGGTTCCGGTAACTTCTGTTATTTATAGATTGATTAAAAAAGAAACAAAAGAAAGATTAGAACGCCAAGAAATTATATTGAGAAAAGAAGCTAAGATGAAGAATGAGAATTGATTATTGCATTAAAAAATACTAAGAATGATAATTAATTACATTAAAAGAGGCTGAATAAAGAATGAGAATAAAGAATGAGAATAAAGTAATTCATATTTGATTAGATGAATCTATATTTAATGATACGCATCAGAATTCAATAAGTTGCAAGTTATAACATTTGCATTTTATGACATCTGGTGCTTTTTATATATAAATTTACATAATATTTTAGTGGATTAAATCACTTTTGCATGGTAAAGTAATATTTTGAAGGGAATAAGAGAGTATTTAGTAAAGTGGTTATAAATATATTCGAAAAGAAGGCATAGAAATGATGGTAAATATTAAACCGAAGTTGTTCTCATTATTAAAAACGTATAACTTCAAAAAATTTAAAAGGGACTTTAAAGCTGGATTTATCGTGGCAATTATCGCGTTACCTCTCTCGATGGCATTTGCCATGTCGTGTGGGCTTCCTCCTGAACAAGGCGTGTACACTTCGATTATTGGTGGTATTATAGTTGCAATATTAGGTGGAAGCCGAGTTCAAATAGCAGGCCCTACTGGGGCATTTGTTATGATTATCCAACTTACAACATTACAGTATGGTGTAACAGGGCTTGTATTAGCGACTATTATGGCTGGAGGAATGCTAATTATAATGGGAGTTGTTGGAGTAGGGAAATTTATTAAATATATACCGAGTCCTATAACAACTGGATTTACAAGTGGTATTGCATTAATAATATTCACATCACAAATAGTTGATTTTTTAGGTTTGAAAGTTGCAAAACCACAAATAAGTTTTATCGCTAAGTGGAAAAGTTATTGGGGAGCAATAAATACAATCAACCCTACGATACTAATTGTTGGTATCATTACAGTAACTTTTATGTTTATATGGCCAAAATTTGTTAAGAAAATACCGAATTCTTTTGCGGTTCTGGTTCTTGGAACTGCTATTGTTTTTCTGTTTAAAATAGACATTCCGATATTAGGTCAAATCTCAAAAATCCCAACGATGCCAAGTTTATCAAATGTTAATTTTGAATTGCTGGCAGATTTGGTTTCTCCAGCTTTTACGATTGCTTTATTAGTTGCGATGCAAGCGTTATTATCTGCGGTAGTTACGGATGGTATGATTAGTAGTCACCATAACGCAAATTCTGAATTAGTTGCACAAGGAGTAGCAAATATTGCTTGTGGGCTATTTGGTTGTATGCCTTCAACAGGAGGGGTTGCAAGATCAATAGCCAATGCAAAAAACGGAGCTAGATCGCCAATTGCAGCGTTAGTACATTCTGTTGTTTTACTAGTTTTTATGTTATTCTTATTGCCGATAATTAAATTTATACCACGAGTATTACTTGCTGGTATTATAATTCACGTAACATATAATATGTTTAACTTTAAAAATTTCTTTAGTGTATTTAAAACAACAAAATCGGATGCTAGTATAATGCTTGTAACGTTTTTCTTGACGGTAATTGTTAGTTTAATAACAGCTATACAGGTGGGAATGATAATGGCAGCAATTCTTTTGGTAATGAGATTATCGGATTCAACAAAAGTAGTTGATATTACAGAAGACTTTGAAGAGGATGAAAATAGGGAATACATTATATTCTCAAGAACTAAGAAGAAGATTAAAAAAGAAAAGATTATAATATATGAAATTAATGGTCCATTTTTCTTTGGAGCAGCAAATGCTTTTGTATCTGGAATAAAACCCGAGATGAAGAAAGCGGAATATTTCGTTCTAAGAATGAAACATGTTCCGTTTATCGATATGACGGCCTACATAGCTCTTAATAGTTTATATCAACTATGTGTGGATACACACACACAAATGATTATAACAAATTTAAATGAACAGCCACGAACAGTTTTAACAAGACAAGGATTTATTGATAAACTTGATGAAAAGCATATATATAATAAATTGGATGATGCCATAATTGCATTAGGACATTAGTTAACAAAAAGGATAGTTTGAATTTAATTCAAACTATCCTTTTTGTTAGCCGTTTTTAATACTATTATTTAAATGCTATTTTTTTCTGTTAGTAAAAACTCTTAATTTTCTGTCTAAAATACTAATATCAAGCGGTAATTCTGGTCCTGGTTCCCCATCTAAATCTGAAGTTTTAAAGATTTTATTATCAACTAAACATTCTATTTTCATATGCTTTTCTTGTAAATATAAAATATTTTTATCATTAAAATGTTCACCAGCAAGTATCTTTAGGAAAATTCCTGGGATCTCGTGTAATCCAGCTGCTTTTACTCCGATAAAATCGATTAGTCCATCATCAGCTTTAGAAAACTTTGCAATTGCCTTGAAGCCACCCGCACTAATACCATTGAAAGCTAAGAAAAAATAAAAATCTTCTTGTATTGACATCTTAGGAGTAGTGATTCGTAATGGGAAAGGTTTAAACTTTGGTATTTGACCAAGCCCTGTAATATAGTATGCTAATTTGCCTAATGTATTTTTAAGTTCAGGATCAAACTCTAAAGAACCATTTGTAAATAAGCCAGCACCACAAACGTTAATAAAACATTTGTCGTTAGCTTTGCCAATATCAATATCTTCTATATCCCACTTAGAAAATACATCTAAACATTCATCAATATCAGAAGGCAATCCTAAGTAATAAGCAAAATCATTTGCAGTTCCAGATGGAATTATTCCAAGTGGTATGTCAATATTATTATTTACCATTCCATTTACTACTTCGTTTATTGAGCCGTCGCCACCTGATGCGATAATAGCTTCACAGTTTTTTGAATTAAATTTATTCAAAAATGCTCCCATATCACCTTTTCTAGAACTTCTATGAATATTTACGGTATAGCCCTGACTTTGGAAGCTTTCAATTATTTTATCTATATATTGTACAGATCTATACTTGCCTGCTGCAGGATTATATATAAGTTGTACTGACTTCAAAAAAAACACCCCTTTGTTATACGATATTAATATACAGAGTATTTCATTAAATCAACACAATGTCAAGTAGAATTAGATAGTGATTTTATTTTTTTTAATAAGGTGGAATATGTATTTATGCTAGGTTTTCATTCATTTTTTGTATAATACTACCTAAAAAAAATCATTTGGATGGAAGATTGTGTACAAAATAGAAAAAAAATTTATGAAACATGTTGCTATGTTGTTTAGAATATGTTACCATTTAACTTGTAAAACGTTTCCAAGAACGTTGCAAAATATTTTATACTAAGAAAGAGGGAAAATGTATGAAAAAAATTACAGTACTTATTTTAGCAGTAATCATGGTTACTGGGATGTTATCTAGTTGTGGTAAAAAAGAGGAGATTTATTTCCTAAACTTCAAACCTGAAATTGCAGAAGTATATGATGCAATAGCAGAAGCTTATAAGAAAGAAACAGGAGTTACAGTTAAAGTTGTAACTGCAGCAAGTGGTACATATGAAACAACATTAAAGTCAGAAATGGCTAAATCAGATGCACCTACTATATTCCAACTTAATGGACCAGTTGGATATCAAACATGGGCAGATTATTGTGCAGACTTAAGTGACAGTAAGTTATATAGCTATTTGTCAGATAAAAGTTTAGCAGTAGCAAGTGGAGAAGGCGTATATGGTATACCTTATGTTGTAGAAGGATATGGTATTATCTATAATGACGCTATTATGCAAAAATATTTTGCATTAGCTGATAAAGCAGTATCAATTAGTTCAACAGCTGAAATCAATAACTTTGATTTATTAAAAGCAGTAGTTGAAGATATGACAGCTAAGAAAGCAGACTTAGGAATTGAAGGCGTATTTGCTTCAACATCTTTCGGACCTGGTGAAGCTTGGAGATGGGATACTCACTTAGCTAATATGCCATTATACTATGAATTCAAAGATAACACAGCTTTTGATAGCACTGTATTAGCTGGATTAGCAACAGATGAAATCAAATTCTCATATGGTGATAACTATAGAAATATTTTTGATCTATACGTAGAAAATTCATGTACAGAAAAAGGACTTTTAGGAAGTAAAATAGTTGATGATTCAATGGCAGAATTTGCAATGGGTAAAGTTGCAATGGTTCAAAATGGTAACTGGGCTTGGGGACAAATTAGTGCTGTTGAAGGAAACACTGTAAGCGAAGCAGACATTAAATTCTTACCTATCTACACTGGTGTAGCTGGAGAAGAAACTCAAGGTTTAGCTATTGGAACAGAAAATTATTTTGCAATCAACAGTAAAGTTTCAAAAGACAAACAAGATGCATCTACTAAATTCTTAGAATGGTTGTTCTCAAGCGAAAAAGGAAAAGCTTTCGTTACAAATGAATTAAAATTCATTGCACCATTTAATACTTTTAAAGAAGATGAAAAACCAACAGATCCACTAGCAAAAGAAGTTTTAGCTTGGATGGAAAAAGACGTTACATCAGTAGCATGGACATTTGCAGCATTCCCAAGTAAACAATTTAAAGACGACTTTAGTAATGTTTTACTTACTTATGTTCAAGGTCAAAGCGATTGGAATGATGTTACTAATACTGTTAAAGAATCTTGGAAAACAGAAAAAGCAGCAGCAGCAAAATAAATATATTTGACTAAAAACAAATTTACTAATATTGTGCAACACTTCATACATTTAGTATGAAGTGTTGTAAATATTGTATACGAGTGGGGGTTAATAAATCTAACTCACCATTTTTTTTGTTATTAAAACGAGGAGAGACATATATGGAAAAAAATCTCAAAAAATATTTTGCTATTTTTGCATTACCAACGTTAATAGCTTTTTTGATAGCTTTCTTGATTCCTTTTATTTTAGGAATAGTTTTATCATTTACGGAGTTTACCACAGTAACAGACGCAAAATTTGTGGGATTGGATAATTATGTTAAGGCATTTGCTGACAGAGAATTTTTAAATGCACTTTGGTTTACGGTAAAATATACAGTGGTTGCTGTTATCACTATAAATTTATTTGCTTTTACTATGGCAACATTACTTACAAGGAAAATAAAAGGTACCAATTTGTTCAGAACAGTATTTTTTATGCCAAACTTAATTGGTGGTATTGTATTGGGTTATATTTGGCAATTAATAATAAATGGTGTTTTGATTAACTTTGGTGTAACTATAACATATAGCGCAAAGTATGGTTTTTGGGGTTTGATAATACTGATGAATTGGCAATTGATTGGATATATGATGATCATCTACATTGCTGGTATTCAAAGTATTCCTGAAGAACTAGTTGAAGCTGCAAAAATTGATGGAGCTAGTAAAATAAATACATTACGTCATGTTACTATCCCATTAGTAATGCCAGCAATCACAATATGCTTATTCTTAACATTATCTAACTCATTCAAACTATTCGATCAGAATCTCGCATTGACTGCGGGGGGACCAAGTAACAAAACCTCAATGCTTGCATTAGATATTTTTAACACTTTCTATGGTAGGCCAGGATATGAAGGTGCTGGTCAAGCGAAAGCCGTTGTGTTCTTTATACTAGTTGGAATAATTGCGTTCACACAACTTGTATTAACTAGGCGTAAGGAGGTTGAAAGTTAATGAATAATACGAATAAACAAAGATCTTTTAATTCAACTAAGTTAAAACATTTTGTTATATTTATAGCATTAGTTTTACTTTCAATTTTATTTTTATCACCTATTTTTATTGTGTTACTAAATTCATTCAAAGGGAAATTCTTTATAAGTGAGACACCATTTTTATTTCCAAATAAAGAGACCTATGTTGGTATCGCTAACTATGTAAATGGAATACGAAAAGTAGAGTTTATTAAAGCATTTGGTTACTCAGTGTTTATTACAGTGTTTTCAGTAGGGACTATTATATTATTTACATCAATGACTGGGTGGTATATTACGAGAGTTAAAACAAAGTTTACAAGTATTTTATATTATCTTTTTGTTTTCTCTATGATAGTACCTTTTCAAATGGTAATGTTCACTATGAGTAAGACAGCAAATATGTTACATTTAGATAATCCATTTGGTATTATATTAATATACTTAGGATTTGGGGCTGGTTTATCCGTATTTATGTTTTCTGGGTTTGTTAAGTCCATACCGATTGACGTAGAAGAAGCTGCTTCAATAGACGGCTGCAATCCTTTGCAAACATATTTCTTGATAGTATTTCCAATGCTTAAGCCAACAGCAGTTACGGTTGCTATACTTAATGCTATGTGGATTTGGAATGACTATTTGTTGCCTAATTTAGTTATAGGAACAGAATACAAGACTATTCCTATTGCACTACAAAAATTAAAAGATGCTTATGGATCTGTTGATATGGGAGCAAGAATGGCATTATTGGTGTTATCAATTGTACCTATCATTATTTTCTACTTAATTTGCCAAAAACATATAATTAAAGGTGTTGCTGCAGGAGCAGTTAAGGGCTAAGCATTAATAAAATTAAAATAAATACATATAAAATATTAACAAATATAAGGAATCATTCAATTTATTTATTAAGTTGAATGATTCTTTCTTTTTCTTATAAATAACCTGTAATCAAAAAGCATACAACCACTTTAATTTTCATATACATATACAAATATGTATAAGGGGGAAGCGGCTTGAAGGAGTACATAGAAGAAAGAGCAATACAGGTTGCTAACTACATAGTTGATTCGAATGCTACAGTGCGACAAACTGCGAAGAAATTTGGAATAAGTAAATCGACTGTACATAAAGACGTTACTGAGCGTCTAGAAGCAATAAATCCATCTCTTGCAGAAGAAGCAAGAAAAGTGCTTAATATTAATAAATCAGAAAGGCACATTCGAGGTGGTTTAGCTACGAAAGAAAAGTATGAAAGGATTTCATATAAATCTATTTCCAAGTAAAAAAAAGCAGCAGATGGAATCATCATCTGCTGTTTTATTGCGAAAAAAATAAAAAAATACGTAATAAACCAATAATAATTAAAAAAAGATTTGAAAAAATTTATTTATTGTATATAATAAAGTAGAAGAGTTATGTAATAAAAAAAAGCTTATCTAATAAGATTAATAAAAATATAAAAGATGTCGATAATTATATTATTGATAAGAAGGGAGACTCACATGTTTTCAACAGATATTGGAATAGATTTAGGAACTGCGAGTGTATTAGTATATGTAAAGGGGAAAGGCGTTGTTTTAAGGGAGCCATCAGTAGTTGCATATGATAGAAATACAGAAAAAATTATGGCGGTAGGTAGCGAAGCCAGGGCTATGATAGGTAGAACGCCTGATAATATTATAGCAATTAGACCTCTTAGACAAGGGGTTATTTCAGATTATACAGTAACCGAAAAAATGTTAAAACATTTTATTAATAAAGCAGTTGGAAAACAATTTTTTAAACCAAAGCCACGTATCAGTGTATGCGTACCAAGTGGAGTTACTGAAGTTGAGAAGAAAGCCGTAGAAGATGCAACATATCAAGCAGGCGCAAGACACGTAGAGATCATTGAAGAGCCGATAGCAGCTGCTATTGGTGCTGGTATTGACATCTCAAAGGCTTGTGGTAGCATGATAGTTGATATTGGAGGGGGTACTTCTGATATAGCTGTAATTTCTCTAGGAGGATCAGTTGTAAGTGCATCAGTAAAAGTAGCTGGAGATAATTTTGATGAGGCTATAATAAGATATATGCGTAAAAAACACAATTTATTAATTGGTGAAAGAACTGCGGAAGATATTAAGATAAGTATTGGAACAGCATATAAAAGACCAGAAGTTTTATCAATGGATGTTAGAGGTAGAAACCTTGTAACTGGACTTCCAAAAACAATTACAATAACATCTGATGAAACAGAGGAAGCATTAAAGGAAACGACTTCACAAATAGTTGAAGCTGTTCATAGCGTATTAGAAAGAACTCCGCCAGAATTAGCAGCTGATATTGCTGATAGAGGAATTGTAATGACCGGTGGTGGAAGCTTGTTACAGGGCTTAGACCTTCTAATTCAAAGCAAAACAGGAATAACGGTAATGATAGCAGATGATCCACTATCATCAGTAGCAATTGGAACTGGAAAATATATAGAATTCTATAAATCAAAATAAGATAAATAGGAGCTGAGAATTATGGTAAGAGGACTATATACTGCGGCATCAGGGATGGTAAGCCAACAGCAGAGAATGGATTCTATTTCGAACAACCTTGCAAATGTTAATACTACAGGGTATAAAAGAGAAAACCTACTAACAGAAAGCTTTGATAGTGTACTAACAATTAAAATTAACGATGTTGGGTCTATTGGAATGAGAGATGAAGCTATTGGTAGAATGACACTTGGAATAACGGCTTCAGAAACGTATACAGATTATAGTCAAGGCACACTTACTTCTACTTCAAATCCTCTTAATGTTGCATTAAACGGGGAAGGATTTATTGCTGTCACAATGATAGATGCCGAAGGAAATCAAACAGAAGTATTCACGAGAGATGGATCTTTTGTTAGAACTCCTGATGGATATTTATCAACGAACGATGGTAATTTTATTCAAGGTGAAGAAGGATTAATTCTTATCCCTAGTGGGGAGACAATTATTGATAAAGAAGGCAAAATATATGTAGATAATAATTATATTGATACGATTAGAGTAGTGGATTTTGATAATAAACAAACTCTTGAAAAATTAGGATCAAACCTATATGCTGCTAATGAAAATGCAACTATCACTGAATTTAAAGGACAAGTTGTTCAAAATGCATTAGAAGGCTCAAATGTTAATACCGTTAGAGAAATGGTAGATTTAATTACTTTGAGCCGTACATATCAAGCGAATCAAGTAGTTATGAAATCGTTTGATTCAACCTTAGAAAAAGCAGTCAACAGTATAGGAAAGGTATAGGAGACTAAACTTATGATGAGAGCATTATATACAGCAGCATCTGGAATGACATCACAACAATTAAATGTTGATGTTATTGCAAATAACTTAGCAAACGTAAATACAACTGCATTCAAAAAAGAAAACTTAGAATTTCAAACAATGCTATACCAAACTCTTCAAAGTGCTAACATAGATGAAAATGGAGCTGGAAAGCCAGTTGGTATTCAAGTAGGACTTGGAGTTAAACCAGTTGCAATTTCAAGTAATTTCTCACAAGGATCTATGCAAACAACTGACAATGCTTTAGACTTTGCTATTGAAGGAAATGGATTCTTTACTGTTCAAGGAAATAATGAGACACAAATGTTTACCAGAAATGGTGCAATAAAGATATCTGCAACAGAAGACGGATTAATGTTTGTAACTTCAAGTGGGGAACCTTTTTTAGATATTAATGATGAACCGATTGTAATAACGAGTGAATATGACATTTCAAGAATAAATGTAAATAAAGATGGAAGTTTCTCGTACACAGATACAGATGGTACGAGTGGAAATATGGATATACAATTCAAGATAGTTCAATTTGATAATCCACAAGGATTAGAAAAAATGTCAGGAACATTATATCAAACAACAAGTGCTTCTGGACAACCTCGCCTAGAAACAGATGACGAAGCTTTAAAAACAAGTACAGTAAGACAAAGATCAATCGAAATGTCAAATGTACAAGTTGTAGAGGAAATGGTTAAATTGATATCTGCACAAAGAGCTTATGACTTAAGTTCTAAAGCAATTACTACTTCTGATCAAATGCTTCAACAAGCAAATAGTCTAAAGAACTAGTAGGAGGTAAAGCAAATGGATATTAATAGCCTAGGTTCAAATACTTATGTAGAATCTCCTTCAACATCAAAACTAAATAATACATTAATAAAAGATACAGCAAAATTAGAAGATAAAGAGTTAATGGATGCTTGTAGAGAATTTGAGGCATACTTTATTAAGCAGATGTATTCTGCAATGAAGAGCACAATAGATGAAGCAGAAGAGGATTCGTTATTTGGAAAATCGAATGGACAAAAAATTTATGAAGATATGCTTGATGACGAGTATACTACGAATGCTTCTAAAGGACAGGGTATTGGTATTGCAAAAATGTTATATCAACAAATGTCAAGAAACCAAAATATAAAAAATATATAAAGAGTTAATTCAAGAAAGTGAGACAGAAATGGGAAAAAGATTATTTACATCTGAATCTGTAACGGAAGGACATCCAGATAAAGTTTGCGATCAGATATCTGATGCAGTATTAGATGCAATATTAGCACAAGATCCGATGGCTAGAGTTGCCTGCGAAACAGTAGTTACTACAGGATTAGCATTAGTTGTTGGAGAAATTTCAACTAAATGTTATGTTGATATATCAAAATTAGTAAGAGATACAATTAAAGAAATTGGTTATACAGGAGAGTCAGCTGGATTTGATGGAGATACATGTTCAGTATTAACATCAATAGATGAGCAATCAGCAGATATTGCAATGGGTGTAGATAAAGCCCTAGAAGCGAAAAAAGGCGAGATCCATGACGATGCTGATACAGGTGCTGGTGACCAAGGGATGATGTTTGGTTATGCTTGTAATGAAACGGAAGAATTAATGCCTATGCCTATAGCATTAGCTCATAAGCTTTCTAGAAAGTTAGCGGAACTTAGAAAAAATGGAGTAATAAGGTACCTTAGACCTGATGGAAAATCACAGGTTACAGTTGAATATGATGGTAATACACCAGTTAGAGTAGATACAGTTGTTATCTCTACTCAACATGATCCAGATGTTGAACAAGTACAAATCGAAAAAGATATTATTGAACAAGTAATAAGAGCAGTTATACCAGCTAATTTACTTGATGAAAAAACGAAATATTATGTAAATCCAACTGGCCGTTTTGTTATTGGTGGTCCACAAGGAGATTCAGGATTAACTGGTAGAAAAATAATCGTAGATACTTACGGTGGATATGCAAGCCATGGTGGCGGAGCATTTTCTGGAAAAGATCCAACGAAGGTTGATCGTTCTGGAGCATATGCAGCCCGTTATATAGCTAAAAATATAGTAGCTGCTGGGTTAGCAAATAGATGTGAAATTGAACTTGCATATGCTATTGGTGTTGCAAAACCAGTATCTGTTTTAATTAATACTCATGGAACAGGCAAAGTTGAGGATGATAAATTAACGGAGGCTGTAAATAAAATATTTGATTTAAGACCGGCTTCTATTATTAAGATGTTAGATTTAAGAAGACCAATTTATAAGCAAACAGCTGCTTATGGTCACTTTGGAAGATTAGACATTGATCTACCTTGGGAAAGAACAGATAAAATAGAAGAAATTAAAAAAGCGCTTGGTTTAAACTAAGACAAATAGTATCAAGAACAATATAAATGACTATATGCGAATTAATGCGAAAAATACGAAGAAATAAACCGTATTTTTAGCTGAGTATATAGTCATTTTTTTATGAAAAAGAAAGATCACCTTGATTGTAAGGAAAAACTTTCGCATTCATCGGCATAGTCACTTTCTTATATGCTATTTTATATTTATAGACTCTCCTATAGTATTAGAGAACGAGTTGAAATATATGATATCGTGTAAAGTTAAAAACGATAGTAATTACCTATATACGATATAAACGTTTATATGATAAAATATAACATCATAATACAAACGGGAGTTTAAAAAGAAAGGGGAAAAGGATGGGTAAATTTAGTGGATATGTTGAAAAGATTGTATATCATAATGAAGAAAATGGATATACAGTACTTATTCTAAATTCGGATGAAGAAGAAATTTCTTGTGTAGGGAATTTTGGAAGTATAAATGAAGGTGAATACATAACTGTGCAGGGGGAGAAAACAACACATTCTTTATATGGGGAACAAATTAAGGTTGATCAATATGATGTTGAAATGCCTAAAGATGTAGTAACCATAGAAAAATATTTAGGGTCGGGTGTAATTAAAGGGATAGGGCAAATATTAGCACAAAGAATAGTAAAAACCTTTAAAGAGGATACATTTAGAATTATAGAAGAAGAGCCTGAGCAATTATCAAATGTAAAAGGCATAACTGAGAAAAAAGCGCGTGAGATAGCAGAAACATTTAGTGAAAAAAGAGAATTAAGACAAGTGATGATGTATCTACAAAAATATGGAATTTCAACTGCATATGCCATAAAAATATATAATCAATATGGAAATAATTTAAGAGAAGTAGTAGAAAAAAACCCTTATCGACTTGCGGAAGATATTGCAGGAATAGGATTTAAAATAGCTGATGATATCGCTATGAAGATGGGGATAGCAAGTAATTCGGATTATCGAGTTTGCTCTGGAATTATGTACATGTTATCAGAGGCTAGTGCGAATGGGCATACATATTTACCATTAGAGAAACTCTTTCGAAAAGTAACGGATTTATTAGACGCTGACAAAGAATCGATTGAGAGGAATATCATAGAACTTGCAATGAGTAAAAAGATTGTAATGAAACAGTTGGAGACAAGAACGGCGGTCTACTCAATACAATATTACTATATGGAAATAGCAGTTGCCAAAAAGTTATTAGAGTTAGCAATGTATACGAATAAAGCAAATGATGAGATAAATAAGGAAATTGAATTGATTGAACGATCTGAGGATATAAAGTTGGATACATTACAAAAGCAAGCAATTATAGAAGCGGCAAATAGCGGGCTACTCATAGTGACAGGAGGGCCGGGAACAGGAAAAACAACTACAATCAATTCTATAATTAAATATTTTGAACAACAAGGAATGGATATCGTACTGGCTGCTCCTACGGGAAGAGCGGCAAAGAGAATGACAGAAGCAACTGGATATCAAGCTCAAACGATACACCGATTACTAGAGATAAGTGGCGGAATATCTGGTGAAAATCAGAAAATGCATTTTGAAAAGTGTGAGGACAATCCAATCGAAGCTGATGTAGTAATTATTGATGAAACCTCGATGGTTGATATTGTACTTATTAATGCATTAATGAAAGCTATTATTCCAGGAACAAAAGTAATATTCGTAGGAGATGTAGACCAATTACCGTCTGTTGGTCCAGGAAATGTATTGAAGGACATGATTAAGTCAGAAAAACTTAACGTAGTAAGATTGTCAAAGATATTTCGCCAATCTGAGGAAAGTGATATAGTAATTAATGCTCATAAAATTAATCAAGGGGAAGAGATTGATTTAACGCAAAAGAATAAGGACTTTTACTTTATAAAGAGAGAAGATCAAGATAGGTTATTAAGAGATTTGCTAATATTAATGAGAGACAGGCTACCTAAACTTGCAAATGGTAATCCGCTAAATGATATTCAAGTACTTACTCCGATGAGAAAGTCTGCACTAGGGGTAGAAGCATTAAACAAGATACTTCAAAAGACATTGAATCCACCTAGTAAAGATAAGCGTGAAAAAGAATATAGACAAAACATATACAGAGAAGGCGACAAGGTAATGCAAATTAAGAATAATTACCAGATGCCTTGGAGCATTAAGAGTAGAACAGGTTTCGTAATAGAAGAAGGAACCGGTATTTTTAATGGAGATATGGGAATTATCAAAGAAATTAATTTGTATGCAGAAACCCTTTCGATTGATTTTGATGATGGTAAATGTGTAACTTATGAATTTAATCAATTAGATGAAATCGAGCTTTCCTATGCTGTAACTGTTCATAAATCGCAAGGTAGCGAATATCCGATTGTTGTTCTTCCGCTTCTTACTGGTTCCCAATTATTATTTAATAGAAATATATTATATACAGCGGTAACAAGAGCGAAGCAAATGGTTGTTATTATTGGTAGTGAATATACAGTAAACTTCATGATAGGTAACAAAAACGAGATAGAACGATATTCAGGATTAGCAATTAGAATTAAAGAGGAGGAAGAGATATAGGAATATTAAGTAGTATTCTTAATTTAATATACCCTAGACGATGCCCAGTATGTGATGAAATAATAGTCGATACGGATAAGCAAATCTGCTTGTGCTGTGTTAAAAAGCTTGTCTATGTGGGAAAACTCCAATGTAAAAAATGTGGAAAGACAGTGGAACAACCAGAAATTGAATATTGTTTTGACTGTAGTAAAGGCTGCAATAGTTATGAAAGAGGGTATCCGGTATTTGAATACAACGAAGTAATAAAAAAATCTATCTTTCGATATAAGTATGGGAATAGAAGAGAATATGCCGATTTTTACTGCAATGAAATATTGAACCGATATGGGTTGCAGTTAAAACAAGAAAAATTCGACTTAATAATACCTGTTCCTTTGAGTAAAAAGCGAATGATTAAACGTGGTTTCAACCAATCTGAGCTTCTAGCGCTTAGAATTGCAAAATACCTAAATACTAAATTAGATACCACTTCTTTAAAACGAATCATAGAAACGAAGCCGCAGAAGATATTGAGTAGTGGACAAAGACAAAAAAACTTGAAAAATGCTTTTCAAGTTAGAGATAATAGTGTAGAATTAAAGAAGATATTGTTGGTTGATGACATTTATACAACAGGCTCGACAGTAAATGCATGTAGTAAGAAGCTTATAGAAAAGGGTGCTTTAAGCGTACATTATATAAGTATTGCTGTTGGAAGAGGAATGTAGAGGAGGGATACAATGGATGTTAGAAATTGTAAAAATTGCGGAAGAATATTTAATTTTGTTGGAGGGATGGGAATCTGTCCTATTTGTACAAAAGAAGTAGAGGATAAATTCCAAGATGTAAAGAAGTACATAAGAGAAACACCAAAGGCCTCGCTAACACAGATATCAGAGGACAATGAGGTATCTCTTAGTATTATAAGAAAATGGATTAAAGAAGAAAGATTAATTTTTACTGCTGACTCGTTAGTTGGAATTGAATGTGAATCTTGCGGAACTATGATAAGAACTGGTAAGTATTGTGAAAGATGTAAACAAGAAATTGCAAATACTATGGGTAATGCATATCAAAAACCTCAGGTAGAACCTGAAAAACCTGTGTTTAAAACTTCAACTGAAAATAGAATGAGATTCCTTGATAAAGATAGGATAAATCAGAGAAATTAATAGTTTAAAGAGCCTTTGCATATGCAAAGGCTCTTTAAACTATTTTACATATATTAATAAAAATAAAATTGTCTATAATATAAAAGATAAAATTACCGATATATTTATTAAGAATAGATGGAATGCATGAAAGAAAGGAAGTGTTTAGATATGAGAATTGATCAGGTTACTAGAGTCAATCAAGTATATAATACAAATGCAACAAAAAAAGTTAATTCAATTAATACTACAAAAGTTCAAGATACATTAGCAATATCTCAAACTGGAAGAGATATGCAAATAGCGAAACAGGCGATTGCGAATGCAAACGATATAAGAATGGATAGAGTTAATGATGTTAGATTAAAATTAAAGAATGGGTTATATGATGGAAATACAAATGAATTTGCTGAGGCATTGGTTTCAAAAATAAATGAATCAGTAATGAGATAAAGGTGGGTTTTATTTGGCAAGTCTAATTGAAGATTTATTAAATGTCTTAGATGAAGAAGTATCTCAACATAAACGACTTTTAGAAATAGCGAAATCCAAAACAGAAGTAATAATACGGGATGATATTACTGGTTTACATGCTATTACCGATAATGAGCAAGATATTGTCGGGGGCATAATGCGTTTAGAGAAGAGTAGAGAAGAAATAGTTAATGATATAGCAATTGTTATTAATAAAGATGCAAACGAATTAACGATATCAAAGATAGCAGAACTGTTGCCTGATAATCAAGACGGCAAACATAGATTAAGAGAGCTACAACTAGAATTAGTAAGCATAATAACACAACTACAAAAAATAAATAATATGAATAAAGATTTACTAAGTGAAGCGGCACAAATGGTTGATTATACAATTAATTATATACAAAGCTGTAATCAGGGACCAGAGACCGCAGGGTATACAAAACAGACAATTTATGGAGAAACGAAACCTAGAAGTAGTTTTGATGCGAAACAATAAGTAACATTTTATGCTTAGGTAAGTTCTAAAGGGTATATCCATTGCATTTTCATTGCAAGCACGAAAGGATGTGTTTTACAGAGTGTCATCAATCAGCAGTATATATATGGCAGCATCATCAATTTCAGCTCAACAAACCGCATTAAATACTACAGCACATAATTTGTCCAATGTAAATACGGTAGGGTTTGTTCGACAACAAGTATTATTCAAGGATTTTAATTATTCAACAATTGGACAATCTGCAAATTCTTTGAAGCAAGTTGGACTTGGAACAAGTGTACAAGCGATAAAACAGATAAGAGACATTTTCTTAGATAAATCTTTAAGAAATGAGACTAGTAGATTTGGATTTTATGAAGCACAACACGAAACAATAATAGAAATAGAAAATATTTTTGGAGAAATAGATGGTGAAAGTTTTTCTGACATAATGGATGATTTATGGGTTTCTATCGATGAATTATCAAAGCATCCAGAAGGACTTGAAAATAGAGGATTATTTATTCAGAGTGCTGCCTTGTTTGTAGATAGAGTAAATCTAATTGGAAATCAATTAGGCAGTTATCAAGTAAATCTAAATAAGCAAATAACAGAAATCGTAAAAAGAATAAATGTTATTGGGCAAGAGGTAATCGATCTTAATGAAAGAATTGCAAAAGCTGAAATAACAGGGGCTTCTGCAAATGACTTTAGAGATGAAAGAAATTTATTGCTTGATGAACTTGCACAGTATGGAGAGATAACTTATAAAGAGCTATATACTGGCGAAGTAGAAGTAATGTTTGAGAATGTAAAATTTATTAGTGAATCTTCTTATATGAAAATGGATGTAAAGCAGGCAGCCGCTAATAGTGGAATGGTAAATCCGATTTGGGTTGCTTTTGGTAGTGATGTAATTAGGTTAGACAGTACAATTGGTCCAGAGAACTTTAATGATACAGGTAGATTAAAGGGATTGATGCTTGGTAGAGGTACTGCAGCTGTTAATTACACAGCAATGAATGACCCGGCAAATTTTGAAAAATTTGTAGAACCATCCATAATAATGAGTGTGCAAGCTAAATTTGATAACTTAGTACATTCTATTGTAACAAAAATAAACAATGCTTTATCTCCAAATACAGGTACACCACCTAAACTTGATACTGCAAATGCACCATATGGCTTGGACGGAATGCAAGGATATGAGGTATTTAAGAGAGAGTATATAGATAGATATGACGCGTTGGGAAATTATATTGAAGAGGATCCAAGCGATCCGTATACACTATATGCATCAGGAAATCTTATCATTAATCCATTAGTGGACCAAGACTACAACAAGCTTTGTATTAATTTAGATAAAGAAAAAGTTGGAGATGCAACGGTAGTAGAAGATATATTGAGAAAATGGCAAGAAAAGGATTTACTTCTTAATCCTAATGATACAGCGAAATTGAGTTCGAGTGAATATTATATTAAAATGATGTACGAGATAGGACAAAAAGGGGATAAAGCGATTACTATAAATAGAACAGAAGCTAAAATGATAACTCAAATAGAAAATCAAAGACAAAGTGTTATTGGGGTTTCTTCTGATGAAGAATTAGGAAACATGATTAAATATCAGCATGCGTATAATGCTGGAGCGAGAGTAGTGAATACATTAAGTGAAATGCTTGAACATATAATTATGAAAGTTGGACGAGCTTAAATAGAGAGGAGAAACAAAAATGTCTTCTTCATTTTTTGGAGTAAACGTTGCCTTACAGGGACTATATACTGCACAAGGATCATTAAATACAACAGCACATAATATTTCTAATGCAACTACTACTGGTTTTAGTAGACAAGTAGCTACACAAAAAGCAACTAGGCCAATGGCAGGAGTTGGTAGTGTAGGTATGATTGGAACAGGAGTAGAGATAACTGGAATTGAACAACAAAGAAATCCATATTATGATTCAAAATATTGGAATAACAATCAATATTTAGGAGAATATAATGTTAAACAAACCCAGTTAGATCAATTAACATATCTATTTAATGAAACATCTGATGTTGGACTTTCGAAAGAAATTAGTAATCTATATACACAACTACAAAAACTTTCGACGAATCCTTCAGACCCTTCCTATAGAGCAGCAGCTATTTCTTCACTTGATAGCTTTACTGAAAATTTTAATCGATTATCGGAACAGCTCAATAACTTACAAAAAGAAGCTAATTTTGGTGTTATGACTAGTGTTGAACAAATAAATAGCATAGCAGATCAAGTAGCTGGTATAAATCAACAGATAATAAATCAAGAACTTACCGGACAAAAAGCGAATGACCTTAGAGATGAAAGAAATAATCTTATTGATAAATTATCTTCAATAATTCCCATTAAGGTTATAGAAGTTGATGAGGGTATGGATTTAAAGAGAACTACAATTATTTTAAATGGACAAACTCTAGTAGACGGAAACAAAGCAAGATATCTTGAATGTGTTCCTAGAACGCAACTACACAATCCAGAGGATGTTCCGGATTTATATGATATAAAGTGGGTAACAGGTCAAAATTTTTATACAGATGATTTAACATTATCTGGAGAGCTGAAGGGATACTTAGATATTCGAGATGGTAATAATAATGATAATCTAAGAAAATATGTATCAAGTTATACAAGTACATTACCTGGAGCAACTATAACAATTGAAAATCCTCAGAGAACAGATATTCCGGCTAGCGGTCAAATCACAGTTGATGGTATTGATGTTAATTATACGTCATTTACATATACGCCTGAGGATACTACAACTCTACCGGTCACCCCTTCAAGTATAACTTTTACGATTGATGATACTACTCCTGCACCTGCAACTCCTACATATATTGAAATGGGAGAAAATATGGAGTTCAAAGGAATCGCTCATTACAAACGTCGTTTGAATGAATTTGTAAGAACCTTTGCGAAAGAAATGAATGATATTCATATTCAAGGGCAAAATTTGTATGGTGATTCAAATGTTTTGTTATTCACATTTAAAGGGTATACAGGTACTCCACCGTTGAATGATGAATTTTCTTATAACCAAATAGATATTTCTAATTTTAGGATAAATTCAGAAATCCTTACAGATGTAAATAAGTTAGCAACAACATCGGATGTAGTTAATACGATAGATGGAACTGATATTTTACAACAATTACTTAACAAAAGACATGATATGAGCATGTTTAAACAAGGAAAACCGGAGAACTTTTTTCAATCCATCGTAGCAGAAATGGCGATAGACTCTAAGCAAGCTATTGATTTTCAAAAAGGTCAGAAATCTATAGTGAGTTCTATTGAATATATGCGCCAATCCATTATGGGAGTAGATGCTAATGAAGAGACAACTAATATGGTTAAATTTCAACAGGCTTATAAATTAGCGGCTAAGATTATGTCTGTTATGGATGAGATTTTCGATGTAACAATTAATAGACTTGGCGCGTAGGAGGTTAGTAAATGAGAATTACTAATATTATGTTAAATAATACTATGTTACTAAATATAATGAATAATAAAACAGCACTATCTAAGTACGAAACACAATTATCGACTGGTAAAAAAATAACGAAACCATCAGAAGATCCAATCGTTGCAGTAAGAGCGCTTAGACTTCGTGCAAGTGTTAGTGAAATAACACAATATAAATCTAATGTTGATGATGCTAATTCTTGGATGACAGTTACTGAGAAATCAATGGTAAATGTTAATGATATTCTGAAAAGAGCAAGAGGATTAACAATACAACTAAGCAACGGAGCACTCGGCACGACAGATATGGAAAAAATAGTAGCTGAATTGTCGGAACTTAAAAACCAAGTGTTACAAGAAGGCAACACTAATTATGGTGGAAGATTTGTATTTTCAGGCTTAAAAACGGATAATGGATTAGTATTTACAGAAAAAAACACAGATACATATGAAATAACCGAAGAATTCAATAATAAAAATATTGTAGCTACTCAAAGAGTAATTGATGGTACCCCTCCAAAAGTAGAAGATATTTACAGAGTTAGACTAA
Source organism: Clostridiales bacterium (assembly GCA_029256575.1). Taxonomy (GTDB): domain Bacteria; phylum Bacillota; class Clostridia; order Lachnospirales; family JAQSXR01; genus JAQSXR01. The sequence goes on along the minus strand of JAQSXR010000024.1, from coordinate 3,458 downwards.
GTTATGATCAAATTGCATCAGTTTCTGGAACTACCTTAGTAGATAATGCAGGTGTAGTAATAAATGGTTCAGATGGAACACCACTTACAGTTGTTACTGTTAACTCTACAGACACAAATGCTAATAAACCAGTCACAGGGGATGTTCATTTTGTAAAAGATACTGGAGAACTTATTTTTAATAATGTAGAAGGTAAGACTTTTTCTCTTAATGACAATTTTAATATGAAATTCACTTATGTAAAAAATAGTTTTGAAAAGAACCAAATAAAACCAGAACATTATTTTGACTGTATAAAAAAACCAGACCCTTTAGACAATACTACATGGAGTAACTTTACAAAGTCAGCAGAAGGAATGAATTATCAAACAGGATATATGCAAACGATAACCATTAATACACTTGGAAGAGATGTAATTACGACTGATTTGGTAAGAGACTTTGATGAGATTATCAATGCAATTAAAAATTACACACCTGCTGATACGGAATTAGGAGTATTACAAGAAGAACAATTAAGTAGAATAGCAGGAGCTTTTATATCTGATATTGACAAGCAACTTGCAAATACGTTAGAACAAATTTCTAAATCAGGAAGTAAGTTAAATAGACTTATATTAACAGATGCAAGATTAACTGATGATGAAGTTAACTTTACAGATTTAATGTCATTAAACGAAGACATAGATTTGGCAGAAACAATTGTTAAATTAACAAGCCATGAAACCGTATATAATGCCTCATTAATGGCATCAGGAAGAGTCATACAAACATCGCTACTAGATTTCATAAGATAATATGATGTTCATGTAAAGCAAGGAGGCTGCAGATGGATAATGTTATGGATTATATCAAACTATTACAAGATTCATTAGATAAAAAATTAGAATTATTACAAAGAATGCATGTTTTGGTTTCAGAACAAAGCAAAATTGTATCCACACCAGAGCTTGACATGGATAAGTTTGATGAAACAATGGACAAAAAAAGTGAGTTAATTAAGAGCATCACGATAATAGATGATGGTTTTAATGGAATATATGATAGGGTTAGAGTTGAAATAAAGGAAAATACGGAACAATATAAGAGTGACATTGCCTATATGAAATCACATATATCAAAGATTACTGGCCTTTCTGTTGAGATACAAATTATGGAGCAAGCGAATAAAGCCTTGTTAGAAAATCATTTTACTAATGTTAAAACGAAAATTCGTAAATTTAACAAAGGAAGTAAACAATCTTTAGCTTATTATAAAAATGCACATAGTGGAATAATAGAAAATTCTTATATAATGGATGAAAAAAATTAAGATTTGAAATTCAAATAATTTACGAGAGGAGTAGCTGCAAAATTTATTTTGTAGCAACATATTATGAAAGTAAATACAAAACACTTCGGAATAGTAGAAATCGATGATAATAAAATAATAAATTTCAGAAATGGTATTTTTGGTTTTAATGAATATAAAGAATTTGCAATTGTATACGAATTAACAGATGATGGGGAAATACCAATCATAAATTGGCTTCAATCACTAGAGGATAAAAATATAGCGATACCTATTATGAATCCGATTAGTATATTAAATGAATATAATCCAATAATAGAAGATGAATTAATTAATCAGTTGGGTGATTGCAATGAAAGTAACGTTGCATTTTATACTGTTATTAATGCAAAAAAGGACGTTGAAGAACTATTTACTAATTTAAAAGCTCCAATAATTATTAATACGGATACTTTTTTAGGGGTACAGGTTATGGTAGAAAACGATGACTATCCGATTCGATTTAATATATATGAAATGCTTCGTAATGCTAAAAAAAACAGCAAAGAGGTAGGTGAGGTATAATGCTATCTTTATCACGTAAAGTAGGAGACTCAATAATTATAAATGATAATATCGAAATTCAAGTATTGGAGATTAAAGGGGAATCTGTTCGTCTTGGAATAGTTGCGCCTCGATCAATACCCGTATATCGAAAAGAAATTTATTTGCAAATTGAAGAGAGCAATAAACAAGCAGCATCAGATGAGACATTTGAATTTCTTAAAAAATTATAATATTTATAATTGAAATTATTTTTTGGGCATTAAGTTCTACAAGAACTTTGTCGATATATATGGTACAAATGTAAAACGGCCAGTTTTTCATTCAAAATAACGTGGCAAGGAGCCACTAACAATCCAAGGAGGAATTTATTATGATAATCAATCACAATATTTCAGCTATGAATACTCATAGACAATTAACAGGAACAACTGGATCACTTTCAAAATCAAGTGAAAAACTTTCATCAGGATACAGAATTAACCGTGCTGGTGATGATGCAGCTGGTCTTACAATCTCTGAAAAGATGAGAAACCAAATTAAAGGTTTACAACAAGCTTCAACTAATGCTCAAGATGGTATTTCATTAATTCAAACAGCAGAAGGTGCATTAACAGAAGTTCATGAAATCTTAAAAACAATGAGACAAAAAGTAGTAGATTACGGTAATGGAACTAAGACAGCAGACGATAGAAATGCTATCTTCTCACAATTACAACAATCAATTCAAGAAATAGACAGAATTGCTACAACTACTGAATTTAATACAATGAAATTATTCACAGGTAAATATTCAGCAGCAGCTACTGAAATGAAACTTCAAATCGGTGCTAATGGTGGACAAACTATGGGTGTTGTTGTTGGAAATATGAGAGCCTTTAAGCTTGGAATAACTAATTCAACTGCTACTGTAGCAAATGGTTTCAGTATTCTTATGGTATCAGCAAATACTGCTACTGGCCTTGATATGACAAGTACTACAACTGGTACTCAAATAGCTTCAGCTGTTGATAAAACGTTATCAAGACTTGATACAGCAATTAAGAAAGTATCTTCACAAAGATCTACTTTAGGTGCATACCAAAATAGACTTGAAAACACAATCAATAACTTGAATGTATCTGCAGAAAACTTACAAGCTGCTGAATCACGTATTAGAGACGTAGATATGGCAAAAGAAATTATGGAACACCAAAAGAACAACATATTATTACAAGCTTCACAATCTATGTTGGCTCAAGCAAATCAGGCTCCACAAGGTGTTTTATCACTTCTTAGATAATCATTAGAATTAGTATAAAAAAATGGGCATCCTGCCTGTTTTCTTTAACCAAATAACGTGGCAAGGAGCCACCAACATTCCAAGGAGGAATTTATTATGATAATCAATCACAATATTTCAGCTATGAATACCCATAGACAATTAACAGGAACAACTGGATCACTTGCAAAATCAAGTGAAAAACTTTCATCAGGTTACAGAATTAACCGTGCTGGTGATGATGCAGCTGGTCTTACGATCTCTGAAAAGATGAGAAACCAAATTAAAGGTTTACAACAAGCTTCAACAAATGCACAAGATGGAATTTCATTAATCCAAACAGCAGAAGGTGCATTAACAGAA